>NZ_FWXM01000002.1:90795-283706 GCF_900176315.1 Chryseobacterium sp. YR221
AACCATTAAAAATATTGTTAGCTTACACTTAATTATAAAAAGGAACAAAAAAAATTAATGTAAAATAATGGTTTAAGTATAAAAAATCCAAAAAATAATTGCAACAGATCCTTATTAAAATCAACAAAACAGTCAAAAACAGATAAAAAGAATTGCTAAAAGCTTATAAAAAAGCAAAGCATTCCAATCGATTGGAATGCTTTATATAATATTAAAATACGTTGAGTTTACAATAAGGTGTTTTTCCTGAGAACTGGAACATACCCTTGAATGAAGTTAGAAAGAACAGATATTTATAGCTCTTCTTTATTCTTTATTCTTTATTCTTTATTCTTTATTCTTTATTCTTTATTCCAAAATTTTAACTCTGATAGGTATAGTATCTTGCTCCTATAAGAACAGGATTTTCAGATTCGATTGAGGTAAGCCCAAATCCTTTATAATCAGGGTTTATAGATTGATCTACCTGTTTTCTATGCAATTTCTCGTAAGTTTCAAAATCAATAGGAATTCTATTGTTCAGATTTTCGAATACATTCCATTTTTCCACCACTTGTTTCCAGTTTTCAGAAACTTTACCAGCAAAAACTTTTGATTTTGAACCGCTTCCGTAACCGAAGAAACCGATTTCTGTTCCTGATAATTCTTCATGATCATCAAAGGAAGTCTGTAAAGCAGAAAGAAATGCCATGAAAATAGAAGCGGTATACATATTCCCGATTTCGGAAGAAGCCCGCTGTGTTTTCTCTATTTTGTCACTGATTAGATTCAGATAACTTTCAGATTTTGCCACTGCTTTTTGCTCCTCAGGACTGGTATAATCAAGTTCGTTTTCAAGACTGTAGATTTCTGTAAATACTCTTTTCCCATGAAAAGCGTAAGGAAGATGGAAAATAATATATTTCCAGTTTTCATAAGGTTTTTCCTGTCCCGTAACGTCTTTATAATGCTGATAGGCTTCTCTTATTCTGTCCTGATAACACTGATTGGAATACTGACCATCAAAAACAGGTTCATCCGTGAATATTTCAATGGTATCCGGGTACATTTCAGGTGCATTATGTAAATCTTCCTTTTTATACTGTCTCCTTGGTTTAAAAAAGTCAAAAACACTTTCTGATGCTACGCCCCAATGATTTTCTATTTCAAGGAGATCTGGCTTAGAAGAGATCAGTAGAGCAACAGCTCCGCCTCCCTGTGTATATTCTCCTGAAGAAGCCAATTCATATTTTGCATAATCGCTGGCAATAACCACAGTCTTTTTATCTGGATTTACCCTTACAAAATCAAGAGCATTATGCAGGGCATCCACCCCTCCCACACATGCAAAGGTCATATCTACAACATCACAATGTTTAAAAGCTCTTGTTCCGAATTCTTCCTCCAACACTTTTTCTACCATCTGTACAGCATATGACGCAGTAGGTTTTGCAGCATCCAGGGCACTTTCTGTTCCTAAGTAGACTCTTGAAATCTCTCTGGGATCAATTGTATAATCTTTAATAAGTTGTAATAATGCTTCTGCTGCAAATGTTGCTGCATCTTCGTGAACATCGGGAAGCCCCATTTTATGCAGTCCCAATCCTTTCTCCAGTTTTGCAGGTTCAATCCCTCTTTTTTCAGCTAAATCCTTAATTTCCAAATACAAACCAGGTACATAATAGCTCGCCGCCTCAATTCCAAAAGTCATTTTATTCTAATTTTTATACGAATTTAGAAAATGTAGTCTGAATAACCGGTCAATATATCATGACTTTTTAACTATTTGTTCATAATTTAACTTTTTATTTCTGGCTATCAATCACAAAAAAAGCAGCATCACAAAATTGTAATACTGCTTTTTTATTTTTAATCAGATCTGAGGAACCTATCTGAAATTTTCAATAGCTTTATTCAGGGCATCAATCTGTTTATTGATACTTGCCGATTTCTGTGGATTTTGTTTCAGCAATTCCATTTTTTTGCTTAGTCCGTCTTTCAGCATTTGAACAATCATCATCTTAGCCTGTGGGTTATTTCCCATATCACTTTTTGCATAATCCAACATTTTCGTGATATTTTCCACTGCTTTTAGATTGTCAGAACTCATAATCCAGTTATATCCTTCTTCTGCAGTTTTCCCCAATTCCGGATTCTGGAATTTAACAAACGGGTAAAATGCAGCAAGTGGAGCAATATGTTCCATTTGAGAACTTATTTTATTCTTCACAATAACCGGAAGTAAAAGAGCAAGCAATTCATCTGAAGCTCCATCCAGTTCAATTTTATCAGCTAAGGCATTCGCCCGTGACGGATCAATGGTAAGAACAGCACTTAAAGAATTTCCTTTAACCGCATTGGAAACTGCATTCACTCCTTTTTCAAATATCGGAAGGTATTTCTTATCTTTTGTTTTCGCCAAAGCACCAATAGCTGCAGCCTGAGCTAATGTTTTAGGATCATTCGAAGCTATTTTCTCAACTTCTGTTCCCAATGCTTTCATCTGATCGGAATTGGTAAGATCCATTAATTCCAACGCTTTAATTCTTATTCTAAAGAATGGATCTTTTAAGGCAGCCGCCAATAATTTTATAGCAGCAGGACTTTTCCCTGCCTGGTCTTTAATTCCAGTTAGAGCTTTATATCTGCTTTTAAATTCTTTAGAATTGGTAAACTGTAGCAGGTTCTGCTCCGGTGTTTTGGTATCCGTGATATCAGCTAGCAATATTCCGTCTGCATTGATATTGACAAGATCCGGTGTTTTGGATACATCAAAATTAAAAGTATTCTTGGTTTCAGCATTCACCCAAACATTATATCTTTTAGGTTTGCCATTATCATATACATCAATAGCTAAAGGAAACTCGAATAATTGATCCTGCGTCTGATTAACTGTTACAGCAATCTGTTTTTTTACAGGTTCAAAAGTAAATGAATAATTCAATTTTGGATTTCCACTTCCAAAATACCATTGGTTAAAGAACCAGTTCAGATCTTTTCCTGAAACTTTTTCAAAAGAAAGTCTCAACTGATGAGCTTCAGCGTTTTGATATTCATTGGTTTTCAGATAATCATTCATACCGGCAAAAAAAGCATCATCTCCCAGATAATTTCTTAGCATATGAAGGATTCCACCTCCTTTCTGATAGGTTACCAGATCAAAAACATCTTCACGGGATTCATAATTGAATCTTACCAGGTTTTTCTTAAAATCTGCAGGGTTATGAATGTACATATTCACATCCTTCATCTGGTGGTAATCTGCCTGATCTTTCCCATACTTATATTCATTCCAAAGATATTCGGAATAATTGGCAAAGGATTCATTCACGGTAAGGTTGCTCCAGCTTTCTGCGGTCACAAGATCACCAAACCAATGATGGAATAATTCGTGGGCAATAGTATCTTCCCATTTATTTTCATCAATCAGCTGCCCCGGTTTTTGAAGAATATCACTTCCGTGAAGGGTCGCCGTAGTATTCTCCATAGCCCCACTTACATATTTTCTTCCGGAAATCTGTGCATATTTTGCCCATGGATAATCATAGTTCATTTTTTTGGAGAAAAACTCGATCATTTCAGGAGTGTTTCCGTAGATCTGTTTTACATAAGGTTCATATTCTTTCTCGATATAATAATCAACCGCAATATTTTTCCATTTGTCTTTCACTACGGCATATTCTCCTACTCCCATAAAGAAAAGGTAGGTAGAATGTCTTTTATCCATTACCCAATGGTCAGTTCTCAGGTTATTGGATTCTTTCTGAGAATCTTTTAGAATACCATTTGAAAGGGTTACATATTTGTCAGGAACCGTCATATAGATTTCCTGAGTCGTCTTTTGATTGGGTTTATCAATTGTGGGGAACCATGCAGAAGATGATTCGGTTTCACCCTGTGTCCAAATCTGGGTAGGCATATCAGGCTCCGTACCCTGGGCATTAATGAAGTAAAGTCCTTTTGCATCATTAATCGCCATGCTTCCTTTTTGTTTTACCTCATTCGGACGGGCTGTATATTTGATATAAATGGTATAATCCTGATTCTTCTGATACGTTTTATCAAGGGTAACCTTTAGTGTTTCATCTTTATATTGGTACTGCAAAGGAGATTTCTTTCCGTTAGTCTCGAGAGCAACCTCATGAATCAGCATTCCCTTAGCATCCAGAGTCAATTCATTGGTAGGATAAAAATAGGGTGAAGCGGTCAGCCATTCTTCCCCGTTCATCTGTTCTTTCTGATAATCAAAGTTTACTTTCAGCTTGGTATGTTTAAGCTCCGTTACTTTAGTATGAGTGGCTCTGTACACCTTTTCTCTTCCTGAAGTCTCAGTTTGTGCCGATACATTAGCGGAAAATAAAATCCCAAGTATTGCAATGGATAAAATGGCCTTTTTCATTCTTCTATTTTATTATTATTTTTAGAATTATTTTTTTATTATTATTTCAAAAATATCATTAACAAGAGTTTCGTAGTCACCTGTTTTCAGCTGTTCTTTTGTTTTGGCAAAAGCTTTTTTCAGTTCGCTTTCCGGATTTTCATCATCGATAATATCTACGGAAGCCACTCCCTTCAATTGAAGTAATGCATTTTTCAGTACTTCTATATCAGCAGTTTTTTCAAGATCTACTTTTAAATATTTCATGAGAGGTAATTTCCTTTAAAATTACAAATTTCTTTTGGGGCAGCCTACGGACGCTGCATGATAAGTTCATGGGAAGAGGAATTTGTTACAACGATACCTGTATTTATTAATTACAGATGAAGGAAATCTAAGAATGAGATTAAAGATTCCAAAAAAATGAATTGAGTACCTCTTTAAAGATACAACAGAAAATAGTTAATAATCTGTAGGGTAGATTCCGTTATTTTCCAGCTGATGTCTGATTCCACTGTCATCTATTGAAGCACTGTCTTTTTTTATGTAATCAAGAATTACTTTTTTATGATCAGGATTATTAAATGACATCAAGTGATAGAGGTATTTTCTCTTCTGAATTTCATGAATAGTATCATTGGCAAGAAAATGAAGATATTCCTGTTCTAGCTGCAGAGCGTATTCTTTTTTATGCCAATTGCTGAGATAAAGAATTGCCGAACCTCTATGCTCCTGGAATGCCAGTTTTTCGATCTGCTTTTTCAGATGATCAGAATAGGTCCTGTTTCTGAATGCCATTACGAGCATAGGCTCGGAGGAATTTTTAGCAAACAAAAGCATACTGTCCAGTTTTTGCAGACCAGCATCTGATCTCACCTCTTCAGGTTTCAGTGTATTGGAATAGTGTTGATATAAAGGTTCAGCAAGGTATTCATAGCCGATGATGCATCCGTTCTGAGTATGAACCTTCCCTTTTCTATTGAGAAATTTTTGAAAAATGGCTGTAGCATACTGAGGATTTATTTCTAAAAGCCCCACTGCTGCATATAAGGCAACTGCATTATTTCTATTGTCGGTAAGGCTTAGTAATTCCCCTTCTGAGGCCAGATCATACAGTTTTTTTGCATTTTCAAAATTAGGATTTTCAGTAGCACCTTTTGCCAAAGCCTCTGTTTGATACGTATTTAAAGTAGAGATATCCCTTACTATCCTTCTTAAATGATGAGGTACCTGTACAGAATCAAAGACCACATCTTTAGAAAAGTTCAGGTCTTCAACAAGAATATCATATCCCTGTTCTTTATTCTCTTTTTGAGCACAGCTGAAGAGAATCAGTGCCAGGGCAACTACAAAAACACGGGAAAATATCATTATATCGCTACAGGAGCTTTGATTCCCGGATGTGGGTCATAATTTTCAAGGGTAAAATCTTCAAAATCAAAATCGAAGATATCTTTGATTTCCGGGTTTAGCTTCATAGTCGGAAGAGGTTTTGTTTCTCTTGAAAGCTGTCTGTTTACCTGTTCGAAATGATTGTTATATATGTGAACATCACCGAAACTGTGTACATAATCTCCTACTTCCAGATCACAAACCTGAGCCACCATCATTAATAAAAGGGCATAGCTGGCAATATTGAAAGGGACCCCAAGAAATACGTCAGCACTTCTCTGGTACAGCTGTAGGGATAATTTGCCATCCGCTACATAAAACTGGAATAAAGCATGGCAGGGAGCCAATGCCATATTAGGAATTTCTGCAACATTCCATGCAGAGACAATCAGTCTTCTGGAATCCGGATTTTTTTTAATCTGATCAATCACTTCTGTGATCTGGTCTACAATTTTACCGTCAGCACCATTCCAGCTTCTCCACTGTGCACCATACACCGGCCCAAGGTCACCATTTTCATTGGCCCATTCATCCCAGATGCTCACGCCGTTATCGTTAAGGTACTTCACATTGGTATCCCCTTTCAAAAACCAAAGTAATTCGTAAATTATTGATTTCAAATGCACCTTTTTAGTAGTCACCAAAGGAAAACCTTTTGACAGGTCATATCTTAGCTGATAGCCGAATACACTTCTTGTTCCGGTACCTGTTCTATCGGTTTTATCTGTTCCGTTATCTAAGATATGTTGTAAAAGATCTAGGTAGTTTTGCATTTTGAAAGGAATTTTATGGTTCAAATTTACTAAAAATGATCAAAAAAAGCATCCCTTTTTATGAATGCTTTTTATAAGTCAGATACTCAATTTCTATTAAAGGACTGTGTATCTGTTATCTGGAAAATAATTATTTTACGTAACTACAGAATAAAAACACTGACATCAGCACTGTTTCCTTTCATTGATTTTAACTGACCGTATTTATTTTTCTCTATGAATTTATCATTCCAGTATTCCAGGCTTACCGGCCCGAATTTTATAAGTTTCCTGTACTTACTTTCATCAATGATATCTTTTATCCCATAATCGACAGAGATATCTCCTACTGATTTCAGTTTTCCCATTCTGCTGTTATCAATGACATCGCTGGGCCAGTAATCGATGGTAAAGTTTCCTATTTTCTTTACTTTGCCCCATTTTTCTTTATTAAAAATCGAGTCGTCCCAATATTCCACATCAATATCTCCTATGTTTTTCAGTTGGCCGTATCTGGCACTGCTTTTATTCAAATCATCCCAATAATCTATTTTGACATCACCTATGCTTTTAAGCTTGCCATATTTATACTGGTCAAAATAGGGGTCTTCATAATAGGTAAGTTCGCCATTCAGATCAGGATTGTGAAAATCGCTGATTTTCCCCTGAGCATCGATTGTAATGATAAAGCCGTCTACTTTAAGATTTACAGATTCCAGATCATAGTTTTTCCCTGAGATATTAGCACGGATTTGTGCTTGCAGGGTCATACTACACCATAAGAAAGTAAAGAAAAGTATATATTTAAATTTCATAGTTATTTACCAGATATTTTCAATGGTTTGAGTCATCGTATTGATTGCAAATACATCTCCCGTTTTCTTGCCAAACATTGCTTTTACCAGTGGCGATTCTGCTGAAACAGTCATGATTTTTTGATTTTCAACTATAATTTCCCCTATCGAAGCTGCAATATAAAAAAGTCCTTTATCAGTTTTCACCAAAGCTCCATTCTGAACTTTTTCAGAAGGATCAGAAGTTATTTTCTGCAGGATAGCCTGTTGATTTAATGTCTCGTTAAGCTGTCTCTGAAGGTTATTAATTTCCTGCTGAAGCATTTCACGTCCGGTTTCATATTTATCCCCCATCGAACTTTTTGTATCATTATTGGAAGCCCGGGTTTCTGCAATCAGGGTTTCAAAATTCTTGATCTTTTCGGTAATTTTTGTATTGATTCTATTGAGTATTTCCTGTTTGTTCATTGTTGTAAGTCGGATTATTTTTATGATGGATGAGTAAAACCATCCCGTCAAAATCAAAGATTTTGACACCCCTCCGTCGGAGGGGAATGGAGTACCTTTGAAAACTGATAATTAAGGTTTCACAATTTCAGCCAGTGCTTTAATGGTTTCAGGATTCATTTTTCAAAAACAGCATAGTCTGATATTTTGAAAATAAAATCTTTGCCATTACTGAAATCTCTTTTTGTTTTATCAAAAACATTTTTGAAAGTTCCTGATAAATGATCGTCTTCAATAGTAAAATGTACAGGTTCTTTGGACATATTCAGGACTACCAGCACTTCATCCTTTCCATTTTTTCTTATATAGGCCAGAATTTTATCATTTGCTGTTGTATTCAGAAAATACGTGATCACATTAGCATCACCACCTCTTAAAGCCGGATTGGAAGCTTTTAAATCCAATAATATTTTGTAAAAGTCTGCAACCTGGTAGGTATTGGTCCATTGGATCACATCTTTTTCGAAAAATTCAAGTCTTTTCATATTGGGAAGTTCCTGACCTGAGTATACCAATGGCACCCCGTTCCATGTTGCTGAAAATACGGCCATGGGTTTTGTAATAACACCATATTTTTCATATTCAGTTCCGTTCCAGGAGTTTTCATCATGATTGGAGGTAAACCACGCCCTCATAGACTGGTCTCCTATATTGGAATATTGAATCAATAAATCTTTCAGTTCCTGAAGTGGCTCATTTTTCTTGTAATAATCGGCAGACTTGTGCATCCATTTCCACGAATAGCTGGCATCAAAAACTTTTCCATATTCGGGACTTTCCAATTCATCAAATTCTCCCAGCCAAAAAAGCGGTTTTACTTTTTCAACTTCAGGACGGGCCTGTTCCCAAAAATCTACTTCTACCCAGGAAGCAAGATCACATCTGAAGCCGTCAATATCTGTTTCCTGTACCCAAAATTTCATAGCTTTGATCATCTCCAGACGCATTTCCTGATTTTTGTAATCCAGTTCGATAATATCATCCATTCCGGAGGCTATATGAAATTTTCCGTCAGGATCTTTTAAATAGAATTCAGGATGCGCTTGGGTCCATACATGATCCCAGCCCGTATGGTTAGCCACCCAGTCTATGATTATTTTAAACCCTAACCTGTGGGCTTCATTCACCATATCTTTAAAATCCTCAAGTGTTCCGAATTCCGGATTCACTGAAGTATAGTCGGCTGCAGCATAAGGGCTACCCAAACTTCCTTTCTTATTCTGCTGTGCAATTGGGGTAACAGGCATTAGCCAAAGTGTTTTTATACCCATTGCTTTCAGACGGGGCATCTCTTTGGCAAAAGCTTTGAAAGTTCCTTCTTTGGTATATTGTCTTATGTTTACTTCGTAGATATTTGTAGTGTATTTCCAATCTTTTGGCAGCTCTGTCATTTTCCGGGTATTTTTCTGAGTGGTACAGGAAACAATTCCCAGACCAATTAAGCTTAATAAAATTAATTTTTTCATTAATCTATTTTTAACAAAAGTAATGATTTTGGGAAGTAAAAGTGGGAAAAGGCAAAATCATGGAAAACTTATCCGGAATATAGCCCCATTATCCTTAACACTCCATTTGCTATGCAAGTGAATTGTGAATACATGTTAACAATTGAAACGTGACATATTCCGTATTCTTTCATCTTCTCTTCAATAAAAAAAGCCCCGGATCAAAAATCCGGGGCCTATATTGTATTGTTATCTCTTATCTTTCGTCGTCATTGTCATCTTCGTCATCGAAAGCGTCATCATTGTAGTCATCTTCTTCCTCATCATCAAAGCTGTCATCTTCATCTGAAAAATTTCCACCTGATCCGAAATCATCTTCAAATCCAAAATCATCATCCATTAATGGGGTAGCTGATTTCTTTTTAGATCCCGTGTTTCCACTTTTACTTGGTGCTTTCAATGGAACATTTCCAAATCTATATACAGTAATTGGATAATTAACACCTTTTGTCTCTTCGATGACTTCTATCAGCTCGCAGAAGAATTCCCATAAATCAAGAAGTCCATACTGGAACTGTGCTTTGTCGCCTACATTTTCAAAAGCTTCATCAATGTATACGTCTGACATAATCTCACCATCACCATCATCACTCATATCTTCTAATGGGACACTTTTTACTATTGTTCCGTCATTTTCCAACAGATTAAAAGTAGAAAGCTCGTCACCCTGCAGACTGAATGCACTTTTAATACCTAAATGTAAATTCCATAACGTTTGTTTTCCCTTAACTTCAATATCTCGGAAAATATCCTCTTTCGCATCTAATATTACGCGGATTTTGTAAACCATATCAGTTTCTTAAATTACTTTTTTGCCTTTATAATTATGATAAATCTCTGGTGCAAATATATAATAAATGACAGGTGACAAAAAAATATTTCAGGATTTTTTAAAATATTTTTTTTTCTTACATTTTGCCAAAGTTATTTACTTTTTTCCAGCATAAAACTGAATTTCGTCCCTTCAAGGTATACGCTTTCTACGGTAATGTTTTCGTTATGAGCTTCAAGGATATGTTTTACGATGGCCAATCCTAATCCGGATCCGCCCTCTCTTCTGCTTCTGCTGGTTTCTACACGGTAGAAACGTTCAAAGATTCTTGGAAGAATTTCAGATTTTATTCCCATTCCATTGTCTATAACTTCTATCAGCACTTTGTTTTTTAAGACACTTGTTTTTACAATTACTTTTGCTTCCTGCCTGTTTGCATAGTGGATAGCATTCGAAATAAGATTAATAAAAACCTGTGAAATCTTCTGTTTATCGGCATCCACAAAAATTTGTGGATGAAGGGTCTGGATTTGTAATGTCGTATTTCTTTTTTCTGCCTCAAGATCAAGGAGGTCAAAAATTTCTTTGATCAGAAGGTTAACATCAAATTTCGAAATATTAAGGTTAATTTCACCTGCCTCGAGCCTGTTGATCATATCAAGATCTGTAACAATGGCTATAAGTCTTTCAACAGATTTATCTATTCTTTCAAGGTATTTGTCCCGAATGATAAGATCTTCCACCCCACCTTCTCTTAGGGTTTCTACATAGCCCTGAATAGAAAACAGCGGAGTTTTAAGCTCATGGGAAACATTTCCGATATATTCTTTACGGTAACTTTCCATTTCCTTCATCATGTCAATTTCTGTTACCTTTTGCTGATTAAGATCCGAAAAACGTTCTCCTAATTCTTTAATGGTAATATTTTCGTCATGATCATGAACAATCTCCTGTGGAAGAAGCTGAGAAAGCCCTCTCACCTGTTTTCTTCCATAATAGCTGAAAAGAAGCTCTAATACAACATAGTTGATAATAAAGATCATGACTACACAAACAAAAACCCCCGCTTTGAATAAAGGGGTTTCATAATAGATATCTTTTAGTGAGTCGAAAACAACTACTAAGAAAAGCATTACCAGTGTCAGCAGACAGGAAGCAACGAAGGTAAGTCTGTAAAATTTCAATTTTACAAAGTTTTAGGATTGAACGTAAAGGTAGGTTTTTTAAGTGATTAAACGATCAGTTTATAGCCTATCCCTTTTAATGTCTGAATGGTATTGATTCCCAATTTCTCTCTTAATCTTCGGATATGAACATCAATGGTTCTTTCTCCTACAATTACATCATTACCCCATACTTTTTCCAGAATTTCTTCTCTTTTGAAAACTTTCTCGGTATTGGAGGCAAGCAGATAAAGCAGATCAAATTCTTTTTTAGGAAGCAAAAACTGCTGTCCGCTTTTGGAAACCCTGAAGTTATCTTTATCAATAATAAGGTCTCCAATTTCAATAAGTTTAGCATTATCTGAAACCTGAGAAGTCAGTTGTAACAGTGCATTTACTTTAGAAATAAGGATTTTCGGTTTGATTAGTTTTACGATATAATCATTAGCACCTGCCTGAAACCCGGCCAACTGTGAAAACTCTTCGCTTCTTGCTGAAAGGAAAACGATAAGAGTTTTTTGTAGTTCTTTCACTTTACGAAGCTCCTGACAGGTTTCAATGCCATCTTTCTCAGGCATCATTACATCCAGCAAAATAAGGTCCGGAATAATTTCCTTTGCTTTTTCTATACCTTCATTACCGTTAGTAGCAGTATAGATACTATAACCTTCTTTTTCCAAGTTGTAAGACAGAATCTCTAAAATGTCCAGTTCATCGTCTATTAAAAGAATTTTTTTACTCATCTTCTAGTTTAAGAATTCCCACAAAATTAATTATTTTCATTGATTTTATCTATCCGGGCAATGTTAACTAATTATTAAAAAACAGATATAGCAATTTGAATTAGAAAATCATTAATAAAATGAATAAATAAATACATATTAAACAAATATACAAAAGAATAATTGAAATAAAGCAAAAAAATATAAATATAAAAAACAAACATTCACAGTGCATGATTGATCAATTTTATTAATACAAACTTCACAATTAATTAAAATTCTCCTAAACGTTTAGTGAAAACTTAGCCCTTATTTTGCCCCTGAAAAAGAAGTAAAATGAAAAAACAACTCCACAAGAGCATTATGCTACTTGCTTTGTTTTCTGCCGGCTACGCATTTGCACAAAGTCAGATCTTAGAAGGTAGAGTACTGGATGAGAAAGACAACACACCTATTGAGGGGGTAAAGGTAAAGGTAAATGACCAGGAGGTCGTAACTGATATTGCCGGATACTACTCTATCAATCTTTCTCCTGGAACCAACTACATTATCACGGTAAGTTCTAACGGATATAACAAAAAAGAGATCAGTGAAGTTATTGTAAAAAATGACGCCAACACTCACCTTGATATTGTTCTGGAAAAGCCATCCGCTAAGGAAAAGGAAATTGAAGGAGTTGTTATCAAATCCAATGCAAGAAAAGAAACGATAGCTTCTACTATCGGTTTACAGAAGAATGCAGGTGTGGTTTCACAGGTTATAGGTGTTGAAGCTATTAAAAGAAGTCCGGATAGAAACACAGGAGAGGTTCTGAAAAGAGTATCCGGTGTGAGTTTATTTGACGGAAAATATATTGTTGTAAGAGGTTTATCTGACCGTTATAACCAGGCTATGTTAAATGGGATTCAACTTTCCAGTACTGAGCCTGACCGAAAAACTTTTTCTTTTGACCTTTTTCCTGCCAGCGTTATTGAGACCCTGGTAATCAATAAGACTTTTATTCCTGAATACAGTGGTGAATGGGCCGGAGGATTGATTCAGGTAAATACTAAAGATATTCCCAATAAAAACTTCTTCAATGTACAAGTAGGTGTAGGAGGAAATTCTATTACAATGAATAAAGAATTTCTTATGCAGAAAGGAGGAAAATGGGATTTCCTGGGTATTGATGACGGATACAGAAAGATCCCTACAAATATGCCTGCTAAAAATGCTTTCAGTATTCTGAATGAAGCTCAGAAAACAGATATTGGTAAGGGATTCACAAAAAACTTCGGATACAACAGCGTTGGTTATCCTGAAAACATAAGTTTACAGCTTGACGGAGGTTTTAATACCAAAATTTTCGGAAAAGATTTAGGGGTTATTGCTGTTCTTAACTACAGCAACAACAAAAGAAGAACAGAATCTAAAAACCGTTTCTTTACGATTAATGACCAGCTTGCTGACACCAACTTTGATTACTACACTGAAAAATACACAAATGATGTTATTTTAGGAGGGTTATTAAACCTTACTTTAAAACTCAATAGCAATAACAAAATTTCCCTGAAAAACATTATCACAAACAACACAGTGAACCATATGTCTTTCAGAACAGGAAAGGATTTTGAATTTGATCCTATCAACGGAACCAACATTATCGCAAGAGAGATAGGATTTAAGCAAACTACATTCTATAATTCAACCCTTAACGGAACTCATAAGATAGATGCTCTTGGTGGTCTTACCGTAAACTGGTATGGAAGCTTTGGAATCCTTGATCAGTATATTCCGTTATTGCAACGTTTACAATACAACCAGTATACAAACCTTGACGGAAGTCCTTATTTAGCTCTAATCTCTAATGGTCTTTCTCAAAAATCAGGAAGTGTTTTCTATTCTACATTGAGCGATTATCTGTATAATGCAGGTGGAGATGTATCGAAGACTTTTACCATGTTTGGACAAAAGCAAACCGTTAAAGGGGGGTACTTATTCCAGGTAAAAGACAGGATCTACAACTCAAGACCATTCTCTGTAAGGCTTGAAAAATACAACCAGGGATTACTTTCCCAACCTTTTGAAAGTATCTTCAATTCTGAAAATTTCGGAACAGATGGTAAATTTACATTTGATGAAATTGCCGGAAATCAGTACAGATATATTGCCAATACGATCCTTAATGCAGGATATTTACAGTTTGACAACAACTTTGCTCCATGGTTAAGAGCTGTTTGGGGATTAAGAGTTGAAAACTTTGATCAATTGGTAGGAAGTACAAAAAGAAGTGATGACCGTTTTGTTAATACTCGTGTAACAGACTTTTTACCAGCTGTTAACTTAACATTCAAGGTAAACCCTAAAATGAATGTCCGTCTTGCAGGTTCTCAAACTGTTGTAAGACCTGAATTCAGAGAGGTTTCACCTTTAGCTTATTATGACTTCGATTTGGGAGCTACTGTAATCGGTAACAAATTCATTGAAAGAACAAAAATTACCAACGTAGACCTTCGTTGGGAATATTATCCAAGAAACGGAGAGATCCTTTCCGTAGCAGGTTTCTATAAGAATTTCAAAAATCCAATCGAATTGTACTTCAATCAATCCGGAGTAGGAACCAGTAATACCTTCAACTATCTTAATGTAGATAAAGCCGATGCTTATGGAGTTGAGTTGGAATTCAGAAAAAAACTTGATTTCGCAAGCGCTCTTAAAAACTTTACGTTAGGTGGAAACTTCGCTTACATCAAAAATAAAGTAACGGATGAAGCTACGAATATTGACAGACCAATGCAGGGACAGTCTCCTTACACCATCAACTTAAGTCTTCAGTATGATGCTGAAAAAACAGGATGGTCTTCTACGGTACTTTTCAATATGATCGGAAGAAGAATTCTTTATGTAGGTAACGATCAGGTGCCACCGATCTGGGAAGCTCCAAGACCTCTTTTAGATTTCCAGATTGCTAAGAAGATCTGGCAAAACAAAGGAGAAATCAAATTAAACGTTTCGGATATCCTTAACCGTCGTGCAAGATTTTATCATGACCTTAACGGAAACAAGAAATATGACAACTCTGATGCTCTTGCTATAGAAAGAGTAACAGGAACCAATATCAGTTTAACACTGGGATACAATTTTTAACACATTCAATATTTAATAAATAATTTAATTCTTTATAACATGAAAAAATTCGTTTTATATTCTTTAATGCTTGGCGCTCTTGCTACAACTACTGCATGTAGAAATATAGAAGAAGACGGGCAAACCATCGTTCAGGGTGGTTCCGGAAATGGAGAAACTGACAACCTTATTCTCTCAGGAAAGATCACATCCAATGTTACGCTTAAAGCTAATAAAATTTATAAGTTAAGAGGATTAGTATATGTAACAAACGGAGCAACTTTAACCATTGAGCCAGGAACGAAGATTGTAGGTGAAGCTGATAAAAATGGTGCTTTGATTATCACAAGAGGAAGTAAAATCATGGCAGAAGGTACGGCTGCCAACCCTATTATCTTTACTTCTGAAAAACCAAGCCCAAAAAGAGGGGACTGGGCAGGTGTTGTCATCTTAGGAAATGCTCCTACGAATGCTTCTTTCAACAACCAACAAGGAGTTGGAGAGATTGAAGGAGGTATCAACAATACAGAAGGACATGGTCTTTACGGAGGAAATAATGCTGCTGACAACAGTGGTATCTTAAAATATGTAAGAATTGAATATGCAGGATATGCATTCTTACCAGACAAGGAGATCAACGGACTTACGTTCGGAGGTGTAGGTAGCGGAACTACTGTAGATTATGTAGAAGTTGCTTACGCTAATGACGACAGTTTTGAGTGGTTCGGAGGAACAGTAAACTGTTCTCACCTTATTTCTTATAAAGGTCTTGATGATGACTTTGATACAGATAACGGTTTTTCAGGAAAAATCCAGTTCGGTATTGCGGTAAGAGATGCTCAGGTAGCTGACGTTTCAGGTTCTAACGGATTTGAATCTGATAATGATGCCAACGGTTCTGCTTTAACACCTCAGAGCTCTGCTACATTCTCAAATATGACGATTATCGGGCCAATCAACTCTTCAAGTACAAGTACCAATGTAGGTTCAATCAACTCATTGTTCCAAAATGGTTTACAGATCAGAAGAAATTCTTCTATCTCAGTATTTAACTCTGTTTTCACAGGTTTCCCGGTTGGTTTATTCGTTGATGCTACCAAAGGAACGCCTACAGATAAAAACATCACCAGTGGAAGTCTTGCTTTCGAAAATAATATTTTGGCAGGAAGTGTAACTCCTTTAAAATACGGAGCTTCTACTTCTTCTCCAACAGGGTATTCTATCACTGATCTTACGACTTTCTTTAATGCTAAAGGAAATACAAGCCTTACCTATACAGCTGATGTAAAATTCACCAATGCATGGGCTCCTGCAGGAACGACTCCTAACTTCTCCCCTGCTGCCGGGTCACCATTATTGACTGGAGGTGTATTCACCCATACTAAATTAGCATCTTGGTTCACGCCTGTAACGTACAGAGGAGCTGTAAAAGACACTAATGATACTTGGTATGCTGGTTGGACTAACTATAACTTATAATTTATTTATTAGCAGTTAATATCATATCAAATTATTAAAAAAGCCTTCAGAAAATTCTGAAGGCTTTTTTAGTGCTTTCACTTTGCCCTGGATATACAAGTCATATACTTTCAGACAAGCTGTAAACAATCAACCACCGGAAAAATCCGATGGCTGATCTACAAAAAACAAGTGTATATAAAAAAATATATATTCTTTCTAATTTCTCCAAAACAGATTCCCGTCATTCATCAGGGCTTCTATTGTGGTCATTCTGGAAACAGCTTCTGCGGAGCATGATGCATTGGTAAGAACAATAGCCGCTTCATCTCCTGCTTTAGGCCACTGCTGTTTTCCTTGTTCATCCAGTGGAAGAATACTCGGGGTAGCAAACTGCAGTGCTCTTGATAATGCCAGCTCTGTCGCATACCCATACAGTTCAGCGATCAGGTTTGCTTTCTGCAGCATATTTCCTGATCCGAAAGTACTCCAGTAATCCTGTACATTATCGTTCCCTATCAATACATTCACCCCATATTTCTTTAAAGTAGGTATGGGCATTACAATTCCTTTGAACGGGACAGAAGATGCTATTCCCACTTTCCCTTCAGCCAGCCTTTCAGCAATCTGCTCTGTTTCTTTTGGAGAAAGATGGGCTAAAGCAAAAGCATGACTTACAAATGTTTTCCCCTGAAGTTCCGGGTTTTCAATAGCTTTATCGATCAGGTAATTGATGGTTTTCATACCTGATTCTCCTACCTCATGGAGGTGAATATCAATTCCTTTATGATGATCTAAAGCCAACTGAACGGTAAAATCCATTACCTTTTCGATACTTCCATCAATACTTAAAGGATCAAGTCCCCCGATAAAGCCTACACTTTTCAGCTGTGCCGCTTCTTTCAGTAAAGGGGCTGTATCCGTATAGTATACTCCATGCTGTGGGAAAGCCACCAACTCAGCTTTGAAAGAGTCTTTTTTATTTTCAAGGGCCTGCTCCAGATGTTCAAGTGATTGTAATCCCGAAGTAGGATCAATATTAAAATGGGTTCTTGCAAAATGAGTCCCGTAATGTTGCTGCAGGTTGATGAGCTGTTCAGCTCTTTCTACAGAAGTTTTTAACAGTTCAGGAATAATCTCCTGTTCATAGGCAATCATATCTTTTACAGTTCTCCTTTTCGGAGAGAGTGCCTGCCATGGAAGTCCGTATAATGTTTTATCCAAATGGATGTGCATATCTCTGAAAGCAGGAAGCATCAGATATCCTTTAGCATCTATAGCGTTTGAAGCCGGTTCATTAATTTTTACTGCTTTTATTTTCCCATCTTCAATGTCAATACTGAAAAGATCTGTTTTTGTACCTGTCACCTCTTCATTTTCGTATTCAAAACCTGTCTCCAGGCGGACATTTTTCAGTGAGTATTTTCCTTTTGCAGCTAATTGATATGGAAATTGCATGATTTAAAATTTTAACAATACAAAATTACATCAGCTCTTTCTCAAAACCGGTGTATCAATTATGTCATATGTTGTACAAATTATTCTTTAAACTGAGAGGGGGTCATCCCGGTTTGTGCCTTAAAGAATTTCGAAAAGCTGGCATGGTCATAAAAACCAAGATCATATACAATGTCTTTTACAGACATTTCAGAAACTTTCAGAAGACGTTTTGCTTCTAATAAAATTCTGTCCTGAATAAGGGATGATGCTGAAGCATTGAGATTTTTTTTGCAGACAATATTCAGATAATTGGCAGAAATATTAAGTTTATCTGCATAAAAAGAAACGGATCTTTCAGTTTTAAAATGTTCATCAATCAGATGTAAGAATTTTGAAATAATAGGATTTGAATTATAGACTTCAAAATCTTTGAAAGCACCTTCCACAGACTTACTTACCAACAGGCCTATCAGCTCACTTCTCTTCTGGATCAGTTCCCAAAAAACCTTTTCACCCTTCAGTTCTTTCTGGATTGCCTGAAATTCATATCTGAAAGTTGTAAAAATATCCTGGGAAAGATTGATCACCGGATGGTTCTGGTAATAGGATGCGGAAAATCTTAATGAAGGCAGAAAACTTTCAAACCAATCCCTGCTGATCATCAGCTGGTATCCTATTGTTTCTTTTTCAATCACCCATTGATGCACCTGATCCGGAAAAACAAGATGGATCTGGAAATCTTTCACCTGATATTCTACGAAATCAATGGTGTGAGAACCAACTCCCTTTTCAAAAAGATTAATGATAAAAAAATCGTGTTTATGGGGATCATCAATAGAACGTGCCCCGTAAAGTTCGTTAAACAGCAGATTGCAGCCCTTAAGCTGATTCTCACTAAACTCCTGAATTCCTAAAATGGGAAAATGATCCGTATGATAACCCACACTACCTGAATTTCTCCTAAAATTAATAAAAATTATGAGAGAAAAATTAAAATAACCACAAAAGAAACAAATACTGAATCCTTTGTGGTTCAAACACAAACTAAAATATATCTAAATTTATTAATTACAGGACATTAAGTAACGCAAAGACAAAAGGACAAAATTCAATACAGCTTAACTCTTTGCACTTCTACGCCTACTCCTATGGCATGCTATGATGTTAAAATCTCAGCTATTTCTTTAAAACCTAATGATTCTGCATGTTCCAAAGGAGTCTTCCCGGAATGGTCAGGAATGTTGATATCCGCGCCATTATCTTTTAAAATCTGCACGATTTCCTGATATTTCCGGGTACCATTTCCAAGGATCACGGCTTCCATTAATGCCGTCCATCCTAAGCGGTTCACGTGATTGATTGGGAAACCTTTTGCCTTCACTAAAACTTTTACAGTTTCTACATATCCCCGTTCACATGCCGGAATTAATGCGGTACCATTATATCGGTTATACAAATCAAAACGGGCTCCGTTATTCAAAAACAATGTAACCAATTCTGTCTGCCCGCTTGCTCCTGCATATAAAAACGGACTGTCTTTCTGATGATCCTGGAGGTTCACATCGGCTTTATACGAAACAAGCAGCTTTGCCATTTCTATGTTCTTTTCTACTGTTGCCAGCAGTAATAAAGAACGTCCCCTTTTATCCTGAGTATTAACATCCGCTCCATTTTCTAAAGCAGATTTTACGGCCGTGAGATCATTGTTTTTCACCTTTTCTATAATATTTTCCTGTGGTCTCGTATCCTCTTTTGAGAAATCAACGGGTTTCTCTCCGCAGGCACTCATACTTCCAAATGTTAAAAGAAATACTAAAACTTTCATAATCGTTTATTTTTAGGCAGAAAATTTAAAAGACTACATTTCCCTGATGCACCAATGATTCAACATTTGAAATCCTAGATACAGCTTCTGCAGAGCAGCTTGCCTTTAGCAATACAAAATCTGCCTGGTCACCTGTTTTGGGCCACTGCTGATTTCCTTTATCATCTAATGGAAGGATATTTCCTGTCGCCAGTTTTAAACTTCTTGACAGTAAAAACTCTGTAGAATACCCATATAACTGGGCCATCAGGTTGGCTTTCTCCAGTACACTTCCTGTTCCGAAAGTATTCCAGTGGTCTACAATACTGTCATTACCTGTCAATACCTTTACATTATGCTTGTATAAGGTTGGAATAGGCATAATCATTCTTCCAAAAGGAATCGTAGAAACAATTCCTATTTGGGCCTCTGCTAATTTTTCGGCTATTTCTTCCTGTTTTGTATTCTCCAGCTTAGCCAGGATGAAACAGTGACTTATATAAGTTTTCCCTTTTAAAGAAGGGTTTTCATTCACTTTTTTAATAAGATATTCTACGGTTTTCAATCCGGAATCTCCGGTTTCATGCAAATGAATATCTATTCCCTTTTGATGATCCAATGCCAACTGAACGGTAAAATCCATTACTTTTTCAATATTTCCGTCAATATTGAATGGATCTACCCCCCCAATGAAATCAATATCCATCTTCGCAGCCTCTTTCAGATAAGGAGCTGAATCGGTATAGAATACTCCATGCTGAGGAAAAGCAACCAGCTCTGCTCCAAAACCTTTCTTTTTATTCTCTAAAGCCTTTTGAAGGTTTTTTAATGATTGAAGTTTTGAAGTAGGTTCAATATTCACGTGGCTTCTGGCATATGAAGTTCCTTTTGACTGCAACAGTTCGATCAGTTTTTCAGCTTTAAAAGTTGAATTTTTCAACATCTCAGGAAGCATTTTCTGCTCCAGTTCAATCATCCCTTTGATACCGCCAGTTCTTTTTCTCACGGCCTGCCATTGATCTCCATAAAATGTTTTATCGAGATGAATATGCATGTCTTTAAATGCGGGAAGCATAAGTAATCCTTTTCCGTCTACTGCTTTAGCATGAGGTTGGTTGGGAGCAATTTTTGTGATCTTTCCATGCTCAACTTCTATATAAAACAGATCCGTCTTGGTGGATGCAACTTCTCCTTCCTGATATTCAAACCCGGTTTCCAAACGAACATTTTTAAGGCTTAATTTTCCTTTCGCCAATATATTTTTCTCATCCAAAAAAGGTGATGCTGTCATGATATTAGGGAGTAAAGTTAATCCGGCCATTGCCCATGCAGAATTCCTGATAAAATCCTTACGGGATATATTATTGTCTGAAGTCATCATTTCCAATCTATTTATGACAAAATTAAAAAGAATGATCAGGAACAAAGTGTATGGTTTATTACAAAATCTGTATGATTTATGCTTTGAAAATTTGTTTTTATAGGGTATGACCTAAAAACAGGTAAAAAACAAACGATGACTTTAAGTCTGTTTAAATTTCTAAATTTGATTTTTTGTATAACATTCAAATCTTTATCCAAATCACATCCTTTAAAGGATTAAAAAGATAATGTACTGATGATATGTTTTTCTAACGCAAAGCTTTAGCTTCATTATCCATATTATAAGGGAGCAAAGGATAGAATCAACTTCGTTGACTCGTCGAAGCGTATGGATAAGCATATATCTTCATCAGCGACGAAGTCGCATCACTTTGCGCGCTTACAATAAAGCGGAATTATTCATAAACTTTGCATTAATCTTTTTAATCAAAAAAATAATTTCAAACTGATCTATCGAGTCTTGTCAACAAAATATATAAGAATTCCTGAATCAAATTTAAACAGGCTCTTTAACTCTAGAAGTAGAGATTCCCCTTTAAAAAAATTGATAGATTGAGTCTGGTTACCCAAAAAAAAGACCAGATTAAAATCCGGTCTTTTTTATTATTTATTAGAATATTCAAATTTCCTTACTGCTTCCAGCGTCATATCAATTTCTTTCTCCTTGATCGCATCGCTGATGAAATAAGTTTCATATCCGCTTGGTGGAAGATACACTCCATGTTGCAGCATCTGATGGAAGAAGTTATTAAATAATGAATGATTGGCTTCCTGAGCTTCATCAAAATTTGAAACGCTGTTGATATGGAAGAATACAGACATCATAGACCCATTTCTGTTGATCTTATGAGCAATTCCTTTTTCATTTAAAATTTTTCCAATTTCAAAATCTAAAGTTTCTGTTGTTTTATTCAGTCTGTTGAAGAATTCCGAATCATTTTTAATAAGCTGAAGGGTTTTTAATCCTGCTCTCATAGCCAGTGGATTTCCACTTAACGTTCCAGCCTGATACACGCCTCCTTTTGGAGCCAGATGATCCATAATTTCATTTCTTCCGGCAAAAGCACCTACCGGCAGACCTCCACCGATTACCTTTCCATAGGTTACCAGGTCAGCTTTCACATTGAAAAGCTCCTGAGCTCCACCAAAAGCCAATCTGAAACCGGTCATTACTTCATCAAAAATAAGTAAAGCCCCATTTTCGTCACAGATTCTTCTTAAATTTTGAAGAAAATTATTTTCGGGTAAAACACAACCCATATTTCCTGCAACAGGCTCGATGATCACTGCTGCAATTTCACCCTGATTATGACGGAACAGATCTTCAACCTGTTCAAAATCATTATAACGGGCTAATAAAGTATCTTTAGCTGTTCCTGCTGTTACTCCCGGAGAATTGGGATTTCCGAAGGTAGCAGCTCCACTTCCTGCTTTAATCAGGAATGAATCTGAATGTCCGTGGTAGCAACCTTCAAATTTTACAATTTTATCTCTTCCTGTATACCCTCTTGCCAGTCTGATGGCACTCATACATGCCTCAGTTCCTGAAGAAACCATTCTGATCTGGTCAATATTAGGTACATTTTCAATGATAAATTTTGCAATTTCTGTTTCCAGTTCTGTAGGAGCACCGAAAGAAAAACCTTTCTCAGCCTGAATTTTCAGTTCTTCCAAAACTTCAGGATGGGTATGTCCTAAGATGGCAGGGCCCCATGAATTGATGTAATCGATATACGTATTATCATCTGCATCGGTAAGGTAAGCTCCTTTTGCCGATTTCATGAAAACAGGAACTCCTCCCACTGATTTGAATGCGCGAACCGGAGAGTTTACTCCTCCCGGAATGTATTTGTAGGCTTCATCAAATAAAGCCGAACTTCTTTGATACTTCATATATTAGTTACGGGTTGACAAGCATTGATCAACAGTTAATAATTAACCGTTAATGATCCTTTATCAACAAAAATTAATTTCTTGGTTTTTTATCTATTAAATAAATTAACTGTCCTGCAGATGGCTGCTGTCCTTCATCCATTCTGTTTTTAGCATATAATTTATGTAATTTGATTCCGAATTTCTGGGCGATATCATGCATATCTTCCCCTGATGCAGCCTTGTAAGTGGCCGTATTTCCCGAAGAGTTTTTAGACTCAAGGAAAACAATATCGTTTTTCTTTAATACATCATTTTCCAGCTCATTCCATTTCATCAGTCTGCTTTCGCTCACTTTAAATTTATTGGCAATAAACTGTACGTTAGTATCTTCAGGAATAACAATATACTTCAGACCATCATTTGGATGGCTTTTGATTAGAATAGAATTAAGAATCTCCGCTTTTGTTTTGATTCTCTCCACTCTTTTCTGCTGCTGTGCATAAGAGGTTTGCTTGTAAGGAACTTCTACAGTAACAGGATCTTTAGCCTTTTTACCCATTTTTGAAGGTTCAAGCTGTGCCATGAAAGCTCTGTCATCCTTAAGATCCGGATACATTTTTAGAACGGCATACAATACTTCATTAGAACTGGTATTGTCGTATTCGTATAATCTGTATTTTTCAATTTTAGTAATCAGGATGGAAGCATAACGTGGATTGGTGGCATATCCCGCTTTTTTAAGACCATAAGCCCAGGCTCTATAATCCTTCATATCCAGATTAAAAAGATTGGCGTAGTATTTCCTTGTAGATAAAAATATGGAATGGTCTTCATAAGACTGTCTTGGATCTTCATACACACGGAAGCATTCATTAGGTGCATCATCTGTATGTTTCATTGTTTTACCTGTCCAATCTTCCTTGCATTTTATTCCAAAGTGGTTTTTACCCTCCAGCGCCAGTCTGCTTTGCCCTCCTCCTGTTTCCAGCAGTCCCTGAGCAAGGGTAATAGAAGCCGGAATTTTATATTTTTCCATCTCCTCTACCGCATATTTAGCGAATTTTTGGATATACTGATCTTCAGTTGCCCAACTTTGGGCAGAAAATTTTGATAAAACTAAAAGGCTTATTAATAAGAAAAGTCTTTTCATGTTTTTCAATTTTACTTATATAATTAAATTTCTATTCTGTTTTTCTAAAAGCAGATTTGCTCCCTCAATCCCCTGTAATCCTCCTGTATGAAAGCACAATATCCTGCTGTTTTCAGGAAAGTAGTCTTGCTCCATCAATTCAAAAACCCTCTGCATCATCTTTCCTGTATAAATCGGTTCTAAAGGAATATTATATTTCTCTTTAAAATCATTGATAAAACGAATGTTTTCATCATTTATTTTACCATAACCTCCAAAACTTGAATCTATTAGATTAAAATTATGTTTCAAAGTTAATTCTCCTATTTTCTTCTCCAGTGAAGTATCGTCAACGACCTTAAATCCTATAACGTTCTGATTTTCTTCACAAAATTTTGAGATTCCGGCAATGGTTCCTCCTGTTCCCACTGCGGTGCAAAGATAGTCAAAATCTTTTGTTTGCTCATTGAGCATCATTTTTATCCCCTCCACGGCCTCTTTATTGGTGCCTCCTTCCGGAACGATCAACGCATCAGGGAACTCCTGTTGCAGGAATTCAGTGAGTTTTTCTTTATGGCGGTACTCCTCACGGGTGACAAATTTCAGGTTCATCCCATTTCTTTTGGCAAAAACCAAAGTAGGATTATCCCGCCATTTATTCTGCAGCTCTTCCCCTCTTATAATTCCCAATGTTGGAATACCCGCCATGTTCCCTGCAGCAGAAACTGCAGAAATATGATTCGAGAAGGCCCCTCCAAAGGTAATAACATAAGGGTTTTCAGGATTTTTTTCAAGATACTTATTGATATTATAGAAAAGTTTCCAGTATTTATTTCCTGAAACTTGAGGATGAATAAGGTCTTCTCTTTTGATAAAAAGGCTCACCTTTTTATCAGTGAAAATTTCCTGAATGGGAACAGGTTCTGTGGGAAGTTGTAATAACATGTTTATTTTTGAACTACTCAAGGTTTATTGATTACAAAAATAACAAAAGATTTATTTCCTTATAGGTTTCAACACCTGTCGAAATTCTGATGGGGTATTTTCGTTGAAGAATCTATTTACTAGGTTTTAGCTAAAGCCAATGGTTGAATGTTTATTTATAAGCGGGCTAAAGTCCACTTCTATTGAATGGGATAAGCTCTGGTACATAATCAGATTATATTGTAATTTAGTAATACCTGATTCTTACAAAAGAACTTAATAGGTAATGCTATTCTCTATGATATCAAGAGAAATCACGACAAATATTTTAAGCCCCAGAAAACTCAACAGGATTTTGATAATGAATGGAAAAATAAAAAACAGAGCTTTATCATTTTATATATTTCCAAAACCCCCACAGTTTTCTTGTTTTGAGATAATTCAAATCTTTTTCTCTTGCGTAAGCTTCTCTTTCAAATGAAATCCTTTTATAGGCCAGATATCCATTTTTAAATTTGAACAGCCAATAATAATATTCGATGACATAGAAAATATAAAAGAAAATAATAAGCATCTCCAGCTGCTGTCTTAAATGGATCTTTTCGTGATTGATAAGTACTTTATTTTCCTTATCTTCGGGTTTCCTAATGAAGATAAAGGGAAAGAGAGCAATGCCGTTAATTTTTAATTTTTTTAAAGGCTTTTGGCATACAATTATCATAACAACAAATATAAAAAGTTTTTTGACTAACGTTTAACTTATGGCCCATTTTGACATCAAAGAAGGTGAGGACTTTTACTACAACGAACAGGGATACAAGGTTTTTACAGAAAAATTTCATCTGAAAAGAGGACATTGCTGTAAAAGCGGCTGCAGACACTGTCCTTACGGGTATGATAAAAAGACAGATACATTCATTAAAAACGATAAAAAAAAATAAATAAAATGAAAAAATATATTTTTATCTTGTTGGCTTCTGCTACATTAGGTCTTACTTCATGTAGCCCTTTTCAGGTACGTTCTGATTATGCTGAAACAGCCAATTTCAATTCTTATAAAACCTATAAAATAAGAATTGATGATTTGAAATTGAATGATATTGATAAAGACAGGGTTTTGAATGAATTATCAAGACAGCTTCAAAGCAAAGGACTTCAGTCCGGAGAAAATCCTGATCTGATTGTCAACGTAAAAGCCAATCATAAAAAAGTAACGGATATCAATTCTTCATCACCTTACGGAATGTGGGGCTGGGGAGGCCCGTTCGGATGGGGCGTAGGAATGAGCAGAACATGGACCAGCAATTATAATGAAGGGGCATTAATCGTAGATCTTATCGATTCAAAAACAAACAAATTAGTTTGGCAAGGTATCGGAAGTGGGATTTCTGTGGATTCACCAAAATCCAAACAGAGACAAATTCCGGAAATTCTTGCTGAGATCATGAAAAATTATCCGCCACAAAGGAAATAAATTAAAGCACTTATTATAGATGCCGGTACATTTGTGCCGGCATTTTTTATGATGGCTATAAGAACAGGTTTAGAATAACTCTGATACAGAATGATTTTAATTAACAAACAAAACTGAAGTCTGATCCTGTTGAATTATGATGCAGACTTTCATCACTTATCCTATTTTTACATACAGATTAGCTAAAAAATTCTCCTTGCACCTCTATCCTATTTTAATGAACAATACTACTTAATCGCTTATTATGCAAAGCACAATATTGCTTATTGAAAATTAATAATTATGTAATTTTTTATTCATAAAAATGTAGTATTCTTGCTGGAAATAATATTAGTATGAAAAAAATCATTTTATTTTCTGTTTTTGCAGGCCTTGCCAATGCTCAGGCTCCTGCAGGATATTACAATTCTGCCAACGGACTGAGCGGTGCTGCTTTGAAAACGGAATTAAGCACCATTATTACCAATGGACATCAGGATAAAGGTTACAACGGATTGTGGACCGGGTATAAAACCACTGATATTGACAAGAATTATGAAAATGATGGGTCTATCCTTGATATTTACTCAGAAAAGCCTGTAGGAGCAGATCCTTATAACTATACACCGGGCACCAATCAGTGTGGTACTTATTCTACGGAAGGAAATTGCTATAACAGAGAGCATATTGTTCCTCAAAGTTTATTTAATCAATCTTCCCCTATGGTTTCTGATATTCATTTCATCAGAGCTACTGACGGAAAGGTAAACGGTATGAGAAGTAATTATCCTTTCGGACAGGTGGGAAGTGCTACTTTTACATCTAAAAACGGATCTAAGCTTGGAAATTCTACATCTTCAGGATATTCAGGAACTGTTTTCGAACCGATCGATGAGTTTAAAGGTGATGTGGCACGTATGATCTTTTATTTTGTAACCCGCTATCAGAGTAAGCTTTCTTCTTTTTCTTCAGGAAATATGCTGGGAAGTTCTGCATTTCCGGGCTTACAGACATGGGAGCTTAATGTTCTTTTAGCCTGGAACAACCAGGATCCTGTTTCTCAGGCTGAAATCAACAGAAATAATGCATCCTATACTTACCAGGGTAATAGAAACCCGTTTATTGATAATCCAAGCTATGTGAATCTTATCTGGGGATCTCAACAGCCAAGCAATGATACACAGGCTCCAACAACGGCTACAGGGTTAGCGGTTAGCGGAAAAACATCTAACAGTATTTCTCTTGGATGGAATGCTTCTTCTGATAACGTAGGTGTTTCTTCTTATGCTGTTTATATGAACGGAAGCCTGAATACTACAGTAAATTCTACTACAGCTACTATTTCAGGTCTCAACCCTTCTACTACCTATACTTTCTATGTGGTTGCTAAAGATGCTGCTGGAAATTCTTCCGCAAACAGCTCTACTGTTTCAGGAACAACCAATGCAGGATCAACCAATCCATCTACAGACTGTGTCAATGAAACTTTTGAAACCATCCCTGCCACCAGTGCCTCTTATTCTACAAGAACATGGAGCAACGGCGGGATCTCCTGGACAGCTACTGATGCCAGAACAGACCAAACGATCAACAATAAAGCCATTACCATAAGAAGCGGTTCTTTAACATCAGGTAATTCAGGCAATGGTATTGGTTCTTTAACAGTAACTACCCAGCTGAAGTTTTCCGGAAGTAATGGAAATCTTGATGTAAAAGTAAACGGAACCACAGTAGGAAGTATTCCTTACAGTGCAACGGTAACGACTACTACGATTAACAATATTGATGTTTCTGGTAATGTAACTGTAAGTCTGGTTAATGGTTCTGCAAGTAACAGAATTGCTATTGACGATCTTAAATGGACATGTTATCCTGGTGGAACTGCCAGAAATGCTCAAACTGCAGCTTTAGAAACAAAAGTTCAAAATTTTAAAATCTCTCCTAACCCGATTACTAATCAGGAAATCTTTGTAAGTGGAGATGTACAGCATATCAAAAAAGCAGAGATTTATAATGTACAGGGGAAAGTAATGCAAACGGTTACTCAGCCTTTTAAAAATGGAAATTCTATTAAGACCCAAAATCTTGGTCAGGGAATTTATATTTTGAAACTGGATAATACAACGATGCAGTTTTTGGTAAAATAATCTTGAATTGATAACAATAAGTAAGGCTGGTCTCTATTTTCAGAGACCAGCCTTTATTTTATGCCTTTCGTGTTTGCCAATACAGAGATTCTCTTGTTCCTGAATGCAGTATTAATTTTGACGCAAAGGCTTATTTTTAAAATGTTTAAACCTAAGAAATAGCCGCAGGCTGATCTGACCAAGCAGCCGTGAATTGCACTCTTTATTCTTTATCTTTCCTCAATCACTTGCTATCCTTCTCTTTAATAATCTTTGACCAATCGGTAAACATTTTGGTAATGGTATTGGTATTCATCATACTGAAAAAGAACATCCCTATCAATACAGTGAGCCAGCAATACGCTAATTTCACACCGTTTCTATCCGTGATAAAGAAGAGTATAAATACGGCAAGAGCTCCTATAACAAAGGTAAACATCAGCGTATACAGCAATACATGAATAATATACATATTGAATTTCAGCTTTCTGAATATCCAGCCTATTACAGCTACAGGGATAAATAAAAGCAAAGGTAAAAACAGGGCTCCAAATATCGCGACTTCAGGATATTCTGCCATTTGTTTTTCGAGTCCGAAAAAGGTATTAAAACTGAACTCCGTCATATTGTTTTTCGGCGTTTGTTACTTCCAGTAAAGTTTTGTCTTTATAACCCAGCATTTTTGCCAGTATTACATTGGGGAATTCATGAATTCCTATATTGTAAAGGTTAATACTGTCGTTAAAAAATTCTCTTCTGTCGGCTATTTTGTTTTCAAGTTCAGAAATTCTTTTCTGCAGTTCCAAAAAGTTGTTATTGGAAGCAAGCTCCGGGTAGTTTTCAGAAACGGCAAAGAATGAAGATAAAGCCTTTGAAGTTTCATTGGCCAGTTCGGTCTTTTTATCAGCATCTGTAGTACTGTTATAAAAGGTTCTCAGTTCTGTAAGGCGTGTAAGCAGCTTTTCTTCATAGCTCATAAAGTGTTTGGCTACGTTCACCAGATTAGGAATTTCATCTGCTCTTTGTTTCAAAACCACATCAATATTACCGTAGGCTTTTTCTACATTGAATTTGAGCATCACCAGCTTATTATACAAATTGATGAAGAAGCTTATAACGGCAACACCCAGTAGGATCAGTAATATAATTGCAACAGTTTGGTTCATTATTGTGTAAATATAAATATGATTATTAAAAGGATAACGGAACAGGTAAACAGAAAAGACCTCAACAACGGCTGATATTTATTCCATACCGTGATTCCTGATGCAGAGGTGATTCCCAGCACTTTATAATGGTCGTCTTTTCTGATAAATGGCTGTCCGTTTTTAACATCGGCATAGCCTACCAACAACATTTTCTGACCGTCTTTCAGAAGGGTTTCTTTGTGTCTTTTACTATTGTTGCTGCCAATATTTGTTTCTCCGAGAAGGATCAATTCAATTCCTTCGGGTTCTACCTCTATAATTCCCGTTTCATCTTTTATCTGAAAAGGATTACACTGGGTTTCTCTATGTATCGTTCTGTAAGATTCTTTACCGTCTGAATCTTTATCAATATCTTCAATGGTATAATAATACCCGATACAGGTTTCATTGTCTACCGGAGAAAGTAAAGGGTTTTTCATGACCAATGTTCCTTCCACTTCTACAAGTCCTTTAGCTAAGGATTTTATTTTCGAGGTTGGAAGAGATGCCTGCAACCTTAAAAAACGTTTAGCAGAAGTAGATTTCATTAAGGTAAGAAAAATGAAAACAAAAAATACTACAGGAAAAATAAACAATGCTTTTTCTGCATAAGCATCATAATTACTGGATATTTCATACAGATACTTATGTAACGGCATTTTCTCTTTAAAAATAGTCCACAGAATAAAATAGAGAAAACAAAATCCTATTATTCCCAGAACAATGTATCCCGTATATGACGTTTTCTTTTCGCTCTTCATAGATGATTTGGATATTGAAAGCCCATTAAAACATTCATTAAGAATGGGGATGGCCTTCAAAAATACATTTTATTTCCAAGATTATATGATCTCAAATTCATTTTTTCCCTGCGGAATATAGAAGGTAATATCGAGCATCAGCTCTTCCTGTGTTTTAGGATCTATTAAATATAATGCGGCATCACCATTTGGCCTTTTTAAAACAGCTGTTCTGTTGTCTGCATACAGGATCATCATGGCATCAGCAGGTATCGGCTGAATTTTCATGCCTCCCATAAACTCATTAAGTAATTCTTTGAATCTTCCTTCGGATTCCTGTGGAGACAGATACATCGACTGAGCCATATTTCCTTCTCTTCTTAGAATGAGTTTCTTATACTCATCATATTTGGCATTCTGAATCAGCCTGATGATTTTATTATAAGCCAGATCCAGTTTTTCCCGGCAGTCTTTAACATCCTTAAGGTTCATTCCGTCCTGCCATGCAGTAAGCTTATAAGGAACATCGGCATCAAACGAACTTTCATACCTGATCACCGGTAATTTTTTATCTTCTACGGGTTTAGACTGATAGTCTCCAAACTGTCTATCAAACACAAAATTATTGGTAACATCAAAAAGCTTGATATTGAATTTCAGCTCAGCCTGTTTATCAATTTCGGTTTGCCCTGCCACCGGTAAAATAGAGGCTGTTATCGTCTGTTTTCCTTTTTCCAGTAGGGCATAGTTAACAGGGATCATGGTAGATACCTGATTGGTAGCATTCATATGGATAACCGGATAATCATTAATCCTGATCTCAAACATACATGCTGATGCACTGAAGTCAATTACATAATAAGGCTGCTGCATGGGAAATATATACTATTTTTTTACTGGTTTTATTTTATTGAAATTGAAATATTATCTGTTCGGATCAATTAAGAGAAATTTTATCGAGATCCTGATATCCTGATCCTTTCAGCAGATCTTTCCATTCTTTATTTTTAAACACAAATAAGTTACATCTGTATTCATCAGGTTTATTATCTATTTTGGTTTCACAATAATAATAGATCATTCCTTTATTTTTCCATATGGCCACTTCCTGTCTGAATTTATTTTGAGTCTGTATGATCTCATTGTCTTTGACGTCTGATTCAAAACTTTCATGTACTGTGGTAAAAACAGGTTTCTGAAGGGTTTTGTTTAAGTTTTCAAAAAGAGCTTTTTTTTCAGGTTCAGTATAAATATCCAGCTGGTACATTCCCAGCTCGTCATCCTTTTCATTAGCGAGAGGTCCAATTTCCTGATCTACTTTTCCAAAGTGTAAAATCACTTTATTGATGTTTTTATTGTTTTTACCGTCTAAACTGATCCCGTTAAAATGTAATAATGCTTCTGAAGAAAAAGCTAATCTCTCATTTCCAATCAGAGTTACCTCATCGGTTTGTACGGTATCTTTAGAGGTCATTCCTCCCGATTTTAAAATATCATTGATATTTTGTCCCATCGTCAGAGCAGCAAGATTGAAAGGTCCCGTTTGAGTATCATTCCGGGCTTCAATTTGGGCTTCACTGCTTTTCTTGTCCTGTTGGTTACATGATGTAAATCCCATACAGATTATTGGTATTAATGCGTATTTTAAATTTTTCATATTATTGTTCATGTCTGGTTATAAAGCTCTGCAATACAGTCTCTCTGTCTTTCATATTTCCGTAATGTGATCCTGTTTTTATAAAATAAAGGTTGGTTTCAAAACCTTTTATTTCTTTCTGATCAACACTAATTTTCTTTTTCACCTGCTCCAGCATAATATCAAACCCATCTTTAGTACCCTGCCAGTAATACCCCGAATATGGCCATCTGTCGGTAGCTTCAATAATTATTTTAGGCTCACCATATTTTTTCTTCAATGCAGCCGACAATGCGTCACTTTCCTTAAAGTTTTTGGTCATTATATAATATCCTGACAGTGCATTCTGCTTCTGGTTTTCTACTAAAAATCCGACCTCACTTTTTATGTACTTTCTTTCTTTGGGGTAATCCTGCACAAAACTGATATCTCCATATTGATATTGGTCTACTTTGTAGGTATTATAATAGGGAAATCCAGTGGTCTGTTCAAGGTCAACTTGCTTAGTGGTATTTTTGATCACTATTTCATTGGCAGCTCCCAATTGTAAAGCTGTCAGATCTGTTTTTGACTGTGAGCTGCAGAAATTAAACAGCATAAGCACACCTGTTACTATTATTTTTTTCATATTATCCCTGCTGAATGAACGGTATCGTTGGAGAGAATCCGGTATATTTCTCCAGCTTTTCTATAACATCGAATTCCGGAAGGATTTCGTATGTTTTATCAAAATCCGCCAAATCCATTTTCCGGTCTCCTTTTAAAATTCCTTTTTTAATATATAAACCAACACTTGCTTTCACGACTACGGTGGCTACCAGACCATCAAACTTTACATCCGGTTTGTAGTATAAAGTTTTCTGGGTGCTGCTCTTCTGGTCATAGATAAGATTATGTCCAAAAGTAGCAGTTGCTTTACCGGTTGCTTTTATTTTACCTTCGGCATAGGCTTCAGCCACAATGATTACAAATTTTGCTTTTACCTCAATACCGGCATCCAATTCAATACCAATCTGAGTTTCCAGTTTTCCATTTCCTTTACTTTCGTCTGAATTGGTATTAAAATGAATTTTTGACTCTCCGGAAAGATTTCCAAAGAGCTTCAGGTCAATATACATATTCAGAGATATAGGATGGTCTTCATCAGCCAGCCAGGCTCTCACCTCATCAAGGATCAGTTTAGCAGCTACATTGGCGGTTCCTCCGCTTACCACTCCTACTCCGGCCTGAATCAGCATATCAAGGAGGTCTATAGTCATTTCAATACCTACAATCGGGGAAGCTTTGAAATAAAACTCCAGATCTGTTCCAATAGTAGAAAGGGATTTTTTATTTTTCTTCCCTCTTTCCAGCATCCATTCTGCTCCCAGACAGAAATTGGGTGGTTTCATTTCTATTGTTAACGGCATTTTACTGGTAAAACTATTTTTCCTGATTTTACCTTTGGTTTGGTCTGTCACTCCTTTTGAAAATTCTTTCAGTGAGCTAAAGACTTTATACATCCACTTTATTTTATCCTCAAATTTTAAGGTGGCATCAGCATGACCGTTATATTTATCCGCGGCTGTTCTGTCCCAGTTGGCTTCCATTGTTACCCCAAAATCTATTTCGGTCTGTTTCCATCTTTTTTCAGCTCCTATTTTTCCGGCTTTGCTCTGCATCTCCTTATGCTTTGCAGCAGAAAGATTTTGCCATTTAACGCTTAGATCATTACTCAGATTCAGGAAAAAATGGAAATCCCATTTGATATCAGGATAGGCTTTTATTAAAACCGTCGTACGTTTTTTATTGCTATAAAATCTACAGCTGTGGGCATACATCTGTATTTTATTCGGAGTGGTTGCTTCCGGCCAGATATACTGCAGCGGAAGAGCATTTGCTCTGGATAAATCTGAATATATCGGATAATCGAATGTGGGTGGGGCAAATTTTTTCTCCTTATCTCCGGCATCAATAGCCTGACCTACATCCAGTAATCTTATTTCTTTGGTATGAAGATCATTATTCCTGAAACAGGCTTTTGTATCAAATGCCGAAACATCTATCGTTATATTCCTTTTGGTGGATGAAGAAGGTGCAATGGTATGATAAATAATGGTATTCGCATCATGTGGATAATAATCAAAATAAATATCTACTCTTCGGTTATTTTTATATTCTTTTTCGTCTTTATATTTGATGTTGTCCTTACCGTTTTTATCATCTGTAGCATGGACTTCCCCTTTTCCCAGGGATTTTATTCTTTTGCTGTCCAGTCCTCCGTCCGTAAAAAATTTCTTTACAATATCTGATCTTTTCTGAGAAAGGCTTTGGTTGTACTGCATCTTACCAATCACACAGGCATATCCATCTACAGTTATTGTAGAATGTTGGTGTTCCAGTAAAAAACGAAGAATATTATTCAGTTTCTTTTCTCCGTCACCTTCAATGATTGCAGAATTGAACTCATAAAAAATAGTCGCGTGTATGGTTTCTCTTTCTGCTATATTTTTAACGCCAACCCCGTTATTAAAAAGCATGATTGGCTTTTTAACTTCTTTATCTTTTTCAAAAACAATGTCGCTGATCTGTATTGTTTCAAATTTGCAGGGTTCATACCTTGCCAGGTTTTTATCCGGTGCATAGATTTTGGTAGGAACAACATTCTGAGGCGGCTGAGGTGCTTCAGCCACCAAGTTATTTTGCATCCTTAAAAACCTTGCGTGAATGTCATCATTATTATCATCTACAATATATTTTCCGGTCTTGGGATCTTTAACCTTTACATACAGCTCTTCTATATTTTTTATATTCTTGATGGTTCCTTTCCATTGTGATGTATTCTGAACCTTCACATTAATCTCCCCATTATTGACCTCCACATCTGTCCATCTTCTCATCATAGGATCATCTTTTGCTCCTCCTCCTGTTCTGATTCTTCTGTAGATTTCAACGATAAGATCTTTTCTTCCATTCAGCCCTTCTGTTCCCAGGTAAAGGTGAATAATATGTCCATAGCTGAAATAATATGTCTGTCTGACATCTTTTCCCCCTTCCTGAGTACTCCATCTGGAGTCTACAATCCTCGGAGGGCAATGTCCAAAGATATATTTTCCTACTTTATTTACTTTATCCGGTTTTCCACCCAGGCTTGCTTCTATATAATAAGAGAGAACTCCACATTCTTTTTTACTGAATGTATAGCAGTATACATAGCCCGCAGGTCTTCTAAGCTGGTTAATCACTTTTTGCCGTGCACTGTCTTGCCGTATCCAGATCACTTCCTTTTTTTTGTCTGCTTCAGGGGTACCGGGAAACCATTCTGAAACTTTAAACCAAATAGGTTTTCCGGGTTCAACTCCTATAAAGTCGCCCTGGGTGACTACCACTTTTGTATTGTCCTGAGTTGTAGCTATATTTATTTTCTTTATTCCTTTTGCCATCCCGTATTCTTTGAATTATCACCTGATGTGTCATAAACAGGTTCTTTTTTATACATTTCTTCAGCATTCACTAAAGGATTGATCTGCTGCTGTACATCTTTATCAGCATTCTTAAAATTCTGCTGGCCGGCTTCGGCTCTCTGCCCATGGTCTATAATCTCAATACAAGGAGTTCCTGCCACAGCACAGACCGCTTTACTGTCTTCAAGGATGATAAACCCACCATTGCTAAGCTGTACTTTATCATAAAACTTCTGCCATTCGGTAACCATTATTTTGCATGGCGGTGGTGGTCCCCCGTTTTTTGTACAGTTTCCAAATGTATTTTTTTCAAAAGTGGCACCTCCTATTTCCTTTGTGGTAACGATCAGTTTTTTGGATGCACTTTTATCGTTTGCATATTCTTTTTGGTGCGTAAGCACCTTAAGTTTATCCGGGGCCTGTCCAAACTGACATTTGCACATCGCGCCCTGTACTACAATATGTTTTTCAGCCATGGTTAGAATTCTTTATTTGAGATAACAAGTCTGGTTAAATATTCATTTCCAAATTCAAGACGAACAAAACTGTTGTTGATCTTAAAAGTAACTACTGTAAGTGCCTTTGATGAGTTTTCATCGGTATCCACCGTTGTCTGGTAAAGCTGGGCATTATATCTTGCAAATTTTGTTTTACATTCTGTGGGTGAACTTTCATTGAATACCAGGCCATACGGTAATCCTGAAACTTTTTGACTGCCATAATACTGCAGGGCATAATATTCTAATCCTGTCGTCATCTGAGTGTAGATCATATTAAAATCATCAAAATCCCAACTGGAGTATTTCCCGTTTTTACAATCTCCACATTCAAGTTCGCTGGGTTGGATCTGTAAAAGCTTCGTAAAGGTTCCGGATGTTGAGGGCAGAGAAATAAACTGCTTTTTACCGAATAAGGTTTGCAATTTTTTTGATGTTACCTTCTCTATTGAATTTCTGGCTTCAAAATCAGCAACCTGAGCTGTGGCCATAGCTTCTGTAGCGGCTACGTCAGCTGCGTCTGCCGCTGCTTCTAAAGCTTCAGAAACCTTTGGTTCATTATAATTTAAAAGAAATTCTTTGATTTCCTGTTCTACTTTTCCTGTAGACTGGGTCTGTTTTATGTCAATATCTTTTTTTGACCAACGGTCCGGAGTAACAGTTTCAAGGAAAACACTGATTTTCGTACTTTTCCCGGACACTTTTTTCATGGTTACATTCCATACTGCCTGCTGAATAAACTGCTTAGGTTTTGCTCCGTTTTTCAATGCCAGTTTCAGATAAGGGTTTTTGTAGTCTGTATCGTATTTTAAATTATAAAGATCAACAGTAGTTGAAAAATTGTCATCAGATGCTGCCGCCGCTTTGGCTTCATCTTTTGTAAAGTCATTACTGAAATAAAATATAGAATTCTGTAATGTTTCAATACTTTTAGGTACGGTAAATTCCACTTTCTGCCCAAAATACAGGCCAAACCAGGCCATAAAAAGCAGTGTAAGAAGTTTATGATTTAATTTTATTTTCATTTTATTTTGTTTTTTACTGTTCCGTCAGGGCGGATACTACTACTGATATTTTTTTTTCTTCCTTCAGCATAATACTGCACTCCATATACATGGATTCGGGAAGCTGGAGTTTTCCGTTGAGATAATATTTTATCCTAAAATCTCCCTGGTGATTGATTGTTGGGTTATCATCAATAATTAATGAAAAAGGTGATTCGTTGATAAAGTCATATACATCTCTTTCATCATGCAATTTTCCTTCTCCTCCAATATTCACAAGATCGTATTCATCTTTCAGCGGGTCGATCTCCAGTTTTATTTTATACCGGGGCTCTATAGGGTTATTTACAACAGGAAAACTTTCTGTTCCCTCAATTTGATAATTCTGCCCAAAACGCTGATAGACTCCGAAGAATAGTGTTCTGATGAAATAATCATTTTTAAGATACAGGCTGATTGCATCCGGCTCATCCAGTATCGCTTCAATCTTTCTGCAATATTCATCCACTATTTCTCCTTCAAATTCTTTATAGACTTCATTTTTAACATCCGGCCACCGCTCACTGAAAACGGAAAGGTTTTCAACTGCACTGAATTTTCCATATTGATCTACACTTACCTGTAAAGGATATAAAACTTTTGATGTTTTATAGGCCAGTGTATCAGCAATCTCATTTACTTCTTCTTCATTCAGAAACAGATTAGAGGTTCGGTCAATTTCAAAAAAATGCAGGTTATTTTCACTTTTCAGCCAGCGTACTGAGGTTTCGTATTTCAGCTCATTTTTATGATCTCCCCTTTCCAGATTAATGATCACCCCATATTTAAAAAATGAATTACCTGGTTGAAAAATCAGGCTGTTTCCTCTCCCGAACTTCACCAGTTTATTTTTGTCTGCTACTGCCGTTCTTGGAATAAAGAGCTCCTTTTGCCCGGTCAGTTCTATGAGGATCATATCTTTTACCTGACAAAGATTATTGTGAAATAGCTTTAAAGCATCCGTATCCAGGTCATAAAAAGCGGCAATGCTTTTTAAAGTTTCTTCTTGTTGAACGATATGTTTATTAAATTTCTGCATAAAATCATCTTCCCACTTTATTTTTCTACCGGCATACTATTTTTTCTGAGATGTTGTTGCCAGCAGAGCTATGCCCATAATTTCAATATTTACTTTACAACGCTTACGATTACATCCTTCTCCATATTATGCAGATCATCATGTAATCCTGGTTTTACATTATTTTGACTTATATTTTTTAAGTTCCCACATATTGTCATAATCAATTTTCTGTATAGGAAACTCATTATTTCCTTGTTTTAAGATCAGTCTTCTATTGGTCAGATATTCATTCATACGAAGGACAATCTCTATAGGTTTGTTTTCATCTACTTTTTTAAATAATGAAAATATCTCTTCTTCATCGAAGTATCTTACTTCAAAAACTGTTTGCTTACCATTTTTGTCTTCAAATAAATAAGATAACAGACGTGGGATCGCTCTTTCCTTAAAAGGATTTTTGTTAATGGTCTCATTAAACAATGTTTCCTCCTCTCCGTTATACATTTCCAATGTCACATTTTTGAAAGTATGATTAGGAATTTCTATGCTGGTTCTCCAGTTATATTTTTTACGGTAGGTATCCCAAATCCCAAACTGAATTCCATTTTTCTTCATATTTTCATATGCCTCAGGAACAGATTTACTCATATCAAAATATTCTTCCTGCGTTATGGTAGGATTTCCGGGAACATAATCTTTCATAGATACAGAAGTTTCTTTTGCCTGGTATCGTCCTATTTCTACCTGCTGATCATTACCATACATCCAGACTACTACCACTCCTCCAGGGGCCAGTCCTACGACAACAGAGGAATAGCCTTCTTTTTCATTGGTTCTCCAATTAACGGTTCCTTCTTTAAAAAGTTCTTTTATTTTATCTACAGGCAAGTCCCAGCTTCCGGTATAAAATTTATTTTCTAAAAATGATGCCCAGGTTACCTCAAGCTTAATGGGAACAGCTTTTAAATCACTTCCCTGAGTATGCATAGATCCGCTATAGCCCCAACCTGTATGAGAACTACCCGAACAAGGAATATATACACTGCTGCCATCTTCAAGAAAAAGATGACCTTTATAAATATTCATAGGATATAGAAGGGGTGAACTTTCCGTGGGAAGCCATTTGTATTTTTCCATTTTATTTTGGCATGAGATTAAAGTACTGATGAAAAGTAAACAATAAATTATATTCGTTTTAAAATGCATTTCTTTTTGAGATTTTAATTAAAATATCTTCGGTGAGGTAATATAAAATAAAGCAATGTGAAAAATACGATCAAACATATATTCGCAATAAGTTTATTTTTATCTTTTTTATATTTCCAATAAAATATCTCTACAAAAACATAACCAAACAAAGCAAAAAACAAATACAAAGGGAGTTCATCTAAATCATAGGTTTGTCCCTTGAAACCGCTTTCTGCAAACATAAAATAAAACCCTAAATAAGGGATAAGCAATATAATAAGTCTGAAGAGTATATGTTTTACAGGTATTTTCATGAGTTAAAAGCCATTTCTCGAAATCTTTTTATTTGTAATGTTTTTTTGTCAAAGGTGAAATGAGGATTATACCCAATATCTCCAAATTTTGAGTTCCAGTGTAAGTATCTGTTTCTTAAATATATTAGTAAATTGTGATCCTGTACAATTCGATTAAATTTCTCTGCGGTTATTTTTTTAGCTGCTAGTTGCTTTCGTAGTGCTTCAATTTCTGTATTCGTATAATAAGTCATCTCAGGAGCCGACCCGCTGACATATTCATCGAGCCGTTTTTTAACCTTAGTTAAATCCAGCGGATAATATTTATCTTCAGTCCCGTTAGGAATACGATATGACTTATTTAAATTGGTTATATCAATTGTATTAGAATAGTTTTCATTAACCTGTTCACTCATTATATGCAGAGGAATAAAACTATACCTGTTACTTATTTTTTCTCTATTAATGTATGTTTCATGCCATGAATTGGGAGCTACCACTTCACTGCGCTTAAACCAACCTTGCTCAATAAGATTATTTAAATCAATATTTAAGGCCCTATCATAGTCTGCATCACTCAAACCATCTCCCACAGTATTATCAAAATCCATGATCTGTTTACTTTCAGGCATATTATGAGTGTAACATCCACCAACATCAGAGTGAACACCCGGTAGAAAAAAATCTTTACCTCCTGGCGCTAGCCTTACTCTTGTCAGCATAAAATTTTCTCTATGCTCATCTGAAGCACATAAATGAATAATTTTCTTTGCTTTTAATGTGTTTAAATTCAGCTCTCCTACATCATTGTTAAAATCGGGGTGTACTGTAATTTCACTCGCTTTAGGATCATAGGAGGATACAGTATCATATACCCCAAGAAATCTAATTTGAAGGGATCCATATTCTATTTTATCGTTATCTAAAATAAACCCTAACAGCCCATTCCTTGGTTTCGTTTGCGTCACTTCATATACGAAATTCCTTGCCGCTGCAGCACCTCGGCTAAAACCAAAAACATCTAGTATAATGGTATTTATTTCAAACCTGCCTTTAAGCTCATTAATTTTCTCAGCTACTCTTTGACAGCCTTTTTGAACCTTCGCTATTACCCCTGTGCTTCCTGCACCGTAAGCCACACCTTTATGATTTGTCTTTTTATCCACATCTCCCTGTAAATCTTCTGTTGCAATCCCTTCGATATATACTTTACTGATATACTTGCTTTTATCTTCATTATACCAGTATTCTTTTCTGGCTACGTTAGATAAATCATTAGTATAGCTATCATCAGATTTATTTGAATGTTTTTTGTAAGCTGCTTTCTCTTCAGCAGTAGGTTTATATCCAGGTTCGTTTCCTGCAGCTTGTGAATTTCTTCTGTTATTCTGTGTACCGTCAAAAAAAACACCGATTCTAATGTCTATCTGCCCTTTTGGGGGTGCTGGCGGTGTATAATTTCCAAATTGATTATTATGCATAGTTTTTCACTAAAAATTGATTGACAGAAATAGTTTGATTGTCTTTATTAACTTTAACTGCAAATTCTTTGATAAGAAACCATATCAAGAAAAAAACTACATTTATTTATTCCCATGAGACATGATTTTCTTATTACTTGCTAACACAAGGTTATCTCTTTGTGCTTCAACGTTGATCTTCTTTGCTATTTTTTCAACTTTTTTCCCCACGTTCAGATGATAAGAATCTTTGACCGTTATTTTTATATTAGTTGCTGTCTTTATAATGGCCATATCAGAATAATTTTGATTTTTCAGCACTGTTGAATTCTACAATTTTTCCGCTCTGCATGGTCATATTCTCAAGTTCGCTAAACATAGAAATTTCACCGGCTATTTCATTAGACGTTTCAGACTGTCTTTTAAATTCTTTTTCCACCATTTCTGTTCTGGTATCCGAAGATTCTGTGATATCCCCTGATGCCGTTAGTTTCATATCTTTTCCGGCGGTAGAAATAATATCTTCATTGGCAGTACTGGTAATACTTGCCCCTGCACTCACAGAGATTTCCTTTCCTGCACTGATATTGATATTCTCACCGGCATTTAACGTGAAATTTTTCGGAGCTTTCATGCTGATATTTCCTTTACCATCCATAAAATAGCTATTGCCACTTGGATCAAGGATCGTTACACTTCCTTCCTGATCATTCATTAAGATTCTGATCCCACTTCGGGTTTGTATTGATTTCAAATGGTTATTGACACCTCCCCCTAACGCTACCCCTCCATGGAACATTCCTCCCATTACGAAAGGTCTGTCCGGATGACTGTGAACAAAATTAACCATCACCTGGTCTCCTACTTCAGGAATGGCTACATATCCTCTGTTTTGAGAAATCTGATCCGTTCCTCCGGCATCAGGGCTCATCATTCGGATAAAGTGGGTAGTGTCATTGGTCTGCCAGTCGAATCTCACCTGTATTCTTCCTTGTCCTTCAGGATCCGTATTGGAGATTACCGTTGCGGTCTGTGGCTCTGCTTTTGGAACCGTGTATTCCGGTTTGGGAAGAAAACCCGTATCTGAAGCTATTCCTACAAAGCTTCCCTGATAATGACCTATAGTATCAATTTCATGTTCTGCTTCTGTAATCATAATTCTAGTGAAATAAGAGGTTTCATTAGAATCCGGTTTACGCATCTGCATATCTACTACACATCCGGGATGCAGAAAAGGAACCGTTGTATTTCCTGAGATAGAAAAAACATTTACCGCTTCACTTCCTGAAGCGCTTTTCTGTGAATATTCAACATCGAGATGCGTAGCTGCTTTTACAGGAGCTATTTGTAATGCAGGAGTTTTATAGATAGAATCGTTATGGCTGTATGCTGTTTTAGCCAGATCTCCCACATGCTTAATCGGGGTGGATCCTGAAGTCAGCTTTTCATCTTTATTACTGTTGTAGCCGTAGAATTGCGGTCGGGTATGAACAGCTTTCAGGTCAACCTTTATATCATTGGCACTGCTTCCATAGGTCAATACAATAGGTTTGTTTTGTGGGGGCAGTTTTCCGAAATGAAGCACTTCCCCATCGTAATAGAATTGCTCTCCATAGGCTTCTGCCATCCTCGCCAGATAATTGTAATGGGTTTCGTCATATTGGCTGCTGTAGATAATCTGTGAAAAATTATTGGCATCCACCCTGATATCAAAACGACCTTTGTCAATCCCCTGTTTAATCACTTCATCAGCAATAATTCCCATATTAACAGGCTGAGTACCTCCAAAACTCTGAATATGTGGTGCCCCATCAAGCAGAATGGTTGGGCTACAACCCGTAAGCACGACATTTCCCAGGCTCATTTTCTCCTGGCTGAATCCTACTCCCGTAATAACTCCCACAAAAGTTCTTTCCGGACTGTTGTCTATATCTTTATAAGAGAGTACTGCCGTAAGACGCTTACCCAGAAACTTATTAGCCTCTTCCAGTGAATGGGTTTGCCTGTCTCCCAGCGCATCATGTGCCAGAGTAAGGGTAAACTCATGGTGGCGTCTTGTACTTTGCTTAAGTTTAAAGTGTTTATAGTATTTGATCATCTTTCCTTCTATAACCAAAGAAAGCTTTACCAGGCGGTTAATTCCAGTATGGTGATTTTCAGATACACCGTCTGCATTTTGTGTCGGACGAAAAGATCCTGCACTTCTTCCAGATGTGTTTGACATATTTTGTAGTGATTTGTTAAGGTTTTTAATTTTTTTATAAAACGGGACTTAGTAAATAATAATCCCTGAAATCAGGTTTTATAATAGGTAAAAAAAGACCGTCTTAAGAGGACAGCCTTTTTATATCTCAACACTGAGGATCTAGCTCATAGGCCAAAGTCCGTCATAAGATGAATTTCCGTACGTAATACTTTCTGCACTAACTACAAAGCTGATCAGCATATTGTTGCTGTCTAAAGCATCAAAGTCTACTTCGTGCTGGATCACATATCCATTCTCCCATTTTAAAGAGATCAATGTTCCCTCTTCATGAGATTTATTGAAATTAATTTCTCCGTTTGTAGGCTTGTATTTGCTGTTGAGTAAGCTTTCCAAAACATCAGATTTTTCTGTTGCTTCAATCGTTACTTTAATAAGGGCGTTTGTCGGATCAGATGCTACACGTCCTGAAACATCTGTAGCTCTTGATACGCTGTAATTAAGCTTTAATAACTTTTGACCTTCACCTCCATTGAATTTTAAGATTCCTCTTGAATTTCCTGCCATTTCTTAAATTTTATCCTTAATGATTGTTCCCGTATATAGGATTTATATAACAAAGATAGAGTTCATGTTCTAATCTAAAAAGTTTTTAAGCAACAGTTTCATAAATTGTAGTAGTTCTACGACTTTTTACCGGATTTTGAATTCTAATTCAAGAGGATTTCCCCTCTAACTCTGTGATTTTAAGCTTATATTTCATTCAATAATTTCATGTGTTTTTATTGATGATTTGCTGTTCTTCTTTTACAATGCCTCCATACTGATGTAGCTAAGCCTGGAAACCTGATAGGGAAATGTCTCGTATAAAGAATTTCCTTCATTGAAAGATTTTCCTGTTTCAAAATTCTCTTTTGACTCCAGAAGTAATTTGCCGGCTTCTTCTTTTTTGTCAGTTCTGGCTAATGACAAAGCTTTGTAATACTTAGCATCAGCAAAATCTTTATAATACTTCAAGGATATATCGAGATTTTTTATGGCTTCCTGATAATTACCTTTTTCATATTCTATAACTCCCAGATAAAACATTTCATAAGGATTCACCTCATTGTATTTCTTTCCGAAAGCAACAGCTTTTTCCATATATCTTTTGGATATATCAAATTGATTTAACTGCAGGTAACATAAAGCCATCCAAAACGTATAGGGATGATCCATAATAACTCCATTCTCATTTTCTTCTGAAAGAGCTTTAAATTCATTCAGGGCTTCCGTATAATTTTTTTGAAATACACATTTTATAAATGCCCTGTATTCTTTGTAGTGATTGGTTTTATCTAATTCAACGGCTTTATTCAGATATACCATACCCAATTCATATTTTTTTTGTTTGAACAGCGGCATTGCTTTTTGTTGCCAGAAAAAGGCTTCTTTAGGTAAAATAATAAGAATGGAATCAAGGTATTGCTGATGCTGTATAGAGAAAATGGATACTTTCGCATCTTCTTTTACCAGGTTCAAAAGAATTTTCTTTTGAGTATCATCCAGATTCTTCATCATGGTACTCGTTTGTGAAAATAGAATCACCGGAAACAAAACAAACAACAGGAAAGTTTTCATATTGGATTTTTCAGTCTTCTGTAGACCATTATAAGAATGATTAACAATTAATTACAAAACGTTAAACGGTTTCAAAAATATTATGTTTATAAATATAAGCGGCAATCATAATTAAAAGATTGATTACCACCATAATCCCTAAAGCAACACCATATTTTCTTTTCTTGTCGATGAAACTCCAGCCAAGGGTAAAGAAAAACAATAATAAAGTATATACGGCAGGATACATATGAAAAGCCTCTGAAAACTTTCCTTCAAATACCAGCACAATAGCTCTTTGAGCACCACACCCAAGGCATTCTACTCCCAGAAATTTTTTACTGGGACAGGTCAGCATGAAATCTTCAATATCCATTTCTGCAGTATTAAACTATATTACACGTATTTATGATGAGATTTTCGCCCTTGTATATTGATGAGGAAAAAAACATTCTTCTTTCATCTCAAATGACCCCTGAACCGCTATGTATGGATTTCTCAAGATTTCCCGTGCTACAAATATAAGATCGGCATTTCCATTCTGAAGGATTTCTTCAGCCTGTTCAACTTCAGTAATCAAACCTACAGCACCTGTCTTAACAGCGGCCTCATTTCTTATCTGTGAAGAAAATGGAACCTGATAGCCATCAAAAACTGAAATTTTAGCTCCATGAATATTTCCTCCACTCGATACATCTACCAGATCAACGGAATAGTCTTTTAAAACTTTAGCTAAAGCCACACTGCTTTCAATATCCCATCCGTTTTCAGCATATTCTGTTCCGGAAACCCTTACAAAAAGTGCCGTTTCTGCATTCAGCTCTTCATTTACGGCCTCTACAATCTCCAACAGAAAACGGATTCTGTTTTCAAAACTTCCGCCATATTCATCGGTTCTTATATTGGAAAGTGGCGAAAGAAACTGATGGATAAGATATCCGTGTGCCCCATGAAGTTCAATAATATCAAAACCTGCTTTTACAGCTCTTCTTGCTGCCTCTTTAAAGTTGAGCACAAGCCCTTTTACCTCATCAGTAGTCAGCACATGTGGAATTCTTTCTGAAGGATGATAAGGAATAGGACTAGGAGCAATCGTTTCCCAGCCTTCTTCAATAGAGATCTGATGATTGTTCCAGGTAGAGCCCTTTCTACCAGCATGTGCCAGCTGGATTCCTATTTTGGAATCTGAGTGGGTATGTACAAACTCTACTATTCTCTGTAGTTTTTCCGCCTGCTCATCATTCCAGATTCCCATACAATGATTGGTAATCCTTCCCCGGGGTTCTACTCCTGTAGCCTCTATCACAATCAGTCCTGTACCTCCCTGTGCTCTGCTTCCATAATGTACAAAATGAAAATCATTGGCCATTCCGTTTTCACATGAATACATACACATAGGTGACATTACCCATCGGTTTTTTAGCTCTACATTTCTGAATTGTATTGGTGTATATAACATTTTATCTTTTTAAAAAAATTCAACTTAACTCCAGAAGAATAAATATTGCCCACTTCATTAAAAAGAAGTAATTTTACCCCCCTTTTTTAGTCTACAATATATGAAAAAAGACATACAGATCAGTTACGAATATTTTAAAAATAGCAGTGAGCTGAGTGATATAGAAAATACATTATTAGCAAGAGCCAAAGCGGCTCGTGAAAACGCTTACGCACCTTATTCCCAATTTTTGGTAGGGTGTTCCGTATTATTGGAAAATGGAGAAATCTATTCCGGCAATAATCAGGAGAATGCTGCATTTCCATCAGGACTTTGTGCTGAAAGAACCACTCTTTTTTGGGTAGCTGCTAATTTTCCGGATGTGAAAATAAAAAAGATCTTCGTCGTAGGAGGTCCTAAAGAATTTCATGAAAGCAATCCGCCGATTCCTCCTTGCGGAGCATGCCGTCAGAGTTTAATAGAATATGAAACAAAACAAAGTGAAGACATTGATCTCTATTTTTCAAGCATGAATGATGAGGTTGTAAAAGTACACGCCGTAAAAGATCTTCTCCCTTTTTATTTTGATTCAACGTTCTTGTAAGAAAGAGTGAATCTGTAACAAGACAAATAGACTTATAAAAACCTGCAGAGTTTTCTGCAGGTTTTTATTTTTCAATCAATTTTGCATCACATGGTAAATAAAACCACAGATCAAAAAAAGAGGCTGTTTCTATTTATGAAACAATCTCTTTCTATTTTTCGTTTATTTTTCTTCTTCTGATTCTACATCCTCATCGTCTTCATCTTCATCTTCATATTGCTCCAGATAATAACTGAAACTAAAGTCTTCAACTTCTTCTTCAGCATCTTCCAAACTGGTAAGCAGATCTTCGAAAATTTCAAGCTGATCTACTGTCATATTTACGAATTCAATGTGGAGAGGCATTTCCAGGTCTCCTGTAATGGTATCATAAAGCGCATCAAGATTATCCCCAAAGTATTCAGGAAGCTGAATTTTTTCCTTTAATTGGGCGTAAAAATCTTCATAATCGCCTATGTCTGTAAAATCTATATATACTGTCTTCATATTGAACTGAATTTCCAATTTTTTTTGATTAAAAAACTTTTACATTTCTTGCAGAACCCGGTTTCCTCATTGGTGGGGTTTTTACCTTCTGCATTTCTCATAAAGCACATTTTTTCCGGGCAATGTGGAAGCCCCTGCGTATGGCCAAGCTCATGAATGGCTATTTTAAAAAACTGTTCATCAGAATTTTCTTTACTTAACCTAAATTTTGATGCTACACAGGCCTTTCCGGGAGTATATCCCAATCCCATAATTCCAAAGTCTCTGATTTCCCCTCTGGTAGCACTAATATCTTTCGAGGTTAATCCTATTGTTACAAAACCTTCTTTTGTCCTTTTACTCAAGAACTTGATAATTGAATCAGCCCTGTACCGGTTTCTCTCTTTATAATAAGTATTTTCCGGAAAATCTATAGCATCAAGTACTTTGACATTCGGATAAACCTCCCTAATTCCTTCTGCCACGGTTTCCAAACTTTCTGGTTTAACATCTTTAAATGGCTGTATAAGAATGGTAATCGCGGGTTTACGCCTTTCCTCGATCTTCATCTTCTGTTTTTCCGAACATGAGATAATCAGGAGCAAAGCCAATAGCAGATAAAAGAGATTATTATTTTTCAAAATTAATACAATAATTTAAAATACAATATACCAATTGTCATGGCGAGGAACGTAAGTGATAAAGCAATGACTATTTACTGTTTGTCAAAACTCTTATAATGATTCTTAGTAAGGTAGACGTCGCCATTTTCAGTGTATATGATTCGGTCTGCATTTCTACCTCCGCATTGATAATTAACATCGGCTTCAAAGTATTTTTCGCCACCCGGCAACCGTCCTTCCCTGTTTCCGAATTTATCTCCTCCAATAGCCTTCCCGGGAAGCACTTCACAAAGATTTCCTTTTGAAGGATTCCATCCCAGTTTTCGGGCCTCATTTTTTGTAAGATAGTAATCAGGCAGCCTATGGTTTTGTTTCACATAGGTAATAACGGTTTTTTCTTCTGTTAACTTATCAATGGAAATTTGGGCAGATGATGTTCCGTTAGTGTACCCATCTTGAGCAGATGTACTTCCGTAACTTACAGTTTCTTTTTTTGTAGCGGCCTGGTCTTTTTTATCTGCAATAAAATTATTGTAAATATACATGACAGACATTCCAAAAAGAAGTCCCAGGCATATAAAAAAAACTGATCTTATTTTACTGTTCATGGTAATACTCTATTAATAATACAACAATTTTATTAGCTTCTCCACTCTTCCGGAATATCACAGATGGGAATGGGATCCATTTTATGTTTGGCCGCTTTATGCATTCTGTCGAAGATTAAAAAGACTTCTTTATCTCTTCCTTCATAATCTTCTACCGTTTTGGATCCATATTCTTTCTGAATTTTTTCCAGTTCCGGATACGTAGCTCCAATCTGCTGTTCGTCTGTACGGTCTACATCCCAAAGTCCATCCGTAGGAATCGCTTCCTGAATACTTTTAATAAGGTTTAATCCTTTTGCAAGGGTATAAACTTCTGTTTTATAAAGGTCTGCAATGGGAGAAACATCTACACCACCATCTCCGTATTTTGTATAAAATCCGATTCCGAAATCTTCAACTTTATTTCCGGTTCCACATACTAAAAGTCCGTTAAGCTGCCCATAATAGTAAAGGGTAAGCATTCTTAAACGGGATCTTGTATTGGCAAAAGCTAATTTTTCATTGGGATATAAATCATCTTTTACATCAAAAGTTTTATAAAGTTCTTCAAATGCAGGCGTAAGATCCACAGACATCACTTCTACATTCGGGAATCTTGACTTCAAATCATTCATATGTTCCCTTGCTCTATCTACCTGATCAGCTTTCTGACGGATAGGCATCTCGATCAATAATGTTTTCAGACCGGTCATTGCCGCCAGAGTCGAAACCACTCCGGAATCTACGCCTCCGGAAACACCTAATACATACCCGTTTACTTTAGCTTTTGTTGCATAATCTTTTAACCAGCTTACAATATGATCTATCACTTTTTGTGTCTGCATTGTTTATATTTTTTAGTCTATTCCAAATTCTTTAGGGTATTTCACCACCCCTTTTTTATTTTTTAATCCGTTCTCTGTCAACTCAATAGCCATTCCGTTTTCTTCCGAAATATCAAATGGAAAAGAGATTCCAAAATTACTGGTTTTTTCGTAACCAAATCTTGGATAATAATTCTCATGTCCGATAAGTATAATTGAGGAATAGCCTAGTTCCCTGGCTATCGCATGTCCTTGAAGAATAAGTTTGCCACCCACTCCTTTATTCTGAAACTCAGGTTTTACTGAAACAGGAGCTAATGCTAATGATTCATAAGATTCTGGGCCATTATCTATTTTGATTTTTGTGAAGAGAATATGACCGGTAATTTCACCCTGCTCATCTTCTGCTACCAAAGACAGTTCGGGGATAAAAGCATCCGATTTTCTTAATTTTTCAACAAGAAAATGTTCCTGATAGTCGCTATGTTCCATATTCCTAAAAGCTTCTTCTATAAGCTGAAATACTTTTTTATGGTCTTTTTCTTCCTCTTTGCGTATTGTCATATTTATATTAAAGATATTTTTCACGTTTCAGTTCATACCAGCAGCAGAGTACTCCAGAATCCTCAAACTCTCCGGTTCGTTCAAACCCCAATTTGCCTAAAATATAATTGGATCCTGTATTTCCGGAATCTGCATAAGCGTATATAGCATCTGCATTCAATTCATGAAAACCATAATGAAGAACAGCTATCGCTGTTTCCATGGCATAGCCTTTTCCCCAGAATTCAGGGATGAAACGATATCCAAGATCCAATGTATCGACATGGTTATTGATGGGTTGAGTTAATAATTTCAGTCCACTCCACCCTATCATCAGTCCACTTTCTTTTTCTATAACAGCAAGCCTTCCCACTCCATTTTCCTCATATTGCTTCTGAATCATTTTTATCATCTCTTTTGATTCCTGGATGCTTGCTACCGGTGTTCCAAGATATTTCATCACCTCAGGATCAGAATCCATAAGAAACATCCGTTCACAGTCATTATCCTCAAGCTGTCTTAAAATCAGTCGATCCGTCTCTATTCTCATATCATTAGTTTATTCTTCGGTTCCAAAAATAGTAATATTGGTTTTCATTCCCTTCTTTATATCTGCATCTTTCATTTTATTTCCGCCAACGTTCACTGTCTGAAGATCAGTATTTTCTGAAATATCCAGTTTTTGGAGTTTATTATGCTCAAGATTCAACTTTCTTAATTTTTTAAATGAAGTCAAATCGATAGTTTTTAGTTGATTTAAAGATAATGTTAATTGATTAATTTTTGGCGCTACCTTTAATGAAATTGTTTCCAAAAGATTATTGTCAAGATATAACGAGGTCATACTTTTCAGGTTTTCAGCACTGAATGAGGAAACCTTACATCCTGTGCATGAGAACAGTTCCAGATTATCCATATTGCTTATCGCTATATTGGAAATAATATTATCATCCAGAATAACCATTTTTACATGCTCAAAAAAACGTAAATCCTCTGCTGATGTAATTCCTTTCTGAACTAAAAATAAGTTTGTGATCATACTTATTTCGGTCTTTTCCAATATTCCATTCTTATTCAGATCAAAATTTTCAAGGACTGCTTTTTCAAAGTTTTTATCTTTAAACTCAAGCTTTTGACCGTAGAAAAAAGAAAATCCCAAAATAAGAAATAGTGCTGTAAATATTTTAATTTTCATCATTAATTGTCTTTTTAATCCTTATTTTTGTAAACTTAATTTCATGTAAAAATAATGAAGATTTTTAGATTTATTGCGCTTTCTTCTGTTTTAGTTTTGGGCTTAGATTCCTGTAAAAAAGAACCGGAAAATCAATGGAAGGTAGAAATAACCAATACCGCTGAAAAAGTTGAAGTGACGGATATTTCAAAAGAATTTTATAATCCGGGAATTCCGTTAGATCAGTTTAAAACTAAGTTTCCCTGGTTTCAGGGAAGTGTTTCTGATGCTGACTTTCAGAAAAGAAGAGCTGATACTGAAGAAATAAAAATCTATAAAGAAGCGATTGGAAAAATTGATGGAGTAAAACTTCAGAAGGAACTGCAGGATTTATTTTCACATATCAAATATTATTTTCCACAGTTCAAAAGTCCTAAAGTATATCTTTTTTCATCTGCATTACAGATGGTACAGGATCCTATTTTTTATGATGAAAAAGGGAATCTCCTGTTTATAGATATTACAGGTTTTATGGGTGATGGCAATCCTCATTACAAAGGATTGGAACTGTATTTCCAGAAATCGATGAATCCTCAGAATATTGTTCCTAAGGTTTCACAGTTATTTGCTGAAAATATTGTTACAGAATCTCCGGATCACCAGAAATTTATTGACCAGGTAATTCTGAACGGAAAGGTAATGACTCTTCAGGATGCTTTCTTACCGGATTTTCCTGATTACCTTAAAATGAATTATACCCAGAAACAATATGAATGGGCTAAGGTAAATGAAGCGAATATCTGGAATTATTTTGTGGAAAGCAATCTGCTTTTTGGGGATGATCCAAGGTTAGGAGAACGTTTTATTGCTCCGGGCCCCTTCTCCAAATTTTATACAGAGATTGATAATGAATCTTCACCACAAATTGGAATTTTTACAGGATGGCAGATTTGTAAAGCTTATCTTAAAGAAAAACCTGAAACAAAACTGACTGCTTTCCTGAAAATGGACGCGACGACAATCTTTAATCAGTCCGGTTATAAACCGAAACTTAAATAATAGAAAATTTAGAATTTAGAAAAATAGAAAAATGAGAAAGACTCAGATTACGATAGATGTAGAGCTGGATGAAAACCACATCCCTGAAAGTATAACATGGAATGCACAGGATGGCGGAGTTGAAAAGGAAGAAACTAAAGCAACCATGATCTCTGTATGGGATGATAAAGCAATGGAAGCTTTGAGAATAGACCTTTGGACTAAAGAAATGCCTGTAGATCAAATGAAGATGTTTATCCACCAGATCTTAGTATCTTTAGGAAGTACATACCAGAGAGCTACCGGAGAGGAGGATGTAGCGCAGTGGATGGAAGAAATTGCAGAAGAATTTGCAGTAAAGTCAGCAATAAAATAAAAACAATTTGAAAATAGGGTTCTTTGATAATTTGAAAATAGGATGAGATCATAATACAATCAAAAACCATTATCTCATCTTCAAATTACCCCATTTTTAAAGTATCAAATTATATAAATATGAATTTTAATACAAAAGTAATTCACGGAGGGCAGCATCATGAATCTGCAACAGGTTCTGTAAATGTACCTGTATTTTTAACGTCTACATTTGCACAGAAAAGCCCGGGAGTGCATTCCGGATACGAATATTCAAGAGCTGCCAATCCTACAAGACAGGCATTGGAAGACTCTTTGGCAAGCATTGAGAATGGAGCAAGAGGTTTAGCTTTCGGGTCAGGTCTTGCTGCTATCGACTGTGTTTTAAAATTATTAAACCCAGGCGACGAAGTTATTGCTGTAGATGATCTTTACGGTGGAACTTACAGAATGTTTACAAGGCTTTTTGAAAAATATCAACTGAAATTTACTTTCGTGAATTTTGATGATGTTTCTAAAATTGCTGACGTAATTACAGATAAAACAAAATTAATCTGGGTAGAAACACCAACGAACCCATTGATGAAGTTGGTAGATATCAAAGCTGTAGTAGAAATTGCTAAAGGAAAAGACATTCTAGTAGCTGTAGACAATACTTTTGCTACACCTTACATCCAGAGACCAATTGATTTAGGAGCTGATATTGTGATGCATTCTGCTACGAAATATTTAGGAGGACATTCTGACGTGATTGCAGGTGCACTGATCGCTAAGGATGCTGAATTGGGAGAAAAACTTCACTTTATTCAGTTTGCAAGCGGTGGTATTTTAGGACCTCATGATTCTTATCTTGTATTGAGAGGGATTAAAACTTTAGCATTAAGAATGCAGAGACATTCTGACAACGGTCTTGCCGTAGCAAAATATCTTGAAACACATCCTGCTGTAGATAAAGTAATCTATCCTGGATTAGAATCTCACCCACAGTATGAGCTTGCAAAATCTCAGATGAAAGAATCTGGAGGAATGGTATCATTCACTTTCAAATCCGGAAAAAAAGAGGATGCCATCAAGTTTCTGGAAAAAGTAAGAGTATTTACCTTAGCTGAATCTTTAGGTGGTGTAGAGTCTTTAGCCAATCACCCGGCTTTAATGACTCACGCTTCTATCCCGGCAGAAAAACGTGCTGAATTAGGAATTACAGATGACTTGGTTCGTTTAAGTGTTGGTATTGAAGATGCAGAAGATCTTATTGCAGATTTAGAGAAAGCTTTTTCTTAACATACAATAGTAAAAAGGAGTATTTATCATATAAAATACTCCTTTTTATTTACCTATTATCACCAAATATTTATGAAAAATATAAGAAAAGCGGTCGCTAATGACCTCCCTCAATTAGCTGCATTATTTGACCAGTATCGGATTTTTTATCATAAAGAATCAGATATTCCTTCAGCAGAAAAATTTCTTCAGGAAAGACTTGAAAATAAAGACTCTGAAATTTTTGTTGCAGAAGAGAACAGTGAACTGACAGGTTTTGTACAATTATATCCGCTATTTTCATCCACAAGAATGCAGCGTTACTGGCTGCTTAATGACTTATACGTCAATGAAAATCACAGAGGAAAAGGATATTCTAAAGCACTGATCGAAGCATCTAAAGAACTATGCAGATCATCAAAAGCCTGCGGTATATTACTGGAAACAGGTAAAAGCAATGATATCGGAAATCAATTATACCCTACCTGTGGTTTTGAATTGTATAATTCCGTCAATTTCTATGAGTGGAGCAATTCATGATTTTTTTGTATAATGTACAATCTATCTAACTTAAAAAAATTAAAAACATGACAGATTTTCAAAAATATATTCAAAGATATCTAGATCAGGTGCCAACAGGAAACTGGTTGGCAGAATTAAAAATATCAGAAGAGAAAACAATAGGAATTTATTCCAACCTTACGGAAGAACAATCCAGGTTTGCTTATGCTGAAGGCAAATGGACACTGAAAGAACTTCTGTTGCATTTATCAGATACCGAAAGAGTTTTTCAATACAGAATATTAGCCTTTGCAAGAGGTGACAAAAACAATCTTCCGGGATTTGATGAAAATGAATATGCCAATAACTCTTTCGCAGATGAAAGAACACCAGAGTCTCTGATCGAAGAATATAAACTGGTAAGAAAATCTTCTCAGATCTTATTAGAAAGTCTTAATCCCTCTGCTTTACAAAACACAGGAATCGCTAATGGCAACGAAATTTCAGTAGAAACCATTGGAAAATTGATCGTTGGCCACAACTATCATCATCTGAATATTATTGAAGAAAGATATTTATCTAAGTTGGGATGGATGTAATTATATCCATAAGAATTTTCTAAGTTTTGGCTAAAGCCATATCATGTATATTTTCTTGTTAAATGGGCTAAAGCCCATTTCTATTGAATTTAACACGTAAGGCATAACTATTTTGAAAATGTCTATTTCACTCTGGAATTATAAATCATTAATATAAAACATATCCATCATCAATAGGAACGGGCTTTAGCCCGTTTTCCTATGAAAAAATCTTCCATTGGCTTTAGCCAAAGCCTAAAAAAAATTAAAATATAATATCATTTATTCCTCAATTTTTTGTCTGAAATTCCCCGATTCTCTACCCGTATAGTTTTGGCTAAAGCCATATCATGTATATTTTCTTGTTAAATGGGCTTTAGCCCATTTCTATTGAATTCAATACATAAGGCATAACCATTTTGAAAATGTCTATTTCACCCTTGAATCATAAATCATTAATACAAAACATCTCCATCATCAATAGGAACGGGCTTTAGCCCGTTTTCCTATGAAAAAATCTTCCGTTGGCTTTAGCCAAAGCCTAAAAAAATTAAAATACAATATCATTTATTCCTCAATTTTTTGTCTGAAATTCCCAGATTCTCTACCTTTATAGACTGTTTTGAATTCAATACCATTATGGAACATATTATCGAAGTATTAAAATCCGGCGGAACAATTCTTTATCCTACAGATACTATTTGGGGAATTGGTTGTGATGCTACCAATATAGAGGCTGTCAATAAAATTTTTGACATTAAGAAACGTGAAAAAAATAAATCCATGATCATTTTAGTGGAGTCTGAAAAAAGACTTCAGGATCTGGTGGATGTTCCGGAAATGGCATGGGAAATTATTGATCTTAGTGAAAAGCCGGTTACCATTGTTTATGAAAATCCCCGCGGATTGCCCAAAGAATTACTTGCCGAAGATGGCAGTATTGGTATCAGATTGGTAAAAAATGACTTTTGTAAAAAATTAATTACAAAACTGAATAAACCTTTGGTTTCTACCTCTGCTAATTTCAGTGGTGAGAAAAGTCCGTTGAAGTTTTCAGATATTTCAAATGAGATGATCAGTCTTGTAGATTATGCTGTGGAAGAAGATAGAGATAAAGTGTCAAAATATTCAGGATCTTCGGTGATCAAAATATGGAGTGACAACCGAATCAAAGTTCTTCGTGAATAAAATATATTGATCTGTTTATTTTAGAGTCTTGTCTGTTCATATCGGCAGGATTTCTTTTTTTAGTTCTATCTTTGCAAAATTCCAACTCATTACAATATATGATAAACCATAAAGATTTTGCCCGGGAGTGGATACATGTCTGGAATTCTCATGATTTAGAAGCTATTCTATCCCACTATTCTGATGATATTGAAATCACCACTCCAATGATTTCAATGGCTACAGGAGGAAAGGAAAGTTCACTGCAGGGAAAACAATCCGTTCGTGATTACTGGAGAAAGGCGCTGGAAAAATTTCCTAATCTTCACTTCGAGCTGATACAATCTACTGCAGGAGTTGATTCTGTTGCATTATTCTACAAATCTATTATGGACAAACAGGCTGTTGAAGTCATGTTTTTTAATGAAGAAGGAAAAATTAATAAAATGTATGCTCATTATGATTAATGGGTGATATGAGTACAACTTGACGCTATTTACTAACGATGAAAATTAATCTTAACCAAAATAAAAATTTAAAACTTTTCAAAATAATTTCTGAGGCTGCGGAAAAGAATAATCAGTCCGTATACATTGTTGGGGGCTATGTCCGGGATCTTTTAATGAAAAGAAAAGCTTCTACAGATATAGATTTTGTGACCGAACAAAATGGTATTGAGCTTGCTCAGACTGTAGCTCAGGATATTGATCCTAAACTAAAAGTTTCTGTGTTTAAAACATATGGAACGGCTATGATCAAATACAAGGACCTTGATCTTGAATTTGTAGGAGCGAGAAAGGAAAGTTATACTGAAAACAGCCGCAAGCCTGAAGTAGAAGGTGGAACATTGGAGGATGATCAGAAAAGAAGGGATTTTACCATCAACGCCATGGCCATTTCTTTAAATAAAGATAATTTCGGCGAACTGATTGATCCTTTTCATGGAATTGAGGATCTGGAAAAAGGAATTTTAAGAACTCCGCTAGAGCCTGCACAGACTTATTCTGATGACCCGTTGAGAATGATGAGAGCAGTAAGGTTTGCTTCTACATTACACTTTACCATTGAAGAAAATTCTCTGGAGGCTATCAAACAGGAAGCCAAAAGAATTGAAATTGTTTCCATGGAAAGAATCATGGTGGAATTTAACAAAATCATGCTGTCTGAAAGACCTTCTGTAGGATTAAGTTTAATGGAACAAACAGGCCTTTTAAAACTTATTATTCCTGAGCTTATAGAGCTTAAGGGAGTGGAAGAAGTGGAAGGGCAAACTCACAAAGATAACTTTTACCATACCCTAGAAGTTGTAGACAATATTTCTGTGAATACAGATAATCTTTGGTTGCGTTGGTCAGCACTTCTTCACGATGTGGGAAAAGCTCCTACTAAAAAGTTTGTTGAAGGAACAGGATGGACATTTCATGGACATGAATTCTTAGGTTCAAAAATGGTAAAAGCTCTTTTTCAAAGACTTAAATTACCTTTAGGAAGCGATATGAAGTATGTTCAGAAAATGGTAAAGCTTTCCTCCCGACCTATTGCCTTGATCACGGATGATGCATCTGATTCGGCATTAAGAAGATTATTATTTGATGCCGGTGAAAACCTTGAAGATCTTTTTACCCTTTGTAAGGCCGATATCACCACAAAAAATTCTAAAAAGCAGGATAAGTTTAAAAAGAATTTCGAATATGTGGCTGTCAAAATCAAAGAAGTAGAGGAAAAGGATCAGGTAAGGAATTTTCAACCTCCTATTACCGGAGAAGAGATCATGGAAATGTTCCAGCTTAAACCAGGCCGTGAAATCGGTATCTTAAAGGAGAAAGTAAAGGAAGCTATTCTTGAAGGAGAAATTCCTAATGAAAAAGATGAGGCAACAAAATTTGTGATTGCTGAAGCAGAAAAATTAGGATTAAAAATATAATTTTAAATCATAAAACCCCGGGCTGGAAAGATTTCCAGCCCGGGGTTTTTATTTTAATATGTGAATCAAAATCGGCCGGCTCTATGAGACCGACCGAAAAAAAACACAAATGATGAAAAAATAAAAATTTATGTATACAGGCCAAAGCCTTGTATGTTAGTTTTTATAGAAACCGTTTGTTCCGATTCCTGCTGTGAAGCTTCTCAATAGAGTTCCATTGCTTGCACTGTAAACATTCACTTTACTGTCTGCTGAAAAACTTGCGTCTGAGGCAAAGATTCTGCCATCAATTACATCAAATCCATATACATTACCTATAGCAGTCATAATAGGAGTTGTTGGTACAGCAGCAGCACCAATAGTCATTCCGTATATTTTGTTGGTATCTGTAATAAAATAGAATTTATTATCCTCTGCTCTAAGCTTCTGAACTTTAGGGATAGGAAGAGTTGTTGTTGTAAACGTTCCATCTGCAGTATTGATCTTATAGATATAAGAATTGGTATCCCCGGAAGCCAATGCATAAGCAGTTCCTTTATAAGAAATAAGATCTTTAATAATCCCGTTGGCAGGAAGAGTTACTGTTTGGCTCACTGTATTTGTAGACGGATTTATCACAGAGATAGTATATCCTGTTGCAATTGGATTCCAACTCGCGTCATATCCTGTACCATCAGTCTGTACAACAATTTTTCCTTCAGCTTCCACCACTTTTTCAGCAGCATTTGTAAAATCAATACTCTTTACATAAGAATTATCTCCTGTATTGTAAACATTCAGCTTTCTTTTATTTGTTGTAAAGTTATTGTTGGTTACATAATATTGGTTTCCTGAGAAAGCAATATATCTTGCGCCATCAAGATTAGCGGTTACAGTAGCTTGTTTTTTGAAAGTATATCTGTTTACGATATCAATTTTATTGGGAACATTAGACACTAAATAAGCACGATCTCCCTGAAAACCTATACTCTGAAGAACTTTTCCCAGAGGTTCACCATTGTTATTAGAAGCATAAATTTTGTCATACAGATTAGCAAGATTGCTGCTTACGAAAGAAACTTCAGCTGTAGTGGTTGTAAATCCGCCTTCATTGGAAATAAGCACTCCGGCTTCGTAAGTAACTGGCTGCTCTACAATGTCGCTATCGCTGCTACATGAAACATTGAAAAGTAACATGGAAGCAAACGCAAGAGGTAAAATTTTTCTGATATTCATATAATTAATTTATTTTAAAAATTGATAGTAAGGCTTATACTGTAATTTCGTCCGGGTAACGGATAGGAAAGCATCGTATAATAGGTTTCATTTAAAATATTATTTACTTTAAAACCGAGGGTATAATTTGTAAGAAATGTAGCTCCGGCACCGGCATTCATCACAAAATAAGGATCTAAAGCATCACTTCTTTTTTCATTGGAATCTGTATAGGTAAGCCCATTAAACATTCCCTGTACATATACCTTCACAAAATCATATTGGTAGTCTATACCTCCTGTAAATTTATGGAAAGGCACATACATCAGCTGTTTCTGAACATCAAGGTCTTTGGATTTTGTATAAGAATATCCAAGATTTGATTTCAACATATGCTTTCCAAACTTTTTCTCAAATTCCAGTTGAGACTCTACTCCATAAGACTCTACTCTATTGGTATTGGTCGCTCCGTAATATCCTGAAGCTGTTGGAAGCCACCGGATCATATCACGGATATTCATATAGTAAGGAGCTACAGATAATTTAAAGTCTCCTAATTTAAACTGGTTTCTCCATTCAAACTGATAAGAAGTTTCCGGTTTTAAATCCAGATTTCCTCCTGGAGTCCAGTAAAGATCATTAAATGAAGGAGCTCTGAAGTTTCTTGAAATACTTAGCCCTACATCATACCATTTGTTGGCATTCCATTTTCCTGAAAAAGAAAATAAGACCGGCGAGCTGAAGTCTTCCACAAAGTCTTTCTTGATTCCGGCTTCAAACCTTAAATCTTTGGTAGGAAAATAACGAAGTAATCCGGCAATAGATCCAGCATTTCTACTGATATCACCTATTTTTGAACTTCCTTCGCCCTTACCTTTATTCACTTGAAATTCCCCGATAATATTGATATTCCATTTTGAATTGAGGAAGTAATTGAAATCATTTTTTAAAATATAATTCTTTCCGGCACCTCCACTGGTTTCTGGTCCTGCAATATCTCCAAAATACTCAAAATTTTCCTCGGTATAGGCTGCTTTAAATGAATTGCTGAAACGCGTAGTATTCCAATCCCAGGCCATCAGGTTTCTGAAATTCTGGGTATGGTACTTTGTCTTGGTTTCCAGGTCACCAAAACGAACAGGATAATGTTGCTTTCCGTTAAAAGTCTCTGATATCCATGAGATCTGATGATGGGGAGCAATTTTGTAAGCTGCTGCTATATTGAAATTGGTATTATAGTATTTTCCGTTGTCATTCGTATACCTCTTTCCGCCCGCTTCTTCTACTTCATAATCATTCTGGCTTATTGAATGGCTTCCGGAAACTTTAAAGCTGAACTTATCATTGCTGTAAGAACCTTTAACAACATTATTATAAGTATTAAAAGATGCAAATTCTGAAAACAGAACAGCATGGAACCCTTTATTAAAATCAAGGCTGTTATTCAAATGAATACTTCCCCCGATGGCACCACTGCCGTAAATGACACTACCTCCACCAGGTTTAATTCCGATCTGGTCATATCCAAACAAGGCTATATTATTGACATCTCCTTGTCCTAAAAAACTGGAGTTAATATTAATTCCATTCCATACAAAAGCAGTCTGCTGGGCGGTAGTCCCCCTGAAAGAAGGTGAAGAAACAGCACCACGTCCATTTTCTTTGATATAGACTGAAGATTGAAATCTCAGTAATTCGGAAAGGTTAGTCGAGTTTTTTTCAGCATCTTCATTGGTAATATTCGTTACGTGATGGAAGAGCTTTACTTTGTTCATCTGGCTGTCGAATATATAAATAGTATCTAAGGCCTTCTCTTGTCCAAAAAGAAAGCAGCCATAAGACGAAAAAAGCAGTACTAAAGATCTTTTTATATCCATACTAATTTACTCTTCCTCCGAAAGCAATATATATTTTGATTATTATTCTGGCAGGTCTCCTGACTTTCGCCTTCTGTACCTTCCCGTTTTTACACAGTGGTTTTTTACAGAAACTTTTGTTGCGATTTACAGTTGCGGGGACAGTCCGGGAGTTCCACCCGATTCCCTTTTCATTCCAATATATTGGAAACCATAATTTTTGCAAAGATAGCTTTTTAAATGTATTGGACAAAAAGTGAAATACCGGGTGAAAAATGAAGGCGTATGAATAAGGTGTAGAAAAATTCAAACATAAAAACCCTTTATAAAACCTGACCTTTATGAATACTATAAAAATAAAAGCTGCCTTCAATAGTTGAAGGCAGCCATTTATATATACTGATGTTGTTTGATTATTTACCCATCACTTCTGTAATTGGATTTCCAACATTTCCACTTGGGAACTGGATCTTCAATAAAGAAGAAACCGTAGGTGCAATATCTGTCATATGGTATTCTTTATTGCTTTCCCCATGCTGAACTCCCCAACCCATAAAAATCAATGGAATATGGGAATCATAAGAGTTCCAAACACTGTGTGTAGTTCCTGTTTTAGAATAAGGAGGAAGCATAGAGTCATGAGAGATTAACTGAATATCTCCACTTCTCTGTCTGTTGATCCCATTGATGATTCTTTGTTTGATAGGCTCCGGAATGCTGGCTTCCTGAACTCTGTCTACAGAAACAGCATATAAAACCGTAGGGTCTTTTTCAAGCTCTTTTACCGCAAAGTTTCTCACATCATCCAGTTCAAGTTTAGCATCTGTCAATACTTTTCTATCAAAATACACCTGATAATTGTCTATAGCATTGATTAAATTATCAGCCCCAAATTTTTCTTTCAGTTTCTGATTAAGATTTTTTTCCATTCCTTCTCCAAAAAAGCCTGTAGTAATTTTATGCTCTTTAAGGAATCCTACAGAATGAGCTCCTCCGTGGTCAGCTGAAAGAAAAACAGTATACTGCCCTTTTCCTACTTTTGAATCCAGGTAGCTGAAAAACTGAGCCAAATCCTGATCCAGTCTGATATAAACATCTTCAACCTCAATAGAATTCGGCCCATATTTATGACCTGCATAATCTGTAGAAGCCAAATTGATCGCTAAGAAGTCTGTAATATTGTCTCCACCCAACTGTTCTCCTTCTACAGAAGCTTCAGCCAGTTTTAATGTCAATGTATTTCCAAAAGGAGTATAACGGATATTATCTTTCTTTGTCTGATAATCTTTCGCCAGATTGGTATATGGGAATGTAGGTGTTTTGGCACTTCCCAATAGACCTTCCCATGAAGAATTGTCGGGTGAACTTTCTGTATACTGATTGATTGGAAGTAAGGTATTCCAACCGTTAGCCACCAATTTTTCAGGTAAATTCTGAGCATTGAATGATTGGATCCATTGTGGAAGCTCCTTCATATACCATGTACTTGTAATAAAGTTCCCGGTACTGTCGTCAAACCAGAAAGCTCCGTTCGGCGTATGTCCTGCCGGAAGAATAGAAGCACGGTCTTTCAGAGAAACTCCTATTACTTTACCCTGGAAGTTCGTTGCCAGCCTCAACTCGTCGGTTACTGTGGTAGACCATAGATTTTTTGGAGAGTGGCTTCCTGTTTTAGTATTGGTAGTTCCTACCGGCTGAACGCTGTCATCTGCCGTACAGTACACTCCTTTACCTGTTTCCTTATCTGTCCAGTCGTTTCCTGCAATTCCGTGGATGGCAGGTACAGACCCGGTATAGATACATGTATGCCCCAAAGCAGTAATCGTAGGAACATAAGGAATATGTACATTATTTAAAGAATATCCTGTATTCAGCAACCTTTTGAAACCGTCATTTCCATATTTACCATAAAAACGGTATAAATAATCCCAACGCATTTGGTCTACTACCAAACCTACTACTAATTTCGGTCTTTCCAGTTGAGTATTTTTGTTCTTCTGCGCATTGATTGTAACTACGGACAAAACAGCAGCTGCCGCAATTGAAATTTTCCTAAGCATCCAAGTAAATTTTTATTGACCACAAATTTAAGGGTTTTGAATGTTTTGGAGTGTGAAATTTTATTTAATTTTGATCAATATTCAATTCACCAATCAATTCATCCATGATTTTAGGAGTATACTGGTATTTTAAATTTCCTGAAAATTTATATCATTTCAAATTTTTCAGCTTCATGCAGGGATATGGTGGTCATACCGATAGTCTTGCCGAACTGGAGACAAAAGTTCAGGTGGATGATATTAAAAATTTCCTCAACAGACTGGAAGTTTTGAAAGCAAAATTCCCTCAAACCTATTTACAGCTAAAAATCAATGGCAATCAGGTGATGATTACCATCGGAGACGATCAGCTTTTTGATTATTACTTTCAGTTAGCTGCTGAAATGGAAGAGCTGCTGACAGATCAAAATGCAGTACTTTTGGATGGACATATTCCTTTTGAAGCTCAGTATACCAAAAACTATGATCCGGAAAGAGAAATATTCAGGACTATAGAACATCGGTTTATTCAGATGACAGGTTCTGATTTCAGGCAGAATAACGCTGAAAATTTTTCAATAAGAATTGACTGTAACCTTCCTCTGGTATACAAAAAAGATTGTATTAATGATTTAGCTGCAATATGCCGCGAAGAAAACCTCAGCGTATTTTATTACCACGATTTCGACTTTAATGATCAGTGTAATCTGATGCTCTTCTTTACCAATGGCAGACAGTATAAAGACCAGAGTATAGACGTTGATGTTAATTCCTTTGGAGCAAAAATAAGGGACCTGAGTCAAAAATACCCGCTTCGCTTCGGTCATTTTGGAGGTATGAAATATTATCCGCTGAATGGACCTCATATCGAACTGATGGTAGATGAAAACTATATTATCAAGAAAAAATAATTTTATCCAACAATTATTAAATATTAAACCTATACTATGATCAAATTTAAATATGTCATCCTGTATGTAGAAGAGGTAGAAAAATCAATGAATTTCTACAAAAATACTTTTGATACAGAAATAAAATTCATCACTCCAGAAAAGGATTATGGTGAGCTGATAACCGGAGAAACTACTATTTCTTTTGCATCGATCAGTCTGGCCAGTTCCAATTTAAAAGAAGGTTTTTTATCCTCGAAATCGGAAACTAAACCTTTCGGGATAGAACTGGGGTTTATTACAGATAATGTGGAAACATTGGTAGAAAAAGCCGTTAAAAATGGTGCCTCTCTATATGAGAATATTACAGTAAAACCCTGGGGACAAAAAACAGCTTACATCAAAGATCTGGATAATTATCTGGTAGAGATCTGTACCGAAATGTCATAAACTTCCTATTAAAATCATTTTATGGAAATAAAAAAACTGGAAAAGCTTACCAACAATCCCTCCACAAATTGGGGGCACAATGGCTATACTACGGATACCATATATTCTGTCTCTTCCATAGAATATGCCGGTGTTTTTGAATTTACGGTAAAAGAAAAAGCTTTTTCCTATACCAAATTATGGGAAACAAAGCTTGATGAGCTTGAAACCCTTAATACAGTTATTGAAAAAGGAAATTCTTTCGGAGCGTATATGAATCATGAGCTGGTAGGCTGGATTATTGGTGAGCAAAGAACCTGGAACAACAGCTTTTATATCGAAAACATTCTGATCCATGAGAAACACCGGAGACAGGGCGCAGGGATACAGCTGATCAAAAATGCCATTAAAGAAGCCAGAAGATTAAACTGCCGGGTTATTGAACTTGAAACCCAGAATACTAATTATCCTGCGATACAATTTTACAGAAGAATGGGCTTCAATATTACCGGTATGAACACAAGATTGTATAATAATTCCGACGAGATTGCCCTTTTTATGACATTGGATCTGGAATAATAGGAAGTAAATCATATTAATCTTTTAATAATTTTAAGAGCAAAAAACTAAGCATGGAAAACCTATTAAGCTATCTCCGTTCTCTCACTCCTTTTTCTGATGAAAGCTGGTCTTTGCTCCAGCCTGCCCTTTCTGAAAAAAATTTTAAAAAAAATGAAATTATGCTGCGGGAAGGAGAGGTTTGCCATTCTCTGTTCTTTATTGATAAAGGATTTTCTAAAACATATTATGAGATAAATGGAGTGACAAAGAACACCGGATTTTTCTTTGAAAATGAAATAGCTACCAATATCAGCAGCTTTGGCAGTGGACAGCCATCTGAGTTCAATATGGCTGCATGTGAAGAAGTACATACAGTTATTTTCAATAAAGAAAAACTGTTCACAATTGCTAAAGAATCTCATGAAATTGAAAGCCTGGGACGTCATTGTATCCGTCAGTTTGCTACAAAACAGGAAGAGTTTTCCAATCTTTTCAAACTCTATTCCGCTCAGGAAAGGCTGGAATATCTTGAAAACAGATACCCAGAAATGCTACAGCGGGTATCACTTACCCAACTGGCATCTTTCTTAGGCGTAGCAAGGGAAACATTAAGCAGGATCAGGAAACGAAGAATCTCCCATTAATCAATATTTTGTTCAATACATTCTAAAACAGATCATACAATACACCAAAGTAAAATGAAAACATTAATATGGCAAGGAATAATTTATCAGTCTCTCGAATATTTCAATATACAGGAGGATGATAAAAACTACACCGTAACATCAAAAATCATTGGCTGTTACCAGGATAAAATGTATACTGTAGATTATCAGCTCATCCTTAATAAAGATTGGACAATGCTGGATTTTTTAATTGAATCTGAAGTCAATACCATAAAGACTAAGATAACAGGAAAAAAACAACAGGATCATTGGGAGATCAACGACCTTATACATCCTGAGTTGAAAGGGTTTAAATATATCGATATCTCTTTAACCCCTTTTACCAATACACTGCCAATAAATAATTTGATTCTAACTGAAAACCATCCGCAGAAGATCGAAGTTATTTATATTGATATTTTAAACAATCATATTAAACCAGCCAAGCAACAGTATACCCAAACAAGCCCTACAGGATATCTGTACGAAAATATTGAGACCGACTTTAAAGCTGACATCTTAGTGGATGAAGATGGATTGGTCATCCATTATCCAGGGTTGTTTAAAAAAATTGCTGAGCTTACTTAAATCTTATATAACCAATAATTTAATAATACATGATTGTTTAAGTTATGACAATAAAAACCAGCTCTAATTTTACGAAAAGTAATTCCAGATTCTAATTTCACAATTTTTCAGAAGTAACCTCCTACTTAAATAATGATTATTTATTTTTAAACCATAAAACAAATATGTTAAAAAATAAATCAATATTAATAGAAATATTATGATTTTTATCAATACATTTACATATCATTAAATAATCAAGATTGTACCCCGTTCTTTCTAAGAATAAAAATGTGAATATTCCCTTTAAGTGATCACGAATTTCACTTTATCCTTCATTAATTTTCCAGCGAAAAAAATTCTATTTTATTCTTAACAGAAATACTCATTTTTTTGTTACTATTTCCTGTCACTAACCCATGAAAACCACAAAAAAAGATGATACACAATTCCATAAGAGATGAAAATCTGAAAATACTTTTTGAATTTAAATTCAGTACCCATCATTTTATCTCAGACGTTTAAAATTAATAGAGTCAATAAATAAAATAACTGATTGACTCAGCATTTTTCTACCATTTCATTAATTAAAACATACTGATTCTGCTCTTACTTTTTAAGAGTACAGCATATCTTTTATCAATATTTTTAAAAACCCATATCACAAACCATGAACTTAAATGCATTACCTGATCCAAAAATGATCAAAGGACAACTTATTCAGGATGAACAACTAAAACAGATCCTTGAATTCAATTACACCTCAAATGACACTTATCCTCTACACAAAACTATTATAGATTTGATAGAAGAACAGGTAAAAATGGTTCCGGATAAAACCGCCATCATTTACCAGAACAAAGAACTTACTTACCGCGAAATGGACGAAATGGCCAATCAGCTAGCCAACCATATAATGAGGATCGTTTCCATACAACCAGATGACCGTATAGGCCTTATGATTGACCGTAGTGAAAAGCTTATTATTTCACTTTTAGCTATTATGAAAACAGGAGCAGCCTATGTTCCAATGCCTCCTTTATACCCTGAGGACAGATTGAAAAATATAAGCAGTGAAAGTAAAATATCACTGTTACTAACTGAAAATGCTTTTGAAAAGACCGCAAAGGAAGTGGCTGAAAAATCTTTATGCTGGGAAAATGTATACTGGGAAACGATGTCTGCAGAAAAACCTGAAAGAACATTGAAACCCCATCATCTGATGTACGTTATGTTTACCTCCGGTTCTACTGGAGGACCCAAAGGAGTAGCCGTGGAACATATCAATGTGGTTAATGCATTAAGCTATTTCATAGAAAAGGTAATTCCCGGATCTGCAGGACATATGCTTGCTGTAAGCACCTACGCTTTTGACATTTCTGTTCTGGAAATATTTTCAATACTCATGACAGGAAACACACTGGTTGTCGCTTCACAGGAAGATCAGCTGAATCCCGAAGCTATAGTCGAATTACTTTTAAAATATAAAATCACGGTAGCTCAGACCACACCGAGTACCTGGTCTATGCTGGCAGACACCGTAAATTGGGAGAAAATAGAACCCATGATGATCATTTGTGGCGGAGAGTATTTATCCCCTGCATTAGGCAAAACATTATTAAAAGGAAAACACACCATATGTAATGTTTATGGACCCACAGAAACCACGATCTGGGTAACGTCAAAAATTATAAAATCAGAAGAGGACCTTATGACCATCGGAGGCCCTATTGCCAACACTGATATTTATATTATGGAAAATGATCAAATTCTACCGATCCATGAAACCGGTGAAATTTGTGTGAGTGGTATAAATCTAAGCAGAGGATATTTTGGACATCAGGAACTCACTGATTCCAAATTTATAGACCATCCATTAAAAAAAGGAGAAAAAATATATAAAACAGGTGACCTTGGCAAATGGGTACCTAACGGAGAAATAGAATATGCAGGCAGAATAGATGATCAAGTTAAAATCAGGGGATACCGTATTGAGCTTCAGGAAATAGAAGAAAATATTTCAAAACTGGAAGGTGTAGGAAAAGCAGTGGTAAAAGTAAAACCTGAAAGCGATTATGATAAAAAATTAATCGGATTTTTAGAATATCCCGGAATGCCCCTTGATGATAAAAATAAAAATCTGCTGATCAAAAACTTCCGTGAGCAGCTTAAACAGACCCTACCTGTTTATATGATTCCCCATGACTTTGTGATCATGGAAAAACTCCCTATAAATTCGAATGGAAAAATTGACAAGAAGGCTTTATTGGACAATTATAAAAAAGCATTCGTTTCTGTAGACGAGAAAAAAGAGTTCAGAAACAATTATGAAAAAACAATATTCGGAATCTGGACAGAAATTTTACAATACCCATTCATTGAAGTCACTGATAATTTTTTTGAACTGGGGGGCCATTCTTTGCTCCTGGCTAAACTCTATAACAGGTTACCCGATTCTTATCGCGACAGAATATCACTACAGGATCTGTTTATTCACAAAACAATTGAATCACAAGCAAATATTATAGAAAACAGGACCAGGCAGAATATTTCTCATCAGGATGATGCTCAAAATGAAAGTATGATCAAGCAGCTCTTAGAAGATGCCCAGCTTGTCCCTGAAATCTCTGTAACCGATAGTGATATAGATGCTTCAGTAATGAACTCTCCTCAAAATGTACTGCTGACAGGAGCTAATGGTTTTGTGGGAGTGCATATTATTGATGAACTGATGAAGCAAACCGAAACCACCATCTATTGCCTTATTCGGGGAGAAAATGAACAGATTGCATTAAAACGTTTACACCAGGCATTTGAACAATTTTTACTTCCTACCCATTGGCTGACAACAGGGAGGATAAAAGTGGTAACCGGAGATTTAAACAACCCTTTACTGGGTCTTGGAGAGGAACAATTTAATTATTTAGCAAAAACAATAGACTGTATTTATCATTCAGGGAGTTCTGTGAATTTTATTGAACCTTATTCCATTATCCGAAAAGCTAATATTCTGGGACTTCAGGAAGTCATTAAATTTGCTGCAGCTGAAAAAGTAAAACCGGTTTCATTATTTTCTACAAGTGCAGTCTTTAGCTTTGGCCATCAGTTTACCCATAAAAAATGGGTGTATGAAAATGATGATATCCACCAGGATTTACAGGCGGTAAGCCGAGATTTGGGATATGTACAAAGTAAATGGGTAATGGAACAGATTATGCAAAAGGCAGAGGAAAAAGGAGTTCCGGTGATTGTTTTCCGACTGGGATACGCATTGAGTAATTCACAGACAGGCTCTACAGCAGTCTATCAATGGTGGGGGGCATTGGTGAAAAGCTGTATCGCCAATAAGGCCTACCCTACTATTTTAGGCTTCAAATCTCAATTGGTTCCGGTAGATTATATGGCCAAATCAATTGTTCATATATCCCGACAGAAAAATGCTTTAGGCAAGAAATTCCATCTGACTCCTCTAGCCGAAAGAGATGTTTCTATCACAGATTTTTTTGACAGGATCAATCAATACTTCGGATTTGATATGAAACCCCTTCCCTATAATGAATGGCTGGATACATGGAAAAATAATGAGGAAGATCCACTATACCCCCTGTTGGGAATGTTCACAGATAAAGTATATGGAAAAGCAACTTTAAAAGAGGTATATAAAAACACATACTATTATGATGCAGAAAATACTCTCGATTTTATAAAGGACAGTGATATGCCATATCCCCCATTGATCAACAAAGATATTCTGGAACCCTATCTTAAATATTTAGCCGTTCTGTAATTATATCATCAATAATTAGAAAAAGGCTCAACTTTCACCGTTGAGCCTTTTTTAAGAAAAATAATTCATAAAAAAAAGTAATAAACAGGTTCTCTCAACTGTTATTAGTATATGAAAACCATCTCGCTACTCCTCTGTTTCTTCTTATCTATCATTTCTGTTTCTGCCCAAGGCAACAGTTCTGAAGGCTTTTTTGAAACCTCCGACCATATCAAAATAAAATATAAAGTCTCCGGAAAAGGAGAAGCCTGCATCTATGTTCCGGGAGGACCCGGACAGGGATATCCCTCATTTGAACTGATGGGAGGAAATAACCTTGAAAAAAACATGAAAATGATCTATATGGATCAGCGCGGCTCCGGGGGATCAGCTCAGGCAGAAAACTATCACCTTGACAAAATGATCCAGGATATTGAAGAGCTGAGACAACATATGAAACTGAACAGGGTTTTCTTACTGGCACATTCTTTTGGAGGGATTATTGCGGTGAATTATGCTAAAAAATATCCTCAATATACAAAAGGACTTATCCTAGCCAATGTCACGTTACATTTTCTCAATAATGAATCACTAAGAGAACAGATTCAATATGGAAATGAACTTCTCCACACTCCTGTCAAAGACATTTCTAAAGACAGCCTTCAGTCAGAAATTGCAAAAGTCAGCAGCTTAATGAGAAAAAAGCGTATCGGGTATAAATTTCTTACCGATGATATTGAAACCATTAAACAAATGGATAAAATAGACTCTCTTCATCCAAGGATCATCGATTTCGGGATGGCTGTGATTACAAAGCCCAAAGAATACCCTGAATATTATACGGACTACACTCTTCTTACAAAAGACATCAGAGTCCCGGTATTAATTATTACAGGAAAAAAAGATAAAGCTGTAGGAACAAAACATTATCAAACCTTTCAGTTTCCCAATCAGAAAGTAGCTTCCATTGATGGCGGACACCTGCTGTATTATGAGAAAAACCAAGATTTTGTGAATACGATTGGAGAGTTTGTACATAGAATGAAATAAGTTATTTATTGTAAACTAGAATCAGCGCGGCCTTCGGCCGCGCTGATTCTAGTTATGGTTTCCCGTAATTAATTATTACAGTTTTTTTTAGTTTTGACGTGCTATAAAATAATTAGACTACTATGAGAAAAATAATTGGGAAGGTATTACTCATAGATCTGAAATCAAATAAGATATAATGGTTCAATAGACAAACAAAGACAATCTGAAAACTTAAGCGGAGATGCTATTCAAAAAGCACTAGTAGATGGATCGGTAAGACTAATGAAAAACCTTGATTTTATTAATGAAGTACAAATTACACTCCCGTTCCAAAATAAAGTGTATGCGATTGATGTTAAAAAAACTGAACTTGAAAAATTTATTGGAAGAGACTTTCCCCAAATCAGAAATAACTGGACAAAAAATTTTATTGATCCTTATGTTTACGATAAAAAAGGAAGAAAAGAGTTTTTCAACAAATTTAGCAAGTCTCAATAAATAGTAAACTAAAAGAACCGCAGCCTGTAGGTGCGGTTCTCATTTATGCAAAATCTAATGATTAGAATTTCAAATCTCCGTTCACTTCTCTTACTGCATTTGCAGCTTCAGCGAATTTTAATTGCTCTTCAGCAGTTAAAGTAACGTTTACGATTTTCTCTACTCCGTTTGCTCCGATGATAGCAGGAACTCCTAAGCAGATATCGTTTTGACCGTACTCACCTTCAAGCATTAAAGAACAAGGGATCATTTTCTTTTGGTCACATGCAATAGCCTGAACCATTACAGAAACCGCTGCACCTGGTGCATACCAAGCTGAAGTTCCTAATAGTTTAGTAAGCGTAGCTCCTCCTACTTTAGTTTCTTCAATTACATATTTTTGTTTTTCTTCGTCTAAGAATTCAGTTACAGGAACCCCGTTTCTTGTCGCTTTGCTCAATAGTGGAAGCATACCTGTATCACTGTGAGCAGCGATTACCATTCCGTCCACATCAGAAATAGGGCTTTCTAATGCTTCAGCCAATCTGTATTTGAATCTTGCAGAATCCAAAGCACCACCCATTCCGATGATTTTGTGCTTAGGAAGACCTGAAGTTTTATGCACTAAATAAGCCATCGTATCCATTGGGTTAGAAACTACGATGATGATTACTTCCGGAGAATGTTTTACTAAATTTTCAGTAACATCTTTTACGATTCCTGCGTTGATACCAATCAACTCTTCTCTTGTCATTCCAGGTTTTCTAGGAATACCTGAAGTAATCACTGCTACATGAGAACCTGCAGTTTTGCTGTAATCTCCTGTTGTTCCGGTAATTTTTGTATCGAATCCGTTCAGCGACGCTGTCTGCATCAAATCCATTGCTTTACCTTCAGCAAATCCTTCTTTAATATCTACTAAAACTACTTCTGAACAGAAGTTCTTCATTGCGATGTATTCTGCACAGCTTGCTCCTACAGCGCCTGCACCTACTACAGTTACTTTCATATTGTATACTTTTTAAATTATTTATTTTTTAAGTTAAGTTTAAAATTGAAACTCCCCAAATTTAACAATTCCTGAAAAAGTGGGCAATTTTTCAGGAATTTTATTAGGTATTAAAAGAAATTAATTGACGTTCAGTAAAAACGAGTATAGTTTTTTCGCGCCGGATAGGACTTCATTGTAGTTTTCTTCACGAATTTCAGTATCCAGCACCTCCTTAAAATTCTTCCACATAGGTCCTGTATTTTCCTGATAACATCCGAAAAAATTGAAGGTAACCTCATCAAAACCTTCCGTTTTAGAAAGCTGCTTGGCGATTACGTTTCCTCCCAATGTAGAACCTTCAATTACATACATTGCTCCCAACGCTTCATGTTCATTATTAAATTCCAGATCATGGGAAACTTCCTGACTGTTCAGGGAAAGGCTTTTCAGGTCTTTTTCAATAAGAGAGAGTTTCTTTCTCTCGTTGAGTTGAAGTTTTTCCGAATATTTCTCAGAAAGACTGGTGAATATTTTATCCTCGCTGTGAAGAAGCATCAGATAATTGGTATGAATGATTTTTTTATAATCTTCTAAAGTGAAAGTTTTATTAAAAATTTTTTCAGAATTAAAAAGCTTTTCTGCTGCATCGTGATAATTGGCTGTATTCTGTTTTAAATATTCTGATACCATAATAACGTTTTAAAAGTTTCTCAAATTTAAGGCTTTTTAAACGTTAAAATGAAAGAAGTCCCTTCTTTATTGCTCTCAAAATCTACATTCCCACCAATTCTTTTCATAATCCGATGAACAATAGACAACCCTATTCCATTTCCTTTGAATTTCTTCGCATTTTCCATCCTGTTGAAAATTTTAAACATTTTATGCTTCTCCTCCTCAGGAATTCCGATGCCGTTATCTGAAATCCGGTACACAATAGCAGAGCCATCCTCTACCCCTTCAATCTCCACTTTTGGCTGATCTTTATGGGAAGAGTATTTTACAGCATTGTTGATAATATTTAAAAATACCTGATGAAGCATGGTTTTATCCCCCATTACATCAGGGCAGTCTTTAATGATGATTTCACTTTTCGAACTTCCATACGTCATCTTAGCATTTTCAGAAATCTTATGAATGGTATGACCTGTTTTCAGGGTTTCAAGCTGGATCTCACTGTGCTTGGCACGGCTGAGCTGCAATACATCATGCATCATCTCCGCCATAGTATCAATTTCCTCAATGATCGTATGGATCTTCCCTTTACTTTTTTCAGAATCGTCAGATAAATTTCCCAAAAGCATCTGTGCATTAAGCTTCATCACGGTCAGAGGAGTTCCTAAATCATGGGAGATAGTATAAGAAAAACTGTCTAGCTCTTCGTTTACTTTTTTAAGCTCATCATTCAGTCTTTTGATCGCAATATAATTTTTGTGGGAACTTTCCAGGATCAGGTCGCGGATTGCATGAACAGAACTTATATTTCGGGAATTCCATCTTTTAGAATGACCTTTTATGTTTTCTGTAAAAATCTGAAAAGAAGTTCTCGGAGAAACAATCTGTTTTTCTTCCCCATTTTGAGAAAATACCCCGATGTTCTTTTCAGGGTTCCCTGCCCAGTTAATATGCTCATCAAATTCTTTCCGGAACCAGATCAGCATTTCTTTTTTGTCTCTGTCAATAAAATAGATAATCACGCCTGCCTCATTTTCAGACAAACCTAATTTCTCACCATAATCTTTCAGAAAACTTCGGCTTATATAAATCGTGTTTTCGCAGTTTTCAAAAGCCCATTCTACAATGGTATTGATCGTCTCATAATCCGGAGTAACTCCGTCTGTCACTATATTTTCATCCGAAATAACCACAAGACCGTCAGCTTCCGGCAAATCCTTTATTTCCGTTTTATTTTCGGACAGCGAATCCAGTAGATTATTATGTTTTAAAAAATCCGTTTTAAGATGGGATAATTTCTCATTCAGCTCCAGGCGGTAATTCAGTTCATTTTTAGATTTAAAAGATGAATAGGCATTTGCGGCCAGAGCCGTAAAAATACCGGCCTGTACCCTGTCTTCAAGGTCAATATGCTTAGCCTCAATATTCTGACAGGTAACCAGCCCCCAAAGGTGATCATCAATGATAATGGAAATACTGAAACTGGAAGATACTCCCGAATTTTTAAGATACTGCCCATGAATAGGAGACATTCCCCTTGAAGCCGCAAAACTGAGGTCAATATATTTCTCTGCTTTACTTAAAAGAGGAACCGTTTCAGCATCAACATTGCTGAATATTCTTTTTCGTTTTTTAAGATAAAGCTCCCTCGCCTGCTTGGGTATATCAGATTCCGGGTAATGAAGTCCCAGAAAGCTTTCCATACTATCCCCTTTTTTTTCTGCAATCACTTTTCCCGAACCATCCATCATAAATTTATACACCATCATCCGGTCATAATTCACAACCTTGGAAAGCGTTTCCAACAGATGATTCCAAAGCTCCTGCTGGTTATCTATAGTATAAAAATTGTCATATTTGTTGGATATCCGCTTATTCGGATTGATCAGGACTTCTTCAAATTCTAAAAAGATATACCCTCCGCTTTTAAAAACAGAAAAGTGATATTCTTTATCATCAATAAAAATCTTATCGAAATATGTTTCATTCTCCCTTCTGGTAAATTTATCCAGCGAAGTATAAATATCTGAATCAATAATGCTTTGAAAACTTTCAGGAAAGTCCGTAAGTTTTCTGTTGAAAAGTTCATCTGAACTCTCAATATTCAATATATCCAAAATATTCCTGCTGAAAAAAGTAATGGAATGGGATTCCGCATCAATGCCAATCAAATAGCCAAAACTCTGTATATAGCCTGGAATATGGATGGGTTCCTCATGGCACTCTACAAAATTCATAATATGTCAGTCAATCTATCAAAGATATAGCTTTTTTTCTACAGCGAGAGCTGTGTGGTATCTATTTTCCTTTGTTTCAGGCAATAATCTCTATCTGTCATGCTTCTCAACCCATTACAAATCACTTTGAAACATTCTTTATTTTACCCCTGTTTTAATAAGATATCTCTAAAATATACAAAAAAAAATCCAATAATAATGTTAACCAGCCATACTTCATGATTCATAACATGAATTACACATTATCAGTTAAAATAATTGTGACATTTAAACAATTTTAACTAAATTTATATCACCAAATAATGAATATGATGAAAAATTCATTGAATTATTCACAATAAATTCAATATAAAATTTAAATTCAAATAATACTATTATGAAAAAGTTCCCATTAATTTTATTTTCTCTTGTCCTTTCAATAGGATTATGGAATCCGTCTGAAGCATGTACCCGTGTAGTCTACAAAGGTCCACAAAACACTATTCTGACAGCCCGTTCTATGGACTGGCGTGATGAAATCCCAGCCAATCTGTGGGTTTTTCCAAAAGGAATAGAACATACCGGACAAACAGGGCCAAAATCTGTAAAATGGACTTCAAAATACGGAAGTATCATCAGCTCCAGCTGGGATATTGCCTCAGCAGACGGAATGAATGAAAAAGGACTGGTTGCCAATATGCTATGGCTTGGTGAATCCCAGTACCCAAAATTCGATCCTAAAGGAAGTAAAAAGGGACTTGCCATTTCTTTATGGGCACAATATTATCTCGATAATTTTGCCACTGTAAAAGAAGCGGTAGAATTTTCAAAAAAGGAGCCTTTCGTTATTGTAAGCGATTATATTCCCGGAACCGAAAAATTCACCACCATACACCTTTCCATTTCTGATGCTTCAGGAGACAACGCGGTATTTGAGTATATCAATGGAAAACTGGTGATTCACCATGACCCTTCCTATACGGTGATGACCAACTCTCCGATCTTTGAGGAGCAGCTGGCCCTTAATAATTACTGGAAAGGGATTCCCGGTAACGTTATGCTTCCGGGTACCAACCGCGCTGCAGACAGATTTGTAAGAGCCTCTTATTATATCAATGCGATCCCAAGAAGTGCTGATACACGTACGGCAGTGGCCAGTGTTTTCAGTGTCATCAGAAACTGTTCTGTACCTTATGGAATTACCTCAGCAACGGAACCTAATATCTCTTCCACAAGATGGCGCTCTGTTTCGGATCAAAAGAATCTGGTTTACTATTTTGAAACCGTTTTCACCCCTAATACTTTTTGGGTAGATCTTAAAGATTTTGACCTCAGCCCAAAAGGAAAAGTAATGAAACTGGACCTGGGCAGCTTTCATACCTATAATGGGAAATCCAATACGGATTTCAAGGAATCAATACCATTCAAATTTCTGGGATTAGAATAAAAACTACCCAAAAACCATAAAATAATAAAACACTTAAGTCATTTAAGTGCTCACCTCAACACATAAGAAATACACCCCCTTTCTTTATATCAGAGGTTTGTCCATAAGACAATTACTTGATAGGTGACCATTCTCTTCCTTGGGAGATGTGGCAATTCGAAGAGTTGACAGGTGGGTTTAAACAAAAAACAAACAAAAAGATATGGCCTTTTTTTCACTTAAAAAGAGAAGCCTGTTGCTCTGCATGCTTGCCTGCTGGTTTTCAGCTCATGCGCAGATACAGGATTCTTTACAGACCAAACCACAACCGGAAGAAGATAATGTAAAATACCCGCAGCTTCAGATCAAAGGCCTTTTCCAGGCGCGTTATCTGGTAGGCATGAGCAAAGATGTGGATGTAAACGGACTTCATCACGCAGATGGTTCCGGAACCAGCAATAATTTCATGCTCAAATACATGAGAGTTCAGGTCCGGGCGCAGATCAGTAAACGTACTGAAGTTGTTGTTTTGGCCAACCTTGCAGATTTTAAAAATGATCCTAAAAGCAGGGTCCTTGAAAACGCTTATCTGAAGTATACTTTTAATCCTAAATTAGCGATTACGGTCGGACAGTTCAGACCTTGGTTCGGGATCGAGGAAACCTACCCTATCGATATTATTAAATCTTTGGACTGGTCTAATCAGTATTCTGAATTTGGAAAGCTGGGCTGGACGAGTTTCCAGATCGGAATGTCTGCAACCGGGCAGCTTCAGCTTGGAGAAGTCCCCTTCCAGTATGCCGTGTCTGTAGTGAATGGAAACGGAAAAAACCAGGTCAATGACAATGACAACGGAAAGCAGTATTCTACCCGCCTGGTCTTTGGACTGTCTAAAAAATACAATTTCAACGTAGGCCTTAATGGAGGTATTGGTGAAGTATTCAGTAAAAAAGTATATGCTTTAGGAGTTGACCTGAGCTCTTTGGTACAATTTGATCCAAGATGGAGCCTTGATATGCAACTGGAAGCCAAACAAGCCACCAATCACGTTTTATACAATTCTATAGCCCCTGAAGTAAGACCTGAAAACCCGGATCAGTACCTGGTTCGCGGGGTTTACTTTCTTCCTAATCTAAGATATGAGATTAACCATAAAAACCTCAGCGCTTTTGAACTCTCATGCCGCTATGAATATCTGGATACCAACTTCAGATTGGCTTCCAACCCAAGACAAACGATCACCCCAATGGTTGGACTGGAGTTTCTGAAAAATTATGGAGCAAGAATCCAGCTGGGAGTACAGTTTGACCGTTACAAATATCAGGTGGCAAACACCTCACAATACAACAACAATCTATTCATTGTTCAGGTACAGAGTAGATTCTAAACCCTTAAATAGTTATTATCATGAAAGAAATTAATATCAAAAATGTAGCGATTACATTTATCGTGGCATTGATTATATGGTTCATTCCTGTACCCGAAGGTGTTACTCAGGATGCATGGCACCTGTTCGCCATCTTTGCTGCAACCATTTTAGGAATTATCCTTAAAGCTGCTCCCATGGGCACAATGTGTATGATGGCTATCGCATTTACGGCCCTTACACAGGTGGTGGCTCCGGGAGATGCCGGAAAATCAATCACCAAAGCCCTTTCAGGTTTTGGAGATAAAGTGATCTGGCTGATTGGGATTTCATTCTTTATAGCCAGAGGATTTATCAAAACAGGCCTTGGAAACCGCATTGCCTTTTTATTCATCAGGGTTTTCGGAAAAAGCTCATTAGGATTAGCATATGGGCTGGGCCTTGCAGATGTTTGTCTGGCACCGGCTATTCCGAGTAATACGGCAAGAGGTGGCGGAATTATCTACCCTATTATGAAATCTATGGCCATAAGCTTCGATTCCGTTCCTGAAAAACCCGAAACCCATAGAAAATTAGGTTCTTTTTTAACGCTGAACAGCTACTATATGAACCTCATCGCTTCTTCCATGTTTCTGACAGGTACGGCCAGTAACCCGATGTGTCAGAAATTTGCAGCCAACCTGGGTATTGATATTACCTGGATGTCCTGGGCAGCAGCCGGTTTCTTGCCTGGTGCCGTAGCATTCTTTGTCGTTCCTTTGGTTTTATACAAATTATATCCGCCGGAATTGAAAAAAACAGGAGATGCCCCGAAAATGGCTGCTCAGAAATTAAAAGAAATGGGACCTATCTCCCGAAACGAATGGCTGATGCTACTGGCGTTCTTCATCCTTTTAGCGCTTTGGATATTTGGGGGAACCTTATCTATTGATGCTACTACAACGGCATTTATTGGATTAACACTCTTATTATTAACCTCAGTTCTGACATGGGAAGATGTAAAAGGGGAAAAAGGAGCCTGGGATACTATTGTCTGGTTTGCTGTACTGGTAATGATGGCAAGTTCTTTGAATGAATTAGGCTTTATCGGATGGTTCAGTGACCTTATCAAAATGAAAATCGGAGGTCTCAGCTGGCAGGTAGCCTTCCCTGTCATTATCGTTGTGTATTTTTTCAGTCATTATATTTTTGCCAGTGCTACAGCTCACGTTGCAGCGATGTATGCTGCATTACTGGGAGTAGGTGTTTCTTTGGGAATTCCACCCATGTTACTTGCCATGATGCTTGGTTTCTTAGGTTCAATCTATGGTGTACTTACACATTACGGACACGGCCCTGCTCCGGTATTCTTCGGAAGCGGATATGTAGACCTGAAAGTCTGGTGGCTCAGAGGTCTCGAAATAGGGATTGTATTATTAATTATCTACATGGTTGTAGGAGGATTATGGATGAAAGTTTTAGGATATTATTAATTATAAAATCAAATTTATGTTATCAACATTGTTAAGAAAAATGCTGATGTGTCTTACGGGACTGTTTCTGGGGTTCTTTCTGCTGATTCATTTTCTGGGAAATCTCCAGCTGTTCCTTCCTCAGGAGCAGGCACATCTTCAGTTTAATGCCTATTCCCATTTTTTATCCGGAAATATCATTATCAAAATAGTGTCTTACGTTTTATATGCCAGTATTATTCTGCATGCCGTAGACGGATTGGTGATCACTCTAAAAAATAGAAAATCAGGAGGTGACTACCGGAATGACAGACGTGGAAGAGCCAGCCAATGGGCTTCCCGGAATATGGGAATCCTGGGAACATTGATTTTAATCTTCCTGGTGATTCATTTTCAAAACTTCTGGTATGTCTACAAATTCGGAAATCCACCTTTGGACGAGAATGGAAATAAAGACCTGTATATTCTGGTGGTTACAGTTTTTAAAGAGTGGTGGTATGTGCTCATTTATGTAGCATCTATGATTGCACTCTGCTATCACCTGATTCATGGAATACACAGTGCGGTAAGAACTCTGGGATTGTATCACCCTAAATTTGTAAAGTGGTTCAAGACCATTGGAATTGCTTATTCAATCATTATCAGCTTAGGTTTTGCCCTGATGCCGGTTTATGTATTCTTTACTTATCATTAAAAACCCCGTTATGATTTTAGATTCAAAAATACCACAAGGCCCATTAGAACAAAAATGGGATTACTATAAAAAGAAAGCCAGACTTGTAAACCCTGCCAACCGTAAAAAACTGGACGTGATTGTTGTGGGAACAGGATTGGCCGGAAGTTCTATTGCTGCATCTTTGGGTGAAATGGGATATAATGTCAAGTCATTCTGTTTTCAGGACAGTCCGAGAAGAGCTCACTCCGTAGCTGCACAGGGAGGGGTAAATGCCGCAAAAAATTATAAAAATGACGGTGACAGTGTTTACAGAATGTTTGTAGACACCCTGAAAGGAGGAGACTTCAGGGCCCGTGAAGCCAATGTTTACCGTATGGCTGAATGTTCTTTAAACCTCATCGATCAGGCCGTAGCACAAGGCGTTCCTTTTGGACGTGAGTATGGAGGCTATCTCAACAACCGTTCATTTGGTGGTGTTCAGGTGAGCCGGACATTCTACGCCAGAGGGCAAACCGGACAGCAGTTGCTTTTAGGAGCCTACCAGGCTTTGATGAGACAGGTTGGAAAGGGTTCTGTAGAACTTTTTTCAAGACATGAAATGCTCGATTTGGTGACTATTGACGGCAAAGCAAGAGGAATCATCGTAAGGAATTTAGATACCGGAGCAATTGAAAGACATGCGGCCCATGCTGTAGTACTGGCAACAGGAGGTTACGGAAAGATCTACTACCTTTCTACATTGGCTATGGGATGCAATGGCTCTGCCATCTGGAGAGCTCATAAAAAAGGAGCATTAATGGCTTCTCCAAGCTGGATTCAGGTGCACCCTACTTCCCTTCCACAATCCGGAGATTACCAGTCTAAATTAACCCTGATGTCCGAGTCTCTGCGTAACGACGGGAGAATCTGGGTCCCTGCTAAACTGGATGAAAACAGACAGCCTAACGATATTCCTGAAAATGAAAGGGATTATTATCTGGAAAGAAGATATCCCGCATTTGGAAATTTGGCGCCAAGAGATATTTCCTCCCGTGCTGCAAAAGAAAGAATCGATGCAGGATATGGGATAGGACCGTTAAAGAATGCTGTTTATCTTGATTTTTCAAAGGCTATTAAGGAACAGGGAAAAGATAAGATTAAAGAGAAATACGGAAATTTATTCGATATGTATCTTAAAATAACAGGATACGACGCATATAAAGAACCGATGATGATTTCTCCGTCTGCTCACTTTTCAATGGGAGGTCTTTGGGTAGACTATGAGCTGATGACTACCGTTCCGGGACTTTTTGCATTGGGAGAAGCCAATTTTGCAGATCATGGCGCCAATCGTTTAGGAGCAAACTCCCTTTTACAGGCTTCTGTAGATGGATACTTTATTGCTCCTTATACCATTGCCAATTACCTGGCAGATGAGATTCATACCGGAAAAATATCCCCGGATACGCCTGAGTTTGAACAGGCCGAAAATGCAGTTAAGAACCAGATTCGGGACCTGATCAATATCAAAGGAACCAAAACCGTAGATCATTTCCATAAAACGTTAGGAAAATTATTATATGACTATTGCGGACTGGCAAGAAATGAGGAAGGTCTGAAATATGCCATCGAGGAGATCAGAAAACTGAAACAGGAATTCTATAAAGAAGTAAAAGTTTCCGGACAGGGAGATCAAATGAATTCCGAACTTGAAAAAGCAGGCCGTGTTGCTGATTATTTTGAGATTGGCGAGCTTATGTGTTATGATGCATTAACCCGTAATGAATCCTGCGGTGCTCATTTCCGGGAAGAATTTCAAACACCGGATGGTGAAGCATTGAGAAACGATTCAGAATATCAGTTTATCTCTGCATGGGCTTGGGCAGGCGAAAACAAAGAACCTGAACTGATCAAAGAGCCCCTGATATTCGAAGAAATACAGCCAACGGTAAGAAGCTACAAATAAAAAACAAAAAATTATGGATTTACACCTTAAGATATGGAGACAGAAAGACAGACAAAGTGAAGGAAAACTGGTTAATTATGACCTGAAAGGATTAAATTCTCACATGTCTTTCTTAGAAATGCTTGATACGTTAAATGAAAAACTGATCACTGAAGGAGATGAACCCGTAGAATTCGATCACGACTGCCGTGAAGGGATCTGCGGACAGTGCGGAATGATGATTAATGGTATCGCTCATGGTCCTTTAAAAAATACGACTACTTGCCAGCTTCACCTGCGATCTTTTAAAGATGGGGAAACAATCTTGATAGAGCCTTTCCGGGCAGGCGCTTTTCCAGTGAAGAAGGATTTAAAGGTAGACCGTTCCGCTTTCGACAGAATTATTTCTTCAGGAGGTTTCGTATCTGTGAATACCGGTCAGGCTCCTGATGCCACGGCCATTCCGGTTACCCATCAGACTGCTGAAGAATCTTTTGACTCTGCAGCCTGTATCGGGTGTGGCGCTTGTGTGGCAACCTGTAAAAATGGAAGTGCCGCTTTATTTACCTCAGCAAAAATTACCCATATGGCTCTGCTTCCTCAGGGAAAAGAGGAAAGAAGCAAACGGGTATTGGATATGGTAGCCCAGATGGACAGCGAATTATTCGGACATTGCTCCAATACAGAAGCCTGTGAGGTAGAATGTCCACAGGGAATTTCTGTACTCAATATCGCCAGAATGAATTTTGAATACAACAGGTCGCTGTTTTTTCAGAAAAAATAAGTGAACAAAAAAATTATCATAAAAAGAGCGGATTTGTCCATTACAAATCCGCTCTTTTTTATCTTTAGATTGAACATGGGTTTTCCAGGTTCAATATGTTGTAGTATTCCTTTATTTAAACTCTGGGAATCGTAATTGTACCCGGATCATTCTCATCATATAAGATCTCAACAGCACCTTGTTTGGGAACTGAGGAAAGGTCCAGAAGTCTGATCACCTTTTTATAGACCGCAATATGTTCTTTTCCCTTAAAATCCTTAAAACTGACCTGAAACATAATCTGCGGCTGGTCATTAACTGTCAGCCCCGTCTGATTCACACTGATAATCTGTGCTTCGGCACTTCTTCCCACAAAGAGGATACGTTCTTCTTTTTTGTTCTTAAAAAACTTCCTTATAATCAGCTGAAAAACCAATACATAAATAAGGGTCATCACTCCACTGAAAATAATAGGATGCATAAAAGTGAGAAACTGCCAGCCAAAATCAAAGGATTCCCGCCTATAGAAATAAGAGTACAGACCGATAATATAAGCGATTAACAATATGATAAATACTATTCTTAAAACCATTCCCGATGCATTGAAACTAACCTTTTGATCACTTAAAATGAAGTAAGGTTCCTGTGAAACATTAGGATTCAACAATACCTTCACATGATTTCCTACATCAAACCTTTTTTCCTGTGGCTTGGAATCATGAAACATCATCTCATGTTCAATCATGGTATTCCTAAGGTTGGGAAATGAAAGAACAATCTGAATAGCATTCATATTGGTTTTCGGAAAGTATTTTAAAAGCTGGTAACGCATTACCTTAGCCTCTCTGGGAATACCATTTCTCAGAATGGAATGAATGGTGTTCCTCTGCTTAAAAGTTTTAATGAAAAGAGTATTAATGAAGAATACGAGAATATATCCCCATAGTAATAAAGAAAGACCGAGATATCCATAGCTCACCGCTAATGAATTTCTCGGTCCTGTTGCGACTTCCTCCGTCACCATATAAATGAAAATCGGAAAAGGTACGCAGAAGAAAAAGAGGAAAGCTCCCCAGAAAACGATCATAAACTTCATAACTGCTATTTTGTAATCAGCAATAAAGTTATGATATTATTTAATGAATTGATTTCTATTATACTTCTTTTTCAAAATAAAGTCTGTAGTATTTTCCTTTATCATCCTCCCCTGTTTCAATTTTCTGTCTGTCCCCGTGGATATAGATATGGAAATTTTTATCAAGTTTAATGATGCTTTTGAAATGTCTCTGGGTTTTCTTTACAGCGGCTTCACTGATGGGGAATTCCTCAGCAATATTCACCTGCATATCCTGCTCATAATCTGTTTTAAAATTCACAAAACTTTCAATGACGTGCTCGTCTCCCAATACTTCACTGGCAAACTCATCCAGCTTAAACTCTTCTTTCTCCTTGAAGAAATTAATAGATTTATTAAGGAAATCTGCCTGATCAGCTTTAGAAACTTCAAATTCCTGTGGAAGTTGCTTGGTGATATAATCTTTATAGACCATCAACGCTTCCTGAGTATGGAAATATTCATCATCGCGCTGCTTTACTTTCAGGAAATCTTCAAACCAGTAATACATATCTCCGTTTTTGTTGTTGTCAACTACCGAAAGTACATAGCCTGTATTTTTATCATTATTATAGATTAAAGCTGCCTTATCAATTTTGGATAAGCCGATTCCCTGATCTTTTTCAATATCAAATGTTTCTTCTGTAGGATTAATTTTCAGGAAAGATTCTCTTTTTTCGGTTTTGAAGATCCCTATCTTATCCACTCTGTCCGGACGATCACTTTCATCTTCAAAAAGTACAATAAACAGCTCTCCACTTTGAACTCTAGGGTTCTCCGCTGCTTCGAAAAGGTGTTTTGCAATATTTTCAGATTCCCATATAAATTTGGCCTTATCTTCAAAAATTTCAGAAACCGCACTGTAAACCGGATTGTTTACCAGATAGGTATCACTGTAAAAATGAAAAGTTTCTTCTGATTTGAATGATCCTAAAAAGTAATCTTCAAGCAATTCTGCCATTCCTTCCTCCAGCTTCAATTCCTCCTGGGAAAGCGTTAAGGAATCTCCATTGATTTTATTTCCGACTCTGTGTACTATAATTTTTGAAAACATCTTCTGAATATTTGGACTGCAAAGATATTCATTCTATTCTTTCCATCATATAGATACACCTGTGTAAAATTGTCACAAAAATGGGTCAAAAAAATGGCCGATCAAAATCACAATAAACTGATAATCAAATAAATACTCGTTTAATCATTTCAGTCAAATTTACAAAATAAAAATTAAAATACTGATTATCAATAAATTGAATTATTTAATTTGTGTCCTTTCTAAAATTTTAGTCAAAAAATACTTTTCCAGAAAATTTTTTATGACAAATTGTAAAATCCTTCTGAAACAAGTAATTATAGAATTTATCAAGGTTTCTGTGATTCAGTACTTGGGAATTGAACAAACATTGATGGAAGAAACAATTCTAATTTTTGAATTCATCAAAAATAAAATTTCACTTTAGAAAATTTATTTCATTTTGATAAAATCCTTATCATTTTGACATGCTTTTTCAATTCTAAAAGCTCAATAAAATCAATATAACAGACTGTATTACAATTAAATAAACACAATCAAACTCCAAAGGAACAGTCTTGGCATCATTAGTTTCAAAACATACAAAAATGGACTTAAAAACATTAAACAGAATAGACAAGTTGAGAAGATTAAAAAGCAGAGGACCAAAAACTCCGAAATGGCTGAAACCCTATCACCTGCTTTTCTTTGCTTTTTTAACCGTTTTTATTTTTGGTGCTATCATCAAAATACTGGAACAAAATCATTAAAATCATAATAATATGAACTATTTACAGGCTGCACAGGAAATCACAGAACTCGTTCCCGACTTTGAACGTGAACTGAAAGAGGAGAAAAATCAAAATCCTTATGCTATAGTCCGGGCTTTCACCGAACGTATTAAAAATATGATCCGCCAGAATGACAGAAATCTGTTGCTGAGGAGTTTACAGAAGATGGACAAAATGTACAGCGATGGAGATACAGTCCTAAAAAATGCTATTGAGAATACTTTTATCTATTCTCTGGACAATTTTACAGCATTCTGCAGTGAAGAATATAAAAAAATGATCTTTAGTCATATTTCCATAGACCTACAAAAGATCTATTCAAGACAAATTTACAGTCACGGGATATAAGTTTATTACATTTTTGACCCGTTTCATTACAAAGTGTTTAAATTAAACAAAAATCAAAATAACTCACAATCAATAGATTATGAAAAATAAAATAAGAAAAATTTCAGATTGGAAAACCTGGAAAACCACGACTAACAGACACAATTCCGAGATATTACTCACTCACATTGCTGTGATTGTAAGTGTTTTCATTTTTGCAGCATGTTTATAAATTTTGGTATACATTTCGCTGCAATACTAAGTGTTTGAAAAATTCTAAATTATGATGAAAGTACAAATGCAAACTATTAATCAAAAAATAGCTGTTGAATACTTAAAATTTTTCTATCCGCCCCTTCGCAGGGAAATCACACAGTTATCTGTTCAGGATAATTTTGCAGGAATCATGCAGGCTACCGTTAATTACCTGAAGGGTCTTTTGCAGGAATCGAAGATCAGCATTATAGCTCATCACATCAAACTCATGGACGGGCTTTACAGGAATGGAAATTCTTATGTAAGAACGATGATCGAAAATATCTTCATCAGGTCTTTTGAGAGCTTTAAAAAGCATGCTAAAATCCAGCATTGGAAGCTTCTTTACCGTTATATGCCCGTAAGTTTCCAGATCATCTATACTGAACAGCAAAAACAGGATCAGATCTACTTTGGTAAATAAAATAGTTTAATTTGAAAAGACTCCCCGGACAACTTTTGTTGTTCGGGGAGTTATATTTTATGGAAATTAGGGAAGGAACATAAAAAATCCCAGGCGTCTAACCCGGGATTTTTCTAATTATCTTTTTTAGTAAAAACATTCTCAATGATCTGAAGCTCTTCTTTACTCAGTTTTGAGCTTTTCTTCAGTTTTGCACTAAAAATGGCAACTTCCTCAGGGGTAGAGGGTGACCCCAGATTTTGTTTCTTGTCATCAAAAGAATCGGCAAGCACTTCTCCTTTAGGATTTAAGATCAGCCAGAAAGGAAGTCCGGCATTCTCTCCTTTGTATTTATTCATCAGCTCCTGTCCGCCCGGATTTTCCAGCGCTTTCTTTTCTCCTCTTTCCTGAACATCTACATATGCGGTAACAAAATTCTTTTCAAAAATAGGTTTGGTTTCCGGAAGGTTCATATTTTTCTCCATAACTTTACACCACTTGCACCATGAAGCATGAAACACCAGCAATACATTTTTATGGCTTACTTTAGCTTCTTTAAACGCTTTATCTAATACGATACCTGCCTTCTCCTGTGCCAGACCTAACTGAAAGAACAGTAAGGCAGCCACCACAATAATTTTAGAATATTTCATTAATACTTTTGTTTTTTATCTACACGAATGTAAGTATTTTACAAGAAATATGGTAATCACATTATTGTATTTCTTGTAAAATATTAATATCCGGTGTGGTATCCCTTTTTTCTGAAACCCAATAAGCATTCAGTATTATTTCAGAGCGGTTTCATCCATTGATGCTCTTCTAAAGAGAACTAATGTTTTCTTCTTTCTTAGTATATCTAATGAAATCTGAACGGCAAATGTGAGGACAATATAAAACAGGATCAGTACAAGCACATACCCAATTCCATGTTGTCTATACCCGAAGATACCTTTACCCCAGGAAATTAATATCCATTGTATCATATACATTGATGTTAGATTTTTACTGCAGTATTTTAAAATTCTGATCGCATTATTTTCTTTCGTATGTAAGGTGATCCTAAAAATAAGCCACAGAAAAACTAATGTCCATCCTGCAAAATAAATAACACCTCCGGGTCCCATGTGATAAAAACCATTGTAGTGGTATTCACCATATAAGAAAACCAAAGGAGCCCCAATGGCTATAAACAACAGTCCTACATATAGCATATTTCTAAACAGCTGCCTGCTGTTATGATTAAGTTCCACAAACCATTTACCAAAAAACATCCCGATAATAATAAAAGACATCCATGGGAAAACAGGAAAATAAACATAGGCAGGGTAATCATTATTAAAAAGAAGGTCTAAAACATAATTAATAACAGGATAATCCATATTGATTCCACTTACCTCCCGGGATACAAGCGCTACCAATAATCCTATCGCAAGAATTACATATTTATTTTTGACATATTCTCTGATAAAGCCTACGAATAGTAAAGACATCCCCGCTAACTGCAAAATATCACCCAACAACACCAGATACACATATTGTTGTTCTATGGGAGCGTGCCAGCCATATTTTTGGATAAAATTATCCGGAGCAAAATTAAAAATCACAGGGATCATAAACTTCATAAAATTCATAAAAAGGCCTGCAAATACGAGTAAAACTCCGCGCTTTAATGCACTCTTAAGGCTTTGATGGCTCGACGTCATAAACGTTATTCCCATACAGATCAGAAAGATGGAAGTTCCTCTTCCCAAAAACACAATAAAACTTCCAATAACCGACTCTGATTGTGATTTTACATTCGCAAATATGAGTAAGGTATGTATAATCACCATTCCTATAACACTCATTCCTTTTATTAAATCCAGTGCCAGGATCCTTTTGCTTTGTTGTTCCATAATTTTTTTAGTTTTTAAAGCGTAAGCTGCATTTCACATAGGGAATTACACTTTTTGAGTGTACCCGGCAGCCATTTTTGTAGTAATCTTAAAATTTCGTTAGTTTATTTTTTTGATAACAAATAATCCACTTGTTCATGAATTCCTTATTTCACAGGGATTGTATGTCATTTTTATTTTTCTGTATTAATATTTTTTATTTATTCTAAATAAAAACAAATATATAAATTAAACGTAAATAATTGATTTCATTATTATGATTTTCATCAAAAACACAAAACATACTGAATATCAAATAATTAAATACATAAAAAAGAAGTACTACAACATCTTTTACAGCTCCAACAGAAGTTTCAACAGCTATAAAAGCAACTTAGCTAAAAGTTTAAAAAATAATGGGTATATATCATCTTTACATGAGCAATTTTGTAATTTAGTCTGAGCTAAACCAAAAACTGAAAATCAGAAGCTATCGATATATTCCTATTATGATTGAAATAAAAAAATATTCACATCAGGCGGGACATCCTGAGCCAAGACGGATTATAAAATATACACTCTTCTGGTGCCAAAGCGGAAGTGCAGAAATTCTGATTGATGAAAACACCTTTATCCTGAAAGCCGGACAGACCATCACGATTACTTCCGGACAGTTCCACCAGCTCATGATGGCAGAAGGAGAACTGACTGTCCTGGAATTTACTCTGGATTTTTTCAGTAAAAGTGACCGTGATATTGAACTTATTTTCCACAACGGTCTTTTTTGTCATTTTGGAATGAATGAAATGATCAGCATTCAGCATCCATCTTTTTTTACAGAAACCCTCAGCCGGATTGAAAAAGAAATTGAAGAAAAACCCTATCAATATCTGATCTCCACCCACTCCTTAATTGAACTATTATTAGTAGAAATCAACCGCAGTAAAATTGCCAACAGAGATGAAATCTGGAAACCCGACGCTTTGTTTTTAAAATTCCTTGAAAGCGTACGGAATCATTTTGCTGACAATTATCCGGTATCTCGTTTTGCCGATCTATTGGGGACTACTGAAGCTAAACTGAATGAGGTTTCAAAACTGCATACCCATAAAACGGCACAGAATGTCATCTACAGCCTTGTTATTTCCGAAGCGAAAAGACTTTTACTTTATGAAAAGTTGAGTGTAAAGGAAATTGCTTACCAGCTTGGGTTTAATGATCCTTTTTATTTTTCCAATTTCTTTAAAAAGCATACTTCTCACTCTCCAAAAGACTATCAGAAAGCAGTGAAAAACTAAAATATTATATGCTTTTCCCGGAATTCTCTATTCTTTAGAAGGTCTCTTTCCCTGAACTTTGTACTTATAATTAAGACTTAAAATAAGTATGAAAACTCAACAGAACATAGCCGTCTTCTCATTAAGAATAGCATTAGCCGCAGGATTTTTATCGGCGACAGCAAGCAGATTAAACCTTTGGGGATCTCAATCTTCCGGCTGGAAAAACTTTGTACACTATACCGCAGAAACCAATTCTTTTTTACCTCAGTCTCTTGCGCCGGGCATTGCAATATTATCCACGGTTGCCGAAGTATTGATCGGGATCTTACTTCTTGTAGGATATCGTATCAAGAAAGTTGCCTTTTGTGCATCTATACTCACCCTATTATTTACTGTTGCCATGAGTATTTCCTTTGGACTTAAAGAACCTCTGGATTATTCGGTTTTTGTTTTCAGTGCCGGGGCATTTCTGCTGAGCACTTTCTCTCATTACAAATGGACCTTAGAACAATTTCTACCTCAATAACAATTTAAAATGTAATATTATGAACACAAACATTCACGATTATATCGTAAAAACAGAACAGAAAGAATGGCAACCTCTCATTGAAAAAGGAATTTATTACGAAGGTATTTTCGTAAAATCGCTGAAATTTGATCCGGAGAAAAACCGCTCTACCACTATTCTTTTAAAATTTGAACCCGGAGCAAGTTATCCTTATCACAATCACCCTGCCGGAGAAGAGCTTTTCATCTTAGAAGGAAGTGCCCACATAGCAGGTGCCCAATTGGAAAAAGGAGATTATCTATATACTCCGCCTACTTTTAAGCATTCTGTGACCTCTGAAAATGGCTGCACGATTCTCTTTATTGTTCCTGAAGAAGTTGAAATTCTTTAAATCTGATTATTTACACAGCCCTTTGTAAAATAAATTTATACATTAAGACCTTTATTATCAATCATAAAAAACCGCAGCAAACAATGTTTACTGCGGTCTTTATTTATAAATAGATGTTCGTATTTCTTACTACATCGATTATTTTACTTCTTCGAAGTCTGCATCCTGTACATCTTCACCTCCTGCATTGCTACCTCCAGGGTTTTGAGCTCCTGCTCCTGCATCAGCACCCGGTTGTTGACCTGCTGCATACAATTCTTCAGAAGCGGCCATCCATGCTGCATCTAAAGCTTCAGTTTTAGCTTTTACATCATCAACATTTTTAGCTTCGAAAGCTGTTTTCAATTCTGTGTGAGCTGCTTCAATAGCTGCTTTTTTGTCAGCAGAAAGCTTTTCACCGAATTCTTTCAACTGCTTTTCAGTCTGGAAGATCAATCCGTCAGCTTTGTTGAAAATTTCAACTTCTTCTTTTTTCTTAGCATCCGCTGCAGAGTTCTCCTGAGCTTCTTTTTTCATTCTTTCAATTTCCTCGTCAGAAAGACCTGAAGAAGCCTGAATTTTGATTGTTTGCTCTTTACCTGTACCTTTATCTTTAGCAGATACACTTAAGATACCGTTTGCATCAATATCGAAAGTTACTTCAATTTGAGGAACTCCTCTTGGTGCTGGTGGAATATCTGTAAGATCAAATCTACCGATTTCTTTGTTGTCGTTGAACATAGATCTTTCTCCCTGTCCTACTCTGATGCTTACAGCTGGCTGATTGTCAGAAGCTGTAGAGAATACCTCAGATTTTTTAGTTGGGATTGTAGTATTCGCTTCAATTAATTTAGTGAATACAGAACCCATAGTTTCGATACCTAAAGAAAGTGGAGTAACGTCAAGAAGTAATACGTCTTTTACGTCTCCTGTCAATACACCTCCCTGGATAGCTGCACCAATTGCTACAACCTCATCCGGGTTAACACCTTTAGAAGGTTTTTTACCGAAGAATTTTTCTACTTCTTCCTGGATAATTGGGATTCTTGTAGAACCTCCTACCAAGATTACTTCGTCAATATCAGAAGTTGATAAACCTGCATCTTTTAATGCTTTAGCAACCGGTTCCATAGATCTTCTTACCAAATCAGCAGATAATTGCTCAAATTTAGCTTTAGTTAAAGATTTCACTAAGTGTTTAGGACCTGTAGCTGTAGCTGTAATATATGGTAAGTTGATTTCAGTCTGAGCAGAAGAAGATAATTCAACTTTTGCTTTTTCAGCAGCTTCTTTCAATCTTTGAAGAGCAATAGCGTCTGTTTTTAAATCTACACCTTCTTCAGCTTTGAACTCATCAGCCATCCAGTTGATGATCACATCATCAAAGTCATCACCTCCTAAGTGAGTATCTCCGTTTGTAGATAATACTTCAAATACACCATCTCCCAAATCAAGGATAGAGATATCGAAAGTACCACCACCAAGGTCATATACTGCGATTTTTTGATCTTTATGGTTTTTATCAAGACCGTACGCTAACGCTGCAGCTGTAGGTTCGTTGATAATTCTTTCTACTTTAAGACCTGCAATTTCACCAGCTTCTTTAGTAGCCTGTCTTTGCGCGTCATTGAAGTATGCAGGAACAGTAATTACCGCTCTTGTTACTTCTTGCCCAAGGTAGTCCTCAGCAGTTTTCTTCATTTTCTGAAGAGTCATTGCAGAAATTTCCTGTGGAGTATATTCTCTATCGTCAATTTTTACTTTTACCGTATCGTTTGGTCCGCTTACTACTTCATATGGTACTCTTGAGATTTCTTTAGCATCTTCTTTAAAGTGAGTTCCGATAAATCTTTTGATAGAGTATACAGTTTTCTTTGGATTCGTTACAGCCTGTCTTTTTGCAGGATCACCTACTTTTCTTTCACCATCTTCTGTAAATGCTACAATAGAAGGTGTTGTTCTTTTACCTTCTGCATTTGGGATAACAACAGGGTCTTTACCCTCCATAACAGCAACACAAGAGTTGGTTGTTCCTAAGTCAATTCCAATTATTTTACTCATAATATTTTATTTTTTCTAATTTTTAAGTTTAATTTACACTCTCAATTTCTCAATATCTGTACCATTCAAAGATTTGTGACAAAATGACACAATAAAAATAAAAACCCCGTTACATCGAGGTTTTCTATAGATTAATATGGAAATTTTTTCAGATAATCAGCAGACAATAGCTAGCATTGGTGCGGGAAAATTTAAAAAACATAGCCTACAGATATTCCAAGATTGGAATTATATATTTTAGGGGCATCCTGAAAATTCAAAGAATTGGAAGCATATACTGCAGTGCTTTTATAAATTTTTGTCATTCCAACATAATATCCCACTGAGGCCAGATAATGTTTTGCGAAAATATACTGTGCTTTTACTTTTATTCCGGCATCAAATTGCTGCATATTATCCGGTTTTTGTTTCGTTGTCCCATTGATGCTCTGGTTATATTCAAGTTCCTTATTGATTAAAATTCCAATTTCCGGTCCTAAAGAAACAGAAAGGTCATTTATAGGATGATAGCTGAACAATACGGGCAGTCTCAGATAATCTGCTTTTAATTTCCCACTTAATGAAAATGAGGAAGGGTTCATATCATTGATCTTATAAGGAATATTGGCATTAAAATCTGATCCCATCTGTGAATAGGCCAGCTCTACATCAATAGAAATTTTATCAGACAGATAATTCCAGATAAAACCACCGGCATGAAATCCTGTTCTGGAAGAGAAACCGTCCGCATCAGAGCCTGAAAGACTGCTGATATTGACTCCTGCAAAAAGACCGTATCTCTGTTTTTGCTGGGCATTCATTACCCCCACAGAAAGTAATACACTCAGTACAATTGTTTTTTTCATGATATTTAGTTATTAGAATATAAAAAACACACTGATTCACAATGATCTCCGGATAATTATTATCAACCCAGGAGCAATAATTCACTCTTCCTTAAAAATTAATCAAAGTTTAACCTTATAAATAGAGTCAGAAACTTTACGAATTATTATTTTTGATAAATTATATACATTTAAGAATGTCATTACACTTTAATCCGCGAGATATTACATGGCTTGCCTTCAATGAAAGAGTTTTACAGGAGGCTATGGACGAGAAAGTTCCTCTTCATTTAAGAATACGTTTCCTCGGCATTTTTTCCAATAATCTGGATGAATTTTTCAGAGTACGTGTTGCCGGATTAAAGCGTGCCATGGATTTTAAGGAAAAAGTGATTGCTGAATCTTTCTATCAGCCTCCTTCCAAAATTCTTCAGCACATTAACGATATTGTGATGAGGCACCAGCTGAATTTTGATAAAACCTGGAAAAAAATCCAGGCAGAAATGGCTGACCATAAAGTTTTCATTAAGAATTCTAAAAATCTGACTGCCAAACAAAAGGAATTTGTCAGAAATTATTTTGATGAAGTGGTGGAATCTAATGTGATCCCTATCCTGCTTCATGAGAATACTCCCATGCCCTATCTAAGAGATAAAAGTCTTTATCTGGGTGTTGCCATGAGAAAAAAAGACTGGCAGTATTCCAGTAACTATGCCATTATTGAGATTCCTTCAAGATTTGTCGGAAGATTTGTACTGCTTCCTACTGAAGATCCGGAAGAGAAAAATGTAATGCTGTTGGAAGATGTCATCACCTTCAACTTACCCCATATTTTCTCTTATTTCGGTTATGATGAATTTGCAGCCAATGCTTTTAAAGTAACAAAAGATGCTGAACTGGACCTGGATAATGACATCCGTACCAACTTCGCAGAAAAAATAGAAAAAGGACTCAAAAACAGGAGAAAAGGAAAACCTACCCGTTTTGTGTTTGATAAAGATATGGATAAGGCACTCCTGGAGCTCCTGATCAGAAAGCTTAACCTTACCAAAAAAGACAGTATTATTCCGGGAGGAAAAATCCATAACTTCAAACATTTCATGGACTTTCCCGATGTTTTTGAGACCTATGCAAGACCCGAGGAAAGAACTTCTTTCACCCATCAGGCTTTTGAACACGGTGAAAGGGTAACAGACGTCATTTTAAAAGAAGATATACTGCTTACTTTTCCTTACCATAAATATAATCCGGTCATCGATCTTCTTCGTGAAGCTGCTATGGACCCGGATGTAAAATCTATACAGATCACAGCCTACCGTATGGCAAGCAGCTCAAAGATCATCAATGCGTTGATCTATGCCGCAAGAAATGGCAAAGAAGTAACGGTCATGCTGGAGCTTCAGGCAAGATTTGATGAAGAATCCAATCTGAAATGGAAAGACATGCTGGAACCCGAAGGAATTACAGTATTGGTGGGACTTCCCAACAAAAAAGTACATGCCAAACTTTGTGTGATCAAAAAAAGAGCCCATAACAAAACCATTCAGTATGGATTTGTAAGCACCGGAAATTTCAACGAAAAAACAGCCAGAATCTATGGAGATCATCTGTTGCTGACAGCTGACCGTGGCATTATGGCAGACATCAATAAAGTCTTCAATGTCCTGAAAAAACCAAAAGATGATTATCTTCCGGTATTGAAAACCTGCAAAAATCTATTGGTTTGTCCACAATTTATGCGTGAAAAAATCATTCACCATATTGATAAAGAAATTGAAGAGGCTAAAGCCGGAAGAAAAACCGAAATTATTGTTAAAGCCAATTCTCTAAGTGACAGGTCTTTAATTGAAAAACTTTATGAGGCCGCAAAAGCAGGAGTAATGACAAAGCTTATTGTAAGAGGAATCTACTGCGCCGTCAATCAAAAAGACTTTAAAGAAAAAATAAAAGCGATAAGTATCGTTGATGAATATCTGGAACATGCCAGAGTAATGTATTTTTACAATAAAGGCTCTGAGGACATCTACATCTCTTCTGCAGACTGGATGACCCGAAACCTCGATTACAGAATTGAGGCAGCAGCAAGAATTACAGATAAAAATCTAAAAAAAGAAATTAAAGATATCCTCGACATTCAGCTCAGAGACAATGTAAAAGCCCGGATTTTAGATAAGAAACTGAGCAACGAATATGTAAGAAATGACAAGAAAGAATGTCGCTCTCAAATAGAAACCTATAAATATTTAAAAGCTAAAACCAACAAAAAATGAAGATCGCAGCGATAGACATAGGAAGTAACGCAGCCAGACTTCTTATTAATGAAGTAAAAATAAATAATAGAAAACCTGAATTCATTAAACTCAACCTCTTAAGAATCCCTCTGAGGCTGGGAATGGATGTGTTCACCATTGGAAAAATAGGCAGCGAAAGGGAAAAAATGGTCATCGATTCCATGAAGATCTTTAGCGACCTCATGAAGATCTATAAAGTAGACCATTACAGGGCTTGTGCTACAAGTGCCATGCGTGATGCTGCAAACGGTGATGAAATCATCAGACAGGTGCAGGAGACATCCGGAATCAATATAGAAATTATCTCCGGAGATGAAGAGGCTACCCTGATCTATGAAAACCACGTAGCTGAAGGGCTCGACAAAGATTTTGCTTATTTATACATCGATGTAGGTGGAGGTTCTACAGAACTTACCTTCTACGAAAACGGTAAAATGCTCTACGAAAGATCCTTTAATATCGGAACCATCCGTCTGCTTAATGACCTTGTCACGGCAGACAACTGGAAAGAGATGAAAGAAGAGATCAAAAAAAATATTGTCAGTAAAAAACCTATTGTTGCTATAGGTTCTGGAGGAAATATCAACAAAATTTTCTCCATGAGCAAAACAAAAGAAGGCAAACCAATGTCTTTATCTCATCTTAAAAAGGTATATAAGGAATTTAATGAACTTTCAGTAGAAGAAAGGATGACAAACTATAGCCTGAGAGAAGACCGAGCAGATGTTTTAGTTCCTGCCTTACGCATTTTCAACAATGTAATGTCATGGTCCGATATCAACAGGATTTTCGTTCCTAAGATCTCTGTGGCAGATGGATTGATCCAGAATATTTACAGTCAGCTACAGCATAAAGAATAATTTTCACAATATTATATTTGAAAACCGGGCCGTATTGGTCCGGGTTTTCTTTTTTTGAAGCTATTCCTGCTTTCCGCTGTATCTTTTTCTACAGCCACTTTTTAAAGCCATTCCGGAAAAAGGATGTCGCTGCAATCAGGGCTATGAAATTCTCATTCATCATCTAAAATTTAAGTTTGGGCTAAAGCCCAATGAATTGTATTTATCTATGAAAGCGGACTAAAGTCCGCTCCTATTGAATTTTAATATCCAATATCTTTATTCTTTATTCTTTATTCTTTATTCTTTATTCTTTATTCTTTATTCTTTATTCTTTATTCTTTATTCTTTAAACAAAAAAAAATCCCTAACTTTAAAGTAAACCCGATCCCTCATCCGTCATACAACTATCAATAGCAAAACAACGAACCCAATCAAAATAATTCTTACAGGAGCTACCGGAATGGTAGGTGAAGGTGTTTTACTGGAATGCCTGGAAAACCCGAACGTTTCTGAAATACTGAGCATAAGCAGAAAACCTTCCGGAAAAAAGCATTCAAAACTAAAGGAATATCTTGTTTCTGACTTTTTGTCAATACATATCAATGATGAAAACCTGAAAGGCTATGATGCCTGTTTTTTCTGCGCCGGGATCAGCAGTGTCGGCATGAATGAGGAAGACTATACTAAAATTACTTACGATACCACTCTGCATTTGGCAAAAGCTGTTCTGAATCAGAATCCGGAAATGGTCTTCACCTATGTTTCAGGAGCTCAGACTGATAGCACGGAAAGTGGAAAGCTAATGTGGGCAAGAGTGAAGGGGAAAACAGAAAACGCTTTAAAAAAGATGAATTTCAAAAGCGCTTATAATTTTCGCCCCGGATTTATGAAACCTGTTGAAGGTCAATTGAATGTAAAATGGTTTTTCAAACCTTTTATTTGGTTTTTTCCTATTTTTTTACCGTCAAAATCATTATCTTTACACGAAGTGGGGAAAGCTATGATCAATGCTGTACAAAAAGGATACCCAACTTCCACTTTAGAGATTAGAGATATTAAAAATTTAGCGATATGAGAGACATGTTAAAAAGAATTGTTCTGGTTATTTTTGTACTCTTGCTCCTGACTGCAGTTTCAGGATTTTTTTACATGCAACAACACCCTCTGGAAGGAAACAAATCCGGATCTATTCTCAATTTTTCCGGTAAGTCTGTCAGTAAGTAAATTCTATAATCGGCTATCCTCTATTGCATATTGGGTATGGTATGAACCTGTTTTTTAAACATTTCTTAAAATTCCATTAAAATAGTTAACAAACATAAAGTTCATTTTTGCATTTATCTAATAAAAGTAAAAAATGATCAACAACTACCTATTAAAAGGATCTGTCATTGCCGCATTCTTTTTTCAGAGCGGACTTTTCGGGCAAACCCTTATTCATTACTGGAATTTTAATAATAATGCTTCCACAGCTTCCATCACGACACCTACTTCTACACTTACTAATGGCTCACTGAATGTTTTAGCAGGTGGCAGCAGTATAATAGATTTTGCGAATGGTACAGGACAAAACTTCGATCCGGCTAATCTGAATGCCCGAAATGGAGATCCATCCGGAACCCATTTAAGATTTAATAATCCTATTGGGGGTGCATTACAATTCAACCTTCCTACAACAGGTTATAATAATGTGAATATAAAATTCACGACAAGAAGATCAGGTCAGGGAGCAGGAACACAGGCATGGTCTTATTCTACGGATGGAACCACCTTTATCCCCTACCAGACTGTAAATCCTCAGGATATCAACCCACAACTCATTACCTTTGACTTTTCGGCTGTAGCAGGAGCTTCCAATAACCCGAATTTTAAATTAAAAGTTGAATTTTCTGCAACAGGAGGAGGAACAGGTGGAAACAATCGCTTTGATAATTTTACGGTAGATGCGACTTCAGCAGGAAGTGCTGACACTACTCCCCCCACCGTCACTTATTTTCCTATAAACAACACAAATAATGCTTCAACAACTGTCAACCCTACTATTTCTTTTAATGAAAATGTAAGATGGGCAGACAATTCCGCGATTAACGATTCTAATGCACAAAATCTGGTAGAGTTTCGTCTGGGAAACTCTACTGGTACACAAGTTCCCTTTACTACAGCTTTCAGCAACAACATCATTACCGTCATCCCAACTTCCGGCTTAGTGCCGGGGCAGACTTATTATGTAGCTCTTAAACCCAATACAATTGAAGATTTCAGCGATAATGGAGTCACAGCAGTGACATCCAGTACATTTACAACAGCAGGAACTACAATTTCATTAGATAAGAATTTCATTAAAGTCAATGAAAATATAGGAACCCTGGCCTTCAAAATTAACGTAGCCAATCCCTCAACGGCAACAGTTAATGTAGTGGTTAAACCTGCTCCATTCAGTACAGCAGACAGTAATGATTTTAGTTTAGCTAACCAGACCATTACTATTACGCCTTCCACAACAAGTTATACTGTCAATATCCCTATTATTGATGATGCAACGGAAGAGCAGCAGGCAGAATATTTTGTGGTAAGTCTCGAAAACCCAACCGGAGCAACCATTTCGGGAGATAATTCTGCAACAGTTTATATTATAGACAATGATAAACCGGCCCCTGTTCCATCCAATCAGATCCAGCTGAATTATATCGGAAGTTTTGATCCTTCAGGAAATAATAACAGTTCCACAGAAATTGTAGTTCACGATCCTTCCACACAGCGTTTATTTACAATCAGCTCCATTACCGATGTATTTGATATTATTGATTTCAGTAATCCTAACATTCCATCGGTTATCAAAACAGTCAATATGGCTCCTTACGGCGGAATTACAAGTATCGCTGTGAAAAACGGAATCATAGCGGCAGCATCTCCAAACACCAATCCTCAACAGAACGGTTCTGTAGTATTTTTTGATATTAACGGAAACTTTCTGAAACAGGTTACCGTAGGAGCTTTACCGGATATGATTACCTTCACTCCTGACGGTACAAAAGTGATTACAGCCAATGAAGGAGAGCCAAACGATGCTTATACGGTAGACCCTGAAGGTACTGTCAGCATCATTGATATATCAGGAGGAATCGGTAACCTTACCCAAACTCATGTAGCTACTCTTAATTTTAACAGTTTTGATTCTCAGGTTTCAGCCTTAACAGCAACCGGATTAAGAAAAGTAAGAACCAACAATACCCTTTCTCAGGATTTAGAACCTGAATATGTCACCGTAAGTGCAGACAGCCAAAAGGCCTGGGTAACGCTTCAGGAAAACAATGCTATTGCAGAAGTTGACCTTACCACCAAATCCATTACTGGGATTTGGGGATTAGGTAAAAAGGACATGAGCCTACCGGGGAATGGCTTTGATGCCTCTGATAACAATGGAGAGGTATTAATTGCCAACTGGCCTGTAAAAGCTTATTACACTCCTGATGCTGTACAGAACTATAAAGTAGGAAATACCCATTATATTGTAACAGCCAATGAAGGGGATGAGAAAGACCTTTCCGGATACAGCGAAAGAACCACTGTAGGTGCTAATAATTACACTTTAGATCCAACTGCTTTTCCTCAGTCAGCCATACTAAAAGCTTCTCATAATTTAGGGAGATTCAGAGTTTCATCGGCTACAGGGAATGCAGACGGAGATACAGATTTTGAGGAAATAGCAGCATTAGGAGCACGCTCATTCTCCATTTTCAATGCAGATACAAAACAAAGAGTCTATGACAGTGGAGACCAGTTTGAAAGATACATTGCAACCTATTATCCAATGCTTTTCAATGTGGATAATGAATCCAATGCCATTAAAAACAGAAGCCGTGCAAAAGGTCCGGAGCCGGAAGGAGTTACCTTAGGGACAATCAACGGGCAAACCTTCGCTTTCATTACATTGGAAAGAACAGGAGGAGTAATGGTTTACAATATTACAGATCCTAACAATCCTACTTTTACAGATTATAAACATTCCCGTTCTACTTCTGCCTATGGTGGTGATAACGGACCTGAAGGTATTATTTATATAGCTCCTGAAAATACCACATCCCACAAAGGGTATGTCATTGTAGCCAATGAGATCAGTGGTACCTTATCGATCTATGAGGTAGCCCAGGCTCCAACCCTGGGAACGGGCGAAATACAATCTGAAACTGCAACATTCAATGTATTCCCTAATCCTGTAAACAAAGGAAATACCCTTTATTTTAACAGAAAACAGGATTATGAGCTGTATGATATGTCAGGAAAACTGATTGGAAAAGAAAAGGACGCTTTAACCATCAATACTTCCGGTCTTTCTACAGGAGTTTATCTTATGAAAACTTCTGAAGGACATCTTAAAAGAATTATTATCAAGTAATCTACATTTTACGATTTGATTGAAGCCTCTATTTTTAGAGGCTTTTTTGTTTATAATTTTAACTTAAAGAAGAGAGGTTTAAAACCTTGACAAGGATATCCAAGGATGTCGTCTAGGAATCTTCCCTTGACTTTTGAGACAGATTCTCTTTACATCCAAAAAAAGCAATCATTTAACTTTTGATTAACAATGAGAAAATTATTTTGTACTTATATTTACCTCCAACAAAAACCAAATTCAATATGAAAAGTATTAAAACAGCAGGTATTTTAGCTATCCTGTTACTAGGAACAGGTACTGCATTTTCTCAATCCAGAAAAACAGAATCCATGAAAGGGGTGGAACAGTCTAATGGTAAAACAATACAGGTAGATGGTGTTGGACATACCCTTAATTATACCCTTAATGGTGGAAATGTAGAGGTTTCTGGTGGTGATAATACAGTAACAGTTAAAGGAAGCGCAAGAAAGGTTTCTGTTTCAGGAACCGGTAACAAAATATACATTGATAAAGTGGATAACGTTGCCATAGAAGGTGGCAACAATACAGTATACTACAGAACTTCCGGAACAAAATCAGGAAAGCCTAATGCCTCTCTTACAGGAGTGGGAAATAAGGTTGTGAAACAATAAATAATCGAACGGTATCACCATAACTAAACAATTAATTAAGACTCAGAGATATCTTTGGGTCTTTTTTAATGGTTGAAAACAATGATTATCCATAGAAATGAGACCTATTTCCCGTAAAGTATAAACTTCTTCCATAATTATATAATATCATCAACGCTAATCAGGCTAATTTTATCACGCGAAATGAAAAGCGTCTTTCACATATTATTTCTCTTTCTTTATATGGTGGTATCTTCAGGGTTTACTACCAGCAAACATGTATGCAAAGGAAATTCAAGTGAAATCCATGTAGGACTGAAAAAGCTTTCTGATCTGGATTGCCCGAAATGCAGTGCCAATAAACAAAAAAATCATAGTGGATGCTGTAAGCTGGAAGTTAAAAAAATCTGTAAAGAAGACAACCTGCCACATTCTTACAAAAACTCTCCGGTTAAATTTTTATCAGCATCCATTCCTTATTATAACTTAGGGACAGTATTTGACAGTGCACCTGCTGCTGACCCTGAGAATCATACTTCTTATTTTGATCCTTCAAAATACCATCTCAACTACCCTTCCCTTTTCATCCTTCATTGCGTTTACAGAATTTAGAATACTGTTGAATCATACTATGATCCCAATAGGGACAACTATTTTTCAATTTTAATTCTAAATATACCATATGAATTTATCATTCAGAGCACTCATCTTATGGCTGGGCTGCCCTGCCCTGTCCTTTGCTCAATTAACGAGCTTAGAAGACGTATTACTTAGGGCCGAAAAAAATTACCAGTCCATCAAAAAAAAGGAAATCAATATACAGGCCTCTCAGGAAAGGCTTCAGCTTCAAAAAACCTACTACCTTCCGGAAGTTACGTTAATGGCTCAACAGAGTTTTGGGACTATTAACGCACAAAACGGACCTATGTACAGCCAGGGTGGACTTGGCACAGCCGCTACCTCAATGCCGCTGGCAGAACAGAACTGGAATGCTGCATTTGGAAGCTTATATCTTGCTAATGTCAACTGGAATATCTACACGTTTGGAAAGCTTGCCTCCAAAGAAAATATAGAAATCGCCAATACAGAAGTTCATCAAGCAGATTTGCATCAGGAAATTTTCCAACACCAGATCAAAACAGCCGCCGCTTATTTCAATCTTCTTGTCAGCCAACGCCTTGAAAAGGTTCAGCACGAAAATCATACCCGTTCAGAAGTCATTTATACCATCGCGAAAGCAAGAGCAGAAAGCGGATTAATTCCGGAAGTAGATGCCTCACTCGCCAAAGCGGAAATGTCCAGTGCCCAGACAGCAACGATCAATGCTAATGATCATGTACTGGACTACAACAAAAAACTAGCTGATTTGCTGGTGGAAGACTTTACAGATTATCAGCTGGATCATTATTTCAGTAGCAATACCCCATCTCTGACTCAGGAAACCGCATCATCTTCTGAAATGCATCCAAGCATTCTTTTTATTGCTCAGAAAATGAATAAAAGCAGGAAACAGGAAGACCATTTACACACATTGAAACTTCCGTCACTCTCACTTTTTGGAGTATTTCAGGGTCGTGGATCAGGTTTTGGATGGAATTATGTTCAGGATAATGCTGCTTTTTCATCGTCTTACCTAAAAGGAATCGGAGTAGACAGAATGAATTACATTGTTGGCTTAAACCTCAGCTGGAACCTTACGGACTTCTACAGAACCAGCTTCAAAGTCCATGAACAGAAACTGATCACAAAAGCATTGGATTTTGATTATCAGCAACTACAACAGGAGTTATCCAATCAGCAGAGCCTTTCTGAATCAAAGTATAAAAATGCGCTTATAAAAGTAAAAGAGTCCCGAATACAGATGCAGGCTGCCACAGACGCTTTTCAACAACAAAAAGCTTTATATGAAAATGGCTTGACAACCATTGTAGACTTCACCCAGGCTCTCTATCTTTTGAACCGTGCTGAGATCAATTATGAAATTGCACAAAATAATTCCTGGCAGGCAGTAATCCTTATTGCGGCTTCAAAAGGTGACATCTCGATCATTACAAAAGCAATTACCCACTAACCAAAAATTTAAACATGAATCTTATAAAGTTTGCATTACGCAGACCGATATCTGTAATGGTATTGGTATTGGGTCTGCTGTTTTTTGGAATAAAAGCCGCTAAAGACGTTAAAGTGGATATCCTCCCGGAAATGAATCTTCCCGTTGTATATGTAGCCCATTCTTTTAATGGATATACCCCACAGCAGATGGAAGGGTACTTCACAAAAATGTATGTGAATATGCTCTTATTTACCAACGGAATCAAGAGTATTGAATCTAAAAACACTCAGGGGCTCACCTTAATGAAAGTCAATTTTTATGAAGGAACAAATATGGGGGAAGCCATTGCACAGATTAATGCGCTTTCCACCCGTTCGCAGGTATTTTTACCTCCCGGAGCTCCACCACCGTTTATTATCCGGTTCGACTCCTCTTCACAACCTGTAGGACAGCTTGTTTTCCGAAGCAGTACAAAAACCAATAATGAACTTCAGGATATTGCCAATTTCAATGCACGTCCTTTTTTGATTGCTATTCCCGGGCTTACTACTGCTCCGCCATTCGGAGGAAGTCCGCGTACCATAGAGGTTAATGTAGATCCCGTTAAACTCCGTGCGCACCATATGTCTCCGGAGCAGGTAGTGGAAGCCATAAGCCGAAATAATATCACTTCACCTTCGGGAAATGTGTATATAGGAGAAACCAATTATCTTACCCCCACCAACAATACTGTAAAAAAGGTTGAAGAACTTGGAGACATTCCTCTTTTCAAGGGGACAGCAGATAATGTGTATATCCGGGATGTAGCTACCGTAAAAGACGGGGCGGATATCGCAACAGGATATGCTTTGATAGACGGGAAAAGATCCGTTTATATTAATATCGCCAAAGCCAGTAATGCTTCTACTCTGGAAGTGGTCAATACGCTGAAAAAATCCCTACCTAAAATACAACGGAATATGCCCGATGATGTCAATATTTCCTATGAATTTGATCAGTCCGTTTATATTTCAAATGCTTTAAAAAGTTTAGTTATAGAAGGTATTTTAGGAGCTTTACTAACCGGGCTTATGGTGATGTTATTTTTAAATGACCGCCGTGCTGCGCTAATTGTTGTTCTGACTATTCCGATATCCATTATTTCGGGAGTATTATTTCTGAAATTATTCGGACAGTCTATTAATATCATGTCTTTATCAGGCCTTGCTTTAGCCATCGGAATCCTGGTTGATGAAAGTACGGTGACCATTGAAAATATCCATCAGCATTTTGCAATGGGTAAAACCCGGGCACGGGCAATATGGGATGCTTGTCAGGAGATTGCCTTTCCGAAGCTTTTAATCATGCTTTGTATTCTTGCCGTTTTTGCTCCGGCCTTTATGATGAGTGGTATTCCGGGGTCATTATTTATGCCACTGGCGATGGCTATTGGTTTTTCAATGATTGTTTCTTTCATCTTATCCCAAACTTTTGTTCCGGTAATGGCCAATTGGATGATGAAACACGATCCACAAGTCTGTGAGAATCATAAACCCAATTGGTTTACCCGTTTCCGGGACCGTTTTGCCGGATTTTTATCTTCACTGATGAAACGAAGAAAGATCATAGTAAGTCTAAGTCTTGCGGTTATTTTGTGTATCGGAATCGGACTTTATCAGGGGACAGGAAAAGATGTCCTTCCTACAGCCAACTCACGCCAGTTTCAGGTTCGTATAAAAGCGGCTGAAGGAACCCGCATTGAAGTGACTGAAATCAAAGTGAAAAAATTTCTGGAACACCTGAAAAATAAAGTAGGAAAAGACAATATTGCTATTTCTTCCGTATTTATCGGGCAGCATCCTTCTACATTTGCGGTGAGCCCTATCTATCTGTATAATGCCGGCCCACATGAAGCATTGATGCAGGTTGCCCTAAAAGAATTCAACGGAAATTCAGACGAGTTCAAAGATGAGCTACGAAAATATTACAAGGAAAAAATGCCGGATCTTCAGCTCTCTTTTGAGCCTATAGAACTGACAGAAAAAATTCTGAGCCAGGGAACCAATAATCCTGTAGAGATACGGATTTCCGGAATGATGAAAAAAATGAACCGTATGTATGCCGAAAAACTTTTAGCAAAACTGAAAGATATAGACTACATGCGTGATCAGCAAATTCCTCAATCGATGAATTACCCTGCTTTACAGATTAATATAGACAGAACGAGAGCTGCTCAATTAGGACTGGATGCCCAGGATATTGCAAAATCACTGGTAACAGCTACAGCTTCCACGCGCTATACCAATAAAAACTTCTGGGTAGGAGGAATGATGGGGATTGCCTATGATGTACAGGTTCAGACTCCCCAGAATATTCTGAACAGCAAAGAAGAGCTGGCCAGCCTTCCGCTGTCTAAAAATTCTGATAGACCTGTTCTCGGAGATGTAGCCACCATTACCCCCACAAAAGAATTAGGCGAAAGTTACAATTTGGGAACGATGGGCTACACTACCGTGACAGCCAATATCCACAAAACAGATCTGGAGCAGGCTTCCAAAGATGTGAAAAAAGCAATTGAATCTCTTGGTGAGCTTCCAAAAGGAGTTAATATTGAAGTGGTGGGAATGTCTCCGGTATTGCATGAAACATTGGATAGCCTTTCTTCGGGATTGCTTATTGCTGCTACAGTTATTTTTCTGATGCTTGCTGCTACCTTCCAGTCTTTCCGAGTCTCTCTGGTAATTCTGACAACCGTTCCATTTGTAATTGTCGGTTCATTGGCATTACTGAAACTTACCGGCTCTACTTTAAATCTGCAGTCATATATGGGACTCATTATGTCTGTAGGAGTATCCATTGCCAATGCTGTTTTATTAATCAGTAATGCTGAAACAATCAGGAAATCAACAGGAAATGCTTTAGAAGCAGGTATTGAAGCTGCCAGGTTGCGTATCCGTCCCATTATTATGACCACACTAGCTATGGTTGCCGGAATGCTTCCTATGGCTATCGGCTTTGGAGAAGGTGGTGATCAGGTATCACCACTAGGCCGGGCTGTCATCGGAGGACTTATTTTTTCTACATTCTCTGTTCTGTTTATCCTTCCTCTTGTTTTCGGATGGATGCAAAAAAACACCAGCATTATTTCTCCTTCGCTAGATCCTGAAGACAAAGAAAGCATTCATTATTCTAATCCCAATCCATAATTTTATATCCAATGAAAAACATTTTATATACCGCCATTACTTTAAGTCTTATTGTTATTCCGGCTTCCTGCAGAGATAAAACGGAAACTGAGCCAAAGCTGGAAACAAAATCTATGATGATGCCTGCCATGGAAACTGTGGAGATAAAAAAAAGCAATCCAAAAGTTGATCTTACACTTCCCGGTGAGCTTGTTCCGGATCAGGAAACTGCTTTATTTGCCAAAATACAGAGCTATGTCAAGAAAATTAATGTAGACATCGGTTCTTATGTAAATGCCGGACAAATCCTTATGGTTCTGGAAGCACCGGAAATACAGTCTCAGGCAGCCAATGCAAAAGCTAAATGGCAGGCCCAGGAGGCCATATATACTGCCACAAAATCCAATTATGACAGAACCTACAGGGCCAATGAAACCAAAGGAGCAATTGCCAAAGATGCCCTGGATCAGATCACTGCGCGCAAACTTTCTGATGAAGCACAGCTTAATGCAGCAAGGTCGGCATACCGTGAAATTCAGGATATCAACCAATATCTGGTTATCCGTGCTCCTTTCAGCGGAGTCATTACAGAAAGAAATGTAGACGTGGGAGCCTATGTTGGCCCTATGAGTGGAGCTCCACTGATGGTGATACAGAATACCTCGAAATTACGTCTCAGTTTATCTGTTCCCGAAGCTAATGTTCCTTACTTGAATCTGGGAGATACCATTTCATTCAGAATCAATGCTCTTCCGGAAATAAGTTTTAAAGCCAGGATATCAAGAAAATCAGGCTCTTTAGATATGAAGCTTCGTTCTGAGAAAATAGAAGCTGATTTCATTAATCATTCCAGAGAGCTGAAACCTTTTATGATTGCAGAATCAAGGATCCCTTTACAAAATAATGAAGCTACATTCTTCATCCCAAGGTCAGCTCTGGTAGAAAGCAATATGGGAATTTATATCATCAGAAAAGAGGCTGGGAAAGCTCAGTTTATCCCTGTAAAAAAGGGAAGAATTCTAAATGACACCATCGAAGTGTTCGGTGATCTGTCTGAAGGTGATCAAATTATTAAGAAAGGAAGTGAAGAAATTTTAGAAGGAAGTATAATTAAATAATATCAATAATGACAACAATTATCAGAACCCCACTCATCATTATTTTCTGTGCTGTTACCTGGTCTGCATGCAGCAATGAAAAACCTAAAAAGAACAGTCAGGAAGCTGCTACAATGCAAAAAATGCAGCCTGTAGCCTCAGGAAAATATGCAAAAGGGGACAAAGTTCCTAATGAAACCGTCTGTATGGTGAACAATGCCTATATGGGTAAAAAGCAAATAGAAGTTCCCCACGACGGAAAAATATATTACGGCTGCTGTGAGATGTGTGTAGAACGTATTCCCAAGGACAAAACTGTAAGAGAAGCTGTAGATCCGTATACCGGCAAAACAGTAGATAAGGCCAATGCCTATATTGTGATGATAAGTGATGACGGTGAGGTGGCTTATTTTGAAAATGAGGAAAACTATAAAAAGTTTTTAACTCAGCATTCATAGTTTATATTTTTCTACTATTGTTTTAATGGCCTGGCAATGGATAATTGCCAGGTTTTTTATTCCTGTAGGGCACACTTACATCCCGGTATAATATCTTTAGCAGACCCAAACCTCACCGGTTTTAAAAACCGGTGAGGTTTATTGGTAGCTAATGATAGATAAATAAGAAAACAAAAAAGACAGACCTTTAAAAAAGATCTGTCTTAAAAATATCTCCGATGTAGTTTTACTCTACGTTGATTACTTTTTCAATTTCCGGGGCATGTTGTTTAATGGTATTTTCAACACCTAATTTAAGGGTTGAAAAGTTCAATGAACATCCGGAACAGTTACCTAAAAGTTTCACAAAAACCTGGTTATCTTTCACATCAATAAGCTCAATATCACCTCCGTCCTTATTCAGAAACGGTCTGATGCTTTCCAGAGCTTCCATTACTCTTGTTACTGTATCTTCGTGCGTTATATTTGTTTCCATATTTTTTCAGTTCAATTCGGTTTTTTCAAATTTGATTGAAAGTTATTATTATTTTGCTTTTGGTGAGCACCCTGCCATTGTTGAGATCTTTACAGCTTCAGTAGGAGGAATATTCTTATTTCTTTCTACTAAGCTTTCAACCATCTTTCTTGCTGTTTCTGTATAGATTTCTTCAATTTTAGAACCTTCCTGAAGGGCTGCAGGTCTTCCTACATCTCCGGCTTCTCTGATACTTTGGATCAAAGGGATTTCTCCAAGCACCGGAATTCCAAGATCTTCAGCAAGATACTGTGCTCCCTGGTTTCCAAAGATATAATATTTATTCTCAGGAAGTTCATCCGGTGTAAAATACGCCATATTTTCGATTAATCCAAGAACAGGAATATTAATACTTTCCATCTGGAACATTGCAATACCTTTTCTTACATCTGCCAATGCTACATGCTGAGGTGTACTTACAATTACAGCACCTGTAACAGGAACTTCCTGGATAATTGATAAGTGAATATCACCTGTTCCCGGAGGAAGATCTATTAATAAGAAATCCAATTCTCCCCACGCTGCATCTCTGATCATTTGGTTCAATGCTTTTGAAGCCATTGGACCTCTCCATACCACAGCCTGATTAGCTCCTGAGAAATATCCTATAGAAAGCATTTTCACCCCATAATTTTCAATAGGCTTCATCATGCTTTTACCACCAACATCTACAGAAATGGGTTTTGCGCCTTCTGTATCGAACATAGTAGGTACTGATGGTCCGTAAATATCGGCATCCAATAACCCAACTTTAAAGCCCATTTTAGCCAATGTTACTGCCATATTTGCAGAAACAGTAGACTTTCCTACTCCTCCTTTTCCGGAAGCAATAGCGATAATATTTTGAATCCCGGGAATTTGTTTTCCTTTGATCTGACTTTGCTGAATTTCACTAGGCTCCGGAGAAACGATTTTAAGTTTTAAATGAACATTTTCTCCAAACTCACTGGCAAAAGCCTGCTTCATTGCAGCCTCCAGCTTTTTCTTTTCATGCATTGCAGGCGAATGAGCGGTCATGTCAATATAAACATCTTCACCCATAATCTGAAAATTATTCACTAAATCGTCTACTTCTATTTCTTTAAGGAAATTTTGAACCTTTTCTTTCGTCAACATATAAATATAAATTGTTTACAAATTTACGGATTTTTTCGGTAATTTAGAATCAATAAAATCTATAATATCAGGTGATAAATCAGATGATTAAAAATGTTGTTTATTCTATTTTTTCATTCTGACTTTTTCTCCGTCACACAAAATAATGTATGAAAAATACTGCTTACCCATCTAAATATGCTTCTCCCAAAGGAATTTTCAACGTTGGAAAGACCAGGTTCAAATGGTATGACCTTGCCGGAAATCTTTCCGAAATTTCTTCCCAAGACATCAAAAATGCCCAACTTGCCATAGAAAATGCCGGTGAAAATTTTCAGGAGATCAATGATCTTGGCTTTGTTATCATGCACCGATGTGGAGAAAACTATCTTCTTTTGGTCTGCACATGGCGAAGTGAAAATGAATTATGGGAAAGTGTATACTATGATGGTTCGGGAACATTTGAAATATGGGACAGAAATAAAACCCATCTCCCCACTTATTGTGTCTGGGAAATGGGAATTGTATATTATGAATCCCGGGCATGGAAAAAATACCTGGGAACAGAAAGAAGAGAGAATGATCAGGAGCTGTATCTTCAAGATTTCTTTGAGGGAGAAGTATAGATATTACTCCGGATTTTTTGAAAGCTATTTTTGCGAAACCCTATAGATTTGAATGTAAAGGAGTATCCTAATAACTTATAGTTTTCAGCAATTTAAAAGTCCAATAATAATGGCCTTTTTCTAACTTCCTTTCCTAATTCGCTCTGTTCTTCTCATCAAAATTCACATGACGGCTGGCTCCTTTTACCTTTTTGTTTCCAAAAGTATAAGTGGCCGATACTGTTAGTCTTCTGGCATCGTAATAATTATTGTAAGAATGGGTTCCTGTCGTATAATAAATTTTACCAATACTTTTCCCTTGCTTAAAAATATCGGAAACCATTACATTCACCTGAAGGTTCCTTTCCATAAAGCTCAACTTAAGCCCTGACGTAAAAACTCCGGCAAAATCCATATACATATTTCCTGAATTTGAAGGTAAACGGAACCAATAATTGAGAATCAACTGAATTGTTTTGCCCTTAGTAAGTCCCAGAGTATTCTGAACATCGAAATCGTAGCTGTTTCCTTTTCTGGAAACGGCATCGGTTGCAAAAACAGTTGTATTCATATAAGAATAATTGGCTGAATAATTCGCTTCCCACATTTTGAAAAAAGTATCTGAATAGTTAAGGGAAACTCCCATACTGTTCTGATTGTAGTAGTTTTCAAAAGTACTGATCCTGTTTTCATTTTTCAGGTTCGCCAGCTGACCAAACGCATCCAAAGTTCTCTGAAAATAAGCAGAAGCTGACAGTTTTCCTTTGTAGACATAGGACAGTTCAAAATTGTGATTGATAGAAGGTTTCAGAAACGGATTCCCTGTAAAGTAAGAATTGATATTGATGTACCAGCGATATGGATTGATCGCCCGGAATCCGGGCCTGTTGATCCTTTTGGAATAATTAAGATTGAAGGTATGATTTTCATTACTTTTATAGGTGACATAAGCCGTTGGAAAAAATTTCCCATAAGAATTCTCTGTCTGCTGTCCTGAGGTTAAAGAATTTCCGTTAACAACAGCGTATTCATAGCGAAGCCCAGCTTTTGCCGACCATTTTTCATTGAAAGATTTTTCAAAGCTGATATAGGCGGCATAATTTTTCTCATTATATTCAAACTGATTGCTTTTTAATGGATCTGTCACATAATTTCCATTGATCAGATTCTGATAGGATATATTAGAATTATTATCAAAATTAGTGAACTTCACACCTGTTTCGGTTTTTGCAAACTGATAAGGTAAGGTAAGATCGGCCTGCCCGGAATAGATTTTATAATCTACCGTTGAAGGAGATTTTACCACAAAGCGGTCTCCCAGGTTTTCCGTTGTTGTAAAATCAATGGTCGTTTCAGGAACATTGGAAAAATAATTTCCTGTAATGCTCAGCTTATGATCCTGTTTTCCGAATTTCAGATCATAATAGGCACTTGCCGTATGCTGCTTCCCTGTTGCTCTGTGTTCTGCATACGTAAGTAGTGTATTGGTATAGTTGTCATTCTGAAAATAGTTCGACGTATTTGTGATATTCATATTGGAGTGGCCGAATCCATAATCATAGATAAAGCCTATATTAGACTTATTCCCCAACTGATAGTCAATACTTAGATTAGCGCCCAACCCGTCACCGAAATCTTTTCTGTTGTCGTTACTTTTAAGACCATCTGCACCTTCTATCCAGTAATTTTCATATGAATGTTTGTCATATTTATTCTGTCTTAATTTCAATGAAGAACGGAGCTTTTCGTTCTGATAATTGACGGTTGCACTATTGGATGTTCCTGTATACGTTTGCTGCTGAAGACTTGTCGTAAAACTTCCGCTCCATCCCAGATTCTGATTCTTCTTCAACACAATATTGATCAGTCCGCTATTTCCCTGTGCTTCGTATTTGGCAGGCGGTGAGGTAATGACTTCTATTTTTTCGATATTTTCAGATCGCAGACTCTTAAGGTAGGTTACAAGCTCGGTGGGTGAAAAGTTCAGTATCCTGTCGTTTACCATTACCGCTACCCCATTTTTCCCAACAATGGAAACTCCTGTATTATCATCTATTTTAACCAATGGTGTTGTTGCAAGAGCATCTGCCCCATCCATTCCCTGTGAGGCAATGGAGTTAGCAACATTGAAAACCAATCGGTCTGCCTTTCTCTCAATCAGTTTTTTTCTGGCGGTAAGACTAACTCCTTCGATCTGCTGTTCTTTCTTTTTTTCAATAAAAAAATCCTGTTTCAGATCTCCACTTACCGTAATATCCTTATTGAATACTTCCACTCCTTCCTGTATAAGTTGTATATGGTAATTTCCTTTCTCCAAAAGTTTCAGTGAATAATTTCCTTTTTCATCCGAAATAACAGTTTGTTTCTTCTCACCTTTTACAGCTACTACTTCAACGTAGGAAACCTCATGTCCGGTTTGTGTGATTTTTCCCGTTATACTTTGTGAAAAAGCAATTGCCGGAAGCAGGAGTATTCCTGACAAAAATATTCTCTTCATGAATTATGATCGTTTTTTATAGGACAAGCTATACCATTCTTTTATTACATCTGTTTTGCTGTTTTTCAATATATTCGCTATTATAAAATTAGAATATGAAAAAAGGGCTCATCACGTTTTCTTTATTTGTTACCCAGATTATTTCTGCTCAGAACTATTCACAATATGTCAATCCGTTCATAGGGACAGGAGGTCATGGTCATACTTTTCCGGGCGCTATAGTTCCTTTCGGAATGGTACAGCTTTCTCCGGATACCAGAATAGACGGAAGCTGGGACGGATGCAGCGGATATCATTATTCGGATTCGGTGATCTATGGGTTTTCCCATACTCACCTGAATGGAACCGGGGTTTCTGATTATGGAGATATTATGCTTATGCCTACGATGGGCAATCCAAGTCTGAATAGTAAAGACTATTCTTCAAAATTTTCACATAAGAACGAAAAAGCTACTGCCGGATTTTATACTGTAAAATTAGATAAAAACAACATCAACGTCCGCCTTACCACTACCAAAAGAGTCGGCTATCACGAGTATACTTTCAATAATGCCGGAAATGCTAATATTATTCTGGACCTCAACCATAGAGACAAATTGCTGGAAGGTGAAGTAAAAATCATTGATGATAAAACCATTGAAGTTTTCAGAAGAAGTGAAGCCTGGGCAACCAATCAGTATATCTATTCCAGAATTGAATTTTCTAAACCTATGAAAATCTCTAAGAAGGAAGTTAACGGAAAACAGGAGGCCAACCTTTATACCGGAACAAAACTGGCTTTGGCATTTTCTGCAGAGGTTAAAAAGGGAGAAAAAATCAATATAAAAGTTTCCATTTCCCCTACAGGCTATGAAGGGGCAGAAAAAAATATGCTGGCAGAAGGACAGATGAAGGATTTTGAAACAGTAAAAAAACAGGCTGAAACAGATTGGGATAAAGAGCTTTCAAAAATAGAGGTAAAGTCTGAGGATAAAAACAAACTCTCTGTTTTTTATACGGCATTGTACCATGTTTTTACACAGCCTAATATCAATATGGATACTGATGGAAAATACAGAGGCCGTGATAATAAGCTTTATATAGCCAAAGACTTCGATTATTATACCGTGTTTTCGCTTTGGGATACCTTCAGGGGAGCACACCCTCTGATGACTTTAATTGACAGAAAAAGAACCGCCGATTTTGTCAACACCTTTATCAAACAATATGAGCAGGGAGGAAAACTTCCTGTATGGGAGCTGGCTTCCAATGAAACAGAATGCATGATCGGTTATCATGCTGTTTCTGTAATTGCCGATGCTATGGCTAAAGGAATTCAGGGATTTGATTATGAAAAAGCTTTTCAGGCGTCAAAGAATTCTGCCATGCTGGATATTTTTGGGTTAAATGCCTACAAGCATAATAATTACATCAGCATAGATGATGAGTCTGAGAGTGTTTCCAAAACAGTAGAATATGCCTATGATGACTGGTGTATTGCTCAAATGGCTAAAATTTTAGGTAAGAAAGAAGATTATCAGTATTTCATGAAACGTTCTCAAAACTGGAAAAACCTCTATAATCCTACGAACGGATTTATGCAACCCAGAAAGAATGGAAAATGGTATGAACCTTTTGATCCGAGAGAGGTAAACAATAATTATACAGAAGGAAATTCATGGCATTATTCGTATTCCGTACAACAGGATATTCCCGGTCTTATTGCAGCTCATGGCGGAAAAGAGAAATTTGAAAAGTTCATTGATGCCATCTTCGCTGCTCCGGATAAGACAACAGGCAGAGAGCAGGTAGATATTACAGGGTTAATGGGCCAGTATGCGCAGGGAAATGAACCGAGTCATCATATTGCTTATCTCTACAATTTTGTAGATAAACCTGAAAAAACAGATGCTAAAATTAAATATATCCTTGATAATTTTTATAAAAATACACCGGACGGACTTATTGGAAATGAAGACTGCGGACAGATGAGTGCCTGGTATGTGCTAAGCTCAATGGGAATTTATTCTGTAACCCCGGGATTACCTGAATGGGCAACAACTACTCCTTATTTTGATGAGGTTAAAATTCATCTTGAAGACGGAACTACGAAAACCATTACCAAAAATACAGGTAAGGCAGAACTTAAAAAACTGGGATTTGAAAATGTAAAATCATTTAAAGATTTTAAGTATGATCAGATCACAGCTTCCCCTATAATTTCAGCTGACCGGATTTTTGACTTTTCTACAAAGGTTGAGATTACTCCATTACACCCCGGTGATAAAGTGTATTATATGACTATGGATGAAAGTGATGCCAATAAAAGAAAAACATTCATTCCTTATAAAGGACCTTTCTCTATCACAAAAACGACTCAGGTTCTCGCATATGCCGAAAAAAATGGTGAGAAAAGCTCTGCCACAGTAGCCAATTTTAACAGAAGACCGAATTATTGGGATATCCATATTCTTTCAAAAGCCACTCCTCAGTATACAGCTAATGGAAAACTGGCATTAATTGACGGAATCAGAGGAGATATCAACTGGCGAAAAGGGGAATGGCATGGATATCAGGGGCAGAATTTCGAAGCAATTATTGATTTCCAATCTCCTCAGCAGATCACAAAACTATCTTCCACCTATCTTCAGGACAGTAAAGCCTGGATCCTGATGCCCAAAAAAGTGGAATATTATGTTTCTATGAATGGTAAAGACTTTATTCTTTTGAAAACAATAGATAATACGATCGATCCTAAAGACGAAAAGGTTCAGATACAAGACTTTGCAACGGAAATACTTCCTACCGAAGCCAGATATCTCAAAGTAAAAGCTTATTATTTCGGAAAGCTTCCGGAATGGCATCAGGGCGCCGGTGGAGATGCTTATATCTTTATTGATGAAATCTCTGCAAAATAAAACGAGAAAAAGAATTTCTATTGTTTTTCTGTTACGATCAGGAAAGTATTGAAGATCCTGACAGTGAAATACTATACTCTGATTAAAGCTAAAACAAACCCCTCTACAGAATTTGAAGAGGGGTTTGTTTCTTATCTCAATGTATTCTTTCAGACCATTGCAGGACTTCCGGAAGTTCCATGTCAGAAAATTCTATATGGATCACTCTTCTCTTTTTACCGTTGGTGGTCCTGTTGGAACCATGAAGGGTAAGAGGTTTCATAATCATGATTCCCCCTTTTTCTACATTGCATATTTCTTCAGTTTCCACCTTCCAATCGATAGTTTCAGGTCTGTAAATTCCTTTGGAGTGGGATTTTGGAACCACTTTTAAGGCTCCATTATTTTCATCCGTATCATCCAGATGAATTCTGATGGTATAAATATTCTCCAGTATAGGTAGCGGAGGCTGAACGGCAAACTGGTTTTGTTTTGTGGTCCAAGGGCCGAAATCGGGTACATCCAATTTTTTATCTACAGAAATAGTGAGATCCTGATGATATGCTACATACCAGTTAGAGGTTTCTGGCTTATCAAAATAAATACTTTTTACCACAAAATATTTTTCTCCGAAAATTTCTTTAACCACTCTTTGAATATTTTCATTAAAGATGAGGTCTTTTATTTCCGGAAGTTCTTTTAAAAACTGTCTAATAGCAAACAGGCCTTCAGATTTCCTGAAATTTTCTTTTGAAGTATCTATATTTTCAAGAACACAGCTTATTTTATCAATTTCCTCAGGAGAAAAAATAGTGTTTATAACAGTAAAGCCATATTCAAGAATATGGCTTTTATATATTTCTAAGTTTTTTAAACTCATTGATAAATCTTTAAATTTTATCTAAGGGCTCGGTTAACTGTCCTTCCCACTTAGAAACTGCAGAAGTAGCCAGTGTATTTCCTAATACATTTGTCATACTTCTTCCCATATCACAGAAGTGGTCAATTGGCAGAATTAAAGCAATTCCTTCCGGGGGAATACCAAACATCGAGCAGGTAGCCACAATAATCACCAGTGAAGCTCTTGGAACTCCGGCAATACCCTTTGAAGTAAGCATTAATACCAGAAGCATCGTGATCTGCTGCCCCAGTGTCATTTCAATACCGTAGATCTGGGCAATGAAGATAGAGGCAAATGTCATATACATCATACTTCCATCCAGGTTGAAAGAATATCCTAAAGGCAGAATAAAAGATACTACTCTGCTGTTACATCCGAATTTCTCAAGCTCTTCCACCAATTTTGGGAATACAGCTTCCGAACTTGTTGTGGAGAATGCGATCAATAAAGGCTCTTTAATTCTTTTCAATAAATCAAAAAGACGGTTTCCTAAGATCAGATATCCTACCAGTAAAAGAACAAGCCATAGAACTCCTAATGCGAAGAAGAAGTCTCTTAAATAAATGGCATAGACTTTAAATATTTCAAACCCATTAGTAGCCACTACTGCTGCAATAGCTCCTAATACTCCCAGAGGAGCAAACCACATAATATATCCTACCATTTTAAGGATAGCGTGCGCAATAATATCGAAAAGTTTAACGACCGGCTGAGCATATTCTTCTCCCAAATTTGCCAAAGCCACTCCAAACATAATAGCGAATACTACAATCTGTAATACTTCATTAGTTGCAAAAGCCTCAAATAAACTTTTAGGAATCATATGCTTCACAAAGTCTTCCAAAGAAAAACTTTTGCTGCTTTTAAGAAGGTCTTCAGCAGAAGCAACATCCTGGATTGGTAGCTTTGTTACATGTCCCGGTTCCAGCCAGTTTACCAGCATCAAGCCTATAAAAAGGGAAATCAGAGAAGCAGAAATAAACCAAAGCATGGCTTTTGTCCCTACCCTTCCGATCATTTTGATATCACTCATTTTGGCTATCCCAACAACCAAAGTGGTAAATACCAATGGGGCAATGATCATCTGTACCAATCTGATGAAAACAGTTCCCAATAATTTTATATTCTTGGAAAAAGGTTCCGCACTTTCCGGATATTTTACATGTACTATTCCTCCAATTCCTACTCCCAGGATAAGTGCAATGATAATTGCTATAAAAAGTTTATTCTGTCCTTTCATATATAGTTCAATTTGCGCAAATATAATGGTTTTTCAGTTGGCATAAGATTTTCTTCAAAACGGATTAATTTTAGAGTAGAATTTTAATAACCCGACGGGTATTTTGAAAATAAAAAAAACAATAGATGGTTTACAATCTATTCAACTAACCATCAATCAATTAAAACGCCCTTAATTGCAATACTAAAATCTATAAACGTCTCGAAATATATCGATTCGTTATTTTTTGATTGATTGCATAAAATTATCAGTTTTGCATAAAATATATTATAAAACGATTAGAACCTAACGTTTACATTAATAAGATTCTAAAAACACATTAATTTATAAGAAATTAAATTTATTATGATGAAACTTATATCTGTTTTTAAGAGCATGCAGTACAATTAATTTTTAAACTTTAAATTTTGCTTATTCCCTCAAACGCAACAATTTAAAGGTACTGCATCATTAAAAATCAAAATACTATCCATGAGATTTAATGTACATTTTTTGATTTTTGAAACCAGTTTATGAAATTTTTAAAATAAGCTGATTGATAGCTAATGATTAACGCTTACTACATTTAATTAATTGCTTGAAATTCTACATGAGAATATGAAAAAAGAAAAATACAAAATATTGATACTTCCCCTATGTTTTTTTATCAATATATTTAATGCACAAATTGGTATAGGCACAGGTAATCCACAAGGAATGTTCCACGTAGACGGTGCCAAGGATAATCCAACTTCAGGAACGCCAACTCCGGCACAACTTTCTAATGATATTGTGATCGATAAAGTAACAGGCTTTATTGGAGCGGGAGTTCTTACCCCTCAGGTCCAGTTAGATATGAGATCAACAGCAAATGAAAATTCTCTGGGTATCGGTACTACGAGTATGTTGGCCAATGCAGCAGGAGCAGGTGCTGTACGCTATGATGTAAATAATACGCCGGTAGGAGCCAAAATTGAAGTGTCTGATGGTACAGTATGGCATAAAGCTTACGTTGCCCCTCAAAAGGCTGTGGTAGTAGTTCGGAAAATTGTAAGCCAGTCAATACCTACAGCTTCGGCAACAACTATTATTAATTGGAATGAGGTACGTGACATGAGCAATAGCTTTAACCCCAGTTCGGGTGAATTTACAGCTCCCCGTAATGGAACCTATACTTTTTTACTAACATTTAATTTTAACGGTACTGTTATTACTGATGGCTCCAGAGTGGAATCACAGTTTTATAACCCTGCTACAAGCACGGTTCTGGCCAGTGTCTATAAAACTTTCGGCCAATCTATGACGGGTTCATCTGATGATGCCAATGCTACACGCTCCACACAGGCTGGAGGCTCAAGTACTGTTACACTCACATTGGATGCAGGTACCAGAGTAAGTGTCAGATTGTATCAGAACCTTGCCTCAAGTGCTATTCCACTTCGGGTTACCACCGACCCTCTGAATCCCGCAAATCCGGATGATGGATTTAATAATTTAACCGTAATAGAACATTAAGATATAGAGTATGAAAATCAATATAATTAAATTATTCACTTGTATTTTAGTTTTTTCTATCATAAAAACTACTGCACAGGTAGGGTTTTTCATCCCGAATCCTGCACAGCCTTTACACATTGACGCAGGAAAAGATGATGGTTCCACACCCGATGCAACAAAAATATCTAATGACATCGTTGTTACATCAACCGGTCAGTTAGGGGTTGGCCTTTTAAATCCGGTTACTAAAGTTGATCTTCGATCTTCAAGTAACGAAAGAATTATCGGTTTGGGCAGTAATACCCAAAGTCCTACTACAGCAGGTGGAGGTGCCATACGTTACAATTCCGGTGGATTTTTAGAGTATTCTGATGGTGAACAATGGATAGCATTACCACTTACTCCCCCTACCAAGGCCCTTGTAAACGCTAATAAAAGCTCTGCCCAAAGCATTCCGAGTGCTGCATCAACGGTCATTACCGGTTGGGTAGAAACAGTTGATTTAGGTGCTGGCACTGGTGGAGATTTCGATCCTTCCAGCGGAATTTTCAAAGCTCCACGTGATGGTTTTTATTTGGTTTCTTTCAGCATCACATTATCTAATGGAAATATCCCTAAAAATACATTTATAGAAACGGCCATAGAAAGCAGCCAAAGCTCTAATAATATTCCGGTATTTAAAACAATAAATTCTTATCCCGCTTTTCAGGCTGGTGCAGTAAGCAATTATATAAGTGGAAATTGTAATGCTATTTTCAATCTCAAGAAAGATGATACTATAAAGTTTAGCGTAAGGCATAATATTGGCAGCGCGCGAAACACACTAAATGACAGCAAATTAAATAATTTAAGCATTAGCGAATTATAAAAACACTTAATGATGGTATCAAAAAATAAAATAAAAAGATGCATTAGTACTTTACTTATTGTATCACTTCAAGTAAGCTATATAAATGCTCAAATAGGAATTGGAGTACCCAATCCGACAAATCCTGTAGAAATTAAAACAAATGCGGGTAATATTGTGGTTGACCCTTCCGGAAGAATGGGTGTGCTGGTAGCTAATCCGAAGGTAGCTATGGATCTTCGTGGTGGGACCAATGGTTCTGTGGCTATTGGGAATACTACAAAAACAGCTGCCGAAGCAGGTGCAGGTACCTTACGATATGTTGCAAGTCCTGCTATTGGGGTAAAAGGCTATTTAGAATTTTCCGACGGTTCTTCCTGGGTTAGTTTTTTCCCAAAAGGGAAACCTCGTATCATCGTAATGGCAAGTAAGATTACTCAGGATACATACGTATTTGAAAGTGCAGTACCTTCGGAAATAGGAACTAAATCCGGGGTGGTTCAAAGAAGATCTTCATACCTAACTAACTGGGCTGAGAAATTAGACTCTGATTCGGGTGTTCCGACTGCAAATTTTAACCCGGCTACAGGTGAATTCATAGCACCACGTGACGGTGTATACTTTGCAACTTTTACGTTCGCATTACAATCCAGCCAGGTGAATACTGGAGCCAATAATCAAACAGAGGCAATTTGGGAAGTTAGAAATTCAGCGGGTACTATCACCCAAAGAGTAAAAACAAATAATGGATATGCTTCTGATACAGGAGGAAGTCCTAATGCAGTACCTGTAGGCTCAGCTTGTACAGTAAGTGTGTATTTAAATAAAGGAGACAAATTAAGACCTTTTATCTGGATTACAGTAGCATTTGATGGAACAGTCAGCCAGTTTGATACTTCAGGAAGTGGAGCCTATAATTCACTTACAATAGTTGAACAGTAAAACATTCTGTAACAAACAAGAGGGCTGTTTACATGTTTTCTCCAATGAAGTGGAAATTCTTTAATGAACATTTTGTTTAGTAATCCTAAACAAAAAAGATCGGAAAGACCCTAGAAAAGATGTATAACACTTAAAAATTAAATCCCTGGTTTATAAAATATTGTAAAAAATTTAAGAAACATTTATTGATTTTTTATTCTTTTGGTACAAATTTTATTATTACATTTGATTGTATAACAACATTAATAAATATACAATATGAAAAAAACTATCGCAATGGCTGCATTAGCTGTAGCTGTATCTTTCGGAGCAGTTTCTTGTAAAAAGAAAGTATCTGATGCCGATCTTCAGACTCAGGCTACAACTGTAGTAACTTCTAATCCCAATGCTTCTGTTGAAGTAAAAGAAGGTGTAGCTCACTTAAGCGGAACTTTTGCAGATCAGCAGTCTAAGGATGCAATGATCACACAATTAAAAGCGATCAGTGGAGTAAAAGACGTAATGGATATGTCTACTATAGCAGCACCTGCGCCTGCAGCGGCACCTGTTGAAACAACTTCTGCTGTAGATCCTGCTGTTCAGAAAAAAGTTCAGGATGCTGTAAAAGATTTCCCAACTGTAAAAGTAGAAGTTGTAAACGGACAACTTACCCTTACAGGAAATGTTTCAGGTTTACAGGCTAGAAAGATCAAAGAATCTGTAGATGCTCTGAAAATTGGAAAATATAACAATAACCTAACTGTAAAATAATTTAAGATGAGCGAATTACAAGATAAATATTCAAGTGTAGTTTCAGCAGCTCAGTCTGCAGGAATTTCAAACCTTCAGGTTCAGGAGCAGGACGGAATTCTTTATGTTTCCGGAAATGCTTCAAACACTGCTGCAAAAGATGCAGTATGGAATGCTTTAGGTGCTATTGATTCTACATATTCTTCTTCAGATATCAATATTGATGTACAGGTAGCAGGTCTTGCTGCAGGTGCTTCTTTAACGATCGCAACAGAAGATTCTAACCTGAATATCAGACAAGAGCCTTCTACGGAAGCTGCTGTTGTAGGAAAAGCGGCAAAAGGTTCTTCAGTAACTTTAATTGAGCAGACTTCTGATGACTGGTGGAAAGTGAAAACTGCTGACGGTCAGGAAGGATATGCTTATTCAAGATATTTGAGAGCTTAATTAATTTTACGAAAATTAATTTCAGAAATATACTGAGAAACATCCCTATATTGGGATGTTTTTCTATTTTTACGTCTTTGAAAAACTAAATGAAGAAAGTCTTACTGCTATTGCTCTTTGTATGCAATATTGTGATTGTACATGCCCAAAAACTGCATATTGACGGAAAAGTATCGGATCTGGGAAAGAAACCTGTAGAAAATCTAACGGTATATCTGCTGAAGACAAAAGATTCATCTATTGTCAATTATACTGCTACCAATAAGGAGGGAAAATTTTCACTAAAAATGGATGAGCTCAAAGAACCATCTATTCTGAGAATTGATGCTGAAAACCTATCTTATTCTAAGCGATTTGAAAAAATTGACCAGTCTTTATCGTTGGGTGACATTCAGCTTGAGAAAAAAGCCGTGATCAATATTGATGAGGTCAAAATTACGGTCTCTCCTGTAAAAATAAAAAATGACACCGTAGAATTTAATGCATCAGCAATCAAAGTACGCCCCGACAGCAAAATTCTGGAGCTTTTAAAACAGATCCCCGGAGTGGAAGTCGGTAATGATGATAAAATTACAGTGAATGGAAAAGATGTAGATCAGGTTATGGTCAATGGCAAACCATTTTTTGATAAAGATGGTAAAATGGCTTTACAAAATCTTCCGGCAGATATTATTAAAAATATTCAGTTTACGACAACAAAAACAAAAGAAGAAGAACTTAGCGGAAAGCCTCCCAAATCTCAGAATACCACGATCAATTTTAATATTGATGAAAAGAAGAATAAAGGATTTCTTTCAAGACTTACCCTGGGCTATGGTTCTGATAAACGATATGAAGGTAGCGGGCTTCTAAGTTATTTTAAAGGAGACACTAAAATCAGTATTTTGGCTTCTTCCAACAATATCAATTCTAAAAGTGTTTCTGCTGATGATGTTTTTGATAATATGGGACGCATCAGAGGTGCCGGAACCCAAACCGGAGGCAATGGAATCCAAAGATCTACCACTATTGGTCTTAACTACAATGACAAATTGGGAAGAGACGCAGATCTTGATAACCTCAGTGTAAAATACTCCAATTCTACCCTGGAAACCCGGTCTAAAGTTTCAAGAACAACCCTTCTTCCCGGCTATACACTCAAAACCGACTCTGAAAGCAATGGTGACACTGAAACCAGACAGTATAATTTTGACAGCTCAGCCCGAATAAAACTGGATTCTCTAACCAATATTTATATATCTCCATCTTTTTCAAAGTCGGAAAACTTCAGTTTCAACAGATCACAGTCTTCAACGTTAAGAGATGATAAACGGCTTAATGAAAGTACATCCTCCAGCAGTACCAATGGAGAAAGCAATACCTTTAGTCCGAATATTTATTTTTCGAAAAACTTAAAGAAAAAAGGAAGGTCAATTTCTGCTACCATCAACACCAGTATTTCTGAGTCCAACGATAATAATATCAACCAGTCACAAAATACATTTTATAACCAAACCGGCACAACCACAGATAACCGTGACCAGCTGCAGAAGAATAAGACTCAAAATAATAATTATAGCTTCAGTGCGGGATATACAGAACCTATCTCAGATTCAGCAATTGTAAGCCTTCAGCTGGAATACAGTTCAAAAGTATCCCGGAATTCCAGAGATTTCAATGATTTTGACCCTGTTACAGGACAATATTCCAAATACAATACTGTTCTTTCCAACAGCATGAACCAAACCATCAACCAGCTATCACCTGAACTTTCTTTTTCTCTTTTCAAAAAGAAGTTTAATCTCTGGAGCGTTGCCAATCTTGACATTTCGGAAATGACGGTAAGTTCTGTTTTCAAAGGACAGCAGTATGATCTTCAGAAAAACTTTGTCCTTCCCAGATATACCATGAGTTTTCAGTATGTTTTCTCTGAGCGTACCAGACTTACCGTATCCAATTCTTCCAGCTTCAATATTCCCGGGGCAGGACAGCTGACTCCTTATAAGGATGAATCAGACCCGCTGGTTACCTATACAGGAAATCCCGATTTAAAGAACACCTGGATGACGAACAGCAATGTTTCTTTTAACAGATTTAATATTATCAAAAATTTCAACTATTATATCAACGTAGGTTTTATCTACAGAAATAATGATGTTATTAATTATACTAAATATGATGATGCCGGAAAGCAGATTGTCACTTATGATAATATAAGTGGAAATAAAAATTTTACGGTGGGTACAGGTTTAACCAAGATTTTTAAGTGGCAGGACAAGAAACTTACCATCACCCCAAGGTTCAGTTTGAATTACAATTACAATAATGGTTTTATCAACGGACAGGCTTTCAAAAGCAACTCATACAGTTTTAATCCTGGACTTAACCTCAGCTTTGAGATCAAGGAAAAGTTTAGTATTAAACCCTCATACAGAATCGGATATAATATATCAAAATACTCCAATTACAATATCGACAGAGTCAATACCACCAATCAGTCATTAAAACTGGAACTTACCAACTATCTTTTCCAGAGCAGGCTGGTTTTCGGAAATGATTTTGAATACAATACCAACTCCAATATCGCTCCCGGATTCAAAAAGGATTTTTATTTCTGGAATACCAGTCTAGGTTATTCTTTTTTCAAAAAACAGCTGACAGCAAAAGTGAAAATTTATGATGTCTTAAATCAAAATCAAAGTGTAAGGAGAACCATCACAGATTCTTATTTTGAAGATCGTGAAGATCTGATCCTGAAACGGTACATTATGTTTTCGCTGAGTATGAAACTCAATAAATTTGCCGGTAAAAAAAGGAAATAAAGCAAGACTATATTTTTATATATCATTTTGATCATGGCCGGTTCTTTCCGGCTATTTTTATGGACATACAGAATTGTAATCTTGAATAATATTACAATTGAAGACCTGAAATTCCCTTCCTCTGGAGGGGTGGCCAATTGAAAGTTTGACAAGGTTGTTTAAAAATATCCTCTCATGCTTATTCACGTAAATGTTTATGATAAAAACCTTTTAAATAAGATTTAGTAATAAACGTATTTTTATTTTTAAATTAGCCGTAAATTTTTTTTATGAAACTCCATATTTCAGTTTTATGTATTCTTTTTTTCCTTCTTGGAAAAGCTCAAAAAACAGAGCAGAAAGACAATTTCGTTAAAGATAATTTCACCAAGAAAGAATTTTATATTCCTATGCGTGACGGGGTGAAGCTTTTCACAGCAGTATACATTCCGAAAGATATTTCAGCTAAAAACAAATATCCTTTTCTGATGCAGAGAACCTGCTACAGCATTGCTCCTTATGGAGAAAATGAATATAAAACAAAGGTAGGCCCTAATACTTATCTGATGAAAGATAAATATATCTTCGTCTATCAGGATGTCCGCGGAAGATATATGAGTGAAGGTACTTTTACCAATATGACTCCTCAGGTAGAACGTAAAACAAAAAAAGATGTGGATGAAAGTACCGATACGTATGATACAATAGAATGGCTTTTGAAAAACGTTAAAGATAATAATGGTAAAGCGGGACAGTTTGGAACTTCTTATCCGGGGTTTTATACTGCTGTAGGTACATTAGCACAGCATCCTGCTTTGGTTGCCTCTTCTCCTCAGGCTCCGATATCGGATTTCTGGAACGACGATTTCCTTCATAACGGAAGATTTATGCTAGGCTATTTCAGAACATTCCCTGTTTTTGGGGTTCAGAAAACACAACCTGAAAAACAAGCCTGGTATATGGATTCATTCATTAAGCAAACTTCTGAAGATGGCCTCAAGTTCTACAGAGACCTTGGTACCCTAAAAGATGCTTATGAAAAATATTACAAAAATAATTTCTTCATGACAGAAATTATGAACCATACCAACTATGATGAATTCTGGCAGAAGAGAAACCTTCTTCCTCACCTGAAAAACATCAATCATGCCGTGATGACCGTAGGAGGATGGTTTGATGCAGAAGACCTTTCCGGTCCTTTGAATATTTACAAAACGATTGAAAAAACAAGTCCAAAAGCGAAAAACACTATTGTAATGGGACCTTTCTCTCATGGGGGTTGGTCTCAGGAACAGGGAAAACATTTCCACAGTGAAACTTATTTCGGAGACAGCATTGCGACGTATTATCAGAAAAATATTGAAACTAAATTCTTCAATCACTACCTGAAAGGAAATACAAAACAAGATGCAGGACTTCCTGAAGCTTTAATGTATGATACCGGAGCCAAAGAATGGAAAGAATTTGCTTCATATCCTCCTAAAAATGCACAGAAGGTTAATTTCTATTTATCAGACAAAACCTTAAAGAAAACTTCCGGCTCAGGATATTCAGAATATTACAGTGATCCCGAAAACCCGGTTTTAAGTTCCGATCACTTAAAAGATTTTAATGGCTTTACACCTAAAAATTATATGTCGGAAGATCAGAGATTTGCAGAAGGAAGACCTGATGTATTGACGTTCACCACTGATGTACTGACAGATGATATTACTTTTGCCGGGGAAATTATGGCTAAGCTTAGTATTGCCTCTACTTCCACGGATGCTGATTTTGCCGTAAAACTGATTGATGTATATCCTGAAGATTTCAAACCTGCAGAGAAGAAAGACGGGGTAATCTATGGAAACTATCATCAGATGGTAAGAAGTGAAATTATGCCGGCAAGATTTAGAAATACAAGAGAAAAAGGAGAAGCTTTAGTTCCGAATCAGAAAACAGCGGTCAACTTCAGACTTCAGGATGTTGTTCACACTTTCAAAAAAGGACATAAAATCCAGATTCAGATCAGCAGTACCTGGTTTCCTCTGTTTGCTGTTAATCCACAGAAGTTCCTGGATAATCCTAATTTTGCTACTAAAGAAGATTATACTAAGGCATTAATCAAAATTTATGATGACAGCTCTATTGAAGCTGAGGTTTTAAAATAAAGAGAAAAAGCTGTTCGGATGAACAGCTTTTATTTTTTTATACTCGCAGATTGAGCTGATATTGCCCATGTGATCAATAGGTGTGATTTCTTTTAATCTTCAATGGTTCTGAAGGTAAGATTCACCCTGGGGGTTTTTACTTTTGTACTTGGGGGAAGCCTGTGAAGCCAGTGATCCTGAGTTGTTCCTTTCATAACCAGCAGACTTCCCTGTTCAAGGAAGATTTCCACCTTTTCTTTTGTTGTTTTATGTTTAAATAAAAACTTTCTCTCCGCTCCAAAGGTAAGAGAAGCAATAGCACCATGTTTCTTAAGGTCGGTTTCCCCATCACTGTGATAAGCCATTCCCTCACTTCCGTTATGGTATAAATTAAGCAGGCATGAATTATACGTTTCACCAGTCACTTCTTCACACTTCTTTTTTAATTCCAGTAGCTCAGGGGTCCAGTATTTTGCATATTTTGTTCTCTTTGAATAGGTATATTCAAAAGCTTTTTCCCCAAACCAGGCCACTTTTCGTTTGGTGAGAATCAGTTTGCCGAAAATCATCGCTTCATCGTGTTCCCAGGGAATCTGATTGAACAGATAATCATAATACGCATCAGACTCTTCTTTTGAAAAGACCTTTCCATAATAATGAACTGTTCCGTCATACGGAAGAAGGCTTAAAGGATAATCTGGTGTTTCGTCGAACAGGCTGAGCATTAATTTCTGTTTTTGTTAATACAAATTACGTAATGTTTTTGTAAATAAGTTAACACTTAGGAGTAAAGCTGTGAGCTTTCCCAGCCCACAATCATCTGTTTTCTCTCACTACCCCATCGGTACCCACCAAGGTGTCCGGTAGACTGAATAACACGATGGCAAGGAATAAGAAATGCTACCGGATTACTTCCTATGGCAGTTCCTACCGCTCTGGAAGCCTTCGGGTTTCCTATTTTTTCTGCCAAAGTACCGTACGTAGATAGCTTCCCCATCGGAATAGTCAATAAACTTTCCCAAACTTTAAGCTGAAAATCAGTTCCTTTTAAATGAAGTTTGATGGTATTGAGTTTTGTCCAGTCTTTATCGAATATGGACAATGCATTCTTCTGAAGTGCATCTTGCTTTTCAAAAAAAGAAGCATTAGGAAATTTATGTTTCAAATTCCCTAATGCTGATTCTTTATCGTTTTCAAAAGCCATATAGCAGATTCCCTTTTCTGTGGAAGCCACCCCTATATTTCCAAATGGGCTTTCTGAAAAGCTATAATTAATGACAAGACTTTTTCCTCCGTTCTTATACTCTGCAGGAGACATTCCCTCTATTTTTACAAACAGATCATGAAGTCTGCTGGTACTGGAAAGCCCTGTTTCATATGCGGTGTCAAATAAACTTGCCTTTTCTTCCTTCAATAAATTTTTAGCATGTTCAAGACTGATGAACTGCAAAAATTTCTTCGGACTTGTTCCTGCCCAATCTGTAAAGATCTTCTGAAAATGAGCCGGACTCAAGTGAATATTCTCTGCCACTTCCTCCAAACTTGGCTGAAGCCTGAAATTGCTCTGGATATATTCTATCGCTTTGGCAATTCTGTTATAATCTATTTGATTTTGTGTGGACATTTTTATTCTGTTTTACCTCACAAATTTCCTAAGAATATACGGCAGAAAAAATCCGATTCTTGCGGAATTTAGTTGTTGTTATAAATATTGTTATAAGCAAGCATCTTGTAATATAACTTAGCTGCCAAGAAGGCTGTTGGTTTGGCCATTGGAGAATCCATTAATTCTACAATATCAAAGGCCACTACGTTACATTTTTCAAATACTTTTCTTAATAATTCCAATGTTGGATACCACTGTAATCCACCTGGTTCAGGAGTTCCTGTTGACGGCGCGATTGAAGGGTCAAAAGCGTCTAAGTCAATAGTGATATACACATTTCCTGATACTTTTTCCAATACATCATTGATCCAGTTTTCATTGTTGGCAATTTCATGAGCAAAGAATACTCTTCCTTCAGGCAGGTATTCAGCTTCCTCAGCATCCATAGAACGGATTCCCACCTGAACTAGGTTATGTTTCTGGTTAGCTTCAAAAACAGCACAAGCATGATTAGATGTTGATCCATGGAATTCAGGACGTAAATCTGTATGAGCATCCAACTGAAGAACAGTTAAATTTTCATATTTCTCCCCTACTGCACGGATAGATCCGATAGACACAGAATGTTCTCCACCGAAAAGGGTAAATACTTTTCCTTCATTTTGCAAAAGCTCTTTTGTTTTTTGGTAAACCGCTTCTGTCATGGCTTCAGGACTAGAATTCTCAGAAACTTCTCCAGCCAAATATACTCCTTCAAGGTAAGGTTCAGTACCTGTTTCAATATCATAAAGCTCCATATTTTCAGAAGCGTCTAAGAATAATTCAGGGCCTTTATCAGCTCCTTTTCCCCATGTTGAAGTTCCATCATAAGGAACCGTTACCAACATTACTTTCGAATTCTCTAACGTTGCGTTTTCTTCGGGAATTCCTGCGTATGTTCTCATGCTTTATTTAAAAATTTTAATGTTGTAAAGATTGAAATATTGACCACAAAGATACGAAGAAGTTAAGAGTTGGAAATGAAAAATTGAAAATTGAGAGCTTAAAGAGCTAAGATTGTAAATATCAGATGTCCCGCTTCAAAATCATTTTTACGCAGAGCTTCTAGGATAAGGCTTTAAACTTTGATCTCCCGGCTTTCAACTTTCAACTCAATTACCTATTTTTACGAAAACTTTCAAGTATGCCTTTAAAAGCTGTTCTTTTCGATATGGATGGAGTTATTGTAGATACAGAACCATTGCATAGAAAAGCTTATTTCAAAACCTTTGATGAATTGGAAATTCTGGTCTCCGAAGATTTATATACTTCTTTTACCGGAGCTTCTACCAAAAGAGTTTGTGAAGCATTAATTCAGAAATATCATCTTAACCAGACGCATGAAGCTATTTCAGCGATCAAAAGATCCCATTTTAAGGATTATTTCTATAACGATGATGAATTTGATTTAATTCCGGGAGTAAGAAAACTGATTGAGCATTATCATGAAAACGGTATAAAGCTGATATTGGCTTCTTCTGCAACCATGACGACTATCAATATGGTTTTTGATAAATTCGGACTTGAAAAATACTTCAGTGGAAAAATCAGTGGTGCAGATTTAAAAGAATCAAAACCTCATCCTGAAGTTTTTCTATTAGCTGGAGAAATGGCAGGTGAACCGGTAGAAAACTGTATGGTGATTGAAGATTCTACCAACGGAATACTGGCGGCACATCGGGCTAAAATCTTCTGTGCTGCTTACAGAAGTCCGCATTCAAAAAATCAGGATTATACATTAGCAGATACAGTAGTTTCAGATTATGAAGAATTGGAACTGGATAAAATTTCAAAATATTTTTAAAATAAAAAGCTCTCAAAAATTTGAGAGCTTTTGTTTTGTATAAGTTTTGGCTAAAGCCTATTGATCCTAAACCTATTTATAACCAAGAAGTTTCAATACATCTTCAGGTTCCTGTTTTTCACGGAAAATTTCATACTGCAGCTCACCGTTCTCATCTTTCTGAATCAGGACGTGTCTCGGCTGAGGCATAAGGCAGTGGTGTACTCCACCGTAACCTCCGATAGTCTCCTGATAAGCTCCGGTATGGAAGAATCCAATGTATAAAGGTTTTATATCACTGAAAACCGGCAGATAAATTGCATTGGTATGCTGTTCAGAGTTGTAATAATCATCTGAATCACACGTCAGCCCTCCTAAGAATACTCTTTCGTAAGAATCTTCCCAACGGTTAAGCGGAAGCATAATAAAGTGTCTTGAAATTGCCCAGGTATCAGGAAGTGTAGTCATGAAAGAAGAGTCAATCATATTCCACTTTTCTCTGTCGTTCTGACGTTTCTGGGAAATAATTTTATAAAGATTCGCTCCACTTTCTCCAACTGTAAAGCTTCCGAATTCAGTATAAATATTAGGTTCTTCTACTCCTTCTTCTTCACAGAATTTTTTGATTTGAGAAACAATTTCCTCTACCATATACTGGTAATCATAATCAAAATTCAAAGAAGTTTTAATAGGAAAACCACCTCCGATATTCAGGGAATCCACTTCAGGAGCAATCTTCTTCAAACGTGCATATACACGAAGGCATTTATACAATTCGTTCCAGTAGTATGAAGTATCTTTAATCCCCGTATTAATGAAGAAGTGAAGCATTTTCAATCTTGCATTCGGGTGTTCAGCGATTTTCTGACTGTAGTAAGGAATGATATCTTTATATCCGATTCCTAATCTCGAAGTATAAAATTCAAACTTCGGTTCTTCTTCCGAAGCTATTCTGATCCCTATATTAAAAGTAGAATCTATACTTTCCGTAAGTTTATCCAACTCCCGGTAGTTATCCAGAATCGGAGTAATATTTTCAAAACCATTATTGATCATATCTGAAATCTTCGTCAGATAATCATCGGTTTTGAATCCATTACAGATCACTTCAATATTTTTATCTACTTTCTCTTTTTCATAAAGAGCTTTTACAATATCCATGTCATAAGCAGAAGAAGTTTCTATAGAAATTTCATTTTTAAGAGCTTCTTCCAATACAAAATTAAAATGACTGGATTTTGTACAGTAACAGTAGGTGTAATTCTTTTTATATCCGGTTTTTTCAAAAGCTTCTTTAAACCAGCTCTTGGCTTTCTGGATATTTTGAGAAATTCTCGGCAGATAGCTAATCTTTAGCGGAGTGCCAAATTGTTCTACAACGTCCATCAATGGGACATCATGGAACAACAAATTGTTCTCAGAAACATTAAACTCCTCTGTAGGAAAATATAATGTCTGATCAATAAGTTCCGAGTACTTTATTTTCATTTCTAAACAAGTGAATTAAGAAATGCAAAATTGCTAAAAAAGTTTGATTTTTGGGTGTTAAATTTATTATAATTTTCTATAATAAGATGATCTTACCCCATAAATATTTTTCTCTCTGATAATCAATACGTAAACTTTTGAATATATTCGTTCCTTTTACTTTCAGAAATTCCCAGAGTCTGCTGAATGTAGGCATCCATAGAGCCATACTTTTTATTGATCTCCCCAAAAGCTGCATCCAGATACCTTTTTTCGACCCAGCTCAGCTTTTCTAAAACCTGCACATCCATCTTTGGATACATAAAATGAAGACTATTGGCCAGTCTCAGTCTTTTCTGCACAAGATCTTTTCTAAAATTATTGGATAAAAGGTACTCATTATAAATAGTCTCTTTATCAAATTTCAAGATCGTTAAGATCAGAGCTGTAGTAATCCCCGTTCTGTCTTTCCCGGCAGTACAGTGGTAGAGAACAGGTTCATTGGATTCCAGAATCTCGGTAATAATGGTCTTTATGGTTTCTGGATTTTCTGTGACATACTCCCGGTAGAAATCTATCATCCTTTTATCTGCATCAGCACCATTTACTTTTCCTTTTAGCACCAGTTTTTTAGCCTGATCCAGCTGATCACCCTGATCTTCAAAGGCCGAATAATTCTTGTACTTAATTTCTGATGGAAGATGATCCGGTTTCTGGGCAATTTCTTTTGAATTTCTAAGGTCAATAATTTCTTTTATTCCCAGATTTTGAATTTCGTCAAAAGAGCTTTTTTTAAGCTTATGAAGATGCCCGCTTCTGTAAAAGAAGCCTTGTTTTAAAGTACGCCCTTCCGTATTTTTAATATTTCCTACCGTTCGAAAGTTAATCACCTTTTTGATCCTGATCGCTTTCTCTGTTTCATTTTTCCCATACTCCGGTGTTTCATTATGCTGTGTTTTACAGGAGAAAATACAGCATAATGAAAGACTGACCAGTGATATTTTGATAAACTTATTCAATACTTCTTTTGTTTCACCACAAAAGTTACAAATTTTTTTTAACTTAAAATTCCAAAGTTTTGGAATGGTCATTTACAGTTAAACGGGCCAAAGCCCGTTTCCATTAATAGTTATCAGTTATCGGTAAAAGATTATTTTTAATATATTGAGGGATATTCTATTTCATTAATCCCTACAAAAATAAGCAGATCCCCTGATTCATATTCCACTGAAACTTCCTCTTCAACGGCAAAATTCCGGGTTCCTATTCTTGTAGTAATGCTTAAATTCCCCTTTGTTAAAGGCCAGTTCAGCCCTTTAGTTGTTATATTATCCGCTGACGGAAAAGGATACAGAGAAATCATCTTATTCTTCACCCCTTTCAGTATAACATTTTTAGGAATAAAATAATATTCTGAAAACTCATCATAGAACCTGAGGCTCATACGGTCCTTAAATGTATAGGCAACGCTAAGGTTTCCAAGAAAATGATCCTGTTCTCCTCCACTTCCCCCAAAAACATCTATATCAGAGAAACCTTTTTCTATAATGATTTCCAAAGCCTTATGAAAATCTGTTTTATCCTGATCCAGTGTAAGTATAAATTTCTCCTGATACATATCTTCATCTGATCCGGAATGCGAATCAAAATCACCGGAAATAAAATCCAGCTTGTCCAGAGGGAAGCCCATTCTTTTAAGATAGTGAAAAGCCCCGTCTGTGCAGGCAATTAAACCATAATTTTCAGGATTGGGTAAAGATTTCGGAGCATCTCCGTTGATGAAAAGCAATACTTTATCTTTCATTCGGGTTCCAGTATTCTTCCGGTTCGTTGTTCAGTTTTGAAACATACCTTGCCAATACAAAAAGGTAATCGGATAGTCTGTTTAAATACTTAATTAATTCAGGACGTACTTCTTCCGATTCATTCAAAAATACCAATGACCGTTCTGCTCTTCTGCAGATGGTTCTTGCAGCATGCAAAAAAGTAGCTGATTTTCCACCACCGGGAAGGATAAAATACTGAAGCGGTTCCAGTTTTTCATCGAAAGCATCCATCCATTGTTCCAGTTCTTCTATTTCTGTTTCTGAAATAATGATGGGAAGGCGGGATTTTCCATTAGCCAACATGAGTTTATCTACTGGTGTAGCGGCTTCCGAGCCTACTGTAAACAAATCAAACTGTATTTTTTTCAGTTGTCTTAATACTTCTTCATCTTCAATATGACTTTTTGAAATTCCGATGAATGAATTCAATTCGTCTATATTTCCATAACTGTCTACCCTTGCACTGGCTTTGGAAACTCTTGTTCCGCCATAAAGTGCCGTCTGGCCTTTATCTCCTGTTTTGGTATAAATTTTCATACTACTAAAATACTTTTTTTTGTACAATTTGAAAAGTAAAACGTAGTAATAAATCCCTATTCTATCTGAAAAAATAATTAACTGACATTAGGAGTTAATGTCAGTTAATATTTGCATACGTGGTTTTATATGTTTTGAGATTGCTTGTCCTTTGCTAAGCAAGACAAAGCAAATTCCAATTCCTTTATTTATAAATTAAAAAGTATAATTAACATTGAGCTGAAAAGTTGTTCCGTTAAATCCAAACTGATTGACCTCCCAAGGATATTTGAACCTTCCTCCAAGATCTGTTACTATATCTCCTTTGCTATCTATTACATCCGGATAAATATTAAATAAATTATTTACGACTCCGGAAATTTTAAGATCCTGAGTGATTTTATATGTTAAAACTATGTCTGTAACTACCTTACCTGAAAATGTCTGATCTTTGGCAGGATCAGTAGCATGCTGCCATGTAACAGAACCAAAATAAGTATTATTAAGGTTAAAATTAAACTTTGAAATGTCATACGAAAGACTAAGAATAGTTTTTGTTTTTGGCCTTGCAGAGATAATTCTTGATTGTTCTTTTCTATCAAAAAAGTTTTCTGAGTACCCATTTTCAGCCAAAATAGGTGGAACAGCAATATTATCTACTATTTTAGTTTCGTTATAATTGAAAGCAGCAATAATTCCCAATCTTCCTTTACCAATGGCGGAAGTATAGTAATTAGCTACAAAATCTACTCCCTGAGTAACTGTATTTACAGCATTGGTGAAAAACTTCAAAGAGGTTATTTTATTATTGTCTAATATTACTTCCACAGGGTTTGTTGTATCCGGATTACCAGGAGCCCCGGTTTTGTAACCAATATCTCCTGAGAAAAGTACTCTGTCTTTAATTTTTATTCTATAATAATCTGCTGTAACAGTAAGGTTTTTAAAAGGTTTTACGGCAAATCCTCCAGTAATGTTAAAGGCTTTTTCAGCATTTAATTTCGGTACCCCAAGATCTGATCTTACAATTTGAGAGTCATTATTAAAAGTACCCTGATTAGCTACAGTATTCCCTGTAATTTTGGTTTGAACATTAGAATAATAAATTTGGTGTAATGAAGGCGCACGGAATCCTGTAGAAACAGACCCACGGAAAACTAATTTATCATCTAACAGCTTATACCTTGCATTTCCTTTCCAGGAAACGTTATTTCCAAAATCACTAAAGTTTTCATACCTCACAGTTCCTCCAAGTAATAAGTTTTTTGTAATATCCCATTCAGCATTCACATAAGCGCCAATATTCTGACGATTTTTATTGACTTCATTCTGAGGCTGCAGCCCTGGAAATGATTCTGCACCAGTTCCTATATAGGACGCTTCCTCTCCTGCCTTTGCCTGATAGTTTTCATTGCGTACTTCAACACCAGCTCCTAAGACAAACGTACCAAAATTTCGGTTGATATCTATGTTTCCTATAATATTACTAAACTGATGACCACCTGCTTTAAAACGGGTTGGTGAATTGGCACCCAAAGATGTATTAATGGTATTTCCTACAACATAATCTACTGCATTAGAGCCAAAGGTTGCACTCCCATCAAAACTCCATTTTCCAAACATGCCTTTCCACCCGGAGGTTAAGTTATAATCATAAACATCTGTTTTAAATTCTGGTTGAAATCCATTATAAGGCTGTCCTTTTGGAGTTAATAAACCAAAATCTGATGTTACCCAATAGGGTGTTCTATACAAACCATAGCTTGTCCCATTCCTGTAAGTTGTTCCTCCAAAAGCATAGAATTTACCCGTTTCACCTGTTGGCAATTCAAAATTTACAAACATATTGGCAACTTTTGTCTCTGGCTGTCCTATAGTCATTCCTAATCCAGGATTGGCTTGTGTCCAGGCATTCTCTACCCCAAAAAGTTCATCTTTTGTAGTAGATCCTGCACGGTTAGTTTTATTTTGGGAAGAATACCCCAATGTAAGGTTCAAACTTCCATTTTTTGCAACTCGGATTCCTGTATTAAAATCTGCTCCGATATTAAAGCCGTCTCCCTCTGAAGTAATACCTGAAAAAAGATTGACTGTACTTTTTCCAACGCTGTTCTTAAGAATAATATTAATTACTCCTGCAATAGCATCAGAACCATATTGTGCAGATGCTCCATCTCTCAATACCTCTACATTCTGTAAAGCGGCAGACGGAATACTTTTCAGATCCGTACCTACCTCACCTTTTCCCGGTGTATCATTTACATAAATTAAAGCACTTTGATTTTTTCTTTTCCCATTCACCAAAACTAATGTTCTGGAAGGTCCTAATCCTCTTAAATCTGCAGGATCAAAATGAGCTGTTGCATCAGAAACGGTTTGCTGTGATGAATTAAAAGAGGGTACAGCATACGTCAAAGCTTTATCAAAGGTAACCTGCCCTGTAGATTTTAGCTGTACAGCTGAAATATTATCAATAGGAATTGCAGAGGTAATTATGGTTCTGGGCTTAGTTCTCCCCGTAGTAACCACAACTTCATCTATATTGTTTTCTTTTACAGTTTCCTGAGCATATGCCATAGTACCGGCTCCGCTTAAAACTAATGCATAGATTTTTTTTTTAAAGATTTTCTTTTTCATGTCAAGTATTAATAATTAAATAAATTTATAAAAAAATTAAATACTAAACATGAAAACAAAATAAATAATAAGAATTATATTCAATAATCAATAAAACATTACTGATTTACAAAAATAAGAATAATTTAAAAAGTATAAAATTGCTTATTAATAATCTAAAAAAGAAATACAGCAACAATTTCCTATTATATATAAAAAATAATTAATTAAAATTACAAATAAACATAATTTTATTCTTTTATGATAATCAATTTAAATAGATTAAAATTGCATCAGCTATGGCTCGCAATGACCATAAAAATGGCCGGCAAAAGCCGGCCAATCCAAATTATTTATTTACCTCTACATATTGTATTATGGTCTGATTTTTTGGGTTGTAGATAATAGTACTACTGTTTGGGAATCTTTTTAGCTTATAATATTCTATACTTTTGTCATTCTTAATATCTTCTAAAAAACCTGTATCAAAGGTATTTTCAGGAAGAAATTTCGAAATAAAACTTATTTTATCAATAAGGCTTTGTCCATCAATTTTGCGGGCTGTTTTATCTGACTTACTTTCATCCCTTGTAGGTTGCCCTTCCAAAAGAGGTAATAAGGCAGCGATATCTGCTTTATATTTAAAAATATAGCCTTCAGTACCATTAGGAAATTTGAACTTCTTTCCTTTTTCTTCTGAAACTATACCAGCTCCGGCATTCGGAAAAACTTCACTGAACTTCACATCCTGAGAGTTTGTGAATGAGTTGATAGATTCGCTAACTGTTTTTTTGACTGTTTCCTCTACTGCCTGCTGGGCTTTTTGCTGTACCGTTTCCGTTGTTTTTTGGACGGTCTGGTCTATTTTTTCTTCAATTTTATTACATGAAACTAATGAAAGAACAGTAATAACTGGCAAAATATACTTCTTCATAATTCTAATGATCAATTTCTTTTTTTATTACTATACTTTTCCTTTAACGGAAAAGTAGGTCAAGATATTTTAACAAAGGAATAAAATATTTTTCAGGATCAAAAAATCCTACTGACAAGCTGTTGTCATAACACGGTCTTACCTTTGTTTCAACAATAACAAACAAAAACCATACAATTATGACAACTACAGCAACAGCCACAAAACAATTTATGACAACTGAACAATTATTAAAGCACTGGCAAGGGCATAGAAATCTTACAAGAAGAGTTATTGAAGCCTTTCCTGAAAAAGAATTATTTGAATTTTCAATAGGGGGCATGAGACCTTTCGCAAAACTGGCAGTAGAGCTGATCAGTATTGGCGGAGTTGCTTTAAAAGGAATTGTTGAAAAAAATACGGAAGCTTATAATGAGGAGGGCTTTATTCCAAAAACTAAAGAAGATATCTTAAAGAAATGGGATGAAGAAACAGAAGTAATCAATCACTATTTCGGTCAGATTTCAGAAGAGCGTTTCCAGGAAACTTTCAATTTATTCGGACAGTATGAATTCCCGGTATATGAGAATGTTCTTTATTTTGTGGACAATGAAATTCACCACCGTGGCCAGGGATACGTTTACCTGAGAGCTTTGGGAATTGAACCACCTTTCTTCTGGGAGAGATTTTAATACACCAGGAAGGCTATTTTATTTTTAATAACATTCTCAATTTCATTTTATAACCATTTCATCTTTTTGCCTATATTAAACCTCAGCAGTCATGTTGAGGTTTATTGATGTCTTTCCATCATTTTTATCAACAACTCATTGAGCCTTATCCGAAGACTTTCAGGTTCTAAAACAGTAGCGTAATCGGCAAAAGTAATTAACCATCGGGGGAAACCATCATTGATCCATTCTGTTTCAAAAGTCAGCTCCACACCGTTGTCAGTTTCCACTTCATTAATCAGTCCATAATATTTTTTTGAATTGACCAGATGGGACATTATTTTTTTATCTACTAATAGTTTTGCAATAGATTTATTTACATTCGATCTTTTACGGTAATCATTCACCTGTCCGTACTCCTGTAAAAAAGGAGTTTCTGTTTTGGAAATCTGCAAAATCCGATCTACCCTAAACTGCCTGAAATCTTTTCTCAAGGTACAGAATGCCATGATATACCAGAAATTGAATTCAAAGAAGACTCCAACAGTTTCAATTGTTCTTTTACTCACCGTAGAATCCACCGTTTTATACTCTATAACGAGCTGAGTTTTCTCTGCAATACTTTCTAAAATAATAGGAATAACATTTTTAAGAGAATCTTCCGGGTGGGCATGAAAATTAAAAACATCAATCTGTTTTTCAATATTCTGAATCAAGCTCTTATCCGAATGCCTCAGTACTGAACGTACTTTCTCCATCGCTTTCTGATAGTGGTTTCCTAAGCTCTGATGAGAAAATTTCTGCATGAGTTTCTCTGCAGTAATAAAGCTCAGCACCTCTTCTTTGGTAAACATCACAGGCGGAAGCTTGTAACCGTCCATCAGGGAATATCCGTTTCCGGCCTCTCCTATAATAGGAATACCTGCATTTTCCAGCGTCTTTACGTCACGGTAAATTGTTCTGATGCTGACATCAAATTTCATTGCCAGATCCTGTGCCCTGACAATAGGTTTAGACTGAAGCTGGGTGAGAATAGCGGTTACCCGATCTAGTTTTTTAAGATAATGGTCGTTCATATTGCTTCAACAAAGCTAAAATTCTTTTTTGAGGTATCCCATAAAATATAAGAGCTTTTTTACTAATTTTATTTTTTTCAAACAGACTATTCTTATGCCTCATACCCAGTTTATCCAGACCATTGAGAAGATCTTAAAACCAGAAGAGGAAGTGATGAACGGACTTGTTTCAGGTTTAGAATCCAAAACATACAGAAAAGGGGATTTTCTGTTAAAAGCGGATGAAACCTGCAGGTATTTTTATTTTATAGAAAAAGGGCTTGTCAAATTATTTTTTGACAATGGTGACAAAGATTTTATCATGACCTTTTTTGCAGAGAATGCTTTTTTTGCAGAATTAAGCGGCTTTCTCACCAGCCAGCCTTCAAAGTATATGATTGTAGCGGTAGAACAGACAGAGGTTCTCCGCATACATAAGGATATCATTGAGAAACTGTGTAAAAAATACCACAGTGCAGAAACACTGTTCAGTAAATTATATTCCAAAGCTCCGGTGAATATGATGGGAAGAATCAGTGAAATGCTAGAGGACGACGGCAAAAAGCGGTATCACAATTTTCTCAGACAGAGACCTGATCTTATTCAGCGCATCAGTCTTGGAGATATGGCAGATTATATTGGCATTACCCAGGTTTCTTTAAGCAGGATCAGAGCGCAGAAATAGATAACAATATTTGAAAATCTATTGTTTTCTGTCTGCCTTTATTCTGATCACGTCCCTATCCTCTTTTTTTATTACATTATTTATCATTTGTAAAAAAATTCCGAAAATTTCCGTTCTACATTTGTCACATCATTAATCAAAAAACAAATAGTATGTCACAAAGAATCAACGCATTTGCAATGGGAAACAAAGCGATAAATGCACTTCACAACATGGGATTTCAGGTACAAAACTCATCATTAGACAATACGTTTTTAGAACTCCTTTATTTCAGGGTATCTCAAATGAACGGATGTGCTTTTTGCCTGGATATGCATTCCAAAGAATTAAGAGCAAAGGGTGAAACCGAACAGAGAATATTTCTGGTAAGTGCCTGGAGAGAATGTTCATTTTATACAGAAAAAGAGAAAGCAGGACTACTATGGGCTGAGTCTTTAACAGCTTTACAGGGTAAAGAAGTTCCTGATGAGGTATATTCACAAGTAAGTCATTATTTTTCTGAAACGGAAATAGTGGATTTAACAATGGCCGTCATCGCTATCAATAGTTACAATAGAATCAATATTGCTTTTGGTGCAGAGGTGGGCACTTATCAGGTTCCTGAAAAAGCCCATTGAAAAATGGGTATTGAATAAAAAAACTCAGCTGTCCGGCTGAGTTTTTTGATTTAGTTTTCTTTATAAGTATTCACCAGTTTATCCAGGTTTAAACTCCGTGCTGAAGCATCAAAAATCTCACGATAGGTACCATCTTTACTATAAAGTTCATCATGAGTCCCGTTTTCGACCACCCTGCCCTTTTTCATCACATAAATGGTATCTGAATCTAAAATCTGGGATAAAGAATGCGAAATAATAATCACCGTTCTACCTTCTTTTATGGCATCTAAGGAATTCTTGATCTGCTCTGTGGCTATTGCATCCAAACTTGCTGTAGGCTCATCCAGAAAAATGATAGGCGGATTTTTAAGAAATAATCGGGCAATAGCAATTCTCTGCTGCTGTCCTCCTGAAAGCTGAGTGGCATCATGATTATACTGGTCAGGAAGATCCATAATCTGCTCATGCAGGTAAGCCTTTTTTGCGGCTTCCTGAATTTCTTTAAGATCAGCATTCATATCTCCATAGCGGATATTGTCTTCAATACTTCCCTGGAAGATATGATTTTTCTGAAGAACTAATCCGAGATCACTTCTCAGAAAAGTATTATCAAATTCATTAAGGTTGATATCATCTAACAGGATTTCCCCGGAATCCGGGAGGTAAAATTTACACAAAAGATTAATCACCGTAGATTTTCCAGCTCCACTTAACCCAACCAAAGCGGTTGTTTTTCCATTCTCAATTTTCATGGATACATTATGCAAAGCTTTTGTTCCGTTGGGATAGGTAAAATCAACATTTTTCAATTCAAAAACGCCCTTGATCTGTTTTTCTACAAAAGTTCCGTTGGGTTCGGCTTCATGATCTGCATTAAGAATATCAAAATATCCTTCGGCATAGATCATGGCGTCATTCATATCATCATAAATCCTGTGCAGTTGACGGATAGGTGCTGAAACATTATTAAAAAGCATAATATGAAGCATAATAGCCCCGATAGTCATCTGCTGATCCAGCACAAGATAAACCGTTAAAAGAATAATAAGAACGACTCCGAACTGTTCAATAAAGGTTTTCAACCCATCATAAATAAAGTTGATCTTTCTGGTAAACATTTGGCTTTCCATGAGCTGCATCTGCAGATCATACTGCTTTTTACCTTCAAATTTTTCACGGACAAAACTTTTGATCACCATAATGGAATTAATCAGATTCAAAAGTCCTGAAGTTTTCTTTTCTCTCTGGTTTCTGAGCTGGCGACGCACTCCACCCAGCTTTTTCGCCTGTAGGGAGCTTATATAAAAATAAATGGGAACAATGATCGTAGAAACCATTCCCACATAGACATTCTGCATGTACATTATAATCAAAGCGATAATCGCATTGGAAAAAAGCGGTAGAATATCTATGAAAAAATTCTGGACCAGCTTTGTTAAACTTTCAATACCGCGGTCAATTCTGATCTGTAATTTTCCCGAATCATGGTTTTCATCATTAAAATAAGCAACTTTATAGGTCAAAATTTTATCTATAGCTGACTGGGCGAGAACAGAACTTACATTAATTCTGATCTTTTCTCCGTAAAACTTCTGTCCGAAATTGATAAAAATATTCAACAATTCCTTTCCCAACAAAATAATGGAGATAATGATCAGGATATGGATACCTTCTGTCATGGGATGTGGAAGATGGGTAAGCTTGGTCACCTCATCCACCGTATATTTCAGTACGATTGGGTTGACCTGTGCTGCCAGAGCTCCCAAAAAAGTAAGAAACAATGTGCCATAAATCATGGGACGGTAAGGCCTGATAAATGGAACCAGCTGTTTATAGATCCCGAATAAAGTAACTGTTCTGTTAAAAGGTTTTGCCATAGGAATTATTTAAACTGAAAAACGTACCGTTTCAAGAGAAAAGGTACGTTTTATTATGATTTACAGCAAATAATTCTTTGTTATTCTAAGATTTATCTGATTTCTAAAAATTGTTTAAGATTGGGATCAGATGCAGGTATTTCATTGATTTCAACATTTTTATCGGAAATCAATGCCAGCCAATAGCCTTCAGCATTTTTAAATACATAATAAGTAGATGAAACAGGATTTCCTACTGCACACATCGGCCATGAGCCCTCATATGCAGCAAGAAGTTCTATATTTTTGCTCTTAATGATTCTGTGGTTTTTTGTATAAATATAATCTTTATCCGCCAGGAAGGCATTAAATACCCTTACAGAACCTGGATCTATTCCTTTGAGAGTAGTTAATCCTGTATTATAAGAATAAAAATACACGTTGTTTTTATCTTTATAATAGGTATCTTTAATATTTTCAAATGTTTCTGCATCTGCAGAAGTTTTTTTATCATTCCAGTAAACATTATTACCCACTTTTCCCAATAGAAAATCGTAATTGGTTCTGAACTGAACGGAACCATTAATTTTTATCAGATCTTTATTCTTGTTTTTCAGAATATCAATATGTTCCTGAGTCACATGATTAAAAACACTGGCATTATTATGATCTGAATATGCCTGTTCTTTATAAAAAATATATCCCGGAATTTCGATAATATCTTTACGGTCTACTGCACCTGAATAATTGAAAGGAATCTTTTTATATAAAACCTCATTGGTCTTAGCATCATAGGAACTGATGTATATCCCATTTTTATCATAGCACAGTGCCTGATCAGCGATAACTCCAAAACTTGGGGCGTCAAATTTTGGCTTGTCTAATAAAGTTTCTGCTAAAAAAACTTTTTTACCATCCGTGATAAATGTATAGACATAATCTGTGTTCCATATTTTCAATTTTCCGGCATCTGCTATATCAATGGGTAATATTTGATCCTGATAATAAACATGGTTCTTATCTCTAAAATAGAATTTATCCAGTAAAACAAATGTATTAGGATCTGCATCAGGCACTATATTGCTGTCACTGTAAACATGATTTTTATCTTTAGCAAAATGTTCATTTACAGAAACAAACGAAGCAGCATCTGCACCCCTTACAATAGAAGAACCATGATAGGCCCGGTTTTTATCTTTGGCATAATCTCCATGCAGTTTAATAAAGGAATCAGCATCACTTCCGGGAAGAATATTTTCCCTATTAAGGACGTGATTTTTTGCTTTCTGTAAATACGGAGTAAGATAAGTTACAGGAGTTCCTTCAAAAAATACTTTTTCACCCCTGTCATAAAATCCATTTTTGTCATAACACAATTCCCAGTCAAGAAAAACAATAGTACTGACATCTATATCTTTGACCAGTTTATCATAGTAATACACCTGATCCTTGTATTGATAGTATTGGTAACTGGAATAATTTCCTTTTGAATCTTTCAGCGGAATAAACTCTGAAGCAGTAAAGTCAGTAAGCTCGGTAAGGTTTTTATAAATCTTAGTTTTGGTCTTCCAGAGATGGCCATTACCAGTGGTCCCTATATATTTAAAACCTAATGTATCTGTTTTTACAAAATTTCCTTCTACAAAAATTCCATCTTTATTTCTGGCCATTTCGTCATAAACTTTATGTACAGAAAAGGATTTCGTATCTGCGCTCGTTACGTTTCTTATCCCTTCATTTCCCTGAAAGACAATATAATCTTTATTAATAAGATAAACATTAGCTTCCAGATTGGGTGCATCGTAAACAGATAAAACAGGATTCACCACTGGCTTCTTAATAGAAACTATGGTTTGGGCATTTGTTTTTATTGAAAAGATAAGAGGAAATATGAAAATAAGAAACTTCATAGACTTTACGAATATTATTTTCCTCAATATTAATCATTACTATATTTAAACTGATCACTGTTATCAGCTATTTTTCAGCCAGTTTCAACAAAACTCTCCCACACTCCGCACCAATCCCCAAAATCTCTTTGATCAGGAATATCCCAGCGGATTATCGTTGAAAATTCATATTTTTTTTAATCTGTTAGAATACCATATTCATGATCCGGAAAGACTTTGCTTCCAATTTTTATATTTTCAACAAAATCCCCGATTTTATCCCTCATACATATACGTTGTCAGATAGTGAAGTTCTGATTGACTTGCCTCTTTAGATGCTGCTTCTGCCTGTTCTAAGGAATATTGGCTGTTGATTTCTTTTTTCTGGAAAACAAATGAGTTATTTGCATTTTTATCCACCACTTCATTAAAGATATGTTCAATCTCAGAATTGGCCAATGAAGCAAAGCTGATATCTTCAAAACCATACATCAGTCTAAGGTCATCAAACTGTTTAAAGTTTTCATCTACAAATCCCTGGAAATGGTTTTTTGAATCAAAATTTCCTGCCCAGATATTGTAGGCATATTTTTTCTTTTTTGGTTTGTCTAAAATACTCTGATAAACGAAGTTTTCTCCAAGATATGCTTCTCTTACCTGCGGATCATTGGCAAGATCTTCAGGAAGTCCTTCCTTAAGAATTTTACCTTCAAACATGATATAAGTTTTGTTGGTAATAGCCAGCGTTTGCTGTACGTTGTGGTCGGTAATTAAAATTCCGATATTTTTATCAACTAAGCTTCTTACAATTTTCTGAATATCTTCTACCGCAATCGGGTCAACCCCGGCGAAAGGCTCATCCAAAAGAATGAAATTCGGGCTGGTAGCAAGACAACGGGCAATTTCCGTTCTACGTCTTTCTCCTCCGGAAAGAAGGTCCCCTCTGTTTTTACGAACGTGTTGTAAAGAAAATTCTTCGATCAGCTCATCACATTTGATGTGCTGTTCACGTTTTGAAAGTTTGGTCAGCTGCAGTACTCCCATAATGTTTTCTTCCACGGAAAGTTTTCTGAAAACGGAAGCTTCCTGAGCCAGATATCCGATTCCTTTCTGAGCTCTGCGGTACATCGCATCAGTGGTGATTTCCTGTTTATCAAGAAAAATCTTTCCTGAAGTAGGCTTAACCAACCCTACAATCATATAAAACGAAGTGGTTTTTCCTGCTCCGTTCGGACCCAGCAAACCAACAATTTCTCCCTGTTGAACCTGTACAGAAACGCCTTTTACAACTTTTTTAGGACCGTATTCTTTGATTAAGTTTTCTCCTCGTAAAATCATAGGGCAAATATATCAAAAATATAAACTCCCTTTATAGCAATATAAACTTATTTACTTTCATAGCATTGTAACTTTTTATAACTTCAAACTACTTATATTGAAAAAAATCAATCGTTTAAAAACATTAGGAAATGGAAAATTACGGCTATACAAAAACAGAAAATACACAAAATCAGCAGAACAATATTCCCTATCGTTCGGAAAAGAAACTTCCAGCGGCCATATTAGGTATTCTGGTAGGGTGGCTGGCTCTCAATAAATTTTACCTGGGTTATACCAAAGAAGGTGTTATTCAGCTTGTCCTGAATATTGTTACCTTAGGAGCTGCTTCTATTATCCCGTTTATAGAAGGTATCCTATACTTGTTTATGAGTGATAAACAGTTTGATGATACTTATGTGTATGGAAAAAAAGGCTGGTTATAATATGATCATAAAAAAACACCTCTAGTTGAGGTGTTTTTTTATAGTATCTTTTTCTTATTTATTCAGAATCATTGCTGCCTCCTTCGCAAAATAAGTAAAGATCATATCTGCTCCGGCTCTTTTAAAACAGGTAAGACTTTCAATAATAGTTTTATCATTATCCAGCCAGCCATTTTGAACGGCTGCTTTTACCATAGCATATTCTCCACTTACGTTATAAACTGCTATCGGCAGATCTATAGCTTCACGTACTTTAGAAACAATATCAAGATAAGGAAGTCCCGGTTTGATCATGATAACATCAGCTCCTTCATCAATATCTTTATAGACTTCATTCAATGCTTCACGGGAATTATGAAAATCCATCTGATATGTTTTTTTGTCTTTCGGAATTTCCATATCATCTTTCGGTGCACTATCTAAGGCACTTCTGAAAGGTCCATAGAAAGAGCTTGCATATTTTGCAGCATAGCTTACAATTCCTACATCTGTAAATCCACTTTCTTCCAATGCTTCACGGATGACCAATACTCTGCCATCCATCATATCACTTGGTGCCACTAAGTCTGCCCCTGCTTCAGCATGAGACACAGACATTCTGGCTAATGCATCATTGGTAGCATCATTTAAAACCTTCCCGTTTTCAATGATTCCGTCATGACCATAGATTGAATAAGGATCTAACGCTACATCAGGCATAACCACCATTCCCGGAACGGCATCTTTAATCGCCTTAATGGTATTCTGCATCAATCCGTCTTTATTCCATGCTTCTTTTCCGGTATTGTCTTTCAGGTTTTCTGACACTTTCATGTACAGATTGACAGCTTTTACTCCCAAAGAAAATAATTCCTTACATTCTTTTACGGTCAGATCTATACTCCGCCTAAATATCCCCGGCATCGACGGGATCGCCTCCTGCTTGTTTTCGCCCTCCATTACGAAGATTGGCATTACAAAATCATCAGTTGTAAGCACATTTTCTCTTACCAAACTTCTGATAGATTCATTAACTCTAAGTCTTCTATTTCTTGAATGTATCATTTTGGAATACTTTTTGAATAAGTTTCTACAAATTTACTACAAGTTCAATAAAAAACTATTGTACAAGATTGTAGAATTTGTTACATTTGTTATATATATTCGAGAAAATATAAATTTGATGAAAAAACTTTTACTTTTAATTTTATTTGTAGGCACTTTTGTTGGATTTTCCAACAATTTACAAGCTCAGCTTAAAGAGCCGAGTTCCATCTCACAAAAAGCTGATGATGGAGTAATGATTGCCTATCCAAATCCTGCAAAGGATTACCTTATCATAAAGGCAAAGGATTCTTCTTTAAGAATCAAAAGTGTGACTTTTTATTCTATTTTGGGTATGCAGGTTGCCAGCTATACTGTCAATATGAATTCCGGAGAAATCAATATTGAAAAATTGAAACCCGGAAAATATCTGATCCGTTATATCTTAAGTGACAACACGCAAAAAGTTACTCAAATCGTAAAACAATAAATTAGAATCCTGATAATCATCAGGATTTTTTCTTTTACATCAATTCTGTTTAATATTTCCGTAACTTTCAGCACTTTTTTATACTAATTGTAAAAGAACAATTTAATGTTAAAAGCTGAACATATTAAAAAGACCTATAATGCAGGAAAAAAGGTCGCACTGGATGATTTTAGCATCCACGTTCCACAAGGCAGCATTTATGGGCTTCTAGGCCCCAACGGAGCTGGAAAAACATCTTTTATCCGTATCATCAACCAAATTACCCAGGCAGATTCAGGAGATATCTTCATCAATGGAGAAAAACTGAACCCCAATCATATCAGGGATATTGGGTATATGCCCGAAGAAAGAGGCTTATATAAAAATATGAGCGTGGGTGATCAGATTCTTTATTTTGCCGAACTGAAGGGAATGAGCAAAAATGACGCCTTACAGGAAGCAAAAAAGTGGTTTGAAAAACTCAATATTGACCAGTGGTGGAAAAAAAAGCTTTCTGAGCTCTCCAAAGGGATGGCCCAAAAGATTCAGTTTGTAGTCACTGTTTTACACAGGCCCCACCTTTTGATTCTCGATGAGCCTTTCTCCGGTTTTGACCCTGTGAATGCGAACTTGATCAAGGACCAGATCATTGATCTCAAAAATAATGGAACCACCATTATTCTTTCTACCCACAGAATGGAAAGTGTAGAGGAAATGTGTGATTATGTAGCATTGATCAACAATTCCAAGAAGATTATTGACGGAAAGGTTTTTGATGTAAGAGAAAAGTTTAAGAAAAATATTTTTGGTGTTACGCTTTCCGAAGTTAGCAATGACCAATTTGAAAACTTCAAAAACAGATATGAGATTTTCAATCTTTCAAATGAGAACAATCTTGTCTCATTCGATCTGAAGAATGAAACCGGTCAAAATAATATTCTTCTTGACCTTGTCAACGTAGGCCAGGTAAGATCATTCGACGAAAGAATTCCTAGTATGAATGAAGTGTTTATTAATGCAGTAAGTAACCATTCTTAATTTTATGAATAATATTTTTTTAATTACAAAGAGAGAGTTTCTTACTCAGGTTAAGAAAAAGTCTTTTATCATATTGACCTTATTGGCTCCTATCCTTATTATTGCTTTTGGAGCAGTAATCGGGCTGATGTTTAAAGCTAATGAGTCTCACAGTGTCATCGAGGTAGTAGATAAAAGCGGATTGTTTAGAGATCAGTTCAAATCTAATGATAAACTGGATTATCAATTTATTTCTGCAGCAGACGAAAAGGCAAAAGTTAATAATTTAAAAGACAATGAGTCTCTGGATGGTATTTTGATTTTACCGGAGCTTAAGAATCAGAATTATGATGAGCTGGAAAGCGGCAGCCGATTAATAGTGAACAGTAAAATAGGTCTTGATACGAAACAGAAGATCGTATCTGATATTTCCAATGTTATTAAAAAGGAAAAGATCAAGCAGTTAGGCATTCAGGAAGTTCAGCTAGATGATCTTGACAAAAGCTTCACTCTGAAAACTATTAATGTATCTAATGACAATAAAGAGGATTCTGATCTTGCTTTCGGCGTGAAAACAGGGCTTAGTATGATTCTGATGTATGTAACATTTATGTTTATTATCATTTATGGGGTAAGGGTTATGCGAAGCGTGCTGGAGGAAAAAAACAACCGTGTCGTAGAAATTATCATTTCCTCTGTAAAACCTTTTGAGCTGATGATGGGGAAAATTTTAGGAGTGACATTGGTTGCCTTAACTCAATTTATCATCTGGATTACCATGTCTGTGATTGGTGCTTTGGTTTTAAATACCGGTTTTTCATCACTCCAGAAAAATATGCCCGGCGGAAATGAACAGGTGATGAATAAACTGGACATTGCCCAGCTTGCTACTCAGATTTCTCATAGCTTACTGGAAATGAACTTCCCATTGATCATTTTTGTATTTATTGTTTTCTTCCTTTTAGGCTATATTTTCTACAGTTCAATTTATGCTGCAATTGGCTCTGCCGTTGATAATGAAACCGAAACCCAGCAGTTTACTTTATTTGCTGTCTTACCATTGATGCTGGGGATGTACGGAAGTTTTTCATTAATGAATAATCCTGATGGTCCATTGGGCTTCTGGTTATCTATTATTCCGTTTACTTCACCTGTGGCAATGATTGCAAGAATACCATTTGGAGTTCCTGCATGGCAGATTGCATTATCTATTGCATTATTGCTGGGAACAACCATTTTCATGATATTCCTGGCAGGAAAAATTTACCGTGTAGGTATATTGATGTATGGCAATAAAGCGACTTTAAAAGAGCTTTGGAAATGGATCAGAGGATAGAGACTATCTTATACTATAAAACAAAAATCCCGGAAATAAATTCCGGGATTTTTTTATGTTATGATGAATAACTTTTATTTGAATATGTAGCTTAAGGTAAGTGCTAAAACCTGTTCAGATTTTTTCTTGTCAGTACCTCCTTTTTCTTTTGCAAGACCAGGATAAGTATCTGAAAGACCTAAATCATATTTAACGGCTACTTCCAGCTGTCTCTTGAAGCTATAACCTACTCCTAGTCCTAGTCCCCAGTTAAAGCTTTTTGCTTTTCCGTTGACTGTTGGTCTTGCCGGGTCAATAACATCCGGATCGTAATAAGGTCTGTCTGCAGGAACATTTTTAACATTCTGGTTAAGCAAAAAGTTAAATCTTGGTCCTATCATTCCAAAGAATTCAGATGCAGATTCTGAAAAATACCCTTTAAAATAAAGAGGTACACTTAGATAGTTGTTGCCATATACAGCATCATAACCATCTTTTCCTTTTGCATCCTTATCTTTACCTGTTTCTCCTGCACCATAGTACAGAACTTCCGGCTGTATATAGAATTGGTTTGCCTTTCCAACCGGGATCAAAGCCAAAGCTCCACCTTGAAAAGTGTATCTAGGGCCAGAAGGGTTATGGGCATTGGCTACTCTGGAATAATTTAATCCCGCAGTAACACCAAATCTGGTATTTTTCCATTGAACTTGAGCAAAAGACAAAGCGGAGAGGGTAAGCGCTGAGGCTAATAAAAGTTTTTTCATATGTTTGGTTTAAGATTATCCTAAGATTTTTGCAACAGTTGCACCGATGTCAGCAGGAGAGTCAACAACGTTGATACCATTTTCTCTCATGATTTCCATTTTTGCCTGAGCTGTATCTTCTGCACCACCTACAATTGCACCAGCGTGTCCCATTGTTCTACCTTTTGGAGCAGTCTGTCCAGCGATAAATCCTACAACCGGCTTAGTAGATCCGCTTGCTTTATACCATCTTGCAGCTTCAGCTTCTAATCCACCACCGATTTCACCGATCATTACGACAGCTTCAGTTTCAGGATCATTGATGAATAATTCTAGTGCTTCTCTTGTAGTTGTTCCAATGATTGGGTCACCACCGATACCGATAGCTGTAGAAATTCCGTATCCAGCTCTTACCACTTGGTCAGCAGCTTCATAAGTAAGAGTACCTGATTTTGAAACGATACCTACCTTACCTTTTTTGAAAACGAAACCTGGCATAATACCAATTTTAGCTTCTTCAGAAGTAATGATTCCAGGGCAGTTTGGTCCGATTAATCTGCAGTCTCTGTCAGCAATGTAAGATTTTACTTTTACCATATCAGCTACAGGAATACCTTCAGTAATACATACAATAACCTTAATACCTGCTTCAGCAGCTTCCATAATAGCATCTGCTGCAAATGCTGGTGGTACGAAAATAATACTTACGTTTGCCCCTGCTTTTTCAACAGCGTCAGCTACTGTATTGAATACCGGCTTCCCTAAGTGCTCGCTACCTCCTTTTCCTGGAGTAACCCCACCTACTACGTTGGTTCCGTATTCAATCATCTGGCTAGCATGGAAAGTACCTTCGTTCCCTGTAAATCCTTGTACAATTACTTTAGAATCTTTGTTTACTAAAATTGACATTTTATTGTTGTTTTAATTTATTAATTTTCAGTTTATACGTCAGACAAAAATAACGATTATTTGTCGTTAAAAAAATTTTTAAATCTGATTTTATTCATCATATTTTTTCAGCACATTAATCAAATCTTCCTCCTTAAGTCTGTTATAATTAATGTTCTCAATAAGCGGTTCCAATTCTGGTTTATCAGCCATCAGAACCTTTAATCTTTTTCTATTATTCGTAAGGATGCTCAATACCTGTCTTACATTTCCCTTGTACAAAATATCTGTACTTAAGGTAGATCCATCATAACCATGGCGCTGATAACTTCTAAACCATTTTATTTTATTCCCATTGTACAGCTCTTCTATGAGTGTTTTTGAAGATTCTGCCGGGAAATACACAAAAATTCTCGGTTTATTTTTGAGATCAGTGAACTCAATTTTTTTAATTTCAGAAGCAGGATACTTAACTTTCTTTCCATCTTCCAAAATCTTTATAGTCTTATCCGCAAGTGTTATTTCATCGATTTGATTTCCATCAAAAAGATTGGTTATAAACGGAATTTTAGCATTCAAAACTTGATCATTATTAAAAGTAATTTTAGAATCAATTTCTGATTTCTGCGCAAAGCCTATGGTATAAATAAAAACAAGTAATCCAAATAATCTCTTCATCAAAGTCGTCTTAGTTTTACTTCTTTTTTCAGATATGTTTTGAAGTCTTCAGCAAACATCCCGATATAGGTTCCTTTTTCCAAGTCTCTGTTCACTCCGGTTTTTCCTAAAAGTACAGATCCGCTCTCAATTTTATTGCCTGAGGCGATACCCACCTGTCCCCATAATGTTACTTCATCTCCAATAACACAACATCCGGCAATACCCACCTGGGAAGCGATCAGACATTTTTTTCCGATAATGGTATCATGCCCTATCTGAATCTGATTATCCAAGACTGAGCCTTCTCCAATGATGGTAGAATCTGTAACACCTCTATCAATGGTACAGCCATTTCCAATCTCCACATTATTTTCGATCACCACATTTCCCACTGAAATTAAACGGTCAAAATTTCCATTTAATTTTCTGTAATAAAATGCATCACCTCCCAACACTGTATTGGACTGAATGATTACATGATCTCCTATTTCCGTTCTGTCGCCAATGACAACATTAGGGAAAATCAGTGTATTTTTACCAATTTTCACATTATTTCCAATGACTGCTGAAGGGTGAATTCTTGTACCCTCACCGATTTCTACATCATGAAGTTCTTCTGTGAAATTGTATATTCTTGTAAAATGAGTATTGATTGCATTAAAATCTCTGAAAGGATCATCAGAAACTAAAAGAGCTTTTCCTTCAGGACATTCTACCTCTTTATCGATCAAGATGATGGTAGCAGCAGACTGCAATGCTTTGTCATAATATTTTGGATGGTTCACAAAAACGATCTCACCCGGTTTCACCATATGAATCTCATTGGAACCCAATACTTCAAAATCTTCAGGACCAACAAATTTTGCTCCTATCAGATCTGCAATTGTTTTAAGCTTTTGTGGAGAATGGAATCTCATAACAATAGATTTTCTTATAAAACAAAATTCGGAATGCTAGTGCAAACCGAATTTATGTAAATTGTATATATTATTTTACTCTTTCTAAGTAGCTACCGTCTTCAGTGCTCACTTTAATTCTGTCTCCCGGCTCAATAAATAAAGGAACCATTACTCTTGCTCCTGTTTCAACGATCGCGTTTTTAAGGGCATTTGTTGCAGTGTTTCCTTTTACACCCGGATCTGCTTCAATAACGTCCAGATAAACGGATTGTGGAAGCTCAGCAGAAAGTGGAGTTTCATCAGCCTCTTTCAGAATGATCGTTACTTCTTCACCAGCTTTCATAAACTGAGAGTTCTCGATCATTTCTTTGTTGATATATAATTGAGAGAAGTCATCATTATTCATGAAGTGGAATCCGTTCTCATCATCGTACAGATACTGGAACTTTCTTGTGATTACCTTTACTTCATCAATTTTGTGTCCTGCAGAAAAAGTATTATCAAGTACTTTTCCATTGGTTACTGACTTCAGTTTTGTTCTCACGAAAGCAGGACCTTTTCCTGGCTTTACGTGCAAAAATTCAATTACTTTGAAAATGTCATTGCTAAATTCGATGCAAAGTCCTTTTCTGATATCGTTACTTGTTGCCATTAATTATATTATTCTTTTTATTTAGTTTTTATTGGGCTGTCCGGCAAATTGCAAATTTACTTTTTAGCTTTATTTGTTAATTGCTTTCTTTGCTGGTTCCGTACCCTTTTACAATACCTCTTGGTGAGTTTTGGATAAACTGTAGGATTTCATCTCTTTCAGCAGTAGGAAGCATTTCTTTTTCAATATATGCCAGTGCCTGAGAAACATTCATCTTCATTTGGAAAATAGCTCTGTAAATTTTTTGAATTTCGAAGATCTTCTCATTAGAAAATCCTCTTCTTCTTAGACCTACGGAATTAATCCCTGCATAAGAGATAGGGTCTCTGGCTACTTTTACGTATGGAGGAATATCTTTTCTGATCAGTGATCCCCCTGAAATCATGGTATGTTTTCCGATCTTACCGAACTGCTGAACTGCTGAAAGACCTCCCATTACAGTAAAGTCTCCAATTTCAACATGCCCTGCAATACCGCATCCATTGGCAATAATCACATTATCTCCTATAATACAGTCATGAGCAACGTGGGAAGTAGCCATGATAAGGCAATTGCTGCCTACCTTTGTAAATCCAAGAGCTTTAGTTCCTCTGTTTATAGTCACACATTCTCTTAACGTTGTATTATCTCCAATAATTGTTTGTGTATCTTCCCCATCGAACTTCAAGTCCTGAGGGATTGCAGAAATTACAGTCCCGGGAAAGATTTTACAATCTTTTCCAATTCTTGCACCTTCCATGATGGTAACGTTAGGACCGATCCATGTTCCTTCTCCAATTTCTACGTCCCCCGCAATTGTAGTAAAAGGTTCTACAATTACATTTTTGCTGATTTTCGCACGTTTATCTACGGCTGCTAATTGATGAATCATTTAATCAACTTTATTTTTTGCAACTTGAGCCATAAGCTCTGCTTCTACTGCCACTGTATCTCCCACATATCCATACCCCTGCATGTGAACAATACCTCTTCTGATAGGTTCTATCAGTTCAATTTTGAAAATAATAGTATCTCCAGGAACTACTTTTCTTTTGAACTTTACTTTATCAATTTTAATAAAGTATGTAGAATAGTTTTCAGGATCCGGAACACTTGCCAGTACAAGAATACCTCCTGTCTGTGCTAAAGCTTCCACCTGAAGTACTCCCGGCATTACAGGTTCTTTAGGAAAATGGCCCACGAAGAAAGGTTCATTCATGGTTACATTTTTCAATCCTACTACGTGAGAGTCTGAAAGTTCAAGAACTTTATCAATTAATAAGAACGGAGGTCTGTGAGGCATAAGCTTCATAATTCCGTTGATATCAAATACCGGCTCTTTTGTAAGATCAAAGTCCGGAACGTTTTTCTTTTTCTGCAATTTCCACTGACGATTTAGTTTTTTTGCAAATTGTGTATTTACAAAATGGCCAGGTTTGTTAGCTATAACCTTACCTTTTATTTTTACTCCAGCTAAAGCTAAATCACCAATTACATCCAGTAATTTGTGTCTAGCCGCTTCATTGGGATAGTTTAAGTTCAGATTGTCCAGAATACCGTTGGGTCTGATAGAAACATTATCTTTTCCAAAGGCTTTCTTTAATTTTTCTGTAGTTTCCGGTGTAAGATCTTTATCTACGTATACAATAGCATTAGAAATATCTCCTCCTTTGATCAACCCATGGTCTAAAAGCATCTCCAGCTCATGTAAGAAACTGAATGTTCTCGCTGAAGATATTTCGTCTTTAAACTCAGAAATATTTTTTAGCGTAGCATTTTGAGTTCCTAAAACTTTAGTCCCAAAATCTACCATTGTTGTTACTTCGTATGTATCTGAAGGAATAATTGTAATTTCCGAACCGGTAGCCGGATCGCTATAGGTAAGAACTTCTTTTACTACCAGATATTCTCTGGCAATGTTTTGTTCCACTACTCCAACACTTTCGATTGCTTCAACAAAATATTTTGAAGACCCATCTAAAATAGGAGGTTCAGAAGCATCCATTTCTAGCATTGCATTATCGATATCACAACCTACTAAGGCTGCTAAAAGATGTTCGCATGTAGTAATTTTTACCCCTAATTTTTCTAATGTAGTTCCTCTTTCTGTTGCTATAACATAATTTACATCTGCTTCTACCTGAGGATGTCCCTCTAAGTCTGTTCTTACAAATACAAAACCTGTGTTTTCTTTGGCAGGTTTAATGGTAAGTTTTACTTCTTTACCAGTGTGAAGACCAATTCCAGAAAGAGTAACCTCTTGCTGAAGTGTTTTTTGCATATCACTCATTAGTATGATCTTTTGAGTTATTCTCAAGATTATTTATTCTGCTTACTATTTCAGTGAAATTTCTGAAATGAACATAATTTCTCAGATAGTCATTATAGCTGATTGCCGGTGAACCATATAATGTTTCTTTATCATTAACACTAGAATTCACACCACTTTGAGCCTGAATTTTCACCTGGTTTCCGATTTTGATGTGTCCTACAATTCCTACCTGACCTCCAATTTGATTCCAGTCACCAATTGTAGTAGAACCCGCAATACCGGCTTGTGCGGCAATTACATTATTCTGTCCTATTTTCACATTGTGAGCAATCTGAATCAGATTATCAATTTTTGTTCCTTTACCAATAATGGTAGAGCCTATTGTTGCCCTGTCAATACTACAGTTTGAACCGATTTCAACATCATCTTCAATGATAACATTTCCCAGCTGAGGAATCTTTTTGAATCCTTCAGCGGTTGGTTGAAAACCAAAACCGTCACCTCCTACTACTGTATTAGAATGAATCACACAGTTATCTCCAATAATGCAATAGTCATAAATTCTGGCACCACTGTCTATTTTACAGTTTTTACCAATTTTTACGCCTTTTCCAATATATACATGTGGATAAATCTGTGAGCCATCTCCGATTTTAGCTTTCTCCGACACATAAGTAAATGCACCGATATAAGCCTTATCTCCTATTACAGCTGTATCATGAATGGATGAACCATCCTCCACACCTTCTTTTCTTCCTCTCATTTCCTGATATAAATTCATCAGAACCTGAAATGAAAGATAGGCATCTTTTACAACAATTAAGGTTGGATTGTAACTATCTTTGACTATAAGTTTCTCAGAAACAATGATAACGGAGCATTTGGAGGTATCCAAAAAATGAGAAAACCGATCTTGTGCTATAAAAGAAAGATGTCCTGATTCTCCATTTTCAATTGGAGAAACCCCTGTAATAAGCGCAGTTTCATCACCTATTATTTTACCGTCAATAAAACTTGCAATTTGCGAAGCTGTAAATTCCATATTCTGCAAAGATAAGAAATTCTAGAATTTGCAAACATTTTTTGGTTTCAGATCTTAAATTTTAATATTCCTTTAAGAATCTAACCTAGAAATATCTCGGGGAAACATAAGGATATGTCTTGTGGTCTTATTGACCATTAACCCCGATAAAAGCTGATCTTCTGACTCGTGAAGCCTTGTTTTTTTTCCATTTTTCTGTAATAGAAAAATGGGTTGCTTTTCTCTGTTGTAAGGAACAAGTTTTCTCTTGATTTCATGTACCAATTCTTTTCCGTTATCGATTCCGAAAAATTCATTGGTATTTTTTATTTTTTCTTCAATAATTTCCTGATCAAAAGACTGTGATGAAATGATTGTTTTGGGAAGGTTTCTCTGAATCACACATTTACACCAATATGACAACACAAAATCATCAGAATTCTGCCATTCTTTCATCGCCTGAATCACATCATTATCATCAAGCTGTGTAAATCTTTCTATATCTTCATCTGAAGCTGAGCTTTTTTCACGGTATAAAAAATATTTCAGATTATCCGTTGCCGGAAGTTCAATCCCCTGAGAAATCAGATATTTTGCCCGTTCCAAAATTTTTACCAACAGAAATTCGGCTAAGGCTGAGGTTTTATGATAATATACCTGCCAGTACATAAACATTCTGGCTGTCAGAAAGTTTTCAATAGAATAGATTCCTTTGGCATCTATCACCAATTCTCCTTCTTCACAAACATTCATCATAGAAATAATCCTCTGGGTATTAATATTCCCCTCTGATACTCCCGTAAAAAAGCTATCCCTTTTCAGATAGTCCAGACGGTCAACATCCAGCTGAGAGGAAATCAGCTGATTAAAAAATTTTCTATGATATTTCCCCTGAAACATTTCAATAGCCATTGAAAGCTGTCCGTCAAACTCGTCATTAAGCTCGTTCATCAGCAGCAATGAAAGGTTTTCATGATGCCAGTCGTCCATCAGCATACTTTCCAATGCATGAGAAAATGGACCATGACCAATATCATGCATCAAAATGGCCAGCATAGCTCCCTTTTCTTCTTCTTCAGAAATTTTAATGCCTTTCTGTTTTAAGGTTTCCAATGCTGTAAACATCAAGTGCATTGCTCCCAAAGCATGATGAAACCTGGTATGGGTTGCTCCCGGAAAAATCAGGTTCAGCAGACCTGTTTGTCCAATCCTCCTCAATCTTTGAAAATAAGGATGTTCAATGATATCAAATAAAATTTCGTGTGGTATTTTGATAAACCCGTGAACGGGATCGTTGATGATTTTAAGCTTATTCTGCATTGAAACGTCAATATTAGTAAACAAAGTTAGGGATTTTAAATTTTAGGTCTGATTAATTTACTATTAAAGATCTTACCTATATAAGTACCTCCCTATTTCACGAACAGTCCTAGACTTCATGACGGAAAATTTTAAATTCATCAGATTTTAAAAGGTCATTTTATTTTTAAAAAATCTTTTGTAACTGTAATATTAAAGATTTATCTTTGAATGAAAACACAATAGCCTTTAATGAGAAAGCTCTCACTTTTCCTTTTTGTATTTTTAAGTTTACACTTTTCCGCACAGGTTTTATCAGAAAACCAAAAACTGGAATCACTCTGCAGAGTTTGGGGGTTTTTAAAATATTATCATCCCAATGTGGCAAAAGGGAAATTGGATTGGGATCAGCAACTTTTTCATAAGATCAATGACCTTGAAAAGATTCATGACAAAACAGAGCTCAACCTCTTATATTCTGAATGGATCGAAAGTCTTGGAAAAGTAGATGAATGTAAATCATGTCTAAAAGAGGATGACAAGGTTTATTTTCTGAATAATTTTGACCTGAAATGGATTGACAATCCCAATATATTTACTGAACAAACAGCCCAGACCCTTCATTATATAGAAAATAACCGGAATACAGGAGACAACCATTATTTAGGAAAAGGGGGAAGGAAAATATATTTCAGAAATGAAAATTCTTATGGTTCAAAATTTACTTCCAAAGAAATCGCATTATTGGAACTTTTCAGATACTGGAATTACGTGGAGTATTTTTTCCCTTATAAATATGAAACAGATCAAAACTGGGGTGATGTTTTGTCAGAAATGATTCCAACATTTCTTCATATAAATAATGATGAAAATTATCACCTGGCCTTAGCTGAACTGGTAACCAAAACAGATGACTCCCATGCATTTCTGTTTTCAACGCTGATCAGCCTTCATCAGTTCGGGAATAGAAAAATACCCGTAGAATATTCATATGCAGAAGGAAAACTGGTAATTACCAAAGTAAATACCACCCGATTCAATGAAGAAATACCTTTACGTATAGGAGATGTTATTTATGATATTAATGGTAAAACCATTCCCCAGATGGTTAATGATCTTGGAAAATTTATTCCCGCGTCCAATTCCTGGGGAAAAATAAGAAAAGTAAAAAACCTCCTCCTTTTTACTAACAGAGATTCAATCTCTGTAAAAGTTGAAAGAGATGGGCAAAATTTACCTATCACAGCAAAAACATATTTTGTAAAAGATCTCACTTATGAAACGACAGCCGTTCCCCAAAAGTGGACATTCATAGATAATAAAAAAAGTATCGGCTACGTTAATATGGGGGTTATTGAAAGAGAAGATTTGGATGAGATGTACAGAAACTTAGAATCTGCCACCTCTATTATTTTTGATCTTAGAAATTATCCTAAGCAGACCATTATCCCTTTAAGCCGTATTTTACTTCCAAAATCGGCTGTTTATTATCAATTTAACTTTCCTGAAACCAATTATCCCGGCAAGTTTTACAGTAAAAAAAACAGTATCGGAAGAAAAAACAAAAAATATTACAAGGGGAATGTCGTTGTCTTGGTAGACGAAAATACCCAAAGCCAGGCAGAAACAACGACCATGATGTTTAAGCAGCATCCTAATGCTAAAGTAATCGGGAGCAATACTTCAGGAGCTAACGGAGATATTATCAGATTTAAGATTGCGGACCTCGACACCTGCTTTACAGGGCTTGGAGCATATTATCCCGATGGCAGGGAAACCCAAAGAATCGGTATCATTCCCGATATTATAGTAAAACCTAGTGTAGAGGGTATAAAAAATGGAATTGATGAGGTATTGCAAAGGGCTTTACGTTATATAGAAACCAAAGAATAAATGAAATGAAAACAGAGACGTTTGGCCATTGTTTTCATTTAACTAATATTTAACTTTTAATCTGCTCATTTTGTGAGATTTTAAACGGATTTGGTCAACATTTTGATAGAATAATCATGTAAAAAATAAATTATGTCAGAAAAGATATTATGGATAGATGATGAAATAGATTTACTTAAACCTCATATCGTATTTTTAGAAAAAAAGGGCTACCAGGTAACCCCCGTTAATAATGTGAACGAGGCATTGGAGCTTATGGATTCAGAGAAATTTGCATTAACATTAATTGATGAAAATATGCCCGGTATTTCCGGATTGGAAGCCATTCCTATGATCAAGGAAAAAGATAATTCCCTGAAAATTGTTATGGTGACTAAAAGTGAAGAAGAACACATCATGGAAGAGGCTATCGGGTCTCAAATTGCCGATTACATTTTAAAGCCTGTAAATCCTAACCAGATTTTGCTTTCATTGAAGAAGAATCTTCAGGAGGATAATCTGGTGGAACAGAAAACAATTCTGCAGTACCAACAAGAGTTCAGAAACCTTTCTATGGAACTTTCTTATTTGAGAACGTATCAGGAATGGGCAGAGTACTATAAAAAGATCCTTAGCTGGGAGATTAAATTTGATAAAGTAGCGGATAATGAATTTGCTGATCTTTTGCAGTCGCAAAAAGAAGAGGCTAATATTCAGTTTGCAAAATTTATTGAAAAAAATTATGAAGACTGGCTTGTTGACTCGGATAAACCTCTGATGAGCCATACTCTTTTCAAGGAAAAGGTAAAACCGGAAGTAGAAAAAGAAAAAGTACTTCTTCTGATGGTTGATAATCTTCGTTACGATCAGTGGAAAGTTGTAGAACCACTATTTACAAAATACTATAATAAAATTTCTGAAGATTATTATTACAGTATTCTACCAACCGCCACACAGTATGCAAGAAATTCTTTTTTTGCGGGTCTGATGCCGTCAGAAATTGAAAAACGTTTCCCGGACAAATGGTTCAATGACAATGAGGAAGGTAATAAGAATGAGTTTGAGCGTGATTTCCTCGAAGACCAGATGAAAAGAATCGGACTTGGTTCTAAGTCTATGAAATACCTTAAAGTATTGAATGCAGACTTTGAAAGAAAAATCTATGATGATTTCAACCAACATAAAAACAATGACCTCCTAGTTATTGTTTATAACTTTATTGATATCCTTTCGCATGCCAAAACAGACAATCATATTGTAGACCAGCTTATCCGTGACGATAAAACTTTCCGTTCTCTGACTTTCAACTGGTTTGAAAACTCTTCACTCCTTAAGATCATTAAGGCAGCAGCAGAAAGCGGATATAAATTGGTTATTACCACCGACCACGGAACAGTATATGTGAAAAAGCCAAGCAAGGTTGTTGGCGACAGAGAGACCTCAACTAATATCCGTTATAAAACAGGAAAGAGCTTAACGTATGACAGCAGTGATGTATGGGCAATTACTAACCCCGAAAAGCTTTTCTTACCAAAAGGAAACCTGAGTTCAAAGTATATTTTTGCCAAAAACAATATATTCCTTGCTTATCCTAAAAATTACAACCATTTTGTAAATTACTATAAAGAGACCTACCAGCATGGAGGAATCTCACTTGAAGAATGTATTATTCCAATTAGCATTTTAGAGCCAAAGTAATATTTCATTTTGAAATTAAAAGCGGAAAAAATCAATTGATTTTTTCCGCTTCTTTTTTTATAGTCTGAAAGAGTTTATATCTTCGTAAAAAATACAGTATGTTTATTATTTCACTTACCTACAAAACGTCTCTTGAAAATGTAGAGCGTTATATACCCGAGCATAATCTTTTTCTTCAAAAGTATTATGATTCCGGACTATTCATTACTTCAGGAAGAAAGGAACCGAGAACCGGAGGCATCATTATTGCCAATACCGTCTCTAAACAGGAAACGCAAAAGATCGTGAGTGAAGATCCTTTTCATGTTCATCAGATAGCAGATTATGAAATCATCGAGTTTATTCCTTCAAAATACAATGAAAACTTTAAATTCTTTATAAAAGACTAATGAAATTAATTACATACAACGTCAATGGAATCAGGGCCGCATTCACAAAAGATTTTTTAGGTTGGTTGAAGGTTGCTGATCCTGATATTATCTGTATCCAGGAAAGCAAAGCCGGAAACGACCAGATAGACATCGAAAGTCTTGAAAAATCAGGATATCACAGTTATTGGCACTCGGCAGTAAGAAAGGGCTATAGTGGGGTTGGAATAGCCTCAAAAATAAAGCCTAATCATGTAGAGTACGGTTGCGGTATTGAAAGCTATGATAATGAAGGCAGAATCATCCGTGCTGATTTTGACGGATTTTCAGCTATTTCCGTATATGTTCCTTCGGCTTCCAATATTGAAAGATTAGATTTTAAGATGCAGTTCTGCCATGACTTTTTAGAATACATCAAAAATCTTAAAAAAGAAATTCCCAATCTTATTATATCCGGTGATTTCAATATTTGTCATGAAGCCATCGATATACATGATCCTATCCGTTTAAAAAATGTTTCAGGGTTTCTTCCTATGGAAAGAGAGTGGATGACCAATTTCATCAACGAATGTGAATTGATTGACAGCTTCAGGTTTTTCAATAGTGATCCTGACAATTATACCTGGTGGAGCTACCGACAAAATTCCCGGGCAAATAATAAAGGATGGAGATTAGATTACAACTTTACTTCATATAGCTTAAAAGACAAGCTTAACAGAGCCGTCATCTTAAAAGAAGCAGTACATTCTGACCACTGTCCAGCTTTATTGGAATTAGATGTCTGATAGGTTCTACTATGATCATACAAAAAGCCAGCTTTAAAAGCTGGCTTTTTTTTAATTTAAATCATAAATTTAATCGACAATTTCATATTCAACCGGAATGGTACCATGACTGATATTTCCGATCTCATCGAACGCTGCTTTAGACATATCTAAAGATCTTGATGAATGGTAAGGCCCTCTGTCATTAATTCTCACTATTACCTCTTTACCATTTTTAAGGTTCGTTACCTTAACGTTTGTTCCGAATGGAAGCGTTCTGTTTGCTGCTGTGAACTTTGAGTTATCAAAAATTTCACCGCTAGCGGTTTTTCTACCGTTAAATTTATCGTGGTAGTACGATGCATAACTTGTTTTTTTCGCATCTAAGGCATTATTCGTAAAAGAATAAACACCTAAAGTTGAAATCATCATTATGATTACGAGAATGAATCTTTTCATCATGTTGAACTTTTATTGGTTTTGACGGAGCAAATGTATCAGGAATCTTTTAAAGTCCACAGTCAGAATGTTAAAAACTGTTAATAAAAACAAAAACATATGTTAAACGTCCTTGTAAGCCCCTATGGATAGGCGTTTTAGGATACACTGTTAAAAAGTGTTAAAAAAAGAGCTTAAAAGTTAATATAATTAACTAATTCATGCATAATTGTAAAAAACAGTTAACACAAACTATTGTAAATCAATATGTTGGAAAATAAACAATTCTCATTTTAAAATTAAAATCTGTTCTAAAGAAACAAAAGTTTTAAGATTAAAGGGAAAAGAAAAATTTGTAATAAAGGTTGTTTCCAGTTATAAAGCTTCATCTTTAAAAGTTATTTTAACAAGCAAAAGAAGACCTAACAAAAAAATTTAAACCCCATTATTCATTTTTAAATATGAATATATTTCCAACTCCTTATATCCAAAAACAGATTAATATCAAAAATTGTGAAGAACACCCTATTGTTTTATCTATTCTTATCCCGAATTCTGATTACTCGACAATATAACATCCTGTAACTAGCTAAATTTCACTTAGTCCACATTTTTTATATCTCATCCCAAAGATAATCTTTTAAGATGCTTATAGCCTGCTAACGTAATTCAATTACACTACTGCTATAATTAAAAAAACCAATGAGAAGACTCATTGGTTTTTATTATGTGTAATTGAATACTTATTAATTCTTCAAATATTCTAATACATATTCATATGTATCAGCAGGATAAACTACAGACATACTAGGAGATCCAGTAATTGCATTTCCAGCAGAAGTAGCTACAGTATAAGAGTATAAACTTCTGTCATATACTGTATTGGTTCCAGCTTTGTAGATCGTAATTCCATACATAGCAGTCATTCCTGCAGGAGCAGGGATATTTACAGCTGTAGAAGTACCAGTAGCTGCAAATGAACCTTTAACTGCATATACTTGCTTATTATTTACTGAAGTATTGGTAATTGTTTCTGTTGTCAGGATATTTAGTTTCCCAGCATTAGCATTAGATCCTAGTGGTAACCATCTCCCTGGAGTAACATCCGTAGACTGCCCCGGGTTAGAGAAATAGTAAAAACCAGGAGTTACAGCAGTTACTACTCCATTACCAGTAACCGTATTACCAGTAGCAGTATTGTAAACTACCATACCATCATAAGCTGATGGGAAGTTGATTCCATCTAAACTAGCTGTTTTAAAAGTAAACTGTGTTAAATCTGTTGATGGGAATAATAATCCTTTTCCGTCATTAACCGTACCATTATTATTTGTAGAAGCATCTAAAAAGATATTTTCATTTGGGAACTGGTTAGCAACAACACCGTTGGATAAAACCTGAGCACTTGCAAATGTACCTGTAGCTACAAATAGCGCAAATATTATTTTTTTCATTTTGTTTTAAATTAAAATTACAACTAAATTCTATTATCTTCCTGAAAGGATACCCCAAACGTTTACACCAGCTTGATCAACTACGATAAAACAGAAAGATCCTGCAGAAGTAATTGTACTTGGTAAGTTATTAATAGGTCTTGTAGTTCCTGTTACAGCTGCTGCATCCCATCCAATGTTTCCAGGACCGTTAGCAGATACACATCTTACAGAGTTTAAAGGAAGAGTAGTTGCATTTGGTAATAATAGCTGACTAGTTCCTCCCATTGCAGTTGCAACCACTGAATAATCATCAGCAGCCCAAACAATAGGACCATTCACTGAATGGAGTCTACCTTTTTGAATCTGAAAATTTGGAGTAGATGATCCACCACCTACACTCTTCCATACAGAGTTAGGAGCGTCATAATAATAGAAACCTGTAGCAGATACGTTGGCTGTTTTACCAGCGGCAGTACCGTCTAGAGTCGTTACAAATGCAAGTGCACCGTTTTGAGCGGTGTCATAGGCATTATTCTTAGCTGATAATTGAGCTCTTGTTAAACGAGGGACCAATAAAGCATCAGGTCTTGCATTGTCCGTAGTATTAGCTACTACATCTAAAGTTGCGGCAGGTGTGGTTGTGTTAATCCCCACTCGCCCTTGCTGAGCCTTGGAAAGTGCCGAAAGGCAAACAAGCATAGTTGCTGTGAATAAAAATTTTTTCATAAGTTTTTAAAGATTTTAATTACATTATTTTCATCAGTATTTTCATCAGGAAGATGCATCCCAACTTGTGATTCTTCCTTTAGCTAATATAGACAAATATAGTACATTATAGTCATTTTAAGCTCTATTTCAAACAAATAACTTATTGAAAGCATATGATTTAAAAATATTGCTTATGGCGCAAATTTAAGACATAATTTTTTAATTTATATACTTTATAAAATAAATTTAAAAAATCTTAATATGGTGAAAACGTAAATAATTGAAAACCAGAAATATAAATAATTGTAAAAATTAAATATTTATGTTAATTTTCATTAATATATTTTCATTTCAGATCTAAAAGTCAAATTCAATACTCCTGATAATCAAGACTAAATAAAATGATTATACCAGCTCTCCGTACAGATCAAATTCTTCAGCTGAGGTGATCTTCACTTCTGCGAATTCTCCTATAGAAATATAGGTTTCTTCGGCCGAAACTAAAACAGTATTATCTACATCTGGAGAGTCATATTCTGTTCTTCCAATAAAGTAATTCCCTTCTTTACGGTCAAAGACACATTTAAAGATTTTACCTATTTTTTCCTGATTTTTTTCCCATGAAATTTGTGACTGCAGTTCCATGATTTCCTCTACTCTCGCCTCTTTTACTTCCTGTGGAATATCATCTTCCAATACATGGGCCGTTGTATTTTCCTCATGTGAATAGGTAAAACATCCTAATCTATCGAATTTTTGTTCTCTTACCCAATCTTTAAGTTCCTGAAACCTCTCTTGTGTTTCACCGGGATATCCTACAATTAAAGTCGTTCTAATTGCCATATCCGGAACTTTTTCTCTGAATTTTGCTAAAAGTGCATCTGTTTTTTCGTGAGTTGTTCCTCTCTTCATAGATTTCAAAAGATCTGAATTGATGTGCTGAAGAGGAATATCAATATAATTACATACTTTCGGTTCTTCACGGATGATATCCAGAACATCTTCAGGAAATCCACTTGGGAAAGCATAGTGAAGACGAATCCATTCTATTCCCTCTACTTTTACCAATTCTTTTAAAAGATCTCCAAGCGCACGTCTTTTATACAGATCTAATCCATAATAGGTAAGATCCTGAGCGATAAGAATCAATTCTTTTGTCCCTTTTTTAGCCAGTTTCTGAGCTTCAGTCACCAACTTTTCGATAGGTGTTGAAATATGTCCCCCTCTCATCAAAGGAATAGCACAGAACGAACAAGGTCTGTCACAGCCTTCTGAGATTTTAAGGTAAGCATAATGTTTGGGAGTGGTGGTGAGTCTTTCTCCAACCAATTCGTGTTTGTAATCTGCTCCAAGATGTTTTAAGAGAATAGGAAGGTCTCTTGTTCCAAAGTATTGGTCTACATCTGGAATTTCTCTTATCAAATCCGGCTTATACCTTTCAGAAAGGCAACCTGTAACGAATACTTTCTCCACTTCCCCTCTGTTTTTAGCCTCTACATAATCAAGGATCGTATTGATAGATTCTTCTTTGGCATTATCTATGAATCCACAGGTATTGATGACTACAATATCACCACGGTCTTCATGAACCACTTCTTTGCCATTTGCTTTCAATTGGCTCATTAAAACTTCAGAATCATATACATTCTTGGAGCATCCAAGAGTAACTACATTGATTTTCTTCTTCCCTACAGATTTTGTGCGCATCTTTTTGATTTTGAGTGTGCAAAGATACAAAATATTGAAGAGTAAAAAATTAAAAAATAAAAACCACTTTAGAAAAGTGGTTTTCAATATCTTATTTAAAAGTTTCCTTCAGCAAACGTAGGCAGGATTCTATCTTTATCTGAAAGCTGAACTACATCGAGCGGCAACTGCCAATCTATATTCAATTCAGAATCATTCCAGATAACACTTCCTTCTGATTCTTTATTATAAAAGTTATCGCATTTATAGGAAAAGATGGCTGTTTCACTTAATACAGAGAAACCATGTCCAAAACCTCTTGGCACATAGAGTTGCAATTTATTTTCAGGAGTTAGCTCAATACCATACCATTGCCCAAAAGTAGGGGATTCTCTACGCAGGTCAACAGCGACATCAAAAACTCTTCCTTCAAGACAAGATACTAGCTTTGCCTGTGCATGTTCTCCTTTTTGAAGGTGCAGTCCTCTCAACACACCATAAGAAGACTTCGAAATATTGTCCTGTACAAAATGACCGTTCATACCGGTAAGTTCTTCAAATTTTTTCTCATTGTACTTTTCAAAAAAGTAACCTCTCCCATCTTCGAAAATAGTAGGTTCTATTACGCAGCAATCTTTTAAGGGAGTTTCTTTTATTTTCATATTTAGGTTTTAATCTTTTATAAACTGTATTTCTTTTTTAAGCTCAATTTTAATCCCAGGTAAACGCCACCTGCAGGAATAAAAACAATTAATACAATAGCCCAAATTGGAAAGTGCGAATGTATTAAAAATATATTTATGAATAATTGTACTATAGCATAAACACTGCTGATAAGTAAATGAGAGACTTTTTCCTCATTCGCGAAAAGCTGATATAAGTGCCTTCTATGGGCTTCAAAAATATTTTCTTTTAAAAGTATTCTTTCAATAATAGTAAGTACTACTTCCATTCCGTAGATTGCCAAAAGTAAGATGTATTTATACTCACCTGTTCTCATGATCAGCAACGTAATAAGCCCGATTACCCAAAAGCCGATCCCCATACTTCCCACATCACCGGCAAAACATTTTGCTTTTTTTCTGAAATTAAAAAACAAAAAGACAAAGCATGCTAGTATAGGATAATAAATAAAATCATGATCAGTAAACTGAATAACCTCTCTGTTGATATACGCCAGAGAACCCAGGGTAACCAGACTGTAGATCCCTGTCATCCCATTAATACCATCCATAAAGTTATAGGCATTGAGTGTCCCTATGATCACAACAAATAATATAGGCCAGACCCAAAAAGGCATTAAGGCAAAGGCTCCGGTAAAATATAGCAGTAAAATAACTGAAATAAGATGGACAGACAGCCTTATTTTATTAGATAATGTCCTAATATCATCAATAAAACTTATTGTACATATCGCAAGCAGGCCCAGACCAAAAGACCAATACTCCTCTATTACCAAGCTGGGATTAAACAACCCAAAAATAATAAATGCAACAGGAAAGATAATTCCTCCGCCTCTTAAGGTAATCTGTGTATGGGCGCTTCTGTGGTTGGGTTTGTCAATAATATTATATTTATCAGCTATTTTAAAATACAACAGCATTACAATAAATAAGACAGTTATTATAATTATATATTCCATCATTTGTTTTTAAAGCTTTTTATTGTTTTAAAAAGGCCTTCTTCTGCGGATACAGGAAGTGTTTTTATATGTAAAGCATTCTTAATTTTTTCATTTGAAACCTGATAACTCTCTGTTAGCTTTTTCAATCTTTCGGAATTTAACGGTAATTTTAGTGCATCACCTAATTTTGCTACTGAAGAAATCATTCCGGAAGGTAGCCTCCACAGCTTGCTTTTTCTACCTGAAGCCTTTCCTATAATTTCTATCAAATCATTTGTAGAAATACTTTCATCATCAGCAAAATTATAAATTCCGGAGGGAATATCTTTATTTTTAAGTATTTCGTGTATTAAAAAGTTTAAATTGTCAATACTCAAAAATGAACGTTTATTGTCAAAAGCAGCTAATGGCCACGGAACACCCTTTTCTACCACTTTATACAAGAGATTCAGATTTCCTTTATTTCCAGGACCATGGATCATGCATGGACGGATAATAAAAAATCTCTTTCCTTCGGGAAGTTTTTTTGATAATAAATATTCTTCAGCCAAAAGCTTAGATTTTCCATAAGGTGTCTTAGGGTCGGATGCATGTCCTTCATCCAAAATTCCATCAACGGTATCTGCTGTTGCTTTTACACTGCTAAAATAAATGAAATCTCTGATATCCGAATCCACAAATTCATCAAAAAGTTTCTTGGTAAGCTCTGTATTTACTTTAAAGTATTCCTCGTCAGCCGAAGTATTTGCTGTGTCGTGGGCTTTTCCTGCAAGATGGATCAAAGCATTGAAACCATCATGGAGTTTCCAGTCATTCCTTAAGGATAAACCTGAAAAAAAACAATTCTGTTTTTCTAAATATTCCGATAAGTTTTGCCCGACAAATCCAGAGATCCCTGTGATAAGTATGTTCATTTTAATAGCCTAATTTTGTATGTATTATATCCCAAACTTTTGTTTCTTCAAAGTTTTCTCTCACAAAACTTCTGCCGTTATCTCCATGAAGTTGCTTCATCTCGGGATTTTCAATATAAAATTCTATTTTTTCTATAATATCTTCCGCATTATTCTTAATAAAAACACCTGTTTTATTTTCTATAATTGATTCAGTACATCCTGTAGCTTTAGTTATCAAAACGGGCAAATTCATAGAAGATGCCTCCAAAGAAACAGTGGGAAATCCTTCACGATAGGTAGGAAGTACAAAAACATCCATTAACTTGAAATATGGAGCTGCATTTAATACAAATCCTGTATTGATAATACGAGGGTCATTTTCAATCATCCTTTTTGATTCTTCGCTAATTGAATCTCTTTCTTCAATTGGCCCCACTAAAAGAAGCTTTATGTGATCGTATTCTTCTCTAAGGGTTTTCCATGCTTCAATAAGTTCATTAATTCCCTTATCTTTTACCAACCTTCCGACATACCCTATTACAAAATCTTTATCTGTAATTTTAGTGTTGTTCCTAATATCTTTTATCAGATACTCATCTTGTTTTTCCGGATTAAATTTATTTTCTGTATCTATTCCGTTACAAGTACCTAGGCCTAAAACTATATTTTTAGATCGTGCATTCAGGTGATCTGCTTCACTAATGGCTTTTACAGAGTTACTTACACAAACAACCTCGGTTGCTAATGTTCCAGAAAGTCTATCAATATTCTGAAGTAAAAATCTCTTAAGACCAGTACTGGTTTCATAAATGATACCATGTCTAAAATATATTCTGGTTTTTACACCAGACAAAGCTGCTGCTATCATTGAAACCATCCCTCCTTTAGGAGTATGACCTACTACTATTTCTATATTATTCTTTTTAATGAATTTATAGATTTTATAAATAGCTTTTAAATCAGTAATTGGACTTATATTTCGAGTAACATCTACAGCAAATGGTGTGTATTCCAGTGGCTCCGCCAGTTGAAAGAACTCTTCTGAAGGAGTACACCCAAGATAATAATCATTATTTGTTTTTTTACTAAGATATTTAAATTGCTTACCAAAAAAATGATTAATAACAAATGATACTGTAACAATGTGAAGAACTTTATAATTTTTCAATATGTAATGTATTAAAAGTTTTTCTTATTAAATATCCCCTTAGTATCTTTATTATCAGTTGTAGATATATTTTTGATATTAAGTTTAACCTGTTTATTGTCATTTTGAAGATCTACAAACCCGTTTTTCAAACTTTTCCAATTTCCATTTGTCACATTAACTGTTCCAGTGGGTTCATATTTCTTTTTATCCTTACTTGTTAATAGTCCAAAAGGATATTGATAATCATCACTAAAATAATTATCTATATTAATTGTTATATTTCTTTTGTATTTTGCATCATCTGTAGAAAATCCAAAAAGAACCACATATAATCCACCATTAAAATTATTTGATGTTATTACGTTCTTTAGGTTTACATTCTCAATGATATCTTTATGCCAACTAGGTTCTATATCAATACCAAACATTGGATTCGTACCAAACGTATTAGAAACCAATATATTATCTAAAAAGACATTTTTCCCAGATGTAATTGCAATTCCATTTCTTCTTGCAAAATCTACTTTTGCATCCTTGATGTGAATATCTTCACAATATCCTCCATCTTCTGAACCAACAAATATCCCTTCTCCCCAAGTGTCCTTGATATCTGAATTATAAACAAAAACTTTTTTTGAATTTCTTATTCCGATTCCTGCTCCCCATTCACCTTTATTATCTATATGTGTTTTTCTATCACCTATAATCTTAGGATTATATAAAGTGACATTTTCTACATTATAAATTCGGATAATATCATACCAGTCCTTGATATTCTCAATATCCGTTTTTGGGGAATGATCTGCCTTTGCGCGAATTTCAGATTGAGATTGGAAAAAAATTTTTGAATTACTCTTCAAAAAAAGTCCTTTACTATTAATTAATACAGGAAAATTTGGAAATTTAACATTCCTTTTTTCATTTAAAATTTTTTGAATAATTTCTGTATAATCTACATTTCCATTCCTAGAATAGTTTTTAGGTAATGCAAGTGTGAGGTCATAATATATGGTGTTATCCTTTTTGAGGGTAGTTTTTCTATTATTATAGGCACTCAACATAGACTTTGGTATATCTTTATACTTAAAGTCAGGTTCCTGGCAGCTGAAAAAGCTTGTTAATAGTATGTAACAAAAAATCAATTGTGCTTTTATTTTCATCTTATTATTTTTTTGCTAATGATTTTAAAAGAGGGTCATTATAATCCTGAAGAAAAATATTACCTGCTAATGTTTTATTTCTTCGTGCAATATAATAATTATCTAAACCTACTGTATTTATCAATAAAGCTAAATTACTTTTCAGATAAGAAGTCAAAATCATTTTCTTCTGCTTGAAGGGATGATTAGTTAGATATGGATTTTTTCTAAATATTTTTCTCTGCTGTTTTAAACGAAAAAGATATGTTTTAAGTTTGAATTTTAAGGGATCTCTATAAAAAAGTAATGGTTCTTCTATTATTTTAAATACGGAATTTTCTCTACTTCGTAACCATAAATCAAAATCCTCTGCCCCAATAAGTTCTTCATCATATTTATATTTTTTGAACCATTCTGTTTTACCTGCAACAGTAGGATGTATAAAAGTTATTGTTTTTAAAGCATCTTCGTATGATGGAGGTATTTGAGCGAGTCTAAACCCTATTACTTCGTTTAGATCACCAATTATGACTGCTGATGAACCAACAACGTCAACATCCGGATTATTCTCTAAAAAATCAATCTGTTTTTCCAGCCGGTTGCTAAACATAATATCATCAGCATCCATCCTAATGAAGTATTTTCCTTTAACCAAATCAATTTGTTGATTAAGGCGATAGGAAATACCTTTATTAAGGCCATCCACATATAATTTTATTCTTGAATCATTAAATGATTTTACAATTTCCACAGACTTATCTGTACTACCGTCATCAGTGATAATTAATTCAAAATTTGTATGACTTTGATTCAGGATAGAGTTTAATGTAAATTTTAAAAATTTCTCTGCATTAAACATTGGAATAGCAATCGAAACTAATATATTATCATTCATTTTATTCACTATAATTTAATCCAATCACCAGGAATGAAATATTTTACATTATCTTTTAAAAAATTCACATACCAATTCTGTGGCGCTATTACTGTTTTATTTTCATTTTTATTCAACCATGCAGCCCACCAACTGAAGGTACTGTTGGCTATAATTTGATTTTTGCATTTACTCATTAGCAGCATATCTTCAATAGCAGAATTTCCTTCAATAAAATTAAACTCACTTCCTTTAAAGTTATCCTTAGCCCATTCTTTATCTTCAGTAAAGATAAAAAAAACAGGGTTATCAATTTTTTCTTTAATCAGTTGAATTGCTTTCCTATAATAATCCATATCACATATATGAAATATTTTAGCATTTGCCGCAATATTCATGTAATCTCCTCTCCTAATATGGATACTTACAGAATTAGTATTTTTAATTTGAGAAATTAAGCTACTTAGCCTAGTCTCGGACTCTGTAGATAATTTTATCTTATCTTTTAACAACTGAGAAATATAATTAGGATATTCCTGATTCTGCCAATATCCATCATAATAACATTGATCTCTTAAGTCCTTTTCTACAGTATGGATATTTACACTTTGTATTTTATGTGTCTTATTAAAGACTGGAAATTTTTGAATCAATTTTCGCTCAATTTTTCTCAATGGGCCATTAAACATAAAATATTCTCCCTCCTCAAAACTATCCTCAAGATAAATAGGTAAATCAAATTTTTGAATATCTAATTCTCTTTTTGTAAAACTCTTATTTTCTATTTTAGTTTGAGAAAAATACTTCACATTAGTATTCAGAACTCCAGCAGTATATTGTCCAAATGCATACTGAAAAAGCTGGTTGCCTAATCCTCCTGATATTTTTACATAAATCATTTTTTCCTAAATTTTATAATAATTGAAGGGACACCTGCATTAATTGAATACATTTCTGTATCTTTTGTTACTACAGCACCTGCAGCTACAATACTTCCTTTTTTAATGGTAACACCATCCGTAATTACAGAGTTCGCACCTATCCATACATCATCCTCAATAATGATACCTTTTTCGCTTGATCCTTGTAAAATCATAGGAATATCTGTTTGCAAAAAGTTATGATTCCCTCCTGCAATCATACAATTGGGAGCAATCATTACATTTTCACCTATTGAAACAATACCATAAATTGAGGTACCAGGATTGATCTGTGTGTGATCACCTATTTCAAGTTTTAAAGGCCATAGGGTAACAAAAGGATTAATTTGAACTTTTTTACCCAAGCTTATATGTTTATGATTTCTTATTGAACTTCTTAACGATATGTATGATAAAAAACCTATTTTTTTGAATAAGAGAAGATGTATGGGATATAACAAAATCGTTTTTAAGGCTCTAAAAAAAACAAAAAAATATAAAAAAGGATTATGTAGAAGTTTGTATAATTTTGAACTATCTTTTTGCATAAATATATTTTAAAATATCTTGATAATCTTTTTTCTTAGATTTATTATTCGTTAAAGTAAAATAAATTAGTTTTATAGAATTTGAAAAGAGTTCTATATATTTATACTTCGTCTGACTGGATATATTAAAATGCTTTTTAAAGTAATAAAAATAGCTGTCAAACTCAGTTTTCATTTTAAAAAAAGTACTTGAAGATGCACCTTGTAAATGTATTATTTTAGCTTCAGGTACAGACATCATTTTCAGTCCTTTCTTTTTTATTCTCAGTTGTAATTCTCCATCTTCAACATACATAAAAAATGCAGGATCAAAACCACTTAATTCATCAAACAACTCTTTTTCCATTAACAAATCTGCTCCAATTACAATTGCTACATCCTGAGGTTTACCCGATTCATTAAACACATTATTATTCAGAAGAAATGACAAATGAAGTCTATAAGCTATTATTGAAAAAAGTGAAGGATAATACATTGAAAAAGAAAAATTTGGTTTCATATCTTCTGTAAACAAATTTCCACCACACGCTCCTATTTCTTTATTCTTATCTTTAAAATCAAATAATATTTTAATGGCATTATTGATAAGGATTGTATCACTGTTTAACAAAAAGACATATTTTCCTTTTGCATATGAAACACCTAAATTATTAGCTTTTCCAAAACCTAAGTTTTCATCGCTTTGAACAAAGATTACTTCAGGAAAGTTTTCTGATAGCATCTTATTAGGACTTTTAACTGAATTGTTATCTACTACAATAATTTCGTAAAGAAGATTTTCCGTCTTATCAATTATAGAAGTTATACATTCTTTTAAAAGCTTTTCTGTATTGTAATTAACAATAATAATTGAAACATCCATCATTTATGGTTTAAAAATACCTATATAAAAAAAGTTTAAATAAAAATAGGCAAAACTCACTGCAATCACAATAATTCTGCCTAAAAGATTAGGTCTTATAACTGAAAATACTATTGGTATGAAAAGAATATCTGCTACGGCAAATAAGTCTGCAATTCTTCCTGCATAAACAGGATTAAAAGATAGTGCAGCTAGAGAACCGATACTTAGAATATAAAATTTAAATAATAATATACTGTATTTGTTAATCTCCTGAAGTTTGTCCAGTTTATAGAATGCAAAATAAGCTATTGCAATTCTCATAATCTGCCATGCATTAAAAATATTCAACTCTGTTCCCTCTATGAAATCATATGCATTTACCTTGTTCTGCATAAATATGGGAAGAACATCCTGTATAGCTACTAAAACTCCTGATAAAAGAGTAGAAATAAGATAGCAAACAGGAATCACAAGTGCATAGACTTTCTTATTAATCTTGGTAGGGTTTATAAACCAGAACAAGAAAACAAAAAATGCGGAGTAATGAAATAAAAATGCGGTTAAGGCTAGAATTAGAAATACCTTCCAATTTCTGTCATACAGTGGTTTAATACATAATAATATTAATCCTGATGCAACTCCTGCTCTAATTTGGGTCATATCCTGCAATAAAAACAAATATGAAAAATACACCAATAAAGAAAGCAAGGGGAGATCACTGTATTTTTTTATTGCATAGATTTTGGTACTTACTCCTAAAAGTGCATAGATAAAGATAAAGTAATCAAAATCTAGATTCCAGACCTTTTTAATAAGATATAAGGCAAATCTAAAGGATGGTTCTTTTGATTCTGTTTCATGTTTATCCGAAAACATATAGTAGTACATTTCGTAGTCTCTATCAAAAAAAGGAGGTCTTAAACCTGCAATAAGAACTAAGCCTATTCCTACAAAAAAAATTAAAAAATTTCTGAATGGAAGTTTTTTATATTCTAAAATGCCAAATAAAGCAATAAAACTAAGAAAAAAATAAGAGACTATAATTAATTCTGACATTCCTATTTCTTTTGTAATATTTGTAAATCTTTTATCACTTCAAAAGGCCATTTCCACCCCTGATATATCAAAGTAACTACTAATGGAACTACAATCATTCCCAGTACATTATTTCCTAAGAAATTAAAATATGCTAAAAGCCCTAATACAATAGCTACTCCTGAAATCATTGAAGCCTTAAAAAAAGGCACATGATTTTTAGTTACCAAAACTGCACCTGCCATAGAAACATTAGTTTCAATTAAAGATGAGATTAAAAGTAGCACAATCAATGAGGAAAGAATAAGCTGTGTTTTACTATGCAAAAGATCTAAAATATAAGGCCCTACTATGACTATTATACACCCACAGATTAAATAAGTAAGTACCATAAATAGCATTCCTCGTTTATAGATATTTCTAATAAACTCAATATTGTTTTTAACTCTTGAATCTACAATTTTAGGAATATAAGTTAATATATAGATACTACTTAATCCCGAAATCACACTTACTAATTGTATTGTTACCCCATAAGAGGCTATGTCTGTTAGTGCCAGGTAAAAAGACCCAATAATAAGTGATGATTTTGTGACCATAAACCCGCCCAATGAAGTTAAACCCATTTTGATTGCGTTTGGGGAAATGGATTTAAGAATATCTTTTTGCTCATTCCCCTTACACTCACGTAATTTTTCTGTAATTTCTGAATCATAAAAGGCACGATAAGAAAGAAAACGAATAATTAAAACTGAAGATAACTGAGCTGCAACAATAGCAATAAGTCCTAAATTAAACCAAATTAAAATAGTCGCCAAAAACAGATAAACTACCTGCCCAATAACATTAATCTGTTTCAATCTTTTAATTTTCCCTCTTCCTTCCAAAAGAGAATCATAATAAAGTGTATATAAATTGTAAGAAGTTATAACACATAGAATCCCCCAAGAAATATATACTTCAGTATGAGAGTTATTATATTTTTTCAATAGTGTGAAGATATAATAAGTTCCCAGTGTGGATAATAAAAAGAAGCAGACAAGAGCCAATCTGGCATAAAACCATCGCATAGCATTAATCAATCCCTTCAATAAAGAATAACTTACTCCTTTTTCTGATTCATTTTCAAATCCATATGATTGCAGCTTTTTCACACCACTAAAAACGTAGGTTACATTTCTTGCGAAAGAAGGATTAAATCCAAAATCCAAAAGATATGAAAAAGCTGTAATAGACATAAAAACCGTCCAGATTCCTACTGTTTCTGAAGGCATTTTATTTAAAATAACCGGTAGTAATAATGCAGAAGAAGCAATCTTAAAAAAGGTTGCTAAATAATTCCAAATAATATCACTTCTTCCAATATTCATTAAACTAAATTATTAATATACCAATTATACATTTCCTTTACTCCATTCTCAATCTCAACATTGTGTTTCCAACCCAAAGAATTTAGCTTTGATACATCAACTAATTTTCTCATTGTTCCATCTGGCTTAGAATCGTCAAAAAGAATATTTCCTGAAAAATTTATTTCTCCAGCAATCAGGAATGCAAGATCTTTTATTGTTAAATCTTTTCCTGTTCCAATATTGATATGGGTATTTCTGATCTCTTTTTTATCCGCAGTGACATCTGTAAAATTTATATTTTCCATTAAGAAAATACATGCATCAGCCATGTCCTCACTCCATAAAAACTCTCTCATAGGTTTTCCTGTACCCCATAGCTCTACTCTATCTTTTAAAATACCATATTTTGCAAGAATACTTTCTATAGCTTCACTACTATGACTACCTGAAACTCCTTCTACAGGTCTTTTGTCTAAGTCTTTTCGTACTGCTTCCCAATCATTGTTCATTAATGAATTGGCTAAATGTATCTTTCTGATCATTGCAGGAAGCACATGGCTTTTTTCAAGATCAAAATTATCGTTAGGGCCATACAAGTTTGTAGGCATTACAGAAATGAAATTTGTTCCGTACTGAATGTTGAAACTTTCACACAATTTAATCCCTGCTATTTTAGCAATTGCATAAGGCTCATTGGTATATTCCAATATATCTGTAAGCAATTCTGTTTCATTAATAGGTTGGTGAGCTTCTTTAGGGTAAATACAAGTACTCCCCAAGAAAAGAAGTTTTTTTACATTATGCTTATATGATTGATAGATTACATTTTGTTGAATCTGGAGATTGTTATATATAAAGTCAGCCCTATAAGTATTATTTGCCATAATCCCCCCCACATATGCAGCCGCTAAAAAAACATACTCTGGTTTTTCATCTTCAAAAAACTTTTCCGTAACATCTGCATTCATCAGATTAAGTTCTTTTGATGTTCTTCCGATTAGATTTGTATATCCACTTTCTGAAAGCTGCTTCCATATTGCAGACCCAACCAATCCTTTATGCCCTGCTACATATATTTTGCTATTCTTCTCCATTGTATATAATTAACGTTTTTTTACATATTCAAGATCATGTTTCACCATGATTTCTACCAATTCATCAAATGATGTTTGTGTAGGGTTCCATCCCAAAAGGGTTTTAGCCTTGGTAGGGTCACCTAAAAGCTGATCTACTTCTGATGGTCTGAAATATTTTGGATCTACTTCCACTAAAACTTTATCTGATGCACTATCAATTCCCTTTTCATCAACTCCCGTTCCTTCCCAACGAATTTCTATATTTGCAACTTTAAAAGCTTTTGTAATAAATTCACGTACAGTATGCATTTCTCCAGTAGCAATTACAAAATCTTCCGGTTGATCATGCTGCAACATAAGCCACATACATTCTACATAATCTTTGGCATATCCCCAATCTCTTAAAGAGTCAAGATTTCCCATATAAAGCTTCTCCTGAAGTCCTTGAACAATCCTAGCTACTGCTAACGTAACTTTTCTGGTAACGAAATTCTCACCTCTTCTCTCACTTTCATGATTAAAAAGAATTCCATTTACAGCAAACATATCATATGACTCTCTATAGTTTTTAGTAATCCAAAAACCATACTGTTTTGCAACACCATATGGACTTCTAGGATAGAACGGTGTAGTTTCTTTTTGTGGAACTTCTTGAACAAGACCAAATAATTCAGAAGTGGATGCCTGATATATTCTTGTTTTTTTCTCCATTCCTAAAATCCTTATTGCTTCTAGCAGTCTTAACGTTCCAACAGCATCAGTTTCTGCAGTATATTCCGGTACATCAAAACTAACTTTAACGTGGCTTTGTGCTGCTAAATTATAAATTTCATCAGGTTGGGTAAGTTGTATAACCCTCATTAATGAGCTAGAATCAGTCATATCTCCATAATGTAAGTTAATTGACCTTTTTTGGTGCATATCTCTTACCCATTCATCGAAATAAAGATGTTCTATTCTATCAGTATTAAAAGATGATGAACGACGAATAATACCATGCACTTCATATCCTTTTTCAATTAAAAATTCAGCTAGAAATGATCCGTCTTGTCCTGTAATTCCTGTGATTAATGCTATTTTCCCCATATTTGTATTCTAAATTCTTTAATTATTATTAAGCTATTACAACCTTTATTTTCTAAACTATGTTAAATCTGATTTTTCTTTTTCTAAAGTTTCGTATATATATTTTACGTCTTGTGAGTTTTCTTTATTTAAAACCAATATAGCATCTTTAGTATCCACAAGGATGGAATTTTCAAGACCTATAAATTGAACAAATTTTTCTCCATCTCCTATGTACATATTTCCATTTTCATCAACTGGATAATTATTTCTTATAAGATAATCGTAAAGAGAATCGAAAGCTCCTAAATCTGACCAAAAGAAATCTGATCTTACCATTTTAATTTTTTTACTTCTTTCCATCACCGCATAGTCAATACTTTTGGATGGAATAAGCTTCATAAAATCTGGTTTTATAGCTGCATTCTCGGTTTTATTCTCCCAGGCATTTTTAGCAGATACGAATATTTCATGATCGTACAAAAACAATTCATCAAGCATTGTTTTTGCTTTAAAACAAAACATACCACTATTCCACATAAATCTACCACTTTTAACAAACTCAATAGCAGTTTCTCTATTAGGCTTCTCCCGGAATCTCAATACATCATCCCCTTCATATTCAATATAGCCATAACCTGTTTCCGGTCTTATAGGATTTATCCCGAATGTTGCTATAAATCCTTGCTCAGCAAATGAAATAGCATTCTTAATTGCTATTTCATAAACATCGTCATCATCAATTATATGATCAGAGGGTGTTACTAATAAAACATCATCTTCATCTGCCGCAAAACAAGCCAAAGCAATAGCTGCTGCAGTATTCCTAGGTAATGATTCTGTAATCGATAAAACGGGTAAGTCTAAATTTTTAAGCCATTTCTCACCAATTTTAAAATTTTCAGAATTTGATATAACAATTAAACTATCAACAAATTTTTTATTTCTATTAATGGTTAAATTAAACAAAGAGTTTCCCTGAAACATTTCAAGATACTGTTTGGGATTTTGTTTTCTGGACAACGGCCAAAGCCTGGAGCCAACCCCTCCACTTAAAATTACATTTTTTATAGACATTATTTATTAAATATTTTTTGCCACCATTTCATTTCTTCTGCATTATATCCATATCCATATTTATTTCCATACCCTAAGAAGTCTTTACTTACATCATTTAAAACAAATGCAACATTTTTAATTTTACTTGAATTAATATTACTATTAGCAAATTCAATTAAGGCTTTTTCTGTATAAGCAGATCTGGAAACGTATAATGTCACGTCAGCAAGTTCAGCAATAAGGAAGGAATCAGTAACAAGCATAAGAGGAGCTGTATCTAATATAATATAATCATAATTACCTTCAAGTTCTTTGATTAGTTTTTCATATCGCCCATTTGTAAGAAGTTCTGTAGGATTCGGAGGAATACTTCCAGAATAAATTACATCCAGATAAGGGTTAAATGTTGATACGTGTACAATATCCTCTACTTTTGTTTTATCATCGTATAGATATTCAGTAAGTCCTAGTAATCCTTTTCTTGCTGTATTATATCTTTGAAGCTGAGGATTTCTAATATCAGATCCAATAATTAATACTTTTTTATTAGGAGTAGCTAATGTAAGAGACAGATTTACCGAAATAAATGTTTTTCCTTCACCTTTTACTGTAGAAGTTACAAAAACAATTTTTGCTTCTTTCTTTTTGGGCAACATAAAATTCATATTGGTAATAAGAATCCTGAATGCTTCTGCCAATGGGGAAAGATCATTAAGTTTTACCAATTCATCCTGCCCTTTATTTAAGCTAGGAATTTCTCCAATTACAGCCTTACCATGAGAAAGAGTTTCTAAATCATGCTTAGATTTAATTTTATTATTTAATAACTCTTTAAGATAAATTAATAATAAGGGAATAAGTAGGCCAACAATCAATGCACCTCCTAAATAAACAATTTTTTTAGGAGCTACCGGCTTTAGAGAAGCATATGCATAATCTACAATCCTTGCTTTATCTGCGGTGACTGCCAAAGAAATAGCTGTCTCTTCTCTTTTCTGCAATAGAAGTAAATATAAGTTTTCCTTTATCTGTTGTTGTCTCTCAATACTTCTAAATATCTTCTCCTGAGCAGGAATCTTTGTAATTTTTGAACTAATCTTATTTTGCTCTCCTTCATATTGGTTTTTAGCTAATTGAATTCCAGTTCTATTTTTAATAAGGCTTTCCATAACAGAGCCTTTTAAAGACGAAATCTGTTTATTAAGATCGATAATTAGTGGGTTTTGAGGAGTTGCATTTTCTAATAAACGGTTTCTTTCCAGTACCAGCTGATTGTATGCAGAAATATTAGCTGTAGCAGTAGTATTATTTAAACCAATATTGGTAGGCAGAACCTGACTATTATTTTGTCTACCCATAAAATCAATCAATGTATTGGTCAGTTCAAGCTGAGATTCCAGGTCAATCTGTTTTGCTCTTGCTTCTGCAGAAACTTCAAGATTAATTTTAGCTTCTGTTACCAGATCAGTAATCTGATTATTTGATTTGAACTTTTCCTTTTCATTTTCTACCTGCCCCAATTCATTCGAAATGATATTGATTCTATCATCTATAAAATCTTTTGTTTTTTTTGATTCTGAATTTTTATCTGAAATAGCTTCGTTATTATAAGCCTCTACTAATTTGTTTATTAGATCTTTGGCTTTAAAAACATTGGCATAGTTAAGGGATAATCCAATTACTGTAGCATCTTTATTTACTAATGCCACATTTAATATTTTCTGTAAATTATCTACGGCACCATCGACCGTTGAATAAGTCATATAAATATCTCTTATTTCACCAGCTTCGAATTTATTGAACTGGGAATTTTTCAATATCATTATATTAGCATAAGGAAGACTTATAATTTTATTAAATTGAGTTTTAACCTCAGGTAATTCATCGCTAGATAATGTTATATTATCACCAGAAATTTTTATTAAAACAGGTTTTTTAGGTCCTTTTGTAAAGGCCTTTTCATTAACTACTTCAATAATAATAGGAGATGTGCTTTTGTAAAGTTCTTTTTCTGTTAAGCTATATTCTGTGTAAACCGAAGTTTGTAATCTTAACTGCTTTACAACTTCCTGCATTAACTTTTTAGACTTAAAAATTTCTATTTCATTCTCTATACTATTGGTTCCCATACCCCCCAGACCCGACAGATCCTGAAGAACACCAAAATCACCCGCTACAGAAGGCACTTTTTTAGCGTCCTTAATAAGCACCGAAGACTTGATACTATATATTGGCGTAGCTAACTTTAAATAGAAATAAGTAATAACCAAAGAAAATATAGGGACAATAACGAACCACAGCCAATTTCTTAAATAGGGTTTAATTATTTCCTGAATATTAATTTCTTTTTCCGATTCTTCAATAACTGGATTATCCATTATTTAATTTTAAATTTTACAAATTATTCTGTTAAAAAACAACAGATATTTATTAGTTTTATTATTTTAGTTATAGTCTAGCATCTACTAAACTTCTATCGATACAAGCTTTAGTGTCAAAGATAACGCTATCTTTCTTCTTTAGTTTTTCAAAATCTAAGGTAAGAAATTCTTTATGGGATACAGCAACTATAATAGAGTCATATTTTTTATCTTCCGGAAGCTGGTCAAGAATACTTATACCATATTCATGTTCCACCTCGGATTTATTTACCCATGGATCAAAAATATCAACTCCAATTCCGTAATCTATTAATTCATTATAAATATCAATGACTTTGGTATTTCTAACATCAGGACAATTTTCCTTAAAAGTCACTCCTAAAATTAGCGCATGTGAACCTTTAATAACATTGCTTTTTGCTATTAATAATTTCACCACTTTTGAAGCTATAAACTTTGCAATTGAGTCGTTTACTCTTCTACCGGATAAAATAACATCCGGATGATATCCCAATTGCTCTGCTTTATGCGCTAAATAATATGGATCTACAGAAATACAGTGACCACCTACTAATCCAGGTTTATATTGTAAGAAATTATACTTTGTACCAGCAGCTTCCAGAACATCGTGAGTATCTATTCCCATCCTGTCAAAGATAAGAGCTAACTCATTCACAAAAGAAATATTCACATCTCTTTGGGCATTTTCAATCGCTTTAGATGCTTCAGCAACTCTTATGCTGGGAGCTTTATGGGTACCTGCTGTAATGATTGTTTTATATAGATGATCTACTTCTTCTGCAATTTGAATAGTAGATCCTGAAGTTACTTTCTTTACACTTGTCAAAGTGTTTATTTTATCCCCAGGATTAATTCTTTCTGGAGAGTATCCTACAAAAAAATCTTCATTGAATTTTAACTGAGAATACAGTTCTAATATCGGAACACATTCCTCCTCTGTACAACCGGGAAAAACAGTAGATTCAAATATAACAATATCTCCTTTTTTTATAATCCCACCAAGCATTTTTGATGCTGTAAGTAACGGATTTAAGTCAGGAGCATTATATTTGTCTATGGGAGTTGGTACAGTGACTATAAAAATATTACAATCTAAAAGTTCTTTCAGTTCACTTGTACCATGATAACCTATACTTCCGCCAGATTCTTTATAGGAATTTAAGCCATCATTAAGCTTATGGAGATCCGCTTCCTGTGTTATATCGTAGCCATTATTAAGCTGGTTAATTCTGTCTGCATTAATATCAAAACCCAAAACCGGATAATGACCTGCAAACTCCAAAGATAAAGGTAACCCTACATATCCTTGCCCAATAACAGCTATTTTATATGATTTCATTTCTTTGTGATTTTATTAGAAGAGCCTTTATCTTTACTTTATAATACAATTTATGTAAAGTTGCATTTATAGATATATAATACTCTTACTTTTTAAACAAACCAACCACTACGGCAAGTGCAGTGACAATAACAGAAGCTGCTGTCAGATAAATCGCTGTATTAGGGTTTTGCTTAGAAGCTATGTCTTTTGCTTTATTTGACGGAACAATAACAGCATCCCCTTGCTTCAAGTTAAAATATGGGGAATTAATAAGGTTAGCGTCCTGTAAATTAATTTTACCATGGGTAACTGTTCCGTTTTCAGTTCTTATTACTAAAATATCAGTCCTTTTACCATACATGGTTAAATCCCCTGCAAGTCCCAAAGCATTGAGGATAGTAGCCTGTCCATTAGATATGGTATAGTCTCCCTGTTTATTAACCTCACCTAAAACTGTTATTTTAAAATTAGCAAGTCTTACACTTATCGTCGGATTAATAACATATTGACTTACTTTATCCTTAACTTCATTTTTAAATTCTATAAGTGATTTACCTTTTGTATCAATCTTACCAAGTACAGGAAAATCTATATTCCCTTCAGTGTCTACAATATATGTAGGTCCAGAAATGGTTGTCATTCCTTGGTTAGGAGTATTTCCTCCAGCAAAATTATTTGTTTGAACTATTTCAGAAGAAGAATAGTTTTGATTGAATGGTTTTACTACATCCATATCTTTTGCAGTAATCAAAACCACTAATTGATCACCAGTTTGTATAGTAGAATTAGAATTTTTAGCAGATGATTCTATTGCAACATTTTCTATATTCTGCATATAATTTAAATCATTCTGGGCATTTTCCTTTACCTTACATGACATTAATAAGAATACAAAAAATATTCCTAATATTTTACTTTTCATATTTTAAAATTGTGCAAATATACACTTATATTTTTTTCTATTTATCTAAAACTTCGTAGATTGAATTATTGCTTATAAATTCAGGAACGATGAGCTTCAGAATTTTAACAACCTCTACTTTTTCTTTATTGACAGAGGCCTCTCCAATCAAATGAACAAGACTCTCTATTTCTGAAAATGACATGGTAGGATCTTTAGAAATCATGATCTTTTCATTATGGGTAGGAAGAGTTTTTGCATTGTCACTCAACAGTTCTTCGTATAGCTTTTCTCCCGGTCTAAGTCCTGTGTAAATAATCTTAATATCAATATTGGGTTCAAATCCTGATAATTTGATCATTCTTCTGGCCAGATCCAGAATCTTCACCGGCTCACCCATATCGAAAACAAAAATTTCACCTCCCTGTCCCATTGTTCCGGCCTGAAGAACCAGTTCGCAAGCCTCTGGAATAGTCATGAAATATCTTACAATATCTGGATGGGTGATTGTTACAGGTCCTCCAGCTTCAATCTGTTTTTTAAAATGTGGAATAACAGAACCGTTTGACCCCAGAACATTCCCAAATCTTGTGGTAATAAACTTCGTTGAATTTCCCTCAGCATGTTGTAAAGACTGAACAAATAATTCTGCAGCTCTTTTAGAAGCTCCCATAACATTAGTAGGGTTTACAGCTTTATCCGTAGAAATCATCACGAATCGGTTTACTTTGTAACGACTGGATAAAACAGCGATATTTTTTGACCCTAAAACATTTACACGAATCGCTTCATTGGGATTGTCTTCAACAAGAGGTACATGTTTATAGGCTGCAGCATGATAGACCATTGAGAAATTATACATTTCGAATAACGGCTCTACCCTATGTATATTGGAAACATCTGCCAAAACAAATTTAAACCTGATATGAGGAAACTTATCTTTCATTTCAAGCTCAATATCATATAACGGCGTTTCAGCCTGGTCTAACACCACGATTAAAGAAGGTGTAAACTGAGCAACCTGTCTTACAATTTCGCTACCGATAGAACCGGCACCACCAGTAACCAGTACATTTTTACCGTAATGTCTGCTTTTGACTTCTTCGTTTTCAATTTTTATAGGCTTCCTGTTAAGCAAATCTTCAATTTGAAGATTTCTGATTGATCCTCCCAGATCACTGTCTCTTAGTTTTTGCACAGAAGGAGCTTTGAAAACATTCAGGTCTTTTTCCAGAAATAAATTCACCCAGGAATTCATCTCATCCTTAGCCATCATTTCTTTTACAATAATAACTCCGTCAACAAGAAGGTCATCTTTGGTATTTTCTTCAATTTTTTCTTTTGCATAAATAGGCTTCCCTAAAAGCGACGCCCTTTTTGAGTCCGTTCTTTGTGTCAGGAAACCTACAACCTGGTAAGGAAGGTTAGGATTATCCAAAATAGCCCTCGCGATAGCAATGGACTGTTCATCAATCCCCAACACAAGGATTCTTTTTTTCAACGTACTTCTCCTATACTCTCTGACAATATGAAAAAATTCTTTGACATAGAGTCTAAAAAGAAATAATCCCATAAAGGATATAACAAAGTATAAAACTAGATAGGGGGTTAAAATGAATTTGCCTCCAGTAACCCAGAAATACATCAGATTAATTGTCGCAACGACAAATAATGTAGAGAAGCAGGAAACAAGAAGTTTAAATAAGTCTATAAATGTGGAATGTCTGATAATCCCTGCGTATGTTTTAAAAAAATACATAAATGCTGTATTTACCAAAATGATAAAAGCAAAAACAATACTTTTCTCTTCATGATAAATAAACTCTTTTTGGGTAATTTTTTCAATGATATACGTAGAAAGAAATAAGGATACTACCAAAATAATAATATCTATTACGAGTATTATCCATCTGGGAAGATATCTTACATCTGAGAGATTGACAACATTATCTCCTCCAAATATTTTTTTTCTAAGAGAGTTATACATTGTCTTGATTGGTGTTCATATGTTATTAAATGTGGTACAATTTCTAGCCGCTTAATTCAACTCACATTGAATCATTCGTGCAAAATTAAAATAAAATATCATCAATATCCTAAATCTAAAAAATAATTTTACTTTCTTAGATTTTTAAGGACATCAGCAATTCTATTTTTATCTTCAGCAGAAAGATTGGTCCCTGACGGCAAGCATAAACCCGCTTCAAAAAGCATACCACAAATATTATTCCCAAAAAACCTATACCCTTTATATAAGGTTTGCAAATGCATAGGTTTCCATAAATATCTGGTTTCTATATTATTCTCAGAAAATATTTTTTTTAATTTTTCTTTTGTTATTCCATAATTATTTCCTCCAATGGTGACAGCGTTCAACCAATAATTAGAAAAAAAATCTTCACCTGGTTCTTCTAAAAGACGGATGGTTTCATCGTTTCCAAGGATATCCTGATAAAACTCATGGTTTTCTCTTCTCTTTAGTACCCTGTCTTCTAAAACATCCAATTGCCCTATTCCTATCCCTGCAGAGATATTACTCATTCTATAGTTATATCCTATGTCTGAATAGCTGTAATACTCTTTATTTTCGTTGGCCTGGGTAGAAAAAGAAAGAGCTCTTTCTTTATTTGTTTTGCTTCTCGATATTAAAATCCCTCCACCTGAAGTAGTAATAATCTTATTTCCGTTAAAACTAACCACAGACAAATCTCCAAATGTTCCACAAGGTCTATTTTTATATGTACTGCCTAGAGCTCCGGCACTGTCTTCAATAACAGGAATTTCATATTTCCTGGAAATTCCAAGGATTTCATCTACCATAAATGGCATTCCATATGAAGAGACGGCAATGATTGCCTTCGGCTTCTTGCCTTGCTGAAGGCAATATTTAACAGCATCCTCCAAAGCATTGGGACACATATTCCAAGTAGAAGCTTCACTGTCTACAAAAACAGGAATTGCTCTCTGATAAAGGATGGGGTTAGCAGAAGCTACAAAAGTAAAGGACTGGCAAATCACGAAATCACCTTCTTCGACATTCAAAAGCCTCAATGCAAGATGTATTGCCGCTGTCCCGGAAGACAAAGCTGTCACGAAGGAATCTTTGCCAAAATAATTTTCAAGTCTTTTTTCAAACTCATCTATATTTGAACCGTACTGAGAAACTCCGTTTGTATCCAGTGCAGTCTGTATATATTTCAGCTCGTTACCTCCTAAGTGCGGAGGTGACAGCCAGATCCTATTCTTTTCCAATTTGTGTGTTTTTTGTTTAGTTTATGTTTATTCAAAAATATCATTTATTTTCTCATATTCAAAACCTCTGCTCATTAAATATTTTATAGTTTTTGATTTTCTCTGATATTCCTTAAGTCCTGTCTGTTTAGAGAAGTAATCTTCGTAGATTCTTGTAATGGTTTTCACGTAATCATCTTCATAAATTTCGTCAAAACACATATTGATCAGTTTTTCAGAAATCTGTTTCTGTTTAAGATTCATTTTGATTTTATTCTTCCCCCAGTGTTTGATATAAAACTTCCCTCGGATATAACTTCGTGTAAACCTTTCTTCGTTCAGATAATTTTCTTTCAGAAGATACAATATGATTTCCTCCTTTGCCTCTTCAATAAGCAAAAATTCTCTCATTTTCTGCTCTACTTCAGCATGACATCGGTCCTGATAAACACAATAGTTCACCAATTTCATTTTAATTTCATCAAAAGTAAAAGATTTCTTTTCCATATTTACAAAAAAAAGAATGAGCCTTTGCTCATTCTTTGTATTATATTGTTTCTGTTATATTAATAATTGAATAGAGCTTTTCCTTCCATTAATTCATTAACCTTCTTTCTTACAGATCCAAGAACCTCTTCATTTTTAATATTGTCTACCACATCAGAAATAAATCCGGCAATGGTATCCATATCATTTTCCTTAAGTCCTCTTGTTGTAATCGCTGCCGTTCCTAATCTGATACCAGATGTTGTAAATGGTGATTTGTCATCAAAAGGAACCATATTTTTGTTACAAGTAATATCGGCAAGAACTAATGCTTTTTCAGTTTCTTTACCATTTACTCCCTTATTTCTAAGATCTACAAGCATCAGGTGATTATCTGTACCTCCGCTCACAATGTCAAATCCTCTGTCGATCATTGCTTTGGATAACGCCTGAGCATTTGCTTTAACTTGCTTTGCATATGTCTCAAACTGCCCATCTATAGCTTCTCCGAAAGCTACTGCTTTACCGGCAATCACATGCTCCAAAGGCCCTCCCTGGATTCCTGGGAATACAGCTCCGTCCAATACCTGGCTCATCATTTTAGTTTCTCCTTTTGGAGTTTTGTGACCGTATGTATTTTCAAAGTCTTTCCCCATCATGATCATCCCTCCTCTTGGACCTCTTAACGTCTTGTGCGTAGTAGTCGTTACTACGTGACAATGCTCAAATGGTGAATTTAATAATCCTTTAGCTACTAATCCTGCAGGGTGTGCTATGTCTGCCCAAAGTGTTGCTCCAATTTCATCAGCGATTTCTCTGAATTTAGCATAATCAAGATCTCTTGAATATGCTGAGAAACCTGCAATCATCATTTTGGGTCTTTCTCTTAAAGCGACTTCCCTCATTTGGTTATAATCAATAAGCCCTGTTTCTTTTTCTACACCGTAAGAAACCACTTCGTATTGAATTCCTGAAAAATTCACTGCAGAACCATGAGTAAGGTGTCCTCCCATTGAAAGGTCCATTCCCATAATTTTATCTCCAGCTTTCAAAACAGCAAGATAGATGGCTGCATTGGCCTGAGAACCGGAATGTGGCTGAACATTCACATAATCTACTCCGAAAAGTTCTTTTGCTCTGTTGATGGCTAATGTTTCAACCTCATCTACCACTTCACATCCCCCGTAATATCTTTTTCCGGGATATCCTTCAGCATATTTATTTGTCAGTACACTTCCCATTGCTTTCATCACGTTTTCAGAAACAAAATTTTCTGATGCGATAAGCTCTAATCCATGGGCTTGTCTTTGTCTTTCCTTTTCAATCAGGTCAAAAATAATATCCATTTTACTTTTAGTTTTTGAAATTTTTCACCCCAAATGTACGGAATTTCCCTTGAGATTTTGGTATCAAATCATATGATTTTTAGCCCCTAAGTGTTGTAAAACCTTATCGGGAATATATAATTATAAATTTCCTGCCCTAAACCGGTGACCATAATTTTTAATCCGATTACAAACTTTCCAAAATAAACCTCTGTTGTGATTGCATCTGAGAAACAAGTATTCAACAATTTTTTTTATTCTTTACCTCTTGAAAAATGGAGGCTATACAGAAGGACAACTCGTTAACGAAAATAACTTTCCATTACAAAATTTCACAAAAATTCCCCATAGAGTTGTTATGGGGAAAGTAATATCTGGAAACTTGTTAAAACTCTTCTTCCGAAAGTTCTTTATTGGCAATAGCTCCGGCAAAATTACCTTGCGCAATAGCATTAGCTACAGATCTCATCATGGTAACATTATCCCCACAGGCAAAAACACCGGGAACATTTGTTTTCTGCATAAAATCTACCTTTATAAATCCTTGCTCCGTTAATTCGACCCCCAAATCAGCCGAGACATTTAGATGTTGTTCAAAAGGTATTTTAGCGTATAAAGCTTTTAACGAAACCGTTTTTCCGTTTTTAAAAATGATGTTCTGAATATATCCGTTCTCATGTTCTATACTTTGAACTTCATCCTCGTTGATGTTAATTCCATTCCGATTCAATTGGGCGATCTGCTCCGGAGTGAGCTTAGTTTTCCCATTGGTAAACAGGGTTAGCTTTTTAGTTAAGTTAAAAACCAGTTTTGAAAATTCAAAAGCCATCTCCCCATCTGCAAGAATTCCTGTTACCTCATCTTTTACTTCATAACCATGACAATATGGACAGTGTATTACGGAAATCCCCCAACATGCTCCAAATCCTGGAATATCAGGCATTAGGTCTTTTACTCCGGAAGCAAGAATAAGTTTTTTAGTCCGGAAAACCCCATTATAAGATGATTCTACTTTAAAACCCTCAATTTCCTTAGTTATTTTCACAACGGTACCATTATAGAATTCTACAGTATGATAGGCTTTCACCTGCTCCCTTGCTGCATCTGATATTTCTTTAGGAGTGTTTCCATCATGCGTAATAAAGTTATGCGAATGTGGAGTTTGTTTGTTGCAAGGTCTTCCATTATCTATGATTAAAACATTTCTTAAGGATCTGCCCAGAGCCATTCCTGCTGATAATCCGGCATAACTCCCTCCTATTATGATGACATCAAATTTTTTACGTTCCATATGCTTATTGCTTATTGCTTATTGCTTATTGCTTATTGCTTATTGCTTATTGCTTAT
>NZ_FWXM01000002.1:283761-957357 GCF_900176315.1 Chryseobacterium sp. YR221
TGCTTATTGCTTATTGCTTATTGCTTATTGCTTATTGCTTATTGCTTATTGCTTATGCAAAGTTAAAACAAAAAACTTTAATGCAACATCATTGCATTAAAGTTTTTTTTACATTAATTCAAATCATATATTAATCCTCTTTCTTCACTTCTTCAATCTCTTTCTTAAGTCTATTGTTAATATTAATTTTAGCATTCTTAAAACTGAATATCCTGGCCCCTTCCTCCCGTGCATAAGGGTTAGTAATAGAATCTAAAATTTTGGAATGCACAAAATAAGGACTGGTATCTTTCAGCTCTTCCATTCCCTCCGAATAATCTTTAACTCTAATGAGATTGTCATATTTTTTGCTGAAATCGAACCAGTTGATATAATCCGCATTGAACGAAACTGCTTTTACCCCGGCTTTTGAATAATAATTAATAGCTCCTGCCTGACCGTAGTTATCACATAAAACCAATGTGTTTCCTGTTTTTGACAGCTTGGTATATTCACGATCCGTTTTTTGAGCCAGCTCTCTCCAGCCTTGCATATCGGCGAAATCCTGAGGCAAAGAATGATCTTTTCCGTCCTCCCATCGAAGCAGTCCGAATTTCTTATACCATTCTGGATTTTTAACGATCGCTTCCGGACTTTTGTTTGGAAATGCAAGATAATATACCGGCACAAAAAGCAGGATAGGATGAAGAATGCAAATAGGTTTTAAAAATTTCTTCCATCCTTTTTCGAGGATCATTCCCAGATAAACGGCCCCAAAAGCAATGTAAACCGGGTAAAGCCCTATTGCATAATAATCTTTTGCTCTGAAAAACATAAATAATGCAATGGTGATCGCATATCCCCAGAAGAAAAATCTAATCTTTTTAAAAGATTGCTCAAATAGCAGCGCATAGAAACCGGCTATAATCACAAAAGTAACTCCTATGAAAAACAGCGCCTGAGCCCTTAAAAAATCAAACCTGTTTACATTGACCAATTGATTTTCAGAAAGTGCTTTCATATGATGAATTACCGGAAAGTTATTATGATATTGCCAAAGTAGATTAGGAAGAATAAGAATTAAAGTTAAAATTCCGGCCCCATATACATGTGGGTTTCTGAAAATTTTTCTTTGGTCTGTAATCAAAAGCGCCGGAATAAATCCTAAGGCTAAGAATGCTATATTGTATTTATTCAAAACTCCTATTCCAAATACCAACCCACCCCAATAAAGCCATTGCACCTTTTCTGTATTGACATATTTTATCAGAATATAAAAAAACAAAGTCCATAGCAGTACTTCTAAAGAATTGGGCTGAAAAAGCATATTTAAACGAAGAAGTACTGACAGTAAAATTCCCAGACCTGCTAATATCTGAGCAAACATACTTCCTTTTAATTCTTCTATAATTTTCCAGACCACGACGATTGTTAATGCTCCAAATAAAGTCGGAAAAAATCTGACCCAAAATAGGGATCCACCCAATATTTTGATAAGCCATGCAAACCATGAACTGACAGGAGGAACAGAGAGATAGCCCCAGGCAAGATGATTCCCCTGATCAAGATGTAAATATTCATCACGCTGCAAGTCATATTCCGGGCTTACCAGAACGTATTGAAGAATAAATTTTGCAATGATAAAAAGGAAGAGTACCCAATAACTTTTTTTCATGGTTGATTGTTTAGAATTAAAGGTAAGACATTTTACATATTGCTTTTATTACATCAGCGGCTTATACACATGAGGGAATAAAAAAATCCCGAAGAATTCTCCGGGATTTAACAGCTAAATGTATAGTGTCAGTTTATTATTTTTGTTTTGACTTTAATTCTTCTTTATCCTTGTCTGATGGATTCCAAACTTTCACTTCTGAATCTTTTGTGATATTTGATCCAGGAAGAACCTGAACGTTAATTCCATCACTTGCTCCAAGTTTTAAGTAGGTCTTTTTAAATTTCCCGTCTTTTTGCTTTACTTCTACAAAAGGAACATCTTTCCCTTGTTTCTTTTCATACTGAACTAAAGATTCGTCCAATAGCAAAGCGTTTTTCTGAGAGCTCAATACAATTTCTCCGTTAGCAGAGAAACCGGCTCTGATGTATTCATTATTAGGATTTGTTACATCTCCTTCTACCGGAAATTTAATAGTTCCCGCATTATCTTTTCCTTTAGGAGCAATCATCGTTAGTTTTCCTGGAAATGTTTTATTCTGTAATGCTCCGATTACGATATTCATATCCATTCCTTCTTTTAATTTTCCTGCCTGAGCTTCGTCAATTTCTCCTTTAAAAATCAGAGAGTTCAAATCTGCTACTGAACAGATAGTTGTTCCTGCATTAAAGTTATTGGCTTCAATTACCTGGCTTCCTACTTTTACAGGAACCTCAAGAACAGTTCCTGAAGTTTTGGAACGAATCTGTGTCGTAGCCAATCCTTGTCCCTGCAATTCAGGGGTAGCACCTGTTTTGGCAATCTGTAACCTTTTTTGAGCCGTATTAAGCTGCTGTTGAGCATTTTTAAGAGATTGCTGCTGAGAAAACAATTGCTGCTGAGAATTAAGATATTCCTGCTTGGAAGCAACTCCTTGTTTATACAGTTTCTCCTGCATATCAAATTGCTTCTGCATATTACTTACATTCAGCTGAGAGTTACCGATTTGAAGCTGTGCATTCTGAACTTCTTGTTGTGCTGCATTCACTTCAGAAATACTAGGAACAATTCTCACTGTAGCAATTAACTGCCCTGCTTCTACTTTATCTCCTTCTTTCACTAAAATTTTATCGATAATCCCCGCAATATTGGGTTTAATTTCAATTTCTTCTTTGGGAGTAATTTTTCCGGTAGCCATCACTTTATCATCCATATTCTGGACAGAAGGTTTACGGGTCAGGAAGGCCTCACTCTCTTTAGAGTTTGATTTTACAAGATAGCCAATCCCGGAGAACAATGCCACTGCAAATAAAAGCCCTAACACAATATAAATGGCTTTTTTCCAAGTGAATTTCTTTTTCATATGTATAGTTTATTTTTTACTTTAAAATTGAATGATTTAGAAATTAAAAGACTAATCCTGTATGTTTATGGTCAGATTACTGTAATTTCAAATCTTCAAATTATGTTATTTTCAAATTATTTTATTATTCTGATCGTAATGCTTCAATAGGTCTGATCTTTACCGCTCTCTGTGCGGGTATCATTCCGATAATCAATCCTAAAATTACCATTACTGCCATGGCGGCAAATACATTTCCGTAATTTACCGTCGGGTTATAGAAAGGAAAGGAATCCTGGCCCTGTGTAACCGCATTTAAAATCATCAGCACAAAAATCCCAAACATAAAGCCCAGTAGTCCGGAGGAGAGGGTAATCACAACACTTTCCAACAAAATCTGATTCCTTACTTCAGCCGGCTTTGCTCCTAATGCTCTCCTGATCCCTATCTCTTTTGTTCTTTCCTTTACGGTGATCAGCAGGATATTTGAAATGGCAATTACTCCGGCAAGAATCGTCAATGTTCCGACGATAATTGTTAAAAGCTGCATTCCTGTAAGAAAGCCTGTCAGCTTTTTAAATTCTTTTCCCAGGTTGAAACTACCAAAAGCATTGGTATCTTCAGGAGAAACTTTATTCTTAGATTTTAAAATCTGCTTTGCATTTTCCTCCACGTCATTTACATTGGCATTGGGCTTACTTACAATAGCAAACATGTCAATCTGCTCTCCGGCATTATACATTTTGGTATACGTTGAAAGTGGAATAAAAGCCGTTTGGTCATTTTCAAAGCCACCTCCTTTTTTTACTCTGAAAACACCTATTACATTAAAGAATATTCCTTTTATATTAATAGATTTTCCAATCGGGTTTTCTTTCTTCTTAGCCTCAAAAAAATTTTTATAGATCTCTTCTCCGATAACGACTACATTTTTATTTCCTGAAACATCTGCATCATTGATATATCTTCCGAAAATAAGTTTCTTTTCTGAAATTTTATTCCCTACAGAATAATCTCCGGTAAGAGAGTACGTACTGCTTTTACCATTTCTAGACATAGATTCGCCAGGTGTTCCGGTAAAGCTCCCTCGGGAATTCTGAGGTGATATATAATCGATCTCTGTCAATTTTCTTTTCAGCATATCCATATCGGATAAATTGAGATGCACCTCTCTTCCTTTAGGAAATCCCTCATAAGGAATAGATGTTTTCTGCGCCCACAGGAAAATAGAGTTGGTAGCAAACCCGGAAAATAATTTATCAAAACCATTCTCCATTCCTTTGGCTGCTCCAAGAAGACTTACATACAAAAACATCCCCCATCCTACTCCAATCATGGTAAGAAATGTCCGAAGCTTATTATTCCTCAATGAATAATAAATCTCCTGCCAAGTGTCTTTTTTAAATATGATATTCACTTCTTCTTAGTTATAAGTTATTACTATTTGTAAAAGGGTAAAAGGCAAAACCATCTATCAGTACCCTATTTTCAAATTGCTGCTATTCTGTTCTTAATGCTTCTATTGGTTTAATCCTTGAAGCTCTGTATGCGGGAACAAATCCGGCAATCAATCCGGAAAAGACCAAAGCTACAAATGCCATTACTATCGTTCCCCATCCTACACTTGGACTTTTAATAAAGAATTCTTCAAGGCTGTCGCCAAGCAGGTTTAAAGTCAGGACTCCTACGGCTACTCCTACAAAACCTGAAACCACGGTAATGACAACACTCTCCTGTACAATCAACCCGACAATACCTCCAGGTTTGGCACCAATTGCTTTTCGAACACCTATTTCCTTGGTTCTCTCTTTTACAATGTACACCATGATATTACTGATCCCGATAATTCCCGCCAGTAAGGTACCCATTCCGATAAACCCTACAATAGCTGTAAGAACTGCCATAAATGTAAATGTATCATTCATATTCTTGGCATTATTCCAGATACGAACTCCATTTTCATCGTCAGGAGCAACATTCTTTCTTGCTTTTAATTTATCTTTTAACTCATCACCATATTTGATGGCCTGATCCGGAGTCAGTTTTTCATTATATGTAATGTAGGCTATATTCACTGTATCAGAGCCTTTTTTCATCTGCTGTAAAGTCGTAATCGGAACTGTAATATGCCTTTCATCTCTATCTCCTCCATCATCTGAAAAAACTCCAATGACCTTGTACATTGTTCCGTTAATATTAAGCTCTTTCCCAACAGGGCTTCCATTTTTGATTAAATCCCGCTGAACCATTCTTCCAATGACTGCAACATTTAATTTTCTTTCCATGTCCATAGCTGTCAAGTAGCGACCATCAATAACTTTTCTGTTTTCAATAACCTGCTCCCCGGGATCAGCCCCGTTGATCTGATAAAGACCACTCTCTTTTCCATATTTCACCATTAAACTGGCACTGTACCTGGGACTGGAAGGCCCTGCTTTTTCCTTGTCTGCATTAATTAAAAAGTCATAGTCTGAGTTATTCATTGTCACATTTCGATCAGACTGCAAGCCTTTATAAGCTAAGGTGGTCTTTCCTGTGGAAAAAATAATCAAATTTTTGGCGTCTCCCGCAAACCCTTCAGAGAAAGCATTTTGAAGCCCTTTCCCGATTCCAAACAATACAATGAAAATAAATAACCCCAAGGCCACAGTAAATCCGGAAAGTACCGTCCGAAGTACGTTACTACGGATAGAACTGAATATTTCCTGCCAACGATCTAGATCAAACATTTTTTATTAGTATTAAAAGATTGAAAATTTATGATTGTTAAATTTTCAAATTATCTCATTTTCAAATTCTCAAATTAACTTATCTACAGTACAAGCTGCTTAATAAATTCATCACTTTCAATAATACCGTCTTTCAGTATTACGTTTCGTTTCGTTTGGGCAGCCACATCAGGTTCATGGGTCACCACAATGATTGTCTTTCCTTCATTGTTAATATCCTGAAGAAGCTTCATAATATCATGAGTCGTCTTTGAATCCAGTGCTCCGGTAGGCTCATCCGCCAGTACCACTTTGGGATTTGTAATAAGGGCTCTGGCAATAGCAACTCTCTGCTTTTGTCCTCCTGAAAGCTCATTGGGAAGGTGATTAGCCCATTGTGCCAACCCTACTTTCTCCAAATATTCCATAGCTTTCTGATTACGCTCTTTTCTGGGTACATTCTGATAATACAAAGGAAGAGCTACATTCTCTAAAGCCGTTTTATAGCTGATCAAATTGAAGGATTGAAAGACAAAACCCAAGAATTTACTTCTGTATTCGGCAGCTTTTATTTCAGATAAATGTTCAATGGGAACTCCATCAAGATCATATACTCCTGAATCTTTTTCATCCAGAATACCAATAATATTAAGAAGTGTAGATTTTCCGGAACCGGAACTTCCCATAATAGATACAAACTCACCTTCTGAAATACTCAGATTGATCCCTTTAAGGACATGAAGCTTGCTTTTTCCTGTATCGTATGACTTATGTAAATCCTGAATTACTAACATTAAGTGATGTATGTTTTATATCCAATAAGTAGGTGATAATTTCAAATTGTTACAAGAATAAAAATTTATTCAAATATTTTTTTGTTTAACAAAATAACCCTTTATCAAAAGCACTTTACAACAAATTGTTTAACTGTAACTTTAGTTTTACATCCATTTATCCTCAATATTGCTGCTTAGCCTATTATCCGTGCTGGTTTCATGTAAATGTGGAAAACTTTTACAGCTAAAAGTCAGTCAATTAGTATTTACCCCTTTCAAAATCAGTTCTTTTTTTCGAACTTTGTAGTTAGATTCTGATCAGAAATACAAACATAGTTTGTGAATAAGTTTAATTCACAAACAGCACAAAAACAAAAAGTTAAATGTTTTCTGAACGTTATCCACATACATCTGAATTATTTAATTATAAAGATATTTAATATGGGAATTTTTGATAAAAGAGTAAGTTATAAGCCATTTGAATACCCTGAGGTTCTTCAATTTGTAGAAGCTATCAACAAATCGTTCTGGGTACATTCGGAAGTGGACTTTACTGCAGATGTTCAGGATTTTCATTCGCAGTTGGAGCCCAATGAAAAGCATGCTGTGAAAAATGCGCTTTTAGCCATTGCACAGATCGAGGTGTCTGTAAAGACATTCTGGGGAAACCTATACAACCACATGCCAAAACCGGAACTGAATGGTTTGGGAGCTACTTTTGCAGAATGCGAATTTCGTCATTCTGAAGCTTATTCCCGTTTATTGGAGGTGTTAGGATATAATGAAGAATTTTCAACAGTAGTAGAAATTCCTGCCGTGAAAAAGAGAATTGATTTCTTATCAAATGTTCTTAAGCACGCCAATTCTACAACACCAAAAGAATACGTTTCTTCTCTTTTATTATTCAGTATTTTAATTGAAAACGTATCTCTGTTTTCTCAGTTTGCAATCATTCTTTCTTTCACAAGATTCAAAGGATACATGAAAAATGTATCTAATATCATTGCCTGGACTTCAGTAGATGAGCAGATTCACGCTAATGCAGGAATTTATCTGATCAATAAGATCCGTGAAGAGCAACCTAACCTCTTGACTGATTCTGACATTGAAGATATCTACACCCTGGTAGATCAATCTATAGAATTGGAGGGTGAAATCCTGGACTGGATCTTTGAATTAGGAGAGCTGACTGTTTTCTCAAGAGAAGACCTTCTGAACTTTATGAAATACCGTGTTGATGACAGTTTAAAGAAAATCAATATGGAAACCCGCTATAACATTTCTCCGGAGCAATACCGCCCAATGAAATGGTTTGAAGAAGAGGTTTTCGCCAACTCTATGGATGATTTCTTTGCCAAGAGACCTGTAGATTATACAAAACACGATAAGAGTATTACAGCAAACGATTTATTTTAAATGATACTGGGCGCGAGCGAAGCGAGTGCCAAAACAGATCACTTTTTAATAAATTATTGATTCCAATCACAGCCAATTAATTCAACAAGCACAAATATAAAAGATGATTAACGTAATCGTAAGTTACACTGTAAAACCTGAGTTTGTTCCTACAACTCAAGCTAATATTCAAACGTTTTTGAGTGATTTTAAAAATCTGGATCAATCTACCTTTGAGTATAAAGTTTTTTTAAAAGAGGATGGTGTTACTTTTTTACATTATTCAAACTACATTAATGAAGAAGTGCAACATGAAGTTTTGAATACTCCTTCTTTTAAAGAGTTTCAGAAATTAAGAGATGAAAGTGGCTTGAATGGTTCCCACAAAGTAGAAATTTTACAATCAATAATATAAATACAACAAAATTCCGGGGTGATTACCACACTCCGGAATTCGAAAATATAACATCTATGGAAGAACAAAATTCAAATATATGGTGGCTCAACGAAGAGTCTGAGCAGATGCTGAACAGAGGATATCTGTTGAAAGGAGAAACAGTAGATGGAGCCATCGACAGAATCACCACTGCTGCTGCAAAAAAATTATATAAGCCGGAATTACAGCCTGCATTTAAGGAAATGATCACCAAAGGATGGATCAGTTTCTCTTCACCGGTATGGGCTAATATGGGAACACAGAGAGGTCTTCCTATCTCATGTTTCAATGTTCATATCCCGGATAGTATCGAAGGGATTACCCACAAAATGGGTGAAGTAATTATGCAGACAAAAATTGGAGGAGGAACTTCCGGATATTTTGGAGAACTTCGTAACAGAGGTACTGCAGTAACAGATAATGGAAAATCTTCGGGAGCTGTTTCTTTCATGAAATTGTTTGACACCGCAATGGATGTTGTTTCTCAGGGAGGAGTAAGAAGAGGTGCTTTTGCAGCTTATCTGGACATCGACCATGGAGATATTGAAGAATTTTTATCGATCAAAGATATCGGAAGCCCTATTCAGAATTTATTTACTGGAGTTTGTGTACCTGATTACTGGATGCAGGACATGATTGATGGTGATATGGAAAAACGTAAAGTTTGGGCAAGAGTATTAGAAAGCCGCCAGCAAAAAGGCCTTCCTTATATTTTCTTTACAGATAATGTAAACAGAAACAAACCTCAGGTTTACAAAGATCAGGGAATGACTGTTAACGCAAGTAATCTTTGCTCGGAAATCATGCTTCCATCTACAAGAGAAGAATCGTTCATCTGCTGTTTATCATCAATGAACCTGGAGCTATATGATGAATGGAAAGATACTGATGCTGTAAAGCTGGCTGTTTATTTCCTTGATGCTGTTTTATCAGAATTCATTGAAAAAACTGAAGGAAATTATTACCTGCAGGGAGCAAGAAACTTCGCACTGCGTCACAGAGCACTTGGATTAGGAGTATTAGGATATCATTCTTATTTACAGAAAAATATGATCCCGTTTGAAAGTTTTGAAGCTACTCAATTCAATGCAAGAGCTTTCAGACATATCAAAGAACAGGCTGAACAAGCCTCAAGAGAACTAGCCAATATTTATGGTGAACCGGAATTATTGAAAGGATATGGACTGAGAAACACCACTACAATGGCCATTGCTCCTACCACTTCAAGTTCTGCTATCTTAGGACAAACATCTCCGGGAATTGAACCTTTTGCATCTAACTATTATAAAGCAGGTCTGGCTAAAGGAAACTTTATGCGTAAGAACAAATACCTTGCTAAATTACTGGAAGAAAAAGGATTGGACAACGAAGAAACCTGGAGAACAATCATGCTGAACCATGGTTCTGTACAGCATTTGTCTGAATTAACTGACGAAGAAAAAGCAGTATTCAAAACATTTAAAGAAATTTCTCCTATGGAAATTATTTCTCAGGCTGCACAGAGACAACAATATATCGATCAGGCACAGTCATTGAATCTTCAGATTCCTTCCACAATGCCTGTAAAAGACGTTAACTACCTGTATATAGAAGCTTGGAAGAAAGGAGTGAAAACACTTTACTACCAAAGAAGTTCTTCTGTTTCAAAAGAAATGATGGTTAATTTCGTAACATGCTCTGCTTGTGAAGCGTAGACCCAAATAATAAACACGTCATATCAACGAAAGCACGCCTCCGGCGTGCTTTTATTATTTTCGGGAACTACAGAAATCAGGATAATTATATATTATTTACCAGCCGTTTTTAAACCGAATAAAGCATGATCATGAATTTCAGCTGAAAAAAGAGTAAAGATTCTAAAAAATTATTGGATATTGCCGCAAAAAAGAACCATGAAAAACAATGCAAATCACAATGGGATAAAACATTACATTTTATTTTTTCTGTATATATGCTGTATTTCCTGTCAAGGTCAGGAATATGACAAGGATATTCTAAACTTAAAAGAACTTGACCTCGGATTAAATGCTGACCGTTTTTATAAAAACTCGACGAAGAGGGAGAATGTTAAACTATTAAGCGGAAAACAATATGTTGAAAAAGATACCATTACCGAATATGACCATGACTGGAATGGTGACCGGAATAAAATTTTTGCAATACAATATCGTGTCGTAGGATATTCTCCTGCAGATGTTGTTGCCCAATTTGGCAATATCCATTTTTCAAGAGTAGAATCACTTGTGGATGATAAAGGAAATCTCATGCTCATCAATGCCGTTACGAAGGCTTCCAAAGACGATATTCTCAAATTCATCACTGCCCTGAAAAAAGAATATTCCAATCCCGAAGTAACAGAGGCTTCATCCGGATATACCAATAACCAGATTATAACATGGAAAGATAAAGACCGGATCATTAAATTATCAACCAATGCCCGTTTAGATTTTTCCAATCCTCACAACATCCTCAGTGAAGCAGATAAAAAAGAAATTCAAGAAATAGAAAAGAACAGGATCACAGAATCTACCCTTTTTATCTGCAATTCAACATATGAGAAAAAACTCTTAGGGAATCTTCATTCCGGAAACTGGATGAATTTTAAATAGACCTCACAGGCCTAGATATTTTTCTATACAAAAGAATAATACCATATTTATTTTTTAAATTCATTAAAAATTTTAATCATCACACATCAAAACAACCGCATTTAGCATATAAAAAATAGAAATACATTTAAAACCACTAATAATCAACTCATTAAAAAAGGACTAATTTAGCATTCACATGAATGGATAGTCAAAAAATCTAGTACCATTAAAAACTCAATTATGAAAAAAATACTATTTACTTTATCAGTAAGCTGTTTTTCTATGGCTTATACTCAGACCCTCAACTTTTCTGATGTAAAATTCAAAGCACTTCTGCTAAGCGCCAATCCCACCAATCAGATTGCAAAAGACCTTAATGGAAACGCTATTGTTATTGACCAAAATGGGGATGGAGAAATTCAGCTTCCGGAGGCTCTACACGTAAAAATTCTGAATATAAAGGTGGATGCTGACCAGATGTATATTAATCCTGCCGGAGACCGATATGATCCTAACAATATAAATTCTACCTATTACAACAGCCATCTTCCTGATGGTATTTCAGACGCCTTGCTTTTCTCCAATCTTGAAGAACTTTACTTTTGGAATACCAGAACTGCCAATATTAGCTTTATCAATAATGGTAAAATCAAAAAAGTACAGGGAAGACCTTTCTACTATGACCTCTCCCAATCCGGACAATATACAGCAGCTCCTATTAATCTTTCATTTGACAACTGCTCGGGAATCCAAAATATTACAGATATCATCGCCTATCAGGCTACAGGTAATCCGTGGTATTCTCCTGAAAACAGTTTAAGTATAAAAAACTGTCAACAGATCAACAGCAATGCGATTATTGATTCAGCTGAACTTAAGGAACTTCATATTCAGAACTCAAGTATTACCAGTTTAACTTTTAATTCGTGTAAGTTTTTATCAAAAATTTCGGTTCCTAATCTAAGCACTTTAACAAAGATATCCGTATTGGGTGATAACGGAACATTTTCCTCCAGCAACAGTCAGGATATCGAACTGATTGCCAACAACTGTACTAATTTGCAGGAAATCATAGCAGACACCGATCACTATTCTTCAACCGGAGCCTATTTCTCTGCAGTGAACCTGAACGGCAGTACTTCATTAAAGAAAATAAAAGGACTGAATGCTCCTACTATTGATTTTAGTACAGCAGGGCTTGTTAATCTGGAAGAATTAGATTGCTCTTTCTACAACAGATACGGATACAATACTACATCCGGTATTTATTTTGGGAATGTAAGTGCATTGAACCTTGCGGGTCTTCCAAAACTTAAAATATTAAAGGCTTTTAATCAGAAAATATCCAATAGTATCAACTTCAGTGCTGCACAAGCTTTGGAAAATATTGATATCACCAACTCATGTGGTTATATGAATACAGTAAATGTTAGTAATCTTGCGAGTCTTACCACTTTAAAAACCGGCAGAATCGAGGCCTTAAATACTCAAGGTAACGATGATCTACAAAAAATTACTGCTAAAAATTGTACCTCATTAGCAAATTTCATTTTTAATGGCAACAGTCATTTAAAAGAATTAGATATACAGAACTGTACTGCTATACAAAAAATAGCGATCGGTTATTACGTAATAGAAAGAGATGGTGTTTTTCCTGAATTAAATTCAATTAATTTATTACAATGTACTGGTATTAAAGAAATTACCATTCACAATACAGAAATAAATACCTTAAATACTTCACAATGTTCCGCTTTAAAAACATTAGAGCTTAAAGATGACAACGTACTATCTTCTATTGACATTTCTAACAATTTTAACTTGGAATCCATTACGTTACAGTCACTACCTCTAATTTCACAAGTGAATACTTTAAATAATATAAAGCTAAAAACTGCATTTATTAGCAACAGTCCTCAAATAACACAACTGAATTTCTCTACTGCAACAAATTTCGAAGGACTTTCACTTTGGAATATGCCAAACCTCACTTATGTTAATATAAGAAATGGATCTATAGAGGAATTTCATGATTACAATGGCTATAACATCAATCTCCAGATGTGTGTCGACGATGCCCAATTAAGCGATCTACAATCAATGTATCCTGATATTACATTTACAGCAAACTGTGGGAGCTTTCTTCAAAACAGAAATGTAAAAGCTAATATAAAATCTTTCAAAGTTTTCCCAAATCCTGTAAAAGATATCCTGCAGGTTAATTCTGACTCTGTTATAAAAAATATAAAAATAATTGATACTCAGTCAAGGATTATCTTCAACCAGGATTTTAATCAGGAGCTTATAAAAATTGATCTTTCAAGCTATCCTAATTCAGTTTACATCATGAAAATAACAACTGATAAAGGGCAAGTAACGGAGAAGATTATAAAAAGATAATCTTCTTCAAAACACATCTTTTTTACCAAAAATCATAGAACGTTCTATGATTTTTTTGGTTTATATTTGTGTATATTGTTTAATACCATAAAACGAGATATATGAAATTCGGACAAGTAGAAGACCCTTCAAAAATAGATTTTACCCTTCCCAAAGATCATTCTAAAACCAAAGAAATTTTAAATCTTAATAAAAAAGGGTTTGAAAACCTATCTATAGGATGCGCCAAATGGAACAAAACCGACCTTAAAGGATTTTATCCTAAAGGAACAAAGGATGAGCTGACCTATTATGCCACTCAATTTAATTCTATTGAACTGAATGCTACATTTTACGGAATGCCTACTCCGGATCAGGTGAAAACATGGAAGGAAAAAACACCTGAAAATTTTAAATTCTTTCCTAAGATCACCAATACAGTCTCGCATTTCAGAAGACTTATTGACGTTACGGATCCTGTAACTCATTTTGCTTCTGCCGTCATGAATTTTGATGAAAAATTAGGAATGGTTTTTCTTCAGCTTCATGATAATTTTAAACCGAAGGATTACGACAGGCTGGAAAAGTTTGTGAAAGAATGGCCCAAAGAAGTTCCTCTGGCTATAGAGCTTAGAAATACGGAATGGTTTACCGACGAAGAGATACTCAATACAACCTGCGAGCTGTTTGAAGCCCATAACATCACCAACATCATCGTAGATACTGCGGGAAGAAGAGATATGCTCCATATGCGTCTTACTACTCCTAATGCATTTATCCGTTATGTAGGAGCTAACGCAGAGAGTGACTATGAAAGATTGGATGACTGGCTAAAGCATCTGACAAAATGGAAAAAAGAAGGTTTACAAAATCTTTATTTCTTTGTTCATCAAAATATAGAAAAAGCTTCTCCTCTGCTGTCTGCTTACTTCATTAAAAAAGTCAATGAAGAATGGAAAACTGATATTCATGTTCCGCAGATGGCCAGTGAAAGTACAGGAACATTATTTTAATCCAAACAGATTACTGTCAAATAATAATATACTCATTCACAAAAACTTATATAGAATGATTCCAGTTTATTGCTAAAATTCATTTCTCAGTGATAAAAATATTTTCTTATCATAAATTTTTATACTTTAGTGAACTAATATATTTCACACAATAGTGTAAACTTAAAAAAACGAGATAATGGAAAAGGAAATCTGTAGAATTAGCATCGCCAACAACTGGTTGGGCGATGAGTATATTTTTTATGAAAATGGTACCATAAAAAGAATATATGATAACCATAGTATGAGCTCCAATGTTACTGAATGGTTGGAACCCGGACAAATAAGTAAACTGAACAAAGATAAATTGGTTAAAAGCTGCCCGGAAGAACTTAAAGAGCAAGTCATGCATATTCTGGATTATCCTTAATATAAAATAAAAAAAGAGTAATAAACCATGGTTTATTACTCTTTTTTCATTTAGTGTGATTTATTTTTTCTCAGAAGCAATACCAGATTAAGGAATAAAAGCAGAAAATCCAATGAGATCCAGATTCCCAGTTTTGTATTTTCATAATTGTAGGCATCAACCTGTTTTTTTGCAGCTTCAGAAAGCTTTACACTTTGATTGATATAATTTTGTACCTCTACGATCTGATCAATATTCTTATTGGGAACAGAATGTTGAGAAAAATAAACGAGGTTCTTTTTCCCCAAATACCCCACAATCCAATACTCATCAGATGTATCCATTTTAAGATACTCTATCCTATAGTATTCCGGACGTATTTTCCCTATATGCTTAGGCTCCAGTATTATGTTTGACTGCACCTTATTCACATTGATCAGATAAAAATCCAGCGTCTGTGGAAGTTTATTCACAACCTGAAGCCCCACTGAATTGTCAACAAATGCGACAGCACTTTTTTTGATAAACCAATACGCAAAAAAAGAAATTGAAAAAACAACCGTGAGAATACGAAACAGCTTTGCCCATTTTGCCACCTTTCCTGATTTCACTTTATAAAAAACCAAAGAAAACACACAAGCCCAAAAGATAACAAAAATGATAAATTCCATATTGCAAAGATACTGATTTCAGAATTTTCATGAGAGCCTTAGTCTACATTCCATTCTTTATAGAACTGGTCAAGGAAGTTTAGCATATAATTGTGCCTTTCTTCAGCCAGTTTTTTCCCCGTCTCCGTGTTCATTAAATCTTTCAGAAGCAATAATTTTTCATAAAAATGATTAATGGTTGTCCCATTTGATTTTTTATACTCTTCTTTAGACATATGTAGGCTGGGTTTAATTTCAGGGTCGTACATCGGATTATTTTTGAATCCTCCAAAATTAAATGTTCTGGCAACCCCAATGGCACCAATAGCATCAATACGGTCTGCATCCTGTACTATTTTAAGTTCTATAGAAGGATCTACAGGAGCATTGCCTCTGTTTTTAAATGATATATTTTCAATAACAAAAAGAACCTTTTCTATAGTCTCTTCAGAAACATTTTGCTCTGTAAGAAACTCTCTGGATATTTTAGGAGCTATCGTTTCATCTCCATTATGGAATTTAGGATCTGCAATATCATGAAGAAGCGCCGAAAGCTCTACCACTTCCTGATCGCAGGTTTCGGTTTCCGCAATCTTTCTGGACAGCTTCCAAACTCTTTCAATATGAAACCAGTCGTGTCCGGCTTCTGCCCCCATTAATTTTTCTTTTACAAATTCTACGGTGTTGTCAATTGTACTTTTCATTTATCTATCAGTTCATTTAAAATAATATCCCAAAGTTTTTTATTATAATTTCTAAAAAAATTAACGTGTCCTATTTCTTTTTTTTCAGATTCGGAAGTTTTTACCAGTCTGTACGTGGGTGTAAGATTAGGATAGGTATTGTTTAATAAACTTAATACTCCTTTCTCGGTTAGCCATATATCATCTTCCGCCCTGACCACGAATACTTTTTGTTTTAAATTTTTAGAATAGTCATCAATTTTCTCCAACAGCTTGTTGGTTGATTTCTTGTTTAAAATTAAGGTTCTCCAGTCATATGCACAATTTTTTGGAAGACTTTCTCCAAGCCCAAACCAATGCGCCGGAAAATACCCTAACAGCGAGGTCGTTAAGGGCTGCACAATTCCAAAGCCAAGATAGGCTTCTATTTTTGTTCTCTTTTTAAGGTTTCCCACAAAAGCATTCTGAGTTCCCACAAAAATAAGTTCTTCAAACATCTCAGAATCTTTATTCATTCCCAGAATCAATGCTCCTACGGAATGTCCCAAACAATACTTCCTGTAGTCCGAGAATTTCACCTTGATATAGCGGGTGAGCTCTTTATAGTCTTTTGAGCCCCAAAGCCTCATAGAGCCATGAAATCCTCTCATATTCTCAGGTTTGGAAAGCCCTATTCCCCTGTAATCATAAGTGATAACTGTGAATCCCTGTTCCGAAAAATATTGGGCAAATGAAAAGTACACCTGTTGTTTAACCCCTGTTGCGGAATTAATAAGCAGTAATTTTCCATTGCTTTTTTCAGGCCTGAAAAGGTGTGCTGTTAAAGAAACATGATCTTCTGTGGTAAGTATTAGTTTTTCCATAGTATAAAAGAAAAAATCCACTATAAAAGTGGACATTTTCATTATATTTTTATGTTAAGTTTTAAAGTTTTGATATGCCTTAAATAATTTTAAGAAAAGAATTCTGACATCTTAGGTAATCCAGTCTGTGAACCTTTACCTCCCGAGACTCTTGCCGAAACTTCATTTCCAAATTTCACGCAATCTTCTATCGTATTTCCATGGCACAGCGCTATAGCAAATCCTGAAGTGAATGCATCTCCCATTCCCATCTTATAAACAGTCTTATCTTTGTCATTCCTGAAATATTTCATCTCAGTACCGTCGAAATAAATCGTAGAATTTGTATCATCTCTTACAAATACTTTATTGAAGTATTTTTTAAGGACTTCTTCCCTTTTCTCTTCGCCAAAAATAATATAGAGTTCATTGCTTTTTGCTACAATAAAGTCGACATTTTCAATAATTGCTTCATTTACAGGCATAGCAGGAGAAGCATAAAGCCCCACTTTCTTGCCATATTTTTTTGCTTTTTTTACTGTATATTCTACAACCTCGATAGAAACTTCAAGCTGCACAAGAACAAGATCTGCGCTATGAAAATACCGGTCTGCTTCATCTATATGGGCTTTATTAAGATATTTATTTGCCGCCGGAACCACTACAATAGCCGCATTTCCGTTACAGGTTGTTACATAAGCTGTTCCTGTGGACTCTTTGTCTGTTTCATGAACAAAACCTACATTCACATTTTCACTCACAAGATTCCTCATGATCTGCTGGCCCAGTGGATCCATCCCCACACACCCTATAAAATAAACACTTGCCCCAAGCCTCGCCGTTCCTACCGCCTGGTTGGCTCCTTTCCCTCCAAAATAGCTGTCTGAATTAACGGCTAAAACGGTTTCATTAGGTAAAGGAAGCTTTTCGGTTTCTAAAACCAAATCTATTGATGAGCTGCCTACAACAATAATTCTGGGTTGTTCTGAGGAGAATTTCATTGTGCTTTATATTAGTTTTAACATTTATATCTGGTGAAAATCAGTGATCCAAAAGTAACTATTTTAATTAACTTATTTCAATAAATTCAGTAATTATCTTTACAGGCTGCTGATCCTTATCATAAGCTATATAACTGGCATAAAAACCTTCACCATATCCGGTCTCAAAAGCAAATATAGTTCCAGGGTGTTCATCTGCCGGTTTCAGGAAAGCATATTGATCTATAGCGCCATTCTCATCAAAGAAATAGTCGTGGAAAAATTCTTCATAGATTCCCATAAAGTCTCCTCCTTTCTTTTGATACAGTTTTTGCTCCAAATCATTAAGACTGGTTTGGGTATCCACATCCATCAGACAACCCATTCCACTTTCTACAGGATATCCGAAAACTTCTCCTTCTGCAAGATCTTTGATATTCTGTCCCGCTGTAGTAGCCAGTTTCCAATCTGTGATCGCAGAATTACTGAATATTATTTCTGCATACGCTACACAATTGCTTTCTCTTTCTTTGTGTAACATCACTGAGAAATTTCCTTTTGGAAATTCTGTGGTAAAAGGAAGCATATCATTGGTGATTAAGGGATCACAAGCGATCAGTTTTCCACTGGAAAGGTAAATTTTCCCAACTTCAAAACTCTCCAACAAAGGGCTTTCTACAAAGTCTTTTGAGAATAGTTTCCGTATGTTTTCTATATGTGTCATGTTATTTATTACTTTTTTTCAATGGCCAGCTGGATATCGTCGAAAATAAAACCTTCAACTGATCCAGTGATCGTTGGCAATGGTTTATTTTTCATTCTACTCCAGCCGTACACTTATTTTTCAGGCGCAGGGGCCTGATTTCTATCATTAATACATAAAAGAAGACGAGATTAACTGGTCTTCTTTTATAGGTATAGCTTTCAGGGAATTTCCTTGATTAATTACAAGCTTTTCAGTTTCTCTTCCAAAATGGCAATTTTATCCTGAGCGTCTTTTTGTTTCTTACGCTCAACTTCTACCACTTCAGGTTTGGCATTGGCAACAAACTTTTCATTGGAAAGTTTCTTTTCAACTGAAATTAAAAACCCTTTTAAATACTTTACTTCTTCTTCAGTTTTAGCTTTTTCTTCTCCCAGGTCTAGGTTTTCACTTAGAGGAATAGACACTTCTGTCGCTCCTACCAGGAAGGTGAAACTTGGCTTATCTGTTTTCAATCCAAAGTGGATCTCCGAAATATTAGCTAATTTTCTTACCACATTATCATTGGCAAATTCAGAAGCATTCGTAAATATTTCAACTTCTTCTCTTGGAGAAATCCCTTTGGTCTGACGATAATTTCTAACTCCCGAAATCAATTCTTTTGTGATTTCAAAGTTTCTGATAATTTCTTCATTAAAGCTATCTGCATTTTTCTGCTGAGCAATAACAAGAGCTTCTTCCATACTTCTTTCTGAAATCAACTGCCAGATTTCTTCTGACTGGAAAGGCATGAACGGATGAAGTAGCTTCATTAATTCTTCAAAGAAAACAATTGTTCTGTCATATACTTCTTTGGAAATACCCTCTCCATAGTTAGGCTTAATAGCTTCAAGGTACCATCCGCAAAAATCATCCCAAATTAATTTATAGATCAAATGCAGGGCATCAGAGATCCTGAATTTATCAAACTGATCATTGATTTCAACAATCGTTTTATTTAATTTGTTTTCAAACCATTCAATAGCCTGATGGTCTGTAGCTATTGCAGGCTTGTCTTCATGCTTCCATCCTTGAATCAAACGGAAAGCACTCCATATTTTTGTCATGAAATTTCTTCCCTGAAGCATCAGATCTTCATCGAAAAGAAGGTCATTTCCAGCTGCGGAACTCAATAGGATTCCTACACGGACACCATCAGCACCATATTTATCCATCAGCTCAAGTGGATCCGGAGAGTTTCCTAAAGATTTTGACATCTTTCTTCTCTGCTTATCTCTTACAATTCCTGTGAAATAAACATTTTTAAAAGGAACTTCTTTTCGGTACTCCAACCCGGCCATAATCATTCTTGCTACCCAGAAGAAAATAATATCCGGACCGGTAACCAGATCAGATGTCGGATAATAATAATTAATATCTTTATTATCAGGATCAATCAATCCATCGAATACAGACATGGGCCACAACCATGATGAGAACCAGGTATCTAATGCATCATCATCCTGTCTAAGGCTTTCTGCTGTTAATTGCTGATTTCCTGTTTTTTGTTTTGCCAGTTCTAAAGCTTCTTCTTTAGTTTCAGCTACTACAAAATCTTCATCTCCTGTACCATAATAATACGCAGGGATCTGCTGTCCCCACCAAAGCTGACGGGAAATATTCCAGTCACGGATGTTTTCCATCCAGTGCTTATAGGTATTTTTAAACTTTTCAGGATAGAATTTCACCTCATCATCCATTACTACATCCAAAGCAGGTTTAGCAATGTCAGACATTTTAAGGAACCACTGTACTGAAACTTTAGGCTCAATAACAGCCCCTGTTCTTTCCGATGTTCCTACTTTATTCACATAGTCTTCTGCTTTTAACAAAAGATCTTTTTCTTCTAATTCTTTAGCGATCTGTTTTCTTACTTCAAATCTGTTTTTCCCTGCATAATGAAGACCGTGCTCATTAAGATTTCCATCATCATCCAAAGCATCAATCATTTTCAGATGGTGCTTCTGACCGATCTCATAGTCATTGGTATCGTGTGCAGGAGTGATTTTCAATGCTCCGGTTCCGAATTCAATATCTACATATTCATCTTCAATAATCGGAATGACGCGGTCTACAATCGGAACAATTACATTTTTACCTTTCAGATGAGCATATCTCTCATCATTAGGGTTAATACATACAGCGGTATCCCCAAAAATAGTTTCAGGACGGGTTGTAGCCACTGAAAGAAATTCTTCAGAGCCTTCAATTTTATATTTAAGGAAATAAAGCTTCCCGTTCTGTTCTTTAAATATTACCTCTTCATCTGAGATATTGGTTTTCGCTTCCGGATCCCAGTTTACCATTCTGTAACCTCTGTAAATTAATCCTTTGTTATAAAGATCAACAAAGCTTTTAATTACCTGTTGTGAAAGTTTGTCTTCCAGGGTAAAACGGGTTCTGTCCCAATCGCATGAACATCCTAATTTCTTTAGCTGCTCAAGGATTGTTCCTCCGTATTTATCCGTCCATTCCCAGGCATGCTCCAGGAATTGTTCGCGGGTAATATCTGACTTACTGATTCCTTCAGACTTCAGTTTAGCAACAACTTTAGCTTCGGTAGCAATGGAAGCATGGTCTGTTCCCGGAATCCAACAAGCATTAAATCCACGCATTCTTGCACGACGGACCAGAACATCTTGAATGGTATTGTTCAGCATATGTCCCATGTGTAATATCCCCGTAACGTTTGGCGGAGGTATTACCACAGTATATGGAGGTTTCTCATTAGGTTCTGAGTGGAAATACTTATTTTCCAACCAGTAATTGTACCATTTTTGTTCTGTTTCCTGTGGATTGTACTTTTCTGAAATCTGCATAAATTCTATTTCTTTGGCTTGCAATTTGCAAAAATAGTCTAAAGAAAAAAATTTTTAAGCATGAATTAAAATAATTTTTAACTTTGTTTCACAAAATTTATCTAACAAACATATTAACATTCAAGAATATGAAGAAATTAATTGCAGGAATTGCTTTATTCGGAACATTTGCTCTGGCATCTGCACAAACTATTACATTTGACAAAACTACTTTCGACTACGGTACTATTAAGCCTAATGCCGATGGAACAAGGTTTTTTACAGTAACAAACACTGGTGACAAACCTTTGATCATTTCAAACGTAAAACCATCTTGCGGATGTACAACTCCGGAATTCAGCCAGGATCCTATTATGCCAGGAAAATCTGCTAAGATCAAAGTTGGATACAATACAGCTCTTAATGGAGGATTCAACAAAATGATTGAAGTTTTCTCTAATGACCCTGCCAACAGCAGAAGCGTAATTTACATCAAAGGTAATGTAGATGCTAACGCTCCTGAAGCAAAAGTATTGACTCCTGCTGAGCAGAAAGAAGCTGCAAAAGCTGAGAAAAAAGCTGCAAAACTAGCTAAGAAAGCTGCAGTGAAGTAAATTCTACTTAAAAAAATAAAGAAACCGTCTCCTTTGAGGCGGTTTTTTTATTACATTTATATAAGGGTAGATGTTTAGCGAAGTCCTTTTAATCTTTTAATCTTTTAATCTTTTAATCTTTTAATCTTTTAATCTTTTAATCTTTTAATCTTTATACATATATGGACACCAATTTCTCAGATGATTTTCAGGTAAACGGCAAATTCTCGATAAAAAAAACGCCAACAGCTTATAAGGGAAAACTTACCAAAGAAGAAGGAGCACAATTGTTAATTAAAGAAAAGGAAAAGCTCCGCGAATTACAGGAAAAATTATATGCAGACGGTAGCCAGTCTCTGCTTGTTATATTGCAGGCAATGGATGCTGCCGGGAAAGACAGTATGATAGAACATGTCTTCGGAGGAGTAAATCCACAAGGCTGTAACGTAACCAGTTTTAAAACGCCAAGTTCCCGGGAATATTCGCATGATTTCTTATGGAGACATTATCTGGCACTACCTCAGAAAGGAATGATCGGAATTTTCAACCGTTCGCATTATGAAAGTGTCCTGGTATGTAAAGTACACCCTGAATATAATCTAAGTGAGAAAACCTGGTCTTCGGTAGAAGATTTTGATAATAAATTCTGGGAAAACCGGTATGAAAGCATTAGAAATTTTGAAAAGCATCTTTCGCAAAATGGAACAACCATTATTAAGATCTTTTTGAATGTGTCTAAAGATGAACAGAAGAAAAGGTTATTGGACAGAATTAATGAACAGGAAAAAAACTGGAAATTTTCTGCCGGAGATCTTCCGGAAAGAGCATTATTTGATCAGTATATGGAAGCTTATGAGACTGCTATCAATGAAACATCGAAGGATCACGCACCATGGTATGTACTTCCTGCCGATAATAAATGGTTTGCCAGGGTGGCCGCTATACAGATCATTATTGATACTCTTGAAAAAATGAATTTAAAATACCCGGAGCTTTCTGAAAAAGACAAACAGGGTCTTATAGACTCTAAAAATATCCTTGAAAATGAATAATGATTTAATAGAATTAACTATTTAATGTAAATATTTTCAACATAAATACTAAATAATGTGAATAATTTTCTATTCACATTATTTTTTTATATATTCATCACCTCAATTTTTCACCTATATCATTAAAACTTTAACTATGAAAAAACAGCTCTTGCTATCAGCCTTTATTCTCTTAGGCTTAGCTTCCTGCAGTAATGAACAAACTGCTCTCAACACTATGGAGAATATGAAAACTTCCGAAATGGAAGCTTTTGATAAAGCTTTTATACGCTTAGGGGAACCGCAAAATCAGCCTACACAAGAAGAAAGAAGGAATAACTCTGTAGAACTTAGTGACCGTAGAAAAGAAATTCTTATTCCGGCTTCCAAAGCATTAATTATCTCCACAGGGGTTTCAGAAACGGAAATAAACAAAAAAACCGGAGGCGATAAAGCAAAAATTATAGCCTGGGCTCTAGATATTAATTTTAAAAAGAAAGATGAAATATATAGAAAAATGAAATCTGACCATTAAGCTCAAACATTTTTTAATCATTTACGTATTATTTCTATTCCATTTAAAATTATTATCATGAAAAAAATAATGTCATTCACGTTGTTCCTTTTAGGAATACTCAGCTTTTCACAAACACAGGATAATGTACTTGTGATCTCCAACCATACTTCACTCACCATTGAAGGCAGATTAATCACCTGTAATCCTGTTAATTTTTACCCTGTTGTTAAACCTATATCTACCAATCCTTCCGGACTGTTTACTGTGCCTCCACATACTGAAATGAAGTTTGATTCTTTTGATACATCTGGTACAGCCATAATCCCCGTTTATCAATGGGCAGTTACTACATCTCTCGGTAATACAGCCATCTATAATTATAATGATCCCTATATTACAAGCATAATGCCTAATACAAGATGGGCATTTTATGACTTCAGAACAGTCGATAGCTCGGGAGTAGTTTGGGATGGCTTCCAAATGGGAGATCCCAATATCTACCCGGCACCTGTTAATACAATCCAATATGGACTACAGATGCCTAACGTTCATGCGGAATGGATTCAGTTTGCCGACTATGTAAGCTTACATGTATATGAAAACTAAAAAAAATAAGCGGAGAAAAGTCTCCGCTTATTTTTTATACTATTTGAGTATCTTCAATACAAGAAAAATACGAGAAAATCTATAAGCCGGATTTTGTACTTCCGAAGAAGTGCCTGTTATTTATCTACGTCTTACATTGCTGCAAGACTTGAGCTGATTACCCCTCGGCTTTCAGGACGAGCCGCCCCTATTTCCATTGCTGAAAAGAACCGATATACTTACCATTGCACCGCAAAGAGTTTACCTGGTTTCACTACAGCCGAACTGTACCTGCTTTCTGTTGCACTTGTCCTACCCTCACGGGTGACGGATGTTATCCGCTTTGCTGCTCTATGGTGTCCGGACTTTCCTACCTCCCATAAGATGGGAAATCAACAAGCCGATTTTCTCGCGGATGCAAAGATACATAAATTTAAGGAAGGCTGAAAAACCAAGCAGATAAATAAGTCGATTTGCTATTTTAGCATTTGTCCAATATAATTCTTCATCAATTACCACATTATTATTATCTTCGTGCCATTATACATCTATGAATTCCAGGGAAAAAGAATTTGCGCAGCTTATTAAAGATAATCAGGGTCTGATTATTAAAGTATCTCGCTTATACACCAATTCTCTTGAAGATGAAGAAGATCTTTTCCAGGAAATCGTCTTACAGCTTTGGAGAAGTTATGATTCTTTTAAAGGAAATTCCAAAATTTCGACATGGATGTATCGTGTAGCGCTTAATACAGCCATTACTCTTTTCCGAAAAAAAAGCAAAAGCCTTCCTACCAATGAACTGGACATCAACCACAAAGATTTTGTGGAAGATGACGATGAAAAACAACAACAGATTTCGCTTTTGTATACTGTAATCAAGACTCTTCCTAATATAGAAAGAGCCATTGTCATGATGTATCTTGACGATCTGCCTTACAAGGATATTGCAGAAAACCTCGGGATTACCGAAGTCAACGCACGTGTGAAAATGAACAGATTAAAGAAAACCCTTAAAGAACAGATGGAAAAATATGCCTGAATTTGATTTAGATAGCTTTAAGAAGACATGGCAGGAACAGCCTGTACAGCCAAAATATGACAACACTGAGATCCTTCAGATGCTGAATAGAAAATCACGCAATTATGTAAAGTATATTTTCTGGATCAGTGTTGTAGAATTCCTTTTCTTTTCTGTTTTAGGGTTGTTTTATTTTTTCCAGGAGGAGGAATCAGACAGTTTCCGCAAAGTACTGGAGAGATTGGGTGCCCAGGGAGCTCCTGAAGTAGAAGATAATTTCGGTCATGCTTATTTAGCAATAAAAGTTTTAAGCCTGCTCATTACGGCATACTTTGTATTGAAATTCTATCAAAACTACCGTAAAATAAAGATTGAAGAGAATCTTAAAGGGCTTATTACAAGAATTATCAAGTTCAAGAAAACAGTGAATGCCTTTATTCTCATTAGTATTGTTCTTTTGGTAGCCTTCACCTTTGTGTTAATTGCGTTCATATTTTATACTTTAAATTCCCAGAATATCCAGCCTTCCAATTCTAATCTCACAATCATTATTGTCGGAATTGTAGTCAGCACCCTTCTTGCTGTATCGATGATATGGTTTTATTACAAATTAGTATATGGAAGTATCATTAAAAAGCTTGACAAAAATCTGGACCAGCTGAAAAGGATAGATTCCGAGGAAAATTAATATAGACAGCCCATAGTTAAAGATATATTTGTTAAATTTATTTAACCAAATCTTATACTATGCCACTATCTTATGTCTACGGAGCTTCTGAAATTCCGTTATTAGGACAAACTATCGGAGGAAATCTTAAAAATACAGTTGAAAAACACCCCAACCAGGAAGCATTAGTCTGTGTTCATCAGAATTACAGAGCCACGTATCAGGAGTTTTATAATCAGACAACCGCTATTGCAAAAGCCTTATTATTTTTAGGAGCAAAATCCGGAGACCGGATCGGAATATGGTCTGCTAACCGGTATGAATGGGTCCTTTTACAGTATGCTACCGCCAGGATAGGAACTATTCTAGTCAACATTAATCCGGCCTACAGAACTCATGAGCTCACCTATGTTCTCAACCAGTCTGAGGTACGCTTTATTTTTTCTTCATTAAGTTTTAAGTCCAGTAATTATAAGGAAATGGTAGAGTATGCAAAAGAAGTATGCCCCAGCCTTGAACATGAAATTTTCTTTGACGAAAACTGGGATGATTTTGTGAATAACGGACAGGATATTTCAGATGAGGTCCTTCATAGTTTTGAGGAACATGTACAGTTTGATGATCCGGTTAATATTCAATATACCTCAGGTACTACGGGATTTCCGAAAGGCGTGACATTATCCCATCATAATATTTTAAATAATGGCTACTTTATTGGAATAAGGCTGAAATACACAGAAAAAGACAGAGTCTGTATTCCTGTTCCTTTCTATCACTGTTTTGGGATGGTTATCGGAAACATATGCTGTACGACCCACGGAGCCTGTATGGTTATTCCCAACGACAGTTTTGATCCTGATATGACATTAAAGACAGTTTCTGATGAAAAATGTACCTCATTATATGGTGTTCCTACTATGTTTATTGCAGAACTGGCTGTCAAAGATTTCGATACTTATGATTTTTCAAGTTTAAGAACCGGTGTTATGGCAGGATCGGTCTGTCCGCCGGAAATCATGAAAAAAGTGGAAAACCTTATGAATATCAAAGAAATGAGCATCTGCTACGGAATGACGGAAACATCCCCTGTTTCTACTCAGACGCTGATAGGAACTTCTTTGGAAAAGCAGGTCAGCACGGTAGGAACCGTGCAGGATCATTTGGAAATAAAGATCATTGACGAGAATGGAAGAATACTAAAACGGGGAGAGCATGGCGAACTATGTACCAGAGGGTATTCGGTCATGTTGAAATACTGGAATGATTCTGAAAATACCCAAAAAGTGCTGGATACTGCCCGATGGATGCACACCGGTGATATGGCGGTCATGGATAAGGACGGATATATTACAATTTCAGGAAGAATTAAAGATCTTATTATCAGAGGTGGAGAAAATATTTCCCCAAAGGAAATTGAGGATTTCCTATATACATACACCCATATTCTTGATGTTCAAATCATTGGCGTACCCAGTGAAAAATTTGGAGAAGAAGTAATGGCCTGGGTAAAGGTGAGAAAAGGCTTCACCATCACAGAAGAAGAACTATTGGACTATTGTAAAGGAAAAATTGCTCATTATAAAGTCCCAAAGTACTGGAAATTTGTAGATGAATTTCCAATGACCATTTCCGGAAAGGTAAGAAAAGTGGAAATGAGAGAGATTTCTATAAAGGAATTAGGTATGGAAAATTCAAGAAATTTATAAAAAATCCGGAATCGCCCACTGTAAAGGAAAAAAAGGAAAAAAATGCTTTCCTTTTTTTTATGAAAAATTTTATAAAAAAGCGGAATGAGTTCACCATTTAATCGGTGAACTTTATTTTTTTCAAAAAAATTTATGCTTCTCGAATTAAAATACAAAAAAATTAGAATTATGTAAAGCACGACTGAGTGAAAAGCTCTTGAATAAAGGATTAGAGCCAACATAAAGCCATTGAATATTCAATGCTTATTTTTAATATTTAATGTGAATAAGTTATCTATTTTAAGGAAAATACATACATATGACAAATAAAATTTGTTTTTTTCTCCTTTACAAGTGAGTAATGTAGAATAAAATCCTATATTTAGACCAGACAAAAAAACTAATAATGAAGATCGGACTGGCAATTTGTGCTCTACTACTTACTATACATATGTATGCACAAAAAATTTCAGGAACTGTCAAAAATGAAAACAAAGAAGTTATTTCTTACTGCTCAATAAGTTTTGGGAATGAAAACATAAGTACTATTACCGATATCAATGGTAACTATTCTCTGGAAATTCCTCAAAATGCCGATAAAAGTGACGAGATCATTTTTGAATCCAACGGCTATGAAACTAAAAAACTGAGCGTCAACGAAATAACTGAAAACCCAAACATTATTTTAAACAAAAGAGTATATGCTATTCAGGAAATTAATATAAACGGAAGAAAAACCAAAAGAGAAATCATAGGTGCAGAAAAAAGACCTATGTTTACCTTCTCTAAAATGTTTGATAAAAACATTCCCACCGTTGAACAGGGGCAGATATTTGATATCTATAACTGGACAAAGCTAAACGCTTATAATTTTTATATTATTCCAAGCTCCAAGTTCAAAGAAATTACCTTAAAATTAAATATATATACTGTTAAGGATGGTTTACCAGAACAAACTCTCCTTACTGAAAATATAATATATAAGACCAGTACAACGGGCTGGCAGAATATCGATCTGCAACAATACAAACTGATCTTTACAGGCTCAAGCAAGCTGGCTATTACCCTGCAACTTGTAGATTATATACAGGAAGATGCTATTGATTTTGTCTTTGGAATCTCTGCTAAAAAGACCTTATCCAATGACTTGCTCTATCGTTATCAGAGCCAGGGAAAATGGGAGGCCAGGAAAGGAAGTTTTATCTCAAATATAGATATTAATTATAATAAAGATAAACCCGGAAAGGTAAGTACAATGAAGAATCAGGATGAAGCTGCTTCTAAAAGTATAGAATAAACCACTTCTAATTTTATAACGATAATTGCGTTACGCAACACATTATGTTCTTTATAGAGCAGTATACCGTTATATTTTAAAACCAAAGGACTGGTTTTCCATTTAAATACTGATAAACAAGGTATTATATAATAAATACATATAAAAAAGCGGAAACCGAAAAGCTAACGAGTAGGTAAATTATTTAAATTTTTTTAACCATGAGCAAAAAGCTTACAAAAAAGTTAACTCTTAAAAAAGAGAAGTTATCTCAATTAAACTCTGACGAAATGAAATCAGTAAAAGCTGGAAAAGAGGCATTTTTATCTATTTTTGATTGTACACACTGGACATGTACAGCTGGAAGCAGCAGATCTTCTGAACTGTGTGTTTGTACTGAAGTATAATATTTCACAAAAAGTATTAAAGCTACTCCTTTGCGGGAGTAGCTACTTTTTAATAACTAGTTATGGCAAATAAATTAAAAATAGGGCTTTTGGAATTTGGTATAAGAGAAAATTCTCTTAACAATTCTAAAAAATCGTTGTACGATATCATTGACTATGCAACCCGAGCAGACGAGCTTGGTTTTTCGAGGTTTTGGGTTACTGAAAATTATTTTTCAAAAGCACATGACATGGCCTGGTCTACTCCTGAAATGCTTCTACCCATACTATTGGGATTAACAGATAAAATAAAGATAGGAATTGCTGGGGTTATTATGCCATTACAAAGTCCATTCAGAGTAGCTCACAATTATAAACTATTATCCAGCTTATATCCTAAAAGGTTAGATCTTGGTTTTGTAAAAGGGCTAGTGGGAGAATATGATCTTCAATACTTTAACGTAGATGTTGATAAAGACAGCTATTTTTCATCATTTCTTCCGAAGCTTGAATCTACCCTACGCTTTCTGAGGGAAGAAAACGAACTGTTGAAAGAAAATTTAATTATCCCGCCTTACAAAGGAAACATTCCTGACGTATGGTATATGGGATCTTCACATTCAGGGTTGAAAGTAGCTTTGCAGCACGATCTCAATTTCGCGAGATCTATATTTCATGGAGAGTCCAACAAAGATTATCTCAAGGAAGAGCTACAAAACTTCAGAACAGAATACAAAGCAAAGCACGGAAAAGATCCGTCTATGGTATTGACATTTTCCGGATGCTGTCATAAAACCAAACAAAAAGCACTAAAAGTAGCAAAAAGCAGTACTAATGGTTCTATAGACAATATAAGTCTTATTGGAGACGGAAGTTTTTTCCAGGAAAAATTACTGGAATTTAAAGAACTCTACGGATACAATGAGTTTATGTTTAATAATGTTTCCAGAACACACAAAGACTCTCTAACAGCCATTGAAATATTAAGCCAATATGTATAAAGATAAAATTGATTTTTTTTTAAGCGAGATTTCAAAAAAATGTATTGCAGATAAAGGTGACAATATCACATTCAGCTTGGGGAGTAATTATTACTCATTATTCTACAATAATGATATCGAGATTGAAAAAATTGAAAGTCTGATAGACCTGGCTTCTGAAGACACTTATTATTCTTTTGCCAGCGGAAGTTTAGCCGTGATTTATTTCATGAGGCTTCTTCATACTTCCAATATTATTACAGATGAGGATATTGATGCAATAGAAGAAGATTCTATAGAATTCTTTTTAGAGTTGATCTCTATTTATGCAGACAAAAAAGAATATGACCTGTTTACAGGTTTGATTGGATTGGGTCTTTACTTTCTGGAAATCCAGAAACTTGATACAGTCGCAAAAATAGTGTCATATATTGACCACTTAAAATATGAACAAAACAAATCCATTTTCTGGGTTGATCATAATATAACAAAAGAAGAAAACATCTGTGATCTGGGTCTTGCCCATGGTCTTCCTTCAATCATATCCTTTTTAGCAGAATGTTATCATAAAGGCTGTGAAAAAGAAACCTGTAAAAAACTGATCCAAGGAGCGGTACATTTTCTTTCTGAACTGTATGAGGAAAATAAAAATTCTCAGTATATATTTCCTTCAAAAATCAATGTCGTTACCCGCAAAAAGCAACCCGCAAACAGGTTGGCATGGTGCTATGGTGACTTAGGTATTGCAATAGGGATATGGAAAGCCTATACTGTTTTGCAGGATGAAGACCTGAAAACAATGAGTCTTTCTATCATTTTGAATTCATCAAAAATCAGATTGGATAACGCCGGGGTTTTTTACAGTAACAAAAATGATTGTATAGACACTGGGATCTGTCATGGATCATCCGGAATTTCACATATTTTCAATAAATTTTACAGAGTATTTAAGCGGGAAGAGCTCAAAGAAGCACATGATTATTGGATGGCTATTACCCTTCAGCAACTGGATAAAGGAACCAAGTTTCCTTATGATCTGAAAAATGATGAATGGGTAGAACATACTGGGCTACTGGAAGGAATTTCAGGAGTGGGAATGGTATTACTGGATTATCAGTATCCTGAGAAAGCTAAAGATTGGGATAAAATTTATTTAATGAACATAGAATGAAATACAACGACATAGAAAAGCTGAACTTTTACCTGTTGAGGACTCCTCTTTTTCCACAAAAAAGTATTGATACATGGGAAGAAGACATCAATAGTGAAAACTTTCGTAAGGCAATTTATTTATCTTCACCGGATCTCTATGAGCAGCTTATCAATTGGGATGAAAAAAAACTTTCGAAAGAAAAAGCAGATAAAATAAAAAAGTCTTTGCTTAAATACTGGCTTAGAATACATTTCAGAACCATCCCCTTTGGAACCAATGCAGGAGTAAGCATGGGACAATGGGACAGTAATACCCTGATCACACTGGATAAAGGGCAGGATAAGATTTATGCACGACTGGATATGCAACTGGTACATGATATCATTACAGAACTGGAGCAAAAAATGTTTGTCAGACAAATCTGTAAGTTCTATACCAACAATACCATATACAGTACCAAAAATAAATACCGTTATATTGAGTCTTCTGCAAATAACGGAGGGTTGAAATATGAAATTATTTCTACAGAAAAAAACAAATATCTGAATTCTATTATAAAAGCCTGTACCAACGGGCTGGAGCTATCATCCATAATAGAGGTATTGGTTAAGCAGGATATTTCTTATGAAGACAGCTTTGACTATGTCAATGAGCTTATTGACTCAAAAATACTTGTCAGTGAACTTTCTCCAAAGGTTACTGACAAAAACTTCCAGGATTTTATCTATCAGTTTTTAAAAGGACTGAAAATTCCTGCTACCCAAGAAAATAATGATGATGCAGCTTTCATTCGCCACATTATCAGCATATTTGAAATTGTTCAAAAAATAAATATAACCAATGACATTGATGATGCTGTTGAGAAAATTACTCAAATCTTAACTGAAGCAGGGATTAAAAGCTATAAAAAAAATATTATCCAGACAGACCTGCTCAAAGGTAAAGTATCCAACACACTGAACAATACTATTTTTAAAGATTTCAAAAAGGTGCTTTCAACAGTCTTTAATATCGGTACATCAGATAAAATTGATGCACTGGAGAGTTTTAAAAATGTATTTCTTGAAAGATATGATCAACAGGAAATACCTTTATTGTTAGCGCTTGATCCCCTATCAGGAATCAATTATCCCGTACATTCGGATAATGATGCTTCGGATCTGATTGGAGGAATCCAGTTCAAGTCTGAAAATAATTCTAATATTATTCAGGGATCTGTAAAATGGAATCAATTTTTGGGTGAAAAATTAATTAGTGCCATTAAGAACAATGAAGATAAAATTATAATCACTCAAGATGAGGTCGCTCCGTTTTCAGACGAAAATAAAAATATACCTTTTTCAATGTCTTCTCTGGTACAGGTATATAAGGACGAGGAGGGACAACCTGTCATTTTTCATAAATTCAGTGACGGACCTTCGTCCTCTACTTATCTGGGACGTTTTTGTCATTTGGACAACGAACTGGAAGAATCAGTAAAACAAGCTTTATTAGAGGAAGAAAATTTCTTTGAAAATCAGATCATTGCTGAGATTGTGCATAATCCGCAACCAAGGGTAGGTAATATCCTTCTCAGACCGCATCTGAGAAAATATGAAATTCCCATTCTTAGCCCCCATCATTCAGACAGTGAACCGATCTACCTGAATGACCTTATGATTTCTATCAAGAACAACAGGGTTGTCCTTCGTTCCAAAAAATACAATAAAGAGGTTATTCCTAGTCTTTCATCTGCCCATAATTATAATCTGCATAAAGTACCGATGTATCATTTCTTATGTGATCTTCAGTATCAGAATATCACCCCGTCTTATAACTGGAACTGGGGAATGTTTACCAATTATGATTATTTACCAAGGATAATGGTCAACAACGTCATCCTGTCAAGAACATCATGGCGACTGTCATCCGAGAAAATATTCAATGGAAAGCAGGCTTCAGTAGCTATTCTCAGGGATTATCTAAGAGAAAAGAATATTCCTGAAATCTTTACTTTCTCGGAGAGGGATATGGAACTCCCTGTATTTATGAACAATGACCTTTCTCTGGAAATCTTACTGGATCATCTTGTGAAGGAAAAGACAATAAGAGTGTTTGAAAACCTTGCGAATCAATATGAAAGTATAGCCAAAGATACGGAAGGAAATATCCATAGCAATGAGATTGTTATTCCATGGCATAACCTAAGCAGTACAAAAAACAAAGAACTTTCCGTCTTTCCTGTTAAAAATACCATTACCAGAAATTTTATTCCGGGAAGCGAATGGCTCTTCTATAAAATCTATAGCAGTACCAAAGTTTCGGATCAGATCATCAAAGATTCTATTTATAAATTTGCCAGTGGACTCATTAAAAAAGGGATTATCAAAAAATGGTTTTTCATCCGTTACAGCGATCCGGATCATCATATCAGAATAAGGTTTCTGACAACATCATCTGATCATAATATATCCAATCAGATCTATCAATTGCTCGATAAGTATTTGACACAGGAGATGATTATCCATAAAATTGTTCTGGATACCTATAATAGAGAGATTGAGCGATATGGAGAATCTACCATAGACTACATGGAAAGTATATTTCATTTTGACAGTGAATGCGTTTGCCAGCTATTGAAAGAGGCTGAATTGACGGAAACTGCAATTTGGAAAGCAGCTATTGTTGGAGTAAACAGGATTTTGGATGATTTTGGCTATGAGCAAACCGAAAGAAGAGATATTATGAATCACCTGGCCAATGGGTATGGTATGAGGCTGGATGAAAACTCTAAGGCAGCTTTAAAAGATAAATATAGAAACCACAGAAGTGAAATATTGGGTCTCTTAACAGGTGGTGATGATTTTTCTACGATATTGAATGGCAGAACCAAAAAAACAAAAAAATATATAGCTGAAGTTAAAGAGCTCCAATCTAAGCAAATGGTTAAATCATTAGTGATAAGTTATATTCATATGTTTATTAACCGAATGTTTGCCTCGAAACCGAATCTCTATGAGTCCATTCTTTATTATTTCTTACACAAAAGTTATGACTCATTACTCAATATTAAAAAACTGACGTAGGATGACCAAAATCGCATTAATAAATTGTTATTTCGGAAAAAGCTGGCCATCTTATTTCAGCCATTTTTTGTTCAGTTGCAAATATAATCCGGATGTTGATTTTATATTGTTTACTAATTTAGAAGCTCCTTTTCATATCCCCAATGTACACTTTGTGCACATTAAGGACCTTACTGAATTCAGTGCATTAGCCAGTGAAAAGCTCAATCTGAATATCAACATTCTGGATGGTTACAAATTATGTGATTTTAAACCTACCTATGGGCTGATCTTTCAGGAATATCTGAAAAATTATGATTTCTGGGGATATTGTGATATCGATATTGTTTTCGGTAATATCAGGTATTTTATGACTGAAAAAATATTGCAGAAATACGATGTCATTTCTCCTCATAAGAATTATCCTGCAGGCTTTTTCACCTTATTGAAAAATAATGAGCAATGCATCAATCTCTTCAAACAGAGTAAAGATTATGCCCGTATTTTAGAGAATAGCCGCCATTTCTGCTTTGATGAATGTAATTTTGAATTCAACAGGGTTCATACTACAGATATTACCCAGATCAATACAGAGATTGAAAGCTTCACCTTGGTGTTAAGAAGACTGGAACTTCAAAAGGAAATTAAGTATTATCATAAACCCATTGTACAGGAATTTACCTATACAGATGTCGTTCACCATTGGGTAGAGGGTAATATTTTCAATAGTATTACTGAAAAACAGTACCTACTGATTCATCTTATCAATGTAAAGGACAATCAATTTTTCTTTATAGATCCATTTGAAAACAAAGCTAAATTTTCGATTTCGCCAAAGGGCATCCACTACAAATTCAGCCAGTATTCTCATACCTTAAAAAAAATAAAAAGCAGGATCAATGAAAATATCAGACAAACCAATTACAGGTTTCTGCTGCTAAAATCAAAATTGCTTTCTTATACCCAAAAAGAACATGTAAATTTTCTGGAAGAGCAATCATACAAAATCGGAAAAACACATATTACCTTTTATCCGCAGGATAAAAACAAGCTGGTCATTATCAATGAAGCAGACTATACACTGCACTACAATCAGTTTTCCCTTTATAAAATTAAGGACAATAAATGGATAGGAATCAGTAAAAAGGCAATCAGTACAATCGATTTTCATTATAAAAATGAAGAAGATATTCCTTATAAAATAAGTATAAATAATATCCAGAAACGGATCAACGAAAACGCATATTATATCTATTAAATATATTTCTGCATCTATGACTGAAAAAAATGGACATGTGACCTCCTTTAATTTTTTACTGAAAAAATTTATACAACAAAATATAAAGGCCGGTAAAATAAAAAATTACGACATCCCTGTGGAAGATTATAATTTTTTGAGTTTCCACACGATCTTAAAAGATGATTTTGATATTGAAACGATGGTGGTAAGACTGGAGCTTGAAGATCTTGAAGACCTTCCCTTCCCTGCCATTGCATTTTTGAAGATCAATAGCGGTACTTTTGCATTAATTAATGATTATAAAGAAGGGAAAGTGTATTGGGAAAATAAAGAATTTGGAAAACAGATCAATACCCTCAGTCTTTTTAAAAGAATAAGTGATACTGTATTTCTGATCTCTTAATATATACAATAAAAAAGGTGAACGTTAGCGTTCACCTTTTTATATATTGAAAGTACAGTATTGACAACTATAACTCTTTTCTTAATCTTGCTACAGGAATATTCAGCTGCTCACGGTATTTTGCAATCGTTCTTCTGGCAATATTGTAACCCTGTTCTTTTAAGATCACTACCAAAGCATCATCGGTAAGCGGTTTTCTCTTATTCTCCTTACTGATCACTTCCTGAAGGTGGGTTTTAATCTCTTTTGTAGAAACTTCTTCCCCATCATCATTAGTTAAACTGTCCGAGAACAGATCTTTAAGATATACAATACCATTAGGGGTATCAGCATATTTACTTTTTACCACCCTTGAAATGGTAGAAATATCAAATCCTGTAATATCTGCTATATCTTTTAGAATCATCGGTTTCAGCGACTTTTCATCCCCTGTGATAAAGTAATCCTTCTGGAACTTTACAATGGCCGTAATGGTCTGTAAAAGGGTATTCTGGCGCTGATTGATGGCATCAATATACCATTTGGCAGCATCAAGCTTTTGTTTGATAAATAAGGCAGCCTGTTTATGCTCAGATGAATTTTTATCATGAGAGTAGGTGGTAAGAATATCTTTATATTCTTCCGAAACTCTTAAAGTAGGTGCATTTTTGCTGTTAAGCATAGGAATTACCAATCCATCCTTCACCTGGATCACAAAGTCAGGGATAATTTCCTGGTTGATTGTAATAGTCTGGGTATCAAAGTTCCCTCCCACTTTAGGTGATAATTTTGAGATTTCTTCCAAAGCATCTTTCAGATCTTCTTCCTCAATATCATATTTCTGAATAATCTTATTATAGTGCTTATTCGTCAGCGCATCAAACTGATGTCTCAGAATGCTTGCAGCCAAAGAAACCGCTTTATCCGAGCTTACTTTCTTTTCAATCTGAAGTAATAAACATTCCTGAAGTCCTCTTGCCCCTACTCCTGATGGATCCAGTTTCTGAACATAATTCTCCAGGATATCTTCCACTTTTTCTTTTGTAGTATAGATTCCCTGTGAGAAAGCCAGATCATCAACGATAGACTTGATTTCCCTTCTTAAATATCCATCCGTATCCAGATTTCCAATAAGGTATTCCGCGACTCTTAAATCTTCATTATTGATATTTACCAAATGAATTTGTTCCATCAGGTAATCATACAATGACTGCCCTTCTGTTAAAAGACTTTCATTATCAAATTCTTCATCGTCAGGAGAATAGTTGCTGGATGCCGTTTTATAGTTGGGTTCGTCGTCATAAATATATTCATTGACGTCAAAATCTGTTTCAATGCTATCGGTACCCTCATCCTGATAGGTTTCTTCCAAAGAAGCATAATCATCTTCCTTAGATTCTTCCTTTGCAATTTCTAATGCAGGGTTTTCTTCTAGCTCTCTCTCCAACTCCTCTTCAAATTCAAGAGTATGAAGCTGAATAAGCTTCATCAACTGGATCTGCTGGGGAGCCAGCTTCTGTCCTAATTTGAGTTGTAAGTGTTGTTTAAGCATAGTAATATTGGCGTTTTAACATAACATATTCTACGAATTTAATAAATTTATTTGATAATAAACACATTTAGCATGATTTTTGCAGTATAGTTCTTATCATAATAAACTACTAAAAAATAAAAAAAGCCTTAAATTTCATTAAGGCTTTTTTTTATTATTCTAGAATTCAGCACTTTTCGGCGTCCTTGGGAAAGGAATTACATCTCTGATATTCGTCATCCCTGTCACAAAAAGAACTAATCTTTCTAATCCTAAACCAAATCCTGCATGAGGAACAGAACCAAATTTACGGGTATCCAGATACCACCAAAGTTCGTGCTCATCTACATGCATATCAGTCATTTTCTGTTTTAGTACATCTAATCTTGCTTCTCTTTCGGAACCACCGATGATTTCACCGATTCCAGGGAAAAGAACATCCATTGCTGCCACAGTTTTGTTGTCATCATTCAGTTTCATATAGAAAGCTTTGATCTCTTTCGGATAATCAAATAATACAACCGGGCTCTCAAAATGTTTTTCAACAAGATATCTTTCATGCTCAGACTGAAGATCTGTTCCCCATTTCTCAACAGGGTAAGCAAATTTACCTTTCTTATTTTCTTTAGAGTTTAGTAAAATTTCAATAGCTTCTGTATAGCTTACACGCTTGAAACGTTTAGCAATCACATTCTGAAGTTTTTCAATAAGACCTTCTTTTGCTCTTTCCTTCTCAGGTTTTGTTTTCTGATCTTCTTCAAAACGCTTATCCAGGAATTCAAGATCGTCTTTACAGTTATCCAATACATACTGGATCACATACTTTAAGAAATCTTCAGCAAGGTCAATATTGTCTTCCAGGTTATTAAAAGCAACTTCCGGCTCAATCATCCAGAATTCAGCAAGGTGTCTTGTTGTGTTTGAATTTTCAGCACGGAAAGTAGGTCCAAATGTATAAATTCTTCCTAATCCCATAGCTGCAGTTTCCCCTTCAAGCTGTCCTGAAACTGTAAGATTTGTTTTTTTACCAAAGAAATCCTGTGAGAAATCAATTTCACCTTCTTCTGTTCTTGGCATATTTTCAAGATCAAAGTTGGTAACTCCAAACATTTCTCCGGCTCCTTCTGCATCTGCACCGGTAATTACTGGTGTGTTGATATAGAAGAACTGATTCTGGTTAAAAAACGAGTGAACCGCAAAACTCACGGCATGACGTACTCTGAAAACAGCTCCAAATAAATTGGTTCTGAATCTTAGGTGGGCCTGCTCACGAAGTTTTTCCAAACTATGTTTTTTAGGTTGAAGAATCGTACTTTGAAGCTCTTCAGTAAAGTTATCTCCTAAAACGATGATCTTTTTAGCAATAATCTCAACGCTTTGACCAGCACCCTGGCTTTCTACCACTTCTCCTACCACTTTAAGGGAAGAAGCAGTACTGATATTCTTGATAACCTCTTCATCAAAATTTTCGAAATCAACAACTATCTGCAAATTATTAATAGTAGATCCATCATTAAGTGCAATAAAGCGATTAGCACGGAATGTTCTTACCCATCCGTAAACTGTAATGTCATGATGTAATACTTTCTTGTAATCCTTCAGGATTTCTTTGATCGTCTGCTTTTTCATTTGTTGATGATAAATTTTTGTATAAAAATTAATGTTTGCAAAGTTACAAAAAAACAGCGCAACTTAATGGTTACGCTGTCTTTAAAAATCATTTATCAGGTAATTAAACTTTCTGTTCAGTAAAATTATCTTTTTTCACTCTTCTGCATTCGTTTCTAAAGTATAATTTTAAGATTCTGAACTTCATAAAATTTGTCCTGACTTGAACCTGGTACACTCACATCATATCACTTTTAAGAGGAATAAGTTGACTTATTCTTGGTTTTTTCATAAGAACAGGCTTCTTATGTATGGAAAATAGTTATTAGTTTTTAGTTTTTAAATGATAATTCTGATTTCTCAAGTTCATCATTAGCTCTGTCTTATTCAGTTAGAATTCATTCCCTGACATCGCTAATGGTTTCAAACAAATTTTGTTTACTTACAACATAATAAATTACTTTTGGTGATCACTACTCTAACTTTTTAATTAATTCATTAACTCACGTAGGATTTTAATATTTACATTCTTGTACTGTACACATACAAAAATATAAATGCTGTGTTTTTACCTTGAAGCAAAGATGCAGTAAAGCGATGTGATAATACAAGTGAATACTCTATAGATTCATAAATTTATATATCTAAATTCATGAATTAAAAAACACCAAACAATTAAAAACCAATACATTAATATTATTTCATATGGATTATGTCATTTTATTTTCACTTCATGAAAAATAGCATTTCTATTCTTTTTTTAACAGATCAACGCATCATTTATCGATTTTCTTCGCTTCATTTTTTCATAATATTCTATTATGTGGGATATTTTATGTTCAAAATTCCCCAGCATTAATAACCTCTTATCATAGAATGATTTTTTTTAATTATTTCAATACTCAATTAAAGAAAATTGTTTTTCTTCTCTTTTTTCCCTTTCTGATCATCCAGGCATGGTAACAGCTGGGGACATCATACCTCCATTGGGGAAGAATAAGAATAATCAGGATAACATCTATATGGGAAATCAATCCTAAAGTAACAGAGAGATAAAAAGGCCAGCCCGTTTCCTGAAATCCGATGAGATAGGTAAAAGCCAGTAAGAGGCTCAGTCCCCAGATTTTTGCCAAAAAAGCATGAGTACAGGTTTCTTTTCCAAATTTCCAGATACTGATGATATAGCATGAGGCTTCCATTATAAAAATGAACAGGATACTTTTCCATTCTCCTTTTATCAGCTCAGGATTAAGCCGATAGGAAATCCATCCCAGTGAAAGCCAGAAAATAAGATCCACCTGGCTGTCTAAGCGCCTTAGTTTTTCAGAAGAAACTCCTGTTTTACGGGCAATAATCCCATCAAAAACATCAGTGAATATCCCGAAATACATTAATCCTACAATATATCCGCGGGCCCCCTCTCCAATGCAGTAACCCAAATACAGAATAATCAGAGCTGCTGCAAAACGGGAAGCAATGAGTATATAAGGTATATTTTTCATAAGTCTTATTATTTAAAAATTAATGATTGGTAAGCTTCTTTTAGCATTCTTATTCCATATTCCAATCTGAAGTCCTTTCATTTTCTTAGATGAATTGACCACACCCACCTGTACACCCCTCATTTCTTCGGCCTTATTGATGAGCCCAAGCTGTAAGCCCTTCATCTTTTCAGATCCATTAAATACGGAAATGCTTACGCCTCTCATATCATCCACACCATTCATCAACCCGGAGATGACGATACCATTTCCTTTATCAATAGAAGTGGAGAGCCCGGAAACCAAAAAGCCATTCACTTTTCTTCCATAATTATAAACAGAAACGGAAAGTCCATTTTGATCCACATTTCTTCCATATCCGGCACCGGAAAGTGTAATTCCGTTTACCGTAAGAAAAGTATGTTCATTTTTTTCTTTAGCGGGATCAAAAAACATCCAGATGAGAAGCCCCACGGGATTAACATCCAGATTAAGCCCGTTAATGGTCTGGGTACGTTGTGTATTACGATCAGCAAGACTGCCTCCCACTCCCACTGCCAGCCCATCAACTTCTTGTACATGTTCACTCAGTGGAGTCAATGATATCCATCTTGTTTTTATTTCAGGAGCATCCTGGCTGTATAGTATTCCTGACAATAAAAAAATGCCTGTTATTAAAAATAATTTTTTCATGATCTGTTATTTTTATGGTGATTATTGCTTAGAGCCTTTAAAGTTCCAATTGATCAAAGGAAGTTTTCTCTTCCCGTTCTCATTCCATGCCCCGATCTGGATACCTCTGAAATCATTACATTTATTATACAGACCAATCTGGACTCCTCTGCATTTCTGTCCCACATTGGCTAAGGGTGCTACAGAAACCCCTTTTATCTCATCATGCATATTGAAAAGTGGTGAAACAGAAACTCCGTTCGTCACGGTATACACTCCAATATTGCTTGAGATATTTACCTCCAGTCCATTGGTTACAGTAGGTTCCATATTGATGAGTGAAAGCTGTACACCGTTAATTTTGTTCATCCGCTCCCTGGGCATGATCTCATAACTGTTAAAGCTCCAGTGATCGGCCCCTGGTAGGTTAAATAGTAAAAGTGGCGGAATAAAAATACCTACAAGATTAAATCCCATTCCTAAGCCATTTACTTTTTTAGGCGTAAACCCCTCTTCTTCGTCAAAATATTTAAATAAAATTCCGTTCACATTGCTGGTATTCTTCGAAGGTGAAGCGGCAATAATTTTAGGCTTCAAAGAATCTGCTTTTATGGTATCTGATGCATACACCAGACTATTCACAAAAAAAACTGTTATTAATAAGATTCGTGTTTTCATAACTCATTATTTTAAAAATTACATTTCAAAATTATCATCAGAACACCATCTCCTGAATGTGAAAAAGAATTAAAAAAAAGGTTACATTTGTGAAAATCACAAAACCATGCATCAGGAAGCTTTATTAAAGGAAATCCGAAGAAAGATTGGTGGCAAATCATTAAACGATGAAATTGCCAATATTCTAAACATCAGCTACGATGCAGCACACCGGCGAACTTCTATGAAGGCCAAATTCAGCTTTGAGGAAGCCCTGGAACTTGCTAAATACTATCAGATTTCCCTGGATCAGTTTCTGGGAACAGAAAACCAACTGGTTGTAAGACGCACCCAGCCCGTAAAAACAACTGAAGATCTTTTAAACTATTTTGAAAGCTCTCTGAAGATCTTGCATGTATTTCAGGATATTACAAACTCCCAGGTATTTTACTCCGCGAAAGATATTCCGTTTTTCTATACCATTTCAGATTCGATACTGTCGCGCTTTAAGTTTTATGTCTGGATGAATTTATTGAATCAGGACAAATTTTTAAGTCCTTTCGATACGTTTAATTTAGAATATCATTCTGTAAAAAATGAACTGCTCATTGATCTTTATGAAAAACAAAATGTCACTGAAATATGGAATGACACAACTATTTTAAGTGCTTTACGGCAGATTTCCTTCTATTTTGAAATCGGATTATTAAAAAAGAATGACACGGATCTTATATTGGATGATCTAAAAAGTTTAATAAAAAATCTAGAACATAAAACACTTGAAAAACCTAATTTTCAAATATTTGTAAACGATTTGGTTATTTTAAACAATAGCATTTTATTTAAAAATGAACAGCAGTCTTCTTTTTTTATCCCGTTCAGTATGTTCGGGTATATGATGACTACGGATGAAATGACATGCCAGGATTCTCTGAGTTATTTTGAACATCAGATTAAAAATTCAAAATCACTGAATGCTTCGGGAAACCGTGACCGGGCCTTATTTTTCAATACAATGTATGAACAGATTGAAAGTTTAAAACAAAAATTATAAAATGAATACCCTTTATAATGGAGAATTCTTTGGGCAGACCAATGAAACCCTGAATTTTGACGGACTCACAATTACAGATACAGAATATACACATCCTTATGTAGATTGGCATTATCATGAAAATGCTTATTTCACGTTTCTTATTCAGGGAAATATGAAAGAAGGAAACAAAAAAGAAATCTACGACTGCTCTGCCGGAACTTTACTGTATCATCATTGGGAAGATGCTCATTACAATATAAAACCGGATATTTTTACAAGAGGTTTTCATATCGAAATTTCAGAAAGCTGGTTTGAAAAATTTCAGATTTCACACAATAGAATTGAGGGTAGCCTTAACATCAAAAACCCCTCTTTACAGCTCTCAATTCATCAGATTTTCAAGGAAACGAAAATGAATGATCTTTCTTTTGAACTCTCGGTTCATCAACATCTGCTTGCTATTTTCAGTCAGCTATCCGGAAAAAATGAAAATACAGATAAAAAGCCCGGTTGGGTACATAAGATTGAAGAGATGCTTCGTGAAAATTTCATTGAGAAGCAGAGCCTCACAGAACTCTCGAAGATTTTGGATATTCATCCGGTTCATTTGAGCAGAGATTTTCAGAAACATTTTAACTGCAGCTTAGGGGAATACATTAGAAAACTGAAGGTCAATAAATCCATAACGCTTCTTCACACTTCTCAATCTTTATCCGAAACAGCACTGGAATGTGGTTTTGCAGATCAGAGCCATTTTATCAGGTCATTCAAAGAAAATACAGGAATTACCCCTTTACATTACAGAAATCTCTTAAAGAAATAGCAATGTTAATTTCATTCTATTTTTTCATAACATTACACCCTATTTTTGTTTAAATAAAATACTGAAATGAAATCTATCCTTGTATATACCTTATTTTTTATGTCTGGCCTTTATTTCGGACAAATTAACAACATTATTGATCCTGAACCAGCCATAAATACTATCCATAAAAAGTATACCGGCAACATTATTTTTCTATCAAAAGCAATTTCTCTGGACAGCCTGAAAGAAGCTGATTTTCTTACCCAAGAAGTATTTCAGGAAGATAAAGATTTAAATCTCCGTATTTTTTTAAACAATTCTTTAGTGAATTACCTGCATCAGCTTGAACCTTCTTTAGCTGTAGATGAACTGCTGAAAAAAGGAAATTATCAATTTAATTTTTACATTGACGGAACATTAATCTATACAGAAAATCTGAATCCCGGAGCAGGGACGGCCGAAGATAAAAAGAAGAAAACCACTTTTAGAATTCCTCTCATCAGTTCAAAAAATGAAGATTCCTGGGGAAGGTATTTATGGATGAGATTTTATCTTGTCAATGGGGGAATTGATCAGCTCAATGAAGGAAATCACCTTTTAAAAGTTGAAATAAAACCCTATTTGAAGGCTACTACTTTAAAGGTAGGAAATACGATTGCTTCAGGTGAAATTCACTTAACCATTCCCAAAAAAAATATTTCAGAACAGCAGATTGCTATTCAAACTATAAACCCAAACAGCGGATGGAAAGTCTCTGATGAAAAATTGGACAAAGAAAAAATAAGGCTTTTAAATAAAAAAATTGCAGAAAACAGATTCAGGAATATCACAGGAATTGTGGTCATCAAAAATGAAAAACTTCTGGTGGAAGAATACTTCAGTAATTCCGCCAGAGATTCACTGCAGGATACACGTTCGGTTGGTAAGTCGTTTGCCTCAGCCTTAACAGGAATTGCGATTAAAGAAGGCTATCTTAAAAGTGAAAACCAAATGCTGAAAGACTTCTATGATCTTAAGCAATTCAAAAATTACTCATCTCATAAAGACAGCGTTACTATAAAAAGTTTATTGACCATGAGCTCAGGTTTTGACGGCAATGATGCAGATGAGGAATCACCTGGAAATGAAGAAAACATGTATCCTACTGATCACTGGGTAAGATTTACGTTAGATTTACCTGCAACAGAAAATAAAATCGGCAAAAACTGGCAGTATTTCACAGCAGGTGTTGTAGTGACAGGAGATATCCTCAATCAGTCTGTTCCCAAAGGACTGGAAAATTATGCAGAACAGAAATTATTCCGTCCACTGGGTATCAAAAACTATAAATGGCAGTATACCCCACAGCAAAAACCTTCTCTGGCCGGTGGATTGCGCATGAGAGCATTAGACTTCGCAAAATTTGGACAGCTTTATAAAAATAAGGGAATATGGAATGGTCATAACATTATTGATAAAAGTTGGATAAAAAAGTCTTTTACCAACTACTTTACCAATGACAAAGACTTTGAGGGATATGGATATTTATTCTGGAGAAAAGTATACCGGGTGGGAAACCAAAGCTTTGAAGCGTATCAGTGTAGTGGAAATGGGGGCAACAAAATTATTATATTTACTGAAATTCCTGTAGTGATGGTGATCACAGCAAAAGCCTATAATACATCTTATGCCCATTCCCAGGCTGATAAAATTGTACAGGAATATTTACTCCCGGCAATTGGGAATTAGCAGATACCTTAAGCTTTTGAAGTCATGGTTCCGCATCGGAGCACAACATTGAAGATCCACCCTATTCATCTCAGCAGGGATTATTTCCAACTCAATCTGAGTGATTACACCCTGAAATCCTTTAAAAATCACCCAAAAAACAGGTTTATACCAAAGGAGATAGAATCATCATCCACGATTTAGATACATCATTCCCCGATTTGGATACATTTCCCTTTTCGCAAGTTTCCATCTTTGTATCATCATTTAAACAAAAAAATATTTAAAAATGGAAACAAAAAAAGTATGGTTCGTAACAGGAGCTTCAAAAGGGTTAGGATTTGAGTTGGTAAAAAAATTATTATCCGAAGGATTTCAGGTTGCTGCAACCAGCCGAACTGTTGAATCTCTTTTCTCAACTATTGGAGAAACTTCAGAGAATTTTCTTCCGCTGAGCGTCAACATCACAGACAACAACGACATAAAATCTGCCATTAAAAAAACAGTTGATCATTTTGGACGAATTGACGTGGTTGTCAACAATGCAGGCTATGGACAAATCGGAACCCTTGAAGAGCTGACTGATGAAGAGTCAAGAGAAAATTATGCTGTGAATGTTTTCGGAACATTGAATGTAATCAGAAATGCCATGCCTTATCTTCGTGAACAAAGATCAGGAAATATCTTCAATATATCTTCTGTTGGCGGATATTCCGCTAATTTTCCAGGTTGGGGAATCTATTGTTCTACAAAATTTGCTGTTGCTGGATTTACAGAGGCATTGGCCGAAGAAGTGAAAGACTTCGGAGTTCATGCTACTGTTGTTTATCCCGGATATTTCCGTACAGATTTTTTAACTAAAGATTCTGTGAAAACGCCTTCTAATCCTATCCAAGCCTATGAAGCTGCAAGAAATTCAGAACAGGCTCATCTTAATGAAATCAATGGAAACCAGCCTAATGATCCCGAAAAAGCAGCTGATGTCCTGATTCAGATCAGTAAAGAGAAAAATCCTCCGGTACATCTGTTATTGGGTGTAGGAACGATGGAATTTCTGAATAATAAGATTGATATTTTAAAAAAGGATGCTGAAAAATGGGAAAGTCTGACAGTTTCAACAGCGATTTAACTTTGTAATAATAATCTTCAGCTCCGTTCGGGATGACCTTCCTGATACTTACAAAAGTCGGTCAGAATGGAGCTGAAGGTTTTCTAAAACAGTTCATTATACTTTTTACAAAAACAATTAACTTCGCTATTATGAAACAGCCTGTCCGCTTTAACTCTATTTCAGATTTTCATGCTTTCTGTGGTCTGCCCAATCCTGAACATCCGCTGATCAGTTTAATAGATTACAGCAAAGTCCATTATACTGTAGACAATGAAGAACTGAAATGGATTCAGAATTTTTATTCAATTGGTTTGAAAAAGAATGTCAGTCGAAAATTCAATTATGGACAACAGCAATATGATTTTGATTCCGGAGTCTTGTGCTTTGTTTCACCCCAGCAGTTTTTAAGTCTTGAAATCAATCCCGATGTTGAGGTAGAGCCTACCGGATTTTTATTGCTTATTCATCCTGATTTTCTGTGGAACACTTCATTAACAAGGAAAATAAAATCTTATGACTTCTTCAGCTATCAGGTGAAAGAGGCTCTTTTCCTTTCTGATAAAGAAGAGAAAATCCTTGTTAATATTCTTAAAAATATTGAAAGGGAATACCAGTCAAATATCGATAGGTTCACACAGGAGCTTATCATTGCTCAGATTGAATTATTACTGATTTATTCTGAACGTTTTTATGAACGTCAATTTTTCACCAGAAAAAAGTCAAGCCACGAATTGTTATTTAAGTTTGAAGACATTCTTTCCCAATATTTTAAAAGCGAAAATCTCCTCGAAAATGGTATTCCCTCTGTGAAATGTATTGCCGAACAGATGAATATTTCTCCTAATTATCTTGGGACCTTACTTCGTCTTCATACTCAGCAAAACACACAGCAGCATATTCAGAATAAATTAATTGATTCTGCCAAAGAACGTTTGAGTACTACAAGTTTGTCTGTGAGTGAAATTGCTTACGAACTGGGGTTTGAACATCCACAGTCTTTCAGCAAACTCTTCAAACAGAAGACGAATCAGTCTCCGGGAGAATTCAGAAAGTTATTTAACTAGATTCTATAGGGAATCAGTAGATACCTTAACCTTTTAAAGTCATGGTTCCACATTGGAGCATAACATTGATCAAATACATAAAAATTGATCAAAGAAGACCATACAAAACCGATGGTTTCTGATCCTATACAAAAGTTATGGGAAATATTTTTTAGTAAATAATGCGAAAGAGAATAAATTTCAGGTGTATTTTCTGAAAAAGGGATTACTCATCTTTTTTTGACGGAACAAGGAAAACGTCCATCAGGCCTTCCGGCAACTGCATTTTAATAAATCTTTCTTCTCTGTTCACTTCCAGGATCCAATCTTTAATAAGAGGGATCACAATTTCACGGCCTTCAAATCCAAGAATGAAATAATTTTGGGCCGTCTGATCGTTTACAGATCGTATTACCCCACAGTCGTTATCATTTTCGTCAAGGATATTATACCCTATTATTTCGTGATAATAGAACTGTTTTCCTGAAAGTTGGGGAAGGGTAGCAAGCGGCAGGTAAACACTTTTACCTAAAACCTGATCTACCATAGATTCTGAGGAGCCTTTAAAAGCAAGGTTTAAAGCATCCAATTTGCTCCATGAGGATTTTTCAATAAAAAATGGAACCAATAATCCGTTGATTTCAACGAATATTGATTCCAGTTTATTGTAAAGCTTGGGCTGATCGGTATCCAATTTAAGGATAACGTTACCCGCAAGTCCATGTCTGCGTGTGATTTTACCTAAAAAATAGCAATCTTCTTTACGCATAACAGGATTTGTTTATTAAGCTTCAGTGTTTTCTTCAGTTTCAGCAGCAGGAGCTTCTCCTTCTGTAGCTTCAGCAACAACTTCTTCAGCAGGTGCGTTAGCAGCTTCCTCAGCAGCTTTAGCATCAGCATCAGCTTGTGCAGCAGCAGCAATTCTAGCTTCGTTTACTTTAACTTCAGCTTCTAAAGCAGCTTTCTTAGCGTCAGCCTGAGCTTTAGATAAACCTTCTACTTTACCTTGTACTTTAGCATCTTTAGCGTCTACCCAAGCAGCAAATCTTTTTTCAGCTTCTGCTTCGTCAAAAGCACCTTTAGCTACACCACCTTGTAAGTGTTTTTTGTAAAGGGCACCTTTGTAAGAAAGGATAGCTCTAGCAGTATCAGTAGGCTGAGCACCATTGTTTAACCACTGTACAGCAGAATCAACGTTTAATTCAATAGTTGCAGGGTTAGTAATTGGGTTGTAAGTTCCTAGTTTTTCGATGAATCTACCATCTCTTCTTGCTCTAGAATCTGCAACCACGATGTGGAAAAAAGGTTTACCTTTTTTACCGTGTCTTTGTAATCTGATTTTTACTGACATAATGTTTGAATTTTACGGGAACTCGTCCCAGTTAAATATTTAAGAGTGCAAAGATAAACAAATTTTTCAATTTGGTAATTTGAAAATGGGATAATTTGATATTTTTTTTCACTTATCCATTATCATCTCTTCAAAATGATTCATTAATCCACTGCCCCCATATAGAAAAGCCCTAAACACTTTTGGTTTTCCTCGATGGTTAAAGATTCCTTCAAAAGGTCAACAATAGAGGGAGAACTCCAGTAACATCCTATATTATGGGCCGTACAGGTAAGATACATATTCTGAACAGCCATTGAAGTGGCAGCAATCTCTTCCCATTCCGGAACCATCCCGCTGAAATTAACCACTATGGAAACGACCACATCAGCTTTATTGATTTTAAAACCGATATCATTAAATTTTTTCTCTAAAAAAAGCTGTTCAGGCTGTGTAGCTTTATAGATAGCCTGCATTTCTGAAGCCAGATTTGCCTTTTCCTCTCCTTTGAATACCTTGAAGCGCCAAGGCTTTGTACGCTTATGATTGGGTGCAAATGTTGCCGAGCTTAGAATTTCATCAATAACCTCCTGGGAAATTGCTGCGTCTGTATAGTCTTTTGGAAAAATACTTCTCCTTTGTTCTATGATTTGTTTTACTATTTCTGCTTTATTCATAACTGCAAATTTACAATATGAGATCCAATCTCCAACATTTAAAACATCAGGTATTTACTACTATTTTACGGTTTTTATAGGCTTTATAATTGCTTGTAGCAAAGGTCAGCAGAATTATTGCTGCAAATGCCTTCGTTAGCCACTTTTCATATACCGCTCCATGTACGGGATCCAGCATATACAATACGATAAAGCTGAAAGCATATATCATTCCTGCAATAATCCAGATACGGCCGGGATCAGGATATTCCTTAACGATATTCGATTTGTTATAATTAAAAATTGGAAGCAATTTATGTCCGTCCCATATCAGTAATATAGAAACAGCAAGCATCATTAACGAAGTGATCATCCAGGTTCCGGAGAATGAAAGACTAAGTGTAATCACCCAAATATTAGTCAATATTGCAAAAAACACTAAGGCTCCCAGCGTTGCATAACGCTGTGTCAGCAGTAAAATGCCTGCCGTTACCTGTGCCCATCCTAAAAAGTTCCAGTAGAAACCAGATTGGTACAATGCTTCAAAAAAGTAACCTATTGGATTTTCTGTGGAAATACGGGTAAACCTATTTCCTATTAATTTGGTTAATCCTGATGGAAAAAAAGCAAAGCCCACCAGATAACGCAAATGGATAATAATCCATTGATTGATTCTGTTTGTTCTTAAATTAGCGAATTTCATGGGTATTGTGGATAGTTATAGCTTCATCATCAGAGTATCTTCTTACAATACTTCCACTATTTTTTGATGAATTTTGTTCAACACAAACTCATCTCCAGCCTTCATTCCCATTATCTTTTTAGCCATTGGACTCTCTGGGGAGATCGCATAGAAACGGTCTCCTTCAAAAAAGAATTCACCTAATGAAACTGAAATATAAAAACGGGCTTTATTGGTAATCACCAATGAGCCTAGCTGTGCTCTGTCTGTACTTGTGTTAAGAACTTTTGCCATATTTCTTTTAAGATCATTCAAAGCTCCCAATTGTCGTTGCATCTGGTAAATCTCCTCCTGCATTTCTTCTCTCATACTGTCATATTTCGGAGTTTTTTTGATGTCACGGCTTGCTTCCAGAGTAAACTCAATAAATCTTTTAAGTTTTTCAATTTTCTCTGTAATGGTAGTTTTTACGAAGTCTCTGATATCACTTTTTTCAAATACAATCTTCTCCATAAATCGAATCTTTATATAAAGATAATATTTTTCTCATAATAATTTATATTTTCATTTCTTCATCAAAAAATGAATGATTCAAACCCTACCAGCAAAGGTAATAATCCTTAAAACAATAGAAAAGCCTTGTAAAATTTACAAGGCTTCTGTTTTATTTTTCTGATATTTGTTTCAGTCCGTCAAGGCCCTGGCCAAACATTTTATCCATATTATTATCCATCATAGGTTTCATAATCTTCATCATCGTATTCAGCTCATTATCGATCATCCAGGTTACTTTTGTTCCATTTCCCTCGGGAGTCAGTACAAAGGTACTTTTAGCATTTCCTTCAAAAGGCTGTATAAAATGAAGTTTGGTAACCATTTTTTCATTAGGTACTATTTCGGCAATTGCCTGTTCTCCCTCACCTACATTTTTATCTCCTTTCCAGTGATAGGAATCTCCTATTTTGTCACCATCACCTGAATAGGTAATCACTATATTTTTATCTGCTTTAGAGAAAGGATCCCACACATTATATTCTTTTAAAGAACCTACATGTGACCATACTTTTTCTTTTGGAGCTTTAATAACAACAGATTTTTCAAAATGATAATCTTTACTGAAAGCCAGCATTGCAATAATCGCATATACAGCAATCAACAGAATGATAATTCCGATAATTTTTAAGAGTGTTTTCATAGTTTATATATTTAGGTTATTTATTGTAATGACAACGTTTAAATCTGTTCTCAAAATTAAATATTTCAACATCACCCCCACTTTCCATATGACAAGATTATTTAAAGATAAGTATTTTTGTCATAACTTGTTATTCAGGCATTATTTTTGAACTTTTCGGCTGTGATTCCTGATGAATCACTACATTTAACTTTAATTAAAAATCAAAAAATGAATATTTTAACTGAAAAATTTAACACTCCATATCATTCCGCACCATTTACTTCTATTAAAAATGAAGATTATCTTCCTGCTTTTAAAGAATTAATTCAAAAATCTGAAGAGGAAATCAATGCGATTGTTAATAATCCTGAAGCGCCTACTTTTGAAAATGTAATTGAAGCTTTAGCGTATTCTGGTGAGCAGCTGGATGTTGTCTCCAATATATTTTTCAATTTAAATTCTGCAGAAACAAGTGATGAAATCCAGCAGATTGCTCAGGAAGTTTCTCCTATTTTAACAGAATATTCTTCAAAAATTTCTCAAAACGAAGCTCTTTTCAGCAAAATCAAAAAGGTATATGATGAAAAGGAAAAATATAACCTCAACGGGGAACAAAAAATGCTTCTGAATGAAACCTACAAAGGTTTTGTAAGAAGTGGAGCTTTGCTGAATGAGGAAGACAAAGAAAAATTAAAAAAGATCAGCATGGACCTTTCTCTGAAATCCCTGCAGTTCGGACAAAATGTACTGGCCTCTACCAATGCTTATTTCAAACATATTACCCAGAAAGAAGATTTGGCAGGTATCCCCGAAGCTATTATTGACCAATATGCTGAGGAAGCTAAAGAAAGAAACCTTGAAGGCTGGGTTGTTACCTTGCAGTACCCAAGCTATATCCCATTCATGACTTACGCGGAAAACCGTGAACTGAGAAAAGAACTGGCCCTGGCCAATGGCAAAAAATCTTTTGATGGTGGTGAGTTCGATAACCAAAATATGATCAAAGAACTTCTGTCTTTAAAGCAGCAAAAAGCCGAGCTTTTAGGTTATCAGGATTATGCTGATTTTGTCCTTGAGGAAAGAATGGCCAAATCCCCGGTAAAAGTTTTTGATTTTTTAAATGAACTTCTAACCAAAGCCAAACCTTATGCTGATAAAGAAATCGAAGAATTAAAATTATTGGCTAAAGCAGATGGCATTGAGGATATGCAAGGTTATGACCATGCTTTTTACGCTGAAAAACTTCGTAAACAGAAATTCGACCTCAATGATGAGGAACTGAAACCTTATTTCCCTTTAAACCAGGTACAGGATGCTGTTTTTGGATTGGCTGGAAAACTTTTCGGATTAACATTTGAAGAAAGAAATGACATTCCGAAATACCATGAAGAAGTAAAGGTATATGAAGTAAAAGAAAATGGTATTTATAAATCTCTGCTTTACGTTGACTATTTCCCAAGAAAGGGGAAAAGAGCGGGTGCATGGATGACAAGCTACAAAAATCAGTATCAGCAGAACGGAGAAAATTCACGTCCGCATATTTCTATTGTCTGCAATTTCAGTAAACCGACAAAAGACACTCCTAGTTTATTAACGTTCCAGGAAGTGACCACCTTATTCCATGAATTTGGACATGCCCTTCACGGAATGATGGCCAATACCCAATACCCTTCTCTTTCGGGAACTTCTGTAAAATGGGACTTCGTGGAACTTCCATCCCAATTCCTGGAAAACTTCTGCTATGAACCTGAGTTCTTAAAAACTTTTGCGAAACATTACAAAACAGGAGAAGTTCTTCCTGATGAAAAAATTGAAAAGATTGAACAGTCTAAAAACTTTATGGAAGGATATCAAACTCTGAGACAGATTGGTTTTGGACTTCTGGACATGAATTACCATACTAAAGCTGGAGAATTAGAACATGAGACTGTAAAGGAATTTGAAGATAAATACACCAAAGCAACTGCGCTGTACCCTACAAATCCGGAAACAGCAATGAGCCCAAGTTTCTCCCACATCTTCCAGGGAGGATATTCTGCGGGATACTATTCTTATAAATGGGCAGAAGTATTGGATGCTGATGCTTTCCAATATTTTAAAGAAAACGGAATCTTCAATCCGGAAATTGCAGCTCAGTATAAAGTACTTCTTTCCTCTGGGGGAACGAAAGACCCCATGGAACTGTATAAAGATTTCAGAGGAAGTGAGCCCAAAGTTGAAAGCCTATTGAAAAGAGCTTTCGGATAATCGTACCACTGAACATGATACAGGAACTTAATAAATTTGAAGCTGTTTTTAGGGATTCTCTAAAAACAGCTTTCATTAATGTAGATCCCGAATACATTGATGCTCTCCTCGATAAAAGAGACCTTCCGGAATTTTCAGATGGATGGATGGAAGCCTATCAGGCTGTGGACGGAAAAGTAATAAACTTGGAAACAGAAGAAAAAATCAATGATATCCGAAAGGATATTTTTGTGTTTGTTTTCAGAATCACTGGTTCATCTGATATGTCGGCCTATATTTCTGATGATGTAGGTCTTATTTGCGCCTATTACATTCATAATATTGATCATAAATGGGTGAACGATTTATTTTTCACTTATCTCACTCATCAGATTCCCCACGGTGAGCTTATGAAAACAGACCAAACAATAAGAGAATTAATCAACTCCTACCCCCTCAACGATGAGAAATTATAAATATTGGGAAACCTGTATTGATTTGATAGAAAGCGGAAAGATTGAAGAAGCAACCCATTTTGTTCTTGAAACGACTTCAAAACTTGGACTTTCTAAAGAATTAGTGGAAAAAATAATGACTGTTTCTTTAAAGGGTTTTGAGAAAAAAATTGAAGGAAAAATGAAGGATTGCCTGGAAAAGGCAAGAGAAGAAAATGCCAAAGCCCTTTGTTTGTATTATAGTGTAGACAATGGCTGGGATAGTACCATGTATATCTGTAAAGGTTATACCAAGGAGAACAGTTCCTGGATTTCTGAAAGCAGAAGCTGGATTGAACTTGGAAAAACAAGAGGTTTCTCAGAAATCTACAAAAAAACCGCAGAATCAGCTTTTTTCACCAACAAAATAAGTTCTGCCGTTTGTATTCTTTTAATGTTTAGAACAAGCATTGCCTTTTATAATGTGGCTCAGAAGTTTCCAGACTGTGGATTCAAGCTTTGTATTACCGCAACGGAAAGTGACTTTGTAAGAGTTGCATAAGCTAGACCTGTGCAATATATTGAGAGGTAAAGCAAATAGATCACATTCTTTCAGCAAGATTTATTTTAAGAAAGCTAAATTTGTACTGTACAACATAAGCATTCATTCTGTAATTTTAAATAATGAGCAATATAACATCCAGATTAGAAAACGTAAAAAAACTTCAGGCAAAAAGATGGGAAAATGAAGATCATTGGGATACTTTAAATGATTTATTAGTCCAGGAATTAGATGAAATTTTACTTATTGAGCCTGAAAACACCTCCGCTTTAATCAATATCGGGGCTATTTATTCTGATATGGGAGAAAATGAAAAGGCATTATCCTATTTAAAGAAGGCCTTAGATCTTGGGTCGAGTGACAAAAATTTATATGTAAATCTTGCGGTTGTGCTTATTTATATGGAAAAACACCAGGAAGAATATTTGGAATACCTTGAGGAAGTGGAAGATAAAATTGAAGATCCGCTTACTTTTAAAGCGTATTTTGATCCTCAGTCTCATTAAAAATCTAATATTAATTAAAATTTTAAACCATGTTACTAGCCATTTTACTTCCCTTCTTATCCTTTATGGTTCGTGGAAAAATTATCACCGGAGTGATCTGCCTGATTTTACAGATCACCTTAATCGGCTGGCTTCCTGCTGCCATATGGGCGGTTTTATCTTTAAATAACGCAAGAGCAGATAAGAGAACGGAGAAACTGATTAAGGCCATGCGCAATAATCAAAAATAAATTGGCGTTTACCGTCAGAATCTCTTTATTCACGCAAGGGAATTTTTAAGACTTAATTATACCTTCTTCGTCAGAAATTACTAAATAATTGTCGTATTTTTACAATAGACTCGGTTGACCCCATTTAACCGGATTACCCTATCATGGAAATTGCGTTTAAGAATAAAAGAATTATTACCAGTATAGCACTCGGTCTTGTTTGGATCGGGATAGGAATCAGTTATTTTTTTGAATCAGAAAAAAAACTATGGAAGCCTTATGTCATTATAGCATTGGGAATAGCTTATATCATCATGGCTTCCTATGAATATTTCTATAAATATCTCATCATTAGCGATAAGCAGATTCAGGTTAATATATTCCCTAAAAAGCAGATCAATATTGATGAAATAACTTCGGCAGATTACAATCTCAATGACTACACGTTCACTACTTCCCGTAAGACCCTGAAGGTGGTAAGATCACGGATCAGCCCGGATGATCTTCCAAAGTTCGAGACGTTCTTTAATGAAGTTCGGTCAAAATTAAGAGACCAAGATCCACTTTTATCCTATGAAAGAAAATAAATATGACAACCCGGCTTTTTTTGACCAGTATGAACAAATGCTTCGGTCACAATTAGGCTTAGAAGGAGCAGGAGAATGGCATGCTCTGAAAAATATGTTACCCGATATCAAAGGAAAAAAAATCCTTGATCTGGGTTGTGGATTCGGATGGCACTGCCGCTATGCTATGGAAAACGGAGCGAAATCTGTTATTGGAATTGACCTTTCGGAGAAAATGCTTGCTAAAGCTAAAGAGATCAACAATCTGGAAGGCATCCACTATGAAAGAAAAGCACTGGAAGATGTAGAATACCCTGCTGAAAAATTTGACCTTGTTTTGAGTTCACTAACCCTTCATTATGTGGAATCATTTGATGCTCTTGCTCAAAACATTTACCACTGGCTGGTCTCAGGAGGTCATTTTGTATTTTCAGTGGAGCATCCTGTGTTTACCGCAGAAGGAGGTCAGGATTGGGTATATGATAAAAATGGGGAAAAAGTTTGCTGGCCGGTTGACCGGTATTTTATCGAAGGGAAAAGAAACACCACCTTTTTAGGTGAAAATGTCATCAAATACCACAGGACTTTAACCTCTTATCTCAATACTTTATTGAAACACGGTTTTAAAATTAAAGAAATCATTGAACCGGAGCCCAGTCACAATATGCTGAAGGAAATTCCGGAAATGAAAGATGAACTTCGCAGGCCAATGATGCTGTTAATCTCTGTAGAAAAATAATCGTCCTTTCAATACCCTTGAAAATCAACATCCTATTTTTGAATCAAGAAAATATCAATAGCTATTTTGTATAACATGGTAATAAAAATAATTTATATCTTTGTATAACACAATACAAATCGATATGATTATCACAAAACTTATAACCACTCTTATACTACTTGTGTTATCTAGCAGTCAGATGAGTGCCCAAGCCCTTGAAAAAAGCGTTGAAAAGAAAATTGACAGCCTGATCCAAACCGAATTTGGAAATGAAAATGAGCCGGGCGGTGTATTTACGATGAGTCAACATGGCAAAAGCCTCTATCGGAAAGCTTTTGGAAAAGCTAATCTGGAACTTGATGTCAATATGACTCCGGACCAAGTTTTTCAAATCGGATCTATGACCAAGCAATTTACAGCCGTTGCCATTCTGATGCTGGAACAACAGGGGAAACTTTCTGTAAACGATCCTGTTTCAAAATACATCAAAGACTATCCTTCGGGGGACAAAATAAGTATTCATCATCTTCTGACCCATACTTCGGGAATTAAGGATTTTACAAAGATGAAATCTCTTTCCGGTATTACCCAGAAAGAAATGAAACCCATAGAAATGGTAAATTTTTTCAAAAATGAACCGGCTGATTTTGCTCCGGGAGAAAAATTTGAATACAATAATTCCGGCTATGTGGTTTTAGGATATATTATAGAACTTATTTCAGAAGATACTTATGAAAACTTCATCAAGAAAAATATTTTTGATAAGACAGGAATGTCGAATTCCTACTACGCTTCCGACAGAAAACTTATTCCTAAAAGAGCTTATGGATATCATAAAAAAGAATCTGGATTTGTCAACAAAACAATGATCAGCTTTAGCATTCCCTTTTCGTCAGGCTCATTAATGTCCACTGTGGATGACATGCTGAAATGGCAGCAGGCTTTAAACCAGAATATTCTATTAAATGCTAAAGAAACCCAAAAAGCATTTCAAAAATACAAACTGAATTCGGGTGAAGAATTTACCTATGGATACGGATGGCATCTGAAGGATACTAACGGCATTCCGGACTGGGAGCACGGCGGAAGTATTTTTGGATTCAAAAGTATGGGAGTTTATATCCCGGGCAAAGATATTTATGTGATCGGTTTAAGCAACTGTGACTGCCATTCACCAACTGAAATTACCCGAAATATTGCGAAAATCGTGTTGAATCATTCGAAATAGCACTTACGGATTCTTTGCCATCTTACTTTTCGGAAGGATATGCTCAGGAAGCATAAAAATAGAAGCTGCCACAAAAACAAGACATACAATATTGATGACAATAGCCATTAAAAAAGCATAGTGGTAATCTTGCGCTGACGGCTGTTTTCCCAGAAAATAATAAAAAACACCACCCACCGCAATAATTCCGATGATCGCTGCCACCTGCTGAAAGGTATTGTAAACTCCCGATGCATTTCCTACAAGGGTTGTAGGAATCCCGGACAATGCCATATTGGCAAGAGAAGGGATAACAGAACCTACTCCTGCTCCATGCAAAAAAAACAGGAGGTAAAAAAGGTAAAAAGGTGTCTGTGAATTGAAAGTAAAAATCTGTATAATAAGAACACCAGCGATCAGCCCTATCCCTCCAATTAGTGTATTCTTTCCATATTTTAAAACCAGTTTTGCAGAAAAAAGGGAAGCCAAAATAAACCCAAGCCCCTGAAAAACAATAATCTCACCGGCATGCAGTGGACTGATTCCTAATCCATCCTGAAAAAAAAGCGATACAATATAAAAGTAGGAATCCAGCATAATAAAAAAGAAAACCACCGCCCAGATTCCCAGGTTGAAATTCTTATACCTGAACAATTCAAAATCAATCAGATAAGGGCGGTTCTTTTTTATTTTTCCTTTCTGATTTTTTATAAAATAGATCAGAATACAAGCTGAGATCAGAAGAAGGGCAGTGTTTTTGAGATTAAAGCCCTGATGTTCAGACATCGTCAAAGCATATGTTGAACAAAAAAGACCAGCAGACAAAGCTGCTACCCCCCAAATATCAAAGGCATTTTTTACCGGAGTTTTAGATTCATTCAAAAATTTTATGCTGAAAAATACAGATAAAAAACAGATAGGCACATTTATCAGAAAAATCAGTCTCCACGGTTCCTGCATAAAGGATAGCGATGAAAAATACCCTCCAAAAAACTGTCCTGCAATGGTTCCAATCCCAATTGTTATTCCATACCACCCCATTGCTTTTGTTCTTTCTTCATGAACCGGAAACAGGATCTGTATCATAGACAAAACTTGTGGGGCCATCAAAGCAGCACTCATTCCCTGAATAAAACGGGCGATAATCAATGGTCCGGCACCCGTTGAAATTCCGCAGCCTACAGAGCTCAGCATAAAAAATATCAATCCAACAATGAAAATCTTTTTCCTGCCATATACATCCCCCATCCTTCCTCCTGTAATCAGAAAAGAAGCAAATCCAATAAGATAGGAAGAGATCATCAGCTGCATTTCTCCATTGGAGGCATGAATATCCTTCTGGATAGATGGAATAGATACATTAATAATAAAAATATCCATGATGGTAAGCAATTGCCCCGAAAGTACAATCAACAATTTCAAATATTTAGAGTTCATAATTATATAGATATATCTATTTTTTGACAGTAAAAAAATTAGGACAACAGTCCCTGAACAATTTTTTTAGCGTGATCGAAAGAATCTGTTTTTTTTTGGATTGTTGAGGTTACCACAGCACCTTCAATAAGCAGAAAAATAGTTTCTGTCGCAAGATCAATCTCCGGTAATTGACTTTGTTCCACTAATGTTCTGATGAGATCTTTCTGTTTTTCTTTATGTTTCTTTACAAAGTCAGACACCACAGGATTAGTGTCCCCTATTTCTGAGATAATTTTAATAAAATGACATCCGGCAAAAGTAGAGGATTTTTGCAGCTGTTTCCTGTAATCCATTAAAGCTTCTATTTTTTCTTTAGGATCCGAGCAGCCTTCAATACTTTTTTCAACACCTTCAAACCATGCCAGTTCTTCTTTAATAAGATATGCATGTAAAAGTTCATTCTTGGATGAAAAATGATTATACAGGGACCCGATTGCAATATCGGCATCAGCAATAATTTGATTGATCCCGGTAGAATTATAACCCTGTTTGTAAAACAGATCAGAAGCTACCCTGATGATTCTATCTTTCACTTTTTCTTTTTTCATCCTGAAAATTTTTACAAAGCTAAATAAAAAATAGATAAGTCTATCTATTTTTAAATGATAAATAATATTTTTATCTTAGTCTATATAAACTGGTCAAGAAATTTATGAGAAGGGCTGCATCAATTATTATTTTTTCTTTCTGGATGGTCCTATCTTGTAATCAGGCTCCCAACCCCAATCCTATGAGTACTTCCAACCCTGTTGTTTATTTTGAAATTCCTGTCAGTAATCTGGACCGTGCAGAAAAATTTTATACTGCCGTTTTTAATTTTAGTTTTGAAAAAGAGCTGATCGACCATTATGAAATGGCGCTGTTTCCATTTGAAGAAAAAAACAGTGGAATTACAGGAGCACTGGCTAAAGGAGATGTATACAAACCTTCTAAAGACGGCGTCATTATTTATTTCAAAACCGAAAATATAGATGAAACCTTACAAAAAGTTATTCAAAATGGAGGAAAGCTGCTCTATTCAAAGAAAATAGATCCAAAACACGGCTTTGCGGTTGCTGAATTTGAAGATTCCGAAGGAAACAGAATTGCATTACATGAGACGATCCATTAATACAATTTAGCACATATTATTTTTTCATTGAAATATCTGCATATTTTGTATCTTTAATTACCATATTCATAAAAATATTGGGTGAAAATTTATGACAGAAGAACTTCATTTTATCAAAACAAACCCTAATATTGCTAAAATTAATTTATACAATAAGCTCTGTCGGGAAGAAGAGAACATTTTAAATTTTCTCCAAACTAACAACACGGCCCAGCTTGAAACCATTAAGGAGAAAGTAAAAGAGTCCGTAGATGAGCTTACCAAGGAAGAATTGATGAATATCTTTTTATGGTTCAGCCATATGTACCCTTCAGATCCTGAAGAAACCAAAACACAGCTTTTCATCCATGGTATTGATCTCTTTTACGAAATACCATCCAATGATAAGGTACAAAGTTTCCAGCAGATTCTTTCAGATTATGAAAAGTACTCGCAGCAGCCCATGGGTTATATTGTCAATTCTCAGAATTTTAACCAGTTCCTGATTTACGGAATATTTATCACAGCATTACTCCATAGAGACCAGGAAAATATTCTTTGTGATTATTTAAAAGCTGACCATCAGGATTTATATGTTCTGGCTGAAAACCAGTTGTATTTAAAAGAATCTGATATCCAAAACAGTACTAATCTTCAACTTTATTTCAATGATCTGTATGATATGACAAAATTTTATAAAGGCTCTATTATCCAGCTTTAAAGTGACGGTCATAAAAGAGGCTTTCAGGCCTCTCTTAAGATTTCAGGATTTTTTATCAGGTAGCTTAAGGCCTCTGCCACAGCCTGCTCAGGTTTTTTCGGATTAAATCCTAATTCATTTCTTGCTTTGGAAACATCAAAATCCTGCTGCAATCCTGAAAACATGGCAATATCTTTTCTGGTCAGTACCGGAGCTTTTCCACTTAGTCTGGCTGTAAATTCCATGATGGCAGCAATACCCAACAAAACTCCTTTTGGAACTGAGCTTGGTATTTTAAGTTTCAGTTCAGGATAAAGTCTGTTTGCTAAAATGGTGGTGTCTGTAATGCTCATGCATTTCTCATTGGCAAGAATATAACGTTCTCCGGATTTTCCTTTTTGGGCAGCAAGATAACACCCTTCTGCAACGTCTTTTACATCTACCCAGTTTAGGGTAATTTTAGTATCTACAGGGATTTTTTTATTCAGAATAAGTTTCAGAACTCCATAAGAAACGTTCAAGGGTGAAAACGCTTCACTCCCTATCATAGCAGCAGGCATTACAGAAACAAGCTCTATTCCGAGTTTGGCAGCCAGCTCAAAAGCAAGTTTTTCACCGTCATTTTTGGAATTATAATACATATCCCTTCTGTCCGGATTGTAACCATTACTTTCTTTGGTGGGAAGTTTTGTATAATTCAGTGCAGCAATAGAACTTACATAGATTATTTTTTTCACGCCGGCTTCTGCAGCAGCTTCAATAGTATTACGTGTTCCGTTGATATTAACATCATAGATTTCTTTCTGGGGATCCTGAGCCCATAATGTAAAAGAAGCACCTACAGCATAAAATGTTTCTACTCCCTGTAATGCTTTTACAAAAGAGGCTTTATCGGTGATATCCGCATGAACTACTTCACAATCCAGCCCTTCAAAAGGCTTTTTATTCCTTATATTCCTTACCGTTGCCCGTACGGGAATTTCCTGCTGCAATAAATATCGCACTAAATTATTTCCCAAATGTCCGTTTGCTCCTGAAACCAGGCTTAAAGTATTCTTTGTCATTGCATTCATTTTAATGCTGCAAAGTTCACTTTCCTGTTTGCGGAACCACTTGACTTTTGTTAGTTAATTATTTTTCTCCTGATTCTGCTGAGACTTTCCGGTTTCATCCCTAAAAATGAAGCGATGTATTGAATGGGAACATGCTGAATGATATCAGGAAATTCTTTCAATAATTTAAGGTAGCGTTGCTCAGCACTCAAAGCAGATAATTCTCTGGAGCGGTTTTCATTGTAAGCAATAGACTGTTGAAAAACCGAAATACTGAAATCTTTCATCATCCGGCTATGGGCAACCAGATGATCAAGATTCGCTTTGGAAATCCGCAAAAGCTCACAATCTGTAATGCATTCCACAAAATCATCAGATCTTGTTTTGTTGATAAAATGAGTATAAGACGAAAAAAAACCGGGCGGACAGTTGATATGGGTAGTGACCTGGTTTCCATTCTGATCCATATAAAACAACCTGAGGTATCCTGAAACAATATAATAAAGATAGTTGGGTACTTTACCTGCTTCTTCTATCACCGTGTTTCTGGAGAATTTTACCGGTTCAAAACAGGTTTTTACCGTTTCAATTTCTTCGGGGGTAATCTCCTGTCCTGAGCGTATATATTGCAAAAGTTTATCATGCATTGAGGATGAATATTGATGAATCTGTCACAAAAATAGCCAAAAGAAAACTTCGGACCCTCTTCCGGCTAAAAAAAGATTTTTCACAGACCAATGTAATATCTTTCTCCTAAAAATTGTCTTGTATAAAAACTAAGTATGAATCGGAAGATAATTATTCTTTTAAGTCTTGTATCAAGTTCACTCATTTTTGCACAAAGCATTGAAGGAACTATTACGGACCAGGAAAATAAACCGGCGGCGGAAACTGAGGTACTGATCACAAAAGATAATCTTAAATTTTCTGCGATCACAGATGAAAAGGGAATGTTTAAAATTCCTTTAAAAGAAAATGGAAATTATGTATTTGAAATTATAAAAGACGGGATAAAAACAAACAGTGAAAAAATAGCAGTAAAAGGGGCTGTCAAAAAAGATGTTCAGTTTGGTGAAGCTCCTCCTACAGTACAGAAAGTAGAAGGGGTAACCATTACAGCCAAAAAGAAATTATTTGAAAGAAAAGTAGATCGTCTGGTATTTAATGTTGAGAACTCTGTGGCTTCCCAAGGTATTGATGCTATTGAAGCACTATCCAAAACCCCCATGGTAAAAACCAGTGACGATGCGATAAGTATTGCAGGTAAAAGCAATGTTGCCGTTATGATCAACGACAGACTTCTGAATTTAAACGGACAGGAACTTATTAACTATCTAAAAACACTGCGCTCTGATGATATCCTAAAAATAGAAGTCATTACCACTCCACCTGCAAAATATGATGCAGAAGGAAAAAGCGGACTGATTAATATTATTCTCAAGAAAAATGCAAATCTCGGATGGAATGGCTCTATCCAAACCTCCGGAAACTATTTTTGGGGAAAACCTACAGTTTCTACAAGAAGCGGTGCTACATTCAATTATCAGGGAGAGAAACTCTCACTAAGCACCAATCTTTCCGCAGGGGATAATTACTGGCAATATGATACCTACAATTATCTGAAAGGTATCACCAATACTAATTACTGGAACAGAGACAGTGACAATCTCAATAATTACAAATACAAAAGCGGAAATATAAAAGCGGAATACAAAATCAATGATAAGAACCTGGCAGGGATCAATTATAACTACTCGCACAGTAATCCTTTGGAAAAGGGAGAAAGTACTTCGGCCAGATTCAATGAGGAAGGTCTGCTGAATATTCTTTCCAATTTTAGAAACAGGAACAGCAGGGATGTTCACAATGCCACAGCATTCTATGAAGCCAAATTAGACAGTGCAGGAGGAAAGCTGAATTTGACAGCGAATATGATGATCAATAATTCCAATGCCAGAAATTTCTCTAATACTATTACTTCGGAAACTATTGCTACCCTGGCAAACCCTATCAGTAAATACAGAATTTATTCCGGGCAGGCCGATATGGAAAAAACTTTTGCCAAGATAAAGACCGAATCGGGACTGAAATATACCCGCATTAAAAATGACTCAGAGTTTAATTTTTTCAATATTGAAAATGATCAGTATGTGCTAAACCCAGGTCGTACCAATACTTTCTTTTACAATGAAGAAAACTATGCCGCTTATGTATCGACCAATTTTAAAATCAATGATAAATGGGATGCTAAGGCCGGGCTCCGTTATGAGTACACTACGCTGGAAGGAGTTTCAATGAATGATAATACTTCAGCAAAGATAAAATATGGTAAATTCTTCCCTACAGCTTATATAAGCTATAAGCCCAATGAAAATCATGCTTTTTCACTCAACTATTCGCGGAGGATTTCGCGTCCTTACTTCGGAAATCTGAACCCATTCAAATTTTATACTTCAGAATATGAATACAGCACCGGTAACCCGTATCTGCTGCCTTCATTTTCAGACAATTTTGAATTCGGATATGTACTGAATAATAACCTGAATATTACTTTATACTACAATTATAATAAAGATAACTGGGACAGAATCCAAATGGTTGATGATCAAACAAGATATTCTATCGTGAAGAATTTCTATAATGAAGACCAGGCAGGAATCAATGTCAGCTACAATTACAATAAACTGAAATGGCTGGAATCTACTCTTTTTGTGAATGGGTATTATACGAAATCAAAATCCTATGATCCTGCCATTCTTCCGGCACCGGCTGGTTACAGTGCTAATATTAATCTGGACAATAATTTCTTTCTTAATAAAGAGAAGACAGTCACCTTAATGCTCGGGCTTTGGGGCAGTCTTCCGAACAGAAATGGAAATACCTATTACTATACCAATGCCTCTTTGTATACAGGATTAAAATTAAGCCTGATGGATAAAAAACTTCTCGTTAATTTATATTTAAATGATATTCTGAATACCAACCGTGAAAAAGGTATAGAATATTACCCCACTTATACTATAGATTATCAGTACAAGGGTATTACCCGAAATGTTCACCTTTCTCTTACCTATAAATTCGGGAACAATAGTGTGAAAGGAGCTACCAAGCAGGTAAAATTTGAAGAGTCCAACAGAGCAGGTGGTAATGGTAATTAAAACCGTATCTCCTCAATAATCTAAAAACGGATAAAAACTATAACTCGGGTCAACAGAATCCTGCTTTTGTCAGGATCTGTTGGCCTTTTTATCATAAAATTGTACCAAGCTGAATGTTTTAAATCTAAAAAAATAATAAACCATTCCACCGGCAAAATACGCCAGTACATCCAAAATATCTCCTGTAAACCGATGTGATACTCCCGGACAAAGCACTTCAAATAAAAAAGATAAATACAGTACTGAGGTCAGAACAAATTTTAAGTTAGGTTTCCAATGATAGCCTAATAAGCTGTTCATTATATATTCTATCAGGTAACAATACATAGGGACGGTAATACAATCCGTAAAATGATCATTGATCACTGGAATATACAATCCTTTTTTTCTTAATACAATGATGAATATCCAGGCTATCAATCCCACAAAAAACCAATAAGAAATTCTTTTTCTCATCACATATGCAACAATGCCATTATTACACCGATGAGTACCTGCAGAACTTTTGCCAGAATATCCTGAATATTACTTTCGTTTTTCTTGTCTTTTTTTCCGGCTTCTTCATAATCAAATATTTTTTTCCCTTCCATATTGATTATATTTTTTTATCACAAATATACTTCAAAATTAGAACAATTGTTCTAATTTTGAAAATAGTATCAATAAAATATTATATTTGTTAAATGATGAAAACCAAAGAAAAAATTTTACTGAAGGCCCTCGAACTCTTTAATGAGAAAGGTTATACTACAATCACTACCAGACATATCGCTGCGGAGCTCAATATCAGTCCGGGAAACTTGCATTATCACTTCAAACATTCAGAAGATATCATTAAAATACTCTTCCAGGAACTCGTGCTGAAAATGGACGAACTGCTGAATACAATGAAAGAAATGGAAAATAATGCGCTGGAAAACCTTTATCAGTTTACTTTTTCAACGTGTAAAATATTTTATTCTTTCCGGTTTATATTCGTTAATTTTGTAGATATCTTAAAAGAAATTCCAGAAATAAGATCACAGTATGAAGAAATCCATACCAGTAGAAAAGAAGAATTTCAGATGATCTTTTCCGGATTACAAAAGAATAATATTTTTAAAAAAGATGTACCTGAATTTATGATGGACAGCCTTATCCAGCAGATTTTCATTATTGCCGATAACTGGCTTACCCACAACAGGTTAATTTTAAAACTGGATCAGGAGGCAGCGATATCGCATTATACCTTGCTGCAGATGAATCTTTTCTATCCTTTTCTGAATAAAGAACAGCAGAAATTATATAAAAAACAGTATATCACCCCTACACCATGATCATCAGGAAAGGAAACACAGCTGATCTTGCGGATATGAAGCTTCTTTTTGCGGAAACTATTACAGATGTCTGCAAGGAAGACTACAATATTGATTTGCTCTTTGTACATAAGGATTATCAGCATCAGGGAATTGCAAAGGCATTGTATACTCAGATAGAACAGGAAGCCCTACAACAGGAGGCATCCATACTAAATGCCGATGTCAGCAAAACAGCAAAACCTTTTTTTGAAAAAATGGGGTTTAAGGTGAATGCTGAACAGACTGTACACCTCAAAGGAGTTGACCTCATTAACTACAAGATGAGTAAAAATCTGATTACATAAAAAAGATGATACCTGCACAACTGCCCGAATATCATGAATTTAGAATTCCTGTTCCCCAGGAGTTTGAAAATGTATTCACTCATTTCTATTTTGCTGAAAATACTTCTGCTGAGACTATCGTCAAAACTTTACTTCCTACTTACCAAACCCTGTTATTATTCTGCTTTGGGGAGCAGGCAGCCATGTCTACCCGTGAAAAAACGATTATCAGTGTTGATAAGTGTATCGTTTTCGGTCCTGTAAGACAAGCTTTTGATTATATGCTTCCGGCAGGTTCTTCTATACTTGTAGCTAATTTTAAAGATGATGCATTCTTTAGGTTTTTTGGAAAACTTTCTTTTGTCCATACAACAGCTAAACACCCTGATCAACTTCTGGATGAAAATTGCTTTACTAATTTATGGTATGAGCTTTCCCACCTCCAGTCTGCTACGGAACAGGTGAATCGTATTTTAGAATTCTGTATTCCATATTTACAGGATCAGGATACTATAAGCAAACTTTTAAGTGGTATTGAAAATGATCATTTGAATCCGATAAAAATCGTTTCTGAACAGACGAACCAGACCGAAAGAAATATTCAGCGCAAACAGAAGGAACAATTTGGATATTCTATTAAGGAGATTAACCGTTACAACCGCTTTTTAAAAGCCATAAAAATCATAGAAAAAGAGACCGCAAAGCAGGAAAAAGTTCAGTGGTTTCACATCATCGATGAATGCGGTTATTATGATCAAAGCCAGCTTATTCATGATTTCAAACATTTTTTAAATATTTCTCCTGCCCAATACCTGAAGTTCCAACAGGATATCTGCAATCCTAAATCCTGATCTTCAGATTTCGTTTTCTTACAATTTTTAACATTCCCACTGCTTTACCTTTGTCTTATAAATTTAAAAAAGCAGCGCAATGAAACATTTAATTATTTATGCACACCCTAACGAAGGCAGTTTAAATCACAACATTTTAAACCATGTTATAGAAACGCTTCAATCTGAACATCACGAGATCAGAATCAGGGATCTTTACCAGATGAATTTCGATCCTGTTTTATCGTTAGCAGATATGCAGGGGCAGCGTGGTGGAGAAGTAGCTGATGATATACAGCAGGAACAGGACTTTATTTCATGGGCAGATCAAGTCACCTTTATCTATCCTATCTGGTGGACGGGACTCCCTGCTATCATGAAGGGATATATAGACCGTGTTTTCAGTTACGGTTTTGCCTATCGTTATGACCAGGGAATACAAAAAGGACTTTTAAAAGGGAGAAAAGCCGTTATCATCAATACCCATGGAAAGTCTCATGAAGAATATAAACAAACAGGAATGGATACGGCACTTTCTCTTACTTCTGATCAGGGTATTTTTACCTATTGCGGCTTTGAGATCATCCAACATCTCTTTTTTGACAAAGCCGATAGAGCCTCTGCGGAAGATCTTGAATTATGGAAAAAACAGATCACAGCAGCTTATCTCCAGCCTGTTCTTAATCACTAAAATAAAATTTTATAATGGCATGGTATTCGCTTAAAGATTGATAAGTAAAATTGTTTTGAACCATTATTTTAAACCATTAAGATTAGTAATTAGTTAATTTTTAACATCACTATATATCTTGATGGTTTAAATATTGGCTTTCGATTAAAAAGTTTCTATATTTGTATCTCATGAAACACTTAAACAGCATATTGCGTCTTCCATTTTTCAGTGAGTATTACTCCCCGACCTATCGTTCGGGAAGACTTTCTATAGCTATTATTCAGTAAAATTATCTACATATATATAGAGCCCGGACAGTATCTGTCCGGGCTTTTTCATTTTAAAATTATTCAATATGATCAGTACATTACAAGAAAATGTGGCCATTACCCTTCCTGAAAACGGGCTGGAGGAAAAGCTGAAACTCGCCAAAGAGGAAAACAGAAAATTAACTGTAAAATTGGGCTTTGATCCAACAGCCCCTGACTTACATTTAGGGCATGCGGTGGTGCTAAAGAAACTGAAACAGTTTCAGGATCTGGGACATCAGATTGTGATTGTTGTAGGAAGTTTCACAGCGAGAATTGGTGACCCCACAGGGAAAAATAAGGCAAGAAAACCTTTAAGCTCCGAGGAAGTAGAACATAATGCCAAAACCTATATCAATCAGCTATCTAAAGTTATTGATGTAGAAAAAACAAAAATCACCTTCAATTCTGATTGGTTAGACGTTCTTGATTTTTCGGAGGTTATTCAGCTGATGTCAAAAGTGACGGTAGCCCAGCTCATGCACAGAAACGATTTCAATAGAAGGTTTGCAGAAAATACCCCTATTGCCATGCATGAACTGGTATATCCTATCCTTCAGGGTTTTGATTCAGTGAAAATTGAATGTGATATTGAAATGGGAGGAACTGATCAGCTTTTCAACTGTACTATGGGGAGGCAGCTCCAGGAAGTTCATCAGTTACCTGCACAAATTGTCATGTGTATGCCCCTTCTAAAAGGACTTGATGGAAAAGAAAAAATGAGTAAATCTCTGAATAATACGATTGGTCTTACCGATGAGCCCAATGAAATGTTTGGGAAAACCATGTCTATTCCGGATTCTTTAATTGATGAATTTATTGAACTCACCACAGATTTCTCACCGGAAGAAAAAGCTGTATTAACATCAAGGATAGAAAATGGAGAAAATCCAATGAATATAAAAAAGCTGATTGCCAGAAACATCATCAGTCAATACCATGATAAAGTCTCTGCCGAAAATGCAGAACTCTTCTTTAATCAACAGTTTCAGAATAAAAATTTTGAGGAGAAAAGTTTTGAGCCTGTTTCGATTGCTATTGTGTTGAATCATCTCCAAAATAAGACGACTATCCTTGAACTATGTCATCATTTAAAAAACAGCCTGAGTAAATCTGCTGTGCGGAGGCTCATCCAAAGCGGAGGTGTTCAGCTCAATTCTGTCAAAATCATAGAACCGGATCAGGAAATTGAACTTTCAAAGGGGCTTAAGATAAAAATAGGAAAGAGAAGCTTTTTTGAATTAGAGTAAAAAGAGAGAAACCGAAGGCTGGAAGAAGAAAAAAATAGTTTTCATTCAGTAGTATGGCTATGCTGAGGGATATCCTGTTGCCAAACACAGGTTCAAACGATACTTCCGGCCTTTTCTTTCAGCTTCTGTTCTCACATAGTGAAATTTAGTGTTTGGAGCTCAGGTTAAATCAATATCTTCGTTATTCTAAAATCAGTATTCAATGAGCTATATCATGGTCGATATAGAATCGGACGGTCCGATTCCCGGGGATTTTTCTATGGTATGTTTTGGTGCCGTGCTTGTAGATGAGGAACTGGACAAGACTTTCTATGGAAAGCTAAAGCCTATTTCTGGAAAATACAATCCCGATGCTTTAGCGGTTTCAGGCTTCACAAGAGAAGAAACCATGGATTTTGAAGATCCTGAAAAAGTGATGTCTACTTTTGAAGAATGGATCAAAACTCATTCTAAAGGAAGACCTATTTTCATCAGTGATAATAATGGTTTCGACTGGATGTTCATCTGCTGGTATTTTCATCATTTTCTTGGACGAAATCCTTTCGGCTACTCTTCAAGGAGATTGTCTGATCTGTATTGTGGATTGGAAAGGGATACTTTTGCCCAATGGAAACACCTACGTAAAACTGAACACACCCATCATCCGGTAGACGATGCCCGCGGAAATGCTGAGGTTTTGTTATATTTGAAAAAAGAAATGGGACTGAAAATTGCATTGAAATAGCATCACTAATTTTTATCTTCAACATGGATCTTGACCTGCATTACGAAAAAGCCAATGAAAATGATATTGATTTCCTTCTCGATCTGAGAATGAAAACCATGAATCCTCATTATGCTGAATCTCATCTTCCGACCGACAAAGAAACGACTCTTAAAAGGATTCTTTATGAGTTTGATAAAGCTCATATTATTTTCCTGAATCAGGATCCCATCGGGCTCTTAAAAATAAACAGAACTGCTGAGAAAACAGAAGTTCTCCAGCTTCAGATCGATCCCGAATTGCAAGGCCGTGGAGTGGGAAGAAGTATTTTAAAAAATATTCTTGATGAAGCTTTGGAAACAGGAAAAACAGTCTCATTAAGTGTTTTAAAAACCAATAAAGCACAGCAGCTTTATTCCAGTTTAGGCTTTCAAATTGTAGGAGAAGATGAGCATTCTTACTTTATGGAAGTGAAAAATGAACAGGGCAATTAAAACAAAGAAACACTACTGATTAGCCATCGTTACATAAATCAACCGTCCCCCTTCATCAGCAGACAACAGTATTTTTTTACCATCCGTAAGTTCCACCATAGAACCAGGCGGAATTTCTTTCTGTTCTGTAATATCTTTCATACCGGGTAAACTTTGATTCACCAATACCCATTTCCCCTGATGAAAAGTAAAATATCCTACAGGCATTTTATCCTGCATGGTAAGGTTTTCATTTCGGATGACCTTTCTGGACACATGCCATTTGAATAAATATTGGTTATGATACACCATCAGCCTGTGATTTTCAGGCTTCCATACCTCATCATCAAACTTAAAATATAAATCTAAAACGGGCAGACTTCCCTGATGAGGTGTTCCGCAAAAAGGACATCTGGGTGTACTTGTATTATCAAAGACATACCATTTTTCTGTACAGGCAGAATGATGACAAGGCTGTATTAAATCTACTGTTTTCAGTAAAGCCGTTTCCCATTCATTAGCTGTAGGACGCCTGATAGGATCGTGTAATCCATCTACAAATGCTTTTTTAAACAGATCGGAAAGATAAGGTCCAACAATGGTATAAGGTATATTTTTAGGATCTCCCCAGAAAGCATCCCATTTTCTCAGCTGATCGGTTTTCACATGATTGGTAGGGTCTTCAGGATGTTCCACAAACATTGCTTTCTCTCCCATGGATAGTATTTCGTCTTTTTCAGAATCCAGATCCCATATTTTCCCTCCACGCAGCGGATGCCTTCTTAAAAGGTACATATAAATCAGAGCGGCAAGAGCATGAAGATCCGTTTTCTGATTGGGTAAATACCTATCCGGATCGGTAAGGTTCAAATGCTGCGTTTTTAAAACTTCAGGGGCAATAAAATCTGCTGTCCCAATAACTTCAGGGGGAAATAACTTAGGAACTACAAGGCCATCAATATCAATAATACAGGCTGATTTTGTAACCGGATCCACCAAAATATTATTGTAAGAGAGATCGGAATGAGCCAACCCCATCTGATGCAGCTTTTTAACGCCCCGGCTGATATTGATAGCGATCTGAAAATAGCTCAGCCAATCTCCAAGTTCAGACTGATCAAGCCTTAGCGGATATTGATGATTCCGGAACATTGGTGCTGTAAACCATTTCCCTACTTTATCCTGACCCAGGATATTATCTGAACCCACATATCCTTTAGCAAAGAAGAATTTTTTATTATAAATCGGGACAATGATCCCCGTCAGTTTATTTTTTTCAACAATATCATACGGCCATCTGAATATTTCGTTCAGAAAGTATTCCGAAGCATTCCCGTTCTGTATATTTCCCAAATATGTAGAAACAATTCTCATGATCCTTTCTTTCTGTCCTTCATCCAGCGGACTTCGGTAAAAAGCTACCACATAGTCCTTATCAGGCGAGAAGTAAACATCTTTCACGCCACCCCGGATCGGGCTTTCATCAACATATTCATAAGTTTTGGCTGCATCTAAAACAGAAACGACCTTAATTGTTTTTTTCATACTTTATTAATAGATTATGGCCAAAGTTCGGTCATCATGGTTTCCTCTGCTCCAGAAATCCACCCAGGTCAAAAGCTGCTTATCAATCTCTGCATAACTGAAAAAATCTACCTTTGCCCTGTCATCATTATTCCCACTCAGATCATTAAAGAATAATTTCCAGCTGTCAATATCTTCCAGCTTATTTTCTGTAACAAATTTAGGATCATAGATCCCGTCTGTCATCAGGCTAAGGAAAGAAAAATCTTCCACACAGGTGATTCTAAAACGTGATGCCATCTGATCATTAAAAATTTCTTTCATCGTAATAAATCGGGTACCACCACTGAACTCTCCTACATCCATTGAATTCAGAAGCTGTACTTCTGAAAAATCTTTACTGATAAGGTTAATCGGGCAGTCTCCTACTCCAAAACTGAGAATTACATACCCAAATTCAAATTTTCTAGCCAGCGTAAAGATCAAGGTAGTATGCAGATCATTGATAGATAGACTATGCTCAGCCGCTGCTTTTTCTAAGGTATAATAAACCTCCGTGACACTTTCATATAAATATTTTACAATATTCTGCCCGGCTTCATCTTTTCTATCCCGGGGATATTCAGTATCATAGATTATCCTGACATTTTTTTCAATTTCACGGAGTATATTTGTTGCACTGAAAAACATATTCACCGAATTAACCGCTAATCTGGCCCCCTCCCTGGCGGCCTTTGCCGAGCCTGCTCCATCTGAAACAGAAACTATACTCCAGGAGGAAGAAAGCTCATTGACTGCAAAATCATCATCCCTGAATTTTCCTTCGTGGGCATGAGAACGGCCCCGTTTAGAAACCACAACAATTTTTTTGTCTAAAAAATTACCTTTATAGGAAGTCTCATCCTGTTTAGGAAACTCAGCATCCTGAGCACTTGGAATATTTTTCCACAAATCTTTGGGGTTAGCATTGACAAACAACTGTATGGGTTTTATCTCCATGCTGCCTTCATCATGGGTATGAAAGAACTGGATATCTAAGTGATACACATTACTCGTTACCGGAGTTCCTGACAGGGTATTGTTTTCGAAAACAAGCCCCGTTTCTTCAAGATTTCCTATACTTTTAATCTTTATATTCGGAAACATTGCCAGGTCAAAAATGAATTCATAAAACTGTTTTGAATTGGCATTTTTCAGAACCCAATGGGCCTCTTTAAATTCCTCTTTTTCTCGATCAATAACAGTTTTTTCCATAGTCTTTTTCTGGGTTCCAAAATAAATTTTAGGTATTTTCATACGTGGTATAATCAGCAATTATTACTATAATTCTATCCCATTTTTTCTAAGCCGGATAATGAATCATTTTTTCAGCTCAGTCCTACTGCTAGCCCAACGTCCTGTTAATATCAAAACCTTCACTGGAAAACCCATAATAATCCGATGTTCCACACCATGGGCATTTGTTATACCCTTCTCCCTGCAGACAGTGGATACCTCCACAGGAACAGGTTGCCAGCGCAATAGGATTAGCACAATGAGGACATGAAGTTCCGCCCTGTAATTCTTCTATGGAAATTTTCAGTATATTTTTCTGGGAAGAAGAAAGCCTGAAATACGCTTTTTCATCAATTTTATAGGCACCATCCAATTTGTAATATCTCGTAGACATTCCGGGTATGCCTGATGCAGCAAATGTTTTTTTAAACTTCATCAAATACAGCTTTTCTGTTTCTGAACATTTACCGTTTAAAACTACAAAATTATTATCCGGAAACCTCTGTTCCATTTCCGGGTCTACTTTTTCTAAAATAACAGAATCTATCTTAGAAAGATTAATTCCTTCTTTTTTAGCCTCAGTAACACTCTGGCTGGTGGTTTTTATGGAATCTGTCACCCATTTGAAAAACTCTTTATAGGAATTTTCATCTGTATTGTTAAACAATAAGACATTATCTGCCAGGGAGCCCAGTAGTTTATAGTTTGTATTCTCACCTATAGAAACAGCAATGGTATTAGCTTTTCCTCCATATTTAGTATTCCACCTATCAATGGCTTTAGTAGCATCATCAGTGGGCACTCCATCGGTAAATAAAAAAACAATAGGCTTCCAGTCTCCTTTCCTGTCATAAGTTGTTTTCACAATATCACGGTCTATACAATCCATGATTTTAATAAGACCCTGGGATAAGGATGTCCCGCTTCCAATAGGAATTTTTGGAGGGTAAAAGCTGATGATATCCTGGAGAGGGACAATAACCTCCGCCTCACCGGCAAAACCTACCACAGAAATATAAACGGTTTCCAGCGAGTAGGGATCTTTTTTCAATTCTCTTACAATATTGGCGATACCTTCCTGTACCTGCTCAATAGGCTCTCCTACCATAGATTCGGAGATGTCTACTAAAAAATAAATAGGTAGTCTTCTCATGGTTGTAAAGACAGTTTTTTAAATAATAATATTAAGTTCAGATGGCGGCGGCGGAAGTGTTATGTTTTCTCCTGTACTTTGGGAGTGCCCACCCTGTGTAATGGAAGAACTTACCCATTTGAAAAAAGAGGAAAGTGTAATGGCATCTGTAGCATCCAGCTTTACCACATGATCAGTAAGTTCTTTAAGATACTGCTCGTCCGCTTTTGGACCCGCTGCACAGCCTACAATAGCCCCAAATTCAAGCCCTTTGATCACCGGGATCATCTGCCTGTATTTCTGAATATCTGAGGGTTTTCCATCTGTAAATAGGAAGAGTAAAGGCTGCCAGTCTCCTTTCACTTCAGAAGTTGCTTTTACCAGATCTTTCTGAACGAGCTCCGAAACCATTTCCAAAGCAGCTCCTGTATGGGTGGGTCCACTATCCGGGCAGGTAATTTCCATAGGATAGAAACTCGCAAGATCCACCAGGGGAACATTATTTTTAACTTCTCTGTCAAAAGTAATGACACTGAGATGAAGGCTCTCCATCGCCTGCGGATCTGCACGAAGCATACTGATAAGTCCATTGAATCCATTGTTCAGGGCCTGAATTGGCTCTCCGTTCATAGAACCTGAGGTATCCAATAAAAAATAGGCTAATAATCTTCTGGTCATTATAAGACAAGTATTAATTGGGAAGCCGGCGGAGGAAGTCGAAGACTTCCAAGCCGGCATTCATTTTTATGGTTAATAGAAATAAAGTTTAGTTTGGGTAAGCGTACTGCTGTCTCAGAATATCAATAAAGTTATCTGTCTGATGCGGCTCTCCCACTGCCCGGAATTTCCAGTCGCCATTATGGCGGTATGCTTCGGCAAAAACCATTGCACACATTCCGTTCATGCTTGAATCTCCGGATAAACTATATTTTGTAATCTCCTTTCCTGAAGCATCTACTGCACGGATAAATGCATTGTCAATCATTCCGAAATGCTGATTATTGCTTCTTCCCTGATAAATGGTAACTACAAAAACAATTTTCTGATAACTTTGATCCAGTTGATCCAGTTTAACAATGATCTGCTCATCATCTCCATCTCCGGCGCCTGTTCTGTTGTCTCCGGTTAGCCATACATTTCCACTTGGATGCTGCATAGAATTAAAGAAGACCACATCACCCTGATAAAGCCCCATCTGTCTTCCGTCATTGGTTTGGACCGTTCTTCCAAGATTGGCTACTTTTCCGTTTCCGTCTAAAAGGAACGCTACTGCATCAAGATCATATTCAGCTTCTTTATTAAATAATTTTCCAAAGAAACCTCCTTGTTTTCTTACATCCCATCCTAAACCGATCGTAACTTTCGAAAGGTCATAAATACTTTCTCCACGGTCATTTTTTCTTAAATCAATCGTCTGACCTTTCTGTAAATTAATTGCCATAGTTATCGTTTTGTGTGTTTGATAATTTATTTAATGATTTGTCCTTTATAATATTTTTCCAGGAAGAATCCTAAATCTGCTCTGTAGCCTATTCCGGAAGCTTCAAACTTCCAGCTTCCATTTCTTTTATACAATCTTCCAAACTCAACTCCCGTTTCAATAGAAAAATCTTCATCCAGTTCATATTTTGCAATTTCCTGGCTGTTATTATTATCCACTACTCTGATATATGAATTTCTTACCTGTCCGAAATTCTGTCTTCTTCTTTCAAAATCCTCTATCGTTACTACAAAAAGGATTTCTTCCACTCTTGCATCTACCTTTTCAAGATCTATAACAATGGCTTCATCATCATCTCCGTCGCTGTTTTTACCGTTTGGATCATCACCGGTATGCGTTAATGCACCATCCGGAGACTGTAGATTATTATAAAAAACAAAATATTCTTCGCTTACTAATTTTCTGTCGGAATCAATCATGATGGCAGAAGCATCCAGGTCGAAGTCATAGCCTGTTCCTTCATTCGGGTCCCAGCCTAATCCTATTGTCATTTTGGTCAGCCCCAGTTCAATCTTTTGTCCTTTCTGTAAATTAATTGCCATAATGTACTATGTTATAAATTATTTTTGCCTTAAGTTAAATTTGATTTATGAACTGACCAAATTTATTTATAAAAAATAATCTGGACACTACACCTTTGTGTAGTAGAATTCCACAAAAAAAGTCCAATTTTTCAATTGAACTTTATAAGGTATATTATGTAAAATTTATTCTTAAAAATTTTTATCCGAAACCGCAGCATTTCTTGCTTTTGCCAACATCGGAATAGAAATCAGCCCCATTACCAGCATAATGACAATCTGAAGCGGCAGGGAAATAAATGAATAGGTAAGTCCCATTTCACCTCCCAGATCAGCGCTTTTCCCTATGGAAATAAAGAGTGCCATAAATCCGTATTTCATCGCCAGATTATATGCCCCGATTCCTCCGCTTGCGGGAATGATCATTCCTAATGTTCCTACAACAATAATAAAAAAACCATCTGCCATTGTAAATCCTGAAGTTTCAGGAAGTGCAAAACATACCAGATATGCCGCAAAATAATAGGAAATCCAGATTCCTAAAGTATACAGGATAAACTTCCCTTTCTCTTTTAATTTAAAAATGGTGGTCAGGCCCTGAAAAATTCCGTCTATAAAATTGACTATTTTCCCTAAAAAAGGAACGCCTGCAAGTTTCTTTTTAAATGCAAAAAACAGAACTGTTCCTCCTGCCAATATCAGAAGAACAAGTAAAATTTTATTAGGATTGATATTCACTCCCGAATTTTCGTAGAAAGAAAGAATGGCATCATATTTAAAGAGCAAAGTCAGTCCAAGAAAACCAAGCATACATATAAGGTCTACGACCCTTTCCAGAATGATGGTCCCAAAAGATTTATCTACCGGTACTTTTTCCACACCATATAAAGCTGTTGCTCTTGCCAGTTCACCACTTCTGGGAATCGTAAGATTCATAAGATATCCAAATGATATAGACCAAAGTGCATTAGAATTGGAAATCCTGTGCCCCATCGGTTCCAGCATCAGATTCCATCGAATTGCTCTGAACCAGTAAGCAAGAAGCCCAAAAACAGAAGCAAATAATACCCAAAGGTAATTTGCCTTAGCTAACGATTTTTGAATCACTTTAAAATCAAGCCCTTTTAAGGCGAGCCATAAAAAAAAGCCTGCAAAAGCAAGCGATATTACTATTGTAAGTATTGATTTTAAAGGATTTTTTGATGTTTTCTCCATGAATTAGGTAAGAAGATTTGTTTTTTCATCCGGGAAAACTATTTTCGGCTGAAAATCTTTTGCTTCTTCAGGAGTCATTTGTGCATAAGCAATGATAATGATAATATCATCCCTCTGTACTTTTCTGGCTGCCGGGCCATTAAGGCATACTTCTCCAGACTTTCTTTTTCCTTTGATAACGTAAGTATCGAAACGCTCCCCGTTATTCACATTAACAATATAGACCCTTTCTCCCACCACCAAACCGGCAGCTTCAATAAGATCTTCATCTATTGTGATACTTCCTATATAATTAAGGTCTGAGGCCGTAACTCTCACCCTATGAATCTTGGACTTAAAAACTTCTATTAACATGTTGCAAATTTATTAATAAAAATTAATAAAACAGGTGTGTCTTATCATTTTAAAACTCCCACAAACACAGCTATTTATTTTTACAAAATATAAAAATTTTGAATTTTAATTACAGAATTAATAAACATATGCTCAAAAACATTAAAAGTTTACACACAATTTAGGATTTAATAAATACAGGAAATAATATTAATTTTTTGCTAAAGTCAATACACATAAGCATTTGGCATGATTTTAGTAGCCCGTAACGTAGATTTTTCGTGGAAACCCGAATTATCATATTTTAACCATTTTCACGTAAAAGTAAAAAAATTGCGCAAGTTTTAATAAAAAAATTGCACAATTAGAAAATAGTATTATATTTGCTATAATTACGAACTAACTTTAATATTAAAAATTATGAACAAGTCTGAATTAATCGACGCAATCGCAAAAGATGCAGGGATCACTAAAGTTGCAGCTAAAGCTGCTTTAGAATCTTTCATTTCTAATGTAACTACTACTTTAAAGAAAAAAGATGGAAAAGTTTCTTTAGTAGGATTTGGTACTTTCTCAGTAGCTGAGAGAGCTGCTAGACAAGGTATTAACCCTGCAACTAAAAAACCAATTAAAATTGCTGCTAAAAAAGTTGCTAAATTTAAAGCTGGAGCTGATTTATCAAATGCAGTTTCTGGTGTTAAGAAAAAATAATCATTCAGATTAAAAAATTCAAGGGCTGTTTATTAGAAACAGCCTTTTTTTTATGGTCTAAATCCCCACATTTCCTATCTCCTATTCCGGCAGAATAAACTTTGAATATCTATAATCCATGATTACCTTAACTAATCAGAAATAGACTTAAAGCAGTGTTATGTAAAAGGCTGAGAATAATAAAATAAGCGTTGAATAATTTTCAACGCCTGTATTTTAAATTTCTGTCTAAAAAACTATGGTGCCAATCTGGAAATCTTCCAATCCAGGTCTTCAAGTTGATAAATGATTCTATCGTGAAGGCGGTTTGGTCTTCCCTGCCAGAATTCGATTTCGTATGGTTTTGCTATATACCCTCCCCAATTATCAGGTCTTGGAACTTCAGTATTTTCATATTCTTTTTCCAGATCTTTCAGCTTTTCTTCCAAAAATTCCCGGTTAGGAATAACCTGGCTTTGAGGAGAAACAGCTGCTCCCAGCTGGCTGCCTTTCGGTCTTGAGTGAAAATAACCATCACTGAGATTCTCAGCTATTTTTTCCAGATTAGCTTTAATAATAATCTGTCTTTCCAGATTCGGCCAAAAGAAATGAAGACAGGCTTTATGAGTATGTGCTATTGCTTTTCCTTTCCTGCTGTCGTAGTTTGTATAAAAAATGAATCCTTCATGGGTATAAGCTTTAAGCAATACCATTCTGGTTCTTGGACACCCATCTTCTTCTAGTGTAGAAACCGCCATAGCATTGGCTTCAGAGATCATTTCGCTCTCATTGGCCTCCAAAAACCAATCTCTGAACTGCTCAACAGGATTTTGTTTTATCTCACTTTCAATAAGTTGGGATTTATCATACACTTTTCTTTTGTCATGCAGGTTTTCCATAAATATTTTTTATTAAATTTGAGTATGAATCACTCATACAAAGGTAAAATATTAATCTCGACCCCTGACATTTCCGGCGATATTTTTTCAAGATCGGTAGTGCTGGTTATTGAACATAATGAAAGTGGAGCATTTGGTTTGATATTAAATAAAAAGAACAGCCAGATGAGTACTAAATTCAAAGATTTCTTTGATTTCAAAATTGAAGTTTATGACGGCGGACCTGTAGAAAATGATAAAGTTTTTTTTATTGTAAAAGGGAAGAAAGTAACAGAAATTTTCACTGATATCACAGATGAATTCTATCTTACGGAAGACATTGAGCGGATTATCAATGCTGTGTTGAACAATGAGCTTGACATTCAGGACATCAAGATCTTTTCCGGATATTCCGGATGGTCTCCCAATCAGTTGGACACAGAGGTTCAAAGAAAAGTGTGGACCGTAGTGGATGTATATAATCTGGACTATACTCTTCCTAATGATCAGACACTCTGGAAATCTATTATGCAGAATCTTGGTGGAGAATTTTTACTTTGGGCTAATTCCCCTGAAGACATTTCATTGAATTAATAACTGATCCACCTATAGCTTGAATATAATTAACAAATTTTAAGATTATGTTAACTAATTTTTAAAAAAGTTTTTCCGTTATTTGAAAAACCAAAATCAATAAAAATGAAAGGTATAAGATTACTTGCTTTATCCATCTTTTGTATAGCATTTTTATCATTTACCCCTATTAACAAAAAATACATAATCATAGACGCCGGTCATGGTGGAAATGATCTTGGTTCAGTATATGGGCATTTTTCTGAGAAAGATATTTCATTGAATATTGCTAAAGAAATTCAAAAGATTAATGAAGGTCAAAACAAATATGAAATCGTTTTAACACGAAACGATGACAGCTATCCCAGTCTTTCTGAAAGAACAACCCAGATTAACAGTTTAAATCCTGAAATGGTCATCTCCCTTCATGTTAACAGATCTCCTCAAGAAGAAACGGTACAGCAGGGAACTGAAATCTATGTTCAAGACACAGAAAATTCTAAAAAGCTGGCTGAAAAAATTTCTAAAAAATTTGATGCACGCAAAATTGAAGGGCGTAACCTTCATATGCTGAGAGAAACCAAAGCTCCCACTGTATTGGTAGAACTTGGATTTATCAATAATTCTAAAGACCGGGAATATATAACCAGTGAAAAGGGGCAAAAAGAAATCGCACAAAAATTCGTTGACGTTTTCGACGAATATTAAGAATAAGAAACAATTTCTGATTTACTCAGAATAAAACCCGGTAAAGGACTTTGTTGTTGTTTACCGGGTTTGTCAATTTTTATTGAAAACTGTTTTTCCAGCTTTCCACCAGCTCCGTAAAACGGGTGTTTTCAAAAGTTTTATTTCTTATTTTACCTACAGAGAATATACCTTTTTCATCCGAAATCATTAAAATCTCTTCAGCTTTCTGGGATTCAAATGCTATGATTTCATGTTCCTGAATATCGGCAAGATTATTTTTATGCAGATGCGTCACAAAATTTTCCATTAATGGAGAGATGTAAGCCCCTTCCGACTGTTTTGGAACTTTAATAACATTGCCTTCCAAAAATAAAAGGTTTCCTGAAGTAGCACGTGCAATTCTTTTATTGGGATTCAAAAGAATCACATCATCCAGGTCATTTTCCTGTGCATAAATCCCACCGTAAATATTTTCCGGGCAATGAACCCTGATATTGCTTAACAGGTTGTTATTAACGTTAATTTCCTTAATCAGATCCATCTCTAAAGGCCTTCCATGAACAGCCAAAACATCATCCATTTCCACAACTTCATAAAAATAGGAAACTGAAGATTTTGCCAGCGTTACCCCATCAGTGTTTCTGAAAACCTGAAAATTGATAATCCCGTTCTGAATTCCTTTTCCATCAATAATATCTTGTTGAAAAATATTCTGAAAAAATTCCAACGTATACGTAAGAGGAATATTCATTCTCATCTTTCGCATGGAAGCCATCAGAAAGAAGTAGCACTCTTCATCCATGATCAACCCTCCATTCTTTACGAAGAAAGAAACTTTCACAGTATCGCCCCAAAGAAAGGCTCTATTCTTTACATTTAATGCATCTGAAGTAAAATATTGATTTTCCAATTTTTGCTGTGATTTATTTATAAAAAAATAATGAACGATAAATCGTTCATCAGTTTTATCATTTCATATCGTCCGACATTATGCCGCACCTAACTTTATCCTAAGATTTTCAATAAGGTTTTCCCAATACATTGCGTTTTCTTCTTCATCTCCTTCTTCACAGAAATCTGTAATATTAAGGGCTAAATCCTCTGTAATATCATCTATTGTGATAGTCATTTCAAAGAAATTTTTAGTTCCTTCATCCTCTTCCCATCTGAAACGTACGAAACCTTCAGGCTTATATCTGATTAAAGTAGCTTTTTCTGCAGGTCCTCCTCCCCAGCTAAAAAAGAAATCATCGCCTTTCTCTGTCACCTCATCCGCAAACCATTCAGACAACCCCTCCGCAGTCGCCAGATATTCATATAAAATCTCTGATAAACAGTGCATTGGAAATTCGTAATGGACTTTATGTTTCGCCATATAATCTTTGTTTTTATCGTTCCGCAATATATAAATTAATTTTTTTATTACACAAAAAAGCAATTACTTTTTTAAAGAATCTGTATGATATTTATCAGAGGGATTAAATCTACATTATGTTAAATATCAGCAATTAAAGTTACCATGTAAAGCATAAAAAAATCTCTCCGATTTGGAGAGATTTAATCTTTAATTTTCATTCAATATATCAAGTATAATCTGACAACCTACCCTAATTTCATCCATAGAGAGAGTTAATGGTGGAGAAATTCTGAGATATTCATTTCTGTACAGCTGCCAGAAAACAATAAGTCCTTTTTCCATGCATTTTTTGGCAACCTCCAGTGTATATTCCGGGGTACCAAGGTTTACAGCCAGCATCAGGCCTTTACCATTGATATTTTTAATTTTTGGATGTACCAGCAGTTCTCTGAATAATTTTTCCTTTTCTGCCACCTCATTCATCAGGCCACTTTCCAGCACTTCTTTTAAAGTAGCATAGCTTGCTGCTGCAATCAGTGGATTTCCTCCAAAGGTAGTAATATGCCCCAGCTTTGGAGAATGGGATAATGTTTCCATAATTTCTCTGGAACTCATAAAAGCTCCTACAGGAACTCCTCCACCCATTCCTTTTCCCATCACCAGGATGTCAGGGACAATTCCAAAATGCTCAAAAGAAAATAGTTTTCCCGTTCTTCCAAAGCCAGGTTGGATTTCATCAAGAATCAACAGTGCTCCCACATCTTCACATCTTTTTTTCAGTTTGATCAGATAATCATCATTGGGAACTAAAAACCCCGCTGCCCCCTGAATGGTTTCTAAAATAACACAGGCTGTTTTGTCTGTAATTTTTTCAAGATCTTCTTCATTATTGAACTCAATAAAAGAGATCATAGGCAACAAGGGACGAAATTCTCTTTTATGGTTTTCATTTCCTGAAACACTTAATGCTCCATGTGTATTACCATGATAAGAATTTTTGAAAGAAATGATTTCTTCTCTTCCTGTATATCTTTTTGCTAATTTTAAACTTCCGTCAATAGCTTCTGCACCACTATTTACCAAATAAGTAACTTCTAATGGCTCCGGTGTAGCTTTTGCAAGCAATTGGCATAAAGCGACAGGTTTCTCCTGGGCATATTCACCATAAACCATTACATGAAGGTATTTATCTGCCTGCTCTTTGATAGCATTGACAATTTTAGGATGTGAGTGTCCCAATGTATTGGCAGAAACTCCGGCTACAAAATCCAGATACTTTTTACCGTCAGTTCCATAAATATAGTTTCCAACAGCTTTTTCAACCTCAAAACCTGCAGCAAATTTCGTTGTCTGTGCCTGATATATAAAAAAGTCTTTGTGCATTTCCATCGTCTCAAAAAATTTCAGCAAAGCTATAAAAGATTCGTCAAATGCCGAAATTATTGATTGGGAATAAAAAGATCACCCTTAGTAAATTAAGGGTGATCTTTAATTGAAATATTAAGATTTGTTTGATCTACAATACTTTTTCTACCGTTACATAGCTGTTATTAGTCACATTATACGTGGTAGTTCCACTTACCTCTGAGATGGATTCCAAAGTAATATACTGTCCCTGAACAGCATATACGGAAAAATCTAAATTGATTTTACGGTTAGTACCATCAAAATTGACTGTTTCTTCCAACAATTGGAACCTCTTCACATCATTCACATATAAACTGGCTCCTAATCTGTTGCTAAAAGAACCTGCTGCACCTGTAAAATTCAGGTTTACATTAATCCTGTATAATCCTGTCTGCCGAACATACAATCTGTTAAGATTAGCACCTGTTGTAGGTACATTTGTTTTAAGCTTTAATGGATCTGCAAGGAAATTAGGTTTATCAATAAGGGAGTTTATAGGCAACAAAGCAGTACCTGTAGTTGTTGAAACAGCATTCAGCTGAAACCTTGAGATATTATCAGATTCTATTTCAAAAGCTTTACTCCACACCAGCCCGTCAAAAACCATTACCTCGCCTGTACTTTTGACAAACAAAAGCAGTCCCCGCAACACCTCTATTCTTGACCCCGGAGCATTTACTCCTGTATAAGGAAGATCTACCTCTGCATTTACTGCAGGAAGTCCAAAACCTTTTACTCCTGCTGCTTCATTCGTATTGGTAATATACATCATTACCTGATCGTTTCCATTGGCATTTGAATCAGGGCTAGGAATATTTGTAAAATTCACCTGTGCGCTGTAGATATTCATGATGAATAAAGACAGTCCGAATATATATTTTTTCATCTTAAAAAGCTTTAATTAAACGTGCTGCAATATAAGAACTGATCGAATTGGAGTCTGTACCATAGGCTGCCAGTGATCCTCCTGATCCACCAATCGTTCTGATGGTAGGTATAACTCTGAGTTCAGCATTAACTGGTAAAGAAATAGTCTGAGCAAAACTGCAGGTTTTATTTCCTTGTGTATCTACAATAAATATGAGGGAATAATTGGACTTGGTAACAATTGTTTCCCAAGCACCATTTGAGGTATATCTAACCTGTAATGTCAGTTTAAATTCCGTAACCCCTATCTGGGCACCAAGAGAACCACCGGTAAATCCTAAAGCCGCCGCCACATCATAAATCCCAGCTTGTTTTATGGTCACACTACTCGCATTTTTCAATCCAAGGTTATCGACAAGTACTTCACTTTTATCATCCGGAGCCAAATACACTGCAGAACCTGTTGAAAGACATAATCCTAAACCGAATGCAATACAAGGAATTGAAATTCCTGAAGAGATTCCCAGTCTCGAGCCTTTGGGCTGATATATCCCTTGTATCTGTCTTGCCGGATTCCAGGCATAGCCATCATATTTGTAATACTGATCATCATTCTTATTGTAGATAAGACCACCAATAAGGTTAGGATAATCATTATATAGATCCGTTACAGCAGCATTATACTTTGGAAAAGTAGTAAAGGTATTGGAATAAGGTAATATGATCCCTTTGGTCCCATCCTGAACCTTAACGATATTTTTACTGCTGTAAATATTTCCTCCAATACCCACTTGCGCCTGTAGAAAGTATTGAGAAAAAAGTGCTACAATTAATATTATTTTTTTCATCTTATTGCATATTTATTTTTTCAACAATAATTTCTGATATGGAATTTCCTGTGGTATTCATAGCGAAGTACATATTAGCTCCCAAACAGCCTCCGATCGACATGGTTTGGTTTCCAAAAAATCTCAATCTTACTCTATCGTTTACATTAAAAACCCCTACATAAGTAAATGCCAATGATTGCCCTACATCTACAGACCCAATAGGTATTGAACCTAGTGAAAGTAATCCTCCTGTAGTATTGCTTACAGTATTGTTAATAGGTCTCCATGTTGCTCCGTTATCAGAACTAACTTCCAGATTCAATCTGGAATACAGGTTAGTAGTTGCTCCTACACAGAGCGCCTCTCCTACATCCAATGCTCCACTTTTAAATGAAAGTTTAAATAAACCTCTTGTCTTAAAAGTGATCATATTACTTGTAGTACTTACCAATGCGATATCATTTGAAATTTCATTCAAAGCAGGACTGCTTGACGTAAAAGCTACATCTGTCGCAGCACATTGCCTATCAGATCCTATTAAACAGATATTAGGTGGCAAAAGAGTACAAGGCTGACAGGTAGTGGTAGTGGTCCCACTTCTTATAAAGCGGGCCATTTTATTATTTTTCATCACAGTAACAATCGGATCTGAGATCTTCCAGCTTGTACCGTCGTTCTGAACAATACTTCCTGTTTCTCTATTGAAAATTACAGAACCCTGAGTTCCATCTCCGATAGTACCTGTTAATGAAGTAGGAAGAACTCCTGCGGTATTGGCTCTTGGCATTCTGGCCGCAAAATTATCCTGCTTCACATGCAGTTGCGTTCTGGTATCGGGATCAAAAGTGAGACTTTTTGAAATCCCAACCTGTGCACTCACCCCAATGGAGATAAGAGAGAACATGATAATAGATTTTAATTTCATATCATTATTTTTTTTCAATTTGACATAATAAATTTAATAAATATTATGATACCAAATATTACAATTGTATTAAAAAAAAACAATTTCAAAGAAATAAGGTCATTCTACCAAAAAAACAAGAGTCGAAATGTGAATTTTCAAGAACAAAATGCAAGGTTAATCCTTATATAACAATGGTTTACAATTTAATAATTCACCATAAAATTTTCCCTTTAAATCAGGAAAACGGTCCAAAAAAAACTAAAATACATCACTGATTAGTGAATTTCAATGACTGAAATTTCCATTTCAATATGGAGTGGAAAAAAATATCCGTCTCACAAATTGTGAAACGGATATTGATATTTTATTTTCTGACTCTTTTCGGTTTCTTAGCCTCTTCTTTAGCCTTTTCTTTTTCTATAGCATTTTGAGCTTCCTCATAGAGTTCATTATCTCCGGTATATTTTATTTCTTCATTATTAGGAGTATCTACAAGAATATCCTGCCATTTCCTGATCCTATCTTTAGTATTCCAGTTAAAGTCAGGGAACTTCTTTTTTGCCGGTTCTATTTTACTCATAGGATAAGTATCTGATGTAGCTCCAATACTGCAGGAAATAATTTGCAGTCCTTTTTCTTCAAACAAAGCCCCAATAATACCACAGGCAGAAAGTGTGATTCCTATTCTTTCCGGTTTTTTAGTCTCCTGGTCCGTATCATCTACATAAGCAATAGACTGTGCATTTCCTACCACTCTTGCTTCTTTAATGTCATTATTTTCATAATAAACGGTCATGAACTTTCCTTTCACCTGGTTGAATTCATCTTTTAGATTTAATGAATCTACCTTACTGATAGCAAGAGCATTTCCAATGACTTTCAATGAATCTATGTTTTCATTTTTGGTGTTAAAATATGCTTCTACCTTATCACCCGTCACCTGTTTTTCTCCACTCCAAAGAATAGGTTTTGTGTACATATGCATTACTCCGTCTGTTTCATTGAAAGCAATAGAGTCTGCTCTACCCTGGGCATTTGATTTGTAAATACGGGCCTTTTTATAGGCTCGTAAAAAACTTTTCTTTACTTTGATATCTAAAGAATCCGGTCTTTGGTAAGAAAGGATTTTTTCGGCAGCAAAATAAATTGAATCTTTTTCCATTACTTTTACAGCGTAAGGGCTTTTGGTCATCATAGCAGAATCTTTTTTCTCAAAAATTTCACCATAACCACCTTTGATGTACCTTTTTTCTTTAGGATCATCAAGCATTACATTTCCTGTTGCCTTACCAAAACCGGTGATCTGATTGAAATACATATCGTCTCCGGTAAGGATTTTGTCATTGTAGAAGATCTTGGAATTTTTATTCAGGAAAGCTTCTTTAGTTTCCATCCTATAGGTACCTCTTTCCGTATATATCCTGTTTTTAGGATTAGCTCTGTTTGTAATCGTAGTAGGACCAAAAAACTCAGCCACTTTCGTGTTCTGATTCTGCTTGATGTTGACACCTTCGATAATATATTGTGCATTGTCTATTTTAACATTACCCACAAAATCTATCATTTTGGTGTTTAGAAAATAGGTCGCAGACTTTGTATACATGACATTACCCTGGCTGTCATTAATGGTCCCTCCGGTATTAAAATAAGCCTGGTTGGAAAGCCTGTCATAATAAAGAATATCTGTTTTTATGGTCTGCTTGGGGTCTGTAAGGACAACATTTTTGCGGGCAACACCTTTCTGGGTATTACCATCATATTCCATTTCCCCCGCCGTAATTACTGATCCGTCAGTATTTTGAAGCCTTGTATTGCCTATTGCTTTTACAAAATTCTCTTCATTATACAGCACCACTTCGTCTGCTGTAAGTATGGATCCCTGATGTTCAATCTGAACATTCCCGGTAAAGTATTGATTACCCTCGTATTTTGCAGGATCTTTTATAATTTTATCCGCATGGATAATTTTTATTTTATCTTCAGGTCTCTGCGGTTGTGGTTTTGCCGTTGAAGGATTCTGTAGATACGGATCTCTTTTCACAGGAATTTTGTCCTGCGCAAAGCCAAGCGTAGAAATACAGAGTAACAGAAAAAAGATTATTCTCATTAATTAGTCATTCTTAGTGCCATAGAAATACAGCGAATGAGAATCAATTCTTACGCCAAATGCTTCTTCAATGGCTTCTTTGATTCCTTGAATTCGTGGGTCACAGAATTCGATAATCTCTTCAATCTCTTTATCAGAGTCTTTTTTATAGATCACAAGGTGATCATGTTGCTTGTCAAAATAAGACTTCTCATAAGACGAAGAGGTTAACGTTTTTTCTCCAAACTGATGCTTACGAATAAGACCTGCATCAAGGAAAATTTCAATAGTATTGTAAATGGTCGCTTTGGAAACATGATACTTTTTCTGCATCATCAGAAGATACAGATCATCAACGTTAAAGTGATGATCCATATTATAAATCTCTTCCAATATCGTATATCTCTCAGGTGTGTTTCTAAACCCTTTTTCTAATAAGTAGTTTCTCAAAACATCCTTGATCAAAGCTATATTCTTTTCTTTTTGTACTGTATCCATTAAAAAAATTATCTACAAATTTATCGATTTTTATTTAAATAGATAGTATGATTACATGACCTGACATTTAAGAAGTGTGTCGGAAGTACCCGGACTGTTCAATTTTATTGTCATAAACAGTAAGTTCTGTAATCGGGGCAGATTCCACTTCAACGTTATGAGAAGACACTCCCCAAGCCTTAAAGTCATCACTTCCTATATACTTCACAAAGTTGTAAATATTAAGGGTAATCTTCTGTTTAACAGTTAAAAGGATATCGTTGATATATGTATTATCTATAATTACATACTTCAAATCCGGCGGTATATCATGAGCTCTTAAAGACGGATGACTGCTTCTTGAAGGAATGGTACCATCTGCCATTAAGTCTTTCAGTACCATATTGAAATAATCATTAATTCTTCGGTCCACTTTAAATCCTAAAAGGAAATTAACTTTATAAACCGTTCCCGGAAGAATTTCATCCACCGTATACTTGAAAGTATATGGATCTTCCTGATTGACAATACTTAGAATAAAATAGTGATCAGCTCTTTTTGGCTGTTTTTTAATGATAGAATAGATAATTTTTGATTCTACCTCATCATTTCTTTTCGCTCTGCTCAGATAAGCAAGATTCGTTGCATATTTTGGAATGGTTTCATCCAGTTTCATATCTTTAATGATAGATACGTATTTATCTATTTTCACAAACTGGATAAATCTTGTTTTTATTAATCTTCCATTATACCATGCGTACATAGATATCCCAATAGAACCAGCTAGTACCACTGTAATCCAACCGCCTTCCATGAATTTAATAATATTGGCACTGAAGAAACCTAGCTCAATAGCCATATATACCAAAGCAAAAAGAAGTATCAGTACTTTGCTTACTCTGCGTTTCAACAACCAGAAAACTAAAAGAACTGTTGTCATCAGCATCGTTACCGTAATAGAAAGACCATAGGCAGCTTCCATTTTTCCAGATTCTCTAAAATGGAGAACTACAATGATACATAGAATGAGAAGTCCCCAATTGATTCTTGGGATATACATTTGTCCTTTAACTCCAGAAGGATAATCAATTTTTTGATTAGGCCATAAATTAAGAGACATTGCTTCAGAGAAGATGGTAAAGGAACCTGTAATTAAAGCCTGGCTTGCAATAATCGCAGCAGCAGTGGCTAAAATTACTCCCGGTATGATCATCCATTCTTCCATAATTCCAAAGAATGGGTTTACTACAGAAAAGCCAGGTTTATTATAATTGGTTAAAAGCCATGCTCCTTGTCCAAGATAGTTTAAAATAAGCATAATCTTAACAAATGCCCAGCTTACTCTTATATTTTTAGCACCACAATGCCCCAAATCCGAGTAAAGAGCTTCCGCCCCGGTGGTACAAAGAAAAACAGCACCAAGAATAATAATTGCACTAGGTGAATTTACGATAAGTTTATAGGCATAATAAGGGTTGAAAGATCTTAAAATTTCAAAATTCTCACTCAAGTGCATTACTCCTAATCCTCCTAGCACTAGAAACCAGACAACCATCACAGGGCCAAAAAACTTTCCAATAAAGCTAGTCCCAAATTGTTGCACCACAAAAATAACAATCAAAATTCCAATTGTAATAGGAACTACGGGAGTGTGAGGATTGTATATTTCAAGACCTTCAATAGCTGACATTACTGTAAGCGACGGTGTAATCACACCATCTGCAATAAGTGCTGCAGCCCCTATAATTGCAATAAGATACAGCCATCCTTTTTTAAGGTTCCTAACTAATGAGAACAAAGCCAAAATACCTCCTTCCCCTTTGTTATCTGCTCTTAAAGCAATGATTACATATTTGATGGTAGTCTGAAGAGTAAGTGTCCAGATAATACAGGACAAAGCACCTTCTATGTATTCGTTGAAAGGCATATTACTACCTCCTGCCTGTGCATTAACAATTGCTTTCATCACATAAAGCGGTGATGTACCGATATCTCCGAAAACAATTCCTAAAGAGACTAAAACTCCAATAAAAGAAAGTTTTTTTATATCAAAATGATAACCATCTTCTGTAACGTCTGCCATGTCAGCTTATTTATTTTTTAAACGCGCAAATTTATATTAATTTTATGACTCAACGAATTTTTATCCATGAATATAATAAATGAAAAAACTTCCTTTCGGAAGTTTTTTTCTATTATCTATTTAACGTACATCGCTTTTTTAATTTCCTCTTTCACTTTTTCAAGCTTAGGGAACCACTCTGCAAATAGTGCTGCAGAATAAGGCGCAGGTGCATCAGGAGTAGTAATTCTCTTGATTGGAGCATCTAAATAATCGAATGCTTTTTGCTGTACCATGTATGTAATTTCTGAAGATATTGAACCAAATGGCCAAGCCTCTTCTAAAATAACTAATCTATTTGTTTTCTTTACAGATTCTAAAACCGTATCAAAATCCAGAGGACGAACTGTTCTAAGGTCAATAACTTCTACAGAAATTCCTTCTTTAGCCATATCTTCAGCAGCCTGAATAGCCAGCTTCATGATTTTACCGAAAGAAACCAACGTAACATCTGTACCTTCTCTTTTGATATCTGCCTTTCCTATTGGTAAATAGTACTCTTCTTCCGGAATTTCCATTTTATCACCATACATCTGCTCAGATTCCATGAAGATAACCGGATCGTTATCCTGAATAGCTGTTTTTAATAATCCTTTTGCATCATAAGGGTTAGAAGGCACCACTACTTTAAGCCCCGGACAGTTGGCAAACCAACCTTCGAATGCTTGAGAGTGAGTAGCTCCTAGCTGTCCTGCTGAAGCTGTAGGACCACGGAAAACGATAGGACAGTTCCACTGTCCACCACTCATCTGACGTATTTTTGCTGCATTATTGATAATCTGATCAATTCCTACTAATGAGAAATTGAATGTCATAAATTCTACGATTGGTCTGTTTCCATTCATTGCAGCTCCTACAGAAATCCCTGTAAACCCAAGCTCTGCAATCGGAGTATCAATTACTCTTTTAGGACCAAATTCATCCAGCATTCCTTTTGAAGCTTTATATGCACCATTATATTCTGCCACTTCCTCCCCCATCAGGTAAATGGATTCGTCTTTACGCATTTCCTCGCTCATTGCCTGTGCAATTACCTCACGAAAAGTATATTCTGCCATATTTTCTTGAAAAATTTAGACTACAAAAATAGTGTTTTTTTATTATACACATAATAAAAAAGGCATCTCATTCAATGAGATCCCTTAATATTAATTTTATTTAAATTGCTTTTTCCTCCTGCAAGCTCAGTTCTTTATAGTTTTTTCTAAGGTTTTTCAGAATTTTCCCATAGGTTCTGTTATATATTGCATACAAAAGATAGAAAACAATCAGCAGGCAAATTCCAAAGACAAGGTAATTTCCCCATCCGGGTACCATTATTCCGGGATCAGTAGAAATGTTTTCAACAGATGAGCTTCTGCCCCAACCATCTTTAAATCCAGCCATAACCTCCTTTGTATTGCGTTCAAAATGAATGACACTGTCTACGATTGCCAAAAGCAATGAAATACAGGCATAGCTTAATACAAGTTTTCGTAAATTTAAAATAGCTTTCATTAATGCAATGCTATTCTGCCCTGCTGTCATCTTACGAAACAGAAATATAATCCCCGTCATAAAGGCAAAAAACAAAACCATCCTGATGTAGGGAAACTGACCACTCATATAACCGTAAAAAGTCCATAATACAATTTCAATAAGTCCTATAATTAATAAATTTTTGGTCATGGAAACAGATTTATGTTTGATCATTCCATCAATTTCGTTTTCGGAATATTCTTTAAATTCTTCAGATTCTTTATTCCAGTCTTTTTTTAACAATTCCAGTTCTTCCATATTATGTTGTGCTTATTTTCGCTTTCAAATTATTTTTCGCTCTGTTCATCTTTACCCTTGCATTGCCTTCAGTAATCCCCAGGATTTCCCCAATTTCTTTATAGGGCTTATCTTCAAGATACATCATGATGAGTGCTTTTTCTACATCAGACAGTTCATAGATGGCTTTATACATTCTTTTTAACTGATGCTCATCATCTACATATTCCTCATGCTCTATTTTCAGCGATCCAATATCCAGTTCCACGGGCTGGCCTTGTTTTTTCTGAGGCTTCCTAAATAAAGTAATGGCCGTATTAAGCGCTACACGATACATCCAGGTAGAAAATTTAGCCTCCCCTTTGAATCCAGGAAATGATTTCCAAAGCTGTATGGTGATTTCCTGAAAAAGGTCTTCATGATCTTCAGCATTATCTGTATATATTTTACATATTTTGTGGATAAGTTTTTGATTAGGTTTAAAAAATCCCACAAATAATCTTTCCTGTTCTGTGCTCATATGCTATAAGTGGAGGAATTTTATTTTCGTTACAGTTTTTTCACAAAAAAAACGACATTCCATTTCTGAAATGCCGTCTTAAAATTCTATTTAAACTTAAATTAATTAGCTTTCTCCCAAACCTGGGTTCTTCCTAATAAAGATAATCCTAAGTAACCTCTTACATTTAATTTATCTCCACTTTTTGTAATGGTACATTTGTAAGTTTTTCCTGTTTTAGGGTCGGTAATACTTCCTCCTGTAAATTCATCACCATCTTTTTTCAATCCTCTGATGATCTCTAATCCCTGAATCGGTTTACCTTTTCTGTCATCCTTACAAGCTGTACAGTTCGGATCAGCTGGTTTTATAAGCAACTGAGAAACCTTCCCATAATATTTTCCATCTGATTTTTTAAATATCTCGACAATAGATTTAGCTTGCTTAGTTTCATCATCTATCGTTTTCCATTTGCCTTCTATCTGTGCAAATGAAAGCACACTGAATAGTGAAAGCGCGAATGTTAATAACAGTTTTTTCATATTTCTTATAGTTTTAATTCTGATACAGTAGTCTTTCCTACGTATTGATAAAAATATAAATTAATTTTCAACAAACAAAAACTTTTGTTATACAAAGCATAAAAGGTAAGAAACATTCTTTATTTTTTATCCGCAGCCTACCTATCGTCTTTGGGCTAATTCAGTTTTCTGTTGATCACTCTATTCATATAATCCTGATACCAGGCTTTTGCCGTTTGTTTTCCTTTTTCTACTTCAGGAGTTTTAAGTTTATTGATCAAATTATTTTCAAGTCCTAAATCACTTTTACCGTATACCCCTATAATTTCTTTACCATCAAAACGGTACATATAGTTCCCAATAATAAACTGCTCCGAAGTTCCGTCGGAATTAACGACAATAGAAGGATATTTTTTATCGCTCACTAAGCTTCTCCCCCAGCTTCTTAAAGGCTTATTGTAACCGATAAGGTCTGCTAAAGTAGGATAAATATCTATCTGCTGAGCTGTCTCAGGATTCTCTCCCTTAAGCTGGTATTCGGGATTTGGAGAGTAAAAAATCAGTGGAACAGCAAAACGGTTCATTGCTTTTTCATATTCCGGATAGTACACCTGATTGGTATGATCTCCTGTAAAAACAAAAATTGTATTATTGAACCAAGGCTGTTTTTTAGCTGTTTCAAAATATTTTTTAATGGCATAATCTGTATATTGAATAGGCTCATGCATTTCTATTTTCCCTTTTTTAAATTTTCCCTGATATTTTTCCGGAATTTTAAACGGGTGGTGAGATGAAGCCGTAAATACAGTAGTCATAAAAGGCTGTGTTTTTCCTACATTTTTAGCAAAATACTGAAGGAAGGGTTCGTCCCATATAGCCCACATGCCGTCAAAATCTTCATCATGGTTATATTCTGTTTTCCCAAAGTAGTGTTTGAAACCTAAGATGTTCCCAAATCCGAGGAATCCCATCGAACCATTGGGTGCACCGTGATAAAAAGAAGTATCATAACCTAAGTCATTACATACCGAAACAATAGACTGAATTTTCTGATTAGAATAGGGTGATCCGGTAAAAGCATCCGTAAGACTCGGAATACCTGCCAACACGCTGCTCATCCCATGAATAGACTGCCTTCCGTTCGCAAACGTATTTGGAAAAATAAGACTCTGTGTTGCGAGGCTATCCATAAACGGTGTGTAGGAAACATAGTCTTTGATATTTTTATCTTTATTAAAAGCCCCGGAATACTCACGTCCGAAAGATTCTACAATAAAAATAACAATATTGGGGCGGTTTTCCACTTTCCTGTCGTATACTTTGTGAGACTGTACATTTTCATCAATATATTTCTCATCTACAAAATGAACTTCTTTAAAACTATTGGTACCCAATGTCCTGAAAAAGGAGAAAGTACTGTTCAACACTACATTTCCCTGAAGCGGATTGGTTACAAAACGATTGGCGTCCACCATATTGATCGGTCTTGTACTATGTTTAAAGTCACCACGAATTCCTCCCACTACCAAAACGGCTGTGATACATAAAATAACAACCGAGGAAAGGAAATAAGGTAATAATTTTGCTGGTTTCTGCTCCTCAATTTTCACTTTTTTGTATAGAAATACCCATAATCCCATCAAAACAACAAACCATATCAGTACAAAAGGATGCTCACCAACAGAGATCATGAATGTTTTCGAAAGATTAGACTCGTGCTCCGCTACCTGCAATGCTGCTGACGTAAGCCTTGACTGTGAAAATTTATAGTAAATAAAATCACCGAAATTCATCGAATAGGCAATTCCATTGGTTATAAAATAGATCCAGAAGAGAATTTTCTGAAAGACTCTTTTGGTATTGATCACCAAAGGAATCAGACTAAGGAGTATAAACAACGAATTGACATATAGAATCGCCGTAGTATCAAAGGCTGTCCCATGATAGGCCAGCTTTAGATAATCCGAAACTGAGTCGATTTTGATCAGTCCTTTATTGAAATACCAGAATAAAAGTCTCGCAATCTGATAAAAGACATACGCTAAAAAAATCCTGTAAACTAATACCAGAACTTCCTGTTTTCTCAATCCTTTTAAAAATTTCATGCGGCAAATTTACATCAAAATCACTTTATTGTGTTTTTTAGTGCATAATATTTTAAGATAGAATTTTTAAAAACATTATTTTTGTAGCTATGAATTTTATAAAAAATAATCTGGCCAATGCCTTGACCCTGGCTAATTTATTTGCAGGCTGCATAGGTGCAATACATCTTATTTTAGGAGATTATCAGACAACGGCAATTTGCCTTATCCTTTCTTCGATCTTCGATTTTTTTGACGGTTTTGTAGCCAGAGCTTTAAAATCAAACTCCAATCTTGGTCTTCAGCTTGATTCCCTTGCCGATATGGTAAGTTTTGGGTTGATTCCCGGGCTTACGATGTACAAAGCACTGGAACCTTTTGGAACCGAGCTCCTTGGCCTTCATTTGCCATTTGAAATCAAATACATGGGATTGCTGGTTACGCTTTTCTCTTGCTTACGATTAGCGATCTTTAACCTTGATGAAGAACAGAGGTATTATTTTAAAGGATTGAACACGCCCACCAACACAGTGCTGTTATTTGGTTTATATTATGCGTTTAAAGAAACCGGTTCTTTCAGTATTTTATTTGAAAATGAACTCTTATTGCTTCTATTAACCATTATTACATCATGGCTTCTGATCAGCCCGATTAAGATGATGGCTATGAAATTTAAATCCACACAATTACAAGATAACTATCCAAAAATCGTATTATTAGTGGGAGGTATTGCTATTCTGGCCATATTCCGTATTGTAGGAATCCCAATGCTTGTCATTTATTATATTTTGGTATCCCTTGTTTTCCAGAGACAACTGAAATAAAAAATAAGGTCCCACAGCATCAATACATATTATCACTTATTCAAATTATCACTATCAACATGAATTTAAAACTCCATAAACCGCTTTGTATTTTTGATCTTGAAACAACAGGAACGAATATCGGAAAAGACAAAATTGTTGAAATCTGTATTCTGAAAGTAAACCCTGACGCTTCCAGAGAAAGCAAAACATGGCGTGTAAATCCGGGAATGCCTATTCCTAAAGAATCCAGTGAGATCCACGGAATTTATGACGAAGACGTAAAAGAGGCTCCTTCTTTTAGAGAAATTGCTCCAAAAATTATGGAAATGCTTACCGGAAGTGATCTGGGAGGTTTTAATTCCAACAGATTCGACGTTCCTTTATTGGCTGAAGAACTCCTGAGAGTAGAAATTGATTTTGATCTCAGCAAATTCAGGCTGGTGGATGCCCAGACTATTTTCCATAAAAAAGAACCTAGAAACTTAGGCGCTGCTTACCAGTTTTACTGTGGAAAAACATTGGAAAATGCCCACTCTGCAGAAGCTGATGTATTGGCAACTTTTGAGGTACTGGATGCACAAATAGGGAAATATGATGATATTCCGAATGAGATAGCTCCCTTAAGTGAGTTTACTTTCCATAATAAAAATGCAGATCTTGCAGGTTTTATAGGATATAATGAAAAAAAGGAAGAGGTTTTCAATTTTGGAAAATATAAAGGACAGGGAGTAAAAGCGGTATTCCAAAAGGATCTTGGTTACTACGGATGGCTTCAGAATGCTGATTTCCCATTGTACACCAAGAAAGTTTTTACAAAGATTCAACTCTCAGGAAAATTTTAAAAAATGGCCAACCTGATTCGCTTAAAATTTCATGATAATGCCCTTGAAGCCAATAGGGACAAACAGATATTGGCTGAAAACGGCATTAACAGTTTCATTGCCAATGAACAGCTTATCCAATCGGACTGGCTGCTTTCTCAGGCCGTAGGAGGTATTCAGCTTCAGGTTTTTGAAAATGATTTAGAAAGGGCAAAACAGATTCTTCAGGATTATAAAGACAATGAAGAATATTCGCTGGAGGTAGAGCATACTATTGAAAATCCTGAATTCAATTTTGTCTGCCCGAAATGTGGGTCCAATCATATTTATCAGGATGAAAAACCTGGTGGTGTTTTTGGAATCAGCTGGTTGATTCTGGGATTCCCAATAAAAATTTCTAAAAACCAATACCACTGTTATTATTGTGGTAATGAATTTACCCATTAAAAAATAAAAGACTGCTTTGTTCTCATGACAAGCAAAAAAATAAAAGTTATGAAAATAATCTGTATAGGAAGAAACTATAGCGAACATGCAAAAGAATTAGGGAACGAAATCCCCGAGAACCCTGTTATTTTTATGAAACCTGATACAGCGGTTTTAAAAGGAAATGATTTTTATATTCCCGAATTTTCAAATGATGTACACTATGAGCTTGAAGTTGTCCTAAAAATTTCAAAAGGAGGAAAATACATTCAGAAGGAGAGCGCCCACAAACATTATGAAGAGATCGGCTTAGGAATAGATTTTACCGCCAGAGACCTTCAAAGCGAACTGAAATCAAAAGGTCTTCCATGGGAACTTGCCAAAGGATTTGATGGTTCCGCTGTCGTAGGGAATTTCTTTAAGAAAGAGAATTATAATCTCGACAGCTTGCCGTTTTCTTTACTTAAGAATAAAGAAAAAGTACAGGATGGAAACACCAGAGATATGATTTTCAGTTTTGATGACATCATAGCATTTGCTTCACAATATTTTACTTTAAGAGTAGGTGATCTTATTTTTACCGGGACTCCAAAAGGTGTAGGAAAGGTAGATGAAAATGATATTCTGGAGGCCTATCTTGAGGATGAAAAAATCCTTGATATCCGAATATTATAAGTTATTTAACATCAACTCTGGCAAATTTTTCTTATCTTTAGGTAACAAAATGAAAGGCTTATGATAAATATTGTATTACCCGTAGATTTTGGGGATAAAACAGAACAGCTGGTAGAAGGTGCCATCAAATTTGCCAAACAGCTTAATGGTAGAATTTATCTGATTCATGTAGCTCCATCTGATATCGGATTTGCGATCGGGGATATGGGATTTCAATATTTTCCGGAAGTGGAAGCGAATGAGATCAGAGAAGAACTTGTTCAGCTTAATAAAATTGAGCAGAGAATTATTGCCCACGATATTGATTGTGAACATCTTCTGAAACAAGGACTTGCTAAAGATATAATCATTGAACACGCAAAGGAAAAAAATGCTGATTATATCGTCATGGGATCACATGGAAGAAGTGGGATTTATGATGTATTTGTAGGGAGCCTTACAAAAGGGCTTACGAAAAGTTCGCCTGTTCCTGTTTTAGTACTTCCTATTCATGACTAAGAAAATTAAATTTTAATCGTTAGTAATAAAAAAACCGATCAAATTAAATTATTTGATCGGTTTTTTACTATATAACCAATTAATTAACCTTCTTTTTTATAGATTTTTGGATCGTAGTAAGGATTCTTACCTTCCGTAGGAGAATAATAGTCTTTATCTTTATCACCGCCCAATGTAGCTACCAGCACATAACACCAATAAGTAAACATTACACAACAAACGATAAATAAAATCCAGTTTAAAACATTACCAAAGGTATCAAAGAACCCAAAAGACCATTTGAAAACTTTGCTTAAGAATAGAAAGAAAGACGTCATTATTTTCCTTTTTTAAATTAACTTTGTACAAATTTATAAAAAATGTTTAAATTACTTTCAAAAGAAAGCAATATTTTTTCAATTCCTGTTTATATTGGTTTTCTTCTTTTAGTAGTAATAATATTTAACATACTGAATCTCAATACATATGAGGCAATTGTCGCGGGTATTACTTTTCTGGGAATTGCTTTGGGATATTTTTGTTTTCACAGTATTGCTCTTAATTATCAGACCCATTTGCCTTTATTTCTGTATACGGTTTTTATTTTTGGGCTCTATCCGGGAAATTTAGATATTGGAATTGCAGTTTCCCTGCTTACCAATTCTTTTCTTATCCTTCTTCTGACCAGTGCGGATGAAGACATCAGAAAGAAGTCATATGTATTGGTGGGTGCTATTGTGGCATTGAATTTTATATTCCTTCCCACTACCTGGCCTATGGCTGTTTTTGTTATCATCCACGTGGTGGCTACATCTGCAAAAATAGGATTAAACCTCTTCAGGTTTCTGTTGGGAATGGTGTTAATTGTGTTCAGTTATTTCTCAGTGATGTATTTTGTTCAGTTTACTTCATGGAATATAGATTATTTTCCATTTGGAAAAATGAAACCCGTAACAGACTATACAGAGCTATTACCATTGACCCCTATTGTTCTTATGCTCATCTATGCAGTATATGATCATTTTAAAAATTATAATAAGAAAAGCCCGATAAGCAGATATAAATATACTTTCTTACTGGTCTTTTCCCTTGCTCAGCTTGTAACGATCATTCTGTATATGAATACAAACTATGAATATTTGTTGCTTTTAGCATTTCCTTCAAGTATTATTCTGAGCAGGATGGTGAGGTTTTTACCAAAATATTGGATGCAGGAGGCCGGCTTATGGCTTATTATTATCAGTTTACTTGGCTTTAAAGCAGGTACAGTTTTTGATTTATTTTAAAAAATTATGATTCAGATAGACGATAAATTGATTTCCGAGGATATTTTTTCCGAAGAATTTGTTTGCAACCTTAGCAAGTGTAAGGGTGCATGTTGTGTGGAAGGAGATGTAGGAGCTCCGTTGGATAAAGATGAGCTTGAGATTTTAGACAGTATTTTTGATAAAATAAAGCCTTATCTTACTCAGGAAGGAGTGAAAGCCCTTGAAGAACAGGGAACATGGACTACTGATCCACACGACGGAATGTATGTTACTCCAATGGTGGAGGACCGTGAATGTGCTTATGTAACTTTTGATGATAAAGGAATTACCAAATGTGGGATTGAAAAAGCCTATGAAGATGGTGCTGTAGACTGGCAGAAACCTATCTCCTGTCACCTCTATCCTATCAGGATTACAGAATACTCTACTTTCTCTGCTTTAAACTATCATGAATGGAATGTTTGCAGTGATGCCTGCAGTCTTGGAAAAGAACTTCAGGTTCCTGTTTATAAATTCCTGAAAACACCATTGACCAGAAAGTACGGTGAAGATTTTTATAACGTTCTCAGCGAAGTAGCTGACGAATGGAAAAAAGAATACGGTTCTTAACCCGTAAGGATTTGAATTGAAATAAAAAAGCCGCAGAAAATTATTTCTGCGGCTTTTTGTACATAAGCTGATATAAATTATTGTTGTACACCTGCTCTATCGGTCATTCCAGTGTTGGAATCAGCTTTTTTTGCATTCACCCACCCGTCTTCCGGCATCAGAACCGCTATATTCCTGCCTTTAGACAGGTATTTCTTAGCGACATCCTGAAGATCTTTTACAGTCAGCAGCTTTACTTTATCCTGGTAATTCAGGATAGCATATGGATCGCTTCCGTCTACCTGATTTTGAGCAATTCCCTGCAACCAGAATCCATTATCTTTAAGGCTTGTTTTATATTCATTATATTCCCCTTCTTTGTATTTATCCAGGTCTTTTTGCTCAGGACCTTTATCGATCAGCTTTTGAAGCTCGGCAAGAGCACTTTTCGTAAGTTTATCTACATTTTCAGGTCCGCAAGGGAAATTAATACTAAAGCTATAGCTACTGTAGGGAACTTTACTTAAACCTCCGCTTGCGCCCCCTCCATAAATACCACTTTCATCTTCTCTGAGCTTTTCAAGGACTTTAATCGTAGCTACCTCCCCAAGTGCCGACAATGCAAATGCTTCTTTTTCATTGTATGGCGTTTCTCCACTATAAGAAATCGTCACAAGGCTTTTAGGTTCTTTTCCTTTTTTATAAACTTTTGTAAACTCACCTTCCAAAGGTCGATAACCTGTATCTTTAAAAGTAGAAGATTTTCCTGTAGCAGGAAGGCTGGCAATATAATGCAGCACTTCACTTTTAAGCTGGGTCTCCTCTATGTTTCCTACAAAATAAAAGTGGAAATTACCTGCATTGGCAAATTTTTGCCTGTAGATATCGTATGCTTTTTTATAGTCTGTATTGGCCCAATCTTTCTCCGTTGGAGCAAGTCCGATAAATCTTGGATTTTTCTGATTGATAAACTTGGCGTATTCATTAGAAAAATAATATTCCGGATCTGATTCTACATTAGTAAGCATTGAGGACTTCTTCATTTTATAGGCATTGAAGGAGTCCGGGTTGTAATTTAAGTCCGTAAAGCAGGCATATATGAGCTCCATAGCCGTCTTCAGGTCTCTTTTAGAGCTTGTTCCTGAAACGCCTTCTGTCATTCCACTGATATAAGAACTTACACTCACTTGTTTGCCTGCCAGATAATGGGTAAGATCTGTTTTGGAAAGCCCCCCTAATCCGGCTTCCAATAAAGCATCGAAAGCAAATTCAGTTTTGTTGTAATCAGTATCAGGAATAATTGAACTTCCTCCTAAACTTAAACCGGCAAATACAATCTCATCATCTTTGAAATCTGTTTTCTTAAAAGTAACTTTTGCTCCGTTATTTAAAATCCATGTTGTTGTTCCAAGTTTTGTATCCGTTTCCGTCTTTGTAATTTTCCCCTCAGACTTAAAAGGTTTTATTAAACTCTCAGCTTTCATTTTTTCCTGATAAGGGGTAAGATCTGCTAATTTCAACTTTTCAAACATATCCAGAACCATGGATTCTGTCGGCATTGTGATATCATCCTTCTTAGGACCGGTAATTACGACCACCCTGCTGTCATCTTTTACCTGTTTCCCGATGATTGCATTTGTTTGTACCAGAGTTACTTCAGGTAAAAACTTTTTAATCTGATCATATTCCCAGGTAATTCCCGGCATGGGTTCCTGCCTCAGAAAATGATTGACGTATCCACCAATCAATTCATCGTTTTCATTCTTATCCCGATTATTATAAGCCCATTCATAAGAAGAAAGGATCTGTGTTTTTGCTCTGTCCAGTTCAGACGAGGTAAAACCGAATCTTTTTGCTCTTTCCACTTCTTTCAACAGAACTTTCAAAGCATTCAGCTGATCGCCATCTTTTGTAACAGCTGATCCCTGGAAAGCTTCTTTTGTTCTCGCATAAGTTCCACCATGATAAACAGCACCATATGTAAACGGAGGATTTGTTGAATTAATAAGCTCTCCCAACCTATTGTTCAACATCATATTCACAAGACCTTCTACAATCCGTTGATTGTACTGTTCCACAGTAACCTCCGGTTTGTAGGCTTCAGAATCTTTAATGATAAATTGTACTCCTGAGCTTGTAGCATCAGGATCGGTCTCAATAGCTACAAGGGTTTCTTTGTGATTGGGAAGATCAAAACTTTTTCTTTCTTTCGGGTTTATAGCTTTTTTATACTTACCAAAGTTATCCTTTATCTTCTTTTCCATCTCTTCTACATCAATATCTCCTACCACTATAATTGCCATCAGATCTGGTCTGTACCAATCCTGATGAAATTTCCGGATCAGGTCAGGCTTAAAATTTTCCAGGACTTCTTTTTTACCCATCGGAAGTCTCTCTGCATATTGAGATTTATAAAGCTGCTTTGGAAGGTATTTATCCTGCATTCTTTTATCAGCACCAAGACCTAATCTAAGCTCTTCCAATACGACACCTCTTTCTTTATTAATCTGTTCATCAGAGAGGGTGGCATTAAATGCCCAGTCCTCCATCACTTTCAGTCCGGCATCCAGATTTCCCGGCTTATCCAGCGGAACGGGAAGCATATAAACGGTTTCATCAAAACCGGTATACGCATTAAGGTGCTGACCAAACTTCACTCCAATTGACTGCAGAAAATCTACTAATTTATTATCCGGAAAATTTTTAGTTCCATTGAAATTCATATGCTCCATAAAATGAGCCAGCCCCCTTTGATTCTCATCTTCAAGAATAGATCCCACATTGATCGCCAAACGAAAATCCACTTTTTTTTCGGGAAGTGCATTTTTCCTGATATAATACTTCATTCCGTTCGAAAGGACACCCATTTTTACGGAAGGATCTAAAGGAATATTTTGTCCAAAAATACCTGAAGAGATCAAGCCACAAACTACCACTGAAAATAATCTTTTCTTCATATGTCATCTTTTTTCGGTACAAAAGTATATATTATTTGTAGACTAAAGAAAGACATAGCTCTAAACTATAGTTAAACTTTAATTATAGTTCATAAAAAAAGCCGGACAATATCCGGCTTTCTTATCGATAAAAGTTCTTATTTAAAATCAGCGTCCGTTACTCCGGAATTGATTACCAATTTTGTTGTCTTGATATTCACTTTCTGACCTCCACCTTCAGCATCTACTTCGGAAGGGAATTGAAGTCCATCAACAGTCATATAGCTCTTTATGGTTACATTTCCTTCTCCTGAAACAGTTTTATACAAAAGTGCAGTAGTTGCATCAAAGTAAAATTTACCTTTTTCTGAAGACAGTACATTATAATTTTTACCATCCACATTCTCCACAGTTACCGTCTTGAAATTAGCTGCATCAAAAGCTAATGCATCTACAGGTCTTCCTTTTTTCAAATCAGCAATCTTATCTGCGGGAATATCTGTTTTCTTTCCCATCTGATCAAAATACCCTTTCTCACCATCGAAAAGCTGAACCATCTGCTGTCCCATTAAAGACTGAACAGATTTAAATTTATTCCCTAATTTCTTAGTAGACATTGTAATTTCCATCCCCTGTACACTCAGTGTATTATCTGTAATGGTAGATTTTACAGCCTCCAATTTATCTTTACCTCCCAATGCCTTAAAATAATTATCTATTACTTCTTTAGCAGTCAGTTTAGATGTTGTAGCCTCTGTCTTAACAGAAGCCGCTTCTTTCTTCTGAGCTGCTGCCGGAACTGAGAAAAGCACAGCACAGAAAAAAGGAATGATAATCTTTTTCATATATGTAATAATAAGTTTAGAGGGTAAATATATGAATATTGGCCGACATACATGAAGGGCACATCCAAATAAAAAAACCGCCAGAAACTGACGGTTTTAAAATATTATAGCAGTGTATAATTATTTTTTAAGTTCTTCTAAAAATTCGTCGTGAGAAATTTTAGTTTCCTTTTTTGTTGCTTTTTCAAGAATAACATCTTTCAATTTAGCCATAGCTACTTCAGAAGAGATTTGTCTTACTTGCTCCTGATCTTTTAGCATCTCAACAGCATATTTCTGGATTTCCTCATCTCCTAAGTGGTGGATTCCATAGATAGCCAATTGGTTTTTAACTAACTGCTCAGCTTGTGCCAATACATCAGCATAATCTAACTGAATTTCGTTCTCAGTCATCAATTTACCTTCGATGATCTGATATCTTAATTGGTTTTTCTCTGCTTCTAAGATTTCTTTAGCCTGCTGCTCAGACTGAATGTTTTGGTTAGAGAATAATAACCATTTTACAAGGAACGTTTCAGGAAGTTTTACTTCTTCTTTTTCTGTTACCTGCTCTAATACTTTATTCACAAAGTGAACATCAGCATTCTGTTGGAAATACTCGTCTAATTCAGTTTTTACTTTTTCTTTAAGCTCCTCCTCAGACTTGATTGTTCCTTCTCCGTATACTTTGTTGAATAAGTCTTCGTTAAGCTCAGCTAAGTTTAATGAATAGAAGTCTTTTACTTTTACTTCTACCTCATTGTGGTGTAAGTGCTCTACTTCTTCTTTGCTGAATCCTAATTCTTTAGCTAATTCTTCATCACCAGCAAGAGTTTCTTTAGAAACTTTTACAGACTCATCCATTTTCAAAGCTTTTACTAATTTGAAAGCTTCTTTGTTTTCAGCAGTAACTGTAACGTTCTTTGGGTGGTGGTGGTGCTCTCCTTCAGCATCCTCTTCCACAACCTGAGAAACCTCTAAAGCGATATAAGAATCTTTAGTGATTTTATCTTGAGGAACTTGCTCAGCAAAACGCTTCTGCATGTTTTCAATACTCTTGTTGATTTCTTTTTCAGCAGCTTCTACTTTATAGTGAGGAGCCTCATATTTAGCTAAATCTATAGTGAATTCAGGCTCATACCCTACTTCAAAAGCAACCTCAATCTTATCAGCATTATAGTCTAATTCATTCACTGGCTGAGGAACTGGCTGACCAACTAATCTTAATTTGTTTTCATTAACATAGTTGTTCAAAGCATCAGAAACTTGCTTGTTGATTTCTTCAAATGCAATCCCTGCTTCATATTGTTTTTTAACCATACTTAAAGGCACTTTCCCTTTTCTGAATCCAGGAACTTGCGCATTTTTAGCATAATTAATCAATTGCTTTTCTACTTTTTCTTTGTAGTCAGATTTCTCCAATGTTACAGTAAGCAATGAACTTACGTCATCATGGTTTTGTGCGGTAACCTTCATTATTGATTAAAATTTTAGGTTGCAAAAATATGAATTTTTTATGAGAATAACTCATTTCAAATAAATTCTTAGCCTTCAAATATTTATAAATTAGAAAACCACTGAATGATCAGTGGTTTTACGAAATATGATATTTAAAATTTGTCTTTTTTCAAGGTCTGCTTAGTTGATAATCCCATAAGTAGCCTGGGCATCTGTTTCACCTCCGGTTTGCTGTCCGTATACTACTCCGTTTCCACTTACTGCAGAAGCTTCAGAGACTGTTTGAGGTTCATGATAAAGCGTTAAAATCAACTGGCTTTGTGTTGATGCGTTCTTAATGGCTTTAGTCACCACCCATTTTGTTTTCAAACCAACATGATTATGGTCTGCTCTTGTGGAGCTCGCATCATCTGTACGGGTAAGAGTAAGATCAGAATTAGGAAAGTTGAATACTAAAAAGTGTTCATCTTTTGCATCTTTGATCTCCTGGGTAGAATCTTCATCTCCATTTTTAAACTGTACTTCTACTTCATATGTTTTCCCATCTACCAGGCTTATTGGCTGCGCTCCACCTGCTCCAACACTATAATTATAAGTTGTTGTTGTTTGTGCAGCCACATCCTTAACCAGTAAAATAATATTGGTAAGATCTTCTTGCGGAAGGTCGTCCTCTTCTGATGCATTATCTCTCTGACAAGACATTACAGAGAAAGTAATGAATAAAACGGCTAATAATCTGGTGATATTTTTAGTATTGAATAAATTGTTCATTTTTTTGATTTAAGATTAAAAATTTTGTTTTTAAGAGTGAATATTAGAAACGGTATCTAAAATTCAGAATAAAGTTTCTTCCTGCTTCGTCTGCGAAAAAACGCATACGGTTAAGGTAATTTCTGTACGAAACATTAAAAATGTTGTTTACAATAAGCCCTGCAGAAAGATTTTTGCTAAGATTAATTCCTGTTCCGATATTCCAAAGGGAAAACCCTGCTGGTGGTGTACTTAGATCCACCGTTTTATTAACTTCCACCCCATTTTCATAAATGGTAACTGAAGCATTATGGACAGGAAATCTGCTTTGTTTTAAAAAAGTCTGATTTTCAAGATTGAAATAAAAATTATTCCAGTTTTCTTTTTTAAACTGTAATGCATTGGAGAAATTAGGAGGCATCATCAGAATCAACGGTTCATTATGGGTATCATCCTGCCCATACAGATAACTTCCTTTACCTGTATAAGAAAGGTTATCTGTAAGCTTCCAGTTAATATCCAGGTCTATACCATACATTTTTGCATCAATCTGCTGGTATGACCACACCGGAAACACTCCCCTTATTGTATTCTGTACTCCCGTTGGAATTTCATTAATAAAGTTTTTAGTTATGAAAAAGTAAGGGTTTACAGAAACATTCAATCCTTTAAGGACATTGAATTTTGCATCCGCAGTAAGGTTAAACTGATGTCCGTCTTCATTTTTCAGTCCCATATCCCCTATTTCTATTACCGCTGCAGAGTGGTGTAATCCATCAGAAAACAACTCTGCAATATTGGGTGTTCTTCCCACTTTTGCATAGTTAAATTTCAAATTAAAATTTGCATTCGGATGGTATTCCAGACCTGCATTAAATGAAACATTCTGATAATTAATTTTTGGACGTGTCAACACTCTGTTTTTATCCGTTTTAATATAGAATTCACGGTATGAGTCAGCATATCGGTTGCTCCAATCACTTTTGTCATACCATTTCGTTACATCATAACGGGTGAAGTCATATCTTACTCCAGCTTCAGCATTCAATTCCGGTGAAATTTTATATTTAAATACAGAATATATTCCCGCCGCATATTTGTCATAATTAGGAATCAGACGTCTCGCTTTGGTAGCCGGATCTGAATAATTATTTTGAAAACTTGCATCAATCCCCGTTTCAAGAGACCATTTTTCTCTTTCCAATAAATCATTAAGATTAAATTGGTGAGTCATCAAGGCAAGATCCAAAGAAGGAGTATCTTTAAGATCACCTCTTCTTACATCATATTCCTGTCTATGGTTATACTGAAAACTGTACGTTGCAGAAACTTTCCCAATATTTTCAAATCTTTTGAAAGCTGAAACTTTCGCAATATGATGCTCGATAACCTGTCGTGGATTATCAATATCATAGCTAAAGTCTCCTGTATACACCGGAATTTTTAAGGTCATCGCATTATAGAAATCATTATTGTTTCCTACATGAGATCCTCTGTAAATTCCAATATTCTGATTGGTAAGATAATAATCAAAAGAAATTCCTTTGTCATATTCATTTTTCTGCACGGTAAAATTAAAGGATGAGAAATCCATTCCTGTATTCATCAGATTGTAATCAGGTGTATGCTGATCACCCAGCTTTTTAATACTTCCTCCTGATTTTACCGCCCAACCGTTTTTCCATATTTTGGCAACATCTACATCCAGCCCCAATCCTCTTCCGTTGGAAATTCCCGAAAGGTTGACTGATCCTTTTATAGTGTCTTTTTTAGGAAAAATCTCCGGTTCCATGATGACAACGCCACCTATGGCATCACTCCCGTACTTTAAAGCAGACGCTCCTTTGATCACATCAATATGCTGAAAATTATTAATGTCTACATTGGGAGCATGCTCCACGCCCCATTCCTGCTCAGCAAGCTTTACTCCATTATTGAGAATGGAAATACGACTTCCGTATAAACCATGGATAATAGGTTTTGCAATATTATTTCCGGTCTTTAATGTGGCCACTCCCGATATTTTAGAAAGTAAATTTCCCAGGTTATCTGTGGCATTTCTTTCTATTTCTTTTTTATCAATAGTCTTCACAATTAAAGATCCGTTGGATTTATGATTACCGTGTATGGTAACGGTTTCAATATCTTTAATATGATGTTCCAGGGTGATCACCACGTGAATATCCTGATCAACTTTTATATTTTCAGTATAATCATGACAATCAGGATGCTGTGCCGTAAGAGAATATTCTCCGGCAGGAATTTTATCAAAAGAAAATTTCCCTTTCTTATCTGTTTTTACTGTAGAACCTCCGATTTTCACCACTGCATTTTCCAGCATTGTTTTATCATGAAAATCCTGAACGGTTCCTTGTACAGTGTACATTTTCTGTGCACTTGTAAATACTGATCCACAAAAGATCAGCAACAGGCAATATATCAATTTCATTATAATAGATTGATTGCGTACCCTTTTAACAGGTACATTTTTCGTTAAAATTTGTTGAATGGGTTTATCTTAATTTGTACAATGTATAATGTACAGTGTAAAAAGTAAAAGTGCAATGTATTAATGATGAAAGAAGTTGGATGTTAGTCATGAGAAGCCGGAGACTGATATTATGAAAATAATACAACTATCAGATGAGCTACTGCTGTATCCCCCCCCTCAAACTTTTGGGCATTAACCATTGAACTTTAAAGCACGAAACTTTAAACCCAATATGAATGTATTGATTATGAAATTGTGGGAGGCCCCCGAAGCTGAAAGGTAAATTTGGTCTGTGACCAGATTTTCTCCTGAATGGCGATGATCTGTTTTACCTGATGCGTATAGTGCTCAAAAGTAAAACTGAATTCTTCAGGAGCTAAGGTATGTCCGGTAACCAAAAAGTGGCAGGCCAGACAGTCGCCAGCTTTCTCTTTAGTAATAGCTTTTGTAATCGTATTCTCGGTCTTTTTAAGATTAAATCCTTTAAAGTAGTCCATAGAATCATGATGGTGAAAGCTTTGAGAAAGCAGGGCGAGGAAATATACTCCAAACAATAGCTTGGAGATAAAACTCTTCAGATTTCTGCTTTCTTTTAAAATCATTCTTCAAAATTATGAAAATAATTTAATTCTGGAGCTACCCTTTTATTAAATTACTTTTATGCTTACTGGTAATATGTAGAAATGAATGGGGTTATGTTACAAAAAAAAGCTTCATAATTTTAATTTATGAAGCTTTTATATTTTAGTTTAGTTAACCTGAGTTCCCAGGTATTCCCATTCCTGCAATGCAGAATCTAATTCTTCTTTAGTTTTATTGTATTTCTCCAACGTTTCATCAGAAGGGTTTTCTTTGGCAAAAGAAGCTTCCATTTCTTCCACTTTAATTTCAAGTTCGGAAATTTTCTCTTCTACTTTTTTAATTTTATTCTGTATATTTTTCTGTTCTTTACTTACAATCGTTGACTGATTGGCAGCTACAGGTTTTGCTTCCGCTTTTTTCACCTCTGCTTTTGGCTCTTCATTGTGAAGTTTAGCTTTTTCTGCAGAAATCTCTCTGATCGTTTCTTTTTGTCTGTATTCCAGATATTCATTGATATCACCAAGGAATTCTTTCATTTTTCCATCACGGAATTCGTAGATTTTATCACAAAGCCCCTGAAGGAATTCTCTATCGTGAGAAATGACAATCAATGTTCCTTCAAAATTCTGCAAAGCCAGCTTAATAATCTCTTTAGACTGGATATCCAGGTGGTTGGTAGGCTCATCCATAATCAACGTATTGAAAGGACGAAGTAATAGTTTACAAAGTGCCAGACGGTTTCTCTCACCTCCGGAAAGTACTTTTGTTTTTTTAGAAACAGCCTCTCCCTGAAATAAGAAAGATCCTAATAAATCTCTTACTCTAGGTCTTGTTTCTTCCGTAGCAGCATCTTCTGCTTCTTCCAAAACTGTTTTATTAGGTGTTAAAACTTCTTCCTGATTTTGGGCAAAATAACCGATGTTTACGTTGTGTCCAAGATTCCAGGAACCTGAATAATCTTTAATATCCCCGGCCAGAATTTTAGCTAAAGTAGTCTTTCCTTGTCCGTTCTGTCCTAAAAGTGCAATCCTATCTCCTCTCTGAACGATGAAATCTACATCATCAAAAATTTGTTTTTTCCCGTAAGCCTTCCCTAAATGATCAGCTTCAAAAATAACTTTTCCGGGAACCATAGACTGTACGAAACGGATATTGAATTTTGAAACGTCTTCATTATCAACCTCGATACGTTCAATTTTATCTAATTTTTTAATAAGGGACTGAGCAAAAGATGCTTTGGTAGCACTGGCTCTGAACTTATTAATATTGTCTTCCATCTGCTTGATTTCCGCATCCTGATTCTTTTTAGCCTGAATCAGTTTCTCACGGCGGTCTTCACGCATGATCAGATATTTTGTATAATTGGCTTTGTAATCATCTACTTTTCTATTGTTGATATCAAAAGTTCGGTTACAAACTGCCGTCATAAACTGCTTATCGTGACTTACCAGAACGATTGCTCCCGGATAGTCTTTCAGAAAGTTTTCCAGCCAGATGATGGATTCCATATCCAGGTGATTAGTAGGCTCATCGAGAAGCATAATGTCATTCTTTTGAAGAAGAAGCTTTGCCAGTTCGATTCTCATTCTCCATCCTCCTGAAAATTCATCGGTGATCTTTTGGAAATCATCCGCTTTAAAACCTAAACCAAACAGTACCTTTTCCATATCCCCTTCAAGATTGTAGGCATCATGGTTCATTAAAAGGTCATTCAGCTCAGTCATTTTATTAATCAGATCCGTGTAAGAATCGCTTTCGTAGTCGGTTCTCGTCGCCATCTGATGGTTTACCTCTTCAAGCTCATTTTTCCAGGCATTGATTTGTTCAAAAGCCTGCATGGTTTCGTTCCAAACGGTTCTTCCTTTTACAAAATCAAGATCCTGTTTCAAGAAACCGATTGTTGCGCTTCCTTCAGCAACAACATCACCTTCGAAGAAGTTAATTTCTCCTGAAAGCATTTTCAATAAAGTGGATTTCCCCGCTCCATTTTTACCGACTAAACCAATTTTATCGTCTTTTTTAATCGTGAAATTTACATTTTGAAATAAATAATTTCCCGAGTGATGTAATCCTAAACCTTGAACCGAAAGCATTTTTTTAAGTAATAATTAATAATGAATAATGAATTTTCGAGGGCAAAAATACGGAAAAAGAAATGAAATAGTTCAGAAATAAAAAAACTGCCCCTTTCGGACAGTTTTTAATCCAGATTCAAAACTTAATTTATCGTCTTAATAAATAGTTTAAAAACATAGATTTCTGTGTTTACCTCTGAAACTTCTAAATCTTAGAAAGTTTAAAAATGTCTATCCCGGAGTGAGCGGTGGTGTTTTTTGCCCCGCTTTCACCATGACAATCATTTCTTCAAGGCTTTCCGCAGCCTCTTTATATTTTACCTGTTTGATCCCATGGTGAGAACCTATTTCATTTTGCAATTCATTCAAAGTGGTAGCTTCAGACATTGTAATCGGTTTGCTGCCATTTTTAATACTGATCTCGTAGTTGCAAGTGTCTAAAAGTTTATTGGCTTTTTTAAGCCATGCTGAAACTGTCATAATATATTGTTTTTGGAGTTAAAAAATATTGGAGTAAGTATATTGAAGGTTGGATAGAGCTAAGCCCATTTGATGGTATATAGTTCCGCTATATTTTTAGGTCTTGTTTCCAGGCCATCTGCTTCAATATCTGTTTTTGAGGTACTTTTTGTATCAATAATACTCATAGGAGTCGGCCCATTCCCAGGGGGAATCATTGCTGTCGTGGAAAACTTTAGTCCATGATCATGCTTTTTAAAAATATCATTTTCAAAAGTACTGACATGATCTCCTGTAATGGTTCCTGTTCCAGGAGCTTTTCTTTCGGTAGCATTCATGTCTACCGTAGCTTGATTATTCCATGCCCGGCTGAAATATCCGCGCATATCCAATAACATAGAAAATCCGTTGGGTCCCTTTCCGAACCGATAATTAAGTATTGAATTTAATCTTGTATAATTGGCATCCAGTTCAACAGGAGGATTACATAATGAAAATTCTCCTTCAGGGGCAAATTCCGTAGCGATATATTGTCTGCGTTCCCCTATCACTCCCTGAATAATACAGGGAAGGTTTTTAAGACTAATTAAGCCTAAGTTTGTACAGCAACGTGAAATTCTTATTTCGGCATTTGGAATTTTTGATAAAACAGTGAGCATGAGCTTCGTTGCTAAGGGATTGATGATATGCAACAGATTTAATTCATGGTCGCCTGTTTGAGATACGGTAACCGAACTGGAATCTATACCATCGGATAATTGTACCGTTACATCTCCGCTCACTTTTAAATTTAAAACAACCTGAGCAGAAACTGTTTCCCCGGGCAACATCTGTTTCCATCTTGGAAATTCATGAAGGGCCTGTCTGAAAGTCATTTCATCAGAAGTCTGACTTTTTAGAATAACCAGCTGATTAGCATTTGAATCAAAAGAAATTTTTCCGTTGGCTCCGCTATCGTTATATAGCCATCCATCAGGAATACCATAAATGATGGCCCCATTTCTGGATATCTGATTGCTGAAATAGCGGAAGTCATCATTATACACTAAATTATTTTGTCCTAATGCATAGAGATAATCTTCTGTGGTACTATTTATTTTTTCCATGATTCCTTATTTTTTTTGAGGGAGTTTTCCCATTTTGAATACATTAGTAGCTGAATCAAAATACACATCTGTATCATCCTGAAAATCAATAGTGAGGTATTTATTGATAGTCACATTTCTGGCCTGCATTCCTGAGGGAACCAAAAGAGAAGAAGAAATGGCCATATTGGAAGAGATTCCACTTGCAGTGAAAAGCCATAACTCATCACTGTAATCAAAATAAATAATCGTATTGACAGAAGCAGAATCTGCATTGCAAACGCCAAAAGTCCCGTTTATTTTCTGAGAAATGGCCGGATATAGAATAGAGGTAGACGTATTGTCTATCCCCAAGACTTCCGAAGGGCAATTGCCGGGGGTGCCATAAAAACCGATATTTGAAACTGAATACCTGTTCCCATATTCTGCATCTGTTGATACACTATCTTTATAAACCTCCATATTTTGTGGCTGGATTCTACTTGCCAATGCTTTCCAGGAGTCTGAAAAAGTACATGGATTGTTATTAATAAAAGGCTCAAAAGCCAGACATATATACTTCAAATCAGCTGTTCCGGGATAAGATCTTATGATACCTACCAGCTGATTGGTATGGGTCAAATAGTTTATTCCGTTTTTATCAAAATATATGTTTAATGTAGTATCCATAATAAAATCCCGAAGGAATTAGATCCTTCGGGAAGATTTATCTTTTTAGAAAATATTTAAAAGCTGCGTCAATGATTCTCCTGAAGATACAGGATTGACAGGCGCTCCTCCAGGTACACTTTCAATACCATAAGTTCCTGCGATCATCTGCAAATCATATTGTATATTCTGAGCACTGAATATAAAATTACATCCAGGTGCTGTAGCGTTCCCGGTAACAGATCCTGAAGTCATATTAGTCTGCGCTGCAAATAAAACTACTTTTTCATTGGGCTCCATACTTACAGACCCTTGTGGCGTACATATAAATGCACAGAAAGGCTGAAATTCTCCATTCACTTTTGCAGCAAGCCCTACCGTAATATTTGATGTCCCTGCTCCTCTGTCATTTTTCACCGTAATTACTCCTGCCGGAGCTCCTGAAGTAGTAGAAAAAGAACCGTCCTGGTGGAAAGTTACAGCGGTCCCCAAAGGAACTTCACTGGATAATGCCTGCATCTGGATGGTTGTATTGGTGCCAATATTTGACTTATTGAAAATATATACCTTGTATTTTGGCTCATAGTCAATTTCTACTTCGCCAAACATTTCCTGGTAGCTTATAGCAAACCATGCCGGTACTCCTGTAGAAACCTGATTAGGTCCTGAAGCACCTTTGTACCCCATTAGTTTGTAATTATTTTGTTGTAGATACTGTAAAATTGTTTTTTGATCATTGGATGTAAAATCGAAATCAATTGAGAATACAGTAGTTGCTGCTGTTTGAATGAGTGTCTTTTCCATTGGTTTTAATTTTTGATGTTCTTACTCTTTTTGTTATTGGGCTTTTCAGAATACGCCTTTGCTCATATTTTATTTTTGAAGCTTCGTTAAATGAACAATTCAAAGTAACGAGAATTAGAAGCCAAAAACTACAGTATAAAATACCAAATTACACCTTCAGTAATTATACCCAATTGATAATAAATACCTTACAAATAAAAGGGAACATCCAAAAGAATGCTCCCTAACCTAAATTTAAAACTGAAAAGTATTGAGATTAATTGTTAATTTCATTGACTCTGATTGCTATCGGAGTTTTTACGATTGAGCGAGTCCAGATATCATTATTCGGAACATTGGTTCCATACAGAAAGTCGGCTACAAAACTATCTTCGGGAAGATGAAGTTCCACAGAAAGTCTTTTCTTACTTTCCTTATCTACTAAGGTACTGCTGGAGACATTCAAACCATTGTTGATCAGTTCTGCATTAATTTCGGATTCTGACCTTTTCAGTAAAGCATCGCTGTATAATCCAAAATTAGCCGAAATATGGATATAATCTGCCAGTTCATTATACTTATAAGCCGGCTTTATACCTATAGAGATCAATTTCACATATTCTGTAAGCTGTGTATAGAACGTATTGAGGTAAGGATGTTTTCCGGAATCTATTTCAAAATATAATTCTGCAAGATCAGCATCGAATACTACCGCATTCTTATTGGTTTCTTCCAGCATAAGCTTTCCATATATTTTTGAAAGATGGTTATATACTTTATCCCGGGATACAAAAGCCTGAGAAAAATGGTCTTCATTCTCTATCTGATAACTGGAAAACAAATGCTCCCAAATCCGGTTTCCTGCGGCATCGGTTTTTGAGTTTCTTATATCTGAGATATAATTCTCAAGATCATTATCATTTATAAAATCTGTAGAGATATAGACAGACTGAGGTCCTTCCAGATATCCACCACCCACATCAGCATGAGCTCCGGGGACAAATATTTCCTTCCATACGGAATTCCAATCTTCAGATTTTTTATCCTGCATTCTTTTAGAATCTTCGAAAAAGCCTGTGAGTGGAAAAAAGAATCTGCATTCATTGATGGCACAGAGGTGAAGTGCATGCTCTACCATGCCGGAAAGACTTAAATCGTATGTATTAAAAGGTTTGGACTCTACAGTATCAAAAGCTCCTAAAAACTTAATTTTAATGTGCATTGATGAATAATGAGCCAAAAGCCGGTTACAGAAAGTCCGGGCAAGCATTCCTCCTCTCCCGAATCCATAGATATAGAAATGATATTCTTTATTTTCATCCCTGATTATTTCCTGTACAAAAGCATCTGCCTTCTGAATTTTATCGTCGGAAGAATATCCGTTACCGTAAGGTGGGTTTGCACATGTGGCCATGGCAAAATTATTGTCTTCACCTCCTATTACTGTTCCTATTCCTTCAATGTATATTTTTTGATTCCCATGAAATAGGTTGTATAGTTTGTAAATATTGGTAAAAGCACCATAGTAGCTTTCATTATTCTTTAGTGGTTTATCCGGCGAAAAAGCGTTTACTCCATTGTTTCCAGTACCATCAAAGAAGATCCCAACAGAAATTATGTTGCTGTCCTCCATTCTTTTAATCATTTATGTTACAGATTGATCTGCATTTTACATTCAAATTTCATCCAAAAGGTCTCTGACCTGGATATTTTCAAAGTAACAGAAGAAAGGAATGCTAAACTAGCGTGAAAAGTACCAAATAAAAAATTCCGTATTTCTACGGAATGGGGTTATAATTTTTCAAGTGAATAAATATTGTTTATTATGGCGTAAATGACTATGCCTACTGTGTTTTTGGCTCCAATTTTCTCCAGAATCCGTTGTCTGTGGCTTTCCACTGTTCTTGGACTGATGAAGAGTTTTTCGCCGATTTCATTATTGGTAAATTCCTGACAAATCAGTTTTACCACATCTTTTTCTCTTTCAGACAGCTCATCTTCTGTTTCAAAAAGAGAATTTTTCTTTGCCGAGCTATTCATATAAGTGAATAACATCTGATGGTCTTCCGCAGTAAAGAAAACTCCATTTTTATTGACCATTGTAATGGCTTCAATAAATATTTTTTTATTGGAGTTTTTGGGAAGAAATGCAGAAACTCCCAACTTCACCATATACCCCAGAATAGAGGTTTTGTAATGGGAAGAAAGAATGATAATTTTCAGGTCGGGATATTTTTCTTTAAGAATCTCTACCAGTTCAAAACCATTCATGGGTTTCATCTGAACATCTACCAGGGCAATATCAGGAAAATCATTTTCCGAAATTTTTTCCAGTTGCTCAATAAAATCGGGACCATTATCTGCCGTAACGCATACCGATATATTTTTTTCATTGGACAGCAGCATTTTTACTCCTTCCAGGATCAGCTGTTCATCATCTATCAGGGCTATCTTGATTTGGGAACTCATTATGTTTGGGAATTTTAATAATTATACGACTTCCTTTATTTAAAAAAGTATTTTTCCATTTATAGGCGGCATTCATTGACTGGATTCTGGATTCGATATTCTTAATACCCATTCCTTTTTTCACCTTATCGTAATCGAAACCCTGACCATTATCTGAGATCACAACTGCCATATTATAAGGATAGTCTTTAATATAGATCCAAATATCCGTAGCATCAGAATGTTTGATTACATTGGTGGTAAATTCCTGAATAATCCTGTACAGCTGTACTTCCACAAAAAGATCTTTCTTTTTGTACCCGGGCATTACCTGCATTGAAATATTGATTTTATGGGAAAGATTAGCAATCAGTTCTTCCACATACAGCACCAGCCCTACAGATTCCAGGTTAACAGGGTATAATGAATGGGAAATACTTCTGGCTGCATCAATCAGGGCAGACATTTGACTGTAGATATTTTTTTTAATAATTTCATCTCCCTTAGTATCGAGATTGTTCAGCCATAAAGAAAGGATATTGAGCCTGTTTCCGATATCATCATGAATAGTTACCGCTATTCTTTTTCTTTCTTCTTCCTGAGCTTTGATGTTTTCCAGTGCCAGCTTTTTCTGGTGAAGGACTTCTACTTCATGCTGTACATTTTTCTCTTTTATAATTCTGCTGATAAAAGACCTGTAGGCAAGCAAAATAAAAGCCACTATAACTGTTATGGTAACAATTATAAGGATTAACAGGTTAATATTTAAACTTACTTCTTTAATTTGATGAAGGTATATAAAAATGAACAGTACAAAATCCCGGACAGGATATTGTTTGCACTAAAAATAATATAATAATCGTCCTCTGACAGGTTAGCTATCTGATGCTGAACAATAAAAATAAATACCGAAACAGAGTAATAGAAAAAAATACTGGCATCTGTCAAAAGAAAACGGTTTTGTGCAGAAGTATCTTTTATTTCCCGGATCAATGTAAATCCGGAAAGACAGATGATTATAATATTAGAAACTACTTTAGCTATATCTGCATTGAAAGGGTAATTAAACCCATATTTTGAAATCATAAATCCGGCAGCCACTAATGCAACGAGCCCCAGAAAATATTTGGGCCAATCTAATTTTCTGATAAATAAAACTGACAGCAAAAAGAACTCCCCGGCAATATAAAGAGGATAGAGAAATGATGTATCATTGAGATTGAAAATATAAGGCAGGATAAGATTCAGCAGCTCAATAAAAAAAAGAAAAGCAATACAGTGAAAATATTGCTTCTCTTTATTATTTAATATGCGGTATTTTCCTGCTCCTAACAATATCACTGATAGAAGAAGACCATAGTTCAGGAATAAAATTGCCTTATAAAAATCAGCCATTCCTTAGTTATAATTATATTGCGTCCGGTATACGGCAAATAGGAGGACAAGGTTTTGCCCAATCGTATGTATTGGCTTCAGTTATTGCACTGCTTCCTGTATTATTGCTTTCCAGGTTTTCAAGGAAAGAAATAAAAATCAGCGTAACCAGCATTCTACCATAGATATCACTGTATCTTAATCCGAATGAACACACTATTCTGGTTAAGTTTTTGTTTGAAAGACATAAATCTTCTGTAGGAACATAGAACTTAGTAAAGATTCTCGTTCCTTTGTATACTGTACATTCCTGATAAAACCAATCCATCCCTTCATTTCTCCATCTTTCAATAGCTTCTATTGCTTTATCCTGTTCAAGGACCGGTTTGCTGGAGATAGGGAAAGACATATCTGCATTCTTATCAATATTTTGAAGGTCTTTAGAGAGAAGAGCATTTTTAACAACTGTATACTGCTGTATTTCCTGCAGTTTCAAATCATAGGCAAGCGGGCAAAGAAGACTGCACGGATATTCTTCCATATTTCTTCTTAATCCGTTTTCATCCATGGGATATAAAATAATGATCAGGTTTTCTTTGTAAACCCCTACACCAGCACAGAATTCCGGATATTCGCTGTTACCTCTCATCCAATCCAGATGCCCTTTGTTTATTTCAAAAATATAATTGGCAGGAATTAATTTTTTAACCTCTGGAAAATTGGAAAGAAGTAAACTCCACTGATCCATAGCTGTTTTGCATTCCTCTTTAGAGAGCATGAAATCTTCGCTGTTTAATGTTGTCATAATCATAGTTTTTAAGTTGTATAAAAATATACAAACTACACATGCTATGCAAGTAAGAATTTTAATTAATAATTTCTCACTGTAATATGATAACAACGCTGTTGCTTCTCTTTGATGTAATAAATTCTACCAGCATTAGTATAATACTTTAAAACTTTCTCTAATGCCACCTCCATTTTTGGGTTATATTTCAGGACATTATTGAATCGTATGTAGGAGATATCGAAAGAATTTCCATAATTGTGGGAGCTGATCCCCAGCGAAGCATTAGAATTGACTCTTCTTAACCTGTTTTGATCTTCAAGTGTTCGGGTAATGGAGGAAACGGTAAATGTTCCACCCTTTGTATCTTTGCTAAACTTTGTACCCATTTTTTCTAATGTTGCCTTTGCTTTAGATACCATCCAGGGTCTGCTGTGATCAAGCTTCTGAACATGATACCCTTTCCCTGATTTTTTTATTTTATGGAACTTTCCGTTATTAATGTATTTCTGTACTGTTTTAGAATCTTTCAGCAGCTGTACTCCAAAACTTTTTGAAGCATCAATATGAGGCTTATAAAGAGCAGTCGGTTCAATATTTATAAACTTGATCCCTTTAAAGTCACGCATTGTATTTTTGGCCACCTGCGCATACTGTAGATTATAAATAAAAGGTACAAAGACCACACAAAGAAACTTTTTCATTAACTCCACTTTTAGATTTACTGAATGAAAGATAAAATGTTTATGTTATATCTTTCATTCCGATGATAGTACTATATAAATAAATCCCAAACAAACTTTAAACCAAATTATTGAATTTACAATTTTTGTTCTCCTATTTTTGAAATATTTTTTCAGTTTTAACTTTTTACTTTAAGATATAAATTTTACATTTGAGATACATTTTAAAAATAAACAACATGATAAAAAAACTTTTTGCTGAATTTTTCGGCACATTTTGGCTTGTTTTCGGAGGTTGTGGAAGCGCAGTTTTTGCCGCCGGAGTTCCCGATATTGGTATAGGACTTTTAGGAGTTGCTTTAGCCTTTGGTCTTACTGTCCTTACAATGGCTTACGCTGTAGGTCATATTTCCGGAGGGCATTTCAACCCGGCAGTTTCTTTCGGGCTTCTAGCTGGAGGAAGATTTTCTGCCAAAGACCTGATCCCTTATATTGTAGCACAGTGTTTAGGAGCACTTGTAGCAGCCGGATGTTTATACACTATCCTTAACGGTGCCGGAGCGGTAGATTTTTCAAAACCGGGTGATTTTGCCACAAACTTCTATGGTGAAGCCGTTTACAACGGAAAGGCATTCAGTATGGGAGCAGCATTCCTTGCTGAATTTTTATTAACAGCCTTTTTCCTTATTGTTATCATGGGAGCAACGGATAAATGGGCAAATGGTAAATTTGCAGGTCTTGCTATTGGTCTTGCCCTTACTTTAATCCATTTAATCTCTATTCCAATCACCAATACGTCAGTAAACCCTGCAAGATCCCTTTCGCAGGCAGTTTTTGCGGGCGGACTTGCCATGTCACAGCTTTGGCTGTTCTGGGTAGCTCCTATCCTGGGAGGAATTGTAGGTGGATTGATCTACAAGTTCTTACTTCAGAGAGATACTGCAGAAATAACAGATTAATAAGAATCTCAATTTATAACGAAATAAAAAATCCTGCCGGCTGGCAGGATTTTTTATTTCGTCTTTTTAATATCAAAAGGATTTTTAAAAATAAGTTCTTCGTGCTTTCCTTTAATCTCCATTTTACGCTGAAGAAGATTGAGAGCCATTTTCCTGATAAAAAGATCTTTATCATTCAGGCTCCAGTAGGAATCTTCATGCAGTTTTTTAGCAGAGCGGATTGGATAAAATTCGGTTTCCCAGGTATCCACATTATGATAAAACTCAATAATTCCGCAGTGTTCGGGAATAAGGTTAGCGTCTACCATTCCCATAGGCAACAGAAAACTGAAAGTATTACAGATATAGTCGCCACAAGAAATTTTATCGTGCTTCAGAAATTTTTCACCGGTTTCTTTATTGATATATGATTTTTTGAAATCATTTTTAAAGTCACTTTTAGAAAGTTTGATTTCAATTTCATGGCTACATCCTTCCGCATCTATAATCAGAATATCTGCTTCCCAATCTGCCTGAAAATAATTAGTCAGAACGAGCTCTTTTTCAAAATCACAGTGAGAGTGAATATAGGCATGTACAAGTTCTTCTATTTTGATCATGGTATTTATAATAATGTAAAAGGTACAAAGTACAATGTATTGGGTCAGAAGACAGAGACTTAGAGATTAGAGACAGGAGACTTCAAGCTGTTGAGAAGTGTATAATCTTAAGGTCCAATGTTTAATTTAATGCTTCAAATCTCAGGGACCACAAATCGCACACCTGCATAGTTTTCAACTTTCAACTTACCAGCAAGCTGCAGCCTCTGATATCAGAGTGGTCTATTCTTCCCAGCACCTGAAATTTATCGCCATTTATTTTCCCCAGATCCTGAGCAGCAATAAAAGAACAGGAATGGGTATTGGCAAGGTCTATAATATTAATAGCCCCTGTTCTTCCTTCTTTTTCGTAAGACAGCGGGTCTTCTGCATTTCTGACCATAATCCTCATCCAGTTCGGACATTGATATTCATTATTTCCAAGAGAGTACGCTTGTGAAAGCAGTTCCGTCATCGAATATTCAGAATATATTTTATGGGTATTAAAACCTTCCTGTAAAATGAGCAAAAGCTCATCTTTTGTCATCTCTTCTTTTCGGCCCTTCATTCCTCCGGTTTCTATAACCACTAAATTTTCAAGAAAACTTAGAGATTTATTATTGGGATTCGATTGACAATAATCTAAAAAATCCAACAAGGCAAAAGAAACTCCAAAGAGAATGACTTTTTGATCTTTCAATTGGTTTAAAAGGTCAAAAAGGTCTGCGTGATTGTAAAGGAAATATCCGTTTTCCGGTTTTCCCGATTTTTTCATCAAATAATCCACCATATAAATTAATGATGAATTTTGTTTTTCCAAATAGCTTGGTAGTAACCCCAGAAAAATAAAATCTTCCGGCTTACCTATAAACTGTTCGAAACTTTTATAAATACTTTCTTCATATAAATTCTGATCGGCAATGAAATGTTTAGACAGATTCATCTGGGTGGTTCCTGAGCTCTGAAAATATAAATCTGCAGAGACATTCTTATCCAGAATCTGATGGTTTTTGAACATTTCTATAGGCAGAAAAGGGATCTTCAATACGCTGTCTACCTCATCAGGATTCACTTTTAAAAAGTTGACAAACTTTCTATATATCTCAACATTTTCATACTGATAACGAAATGTTTCCAATGATGCATCTACAAAATCCTGTTCTGTTTGTATGTTGAATATATTTTTCAATTGATAAATCTTTTTTACACCTCCCATCCCTTCAATACAGTGAATTTCAAGAAAGAATATTTTTTATTTAATATTTTTTACTGCAAAATTAAACTTTGGTAAAATTCTTGCAATTACTTTTTCGGAATATGGATTAAAAACAAGAATGCGCTTAGGTTCATTCGAAAATTGTCTCTTTTAGGGGCAATTTTTTTTGTTTTTATTTCTCAAAAACCTTGAGTTCAAAATCTTTTTCGAAAACTCCGTAAGTAAAGTAGGAAATCCAATCACCAAGGTTGATATATTTTGAATTCTGCTCCAGATCCAGCACCATAGGAAGATGACGATGCCCATAAATGAAATAGTCTATCTTTTCGGTCTTCAGCTTTTCTTTGGAATAGATGATCAAAAATTCTTTGTCTTCACCTAAAAATGCTTTATCCTCTTCTCCGGAAATCATTTTGTTCTTTTGGGAAAGATACAAAGCCACTTTCATAGCAATATCGGGATGCAGCCATTTGAAAAACCATTGTGCCACCGGATTTGTGAACAGCTTCTTCATTCTTTTATATCCTTTATCTCCCGGTCCCAGTCCATCTCCATGAGCCAGCAAAAACTGCTTCCCGCCCATTTCAAAATATTGTTTCTGATAAAAAACAGTACATCCTATTTCCTCTTCCAGATAATCTTTCATCCAAAGATCATGGTTTCCCACAAAAAAATAAATGTGGATTCCCCGGTCTTTCAGTTCAGCAATTTTACCCAGAACACGTACATATCCTTTGGGAACAACATGTTTCCATTCATGCCAGAAATCAAAAAGATCTCCCATTAAAAATAAAACCTGAGCATCTTCTTTGATCTCATTCATCCAACGTATAAATTTCTCTTCACGGATCCGGCTCTCTTTAGGAGTAGGAGCCCCAAAATGCTGATCTGAAGCGAAATACACCTTTTTTCCAGGTTCTAAATTAATTGTTGTTTTTAACACTGTCTGAACTTTATTGGAAATGAATTATTAATTATCTTCTGCAAACCACTCTCCATAAGAGTTTTCGGTCTCATGAAGTTTAAGATAAGCCAGAGAAATTCCTTCAGGAAGTTTTGATTTTACTTTTGCAGCAATAGCATACAGCATATTTTCACAGGTCGGTTGGAAACTGCAGTAGATTACTTTGTGTCCCTTCTGCTCAAGGTCATCTCCCAATTCTTTGTGAGGAGACAAGGCATTCACCAAAACGGAATGATCCCATACATCTACAATTTCAGATTTTACGATACTTTTGATATCTCCAAAATCCACCACCATCCCATTCTTAGGGTTTTCAATATCATTAATAGGTCTTCCTTTTACCGTTACAAACAGTTTATAGGAATGTCCGTGCATATTTTTACACTTCCCATCGTAGTTGTACAGTACGTGAGCTGTTTCGAATGTAAAAATTTTTGTTATACGTATCATAGTGCAAAGATATGACAAAACAGCTAAACACAGAAGAGACTGTTTCTATTACAGGTATTAAACTAATCTTTTAATCAATTCTTAAGGTTAAATTATTGTCTCTGGATCCGTCTGTATTGATTGCGTTGTAAGGAATAGTCAGCCAGCCACTTTTGTTCATCACGAATTTAAAACCATATGTTTTTCCTTTTTCAAACTGTGATTTTGGTACTGCCAGTTCAAAAGTATTGTTCTTTTTAAGAGTCAGCTGATAAGATTTATTTTCACTGTTCCAGTCATTAAATGAACCTGCTACTGAAACAGTCTTGATAAACTCAGTACTTAGATTTTCAGGATATTGATAAGAAAAAATCACTTTGTCATTTTCTGTTCTGTATCCATATATTTCTTTCTTAAGGTCAGGATGTACAAAAGGTTCAGCTATGGTCATTTCTTCTACTAATGCATACGGATTCATTAGACGTTTATCCATAATTCCGGCAATATGATTAATCATTTGATACATTACAGGAAATCCTTTATTCGCGTTATACATGACGACAACAGCCATATTGTTATCTGGAAAAATACTATAAGCACTTACGTTTCCGCCTGAGAATCCATATGACTTTGTATTATTGTTATCTGTAATTTCCCAACCATGGCCGAATTCCCAGTCATTATTTTTATAATTAAACGGTTTCCACATCATCTTTTTAGTTTCGGGTTTCAGGAAATCATTTTTGCTGAAATGGATGCTCCACTGTAAAAAAGCAGGAAGGGTAACCGCCAGTCCATTGGCAGAATGGGCTCTCAAGCCACCAACCTCAGTTAGCTTTTCATACAGTTTCTTCTCAGGATTATAATTATATTTCCCCACTCTATTAGGGATTTCTTCAACAGAATTAGAAGAAAAAACGACCTGATTTCTGGATTCCGGAAATTGATTTTCCAGGCTATACTCTTCGAAAGTTTTTCCTGTCAGTTTTTCAATAATCATACTAATCAACATATAATTTGTCTGATTATACCGATAATGATCTCCAGCTTCAAATTCTATTTTTTCATTTGACAAGCGTTTAATAACTTCATTAAAGGTCGCTTTTTCGGGAAGATCTTTCGCATCTAACATATCCGGAAGTCCTGAAGAATGAGAAAGAAGATTTTTCACCTGTATGTTTTGCCAGTTTTTCGGCAGGTTGTCTATATACTTTGAAATCTTATCATCCAGCGATACCTTTCCTTCTTCAATAAGTTTAAAAAGACCAACATTGGTAATTAATTTTGTATTGGAATACACCCTGAACATGGACTTAGAACTCACTTTTTTATCAGTTTCCAGGTTCTCACGCCCATAGTACTGCTGGAATGTTACTTTATCATTTTTTACAATTCCTACGGCCATTCCGGGAATTTCATTGATTTGAATAACATTTTTTATATAGCTGTCAATTGCTTTTGACTGTTCTGCGGTCTGACTGAATCCTAAAATGGATACATTAAAAAATATAGCTGCTAAAACGGATTTCTTCATTATTTGTTGATCTATCGTTGATAAGACAACCACAGGCTTTATTATGTTACAAAGATTTTTAACTTTTATTGTAATAAGTGTTCAAGCATATTTTATTTAGGTTTCAATGAATCAATTTCATATCCCAGCTCGGATAAATAATCCAACCCATTTTGTTTTTCCATCTTATTCTTTCCACTCCAACCCTTTTCCCTTCCCTTTACAATAAGTTGTTGAATATATTTAGGCTCATGTATATTGATGTTTTCTATGGAATCTCTTACTGTATTCATCAAATTGATTCCAGAATTTAAGGGCTGTCCCATGAAATAATCATCAGAAGTAAGAAATTCAATGAGTAAGGGCGTCTGCTTCTGTCCGCTTAAAAATATTTTCACCGTTAAAGTATTGGTTTCCGTACCTGCATGATATTTATTTGTGACAGAATATAGATACTCCATATTGTGGATAAGTATTTTTCTTAATTTACGTTTCATCTCAAGTTGTTTCCGCAATATTTTTCAATCCCTGAAGAACCGGATTCTCTCCACCTTGTGGCTCTTCCTGTATTGCGTTAGATCTGTTATCTTCCTGTATGATTTCAAGTTTCGTTTTTCCGCCAAGATCGGTCAGAATATATTTCATCACAAAATAATTCTCAGGTTTATCCTCAAGGTCCGGTCTGGGGGCAAACAGGTTATAACTTAAACTGTCCGTTGGAATAAAGGTCAAAACGGTTCCCCATTGTTTAAATACATTCCCTTCCCACTCTGCTATAAACTCAATAGCACTTCCTACGATCCAATCTGTGAGTAGATTGCTTCCGTATTGCCATTGTTTTACCAACTCAGGTATTGTCAAAGTATCCCAAACTTTTTGCTTGGACGCATTGATCACTATTGTTGAAATATTTGTTGCCATATGCATCGGTTTTTCAGAATGATTATATATTGTTTTTAGCTTTATCTGCTACTGTATGTTATTATTTAAAATTTCTCCAGCCAGTTAGTCTCCAACCGTTTAATCTTTTTTGTTTCAGGATCAAATAAAACCCAAAGTGTACTTGAGTCCACCAAAAGCTTGTCATTACAGTAAAATTCAACTTTTCTCGGTTGTTTAGCTCCTTCAGGAGGCAGAGGATAGGTTTTTATGATAATATGATCATTCAGATAGGCCTGTTTTTTATATTGAATATGGTGATCCAAAAGCATCCAGGCATCATTTTCATATTCTGTTTTATGTTTCAAAAAATCCCAGTGTTCGGCAGCTATTTCTTCCACCCAATGTACATACTGGACGTTATTGACATGCTGATTCTGATCAATATGTTCTTCCGTTACTTTTATTTCTTTTTGATATACTAAGCTCATCTCTCTGAAATTTACTCAAAATTATAATATTAAAAATAAAACAGAGTTGCTCCTTCTGCTATAAACTGATAAAAAAACGGAATCAGATGGTAATCCAATTCCGTTTTTAGAATATTTAATCTGTTAAAATGATTATTTTTTTGCTGCAGGCTTAGAAGTTGTTGCTGTCCCGCCTAATTTAGCTTTTACACTATCAGTAATATCCTCACTCCCATCTGTGTAGATAAGATTGTTGTTACCCTGTGAAGCTGTATCAAATACAAAGTTCAGACTTTTTTCTTTTGCTACTGCTAAAATAGCTCCACGTACTTTTTGCTGTAATGGAACCAACAGTTCATTTTGTTTTGCTGAAATCTCCTTACCGGCTTGCGTTCTTGCTGTTTCTACTTTTTTTCCTAAAACATCTAATTCAGTCTGCGCTGCCATCAGTTCCTTAGTCACTGATTCTTTATTCGCTTCCGTCAATGTTTTTTCTTTATCTTGTGCTACTTTCAGTTTAGCTTGATAGTCACCGATTAACTTTTCAACTTCAGCTTGCTTGGTTTTAGTAAGGTTATCAATCGTTGCACTTATCGTTTTTACCTCAGGTAAGCTTGAGAAAACTTCATCAGTATTTACGCTACCTATTTTTTGCTGAGCATGTACAGTATTTGCGCTAAGCGCTAATCCTGCTGTAATAAAAAGGGCTTTAATTAAATTCATTTTGTTTAAAAAATTGTTTTTTTTCGACTTCAAATATAATCCAAATTTTTATTAGTTATCTTCAGACTTCTAAGAATAAAAAACCTTCCCGGAAATGAGAAGGTTTAGTATCAAAAAATATGGAAAAAATGACTAATGAAACTGAGCCGTTTCTGTAGAATCTTTCATAGCTACGGTAGCTGAAGAACCGTTTGTCACAACATTCTGTACTTCATCAAAATAGCCTGTTCCTACAAAAGACTGGTGCTTCACCGCTCTGAATCCTTTTTGTTGCAGTGCAAACTCACGCTCCTGAAGTTCTGAATATCCGGCCATTCCTCTTTCTTTGTAAGCTAAGGCCAATTCAAACATTGCTGTATTCAGGGCATGGAATCCTGCCAGTGTGATAAACTGGAATTTATATCCCAATTTTGCCAGTTCTTCACGGAAACTAGACATCTCCTCAACGTTTAGCTTTGCTGCCCAGTTGAATGAAGGTGAACAGTTGTAAGCCAACATCTTTCCAGGGAATTTTGCATGAATTCCTTCAGCAAATTTTCTTGCCTGTTCCAAATCCGGATTTGAAGTTTCCATCCAGATTAAATCCGCATAAGGTGCATAGGACAGTCCTCTGTCTATACCCTGTTCTACACCATTTCTTACCACATAAAACCCTTCAGAGGTTCTTTCTCCTGTGACGAATTTTTTATCTCTGTCATCAATATCTGATGTTAATAAGTCAGCTGCATCAGCATCTGTTCTCGCAATGATAAGGCTTGGCACCCCTAAAACATCTGCAGCAAGACGTGCAGCAATCAACTTGTTAATAGCTTCCTGTGTAGGAACCAGTACTTTTCCTCCCAAGTGTCCGCATTTTTTAGCTGAAGAAAGCTGATCTTCAAAATGAACTCCTGCAGCTCCTGCTTCGATCATTTGCTTCATCAATTCAAAGGCATTTAGATTTCCTCCAAAACCGGCTTCTGCATCCGCAATGATAGGAACAAGATATTCTTTATCTCCGTTTCCGCTTACAGACTGTACCTGATCTGCTCTTAATAAAGCATTATTTATTTTCTTCACCACAGAAGGTACTGAATTAGCAGGGTATAAAGACTGGTCCGGATACATTTCTCCTGATAAGTTAGCATCTGCTGCTACCTGCCAGCCAGAAAGATAAATCGCTTCCAGCCCGGCATCCACTTCCTGAACCGCCTGGTTACCTGTAAGGGCCCCTAGACCGGCAATATAATCCTGGTTATTTAATTTATCCCAGAATTTTTTAGACATTTCTGTCGCAATGGTATAATCAATCTTATAAGAGCCTCTGAGTTTTAAAACTTCTTCAGCAGTATAAGGTCTTTTTACTCCGTTCCAACGTGGGTTTGTTAGCCAATCTTGCTCTATAGCCTGGATTTGTTCTTGTTTAGATTTCATAATATTTGGATTTTGTTAATTTTGGGTTAGGGATGAGTACTCGGGTAATAGGAGCGAGAGTCTTGAATATGCTTGATAGTTGATAAGTTACACTCATTTAAGTGTATCACTACAACGCTCTCACGCTCTTGCCCTCAAACTAAATAAAAGGATATGCTTTTAAGGTTAAAAATTCTTCAAAGTTTTCTGAGAAAATCAATTCATTGAAAAGTTCTTTGGCCAGATTAAATTTTCCGGTTTTGAAACGGTTTTCTCCCACATAGTTTTCAATATTCTCCATTTCTTCGGTTTCCCATTGCAGGACCATACTTCGGGTCAATGTTCTGTCACCGCTTAAAACAGCTTCATTTTTCAACCATTGCCAAATCTGGGTTCTGGAAATTTCCGCGGTAGCCGCGTCTTCCATCAGATTGTATATGGCTGCTGCACCGGTTCCCATTAGCCAGCTTTCAAGGTAAAGAATTCCTACATTGATATTTTTTCTGACCCCTTTTTCTGTTATTTCTCCTTTAGGAATTTCCAGCAGGTCTGTTTCTTTGATATGGTATTCAAATTTTTTATCAATCTGATTCTTTTCAGGCATATACTGATCAAAAATCTCTTTTGCCACCGTAACCAATGCAGGGTGTGCTACCCAGGTTCCATCGTGTCCGTTCTTTACTTCACGTTCTTTATCGCTTCTTACTTTTTCAAAAGCAATTCTATTGGCTTCATCATCATCTTTTACCGGAATCTGAGCAGCCATTCCTCCAATGGCATGAACATTTCTTTTATGACATATTTCAATAACCCTTTTTGAGTAGGCACTCATAAAAGGAGACGTCATTGTTACCTGATCTCTATCCGGAACAATAAACTCAGGAAGGTTTCTTAGTTTCTTGATATAGGAAAAAATATAATCCCATCTTCCACAGTTCAGACCTGCGCTGTGCTCTTTTAGCTCATATAGAATTTCATCAATCTGGAAGGAAGCTGTGATTGTTTCAATCAGAACAGTTGCTTTAATCGTTCCCTGAGGAATTTCCAGATAATTCTGGGCGAATACAAAAACATCATTCCACCAACGGGCTTCTTTATAATGCTCCAGCTTTGGAAGATAAAAGTAAGGACCACTTCCTTTTTCCAAAAGATTCTTTACATTTCTGAAAAAATAAATACCAAAATCAGTCAGTGAGCCTGATGCTTCTTCTCCATTGATCTCAATATGCTTTTCTGGCAGGTGCAAGCCACGGGGGCGAACCAATAAAACAGCAGTTTTCTCATTCAGCTTATACGCCTTTCCATTTTCATTGGTAAAATCAATTTTTCTGCTCACCGCATCGGAAAGATTAATTTGGCCTTCGATGCAGTTTTCCCATGTTGGCGAGCTGCTGTCTTCAAAATCAGCCATAAATGTATGAGCTCCGGAATTCAATGCATTGATAATCATTTTCCGATCAACCGGTCCTGTAATTTCTACTCTTCGGTCCAGCAAATCCTCCGGTAATGATGCGCAAGTCCAGTTTCCATTTCTGATCTCTTCTGTCTCATATAAAAATTTTGGAAGAACACTTTTGTCGAATTCCTGCTGAGTTTTTTTCCTTTCTTTTAAAAGTTCCAGTCTTTTATCATTAAAATTTTGATGAAGTGCTGTCAGAAAGTCCAACAAATCCGGAGTTAAAATTTCTTCAAACTGCTTCTGAGTCTTTATTTTTAATTGAGCCTGCGTTTCCATAACTTGTTGATTTTGTGATTTGATGTTACAAACATAAATAAAAATTTTCACAATCAGCGAACGTTCGCTAATTTATTTTAAAAATTATTATGCGAATAATCGCATTCAATTATTTATATTTGAGTAATGAATCCAGAAAGTGACTTTATCAAAACAGTTTTCGGGCTAAAGCTGAAGCAACAGAGACAAAAGAAAAATTGGTCTCTGCAGGATCTTGCAGTAAAAACCGGATTATCAAAATCTTACCTCAACGAAATTGAAAACGGAAAAAAATATCCTAAACACGATAAAATCATCCAGCTTTCTGATGCCTTGAACTGTACTTTTGATGATCTGGTATCCACAAAACTGGATAAAAGCTTAGCACCATTCAATGAAATACTGCAATCTGATTTTTTCAAAGAGGTTCCCCTGGAATTGTTTGGGATCAATAAAAATAATCTTATCAGTATTATCAGTGATGCTCCTAAAAAAGTAACTGCTTTTATCAATGCCCTGATTGAAATTTCCCAAAACTATAATTTAGGAAAAGAAAGGTTTTATTTTGCCGTATTGAGGTCTTTTCAAGAGTTGTATGATAATTATTTCCCGGACATAGAAGAAAAAGTCAATTTATTTACTCAAGAAAATCAATTGTATATTGATAAAAATCTAAAGGCTGAAGCCCTGGAAAATATTCTCGTGGAAAAATTCAGTTATCAAATTCAATCTGAAGATTTCGAACAGTATGGAACCCTGGATAATCTCCGGTCTTTATTTGTGCCTGAAAAAAAATTATTGCTCCTCAACAAAAAACTTGAAAAAGATCAGAAAACATTCATTCTTGCTAAAGAAATAGCCTTCAATGTACTGGACTTAAGGGTTCGTCCAAATACTTATTCATGGCTTGATTTCGGAAGTTTTGAAGAAATTCTTAATAATTTTTATGCGTCTTATTTCGCCGGAGCTTTATTAATATCTAAAGACCCTGTCATTGAAAAAACGTCAGATTTTTTTAAGCAAAATAAATGGGAACCTACAAATTTTGAGAATCTTATCAACAGCTTTACCAACTCCCCGGAAACCTTCTATTACAGGTTAACCAATATTCTTTCCGCTGAAATGGGGATCAAGGACTTGTTTTACTTATGTCTGGTAAAGAAGAAAGATTCTGATAAAATACAGATTTTAAAAGAGCTGCACCTCAACCACCAACAGGCTCCCCATGCCAATGCTATGCATGAACATTACTGCAAAAGATGGATTGCAGTGAAAAACCTGCATCATTTAAAGGAAAATGAAACGTTGACAGATGCTCAAATCTCCCATTATAAAGATCAGGGGATAAGCTATCTGGTTATCTCAACTTCTCAAAAAAATCCTTTTTCTGACGGAAGCAACAGAAGCTACTGCCTCGGTATCTTATTGAACCCTCAGACTATAAAAAAAATAAGCTTTATAAAATCTCCATCTTTAAAAACCATCAACGTGGGAGTAACCTGTGAATCCTGCAGTATTCCGGATTGTGAAGTAAGACAAGCGCCTCCTGTGCGCCTGGAAAAGGAACACTTTAATCTCAGTATGAAAAATGCTATTGAAAAGATCAGGAAAGAGTTTTAGAGACTGAGACCTGGAGGATATGGAAGTTTAGGAGAGTGAATAGTTTAAAAATGGTTATTTAGTGAAAAAACAATTTCCTAACTTAGCTAAAAACACCCCGATGATGCTTGATTTATTATTCCCTAACCGATGCATCCACTGCAACAGGATTATTGAACCTGATCTTTTGGTCTGCGACTTATGTTTTAACCAGATTCATTTCACCCATTATGATTATTTTGGAAATAATCTTATCAAAGAAAAATGCAGGCTACTCTTCCCCGTTGAGCATACTTATGCTTTGATACAATTTGAAGAAGAAGGGGTAAGCAGAAAAATCATCCATGAGCTCAAATACAGAAGCAGGGAAAAAACAGGAAAAATTCTGGCAGAATGGACTATAGAGCGCCTGGATTTTAAAGATGCAAAACCTGACCTGATGGTAAGCGTTCCTTTACATCCAAAAAAACTGCGGGAAAGAGGTTACAATCAGCTGCATCTCTTCACAGAAACCCTATCCGGCTTTTATAAAATACCATTTGAGCATACCCTGATTAAAAGAAATCATTATTCAAAAGCCCAGGCCCTGAAGGACAAGAAGCACCGTCTTGAATCTGTCAATACATTTTCACTCAATACAGCGGTAACAGGAAAACACATTTTACTTATTGATGATGTTTTTACAACAGGAAACACCGTTTCATCTATTGCATGGGAAATTTTAAAAGCCGGTGATAATAAAATAAGTGTGCTGATCATGGCCGTAGATATTTAATAATTGAAGTTTACTGATGACAAGTTTCCAGGCTCTCCTCCTGAAATTTTTCAAACTTCTTTCGTCCTCAAATTCTTTTTCTTAATTTTCCGGAAAACTATATCATCATGCCTCATCTTATTTTACTGCACGGCGCGCTAGGTCACAGTGATCTTTTCCATCCTTATGTGGAGCAGTTATCTCAGTATTTTACCATTCATACTCCTTTATTTTCAGGACACGGAAGTACAATACTTCCTGCCGAAGGTATCAGTATTGAAAAATATACTCAGGAATTAGAAGAATATTGCAACAGTAACAATCTGGCAGATGTATATCTTTTCGGACACAGCATGGGAGGTTATGTTGCCCTTTGTTATGCTATGAAAACACCCGAGAATGTCAATTCAATCATCACTTTGGGGACGAAATTTGACTGGACTGAAGAGCAGGCTGTAAAAGAAAGTAAAATGCTGAATCCTGAAGTTATTCTTCATAAAGTTCCGAAATATGCACAACTCTTAGAAGCTCAACATGGTCAGAAATGGAAAAAACTACTTCCAGCGGTTGCTGATTTAATGGTTGATTTAGGGAAAAAGACACCATTAAAAGACAATCTTGCCGGGATTAACCTCCCAGTCCAGATTATGGTAGGAGACAAAGACAATATGGTGACCATCGAAGAGAGCATCCATGTTTACCGAAGCCTTCCCCATGCAAAATTGGCCGTACTTCCGGATACAAAACACCCGATGGATAAAGTACGACCAACCTTGTTATTGGATATTATAAAAGATTTTTGGAATCTTTCTTAAGTTATCTTTGAAGTTTTTCTCCGTAGCTTAAATCACCCGCATCTCCAAGTCCCGGAGTAATATACCCTTTTGAAGTTAAGTTTTCGTCAATGGCTCCCACCCAAATCTGAGCTTCAGGATAGGCATTCTGCACAGTCTCTACTCCTTGTCTTGATGCAATTGCTGCTACAATATGAAGTTGGGTGGGATTTCCGTTAGTCAGTAGATCTTTAATAGCTTCAATTAAAGAAGCACCTGTTGCCAACATTGGGTCTGCTACGATCAAGGGTCTTCCTTCGATACTTGGGCAAGTCAGGTAATCCTGCTTAATTGAGAAATAATCGTTGGCATCGTGCTTTCTGTACGCTGCTACAAAACCACAATCTGCTCTGTCTAAATAGCTCAGAATTCCTTCAAACAATGGAACTCCGGCTCGTAAAATTGTAGTAATAACCGGCTGTACCGCGATTTCTCTGCTTTTTATCGTATCTAAAGGAGTTTGGATTACAACTTCTCGGTACTCCAGCCCTTTGCTGATTTCGAAAGCTGCAATCTCTCCGATTCTTTCCATATTTCTTCGGAATCTCATCCGATCATGCTGAACTTCCACGTTTCGAAGTTCATTAATCCATTCATTTACAAGAGAAAAGTTTTGTGATAAAATACTAAGCATGAATACCTTAAGTTTTAAATTACAGTTAGTGATACTAATTCCTGCAAAATTACAACTAAAAAACGAATTGATAAATTGAAGATGAGGAGAAATAAAGTATATTTATATAGTTTCCTCAAAACCTTTATTACTATAATTTTTTTAATGATGAAAAGCCTTATTTTAGGAAAAAATAATCCAGAGTTTGTAAAACATGAAACTCTGCCTGAGCTATTAACTCCCACTTTTGAAAAATATAAAGATAAAACTGCATTTATATTTAAAGATCAAAAATTATCCTTCGCTGAATTAGACAGCTGGAGCAACGCCGTTGCAGAACAACTACAAAAACAAGGTGTACAGCCGGGTGACCGGGTGGGAGTTTGGTACCCAAGAAGTCTCGAGCTTCCCGTTGCTATACTTGGAATTTTAAAGGCAGGGGCCTCTTATATTCCTTTAGACCGAGAAATGCCTGAAGACAGGGTAAAGAAAGTATTTACAGAGATTAATGTTAAGTCTTATTTTTCTGACGCGGATGTGTACATCCGGTCTCAACCTTTAAGTATCATATCTCAGCCTGAATCTGCAGTTCCTTCAATCTCTATTCAGAATACCCCAAATGACTGGGCTTATGTATTATTTACTTCGGGAAGCACGGGAAACCCTAAGGGAATTCCTATTTCCCATAGCAATATATGCCATTTAATAAGATCTGAGCAGGATTTTATAGAAATAAAAGACACTGATATAGTTTATCAAGGTTTTTCAGTTTCTTTTGATATGTGGTGTGAAGAAGTATGGATCAGTCTTTTTGCAGGAGCCACTATATGGATTGCGGATGCAACTACAGTAAAGGCAATAGATGAGCTAAGCAATACTTTAACAGAAAATAAAATCACCGTTCTCCATGCTGTTCCAAGTATTCTCGCTATTATTGATGAAGTACCAACTATCAGACTCATCAATACCGGTGGTGAGGCCTGTACTAAACAGGTACAGGAAAAATGGGCAACCTCCTATAGAACATTTATCAACAGCTATGGTCCTACAGAAACAACCGTATCTTCCAACATGGTTAAATTAAACAGCGAGGAGGATCTTACAATTGGACCTCCTTTGCCCAACTATCATATAGCTGTTGTTGATGAAAACATGAACATTCTACCAAGGGGAGAACGCGGAGAAATGATTATTTCAGGCCCGGGAGTAAGTAACGGTTATTTTAATCTTCCGGAGCTTACTGAACAAAAATTTTTATTTAATCCTTTTCCGGAACTTCCGGGAGACAGAATTTACAAAACTGGAGACGCCGTTATTATACGGGAAGATGGTTTTATAGATTTCCAGGGAAGGATAGATGATCAGATCAAATTACGAGGTTACAGAATCGAACTTGGTGAAATAGAAACCCATTTGAACCGGCTTCAGGACGTTTCTTCTGCAGCTGTTGCCGTAAAAGAGGACTCCAATGGACAGGGACAGCTTGTAGGGTATGCTGTAATGAGCCATGATCTTTCATTTGATGAAAATGGAATGAGAAAGGAACTTGCTAAATTCCTGGCCCCTTATATGGTCCCGATTTCGATTGTCAAAATGAAAGAAATGCCACGAATGCCTAGTGGAAAGATTGATAGAAAACGACTTCCTACTCCCGAAAATTTTACTATTCACAAAAAAAATGAAAATATTGAAATTGATTCGAACGCCTCTGTAGAGGATAGACTTCTTCAAACACTGAAATGGGTATTCCCTGGAAAAGACATTAATTTAGGCCAGGATTTTTTTATAGATCTGGGTGGGCATTCTTTGCTTGCTGCAACATTCATTTCGCACCTCCGTCAAAAAGCAGGATTTCCTACTGCTTCATTAAAGGAGATTTATGAAAATCGCCCTCTATCAGCTTATTCTGAATTTCTGAAAAACAAACAATTCCAGAAAACAACTCAGCAGGAGCCTTTTCACAGAGTTTCAACATTACAGTATATTGCTTGTAATATTGCCCAGACCATAAGTCTACTTCTCGTTTTTTCTTTATTCAGTATTCAGATATTTTTTCCTTATTTAAGTTATTATTATTTTCAGCTTAACGGCTATGGGTTGCATTATGCTTTATTAAGCGCTATTTTACTGTACACTTTAATCCCTCCAGTGTATTCAGCCATAATAGTGCTGGCAAAATGGCTTATTATAGGAAAAATAAAAGAGGGGGATTATCCTCTTTGGGGCTGGTATTATTTCAGATGGTGGCTATGGAAAACAATTAAACGACTTATGCCCTCTGAATTTATTGTAGAAACTCCTTTATATCCAAAATATCTCAAACTGCTTGGTGTGAAAGCTCATCCAAGTGCACAACTCAGTCTTCTTCCTATTGCAGCGGAAGATCTTGTAACCATTGATGCCAACGTCAATACTAGCTCCGGCTGCAGCATTGACAACGCTTCTGTAGAAAACGGTATTTTAAGAATTAGAAAAGTACATATTAAAGCCCATGCTTATTTAGGTTCCTCTGTAATCGTATGTGGAGATACAATCATTGAAGAATTTGGAGAATTACAGGATCTTAGCTGCCTTAATGAAGGAAAAAAAATAGGATTTGGGGAGGTTTGGAATGGCAGTCCCGCTGAGAAAGTAAGATTAAAAACGGATAAGGAAACTAATGTCCCCCTACTGGCTTCAGCAAAAAAAAGAAATACATTTGCCATAATATACATCTGTTCCTTGTTCTTCTTTCCTCTCCTTATTGTTTTACCTTTAGCTCCCACTCTTTATACGCTTTACTACCTGGATGACCGTGCTGCTGATTATAATTTTTATTATTTATGGCAGGCCCCTATACTTTCCACGATCTATATCTTATTATTTATTGGCGTAGTAAGTTTATTAACTAGGTTTTTGCAATACAATATGAAACCTGGTGTTTATTCTGTCTACAGTCTTACGTATTATAAAAAATGGATAAAGGATCAAATTTTCAATCTTTCATTAATTATAGTACACCCTCTTTTTGCATCGATATATATTAGTAAGTTTTATAGAATGATGGGTGCAAAAGTGGGAAAAAATTCAGAAATTTCAACAGCCAGCGATGTTTCCCATCATCTTTTAGAAATTGGTGAAGGTTCATTCATTGCAGATGCTGTTATTCTTGGAGAACATGATGTAAGAAATGAAAAATTAATTTTGTCCAAAACAATAATAGGAAACAACAGCTTTGTTGGAAATAGTGGGCTTATCCCCCAAGGATATGAGCTTGGTGACAATATGCTAATCGGTGTATTGAGTAAAGCCCCATCTGAGGAGCAGATGGAAAATTCATCTGAAAAAGACTGGTTTGGATCTCCTCCTATAGGAATGCCTTCCAGACAAAAATCTGATGTATTTCAGGATAATCTTACCTACAATCCCACTTTTCGTTTAAAGCTAGCCAGAGCTGTTGTAGAAGGTATAAGGATTATTCTTCCTCAAACAATAGTTATTATCTGTAGTGTTTTATTCATTGCCTATACCAGCCCTTATCTGGAAGGAAAAATCCACTATCTTCTTTTGTTAGCCCCACTTTACTATTTGGGAATTGTTGCGTTGCCTTCATTTTTCTTAACAGTACTACTCAAGTGGCTTTTAATAGGAAAATACAAAAAAACTGAAATGCCAATGTACAGTTTAAAAGTATGGTTAAGCGAGGGAATTACCACTATTTATGAGGCACTTCCTGTTCTATTTTTTTTAGACTTTTTACGTGGTACATGGTGGTTACCATTTTTCATGCGTTTTCTGGGAGTAAAAATCGGAAAAAAGGTATGGCTCAATACTACTGATATTACTGAATTTGATATGGTAACGATTGGAGACGAGGCTATGTTGAATGAAGACTGTGGTCCTCAAACTCATCTTTTTGAAGACAGAATTATGAAAGTTGGAAGCGTAAAAATAGGAAGTCAAACCACCATCAATTCAAGAACCATTATCTTATATGATAGTGAAATAGGAAATAATGTGAATATTGATGCTCTTTCCCTTGTTATGAAAGGTGAAATTCTCTCCGATAATACCTCATGGTATGGAAGCCCGTTGAGAGGAAAGTAATTAAGCTGGGAATTGAAGGCTATCCATTGAGTCTATAATCCTCGGTTAATTGAAACCTCTATTAGAAAAAAAATGTTATTATGAAATATTCTATCAAAAAAATAAAAATTACTGAAAACCTGCCTATCGTAGATGAGCTGGTGGGTGAACTTCATATTTCTGAAAAAGAGATGAATGATAAAACTGCTGACTGGAGCCAAATCAGAGATAACTACCTTCGTTTTATGTCAGAATGTGAAGAAGAAAATGATGGTACCTTTCTTATTGCAGAATCCGATGGAAAAGCCATAGGATTCCTATTTGGCTATATTGATGAAAAGGACGACAGCAATTTTGAACTTGGAGACGAAGATGATTTGTATGTCTCTGAGGGGTATGTCAAAAAAGAATACAGGAAACAGGGTATTTATTCTGCACTTAATAAGGCATTTGAAGATGCATATGCAAACTATAAGATCAGAAAAATATACCGCTTCACACTGTGCAATAATGAGACTATGCAACATTGGCTAGCTTCACAAGGCTACCGACCTGTAAGGTTGGTATATGAGAAATGGTTATAAATAAAAAGGCTGATAAGTTTTCTTACCAGCCTTTTATGAATATTAGTCATTTTATTTTTGTCTGAAATACACTTCAATAGGAACTCCGGTAAACCCGAATTCTTTTCTCAATTGGTTCTCAGCAAATCTTTTATATGGTTCTTTCACATACTGTGGAAGATTACAGAAGAATACAAACTGTGGTGATGGCGTAGGAAGCTGAACACAGTATTTAATTTTAATATATTTTCCTTTATTGGCTGGAGGAGGAGTTTGCTCAAAAATAGGAAGCATCACCTCATTCAGTTTTGAAGTTTTAATCTTTTTCTTACGGTCATTATACACCTCCATTGCTACTTCTACCGCTTTTAAGATTCTTTGCTTCGTTAAAGCAGAAACAAATAGAATTGGAATATCCTGGAACTGTCCTATTCTATCTTTAATAGCTTTTTCGAAATCACGCATTGTATTGGTTTGCTTGTCTTCCACCAAGTCCCATTTGTTTACCAAAATAACAATCCCCTTTCTGTTTTTCTGAGCCAGTCCGAAAATATTCATATCCTGGGATTCCCATCCCTGAGTAGCATCTACCATGATGATTACAACATCAGAAAATTCTATAGAACGGATAGATCTCATTACGGAATAGAATTCCAAATCTTCGTTTACCTTAGATTTTCTTCTCATACCGGCAGTATCTACCAATACAAACTCATGTCCGAATTTATTATATAAGGTCTGGATACTATCTCTTGTAGTTCCGGCAATATCGGTTACAATATTTCTTTCTACATCCAGTAAAGCGTTGGTCATTGTAGACTTTCCTACGTTAGGACGACCTGCAATAGTGATTTTAGGCAATCCTTCAAACGGATCTTTATATTCTGTTGTAGGGAAATCTTTAACGATATCATCTAACAATTCTCCTGTTCCTGAACCTGTAGCAGAAGAAAGAGTATAATATTTATCAATTCCTAACTGATAGAATTCTGTTGCAGGAAGTTCTTCCTTAGATGAATCTACTTTATTAATGACAATATAAATAGGTTTATTGGATCTTCTCAGTAAACGGAAAATTTCATAGTCTGTGTCAGTAAGCCCTTCTTCCACGTTCATCATAAAGATAATGGAAGTCGCTTCATCTACTGCCAGCTGTACCTGCTTACGGATCTCCTCTTCAAAGATATCATCTGTACCTACATCATATCCTCCGGTATCAATTACAGTGAAGTCTACTCCATTCCAGTCAGATTTTCCGTAATGACGGTCTCTGGTTACACCGGCTGTAGAATCTACAATAGCTTCTCTTCTCTCTAGTAAACGGTTAAAAAGCGTGGATTTTCCTACGTTGGGACGCCCAACGATTGCGACAATATTCGACATAAAAAATGTTTAATAATCCCTTGCTATGCTCGGGACAAGTTATTAATGGGTTACTCCAACTTTTAGAGCCCAATTTTTTGCAAAGATAAGATTTTATTATTTAGTATTAAAAACATCCCTTGTTTCGAAAATTTTTCGCAAAAATAATTATTTGGATATCAGCCAGTAAACCCATAAGACAGGTGAAAGTCTTGTATTATCTCCTTATTTCATTTTTATATTTAAAATAAATTCTATAATTTCGCAGCATCGAAACAGACCTATAGTGTAACGGTAGCACTCCGGTTTTTGGTACCGTCAGTCGGGGTTCGAATCCCTGTGGGTCTACAAACCATCCTTTTTTAAGGATGGTTTTTGTTTTTTATACATTCTTAATCAATTGCATTGAAACTATTTTATACAAACTTCATACATTTTTAACAGTATTAAAAGCAATCATCTATTCAATGGATTTCATCATCAAATTATTATACTCTTTATTTTTTGCAGCGATATCTTTCATCCTCTTCATGAAGTATAACAATGCATTTTCTATAAAACCCAAGCTGCTCATCATTTTACTCCTAAATCTGATATTATTATTTTATCTGAATACGATTTATACCAGTATTTCAAATAAATTATTTTACATATTACTCATGTTTTCATTATCAGTGGTAATATTAAATATCATGAAAAATTTTATTAGCATAGAAAATAATGCTGTACTAAAAAATAATGACCGCTTTAGAAATAGCTATAAAAATGTAAAAAACATCTTTTTTATTAAAGTAATTCCCATCATAATTTTCTTTTATCAGCTTTTGTTAATATGGGTCCCTTCTATTTCTGCAAAATGTTGCGTAATTAATATTAACCCACTAAGGTATTGACCCTAAATAACAGGCTCCAAGTATATTAAAAAACAAAAAGACAGCATCACTGCTGTCTTTTTATATGATAGAGATGATCTCTTAATCCAAATCAAATCGATCCAGATTCATCACTTTTGTCCATGCGGTTACAAAATCATTGATAAATTTACCTTGTGCATCAGCACTTGCATACACCTCAGCCACAGCTCTCAATTCAGAATTAGATCCGAATACAAGATCAGCACGGGTAGCTGTCCATTTTGGCTGACCTGTTGAACGGTCTGTTCCTATATAGAGTTCTTTATCTTCTGACATGGCTTTCCATTGTGTTCCCATATCTAAAAGATTAACAAAGAAATCATTGGTAAGCACTCCGGGACGAGTAGTAAATACCCCATGTTTTGAACCGTCAAAATTCGTATCTAAAGCACGCATTCCTCCTACCAAAACAGTAAGTTCAGGAGCAGTAAGCGTTAATAACTGTGCTTTATCTATGAATAAAGATTCTGTAGAAACTGAGAATTTTCTTTTCAGGTAATTACGGAATCCGTCAGCAATAGGTTCCAGGTATCCCATAGATTCTACATCCGTTTGTTCCTGAGAAGCATCCATTCTACCGGGAGCAAATGTTACTTTAACATCATGTCCCGCATTTCTCGCAGCTTTTTCTACAGCTGCTGTTCCGGCCAATACAATGATATCCGCCAGTGAAATTTTCTTGCCTCCGTTTTGGGCATTGAATTCGTTTTGAATTCTTTCCAAAATCCCTAATACTTTCTGTAGTTGCGACGGGTTATTTACTTCCCAATGTTTCTGAGGCTCCAGTCTTATTCTCGCTCCGTTGGCACCACCACGTTTATCACTTCCTCTGAAAGTAGATGCGGAAGCCCAGGCTGTAGATACCAGCTCGGAAACACTCAATCCGGAATCTAAAATTTTAGTTTTAAGATTTTCAATATCTGTAGCATTGACCAGCTCATGATTCACGGCCGGAATAGGATCCTGCCAGATCAGTTCTTCCTGAGGAACATCCGGTCCCAAATAACGGGCACGAGGTCCCATATCCCTGTGGGTAAGTTTAAACCATGCTCTTGAAAAGGCATCAGCGAAGGCATCAGGGTTTTCATAAAAATGTCTTGAAATTTTTTCGTAAACAGGATCCAGTCTCAATGAAAGGTCTGTAGTAAGCATTGTTGGTCTATGCTTTTTAGTGGAATCAAATGCATCAGGGATAATTTCAGCACCATCCTTTGCTACCCATTGGTGAGCTCCGGCAGGACTTTTCGTCAGTTCCCATTCATTTTCAAACAGGTTTTTAAAGAAATAATTACTCCATTCAGTCGGAGTTTCTGTCCAGGTTACTTCAAGACCACTGGAGATCGCGTCTTTTCCGCTTCCCGATTTGTAGCTGCTTTCCCATCCTAATCCCTGTAATTCTATTCCTGCGCCTTCAGGTTCTTTACCTACATGATCTGCAGGACCGGCTCCGTGGGTTTTTCCAAAGGTATGTCCTCCGGCAATCAAGGCTACAGTTTCCTCATCATTCATCGCCATACGTCCAAAAGTATCACGGATATCTTTAGCGGCAGCAATAGGATCAGGGTTTCCGTCCGGACCTTCAGGATTTACATAGATCAATCCCATTTGCACGGCTGCCAGAGGTTTTTCAAGATTTCTGGAATGAATATCACCGTCTGCATTATCATCAGTAGGAAGAACTGCTGCATGTCCTTCTACTACGCCATCTGAACCGTGAGCATAGCGTACATCTCCACCCAGCCATGTTTTTTCCGAACCCCAGTATACATCCATATCCGGTTCCCAAACATCTTCACGGCCACCAGCAAATCCAAACGTTTTGAATCCCATAGACTCCAGCGCGATATTACCGGTAAGGATTAAAAGGTCTGCCCAGGAAATATTTCTCCCATATTTTTGTTTGATCGGCCATAACAATCTTCTTGCTTTATCTAAACTAACATTATCAGGCCAGCTGTTCAGTGGGGCAAAACGTTGTTGTCCCGCTCCTGCTCCACCTCTTCCGTCCCCCACACGATAGGTTCCGGCACTGTGCCATGCCATACGGATAAACAAAGGACCATAGTGTCCGAAATCAGCCGGCCACCAGTCCTGAGAATCTGTCATCAATGCATGAAGATCTCTTTTTACGGCTTCAAGGTCAAGGTTTTTAAATGCTTCAGCATAATCAAAGTCTTTATCCATAGGATTAGACAGTGATGAATGCTGGCGCAGCATATCAACTCTAAGCTGATCAGGCCACCATTCCAGGTTTTGGGTTCCGCCACCCGCTACATTCTTTTTCATAGTCCCATTATGAAACGGGCATTTACTGATGTCATTCGAATCTTTTTCCATTGTCGTTTATTTATTTTTTTATATTGATTACTATAGTTTAAGTAAAGTTCTGTTGTTAAGAACATGACAAACTTACAACGTTCACCCAATAAATACAATCTATTAATAATTATTTCAATGATAGTTAAAAACTATAAAGAAGCATTTCCGACAGCATCCAAACTAAAGACATAATTGTGGTATTAAGTTAGTGAAAATTCATATTAATGTGGACAAAAAACATCAATACCCTACTCAATTTAGAATAAATCAACGTAATATTTTCTGAAAAATAAATACAGAGGAAAGTTAAAAGCAAGAAGTTTTATCCCTATCAAAGGGGAATCAATGATCTTTGTATCAATTAGTAAAAGTCTATGACTTATCTAAAGTTTGTGCTGCCATTTCCTTCCTCCGGCTTTCCGCAAAATATTTCAATCTCTACTTAGCCTAAAAAATAATTTAACTACCTTTATCCTAATAAGAAATATGAACATCTATGAAAAAAGTATTAGTTGTCATTCTTGTGGCATTTATTATGATCCAGTTTTTTCCTATTGACAAGACCAATCCTGCTCCCACACCGGGCATGGATTTTCTTAAAATTAAAAACACTCCGGATCATATAGCCAAAATTATACGTACGTCTTGTTATGACTGTCATTCCAATGAAACCAAATATCCATGGTATGCCAATATTTCACCGGCATCATGGGTTGTAAAAAATCATGTCAATGAAGGCAGAAAACATCTTAATTTTTCTACCTTTGCAGTGTACGAATCTAAAAGACAGCTTCATAAGCTTGAAGAATGTTTAGAAATGATAGAAAAAAAAGAAATGCCTCTGGAGTCTTATTATTTGGGACATCAGAACGCAAAACTAACTGATGAGCAGCGTACAGCACTTTCTCAATATTTTAAAAAAGTAAAAGAGGATACCGAAAGAAGTATCATGTTTAATAAATAGAAATCATGAAAGACTGGAAAAACAAATATATTGTATTTTTTGACGGAGACTGTGGTGTCTGTAATTTCTGGGTACAATGGATTTTGGAGAGAGATAAGAAAGACCGATTTATGTTTGCTTCACTGCAATCTGATTTCGGACAGCAGTTTTTATCTGAAAGAGGATTGGAAACAAAGGATTTCAATACCATGTATCTTTGGAAGCCGGAACAATACTATTTGATTAAATCGAGAGCAGTACTTAAAATTGCTGACCTGCTGGGCGGAATCTACAAACTTTCAGCCGTTGGAAAACTAATGCCTGCATTTCTAAGCGATAAGGTTTACAATATGATTTCCAGAAACAGAATGAAACTGGCTAACCAAAAATGTTATTTGCCGGATCAGCATCAGAAGAAAAAATTTATTCAGGTCTAATCAGGCAGAGTCTCAATAATACATTTTTCTCTCTTCAAGAAAAGCATTTTTTCCTACCAAAACAGCAAAAAGTCATTCCATAAAAACCTAATCGATTTAATAGTAAAATACATTATTCAGGTTCCTAAAGAATGACTAGTATGATATATAGATTAATTTTAAATTAATCACTTTTGGTACTTATTGATTCAGTGACCAAATTGAATAACTATTCGGGGCACATTGGATCTTCACCCATTTATCTCCCTGAGTTGTAGGATACCAGCTTGAGCTTCCTGTAAAATCTTTGATCTGCTGACTGGCCCAATTGGTCTCAATCCATCTTTCCTGCCAGCTTGACGAAGTATTGATATAAACGACAAGCCCTGGATTTCCATTATACCCATTACGTCTTGCAATATATTCATCATTATCAGTATATAATATCGAAGTTGTTCCGGTAGCTTTATTATTATGAATCCAAATTAAGTTATTCAGCCTTTCTTTGTTCAGCCATTCTTCATAATCTCTGTAAAAAATGGTTGGATAGCCTTCATGAGTTAAAATATAAGCGTACGCCGGCATTTTATTGTTAATAATATCCGTGTCATGATTGGCAACAAAAGTGACTGCTTTATAGGGATTCCTCTTCCACATCATATCATCATTTAAAACATTCAGATTCCCATTGTCAAAAGCTTCATCCATTTTATAGTAAGCAGCAAAATCAAATACGGAACTGTTTGCATTATTTGCCCACCACTCCAGTGTATTGACATTAGAATCCCATAGTTCACCAACCGAAAATCCGCCCACCTTAGCGTTCCAGGTATTCACTACCCAGGGTCCGAACCCTTTTACATAATCAAATCTCCAGCCATCAAATTTCATCACATTCTTATAGTATTTTGCTACAGAATCATCCCTTCCCCATAACCAGTCCTGTACATGAGGATTGGCGTGGCACAGGTCTGGAAATCCACCGAAAGAACCTTCATCATTATTTCCATATGCATTTTTATAAAAGTCTTCATAGCTTCTTTGAAATTTTCCGGAAGCTACTCCTGAGAAGTTGGTCCAGGTATTCGTTCCGGTATAAGGATTGGCTTCAGACTGCCCGCCACTGTTGTGATTGATGACAATATCAGCAAACACCTGCATATTTTCGCTGTGCGCTTTAGTAATTAGTGCTTCCAGCTCAGTTCTCGATCCAAATCGGGTCTCGGTAGTCCCGTTTTGATTAAAATTTCCAAAATCATAATAATCTGTAGGATCATATCCCATTGAAAGGGGGCCATTTTGAGCTTTGGAAGCCGGAGGAAGCCATACTGCTCCAATTCCGGCATTGGACCATGCTGTCACTTTATCTTTAACAGTATTCCACCAGTTACCGCCTTCAGGAACATCCCAATAAAATCCCTGCATCAAAACTCCCCCACCGGGACCTGCTACAAATTTGCCCTGTAAAGAGCCGGATGCTCCTCCCGTACTGAAAGGCCTCCCGTCATGATGTGTGACATTTACAATTTTGTCGTGTACTTCCTGCTCTTGTGAAGATTTATTGCCAATATCATCATTGTTCTCACAAGAACTGACAAGTGCTAAACCCCATACAGAAAGAAGAAAATATGTTTTTTTCATTGCAATATTTAATTATCAATCTACTAACCAAGTTACAAATTCCTTGCATACAAATTCTTATTCAGGTGAAATATTTTAATTTTAAATAATAAATTATAAGAAAGGTCAACTCCACTTTTCATTAAAAAATCATAAATTTTAAATATTCTCGAAACAATTTTTCTTTTAATCCATATATTTGCATACTATGGAATACAATACCCAAAAAACTCAGCTTCATATGCCCGAATACGGCAGAATTATACAACAGTTGGTTGAGCGCTGCAAAGAACTTGCTTCCAAAGAGGAAAGAAGTGAAATGGCTATGGCAATCATCGATTTTATGGGTCAGAGAAACCCACAACTTCGTGACGAAGAAAATTATAAACATAAACTTTGGGATCATCTTTTTATTCTGGCAAATTACGATTTGGATGTAGATTCTCCTTATCCGTTTCCTACAATGGAAGAATTGGCAGAAAAACCTAAAAGGATGGAATATCCAAAACTTCAAGGTGACTTTAAGTTTTACGGAAAAAGTATTCTTCAATTGATCGAAAAAGCAATTGAGCTGGAGGCGGGCGATGAAAAAGAAGCCCTTATCGAAGTGATTGCCAACAATATGAAGAAATCTTATAATGTCTATAATAAGGAACATGTGACGGATGATGTTATTTTCCGCCACTTGAAGGAACTGTCTGAAAACAGGTTGGATCTTACAGGAATTGATTCTCTTGAAAAAAGTAAAATCTATTACACCAGTAACAACAACCGAAATAACAACAGCAACAGTAACAATAATAGGAGTAATAACAACAACAGCAATAATAAGAACCAACCTAACAAAAGAAGACATAACAATAATCATAAAAACAGAAAATAATGAGTGGAACATTTCAAATACGAGGAGGAAAAAGATTGCAGGGTGAAATAACTCCACAAGGGGCTAAAAATGAAGCTCTTCAAATTTTATGTGCAGTTCTGTTAACTGATGAGGAGGTTACTATTAAAAATATCCCGGATATCCATGATGTCAACAGATTAATTGAAATCCTGGGCGACTTTGGGGTAAAAATCACTAAAAACGGACATGGAGATTATACGTTCAAGGCCGACAAAGTAAATTTTGATTATATAAAATCCAACGAGTTCAAAAAAGATGGTGCTAAACTGCGTGGTTCTATCATGCTTATGGGGCCGATGCTGGCTCGTTATGGAGAAGCGTATATGCCTACTCCTGGGGGAGATAAGATCGGGAGAAGAAGATTGGATACCCACTTCCAGGGATTAGTAGAGCTTGGTGCAGAATTTAATTATGATGAAGAAGAATATTTTTATTCTTTAAAAGCTACTGAACTTAGAGGAAAATTCATCCTGTTGGAAGAAGCTTCCGTAACCGGAACGGCTAATATCGTAATGGCTGCCGTACTGGCAAAAGGAAAAACAAGAATCTATAATGCTGCTTGTGAACCTTATCTTCAGCAATTGTGTAAAATGCTGAACAGAATGGGTGCAAATATTTCAGGAATTGGCTCTAACCTTCTTACCATTGAAGGAGTTGATTATCTGAGAGGAACTGAGCATACGATGCTTCCGGATATGGTAGAAATCGGATCATGGATAGGTCTTGCTGCAATGACAAAATCTGAAATCACCATTAAAAATGTAAACTGGAACCAATTAGGGGTTATCCCGAATACATTCAGAAAACTGGGAATTCAGCTTGAGCAAAGTGGTGATGACATTTATATTCCTGCTCAGGAACATTATAAGATCCAGAAATTCATCGACGGTTCTATTCTTACCATTTCAGATGCACCGTGGCCAGGGTTTACTCCGGATTTATTGTCTATTATCCTGGTAGTAGCTACTCAGGCTAAAGGAAGTATTTTGGTACACCAGAAGATGTTTGAATCGAGATTATTCTTTGTTGATAAATTAATCGATATGGGTGCTCAGATCATTTTATGTGATCCACACAGAGCCACCGTAATCGGATTGAACCAGGAAGCTCCGTTAAGAGGAACCACAATGGTTTCTCCGGATATCAGAGCTGGAAATGCACTTTTAATTGCAGCACTTTCTGCAGAAGGAAAATCAATTATCCACAATATCGAGCAAATCGACAGAGGATATGAAAATATCGATGGAAGACTAAAAGCTATTGGGGCTGATATCGAAAGAATATAAAATTATTTTTATTACTATAGAGCGTTCAGAGTGATCTGAGCGCTCTTTTCTTTGTTTACAGGATTCAGGGTCTGGATGAAAATTTTGCGGCAAAAGTAATTGTTGCCAGCTGTTCCCCCATCAGATCTTCGGTTTGTGATCTCCTGGAATTATAAGGGAAATCTTAGCTTTTACATAAAAAAGTGCCCGATTAAAACCGGACACTTTGAGTAATTAAAACTATATGAATCTCCCTTAAGAATATTTCCGGCAGAGATACTCTACCGTTGTACTCAAAAGTTTATTTTTATTCAGATAGAACTCTAGGTTCTGATAATCTTCTGAATTGACATTAATATATAACTGTACTGTACCAAAACTGTATCCGTTCACATATTCCACATTAGCAGACAACACTCTATGACAAATGCCCAATTGATTATAAATGGTATTCATTAAATGTTCGAATTTCATTTTCCCATTTAACTCTATTTCCAGGATCAATTCTTTTTTAGGCAGGGTAATTTTGTTTTGCAAAACCTGCAGGCCAGGATTAGGTGTAATCATCACTAAACATTTTTGGTTAAACACTTTCAGATTGTATTGCACTCTGCATTAAATCTGTGACAAAAATATAAAAAAATATTAGTCTACCAAATTAGTAGACTAATATTTTTAAAACTTTAACAAAAAAAAGAAGCCATTATAGCTTCTTTTACCTCTTTTTTATAATTCTTTTATTCTTTCCAGCTTATCTGAACCAGCCAATCCATTGGGGTTACAACCAGGTTCTCCTTCCGGAACCTTAAGATTTTTCTTTTGATAAAATTCTTCCCAAAAAACATTTACTTTTCCTGTCTTAGGATCTGTGAACGTCATGGGTTCCAATTTGAAAATATGGTTTTCTCTAAATGCTCTTTCAATAAAATCTGAACAATAATAGGAGTTTTCGTCCAGGATATAATTGAAATTATAAGGTTTACCCAGCATTTGATTTGCTTGATCAACAGCTGATGGAATTGATTTCTGATATTCAGGCTTTAAACGGTATACGACGATTTTCTGGCCGTCTTCTTTCTGATCCTGAAGAAATTCTTTTAATTCCTGCTTTTGTGATCCTCCTTTTGGAGCTGCATGCAATACAAACAGTCTGTTTCCATTTTTTTCTAAAATACCAATATGATCAAAAGAAGCAGCTTTCTGCTTTTGTGTCACATTGTTAATTGCTCCGGAAAGTCCGGTTTCTTTTGCCGTTACAAAAAGTAGGTCACCGTTTTTAAGCTTTGATATTGGAGAAGCACTACAATTAACAAGCAGTACAATCAAAAAGAACAGGTTTCCTGCAAAGTTCATTTTTTTAAAAAAAGATATATTAAATCTTAGCATTCTGATATTGTTTCGCCACCAAAATTACAAAATAGAATTTATTACATTTGTAGGAAGTATTGATCTATTCTTCATATCAACCCAAACATTCCCTATATTCTTATGCCACATATTTTACTCGTTGAAGACGATGACAGACTTTCAAAATTGATTACCAAGGGACTTCAGGAAGCTGAGTTTGAAGTAACGGCAGCCTATGATGGAATAACGGGGCTTAAACTGGCATTACAAAAAGATTTTGATCTGATCATCACAGATATTGTCCTTCCTAAAAAAAACGGCCTTGAATTCTGTAATGAAATAAAGATTTTAAAACCCAATCTTCCGGTGGTAATGCTTACCGCTCTCGGAACGACTGACGATAAACTGGAAGGGTTTGATGCCGGAGCTGATGATTACTTAACCAAGCCTTTTGAAATGCGGGAGCTGGTGGCCAGAATTAAAGTTCTTCTAAAACGTTTTTCACAACAGAGGCAGCAAAAAGTTTTTGTTCTTAAATATGAAGGCATTGAAATGAATCTGGAACAAAAAACAGTCAGCAGAGATCAGGTTCCCATAAAATTGACTCCAAAGGAATTTAATCTTTTGAAATTCATGCTGGAAAACTCTGAAAGGGTACTTTCCCGCGGTGAAATTGCGGAAAAAGTATGGGAAACCCATTTCGATACAGGAACCAACTTCATTGACGTATACATCAATTATCTAAGAAAAAAAATTGATAAAGATTTTGAAATTAAGCTTATTCATACCAAAGCAGGTATGGGATTTATCTTAAAAAAAGATTACGAAACGGGCATCATACATTAACCGAAGTGAACTAAAAACAAACGGATGAAAATAAGAACCAGGCTTACACTCCTTTTTACCCTAATCACGGCAATGCTTTTAGGGGTTTACAGCTTTTCTATTTATTATTCTTCCAAAGAAGCCAGAGAAAAATCTTTCTATAGCGAATTGCAAAACGAGGCTATTGCCAAAGCTGATTTGTTTTTCCAAAGCTCACTCCCGGAACAGGAAATGCATAAGCTGTACAAAAATAACAACAGAACACTTAACGAAGTTCAAGTCGCTATTTATGATTCTGATCACCAGCTTATTTATCATGACGATGCAAAAGTTGATTACGTAAAGGAAACTCCGGCGATGCTCTCGCAGATATTTCAAAAGAAAAAAATCAACTTCTTTTTAAACAACTTACAGGTTATCGGGATGGTCTATCATCATTCCGGAAAATCGTACGCTGTAACCGCTGCTTCCTATGATAAGTATGGGTATGAATATCTCACTCATCTTCTTACCATTAGTATTATCGCTTTCATCAGCATCCTGATCCTGATTTACCTGGCCGGCATATTCCTTTCTAAAAAAGCACTGAGCCCCCTGAGTGAAATGGTGAATCAAATTAAAAAAATTACTGCCGGAAAATTACAGCTGCGCTTAAAAACGACCGGAGAAAAAGATGAACTTAACGAGCTTGCCCAGAATTTCAACGGAATGCTGAAGCGTCTGGAAAATTCTTTTGACTCTCAAAAACATTTTGTATCCAATATTTCACACGAACTCCGCACTCCATTATCCGCGATTATCACTGAGCTGGAACTGGCTTCTGAAAAAGAACAAACCAAAGAAGAATACCAGCAGACCATCCGATATGCGTTGGAAGATGCACGGAATATGGCCAAACTGTCCAACAGTTTAATGGATCTTGCCAAAGCAAGCTATGATCCTAATGAAATCAGCTTTTCTGAAGTACGCCTTGATGAAATACTTCTGGAATCTTACACCAAAATAACAAGAGAAAATCCGGCGTATAAAGTTTCTTTGAATATAGAAAATGAGGTGGAAGAACATCAGCTGATCACACAGGGAAATGAATATCTGCTGCAGGTAGCTTTCAATAATCTTATTGACAATGCCTGTAAATATTCCCCTGAGCATATATGTTCAATAGATGTGATAGCCCATAAAAACACACTTTCAATCAGTTTTACCAATACCGGCATCATTATTTCCAGGGAAGATTTACAGCGTATTTTTGAACCCTTCTACAGAAGTGAAACCTCAAAAAAGGAAAAAGGATATGGTATCGGACTATTTCTGACAGAAAAAATCATTCATCTTCATCATGCAACAATTTCTGTAGCATCAGAGCATAATAAGACCATTTTTACAATACAGTTTGAAATACCAGGATCCTAATCATTTAACGATTTTCACACTACTCCACTGAAGTTTTACTGAAAACAGTAGTTCCTATACTGGCTGCGATCACACAGGCAATGGATATCCACTGTAAAAAGGTTAAACTCTCGGATAGGAATAATAATCCCGAAAAAGCAGCAAATGCAGGCTCCAGACTCATCAGAATACTAAAAGTTTTGGCCGGAAGTTTTTTAAGTGCCATCATTTCCAGAGAAAACGGTAGCGCACTGGATAAGATAGCAACTCCAAGCCCCTTTATAAAAAGGGTTGGTGTAAGATTGAAAACCGCGCCATCCCAAATGGTAAAAGGAATAATCACAAGACTTGCAAATAACATCCCGGTAGTAACAGCATCTTTTCCATCCATTATTTTAGCTACTTTTCCGCCCATTACAATATAACCTGCCCAAAACATCCCTGCCAGAAAGGCCAGTCCAAGCCCCAATAAATCTATATTGTTACTCTGCCAGGGCACGATAAGTAAAATCCCTACACAGGCCAATAATGCCCAGACAACATCCAGTAACTTACGCGACAGTGCCAGAGCCAGGAATAAAGGTCCGGCAAATTCTACCGTAACAGCCAGCCCTAGCGGAATTCGCTGAATAGCCATATAAAAAATAAGATTCATCGCCGCCAGTCCGATACCGTACAGAGCACAATATTTCCATTTTTGTTTCGTGAACTGTAAAAATTTTGGACGGTTAATCAAGGTGAGCAAAACAGCTGAGAGTACAATCCTTAAACTAACGGTACCAATAGCGCCGATGGCAGGAAAAAGCTGCTTGGCAATGGAAGCCCCACCCTGCACGCAGATTATTGCTAAAAGTGTAGCAGGTATCGCTACATTAGACTTTTTCATTTCTAAAATTTATAACTTATAAAACAACTTTGGAAAGAATTTTCCGGGATTAGGCAAACTCTTATTTTATCATTATAAACCGGGAAATTCCGAATGCAAAATAGCTTGCCAGCAAATGTATTGAAATTTTAGCGTTCAATATGGGTACAGTTTTCATTTATTACTAAGACTTAGTTAATGAATATTTCCTAATTATGTTCTCCAAATCCTTTCAAGGTTTCCTGCTATCCTATCCGGTTCAGATGATGATGTACGGTAAGAACATAGTCTTTTTTTTAAATCCTATACACAATATCATTTGACACTTTCCGATGTATACATTCATTTTCAAAGGTTATTTTCCTTCTGTTTTCTCTAATCATTTTCTAATAACATTCTAAAGCTTTTCTAACGGCTTCTCCCCAAAAGGAGGAATACCTTTGCAGCAAATAAAAACCACTATGGATACCGATCCTTCCCATTATTACTATAACTAGGCATTCAGCAATATATCTTTCTGTATATCGGCTGTTTGCCATACAACAAAAAGATTATGAATACACTAGAATTTACTCTTCGTCTTTTCACAGCATTCCTCCTGGGTGCCGGCATTGGTTTCGAAAGACAGTGGCGCCAAAAAAGTGCAGGCCTCCGTACCAATACACTGGTATGCCTGGGCTCTGCGGCCTTTGTACTGCTTTCCATCAGAATCGGCGGTGATGCTACAGGCAGAATAGCTTCCTATATTGTGAGTGGTATAGGTTTTCTGGGAGGAGGTGTTATTATGAAAGACGGTCTTACCGTACGGGGACTCAACACTGCAGCTACTATCTGGTGTTCAGCTTCCGTAGGAGCCCTCAGCGCTATAGGACTTCCTTTTGAAGCAGCTATTACCAGCGGATTTATTATTCTCACACATGTCATTCTCCGCCCTTTAGGAGTAAAGCTTGGCAACAATATCAGCAGCAGAAATCATTATACCGAATATTTAATCAGTATCAAATGTAAAAGTGAGGTGGAAAACCACATCCGGATACAGCTGATGCAGTCTTTAAGCGGGAATGATAAAATATTACTGAAATCTCTCACCAGCGATGATAACGGCGTTCCTGAAAATGCCATCATTACAGCAGAAGTTCACGCTTCTACTCCACAGGACAGTTTCATGGAAAAAATAACCAGCAGACTTACTATTGAAGATAAAGTCATCAGGGTAAGCTGGGAAATTATAGGTACTGAAACTGATTTATAACATTTAACACCAACCCTGAAGCCATGTTAAAAAAATATTCCAACAAAAATCTCAACTCCGCAGCTCTTGTAAAATTGAAAGAAGCTGCATCAGAGAACGAAAAAATGATTTATGCTATGCTGGAAACTTCAGAAGAAGGGCTTAGCGAAAACACCGTAAAAGACCGTTTAAAAATATATGGTAAAAATGAAATTGCCACTCAGAAAGCACCTTCATGGCTGAAGCAGTTTGCCCATTCTTTTTTTAATCCTTTCAATTATATCCTTGCCTGTATTGCCGTGATTTCATTATTCATTGATGTTATCCTGGTGCCTGCAGATGAAAAGGACCTCAGCACCAGCATTATTATTTCAGTGATGCTTCTGTTCAGCACCACCCTAAGATTCATTCAGGAGTTCCGCAGCAATAAAGCAGCAGAAGCTTTAAAAAGAATGGTAAAAACCAGCTGCCTTACCAAAAGAAAGTTTAAAGAAAGTGAGGAAATAGATATCAGTGAAATTGTTCCCGGTGATATGATCATACTTTCTGCCGGTGATATGGTTCCTGCCGACTGCAGAATTATGAAAAGCAAAGATCTCTTTATCAGTGAATCCATTCTTACCGGGGAAGCATTACCTGTAGAGAAAAATGCTCTTCCCATCAAAGATGCAAAGAATCAAAACCCATTATCCTTACAAAATATCTGTTTTATGGGAACTAACGTGGTAAGTGGGTCAGCCACGGTTGTGGTAGCTAACACTGGTATTTTCACCTATTTCGGAAGCATCAGCAGAAGCCTGGTTTCCAAAAGATCCGAAACCGCTTTTGATATAGGTGTCAATAAAGTAAGTTTTCTGCTCATCCGGTTTATGCTGGTGATGACCCCCATTATTTTTCTTATCAACGGATTGGTAAAAGGAGACTGGATGCAGGCTTTATTATTTGCCATTGCTGTAGCTGTGGGACTTACCCCGGAGATGCTCCCTATGATTGTTACCGCCAACCTTGCGAAAGGAGCTGTTAATATGAGCAAGAAGAAAGTCATCGTTAAGCGGTTGAATGCCATTCAGAATATTGGTGCCATGGATATTCTCTGTACTGATAAAACAGGAACACTTACCCTGGACAAGATTGTACTGGAAACTCATCTCAATGTTCAGGGGCTTGAAGATGATGAAGTATTGAAATGGGCTTACCTCAACAGCTATCATCAGACCGGGCTCAAAAATCTGTTGGACCAGGCTGTTTTGGATCATGCCGAAGTTCACAACATGATGAAAGCAGATGAACTGTATCTGAAAGTGGATGAAATCCCTTTTGATTTTGAAAGAAGAAGAATGTCCGTTATCCTCAACACTTCCAGTGGTAAACACCTGATGATTTGCAAAGGTGCTGTAGAGGAAATGCTTTCCTTATGCAAATATGCTTTAGATCCGGGAGAAGACAACAGTTTGCATATTGAGAATGATAATATTGTTCCTCTCGATGAATGTATGAAGCAGAAAATCATCAGAATGTCTGAAAAGCTCAATGCTGAAGGGTTACGGGTTTTACTGGTTGCAATCAGAGAATTTGACGGAAACCATCCATTGAATTATTCTGTTGCCGACGAAAATCATCTTACACTTACCGGTTTTATAGGATTCCTTGATCCGGCAAAGCCATCGGCGGAACCTAGTATCAAAGCTTTACATAAGCTGGGTGTGGAAGTAAAAGTAGTAACCGGGGATAATGATATTGTCGCTAAAAAGATATGTCATGACGTAGGGATTCCCGTTACCATGATTATGCTTGGTGATGAATTAGACAACAGAACCGATGAAGAGCTTAGTAAAGACATGGATCTTTATTCTGTTTTTGCAAAAGTAAGTCCGTTACAAAAGCAGCGTATTGTAAAAATACTGAGATCTAAAGGGCATACCGTAGGATTTATGGGAGATGGGATTAACGACGCGGCTGCCATTAAGGAAGCTGATGTTGGTATTTCCGTTGATACCGGTGCAGACATTGCAAAAGAAAGCGCAGACATCATCCTGTTGGAAAAAGATTTAATGGTTTTACGCAGTGGTGTAATCTACGGCAGAAGAACGTTCGGAAATATCATTAAGTATATAAAAATGACAGCCAGCAGTAACTTTGGAAACATGTTCAGCATGATCGGAGCCAGTGCATTACTTCCGTTTTTGCCAATGCTTCCGCTACAGATTCTAACCCAGAATTTACTCTATGATATATCACAGTCTTCCATCCCCTGGGATACAATGGATAAAGATTTTCTGGAAAAACCAAAAAAATGGGAAGCCGACAGTATCAAAAAGTTTATGCTGTATATAGGTCCTTTGAGTTCCATTTTTGATTATCTGACTTTTGCTGTTATGTTCTTTATTTTCAAAGCCAATACTCCGGAGCATCAGAGTTTATTTCAGACAGGATGGTTTGTAGAAGGATTGCTTTCACAAACCCTGATTGTACATATCATCAGAACGAAAAAGATCCCCTTTATCCAAAGCTGGGCTACCGCCCCTGTAGTCGCTTTAACAAGTTTAATCATGCTGATTGGAATACTGATTCCTTTTACTCCCTTAGCTGTATATCTGAAAATGCAACCTTTACCTATGGGGTATTTTCCTTATCTGGTTGTCATTCTTACTGGATATTGCATCCTCACTCAGTTCGTAAAGCAATGGTTCATCAAAAAATTCGGACAGTGGCTATGATAAGTGTATGGCAAAATAAAAATCTGCATATAACTATTGCATTATAGCATCAGCTCAACCAGAAATAAATAATTAATTGGTTATAAACATTTTATATGAAAAATACCGTATTATCAATACTACTTTTGGCTTTTATTACCTCTTGTAAAGATCGCAAAAGTGAAACCCCACAAAGCCAGGATCTTCAAATCAAAGGAGATCATGTGATGATTCCTGAAAACAATCCTGTTTTAAAAACAATTAAAACAGAAGTGGTCACCGAAGAGGAACACAGTGATGGTGTAGTATCCGCAGGAACTATCCAGGCAATCCCCAATCATTATGCAGAAATTGCCAGTCCTTTTTCCGGAAGAATTACAAAATCCTTTATCCAGCTTGGTCAAAATGTTTCTGCGGGAAGCCCGCTTTTTGAAATCCTTTCTTCCGATTATTTTTCAGTTCAGAAAGATTATACAGATGCCTTAAATGATGTGCAGCTTGCAGAGAAAAATTACAGACGCCAACAGGATCTGGTAAAACATGGGGTCGGTATTCAAAAAGAGCTGGATGAAGCGGAAACAGATTTTAAAAATAAAAAGACCTCACTTTCTAATGCCTCCTCTGCCCTGAAGGTATACAACAGCAAAGGAGGAGGTATAGGAAGTCCCCTTATTGTAAGAGCTCCTATCAGTGGAGAAATTATTTCCAACAAGATTGTTAACGGTCAGTATCTGAAAGGTGACGCAGATCCTGTGGTTATTATTGCAGAACTTTCCAAAGTATGGATTTCCGGGGATGTTAAAGAAAAAGATATTCGTTTTGTCAATATCGGAGATCATGTCTCTGTAAAAATAAGTGCTTATCCGGATCGAAATATTACAGGAAAAGTATACCACATTAATGAAATAGTAGACGAAAATACCCGAAGTATAAAAGTCCTTATAGAATGTGACAATCCGGACAGAAAGTTAAAACCGGGTATGTATGCCACCGTTAATTTCTCAACGACTCCCGAAAAAACAGTTATGATCCCCGTTACGGCTTTAATGCAGCAGGATAATACTCAGTATGTATGGATAAAAACGGGAAAGAACCAATTTACCAGACGTTCAGTGGCCACAGGTGAAACAGACCAGAAATCAGTAAGAATTATTTCAGGATTAAAACCAGGAGAAACCATCATGACTGAGGGCGGAATTTATATGCTGGATGCAAAATAATATGAATGTGATAAAATGTACAATCTAAAACCTGTAAAGACCGTATCCTGTTCAGCATAATTACATGATACGCCACACTTTATATACTGTACAAAAATTAAGAATTATGAAGCAATTACTTACAATCTCTATACAGAAGAGGTGGCTGATGCTCGCGCTCTTCCTCTTACTAGGCTTTTTTGGTTATTATTCCTGGACCAGATTATCCATAGAAGCTTATCCTGACATTGCCGATGTCAGCTCACAGGTGGTTACACAGGTACCGGGACTGGCTGCTGAAGAAGTAGAACAGCAAATTACCATTCCGTTAGAAAGGGCTCTGAACGGACTTCCGGGAATGCATGTCATGCGAAGCAAAAGTACTTTTGGACTTTCTATTATCACAATGGTATTCGATGACGGTGTAGATGATTACTGGGCCAGACAGCGAATTCAGGAAAGACTGACAGATGTGGAGCTTCCCTATGGTGCACAGCCGGGGTTGGATCCCCTTACCTCTCCTATCGGCGAAGTCTATCGTTATATTATCGAAAGTAATACCCATAGTCTGCGGGAACTTACGGATTTGCAAAATTTTGTAATTATTCCACGCATTAAACAGGTTTCAGGAATTGCTGATGTAACCAATTTCGGAGGCATTACTACCCAGTTTCAGATCGAGCTGGATCCTCATAAACTAGAGCAGTATGGTCTTTCACTATCTGAAGTTACCGAAACTATTTCCAGAAATAATGTAAGCGCCGGCGGGAGTATGCTACCCCGGGGAAATCTGGCCTATGTTATCCGGGGGATAGGTTTGGTAAAAGATTTAACAGACCTTGGAAAAATTGTGGTGAAAACACAGAATGGAGTTCCTGTTTTCCTGAATGATGTAGGAACACTTAAATATGGAAACCTCGAAAGAAAAGGTATTCTAAGCTATACAGACAGAAAACGCAACTACTCCGAAAGTGTAGAAGGAATTGTACTTTTACTAAGAGGACAAAATCCGTCACAGGTACTGGAAGGTGTTCATCAGGCCATTGAGGAATTGAATAAAGAGACCCTTCCTCCGGGGGTAAAAATCCATCCTTTCCTGGATAGAACAGACCTGGTAAAAACAACACTTACCACTGTATCCCATACCCTTACAGAAGGAATTGTGCTGGTTATTATTGTACTTATTGTATTCCTTGGAAGCTGGAGAGGTGCATTATTGGTTGCTATTACCATTCCGCTTTCCTTATTATTTGCATTTATCTTAATGCATTTCACTAATATCCCTGCCAATCTCCTTTCACTCGGAGCCATCGATTTTGGGATTATTGTAGATGGTGCCATCGTCATGTTGGAAACTATCCTTAAGAAAAGAGAAGATAATGCAGAAGAAACCCTGGAAGAAAAAACAATTACCCAAAGAGTGATTGAAGTGGCCAAACCTATATTCTTTTCCACCATTATTATCATTACTGCGTATCTCCCGTTATTCGCATTTGAAAGAGTGGAGAAAAAACTGTTTACCCCAATGGCGTTCACGGTAGGTTATGCCTTATTGGGAGCACTCGCGGTAGCATTACTTCTGATTCCGGGATTAGCCTATGTAATCTACCGTAAACCACAAAAAATATATCATAACAAATGGTTGGAAAAAATAAGTACTGCCTATGGAAAAAGAATAGAAAAGATCATGCAGACTCCTAAAAAAGTCATTATACCGGTCAGCATTGTATTATTATCTGCAGGAATACTTTCCTATGCCGTAGGAAAAGATTTCCTTCCTGAGCTGGATGAAGGCTCTATATGGCTGCAGGTACAGCTGCCTCCCGGTATTTCTTTAGCCAAATCAAAAGAAATGAGTGATACCCTGCGTGCCCGAACACTGAAACACCAGGAAGTCACCTATATGATGATTCAGGCAGGCCGTAATGATGATGGTACTGACCCATGGACCGCTTCTCATTTTGAAGTATCTGTTGGTATAAAGCCTTACAGCGAATGGCCTTCCGGAAAAACTAAAGCAGATTTAATTAAAGAGCTGGCCGCAGATTATAAAAATATGCCGGGATTCACGGTAGGTTTTTCACAACCTATGATTGACGGGGTTATGGATAAAATTTCCGGGGCCCACAGTGAACTGGTTGTAAAGGTATACGGAGAAGAATTCAAGGAGACCAGAAGGATTGCTGAAAATATAATGTCTACTTTGAATACCATCCCAGGTTCTGCTGACCTTGCCATCGATCAGGAACCTCCTTTACCTCAACTGCAAATTATTGCAGACAGGGATAAGATTGCTCAGTATGGTCTCAATGTGGCAGATGTAGCAGACCTTATTGAAGTTGCATTGGGAGGAAAAGCTATTTCCCAAATTTTTATCGGTAATAAAGTATATGATATTTCCTGTCGTTACACCGAAGACAGCCGCGACACTCCGGACAAAATAGGAAACCTGATGCTTACCTCAGCTTCGGGGGCCAAAATCCCACTGTCACAGGTAGCAGAAGTAAAATTAAGCACCGGTGAAAGTACCATTACCCGAGAAATGAATAAACGTCATCTCACCGTAAAACTGAATTTAAGAGGTACCGATCTTTCTTCTTTTCTGAAAAAAGCTCAGGATAAAATTGAAAAAGACATTCAATACGATCATGGAAAATACCAGGTCAAATGGGGTGGTCAGTTTGAAAACCAAAACAGGGCTTATTCCAGATTGGCATTTATTGTTCCGCTGGCATTAGCAATTATGTTTCTGTTATTGTATAGTGCATTTGGTGATTTCAGACAGGCTTTGGTGCTCATGTCTATCGTTCCATTGGCATTATTCGGTGGAATGCTGGCCCTCAATATACGCGGAATGTCTCTTAATGTGTCTTCTGCTGTCGGATTTATTGCATTATTCGGGGTAGCCATTCAGAACGGGGTCATTATGATTTCCCACATCAACGACCTTCGTAAAAAAGGCTATGATTTGAAGCTTGCAGTCACCAAGGGAGCAAAAGATCGTTTCAGACCAGTACTGATGACGGCAACCGTTGCAGTAATCGGATTATTTCCAGCATCATTAGCTACAGGAATCGGTTCAGATGTACAGCGGCCTCTGGCTACAGTGATCGTTTACGGATTGATGTTCTCTACTATTTTAACACTGTTTGTTCTGCCTGCTATTTATTTTATGGCTGAACGCCGCAACGAAAAACAAAATTTAGAATCAGATGAAAATTAGAGCTCATTTTATCATATTATTTGCTGTGTTATTCAGCATGACAGATATCGTAAAGGCACAGGAAAAAGAACTTATACGTTTTGAAGAATACCTGAATCTTGTAGGAAAGAAAAATCTCAGCTATGCTGCCCAAAAATATAACGTAGGTATGGCCGAAGCATCGATCCAGACTGCAAGTATGTTTCCGGATCCCCAATTGGAAATGGAAACCACCAACAATGGGGTAAGAGAGAATATGGGGTATGTTTACGGAGCTTCTATCGGATGGACACTGGAGCTGGGAGGTAAAAGAAAAGCCAGAATAAATCTGGCCAGAAATCAATCTGAACTGAGCAAAATACAACTGCAGGATTTTTTCAGAAACCTCCGTGCCGATGCCGGTTTAGGGTATATCGATGCTTTAAAATCCAAAGCCCTTCTGGGAGTACAACAGGACTCATACAAAAACATACTGCAACTGGCCAAGTCCGACAGCATCCGATACCGCCTAGGAACAATATCACTGGTTACGGCAAAACAGAGTAAATTGGAGGCAGCCTCCTTACTCAACGAAGTGTTTCAGGCTGAAAGTGCGGAGCTACAAGCATTAACCAATTTATCGGTATTTCTCAGTGACCACAAAATGACAGGCAGAGAGGTTACCGGAGATTTTAATGCTTTCAACAGAGATTTCAGTGTAGATGATCTGATCCTTCAAGCACTGAATGAAAGAACAGATTTATTAGCAGCCAGACAAAATACACAGATAACCCAAAGTCAAATCAACCTTGAAAAAGCCAACCGTGCCATAGACCTTGGAATCAGTGCCGGCGCAGAGCGACATACTGAAGCGATCAATGAAATAGCTCCTTCACCAACCGTAAATGCAGTAAAAATAGGACTTAGCATTCCTTTGAAATTTTCAAACAAAAGAAATGCAGGATTAAAAATAGCAGAAATGGCCCATTCTCAGGCTGAGGTCGAGTACCAGCAAGTTGAGCAAAGCATACGGGCAGATGTGATGCAGGCTTATCAGCAATATACAGCCACTCAGAAGCAGGTAAAACAATTTCATAACGGAATGCTTACAGAGGCCAAAAGTATATTGGAAGGGATTACGTACAGCTACAAAAGAGGGGAAAGTTCTATTCTGGAGGTTCTGAATGCCCAGAGAACCTACAACAGTATCAGGAAAGACTATTACCAGGCTCTTGCAGATAATGCCACTGCTTTAATTGAACTTGAGCGGAAAGCCGGAATCTGGGATATTGAATTTTAGAAAATAAAACTGAGAACATTTTTCATCAAAAAACTATGAGACTACAGATTAATTCCATATTCCTTTTTTTTCTTTATCAAAAAAGCTCTGAGATCTATATGATTCCGGAGTTTTTTTACTTATTTCTTGTATTGAGATTCATAGGTACTGATCCAATCTTCAGGAGTCATTTTTTTACTCAGCTCAGCAATTAATTCAAAAGGAATATCTTCCACTTTTTTGAAGCGGACACATGATTTTCCCATATCCAGTTTTCTCTTGGAATATTTGGGATATTCTGAAACAAACCATTCCAAAAGTTCCGGTCTGGAATACAGCCCCATATGGTATAATGCTATAAAATTTTTCTGAGAAGCCAGATTAATGAAAGGTAAAGGGGTATTGGCTGCACAATGATAGCCGGCAGGATAAGTTTTCAAAGGGACAACCCAGCCTATCATTCCATAATTGGTGGCATCCTCAAAACCCTTCGGTAAGTTTGTATGAATACTATCAAAAAGCTTCTTGAAAGCCTCCTGTCTCTCTTCAGGAATCTTTGAAATATAATCTTCAATGGACTTAGATAAAATTTGCATTTTCAGTTCGTTTTTAAAGGATCAAATTAATAAAAAAAATTCATCTCAGGATAAAAAAATGGCAGTACATCACTATACTGCCATACAATTTATTTACATAAAAAAAACTTATTTCTTCACTGCCTTTACAGTAGATTGAGTCCCATCTTTAAAATAAAGGGTAACAAAATACAGCCCGGTATTCAGCATACTTAGATTAAGCTCTTTTACAGGGCCCTCAATGGTATTCACAATTCTTCCTGAGAGATCTACCACTGTGACAGATTTCACTTCTCTTGTATCTGATATATAGAGAATATCTTTAAAAGGGTTCGGATGAATTTCAGCTTTCTTGGTTACTTTATTCACTTCCGAAGTACTCAGCTGGGCATTTTCAACGGTAAAGTCATCTATATAGAAATTATAATCCAGACCTTCATTTACAGTTCCGGAAGTTCCATAAAATGCAAATACCGTATGGGCATTGGTATTGGCCGTTAAATTATAACTGTATTCATTCGATGTGTTGGAAGGACCGTTAGCCGTATTCCAGGTTTGTAATATCGTCCACGTTGTTCCATTGTCTTCGGAAACCATAAAATGTACAATATCATCGCCTCCCATTAAAGAAGTTGCAGTTCCGGAATATGTTGTAACTCCGTAGTTAAATTTCACTCTGTACCCACCTGCCGAAAGATCGAATGGCACTGTTTTAAGCCAGCCCGTTCTATTGGTAGAATACAAATTCATATGGATGGACGGACCGTTAGCTGATGTATTTAAAAAATTACGCTGATCCCAATAGACTGTAGTTGCAGTAGGTCCTGTGGAAGGGCTTCCGCCAGAGATATTATTGGCCCAGCATGTCCCCGGAACGCTGCTGAAATTATTAGTATATGGAGGCACCAAAGCACCACAGAGCGTAGTAAATGACTTAGAGAATGACCACGCACTTTCACTCGTTGCAGTGCTGCAATTTGTTCTTACCCAATAATAATAGGTTGTACTTGGAGCTAAACTTCCCAATGTATAAGAGGTTCCTGTCACATCCGAATAAACAGGAACTGTAGCGCTGGTAGGAGTTGTGGGACTTGTACTGTAATAAATATCATGGCTTACCGCTTGTGTGCCGGCAGGAACTGTCCATGAAATATCCGCAGAACTTGAGGTAACCGTTCCTGTAGCAGATAGTGTAGGCGCTACACAATCAGTATAAACATCTGCCGAGAAAGCAAAAATATTGGCTACACCTGCACTACTGGTTTTGGTTATTGTAATACTCTGAATAGGTTTGGCCTGGTTGGCTGCATCAATATTTAAAACAGCCTGATATAATCTCGGATTGGTAGAATTGGCATCCAGCGCATCTGAAGTTCTGAGAATTCTCCCAATCCCCTGAATTGCAAAATTCGTTCCTCCATACCAGTCTGTGATTCCTTGCCCGGTAAAAACCTGGGTCGTATTGTCTGTAAAATTAACTGTCACATTTACTGTAGAGTTGCCACTTCCACTGGTCGAAAGCATGTATAATTTGAAAGCAGCCACAGGATTGGTAAATACGAGAGTCCCGGTATTTGCTCCTGCGGTATTACTGTTAATTCTTAAAGAATTATTTCCTGAATAATCTCCAAGCTGATAACTTAAACCCGGCGTTGAAGCCACTACTGAGTTTATAATCCCATTGGCAGGAAGACCATAGGTAAGTGGTGTGCTGCTCGCAGTGAGTTGAAAATCCCTGGAGATAAAATTATAGGAAACTCCATCCACATCCATTGTGGTAGAAGCCATAGAAGGTCCTATCCCGTTGGCGATAACGTCAGCTGTATATCCGGACTGAACGGGCATAGGTTGAAAATTTTGAGCCATCATGAATGATGCCGAAAATAGAGCAATAGCAGGAAGTGCTCTCAAAAATAAATTTATTGTCATTTTATTCACATTTGAGCGGTAAATTAAGAAAAATATCAATATAAAAAGAATATTTTTATTGAATATTTAATTAAAAATTAATTTAATACTCATATTAATATTTAGGCATTAATATGATACGCTTTTAAAATGGAGAATTGTAACATAATGAGATGCTTCTTCTTACCGCTTAATTTTATTATTGAGAAATTAAATCTTATTTTTGCCATACAAATTTTTTAAACAATGCCGAATATTTCAAACAGAGCACTGCACATGCCGCCATCGCCGGTAAGAAAACTAGTTCCTTTCGCATTACAAGCAAAACAAAAAGGGATAAAAGTATACCATCTTAATATCGGGCAGCCTGATATTGAAACTCCGGAAACAGCTTTAAATGCTTTAAAAAATATTGATTTAAAAGTATTGGAATATGCCCTTTCTGAAGGTAATATAGAATACAGAAAAGCCCTTACTGAATATTATCATTCATTAGGTTTTGCTGATTTGACACCTGAGAACTTCATTGTTACCAATGGTGGATCAGAAGCCCTTAATTTTGCTATTTCTACATTATGTGACGATGGTGATGAGGTGATTATTCCTGAACCTTATTATGCAAACTACAATGGTTTCACCAGTACATTTAATGTCAATGTAGTAGCAGTTCCTTCTACTATTGATACAGGTTTTGCCCTGCCTCCGATAGAAGAATTTGAGAAAAAAATCACAGAAAAAACAAGAGCTATTGTCATCTGTAATCCTGGTAACCCAACAGGATACCTGTATACCCGTGAAGAGTTGCAAAAACTTGCAGAAATTGCCTTAAAATATGATATCGTAATCATCTCTGACGAAGTGTACAGAGAATATGTATATGACGGAAAGCAACAGATTTCAATGCTTGATTTCCCAGAATTGAGTGAGAACTGCATCATAATAGACTCGGAATCCAAACGTTATTCTATGTGTGGAGTAAGAATCGGATGTATGCTTACCCGTTCTTCAAAAATCCGTAATGCAGCAATGCTTTTTGCTCAGGCAAGACTAAGTCCTGTTCTTTTGGGACAGATTGCTGCCACTGCTGCACATCAGAACGATGGTGCTTATATTAGAGCGGTAAGAGAAGAATACACCCACAGAAGAAATGTATTGGTTGACCTGTTAAATGCTATTCCGGGGGTCATCTGTCCTAAACCGAGAGGAGCATTCTACTGTGTAGCTGAGCTTCCGGTAGATGATACCGAAAAGTTTGCTCAATGGTTACTGGAAAAATATTCATTGAATAACGAAACCATTATGGTAGCTCCTGCCGGTGGATTCTACAGCAACCCTGAACTGGGTAAGAAACAGGTAAGAATTGCTTATGTTCTTAAAGAAGAAGATTTAAAAAGAAGTGCTGAAATCCTTAAAGAAGCTCTAAAAAAGTACAGAGAAGAATTTAGCCTATAAATTATATTATAATATGATGCCGACAACAAAAAATATACATCTGAAAATACTGTTTTCGATCTTTTTGCTGTCGGCATTTTTTTCTTGTGACAAAAAGGAATCGGCACCAACAGCCCATAAAGACCCTTACGAGATTACATCTATCAGTATATCCAATATCGGAGGAAACCTTGGCTATTACAGAATTATAAAAGTCACCAAAGATTCTATCACCGTGGAAAAGGGAACAACCTCCACTCAAAATCACAAAAAATGGCATTCAGCTATCAATGCCAGCACCTGGAAACAGCTTACCTCATCCATCCATATGGTGGATCTTGATCATATAAAAAGTTCTCCAAGCCAACAATCTGTAGACGGTATAGATGAAACTTTCCAGATCCGAACTCCGAAAAAGTCACATATTTATGTTAATTCTTATGTTGATACTGTACATTACAAACAATTTCAACAACTTAAAGAACATATAGACCACATTCTGCCAAAAGAATACAAATAAAACATGCAAGAAAATTTTTCCTTACAGCCTTACAATACATTTGGAGTTGACGCCAACGCTAAATATTTTACTGAAGTCAGCAATACCGAAGAATTAAAAGCAGCGCTCAGCTACTCAACATCTCAGTCTCTTCCACTTCTTTTTTTGGGAGGCGGAAGTAATATTTTACTGACCAAAGATTTTGACGGCCTTGCTATTAAGCTTAATTTAAAAGGAATATCCGAAGAAAACTTCAATGATAATGAAGTGTTTGTCACGGCCAAAGCTGGTGAAAACTGGCATAAATTCGTGATGTATTGCTTACATAAAAATTATGGTGGACTAGAAAACCTCTCTTTAATTCCAGGAAATGTAGGAACTTCTCCCATGCAGAACATTGGTGCTTATGGAACGGAAATTAAAGATATTTTTGTTAGCTGTCAGGTATTGGATCTGGAAGACCTTGAAGTTAAAACATTCAACCTGGAACAATGCCGATTCGGATACAGGGATTCTATTTTTAAGCAGGAAGGAAAAGGCAGATATGTTATTCTGGAAGTCACTTTTAAACTGACCCGGAAAGAACATCATGTAAAAACAGAATACGGAGCGATTACATCTGAACTGAAACATCTAGGCATTGAAAACCCAACTATCCAGGATGTATCTCAAGCAGTAATCAATATCAGACAAAGCAAACTGCCGGATCCTAAAGAAATCGGGAATGCCGGAAGTTTTTTCAAAAACCCTACAATTCCTTTGGCCCAGTTTGAAGCTTTACAGCAAAAGTTTGAAAACATTCAGGGATACCCTAATGGAGACATGGTAAAGGTTCCTGCCGGATGGCTGATCGAACAATGCGGATGGAAAGGGAAACAGATTGGGAATGTAGCCTCACACAAGCTCCAGTCATTAGTAATCATCAACGCAACCGGAAAGGCAAGCGGAAAAGAAATTTTTGACTTCTCCACGGACATTATCAATTCCGTGAAAGAGAAGTTTGGGATAGAACTTGAACGGGAAGTGAATATCATTTAATTAAAATACAAGGGCTGCTTCAATATTGAAACAGCCTTTAATTTTTACCGTTTTCTCAATGCATCATCTTATGTACGAGTATAAAACAGCAACTTATCCTGAAGTAGTTCACGTCCATTTTCCATAAAATCATTATTTTAGCTAAAAATAAAGACACAATATGAAAATAGCGATTCTGGGAGCCGGAAATATGGGACTATCTTTTTCAAAATCTTTTTTGAAGTACGAACTGATCAAACCTGAACACCTTCATCTGATCATCCGAAATCCATCTAAAGTAGCTAAAATAGCTGAGAACTTTCCCAAGTCTATCATTTCAACTTTCAGCGAGGTTAAAGAACTGGATGCAGACCTGGTTATTATCGCTGTGAAACCTCAGGATTTTCAACTTGTTGCTCAAAATATCCAGTTTACATTAAAGGAAAACCAGATGGTTTTATCCATTATGGCAGGGATCAATATCGATAAAATCCAAAAATCACTTAATCATCCGCTTGTGGTAAGAGCTATGCCTAACTCTCCTACTCTTTTGGGTATGGGAATTACGGGCTATACTGCTGCAGACGGAATTTCTTTCAGCCAGCTAATCAATATTGAAAGACTGCTCAACAGTACCGGTCGCTCTGTCTATCTGGAAAACGAGGATCTTTTGGATGGTGTTACTGCATTATCAGGAAGTGGACCGGCTTACTTCTACTATATCATTGACGCCATGATTAAAGCGGGAATTGAAATGGGCATTGAAGAAAACCTTTCCAAGCTTTTTGTCAAACAAACGATGCTGGGGGCTTACCACCTAATCAACAATTCTGAAAAAAGCCTTGAAGAGCTGATAAAAGATGTCGCATCCAAAGGTGGAACTACAGAAGCTGCATTAAAGACATTTGAAGAAAACAGCTTTAAAGACATTTTAAAACAGGGAATTCTAAATGCTGAAAAGCGGGCTAAAGAGCTCAACAACTAAGCTTTTTCTCTACAAATATTCTGATCTGCCAGCCCAAATACACCCCGAAAGTATTCAGGAGGATATCATCTACCTCAAATATTCCCATTCTGGTAAAGTATTGGAGCGCTTCTACAATAACAATAGCTGAAATGAAAGCAATACACAATGTTTTCAAATCCTTAAACCTTGGAAAAATCCAACCCAGAAAACCAAAAGGAATAAACATAATAATATTTCCTAAGACAATAATCACAATATCTTTCCATCCATCTGCAGTCTGAATAAATTTAATCGTAGAAAAAATAGGTTTTACGGTGATCAGGTTATCTTCATACTGATATCTGCCCATCCCCAAAAACATCAGGTAAAGCAAAAATAAGGTATAGGGAATAATTGCAATTTTGTATACTTTCTTTAACATCAGGTGCTAAGATATTCATTTCAAAAACATTAAATTTGTATATTAAAATAAATTAATGAAATACGTTTTACTTACACTTATTTCAGCAATGCTGCTGTCGGTTTCGTGGCCTACCTATGGAGTTCCTTTTTTTATATTTTTCGCCCTTGTTCCCCTCCTGATGATGGAACATGGAATTTCAAAATTCTCCAGCTATAAAAGAAAAAGCTGGATGGTTTTCGGACTTTCCTATCTGTGTTTTATCATCTGGAATATCGTCACTACAGGATGGTTATACGGCTCTAAAAATCCGGATGGAAGCCATTCTATGATGGCTGTTGTATTCCCTGTTTTGGTCAATTCACTTTTGTATTCTTTGGTTTTTCAATGTTATCATTGGTACAAAAATGCCCAGGGAACGTATTGGGGCTTAGGATTTTTGATCGCCATCTGGATGAGTTTTGAAAAATTCCATCTGGGTTGGGAACTGACGTGGCCATGGTTGAATTTAGGAAATGTATTTTCTGAATATCCCAAGCTTATCCAATGGTATGATACCCTGGGAGCTACAGGAGGAAGTTTCTGGATCTTACTGATCAACGTTTTAATTTTCTATACCCTGAGAACCTGGGAAGCAGGAAGAAAGAGAAAAGATCTGATTAAAAACTCTTCAATTGTAGCGGCATTAATTGCTGTTCCAATGATTATTTCATTAATCAAGTACAACAGCTTTAATGAAAAACCATCCGGACAGGTGAATGTACTGATGCTGCAGCCCGATCTTGATCCGTACATGGAAAAATACTCAAAAGACAGTCTTACCATTGAAAATGACCTGCTGAAGCTGGCTGAAAATAATTCAAAAGGAAAAATTGATTATTTCATTGCTCCGGAAACAGCCATTCCGGGAAGAGGTTCAATTTCAGAAACCGGTTTTGAAAAAAGTTTACTGCTAAACAATATCAAAGACTTTTTAGTAAAACATCCCGGATCTGTTTTTGCTACGGGAATTTCTTCACACCGCTTTTATTTTGATCCGTTACAAGCGCCAAAAGAAGCTTACCAGATCAATTCCGGAGTTTGGGTGACGAGTTACAATACGGCCATTCAGCTAGCTCCCCATCAGAAAACACAGGTTTACCATAAGGGAAAACTTGTTCCGGGAGTTGAAATCTTTCCTTATATGAGCGTTCTTAAACCTTTATTGGGAGATGCCATGCTCAATCTGGGTGGCACAGTAGCTTCCTTAAGCACAGATAAAGAAAGGCTTGCTTTTTCAAATCCTTACAATAAGGGAAAAATAGCTCCTATCATTTGCTATGAAAGCATTTATGGTGAATTTGTTACTGATTATGTAAAAAAGGGAGCCAATTTCTTAGGGATCATGACCAATGATTCCTGGTGGGGAGTTTCAGAAGGACACAAACAACTTTTATCTTACGCCAGATTAAGAGCTATTGAAACAAGACGAGAAATTGCCCGTGCAGCCAATAGTGGAATTTCCGCACATATTGATGCCAAAGGAGAGGTTGTAGCCGATACTTTTTATGGTGATCAGACTACTTTATTTGCTAAGGTAAATCTTTATGATACGATGACTTTCTATACAAGAGCCGGAGATCTTCTTTCAAGGTTTTCAATCTTTGCCTTAGGTTTCCTGCTATTTTATTTTCTGATTAAAAAGTTCCAGAACAGAGCAAAGAAAGGATAGTTGTTATAGGATGATTGAATCTATTAGAGCATAAGCCCAAATGAAGGAAAAAATATTCAGATACAGATATTCTATCATTTTTCTATTTTATTGTATAATGGTATCTTATCTAAGTAAAAATGCAACGCTCATATTTGAGTGGAAAGTCATTATACAGGATTTTGCGGTTTATCATGACTATTATTATCTAGGGAAGCCCTCCAGCTATATGCCTCCTCTATATCCTTACTATTTACTTTTGATACAAAGTATATTTAAAATCCCTCAATGGATAATGATATCCTGTATTTTACAGTCTGTTATTCTATTTTTTTCAGTTTTATCACTTGTTCAAAATTTCGAAGAAAATGACAAGAATAAGAATAATTATTTCATTGCTTTTGCATGTATTATTTTCTTTCCCCCTATCCTTCTTGGCAGTACAAAAATTAGTTCTTTTGCGCTAACGGTTTCTATATTCAGCGTTTTCTTTGCTCTAATATTAAAATTATCAAAAAAAATCACCCTCAAAAATATAGTGTTGGTTTCAATTGTATCAATACTGGGATTATATATTCGGTATGAATTTTTATTCTTAATGATTATCTCAACAATCGTACTCATATTGTATAAAAAATTAAAGTACTACAGCCTCCTGATTCTGTTCGCATTCATATTGATCACATACCTTCCCTGGTGTATAAGAAATTATGAAAAAATAGGAACTTTTCATTACTCAACTTCTTTAAGTTATAATTTTGCAAAAGGAAATCATGAAAAATATGATGTTTTCTCAAGCGGTAATTTCCCCTATGATCCGTCAAAAAAAATAATATTAACGGATGAGTATCTTCGCGCTAATTATGAAAATGAAAAGCAAATAGATAACTACCTCAATCAACTCAACAAGAATTTTATTTCATCACATCCTAAACTGTTTATTGAGAATAGTTTAAAAAAAATTGGAATTAATTTTTTGAATTACTATCCGGGGAACTATAACTTTTCAGGTAATACAGTCCCCTATTTATACAGTATTAGTTTATTAATTTTCAATCTGCTGTTAATTTATATATTATTTCAAAAGCTAAAATCAAACTTTACATTTCAAGCAGCATTTCTTGGGATATTATTTATATTTTACCTACTGTTTTATTCAATAGCCCCTTTACCAAGATATTTTTTATTCTATTTCCCTTTATTCTTTCTTTTTGTATTTCAATACTTCAGTTGTAAAATACAATCAGTTCTATTGAAAGGAAATAATAGAAGTTCTTTCCGACGGTAACTTAATTTAAATAACAAAACACTGTTTTAACAATAAAAAAAATGCTATATAAATGATTTTAAGGAGTTATATTTCCTCATGAATGTTACAGGTTATATAGAATTTAGCATAAAAAAAGAGAAAAGCCAGCTGGACGTCTGGCTTTTCTCATTGATAGAAGATAGAATGATTCAATTACTTAATCGTAAGTTTCTTGGTGGTTATTTCGTTTTTTATCTTCAGTTTTAATACATAAATTCCTTTTGGTAAGTGAGAGACATTAATAGACTGGTCACTGTTCAAAGTAATATTCAGTTTTTTACCATCCATTGAAAACATTTCAGCTTCAGAAACCTTTTCTCCTTTGATATATACTTTCTCAGAAGCAGGGTTCGGATATACTACAAGCTGCTGTCTTGTCATCGTATCACGCGTTCCTAATGTGCTGTTTTCTGCAGAAGAATTAGAATAGGTTTTTGATGCATCTATTGCCTTGACGCTCCAGTACACATTCTGAACAGAAGGATTCAGCTCCAGAAACCATGATGGTGTTGTCACTATATATTTGGCAATATCTGTTGCTCCCGGCGTTGATCCAACACTAATTTCATATCGTAAAGCATTGACAGGCGTTTTATCATCTGTAGCCCCACTCCACGCAAAATTAAACCTATTTCCGTTTCTTGTCATATTCAGATTCGTGGGAGGTGTAGGCCTTGCATTGGCTTCCGTAGATGTATTTTTAAAAATCTTCGTCAGGGAAGGCATATCAGGATTTGACCAGTCGAATCCGCTCAACAAAATATCCAGATGGTGATCATTATTAAAATCAAACAGCTGAACAACTCCAGGACCTCCCAGGTTATATATTCCCGTAGTGGCTCCCTCAGTAAAGTTTTGAGTGTTTGGATTATACAGATAGGTCTTTACCGCTGCATCATTATCATTCCCGGCAATTATAAAATCATAATAACCGTCATTGTTTAAGTCTCCAATGCTTATAGAGGCATCGGAAATATCCGGCAGATTAAGCTGATGAGTAGTCAGAGTACCCGTTCCATCATTCATTAAGACAGCAAAATATCCGTTATCACTATCATCCTTTCCTGCCACAAGAATATCCTGGAAACCATCAGCATTAAAGTCTGCAAAGTCTATCTTTCCGCTTGTCAGAGGTTCAAAATCCTGGGCGAAGGTCAAAACTCCGGCCTGATTCATGTATACCCTGGAGATGGGGGCTCCATTAATATCAGATCCAATGATGACAAGATCTAAAAGCTGATCATTATTAAGATCAACCATTTTAAAGCTACCGTTCTGAGTTCCATCTACCCAGTTTTCAGTCATGTCAAAACCAGCTCCTGTATTCCGGTAAAAATCCAGGCTGTTTCTAAAACCTCCCCCATGGGAGTATTGAGTTCCATTAAGTGCATAATCCTGTCTTCCGTCGTGATTAAAATCAAAAACTTCTAGAGATCCATAAATTTTTCCCGAGAGGTTTTCTTCTTTTACAAAACCTGTTCCCGTATTCCTGAATCTGTATTGTTTATAATTAACCACATCCATATAGCTAAGTCCTGTAGAGACAATATCCAGCAGTCCGTCATTGTTAAAATCAATAAACTTGATATCTCCCAAATGCGTAGGCCCTACGCCAAGCCCGGCATAAGAAGACAATCCTGAGCCATTATTTTTATAAACTTCATTATAAGTCATATCTGCTGTTCCATCTCCGTCTGAATCTATAGCTCCATTGAATACAATATCCATCGTCCCGTTATTATCAATATCAGCGATATCCGCTGCTGAATAATAAAAATTGTTCATCCCCGTCTGTATTTCAGTAAAATTCTGAGCAGCTAAACAAATCGGCACCATAGACAACAGAATATAAATTCTCTTCATGTTATTTTTATTTAGATTAATTAAAAACAAAGATAGGCTATTAAATTATTTTCTCTAAAGAAACGTTGCATGAAATATATCAGGCCTGCTCTACCACCCAATTCCGGCAATTCGGCTATTTTAAAATCAATATTATTAATCAGTAAGTTATTTACAAATATTTTCCAAAAGATTTGTCTATCTAAAAAATTCTTCGTTATTTTGCACTCTCAAATATTATACAAATAAGAACATCGAGATATGTCAAGAATTTGCCAAATAACAGGAAAGCGTGCAATGGTTGGTAACAACGTTTCTCACGCTAATAACAAAACGAAGCGTCGTTTTGAAATTAACTTATTGGAGAAGAAGTTTTACCTTCCGGAGCAAGATAAGCACGTAACACTGAAAGTATCAGCTCATGGATTGAGAGTGATTAACAAGATTGGAATCGAAGAAGCTATTGAAAGAGCTACTAGAAACGGATTGATTAAAAAGAATTAATACATCATGGCAAAAAAAGGAAACAGAGTTCAAGTAATCCTTGAATGTACAGAGCACAAAGAGAGCGGTATGCCAGGAATGTCTAGATACATTTCTACAAAAAATAAAAAGAACACTACAGAAAGATTGGAATTGAAAAAATACAATCCTGTTCTTAAGAGATCTACCCTTCACAAAGAAATCAAGTAATTTATAAATATAATTTACAATGGCAAAGAAAGTAGTAGCAACCCTACAAAGCGGTCAGTCTAAAAAAATGACTAAAGTGGTGAAAATGACTAAGTCTTCTAAATCAGGAGCTTACGTTTTCGAAGAAAAAGTAATGAATGCAGACGAAGTTGATGGTTATTTGAAAAAATAATCAAGACTTTATTTACAATATAAAAAACTACTCAGATTTTGGGTAGTTTTTTTGTTATCTTTGTTCACCAGATTATTAATCAATAAAATATGAAAAAGATTCTTGTTCTGTTTTGCACAGCAATTTTTCTATTTTCATTCAGTCAGAAAACTATGAATACCTTAGAATATAAAAGTTCTCCAAAAGTTTTCAGCATAAAAGGATTGTCACAAGCGGTAAGTATTGATTGTGGAACTTCTAAAATGGTTTTATTGTCTGGGCAGGTTCCCCTTGATACGGATGGAAACCTGATAGGGAACAATGTAGAGGAGCAAACACAGCAGATATTCAAAAATATAGACTACGTTCTGAAAGAATATGGAGGAACAACGAAAGACATTATAAAACTAGGAATATTTATTACAGATATTTCTAAAACACCGGATTTCAGAAAAATCAGGGACACCTATGTCAATCTTCAAAATCCTCCGGTAAGCAGTCTTGTAGAAGTAAGTGGTCTGTTCAGAAATGATGTGTTTATAGAAGTAGAGGCCACAGCAGTTATTAAAAAATAAATAAGAATAAACTAAAACTATGAGTTGGTTTAAAAATATTTTCAAAAAGGAAGAAAAAGAAACCTTAGATAAAGGATTGGAAAAATCCAGCCAGGGATTCTTTGAAAAAATGACGAAAGCCGTAGTCGGTAAAAGTAAAGTAGATGATGAAGTACTGGATAATCTGGAAGAAATACTGATTGCATCTGATGTAGGTGCTTCTACTACCATTAAGATTATAGGAAGAATTGAAGAGCGTGTTGCCAGAGACAAATATGTTAGCGTAAACGAATTAGATAAAATTCTTCGTGATGAAATTTCAGGACTGCTTCTTGAAAACCCTCACGCCGGAACCGGAAATATCGACGCCTCCAAAAAACCATATGTTATTATGGTGGTAGGAGTAAATGGCGTAGGGAAAACAACGACTATCGGAAAGCTTGCCCACCAATTCAAATCAGAAGGTAAAAAGGTGGTTTTAGGGGCTGCAGATACCTTCAGAGCGGCAGCTGTAGATCAGCTTACTATCTGGAGTGAAAGAGTGGGTGTTCCTATCGTAAAACAAGGGATGGGTTCCGACCCTGCTTCTGTAGCATTTGATACAGTACAAAGCGCTGTAGCGCAAAATGCAGATATTGCTATTATAGATACTGCCGGAAGACTTCACAATAAAATAAATCTGATGAATGAGCTTTCCAAGATCAAAAGAGTTATGCAAAAGGTTATTCCTGATGCTCCTCATGAAATTCTGCTGGTTCTTGACGGTTCTACAGGACAGAATGCATTTGAACAGGCGAAACAATTTACAGCAGCCACCGAAGTCAATGCATTAGCGGTCACCAAATTAGACGGAACAGCTAAAGGTGGAGTTGTTATCGGTATCTCAGATCAATTCCAGATTCCTGTAAAATATATAGGCGTAGGTGAAAAAATGCAGGATTTACAGCTTTTTAATGGTACGGAATTTGTAGACTCATTCTTCAAGAAAAGATGATTTATATCATGTTTTCCCTTATATTAGTACACAAATTATTTTTAAAATATTAACAATAAAAAATTTACAACTATGGGAATAATAACATGGATTTTATTCGGTCTTATTGCAGGAGCTATCGCTAAAATGATCATGCCAGGTACTCAAGGTGGAGGATGGCTAATCACTATTATCCTGGGAATTCTGGGAGCCTTTTTAGGAGGAGCTATAGGAGTTTATATTTTACATTGGGGAGATGTTGCCTCATTTTGGAATCCAAGAAGCTGGATCCTTTCTATTGGAGGAGCTTTAATCATTCTCTGGATTTATGGAATGGCCACAAAGAAAAGCTAATATTTAGCCAATACTTATTATAAAAAATAAAATCCCGGGTCTGAAATCAGATCCGGGATTTTGTTTACAATATAATTTAGTTAGTCGATTCTAATCTCATAAGGCATTGCCATCTTTACATCAGCCTGAAGCTTTTTGTCAGTAATCTGTTGTAAGATTTCATAATTGGCTTTTCCTATCTTATTTTTAATCAATTTTGCAGAAACATCTTCTTCATTCAGATCATTAAATATCTGTTCGAAAGGAGACATTCTTTTAGGAAATGAATCTACATGGTAAGATTTCAATCCTGCTTTCTGTGCTGCAAACTTTATGGCATCATTAAGGGTTCCCAAATCATCTACCAGGCCAATCTGCTTAGCACGTACTCCACTCCATACTCTACCACCACCGACATTATCAATCTGCTCAAAAGTCTGTTTTCTATTTTGCGTTACAAAATGTACGAACCTTTTATAGGTACCCTCTACACCTCTTGTCATCATATTCACTCCATAAGGTGTCACTCCGTTCAGCCCGGAATAATACATAGAGTTAGCATTGGTAGCGACAACGTCTGCACGAATTCCATTTTTATTGGCAATATCTTTAAAATAAGGAATCACTCCAAAAACACCAATTGAACCGGTAAGTGTATTAGGCTCTGAATAGATTTTATCCGCAGCCATTGCCACATAATATCCTCCGGAAGCCGCATAGTCTCCAAAAGAAACAATCAAAGGCTTTTTCTTTTTCAGCTGCTGAAGTTCAAATAAAATCTCATCCGACGCATTAGCACTTCCACCAGGAGAATTGATTCTCAAAACAACCGCCTTCACCTTCTCATCATCCTGAAGTTTTTTAATGTATTTTACATATTTATCAGCATAGATATCATTATATCCATCACCATTGTTAATAGATCCGGAAGCATATAATACCGCTACTTTTTCTCCCGACTTATCATCATCTGCATAAGAGCTTATATAATTAGCCAATGAAACTTTATTTAGCTTTTCATTGTCTTTCAGACTTAGCTTCGACTTGATCATACCTTCATATTCCGTCTTTTGAACAAGTTTATCCGCAAGCTTATATTTTAATCCCAATTCAGGAATCATTCCGTATAAGCTGTCTACAACCATTTTAAACTGAGCAGTGTCAATTTTTCTTGAAACAGCCATTTTATTGGATGTATTTTTCCAAAGGTCATTCAAAAGCGTACTTAGCTGCTCTTTGTTCTCCGGAGAAATATCATTCCGTAAAAAAGGCTCTACTGCCGATTTAAATTTACCATGACGTATTACTTCAATACCAATCCCATACTTATCAGCAAAATCTTTAAAGAAAGTAACTTCTGTAGACAATCCTTTCAGCTCAATACCACCCGCAGGATTCAGATAATACTGATCAGCTACTGATCCCAGATAATAGGAAGATTGTGAAACCCCGTTTCCATAAGCATACACAAACTTTCCACTTTTCTTAAAATCTTCAATAGCATTCCTGATATCATCAATCTGGGTCAGCCCGGCATTTAAATCATCCACTTCAATACTGATCCCTTTAATATTATCATCCGTTTTTGCTTTATTGATTGCTTCCAACGCATCATATAGAAGAACACTCTTGTTCTGGTTGCTAATTCCGAACAATCCACCTTCCTCTTCAGTAGGGCTGTCTATGATATGTGTTTTTAAATTAATCGTAAGAACCGAGTTCTTTTTTACCGTCACAGACTTATCATTCCCCATAGAACTGAACACAAGCATCATAATGAAAAAGATGAAAAATAAAGCGCAAAGTATCACAATTGCAACTATATTTGCCAAAACATTTTTAAAGAAACTTCTCATAAATCAATCAATTTTTTTAATATGTCGCAGCAAAAGGTGATTTTGTTACTAGGAAGTAACCTTGGAGAGCAAAAAAAAAATTTAGAGCTTGCCTTACAGAAAATTAGCGAAGGTGGAAATAACATTTCACAAATTAGCGAATTTTTAATGTCTGAACCCGTAGAATTTGCCAGTTCCAATATTTTTTGTAATATTGCAGCAATAATATTCACTCATCTTTCACCAATTCAACTGCTTGATTTTATTAAAGATATTGAAGTTGAAATGGGAAGAATTAATGATTCAAAAGTATCTGGAGGCTATGCTGATAGAATAATAGATATTGATATCATTACATATAATGAATTAAATTTTATATCAGAAAGATTAGAAATCCCTCATAAAAAACATCTTTTTGAAAGGGAATTTTCCAGAGTATTATTAAAAGATTTTATTTAAAACATAAAACATACTGTATGAAATTAGGTTTATTATTATTGGCTACATTGCCAATTGCAGCTTATGCGCAAAACAACAGTACTACAGTTAATTCTTCAACTGAGTACCCTAATACTTTTTCTTCAGGTTCCGCTAACGTACAACCATTCGACAACAAATCCAGACGATTCAATGACTGGTCAATTTCTGTGGGTGGAGGTGCTGCATTTATGGTCCACTCGGATCTTAAATCAATCAATAAGGACAAAACAAACTGGGGTTACAATGCTTACGTAAGCGTAGATAAGCAAATTTCTCATACTTTCGCTTTAAGCGTAATGTATATGAGAGGAGAAACTAAGCAAACAGGCCAGCTTCCAGGTGCAGCAGGTCAGTTAGCAGGTGTAGGTACCGCTACAACTCAATTTGATCAAATATCTTTACTAGGGGATATCAACTTCTCAAATTTATTAAGAAGAACTGATAATCATTCTCCTTACAGATGGGCATTCCATGGATATTTGGGACTTGGAGTTCAAGGATTTAGAACCTCATTGCATGACAATGATGAATTCAGATGGAGCAATAGCCCCAAAAGAGTTCCTCTATTTATCAAACAGGATATTGACATCAACTCTATCTTCTATCAAGGAGGTGTAGGGGTAAAATACAATGTTTCAAAACTTATTGATATTGAAGCAAGAACCATGTACCTCATTAGTGGTGATGATGAATTTGACGGTGGCGGATGGGCTGATGCCAATGATTATGATCCAGCGTCAAAAAATTCAAAATACAACATGATTAATCCGAAAAGATCTGATAATGCATGGACAGTTAGTTTAGGAGTGTCTTTCAAACTAGGAAAACATGCTTCTCATTTAGCATGGCATGATCCACTTCAGGAAGGTTATTACAGACTTAATGTTTTAGAAAACGCTACAAATGATCTTGTGGTATGTGAAAAAGGAGATGCTGATAATGATGGAGTATGTGACGATTGGGACAGACAACTTGATACTCCTGCAGGAGCAAGAGTAGATGGTGCTGGAGTTGCTCTAGACATGGACCTTGACGGAGTTATAGATTTATATGATAAATGCGTAACGGTTCCTGGACCTGTAGAAAACAACGGATGCCCAACAAAATAAGGTAAGCGATTTATCAAAAAAATATCAAATAATAATACACGATGAAATTTAATTTAGCAATTGCTGCATTAGCATTGGCAATCCCCACTGCTATATATGCGCAAGACAGCATTGCAGTTTCTAATGGAACGTATCCTAATACATTCTCTTCAGGCTCTGCTAATGTTTCCCCATTTACCAACCAATCTAAGAGATTTAATGACTGGTCGATTTCAGTAGGTGCAGGTGTTCCTCTCCTTCAATCAGCAGATTTGACGTCTATTAAGAATGGAAATGGTAAAAACCTTTTTGGATACTCAGCTTATGTAAGTATCGATAAAGCCATTACTCATGCTTTTGGTATTAATCTACAGTATGACAGAGGAGAAACAAGACAAGGTTGGTTCAATACTAAAGATGCTGCTCCTGATGCTACGGCTGTAGGTGCAAGAACTCAGTATGATGCAATCTCTATCTTGGGAGATGTTAACTTCTCTAACCTTTTAAGAAGAGTAGATAACCATTCTACATACAGATGGGCGCTTCATGGATATGCAGGGATAGGTACTATTGCCTACAGAGCATATCAGAAAGACAGCAAAGGACAGAGATTAATGACGGAAGTTAAACCTTTCAAACTAGGTTCTATGTTTATGCAGGCTGGTGCCGGTCTTAAATTTAAAGTAAACAGAAGAATTGATCTTGAAGGTAGATTGATGTATGTTGTTACCGGTGATGATGAATTTGACGGTGGCGGAGATGCATACAGCGCTATCAACAAGCGTTCTGAGCAGATTTCAGATAATTTCTTCAACGCTACTTTAGGACTTTCCATCAAGTTAGGAAAACATGATTCTCACTTAATGTGGCATGACCCACTTCAGGAAATCTATTACAAGCTTGATGTACTAGCGAATAAAAAGCAGGATATTGAAGTATGTAAAAAAGGAGATGCTGATAACGATGGTGTATGCGACGACTGGGACAGACAACTTGACACTCCTGCAGGAGCGAGAGTAGATGGTGCAGGTGTTGCTCTTGACACAGATTTAGATGGCGTTATTGACCTTTACGATAAGTGTGTAACTGTTCCGGGACCTGTGGAAAACAACGGTTGTCCTATCAAGAAAGATAACAATCAAACCGCAGTAGAAGTAGAGAAATCACTTAAAGATATCTACTTTAATTTCAATAAAGCTACGATCAGACCTGAATCTAACAGTAAATTAGATCTTGCCGCTTCAATTATCAAGGAAAACGGAGGTAATTATCTACTGACTGGTCACACGGATAGCAAAGGAAATGCAGCTTATAATCTAAGATTATCCAAAGAAAGAGCTGCTGCAGTAGTTGGTGCTCTTGAAAACAGAGGTATCAGTCAAAATGTACTGAAATCGAAAGGAGTAGGTTCTGCCGAAGCTACAATTCCTGCATCAGCTTCTGATGCTGAAAGATTAGCAGACAGAAAAGTTACTGTAAAATTCATAGAAGCTTCTGAATGGAATTCTATCCAAAAGAAAGATTATGAAGATGCTCCTGTAAAAAAATCAGTAAAAAAAGCTACTGGTAAGAAAAAGAAAAAATAATTTTTTATAACAAGTAAAAACCGAAAAGAATTCTTCTTTTCGGTTTTTTTTTCTATTACGATTTTTTTTACTTATCTTTATATCATTTTCAGGGCTAAAACTCTGGTATTTGCAAATAATAATTAGGTAATTTTTAAGCAATATAGAAAAAAATTAATATAAAATTAGTTTTCAATAAATAAAATCATTTAAAATAACTTAACTTAAAAAAATAACACTATGAAATTAAGTTTAGCAATTGTTGCATTGGCACTAGCTATACCAGGCGCCAACTATGCACAAGACTCAACGGCAGTTTCAACAGGAACGTATCCTAATACATTTTCTTCAGGGTCTGCCAATGTTTCCCCATTTACTAATCAATCGAAGAGATTCAATGATTGGTCAATTTCCGTGGGTGCGGGTGTTCCTCTCCTTCAATCAGCAGATTTGACATCTATTAAGAATGGAAATGGTAAAAACCTTTTCGGATACTCAGCTTATGTAAGTATCGATAAAGCCATTACTCATGCTTTTGGTATCAATCTACAGTATGACAGAGGAGAAACGAGACAGGGTTGGTTCAATACTAAAGATGCTGCTCCTGATGCTACGGCTGTAGGTGCAAGAACTCAGTATGATGCAATCTCTATCTTGGGAGATATTAACTTCTCTAACCTTTTAAGAAGAGTAGATAACCATTCTACATACAGATGGGCTCTTCACGGATATGCAGGGGTAGGTACTATTGCCTACAGAGCATACCAGAAAGACAGCAAAGGACAGAGATTAATGACAGAAGTAAAACCTTTCAAACTAGGTTCTATGTTTATGCAGGCTGGTGCCGGTCTTAAATTTAAAGTAAACAGAAGAATCGACCTTGAAGGTAGATTGATGTATGTTGTTACCGGTGATGATGAATTTGACGGTGGCGGAGATGCATACAGCGCTATCAACAAGCGTTCTGAGCAGATTTCAGATAATTTCTTCAACGCTACTTTAGGACTTTCCATCAAGTTAGGAAAACATGAATCTCACTTAATGTGGCATGACCCACTTCAGGAAATCTATTACAAACTTGACGTTCTGGCTAACAAAAACCAGGATATTGAAGTATGTAAAAAAGGAGATGCTGATAACGATGGTGTATGCGACGACTGGGACAGACAACTTGACACTCCTGCAGGAGCGAGAGTAGATGGTGCAGGTGTTGCTCTTGACACGGATTTAGATGGCGTTATTGACCTTTACGATAAGTGTGTAACCGTTCCGGGACCTGTGGAAAACAATGGTTGTCCTACAACTAATACAGGACCAGTAATAGAAACAGAAACTAAATTAGAAGGTATTGAGTTTGACTTAAATTCTGACAGAATTTTACCATCAAATACTCCAATATTAAATAATGCTGTTAATTATATCAATTCTTCAAATGGTTCTTACAGTGTAATTGGTGCTACTGATACAAGAGGTACTGACGCTTATAACCAAAAATTATCTCAAAGAAGAGCTAATAATGTGAAGAACTATCTGATTAAAAACGGAGTTCAAAATGGTAAACTTAATGCAGTAGGGAAAGGTGAAAAAGACCTTAAATACCCTGAGTGTGAACCAGCTACAAAATGCCCTGAATGGAAAAACAGAGCAAACAGAAGAGTATACTTCGAAGCTAAATAATAAACTTATTAAGTATTATATAAAAGTCACGCATTGCGTGGCTTTTTTTGTTATAATACTTTCCTTATTTTTACCCTATGATTTCTCCGCAAGATTTTCAAAAGCTAAAATATGATACTCTTAAGTATTTCTGGGGTTACAATGACTTCAGAGATTCTCAGGAAGAAATCATCAATTCTGTTATTAACGAAAAAGATACACTGGTCTTACTGCCTACCGGTGCGGGAAAATCTTTATGCTATCAGCTACCGGCTTTGCTAAAGGAAGGAACCTGCCTGGTTATTTCCCCACTGTTGGCATTAATGAAAGACCAGGTAAATCAACTTAAATTCCGAAATATTGAAGCAGAGTACCTATCTTCAGAATTGGATGAATATGATGCAGAAGCTATTTATGCCCGCTGTAAGGAAGGGCTTACAAAATTGTTGTACGTATCTCCGGAAAGACTTACCAATACCCAGTTTTTACAAAACATCCAGGATATTCAGCTCTCATTCATTGCTGTGGATGAAGCCCACTGTATTTCAGAATGGGGACAAGATTTTCGTCCCAGCTATCAAAATATAAAGGACTTCAGAAAAAACAATCCTGAAATCCCTTGCCTTGCATTAACAGCTACGGCAACTCCAAAGGTGCTGGAAGAAATTAAAAATAAACTTGAACTTAGAAAGCCTTCTGTATTTCAAAAAAGCTTCAAAAGGGACAATATTAAAATTTTCACTGAAGAAGTTGGAGATAAATTTCAGCGTGTTTTTGATATCCTTAAATACAATACAGATTCCGGAATCATCTATGTAAGGACCAGAAAGGAAGCAGAATTATTAGCAGAATTTCTCAAGAAAAACCAGTTGAAAAATGTAGATTATTTCCACGCAGGTTTAACAACAAAAGAGAAAAATACAAAACAAAATATCTGGAACAGAAGCGACAATCACGTTCTTATTTCTACCAATGCCTTTGGAATGGGGATTGACAAAGATAACGTACGTTTTGTCCTTCACTACTCTCCTGCTGCTTCTCTGGAGAACTATTACCAGGAAATAGGTAGATCCGGAAGAGACGGAAAAGACAGTTTCGCTTTTATGCTTTGGAATAAGCAGGAGCTGCTGAACTTCGATCAGATCTTAAAAAATCAGATTCCCAATAAAGCTGAGTTTTTAAAAATTATCAGTTACCTCTACTCTATTTTCCAGGTTGCTGAATTTGAGCAGCCGGAAAAAACCTTTCAGTTGAATATTGTCGGAATTCAGAATTTCACAAGACTCTCAAAGGCAAAAATTAATAATGTTCTTAATTTCCTTCACAATCAGGAAATCATTTACTATAATGACAACAAAAGTCTTTCTTCACTGGAGCTTTTTATGAAAGCAGATGAAATAGATCAGCTGCCACAGAAAGACGCCTATTTCATTGAACTTCTTTTCCGGACCATATCGGGTCTCACCACTCATAAAGTAATGTTCAGTGAACAGCAGGTAAGCAATAAGATTGAAGTAAGCATTCCTTTGATCAAAGAACGCCTGAAAGAGCTTCAGCAGAAAAACTATCTGGAATATATAGATGGTGCGCTTGCCAGCATCAAGTTTTTAAAACCCCGTGACGAAAGAATCATTACTCATAGCTATTGGAAACTTTTTGAGCATATTCAGAGAAACAAAATCCAGAAATGGGAAGAAATGAAGTTTTACGTGGAAAATAAAGACTACTGTAAAATGAAACTGATCCTCTCCTATTTTGGTGAAAAAAACTCAAAAAACTGTGGTCAGTGTTCTGTATGTGAAAAGAATAAGCAATCTATTTTCGGAAAAAATATTTCTCAGCAAATTATCAATTTACTGGCTAAAAGATCAGCAACTATTGAAGAGCTTTCGGTACAACTAAGCTACCATTCTAAAGAAAACATTTTAGAAAACCTGATTTATCTGCTGGATTCCGGAAAAGTAAAAATGCTTAATTTCAGAACATATGCACTGAATCATGAATAGACTGGAGGTTTAGAGATGAGAATAAAGATGTATTTTTTTTGATATGCTACATACCTTCTATCCCATTCAAACCTGCAACTTTCCGCGAAAAACTTATCTTTGTATTATGAAATCATTGAAAGTTGTTTTTTTAGGAACTCCGGAATTCGCAAAGACTTCTTTGGAGGCTATTCATCAATCTCATCATCAGGTTGTAGGTGTTGTAACCGTTGCAGATAAAGCAAGTGGACGTGGGCAGAAAATTCACCAGTCACCTGTAAAAATATATGCTTCGGAAAATAATATTCCTGTTTTCCAACCTGAGAAACTGAGAAATCCTGAATTTTTAGAAGAGCTTAGAAATCTTGAAGCTGATGTTTTTGTGGTAGTCGCTTTTAGAATGATGCCTAAAGTTCTTTTTGAAATGCCAGCCATGGGAACATTTAATCTTCATGCCTCTTTATTACCTGATTACAGAGGAGCAGCTCCTATCAATTATGCCGTAATTAACGGAGAAGAAAAAACAGGAGCCACTACTTTCTTTATCAACGAAAAAATAGATGAAGGGAATATTCTCCTACAGGAAGAACTTAACGTTTTACCTGACGAGAATGCAGGAGCTCTTCATGACAGGCTGATGGAAATGGGTTCAAAACTGGTGGTTAAAACACTGGATGGATTGGCTGAAAACACCATCAAAGAAAGACCTCAGCCACAAGTGGAACATCCAAAAAACGCATATAAAATCTTTAAAGAAGATACCAAAATCAATTGGGATGCTCCTTCTAAGACCGTTCATCAGTTTATCCTTGGAATGTCTCCTTATCCTGCAGCTTTCACCACTCTAAAAATTGGAGAAGATGAAAAAGGGTTGAAAATATTCAGTGGGAAATTTGAAATTTCAGACCATGGAAAATCTTCCGGAACTCTAGATATCTCAAAAAATGAATTTAAGATTTATACCCAGGATGGGGTTTATTTTCCACAGGAACTTCAGTTGGAAGGAAAGAAAAGAATGACTGTAAAAGACTTTCTGAACGGCTTCAGAAATTTTGACGAAATAACATTATAAGCCTGGCTATATATTAAAACTTCAATCACAAAAGGCTTCATCTTATTTCAAACAAAAGATGAAGCCTTTTGTGATTAATACTAAGTCTTACTTACAATTTTCCTGCGTATTCTGCTTATAAACTCCGGAGTTACCCCCAAATAGGCTCCAATTTGTATATTGGTAAGACGATGCGCTATTTCAGGATATTCCTTCAGAAAATCAAGATAACGTTCATCTGACGATTTGCTTAGATTATCAATAATTCTACGTTGTAATGCAATAATTGACCGTTGAAACTTCAGTCTCATCAATCTTTCAATCTCAGGAATTTCCAGATAAAACCTTTCTTTATCTTGCTTTGAAATAAGAAGAATTTCACTGTCTTCAATAGCCTGAATATTAAGCTTTGATGGAATACCGGTAATGAAGCTGTCTATATCTGAAAGCCACCAGTTCTCAATCCCAAAGTACAGTATCTGCTCTGCACCATTGTGGTCGGTATGGGAAACTTTAAAACACCCATTCACGACAAATCCTTCAAATCCACAAACATCTCCTTCTCTTAAAAGAAAATCTTTTTTCTTTATTTTCTGAAGATGAAAAGCATTGCAATATTGCTCCAGTTTTTCATCTGGAATATCTACGTAACCTTTGATGTGTGTCTTTAAAGCCTTAGTCATGGTTTAAAAATAAAAAAAGGTTTAGAAAAATCCTAAACCTTTTTTCATTCATCAATATATTCGCAGCAAAGCCGATCCTCTATTGATCATTTATTTGTTATAACTGAACCAGCTCAGTAACTTCTACATCATATCCTCCAACCTGAGGTTTGATATTAGGGTTTTGAGTGATTACTTTAAACTTATTAATTCCTAAATTCTTTAAGATCTGTGTTCCAATACCATAATCTCTGTAGTTATATGCTAAAGTAGGATGCTGCTCCTGCCCGTCCTGATAATTCAGGAACTGCTGAAGTTTTCTCAATGTATTTTCAGAGTTTGAAACGTTATTGATGAAAATAATTGCTCCTTTTCCTGCTTCGTTTACCATACCGGTTACTTTTTCCAATAAAGGTTTTTCTCCGTTATTTAATCTTGTCAGCACATCAAAATAGGAATCTGAAGACTGTACTCTTACTAAAACAGGCTCATCCACAGTCCATGCTCCTTTTGTCAAAGCAAAGTGGATCTGGTCATTTGAAGTCTCTCTGAATGCGTAGAAATCGAAATCACCATAATGCGTTTTTACTTTTTTCTCTTCAAGTCTTTCAACCAGATTTCCTTTTTTAAGCTGATAATGAATTAAATCTTCAATAGAAACAATTTTCATATCGTGCTTTTGGGCGAATGCGTGAAGTTCCGGTAAACGAGACATCGTACCATCTTCATTCATAATCTCACAGATTACTCCACCTTCTTTCAAACCTGAAAGATGGGTAAGGTCAATAGCAGCTTCAGTATGTCCTGCTCTTTTTAAAACCCCTCCTTTTCTTGCACGAAGCGGGAAAATATGTCCGGGTCTCATAAAATCTGTAGGCTTAGATTTTTCATCCATTAAAGCCAAAATTGTTTTAGCTCTGTCACCAGCAGAAATACCGGTAGAAGTTCCGTTACCCAAAAGGTCAACAGATACAGTAAAAGCAGTTTCCTTAGGATCGCTGCTTCTGCTTACCATAACCTCTAATCCAAGCTCATCACATCTTTTTTCAGGAAGAGGCATACAGATCAATCCTCTACCGTGAAGGGCCATAAAGTTGATAATTTCCGGAGTTGTCAGTTCAGCAGCACAAAGAAAGTCACCTTCATTTTCTCTATCTTCATCATCTACTACTATGATTATTTTACCATTTTTAAGGTCTTCAATAGCCTCTGGAATAGTATTTAATTTAATATCGGACATTTTTACTTTTTATTTTTGCAAAGATACTTATAAAAATAAGCATCTGCCAATTAATATCAATGGTTTATTGTGCTTGAGATAAAGACTTGATCGCTTCTCTTATGATTTCGTAAGATCTCAGTCTTTTCTGATGATCATAAATATGAGAATTGATGATCAGCTCATCTACGTTGAATTTGTTTTGGAAATCTTTAATTTTTTCCTGAATTTCAGTTTGATCTCCTATAAAAGTATATCTCAGCTTCTGTAAAACCATAGATTTCTCCATAGGTGACCAGATGTCATCCATATCATCTACCGGCGGCGCAAAAGGCTTTCTGTCATTCCTTACAATATTGATAAATGCCTGGAATAATGTGGTAGAAAGCTTATGAGCTTCTTCAGTAGTTTCTGCTGCTACTCCATTCACACAAGCCATTACATAAGGCTGATCTAAATATTGAGAAGGTTGAAAATGTTCCCTGTATATTTTAAAGGCCATTTTCATTTGCTCAGGAGCAAAATGTCCGGCAAATGCATAAGGCAGTCCAAGCTCTGCTGCCAGCCATGCACTGTCTGTGCTTGATCCTAGTATATAAATAGGAACATCAAGACCTTCTCCCGGAATGGCCCGTACCATTGCATCAGCATTTTCTTTGGAAAAATACCGCTGAAGCTCTAAAATCTGTCTTGGAAACTGTTCATTAATAATCGCTGGATTTCTTCCCAATGCCTGAGCTGTTAATCCATCTGTCCCTGGAGCTCTTCCCACACCGAGATCAATCCTTCCGGGAAAAAGAGATTCCAAAGTTCCGAATTGCTCTGCAATAATCAGAGAACTGTGATTAGGAAGCATAATACCCCCTGAACCTACTCTTATTTTTTTTGTTCCATTGGCAATAAAACCAATTAAAACTGAGGTGGCAGAACTCGCAATACTTTCCATATTGTGATGCTCGGCAAGCCAGAATCTTGTATAGTTTAAGTTTTCAGTATGACGAGCTAAAGATAAGCTATCCTGAAACGTATCATGAATGCTTTTTCCCTGCTTTACCGGAGCAAGGTCTAAAACAGAAATTTCAAAATTTTTCATAATTATAAATTGGGGCTTAAAAAACCAAACAAATTTAAAACATAAAAATTGCATTAGTTACTTTTTGTAATTGATAAGTCTGATCGCCTAGTTCAGGCAAAAACTATTGAAATTGAAACGCTGTTTGATTCCTTTTGCTTACAGCTATAAATTAAGTAAATTGCTCAAGAAAACTTACAATCATGAAAACAAAAATAATGTATATCGAAAACAAGTCCTTTGGCCACTATGGACCGGCTTGGATTGGTTTTGTAGAATTTTCAAAATCCGGACAACCCCTTTATTTTAATGATAAGGCATTAAAGAAACTCAAAAGACCTGAATATGTTGCTAATTATTTTGACATAGAAACCGGAGAAGAATACTGGGTTTCTGGTGTTAAAAAAATGGACAAAATAGGCATCAGTTCGGTGGAGGAAAAATCATGCTGGATAAAAATTCGGTTGATGAATATCTGAAATTAGTAGATTTTAATAGTATTGATGTTAATCACTTTGAGATCGTTGAGTTCATCACCATGGATAAAAGAAGATTCGATACAATAGAAAACTCAAAAACCGAATACCGGGATAACAGTTATCATGCTACTTTTTATGATAACAACCGTAGAAAATTAATTTTAGATATTTGAATTTTAAAGAAGCTGTTTCAAGTAATAAGTATAAAGAAAGGTTTTGACTGCGGTCAAATCCTTTTTCTTTGATATAACGTTTAGATTTTCTCTTTTTTAATGTCTACAATAAAAATAACTAATTATCATAATAATCAATATTTTAATAAAAATAATTCATTCATAAGAGAAATAAATTATTATATTAGTACTTTAAAAAGAAAATAAATACATTTTAACACCACTTAAAAATATTCTTATGAACAAAAAATTGAATGACTTACTGTATCGGAAGCTGTTGACAAAAAGAACGGTCTTTATGAGCTTCATTATCGCTGCTACTTTAGCATCTTGTAGTAAAAATAACGATGAAATGGCTACAGAGACCCAGACCAATGCTTTACAGCTCGAAAATGTTAAAAACGGACGACTGGGAGGGCAAGATATTACGTATGAAAGAAAGAATGGAATGAATTTTTTCCAGGGAGACATTGTACTTTCCGACCAACAGTTGGCAGGAGATAATGCTCTTCATAAAGGAGGTGCCAGTTTCTCAAGATGGCCGGGAGCTAAAATTTATTATACTGTTGCGGGTAATATGGGTTCTATCAATGCCAATAAAATAACTACAGCGGTTAATGAATATAATTCCAAAACCAATACCCAATGGATTCCGCGTACCAACCAGACCAATTATGTAGAATTTATTTTCGGAAGTTCATCCGGATCAGATGGGTGGGCTCATATTGGATATCAGGGAGGAAAACAAACTATATCTTTGGATCAATATATTTCTGTGGGATCTGTGATCCATGAAATGGGGCATACTGTAGGGCTTTATCATGAACATGCCCGTAAAGATAGGGATCAGTATGTGAGTATCCAGTGGAACAATATTCAGGATGGGCAGGCTTATAATTTCAATATGTACAATTCCGGAACAGACATAGGCCCTTTCAATATTAATTCAGTGATGATGTATTGGCCTAATTCCTATTCTAAAAATGGACAGCCTACGATTAAGAGGGCCAACAATACTACGTTTACCTACAACAGAACAGGTTTTACAACCGGAGACATTAATACAATCAATGCGATGTATCCTTAGTTTTTGTAACCAAGATATCAATTAAAAAAGGAAAAGAATTCTTATGAATTCTTTTCCTTTTTATAATTATAGTGATTGATCAGAATCCTGATCTCATTAAATTCAAAATTACTTGGCAATACATTCTTCCATTCTGTCAAAGTTTCCTGAGGATTTTTATAAAACTCTGTTTCAAAAGCTTTGATTTTATCGGAAGTAATTACTCTTGAAATATCCAGCAATCCCTGTTCTGCAAATTTAGCAAGGTGACCGATTACGGTTTCTTTTACCAAGCCTCTTTCCAAAGCAATTTCTCCAATAGTTTTTCCTTGTTCGAATAACTGGAAAGTTAAAACCTGTGAAGGCACTTTAGCGATTTTCAGATTGATTTCTTTATCATTCTTTTCATCTAAAAGCTTCGTTTCAAGAAGGTGAATATCTTTCAGGCTGTTCAAATATTCCTCAATATCCTCCAACCAGTTTCTGAATTCATCATTATACTGTTTTAGGCCTTTGGCTCCTTTGATCTCAGCATAAAATTCTTTTAAAGGATTAAAAATTTTATCTCTGGTTTCCACAAAGAAAAAATTAACCGCCCCTTTTGTTTTGCTTTCAATTTCAGCCCATTCTTCTTTTTTCTCAATAAAATTATTAACCTTCTGGAAAATAACTCTTTCTAATTTCTCAAAGATCTTTCCAAGATTTACGCTTTCATGTTTCAGCTGAAGGTACAGCTGATTGGTTTTAACATGGTCTAAATTTTTGGTAACTACAGACAGCTTATTCCAGTCTTCCACCTCTTTTAAAAACCATAAACAATCTACTGTACGAAGTACTTTTCTGATACTGTAATCATATTTTTCCTGATTCAGGATAGATTCAATATGATCATTAGCCACTGTATCTGTATGGAAATGAAGAATCCTGTTGTCTTTAAAAATAACTTCAGGAGTAATTTTTGATTTTAAAACAATTCCTTCCAATGTTCTGCAACGGGACAGTGCTACATATACCTGACCGGCAGTAAAACTTTTTCCTGCATCAATGATTACCTTATCAAAGGTTAGTCCCTGGCTTTTGTGGATGGTAACTGCCCAGGCCAATTTTATCGGAAACTGCTCAAAACTCCCTAATACCTCTTCCTGAATGGTTTTATCGGTATCCAGGAAATATTTTTTCTGTTCCCATGTCTCTCTTTTCACCGTGATTTCAAGCTCACTTTCATCCAGAACAACCCGGATTTCATTTTCATCCAACCCGATAATTTCCCCCAATTTCCCGTTGAAATATCTCTTTTCCCCGGAAATATCATTCCTGATGAACATAATCTGTGCTCCAATTTTCAATTCTAAAAATTGTTCATTAGGGAACTGATTTTCTTTAAAATCTCCTACAAGTTTAGCCTCATAGGTTTGAGCATCTACTTTTATTTCTGCTAATTTCTCCTGATTGATCTCATCAGCCATTTTGTTGTGAGAACAAAGGTAAACGTAAGATTCTTTCCCAATATTGAAATCAGGATCATATCTTTTATTCAGGTAATCAAAATCTATATTCGCCACATCACCATCACGGATAGCATTCAGGATTTCCAAAAATTCTTCATCAGACTGTCTGTACACTTTCGTCAGCTCAATGGTAACCAAAGGAATATCTTTAATAGCATGGCTATCAAAAAAGAATGGTGAATTGTAATACATTTTTAGGATATGTTCATCCCTCACTACCGGCGGAAGCTGATAAAGATCTCCGATAAACAGCATTTGTACTCCTCCAAACCTTTGGTTATTCCTTCTGATAAACCGTAAAGAGAAATCCATCATATCCAAAACATCTGCTCTCAACATAGAAACCTCATCTATAATAATGATTTCAACTTCTCTTAAAAGCTTAAGTTTATCCTTCCGGTATTTAAAATGGGGCATCAGGTCAGCTATATTATTAGCCAAACTGGTATCTATCCTTTCCGTAGTGGGCAGAAAAGTTCTCAATGGTAATCCAAACATCGAATGGATGGTAACACCACCTGCATTGATTGCGGCAATACCTGTAGGTGCCACCACAACATGTTTTTTCTTTGTCCGTTTTACAAAGTCATTAAGAAATGTAGTCTTTCCTGTCCCCGCTTTTCCAGTCAGAAAGACACTTCGGTTCGTGTGCTCTAATAAGTCAAAAAAATGATTGTTCATCGTTGTCAAAAATACGGAAATGAATTTGATTTTCTTACCTTGGCACAAGTTTTGAAAATTCTTACTAAGAACAATGTTTATAATGAAAAAAAAATTTATCCTTATTCCTGCGCTAGTATTATGTACTACATTCAGTCTTATTTCATGTAATACCTCAAAGAATGCAAATACCAATCTTCCGAAAGATATTTCTGAAAGACCTGCTGATCAGGACAGTCAAAAATACGACCAGGCATTATTGGATAAATTAAAAGCATCTATTGAATCTGAAGTTTCCGGTGAAAAATGTACTGACGCCAATGAATGGGCATTTGCTCCAATGGGATTAAAATCATGTGGCGGACCTCAGCAGTATATTGCTTATCCAAAAAAAATAGAAGCCTCTATCGTATCAAGAATCAAAGACTATACGGATAAGGTCAGAATTTTTAATGAAAAATATAATATTGTGTCTGATTGTGTGGTGATCACTCCTCCTACCTCTCTTAAATGTGTTAACGGAAAGATAAGACTCATCACCCCGGATGCCAATTAAAAATAAAGCAAAGGTTCTATAATCAAATCATTACAAATTCTTTTAAGGAATTTTTATACTAGGATGATATACAAAGCTCCATCTTTTGATGGAGCTTTGTTGTATATTGATGTAACGATAAATGAAGTTTTGGTTTCAGAAGAGAAAATTCTTTCCATCCCGAAACCCGCAACAGATATCCCCGATTATAATTCGTAGTCTTTTACATTTTCCTTATACCACGAAGAGTATTTCACATAATTATCAGCAATTCTATTCACTTCTCCCTCCAGCAATTGGGCATTAATATCCTTAATTTTCTTGGCAGGAACTCCTCCCCAAACTTCTCCGGATTTAATATGAGTTCCCTGAGTCACTACAGATCCCGCCCCTACGATAGAATTCTCTTCCACCAGGCAGTCATCCATTACAATAGCTCCCATTCCGATCAGTACATTATCTTTGATTGTACATCCATGCACAATAGCATTGTGGCCAATGGAAACATTGTTCCCAATATTCAAAGGATGTTTCTGATAAGTACAGTGCAGCATTGCATTATCCTGAACATTTACTTTATCTCCCATTTTAATATAATGTACATCACCTCTGATCACTGCATTATACCAAACACTGCAGTCTCTTCCCATGGTAACATCTCCAATGATGGTTGCTGTTTCTGCTAAAAAAGTATTCTCTCCGATCTGTGGTATTTTCCCTAAAAGTTCTTTTATAAGTGCCATAGTTTTAATTTGAAATTTAAAAATTAAGCTTACTTGAAAATTATAATTTACCTACTTCTATTCAGTGTATCTAACTTCTAAATTAAAGCGATAGCAAAAATCTAACTCTCAACTTTCAGCTTCTAACTTCTAATGCGTATTTTTGTATCTCAAATTTAACGAAAAAATGCGTACCGTACTTATAGAACCAACTGAAAATCCAAAAGTGATGAAGTTTGTAGCAGATTACAATCTTATCCCGGGATCTTTAGAATTGGACAGAAACTCAGATATTTCAGAAATTCCTTTAGCACAAGAGCTTTTCAATTATCCTTTTGTAGAAAGAATTTTTATTACAGCTAATTTTGTAGCTGTCGCAAAACAGGATACCATAGAATGGGAACATGTAGCTGAAAGTCTGAAAAATGTGATTGAGGATGAGCTATTGGCAAACCCAAGAATTTATCTTCAGAAGAAAAAGGAGATGTATCAGATTTATTCTGAGATGACTCCTAACCCCAACGTGATGAAATTTGTGTCAAGCAAATTACTGATGGATGGTTTCGTGGAAGTAAAATCAAGAGATGCAACCGCTGAAGTTCCTTTAGCAGAAGCTATCTTCAAAGAATTTGATTTTGCTACTGAAGTTTTTATTTCTGACAATTTTGTGGCTGTTACTAAAGATCATTCTGTAGAATGGCATCAGGTAATGATGACTGTTCGTGCCCAGATTGCAGAATATCTTCAAAACGGAGGGGAAATATCAAAAGCAGAACCTCAGAAACATGAAAATCCTGTTGAAAAAATCATCAACAGAGAGTATACAGATGATGAGCAGAAGATTTCTGATATCCTGAATGAATATGTTGCTCCCGCAGTAGAAAATGATGGTGGAAAAATTTCTTTAATGGAATATGATGAAGCGAGTAAAACTGCAAAAATGCTTCTACAGGGTGCTTGTTCAGGATGTCCAAGCTCTACCGCTACTTTGAAAAACGGAATTGAGAACATTTTAAAACAATTTGTTCCTGATTTGGTAGAAAGAGTGGAGGCTGTGAACGGATAACAGAAATAAAAATGCCTCCCGGAAATAAAATCATAGTAGTTATTGGAAGTGCTTCAAAAAACTCCAGTAATCAGAAACTGATAGAACAGGTGCTGGAGCAACATCCATATGTTGATTTCAAAATGATTGAAGATCTTTCTGTTCTTCCTCATTTTGATACTGCATTAACAGATCATCATACGCCGGAAGAAATACTCAGCGTAAGAGAAGACATCAAAAACTCAAAGGGCGTTTTATTTTGCACACCGGAATATATTTTCAGTATTCCGGGCAGACTAAAAAATCTATTGGAATGGTGTGTTTCTACGACTGTTTTTTCTGACAAACCTGCAGCAGTCATTACTGCTTCGGCAAATGGAGAAAAAGGTCACGAAGAACTATTAATGATTTTAAAAACTCTCGGAGCAACAATAGCAGCAGATCATCAGCTGCTGATAAAAGGAATAAAGGGGAAATTAAATAGCGATGGCTTAGTTGAAAATAATACATTTGCCAAAGTCTCAGAATTAGTAACAGATTTCAACAAGTCTGTTTCATAATTAAAATAAAAAATATTGGATAAAAAAGGAATTTTACTGGTAAATCTTGGATCGCCAAAGTCTACAGCGGTAAACGACGTAAAGGAATATCTTGATGAATTTTTGATGGATGAAAGGGTAATTGATTACCGCTGGATCTTTAGAGCACTTCTTGTCCGTGGAATTATTTTAAATACAAGACCTGCAAAATCTGCCGAAGCTTATAAAACAGTTTGGACAGACGAAGGATCTCCACTTATCGTTATTACTGAAAAAATTAAGAAGAAACTTCAGAAAGTTGTAGATGTTCCGGTAGAAATCGGAATGCGGTATGCCCAGCCAAGTATTGAAACTGGTATTCAGAAGTTGGTGGATCAAGGCATTTCAGAGATCGTGCTTTTCCCACTGTACCCTCAATATGCGATGAGTACAACGGAAACAGTGATTGAAATGGCAGAAGAGGTAAGAAAGAAGAAATTCCCGAAAGTAAAGATCAATTATATCCAACCTTTCTATAACAGGGATATTTATATTAACTGTCTTGCGGAGAGTATTAAAGAAAAACTTCCGGAAAACTTTGATGCACTGCAGTTTTCTTATCACGGTGTTCCAGAAAGGCATATTTATAAAACAGATCCGTCCAAAACCTGTAAAATTGATGATGCAAACTGTATCAACAGTCAGGTAGACACGCACAACGCGTATTGCTATAGACATCAATGTTATAAAACCACTGAAGCAGTCATTGCTAAAATGGGTCTTCCAAAAGAAAAAACAATTGTTTCTTTCCAGTCAAGACTGGGAAAAGACAAATGGATTGAGCCTTATACAGATGAAACCTTGGAGACTATTCCTAAAAAAGGAGTAAAAAACCTTGCTGTAGTTTGTCCTGCTTTCGTTTCGGATTGTCTTGAAACCTTAGAAGAAATTTCTGTGGAAGGAAAAGAACAATTCCTGCATGGCGGAGGCGAAAACTTCCATTATATTCCATGTCTGAATGATGAAGACCGATGGATTGAAGTAGTAAAAACGCTTTGCGAAGAAAAGCTGAATGATTTCTATTTGGTGTAATCTCACTTCACTAAAAACATACAAAAGGCCACAAGTACTTTACTTGTGGCCTTTTTAATTGACTATATTATAACTAAAGGATTATTTTTTAATCAAATTTCCTGCATTCTGACCATTCACGGTTACAACGTATACACCAGGAAGGATATTAGAAGGAAGCTGTATATTGATTCTGTTTCCTCCGTCAGTAAGGTTCACTTTTTCAGAAAGTTCTCTCTTACCCGTTAAACTTACCAATTCTACGATTCCATTTCCGGCTTTCGCTTCAAATTCTACCGTAAACCTGTCTGTAGCAGGATTCGGGCTGATGGTATATGGAGAAACTTTTGATGCAGAAGCAATAAGTCCCGCAGCAGAAGTACCTCCTCCAACACCTACAGCATTCCAGGCATTTGTAACCTGTGTTACTTCATTGCTTCCTGCTCCATACAAATCTGTGGCTGCCTGAAGAGAATAGGTTCTCGCATTGGCATAAGTAGAAGCAGAAGTAAGATAAGTAGTCAGTGTTCTGTAGGCAATTGCTCCTGCCTTATCCAATCCTACTCCTGAAACATTATAAGCAAATCCATTATCATTAGTTCCCGTGCCCCCTGTTACTAATAAATAATACCAGAAATTAAGGACTCCTGAATTGGTATGAACTCCACAATAATCGTTTGTTGTTTGTCCCGGTACGGCACAGCCTGTAGTGGTAGCATCTTTCCAGTATTTCCCTTTATAAGTATCCGGCTGACTATAAGCATTAGGATTGGCCATATCTCTGATAACATAGCTGAAATCTTCTCCTAAAGTCCAGCTTGCCTGAGTAGGTCTTGCCCAACGTTCGATAGAATTTCCAAAAATATCGGAGAACCCTTCATTTAATGCCCCCGGCTCTCTTTGATACACAAGATTAGCTGTTTTAGAAGTCATTCCATGAGTGATTTCATGACCACAAACATCAATCGCTGTTAATGGCTTACCTCCATTTGTAGTGGAACTTCCATCCCCATAAGTCATTCTGGAACCATCCCAGAAAGCATTGAAATAATTGGTTGAATAATGAACATAGGATTTGATCGCAAAATTATTGTTGTCAATACTTTTTCTTCCAAATTTTGTATACAGATAATCTAAAGTCATCTCTGCTCCCCAATGGGCATCTGTAGCATACTGATCTTTATTGGTATTCACATTATTCCATACATTATCAGTATCTGTAAAATCTACAGCTGATGAATAGTTGGTCCCTTTTTTCAAATTATAGGTTTCTACAGCTGTCCCTGCATTTCTTCCGGTTTCTCTTAATCTGTAGCTTCCATTGTAAGAGTCAGCTACGATATTCCGATTTCCGCTGTAACCGGTAGTGGCTGTTCCTGGAGCATTTACTTCATGGATGATGGCATCTACTCCTAACACTTTTCCATTCTTAGCATCTACAAAAACATATTGTCTGCTCAATGGTTTCTCTGAATAGATATCAAATTTATACGCTAATACTAAATCATTCAGCTTTTCATCAGTAGGATCTGAATAATATACCAGTTCACCTTTTGGAGCAAAGCTGGCGTTGGCATCATTAGATTCTTTTTTAAGAAAATCTTCCTCTTCTTTATTCTGCCATTTATAAGCGTCTGCTCCTACAAATGACAACGCACTCTGTAATGCTATATTTTCTGAGATATTTGCTTTCTTCTCAATTTTTTCAGAAACTTTAAGAATCCATTTTCCGGACTGCCCTACAATTTTGCCTCCTTTCGTCTGTACAGCCATCATTCCGTATTCTACAGGAATACCATTAACGGTCTGTTGAAATCTTTGAGTCTCAAAACCTAGTGCATCTTTTTCAAGTCCTAATTTACGAGCCTGTCCGGTAGAAAGTCTCTGAGAAGTTTCATCAAATAAAACCGGGCTTCCTTGAAAAGTGGGTGCATTTTTATCGAATCTCATGAATTCTGCATGCAATCCGTCTTTACCCGGAATTAATTTTGATGGTGTGTTTTGTCCAAAAACAAAAGAGCAGGCAGCAACGCTTGCCACTAAAATAAACTTTGTCTTCATAATAATTTTTGTTAGTGTGAAAAACGAATTTATAAACTTTTCACAATAAAATGATTAATTCAATGAATAAAATTCAATAGATATTATAAATCAATTAACAAAACACAATTATGATTTTATAAAAAAAATGATTAATTAAAGATAATTTTATTATTAAAAAAGATTTTAATTGATAATATTAATACAAATCAAAATTTTGTGAATTAAAATTTTAATTATGCTGAGCATTATATTTTACACCTGAAATAAATCGCTCATTTTCTTAAAAACCACTATTCATAAGGCTTCACAAAAAACAAAGGCTGTCTCAGATAAGACAGCCTTTGTTTTACATATACTAAATAATATTTTTTATCCTCTAAAAAGTAAAGAATTCGTTAGCGTTTATTGCCAATTGGAGTTCTAAATTCTCCGTATCCCATCAGGCCATCATAATTTCTTCCGAAGGGAGCATAATATAAAAATGCCTGATATAAGTTTTCTGTCTGCCAGAAATTCCCGTTGACTTCACCAAAATTTAATGATCCATCACTTTCTTTAGTTGCCAGAACATAATTATAAAACCCTTGCTTAAGGAAAATTTTAGCCACATATTGTTTAGTGGCGGCATCATACTGCATCTGATTTTCTTTGCTTGGTTTGAACCCGTTAAACCCTCCCAGAATATATATATCTTTATCTACAGGATCCGAATCCAGATAAAAATATACCCATGAATAATCTGCTTCTCTTTCGGCATCTCTTTCTCTTCCTAAATCATTTCTTCTGTAGTACCATGCTCCGTTGACATCGGGTTGATACTGATAATTTAAAGGAAAAGCCCAAACCGGGTGCAAATACGTTTGGTTCACTCCATCTTTCACTTCTACGGTACGAACCATATCCGCTGGGGTATTCATATTTTTATTATCAAAATAATAAAATTCATTATCCCCCGGAAAACTAAGGTTCATCTGCTGAAAAAGTAGCTGGTTTCCTAAAACACTACTTGCCTTCAAATCCGAAATGGTCATATTCGGATTGTTATTCTGCATCACATTCAGGGTCATAGAATTAACATTGGAAGAAAGATCACCCCCATTCGGCACTGCTTTTACCTCTACCCTTTGATTGATATTAGGTTTCTTGGCATCCGCTATTCTTGTAATGTTAAGAGCTAATGAAGCAGCATCTTCTACCAGGTAAAATCTTCTTTTGAAAAGTGGTTTATCCGCAGAATCTTTATACACAATCAACTCAAAATTTCCTGAAATTTTCGCTTGAATTTTATCATTGGGAAAAGTCAGTTTATAATGAGTATAAGCCTGTAATGTATTAAAAGAATATTGAAACTGATCAAGAAGTGCATTCATACTTCCCGTGGCAAACTCTGTAAAAAACAGATTGTCATCATTCCAGTTTCTGTCGTAATGTTTAATCGTATATCGATAAATTTCACTGGCATTAGTGAGATCATCAAAGGTGAGCACCAGTTTTTCATCTGAATTAAACCTAATGACAGGAGTTTCGTCATTCGTTTGTGGGTTGAATAATTGGATACTCTGGATATTTTGTCCATACACCAATCCGCCCAAAGAGAGTAAAAGTATTCGCAAAGTTTTCATTATGACGAAGATAACGAAAAATAGCCATTTTCTTAATAATATCGTATTTTTGAAATAAAAATATTCAGATATGCTTCAGATTCAAGGTTTCGTTTTCAATTTTGCGAGCGAAAATACATATATCATCTACAACGAAAATAAAAATGCATGGCTTATTGATCCGGGTAATATGAGTGCACAGGAAACTCAGGCTATTGACAATTTCATCACGGAAAATGGATTACATATTCAGAAAATACTTCTGACACATGCTCATATTGATCATGTTTTGGGACTTCAGTGGGCTTTTGACAAATTTAAAGTACCTGTCCATATGCATCAGGAAGACCAGGAGGTACTGGATATGCTTCAGGCCAGCGGACTAAGATTCGGAATGACTATAGATCCTGTAAAAGTAGAGGTAAATTATGTAAAAGAAGGTGACGAGCTGGATCTTGATGGAGAAAAGTTTAAGATCTATCATGTTCCTGGGCATTCTCCCGGAAGTGTAGTCTACCACAATGAAAATCAGAAGTTCATGATTTCAGGTGATGTACTTTTTGAAGGAAGCATTGGAAGAACAGATTTATATAAAGGAAATTATGAACAGCTGATTGAAGGTATCACCAAGAAACTTTTCGTACTGGACAGTGACACTCAGGTATTTTCAGGCCATGGAAATCCTACCTCAATCGGTTTTGAAAAACAGTATAATCCATTTTTTAAATAAACGGGATACAAGACCAGGTCAGCGAGTGCAAACATCCGCCCGATCTGTGAAAGCTTATAAAAATAGAAACCGCCAGGAAAATCCTGACGGTTTCTTGTTATAAAGAAATAGAGTTTAAAAATCTAAAGTAACGGATGCTCTGGCTGCTGCACCCATAATAGGTCGGGCCATGATAATACCGTCACCTGTTGGTGAGCCTGCTCTAGGATCTCCTTCTGTAATTCCAATAGTGTTAAAAACATTGGTCCCATCTACAGCAAAACGAATTTTCCCTAGCTGGTAAGACATTCCTGCTCCAAATTCTGAGAAAGAAGGTAACGTCTGAACATTTAATTCATCCTGAAATCTTTTTCCATAGTAATTCATGCTTACATAGGCTCTCCAGGATTTTGTAATATTGACTGCAGGAGCAATATTAAAATAAAATTTAGGCATTCTTCTTACGGTATTCCCTTCCAAAAGGCTTCCTGCTTCCAGGTTTTTATATTTAGGATTCTGAATAGTTCCGTTGAATGTAACTTCCAGAATATTATTAAATAAGCGGGCATACCCTTCTAATTCAACCCCATAGTTTTCTGTATTGGCAAAAGTGTTTTCAGACTTCCCGCTAGAAAAGATATCTGTAAAGGAAAGGTTCTTCAATGTAGAATAGAACGGAATTACCGCCACATCAAAAGTACGGGAGTAATATTTATATCCGACCTCCAGCTGATTGGTTAATACTGATTTTAAAGGTTTATCAGGGGCTGGATTGGAAAAGTAATTATAATAAGCTTCCTCATTGGGTGATCTGAAACCGTTAGAGAAACGGGCATAGACTGCATTTTCTCGGTTGATCTTATAGTTGGCCGCTAATGTGAAAGACACCTTATCTATATTGTAGTTCCAATATGTAAATTTATTTCCTAATACACTCATGTTATCATCAGCCGTAGTCGTTGCAAAGCTATGAGTTCCATCTGTTGTTAATCCTGAGTTATTTAAATTGGATGTTGTCGTATTGGCAAAACTACCCTTATAAAAATCGTGACTGTAACGGATACCTCCGTTCAGGCTCAGTGCTTCTGTCACATTATAATCCACATTTAAATACAGATCATTTAAGCTCCCTTGCGTCTGGGTATCTCTCTGCAGGAAAGTCATATCTGTAACCCCATTATAGGTTTTAGAATATCCTGTATCTGAAGGATTGAGTGAAGGGTCTACAAGATTCAGCAGCTGAGGGCGGTCTGTAGCTGTAGCCAAAATATTGCTCCAGTTCCAGTATTGATGAGACTTCCAGTTAGATTTATAAAAACCTGCTGTTAGATTTCCTTTGTCAAATTTATAATTAAGCTGTAAGTCATTTACAAAATTATTCATCTGCTTGTCAATGGCCCAGAATCCTAACTTTTGAACATACGCAGGATCAACAACTGCTCCATTACTCACAAGAGAATACTGATAACTGGACATCCCCATCTCCTTTGCAAACTCAGAAGTTGTCTTTGGACTTCCGGCAGGGAAAATCCCTGTATAATTCATATTGATATTGGTATATCTCGTCTTATTTAAAACACTGAAATTATTTCCCAGATCATATTTGAATTCAGCCCCTACTACATCCACTTTCGGGTGAATACCATCTTCCAGATTTCTATTAAAAAATCCTCCTCCGGCCTGAGGGATATTCAACTGACTGATCGCTCTATAGCTATATGTGCCGTAATTAGGATCAAAGCCAGGGAATCCTTTTAAATCATTTCCATTCTGAAGTAAAGGAATTGGAAGGAAGAATGTATTTCTGTCGTCCAGTTTTTTATAATATACTTTCACATATCCTTTATCAAAGACATATTTCAGGTTCATTCTGATCTGACCTCCATTATTGGCTTTGAAACCCGTTTTTCTGATTCCGTCATCCGTTCTGTAGAAACCTCCTATATTGAAGAACAACTGATCTTTTACCAATGCTCCTCCTACATTGAGATCGGTACGCATTAATCCATAAGTACTGGTTTCAATTTTCGCCGTTCCCTTAAAGTCGTTAGTTCCTTCTTTAGTAATAAAATTGATTAATCCACCGGGAGAATTATTGGCATAAATAGAACCCGATCCTCCTCTTAAAGCCTCCAGGCGGCCTACTGTATTATCTACACGAAAAAAATTATCAGCATTGGCAAATTGGAGTGCTCCATCTTCAAAAACCGGAAGACCATCCTCCTGTACCTGTACAAATTCGTAAGCTCCTGCAGAAGGAATTCCTCTAGCAAAAAGGTTGTTGCCAACCTCCCCTCCGGAAGTTTCTACCGCAAACCCGGGAACTCTTTGCAACAAAGCAGCAGCACTGATAGGATTTTGTTTTTGAATTTCCTTAGCACTGAAAGTAGAAATCGCAGTACTGGATTCTATTTTTTTCTTTGGATTAGAATTTCCGGTAATAACGATCTGATCGATAGAAGAAACTTTCGCAGAATCTTGCGGTGTTTCCTGAGCATACACATTATTGAAATACAATGTAGCTGTGGCGGCAATTAAAAAGATTGATTTATTTTTCATAGCCCTATTTTTTTGTTGTTAGTTTCAGTTTTGTTGTAATTTTAAATACACTCCATTGGTCCAACCGAATCCATCCTGATTGGGGTATTCCCCTCCGCCTGCAATTGTTTCTGTATCTAATGCATTGTATTTTTCCATAAGTTTTCCGGTATTGTTGTAGACTCTTTCTACATTCAAACACCAGTTATTTTTTATTTTTTCTGCCAGCTCATTAAACCCATAATTTTTCATAGATTTAAAACCCAGCCACTGATAAGGAGCCCATGCATTGGGTAAATCCCATTGCTGCCCTGATTTTTTTGTTGTGGTAACCAATCCTCCCTGATACAGGAACTTTTCAGCAATAATTCCGGCTACTCCTTCAGCCTGTTCCTGATCTGCCAATCCCAGAAATAAAGGGTAAAGAGCAGCAATATGCTCAGACGGTGTTTTTGTGTTTTTTTTAGTATGATAATCCTTATACGTCTTCGCTTTTTCATCCCAGAAGTATTTATTGATCATCTGTCTTCGCTTTGCTGCTCTTTCAGTAAAATAATTTTCCTTTTCCTTTAGATTCTGAAGTGCTGAAGATGTTGCCAGTGTGGTCTCCAAATGCCATAACAGGCAATTCAGATCTACTTGCGCAAGGTTCAGCGTTTCTATGGTCTGTATATGTTCTCCGTCGGCAAACCATCTGCTGGAAAAATCCCAGCCGGATTCACAGGCGCTTCTTATATTTCTGTAAAATTCATCCTCAGGAGCATTTTCATGATCCTCAATATCTATCAGGTAACTTTCAGGACGTGGTGTATTTTCCGCATCATAATAACGGTTTAAAATATCACCATCCTTGGTTTTCACCACTCTTTTGATGCATGAACCATTCTCAAGCCCTTCTTCACCATTCATCCAGAAAGCATATTCCCTTTCTAAAGTCGTATGATATTGTATATAAATTTCATTATTACCGGTAGTTTCAAAAAGGAGATCCAGCATCAGCGAAAAATACGGAGGCTGTGAACGGCTTAAAAAATGAGTTCTGCTGGCATTCGGAACAAAACCGACATGCTGGATCAGATAAGCACAGTTTTCCACAATATTCTCCATCATTTCCAGTCTTCCGGAAACCTGTAATCCAAGCATGATAAAATAGCTGTCCCAATAGAAAAACTCATTAAAACGCCCTCCGGGAACAATATAAGGTTTCGGTAATTTCAAAAGGGTTCCTTTTTCTTCATAAGCCGTACGGGTCAGTTCGTCCCATAATTTTTCAATATGCTCCTCAATAGGAAGGTGATGGTCTCTCTGAACCAAGATTTTTGCCCCTAAAAAATCAAAATGGGTCAGCACAAAATCTTTCAGCACAAAACCTTCTGTTTTTTTGGCCTCTTCGTACTTTTTATTGATTTCAGTGATCGGAAATAATGGAACCGCATCGGTCATCATTTTTTGATCTTCAAAAATCTCAGATTTCTGTACATCATCAAAAAGAGTCTGAATTTCGTTGATATAAAGTTGATTACTCATTTTTATTTTTTAGGATTTATTTTTAATTTATTCATGAAAATAGCGGAAGTGATCAGGAGTGAAAGTGGAATTAATGAAAGATAAAATGCCTGCTGTCCACTAAATTCCTGAAATACAAAACCGGTAATAATTGAGCCTATAGTTCCTCCAATTGCTGAAAACACAACAATAAGTCCGGACATGGCACTGTGTAAGTATTTGGGTATTGAAGCCAAAATCACAGAATTAATACTGGGATAAATAGGAGCCAGCAATCCACCCATTAAAGGGAACAGGTAGACAACAAGTGGTGCATTCAACCAATTGGTATCCGTACCAATATGAATATGATGAGTTAATGGCAATACCAAAAGTAAACTTACCGCAAAACCTATCACGCAAAATGAAACAACATAAATCCAGCTGAACTTTTTTGAGAAGAAACCTGATAAAAACCTTCCCAAAGCAAAAGCCCCGGCCAAAACAGCTCCCGCCTGAATGCTCATTGAAGTAGGCACCTTTAAGATCTCTTTATAAAAAGTAGGTGTCCATGTTTGAAAACTCTGCTCCACCAGTACAAAAAGGAAAGCACACAGTAAAAAGAACAGTACTTTTTTATAACTGAATAAACTTGCACTGTTTTTTAGATCACCTAGCAGATCTGTTTTCTCACTTTTCACCTCCTTTTCGTTCAGTTTTGAAAAGAATAAAAACAAAAAGGAAAGCGTAGAAAGTCCTCCCAATACCCAATACACATTGAGCCAATGGGTAGATTGGGGATTATGATCATCGATATATAAACTGAACAGAAGATTCCCTGCCAGTACTCCAATCATAAAAAAACCTTCCAGGAATCCCATAAAACTGGAATGCTCCTTATCTGTTTCTGTAACCAGCCCAATAGATGTAAAAACTGATATTTTGATGAGGGCAAAAGAAACCCCTACAATAGCAAACAATAATTTAAAAATCCAAAAACCACTGGCAAAAGGCATGACAAAACACATACAGCTCACCATAAATAAAGCAGCCAGCATTGAATTTTTGATCCCGATCTTCGGAAGAAATGAAGCCAGAATGAATGAACAAATGGCAATCGGAAGATCTTTAAATCCTTCCAAAATACTGGCAGACGATTTTGAAATCCCAAAATTCTGCTGAACCTGCAGAATAACTGTTCCCACAGAATTCAAAAGAATTGCGAAAACAAAATAATTTAAAAATAATACCGCCTTTATATTGAAATTTTTCATCCAGATCATTTCTTGTCGGCTAAGATAGAAGCATTTGTGTTAACAATAATTTAACACAGTAAACCAATATTTGAACAATATTAATATAATTAGTATTTTTAATGATTAAATATGATTAATTAAATGAAAGTTACTTTTGAAAGAGTTATTCCCAATGAGAAAAGCTCATTCCGGACCATTCACAATAACTCCCCTATTTCGGAATTCAAATGGGAATACCATTATCATCCCGAAATTGAACTGGTCTGTGTCATTTCCGGGAATGGAACCCGCCATGTAGGCTATCATAAAAGTAATTATACCCATGGAGATCTCGTCCTTATCGGATCCAATATTCCTCATTCCGGATTTGGCTTAAATTCCATTGATCCTCATGAAGAAATTGTACTTCAGTTCAAAGAGGAAATTCTCCAATTTCCCCAACAGGAAGTAGAAGCCAGATCTATTAAAAACTTACTGGAGCTTTCAAAATATGGCATTCACTTTCATCATAAAGTAAAAAAAGCAATGCTTCCAAAACTTAAACTCATGCTTGAATCTGAAGGTTACAAAAGATATTTAATCCTGCTTGATATTCTTTTTGAACTTTCTAAATGTAAAGACTATGAGCTTTTAAATAAGGAAATTATGCCCTACACCATCATTTCTAAGAATAAAACCCGACTGGAAAATATTTTCACCTATGTAGAACATCATTATGATAAAGAAATTAATATTGAAGAAGTAGCCAGACTCGCGAACCTTACCTTACCGGCTTTCTGTAATTTCTTTAAAAAAGCAACTCAGATTACTTTTACAGAGTTTGTAAACCGGTACAGGATCAATAAAGCCTGTCTTTTGATGGCTCAGGACAAAACTATTTCGGAATGCAGCTATAGCTGTGGATTTAATAATGTGACGTATTTCAACAGGATGTTTAAAAAATATACAGGAAAAACGCCTTCAGAGTTTATTAAAAACTATTCTCATAATAATGTGAATGTGGACTTGAAGGTTGAGAACCAGGTTAAAAGTAAAGTCAGTTTTTAAAAATATTGCTATTAAAGTAATTTTCAGTTTATGGAAAACCATAAGGATAAATATTGCGCTTAGTTTATCCACGTACTTTGTCATTCCGCAGGAATCCAAACATAAAAACTCTCGCAAATTGAGCTGATTTAGCAGATGCTTGTGTTATAGAGTGATACAATTTAAGTTACTATCATTGTGCTCCTGCTACATCTGTGAATAAAATAATAGCAGCACAATACCCCCTGAGAAATCTGAGAGAAAATAAAAAAGCTGTCCTTAAAAAGAACAGCCTTTATATCATGATACATAAGAACCGGCAATTAAAAAACCAGTAACTTATTTATTTCCATTTAATATTACATCCCATGCTTGGTCTCTGAATTTCTTCCTGTGCTTCACCAGCCAAAAGATTTTCAAAAGCAATAATTAAATCTTCTCCGGTTACATCTTTATTGTTTCCAGGTCTTGAATCATCCATCTGACCTCTGTAGATAAGGTCCAATTTATCATCAAAGAAATAAAAATCCGGTGTACAAGCCGCTTCATAAGCTTTCGCTACTGCCTGGCTTTCATCAAACAAATAAGGAAAGTCAAAATTTCTTTCAATTTGGAATTCAATCATTTTTTCAGGAGAATCAGCCGGATATTTTTCGATATCATTCGCATTAATGGCAATGAATTCAATTCCTTTATCATTATAATCTTCATATAGCTCATTGATCTTATCGATCACATGAAGAACAAATGGACAGTGGTTACACATGAAGATCACCAATGTACCTTTTTCGCCTTTCAGATCTTCTAAAGACTGTATTTCATTCGTTTTTGATGGGTTTGGAAGCTCAAAAAAAGGAGCTTTGGTTCCTAATGCCAACATATTTGAGGGAGTATTCATACCTTATTTCTTTGTTCACAAAGATAAAAATTTCTTTTATTAATAAACTGAGTTCCGAATAAGACATTTTTATTTTTATTTAATAGAGAACGGAAGTTATATACCTCTTAAAAACTCATGATCATCAATTGTATTGATTTTCACTTCATCCATTTTTTTATAAGATTTTTAAATTACATTCAAAAAGTGGTCTCTAGCTCCCGTTCTTACAGCTTTGAGCTGCTTCTATCAACATCCCTTAAATGTTAAAATCAAAATAAGATTTGGAAGTTATGTCTAAAAGTTTGTAGTTTTGCTAACACTGTTAGTAAATAAATATCATGGGCCTACATGAACGCCGCCAAAGAGAAAAAGAATCCATCCGTGCAAATATTTTGCAGGCTGCTTTCACATTGGCAAAAACTGAAGGCTGGGCTTCACTATCCATGCGTAAAATAGCAGACGCTATTGAATATAGTGCACCGGTAGTATATGATTACTTTGAAAATAAAGAGGCTATCTTATTTGAAATTTCTTTAGATGGCTTCCACAATTTACATATAGAATTATTAAAAGCTCAGAAGAAACACGATAGTCCGGAAGACCAACTTGTGGCTATTGTAGATGCTTACTGGAATTTTGCTTTTAAAAATAAAGAATATTACCAGCTTATGTTTGGTTTAGGAATGCAGTGCTGTGGAAAAGGCCAGATGAAAAAAGAATTTTCATCTTTCCAGGAGATGATCTATGAGTGTACCTATGAAATTATCAAGAAAAACGGATCCAATCCGGATAATGCATGTCATATGTCTCATGCTCTGTTTTCAGCAGTTCACGGAATGATTTCCATTATGATGATGCGTACAGCAGATATTCCATCTACTATGAATAAATCATCTTTAGACGAAACAGTTTCGTCTTTTATTAAATCTTTATAGATTTTTTTTGAACCAAAAATTAACACCGTTAGGAAATTTAACACTGAGTTAAATTAATTAATTCATTTAAACCTGATTAAAAACTAAAATTATTATGTAAAATTTGATACCATTCGATGAGTAAAAATAATGATTTTTTCTTTAAACATTAACACTGTTAGCAAAATTAACATACTTACACCTCACACCTTTATATACATTAAAACATTCAATTATGGGAACACTCGACTTTATCGGACATTAAAAATTCTGTAATTTTTTTTGAACAAATCATTAACACTGTTAGGAAAAAAAACAGCATTTATTACAAGGAATATTACTTAAATCTAACACTTCATTAAAAAAATTAAACCCAAAATGAAAATACCTGGAAAAACAAAGTTTATTGTACTTATCTCAAGTATAATTCTTTTACAGAGTTGCACCAAGGCTGCCGAAGGATCTAATGCCGCACCGCCAGCACCTGAACTTCCGGTTTATACCGTTATCACCTCCCCTGCTACCACATATCAGGAACTACCTACCGCTTTAGAAGGAAAAAACAACGTAGAGATCAGATCTCAGGTAGATGGATATCTTGATAGAATTTATGTAGAAGAGGGATCTTATGTAAGAGCCGGACAGCCTTTATTTAAAATAGACTCCAGAAGCTATGGTGAACAGATGAATATGGCACAAGCCAACCTCCAAGTGGCTCATGCTAATATACAGAAAGCAAAAGTAGAAGTCGACAGACTTCAGCCATTGGTTGCTGCAAAAGTAGTTTCCGATGTACAGCTTAAAACAGCAAAAGCCAACTACGAAGCGGCGGTTGCCGCTGCATCACAGGCTAAAGCTTCAGTAGGAAGCGCAAGAATCAATGTAGGATTTACAACCATTACCGCACCGGTAAGCGGTTATATCGGAAGGATTCCATATAAAAAAGGAAGTCTGATCTCCAGAACAGATCCTAATCCATTGACTTTATTGTCAGATATCAGCGAAATATATGCTTACTTCTCTTTAAGCGAACTGGATTTTATTGCTTTTCAAAATAAATATCCCGGTGCCACTTTAGAAGAGAAACTGAAAAATATGCCTCTGGTAGAACTGGTAATTGCGGATAACAGTATCTATCCTCAAAAAGGAAAATTAAGTATTGTAGACGGACAGTTTGATAAAACAACCGGAGCGATCAGCGTACGTGCCGTTTTCCCTAATGCTAACGGAGCTTTAAGAACAGGAAACACCGGAAGAGTACGTATGCCACAATTTATCTCCAATGCCGTAGTCATTCCACAGGAATCTACTTTTGAAATTCAGGATAAAACCTATGTATATGTGATGGGAAAAGACCAGAAAGTGACCGGAAGACCTATCAAAATCTCCGGAAAAACAGAGGGGTATTATTTTATTTCTGAAGGGCTTTCTCCCGGAGAAAAAATTGTCTTCACCGGAATCGGCAGCCTGAAAGATGGAGCCTCCATCAAACCAAAAGCTATTTCTTCTGACAGTTTATTAAAAGCAAAACCTTTATAAATATCCTGAATACAGAAGACTTAAAAAAATAAACTTCTTATGTTAAAACAATTTATAGAAAGACCGGTACTTTCAACGGTCATCTCCATAATACTTCTATTATTGGGAGCCTTGTCTCTCTTTAATTTACCGATTGCCCTCTTTCCGGATATTGCACCTCCAAGTGTACAGGTAACGGCTTTTTATCCGGGAGCGAATGCTGAAGTAGTGGCCCGTTCTGTAGCAACCCCAATTGAGGAAGCGGTGAACGGAGTTGAGAACATGACTTATATGACCTCCAATTCCAGTAACGACGGAACCATGACACTGAGCGTTTTCTTCAAACAGGGAGCTGATGCTGATAATGCAGCAGTAAACGTACAGAACCGTGTATCAAAAGCAATGAGTCAGCTTCCTCAGGAAGTAGTACAGGCCGGAATTTCAACACAGAAAGTTCAAAACAGTATGATAATGTTTATGGGACTTACCAGTGATGATCCGAAACAATACGACGAACTTTTCTTACAAAATTACCTGAAGATCAACGTCATTCCCCAAATACAACGTATTCCGGGAGTAGCACAGGCCCAGGTATTCGGAACAAGAGATTATTCCATGAGAATCTGGCTGAAACCAGATAGACTGGCAGCCAACAATCTTTCTCCACAGGAAGTTCTTGCAGCAATCAAAGATCACAACCTTGAAGCTGCTCCAGGTCGTCTTGGGCAGGGAAGTAAGGAAACGTATGAGTATATCCTTAAATATAAAGGAAAGCTGAACAAAAATGAAGATTACGAAGGTATTGCCATTAAAGCGAATAATGACGGATCATTCCTGAGATTAAAAGATGTTGCAAGAGTAGAATTTGGTTCTTATACCTATACCGCAACAAACAGAGTAGACGGAAAACCGGTTGCTGGGTTTGCTATTTTACAAACTGCAGGTTCTAATGCCAATGAGATCCTGACAGAAATTGAAAAACAGGTTGATGTATTGAGTACTACCCTGCCAAAAGGGGTAAAACCAATTATCATGTATAATTCCAAGGACTTTTTGGATGCTTCTATTCATCAGGTTGTTGAAACGTTAGTGATCGCTTTCATTCTGGTATTTATTGTGGTGTATATTTTCCTTCAGGATTTCAGATCTACACTTATACCAGCTATTGCAGTACCGGTTGCGATTATCGGAACCTTTTTCTTCCTGCAATTGTTCGGTTTCAGTATCAATATGCTTACATTATTTGCGTTGGTATTAGCCATCGGTATTGTAGTGGATGACGCCATTGTAGTAGTGGAAGCCGTCCATTCTAAAATGGAACAGACAGGAATGCCCGTGGAGCAAGCTACCATGAATTCCATGAGTGAAATTTCCGGCGCTATTATTTCCATTACACTGGTAATGTGTGCTGTGTTTATTCCCGTAGGATTCATGCAGGGACCGGCAGGGGTGTTTTACAGACAGTTTGCCTTCACTCTGGCAATTGCCATCCTGATTTCTGCAGTAAATGCATTAACATTAAGCCCCGCTTTATGTGCCATGTTCTTAAATGATCCTCAGGGTGAACATGGTGAGCATGGTCATAAAAAAGGCTTTGGAGCAAGATTCTTCAATGCATTCAACGTGAGCTTTAACAATATGACCAGAAAATATATTTACAGCCTTAAATTTTTAATTAAAAATAAATGGGTAGCAGTAGGAGGCCTTGTCCTTATTACAGCGGTAAGTATTTTCCTGATTAAAAAAGCACCTTCAGGATTTATTCCGACAGAAGACCAGGGATTCGTATTATATGCAGTAAATACTCCTCCGGGAAGTTCACTGGAAAGAACGCACAACGCTACAACCCAGATCGATAAAATCATTAACGGTGAAAAGGCAACCAATCACCTTTGGGTAGCAGACGGAATGAACTTCATCAGTAATGCCAATGCCTCTCCATATTCTGCAGGTTTCATTAAACTTAAGGATTATGACAAACGTGGTGATATGAAAGATCCAGATCAGATTGCTGCAGCACTGACAGGAAAGGTGAGCCAGGTAAAAGATGCCAATGCATTCTTCTTCAACTTCCCTACTGTACAAGGTTTTGGTAACGTTTCCGGTTTTGAATTCATGCTTCAGGATAAGACAAACAGTTCTTTTGAACAGTTGGGAACCACCACACAGGCATTCATTGGAGAATTGATGAAACGCCCGGAAATTGCATTTGCATTTACTACATATGCTGCCGGAAACCCACAGTATACTATTGATGTAGATGCAGATAAAGCCAATCAGCTTGGAGTGTCTATCACCGAATTGATGCAGACTATGCAGATTTATTACGGAAGTAGCTTTGTTTCAGACTTTAACAGGTTTGGTAAATACTACAGAGTAATGGCACAGGCAGATATTCCTTATCGTACGGACATTAATTCTTTAGAAGGAATTTATGTAAAGAATAAATCCGGAGAAATGGTTCCTGCTAAGACATTGGTTACTTTAAAAAGAACTTTTGGACCTGAAACGGTAACAAGAAATAACCTTTTCAATGCGGTAACGATTAACGGAACACCAAAACCGGGATACAGTACCGGTGATGCCATTAAAGCGGTAGAAGAGGTTGCTCAGAAATCCCTTCCTAGAGGCTATGGTTATGAATGGACAGGAATTACCCGTGAAGAGATTAAAACAGGCGGACAAACAGTATTTATCTTCCTTTTAAGTATTCTCTTTGTATACTTCCTGTTGGCAGCACAATATGAAAGTTATATTCTTCCGTTTGCCATTATCCTTACCATTCCTACGGGAGTATTTGGAGTATTTGCCTTCACAGGATTAGCTGGAATTGATAATAATATTTATGTACAGGTAGGACTCATCATGCTTGTAGGGCTTTTGGCTAAAAATGCCATCCTGATCGTAGAATTTGCTGTTCAGAGAAGAAATGCAGGAAAATCACTGATTGAATCAGCTCTTCAGGCTTCAAGATTACGTTTAAGACCCATCTTGATGACCTCTTTTGCCTTTATCGTGGGTATGCTTCCATTAGTGTGGACACAGGGTGCTTCTGCAAAAGGAAATCACTCTATTGGTTACAGTACTGTAGGAGGAATGCTTACAGGAGTTATTTTCGGAATTTTCATTATCCCGGTAATGTATGTGATTTTCCAATATCTGCATGAAAAAATGCCAAGCAGAAAAAAGAAAAGGCTTCAGAAAAAGCTACAGCAAGAGCAGGCTTTAACAGCTGCTCATTAAAAATTATTTACAAATCTTAAGGGGTATAGAAGTCACAAAAGGTTTTACACTTGGTGATTTTAAATTATAAACTTTACACATGTAAGTTTTGAAATCAAATATTTTCTACATGAAAAACAGTCATCTGAGTAAGCTGTGGAAAATAGACCTATACCTCTTACCATTTGGTATCCATTAAAAGCCTATTAAACAAAAACAATGAAAAGAGTAAAAAATATTATATTAACATTTGCGCTGGCTTTAGGCTCTGTTTCGTGTGTGTCAAAACTGGCATACACGGAGCCGGACCTTCCGCTTCCGGAAAAATTCCAGTATACAGCAACAGCTGATACGGCAAGTATTGCCAACCTGGAATGGAAAGAATTTTTCAGTGATCCTATCTTACAAGGCTTAATTGAAAAAGGAATTAAAAATAATTATGATCTTCAAATTGCATTAAAACAGGTTGCTGCTTCACAGGAAAAATTGAAACAGGCAAAATATATGCAATATCCTGATGTAGGTTTTGGAGTGACCGGTCAGATTTCTAAACCATCCGAAAACAGTATGAACGGGCAAAGCTTAAATGTATTTTTAGGACAGAGCCATGTTGAGGATTACAATGCAGCATTCAACCTTTCCTGGGAAGCTGATATTTGGGGGAAAATCAAAAACCAGCAGGAAGTTTCAAGAATGCAGTATCTGCAAACTTATGAAGGTTCAAAAGCTATCCAGACCCAGGTTGTAGCAGCTATTGCCCAGGGATATTATAATCTCTTAATGCTTGATAAACAACTGGCCATTGCAAAATCCAATCTGGAATTAAGCAGCAATACATTACTGATTACACAGAAAATGTGGGAAAGTGGTGATACAACTTCTTTAGGAGTACAACAGTCTGCTGCTCAGAAGCAGGCAACGGAACTTCTTATTTCTCAATTGGAACAGAATATTGCTATTCAGGAAAATGCATTAAGTATTCTGGTAGGAGAAATTCCTAATAAAGTAAACAGAACGATTGAAATGGTTGATACCTCTTTACCACAGGATATTACAACAGGACTTCCGGCCGCTATGGTAAGCCGCAGACCGGATGTTCGTCAGCAGGAACTTGTTCTACTGGAGTCCAATGCTTTTGTAGGAATTGCACAAGCCAATATGTATCCTGCATTAAAGATTACAGCAAACGGAGGGGTCAATTCATTCAAATTTGATAATTGGTTTCAGATTCCGGCATCATTATTCGGATCTGTTTTAGGAGGAATTACACAACCCATTTTCCAGAAAAGACAGCTGAAAACAGATCTGGAAGTAGCCAAAATTCAAAGAGAGAAAAATGTTCTGGCTTTCCGTCAATCGGTATTGAATGCTGTGGGTGAAGTTTCTGATGCTTTGGTTTCTAATGAAAATTTAAAAATTCAGGAACAAAAAGCAACGGAACAGTCTACGACATTAAAAGACGGAATTAAAAGTGCACAGCTTCTTTATAGAGGAGGTTCAGCCAATTATCTTGAAGTAATCACTGCTCAGGGCAACTCACTTCAGGCAGAGCTGAATCTGGCTTCCATTAAAAGACAGAGATTAAGCAGCATTGTAGATTTATACAGAGCGCTAGGTGGTGGTTGGAAGTAGTAAATTAAATTATATTGTTAAGTGCGGTTCTTATGGGGCCGCATTTTTTTTGCTTACGGGGTGGTAAGAAGTGAAATTTAAAACTAATTACACTCAAATATTAATTTTGATTCCTTCGGAATGACACACTGGATTCGTAATTTAAACATACCCTATGTTATTCCATAGAAATCAAAATTTTGAAAGCTTATAGTAAAATTATTTATTTCTGAAACTGTCATTAATCCATTGAAGGAGATTTTCAAAGTCCTGGTGAGAATAGCCTAATTGTACATAATGGATATCATCCGCTTTTCTATACCAGGTTAATTGACGTTTAGCATACCTTCGGCTGTTCTTTTTAATCTCAGAAACAGCAAAATCAAGATCCCATTCCCCGTCAAAGTATTTAAATAATTCGGCATAGCCTACCGTATTTAAAGCTGTCAGACCTTTGAACTTTTCCAAGCCTTTCACCTCATCCAGCAGACCTTTCTCCATCATTATATCTACCCTGCGGTTGATTCTGTCATATAATTCCTCTCTTGGAGCTTCTATTCCAATACGAATCACATTAAAATCTCTGGAGTCCTGGGAAACAGCTATATGTTCAGAATATTTTTTCCCGGTTTGCCAGATCACATCAATAGCACGAAGAAGCCTTCGGTGATTGTGAATATCTACCACCTCAAAATATTCCGGATCCAGCTCTTTTAAAATGGCCTGAAGTTTTTCTATGCCTTCCTGATCCATTATGACCTGAAGTTTTTCCTGATTTTCACTATCAGCTTCCGGTAAATCGTTCAAGCCTTCAATCACGGCTTTTTCATACATCATACTACCACCAACTAAAATTACGGTGTCATGATCTTTAAAAAGTTCATTGAGTTTTTGCAAAGCGTCTTCTTCATATTGCCCGATAGAATAGTATTCTTCCACGGAAAGATTCCCTATAAAATGATGAGGAGCTTCAGCCAGTTCCTCTTCAGAAGGAGAAGCTGTCCCTATTTTCATTTCTTTAAAAAACTGTCTGGAATCACAGGAAATAATCTCTGTATTGAAATATTGAGCCAGGTCAATAGCCAATCTCGTTTTACCAATTCCGGTGGGTCCTACTACAGAAATCAAATTTTTCATCAGTTCACATTCATTATTTTATCGGTCAGATGTAATCTTTACAGATTTCACAGTGCTAATTTAAATGTTTATCTTTGTAGAACAATAAAAAACTATGATTTTATCAATGACTGGCTTCGGTAGAGCCGAAGGTGTTTTTGAAGGAAAAAAAATAACAATAGATATTAAATCATTGAACAGCAAGAGCTTTGATTTAAATATCAAGATTCCTTTACGTTATAAAGAAAAAGAATTTGAAATCAGAAAAATTCTTAACGATAGAATTATCCGTGGAAAGGTAGACTGCTACGTTAATCTGGAGAATCTGGAAGAGTCCAATGATGTAAAAATCAATAAAAATTTAATTGATTCATACATCAATGAGCTTAAGACCATTGCATCAGACGGACCTGACTATGAATACCTTAAAATGGCAGTACGACTTCCTGATGCCATCACCTCAAGACCTGATGAACTTACAGAAGGGGAATGGGAAGCTTTGGCGAAAATTGTCAGTGCAGCCATAGACCGTTTTGAAGAATTCAGAAAAACTGAAGGAAGCATTTTACATGAAGAATTAAACAGAAATATCCAGAATATTGATAAATATCTTGGGGAAGTGATTCCATTTGAAGAAGAAAGAATTGTTAGTGTGAAAGAACGTTATCAGAAATCTTTGAAAGAATTTGAAAATGTAGATGAAACACGTTTCTATCAGGAAATGGCATACTTCACAGAGAAACTTGATATTTCAGAAGAAAAAGTAAGACTTACCCAACACTTGAAATATTATAAAGAAGTAATGGACAACGAATCTTTCAATGGAAAAAAACTGGGCTTTATTTCTCAGGAAATCGGAAGAGAGATCAATACATTAGGTTCAAAAGCCAATCATGCCCAAATTCAGAAGCTTGTGGTTATGATGAAAGATGACTTGGAAAAAATTAAAGAACAGACGTTAAACGTATTATAGACGATAGACCTATAGACATGAGATAAGAGATTTTGGTCTCGTGTCTCTCATCTAAAAATCTCTAAAAATCTAAATGGATAAAGTAATTATATTTTCAGCACCATCAGGGAGCGGAAAAACTACATTGGTAAAGCATTCTTTGGAAACATTTCCGGAGCTGAAGTTTTCAATTTCCTGTACAACAAGACAACCGAGAGGAAGTGAAGTTCATGCAGTAGATTATCATTTTTTAACTCCTGATCAGTTCAGACAGAAAATAGCAGAAGAAGCTTTTGTAGAATATGAAGAAGTATATACTGATAAATATTACGGTACTTTAAAATCTGAAGTAGAAAAAATCTGGAATCAGGGAAAAGTTGTTATTTTTGATGTAGATGTAAAAGGAGGAATTTCTTTAAAAAAATATTTTGGCGAGAAAGCATTATCCATTTTTATAGAACCCCCTTCCATTGAAGAATTGGAACGAAGATTGATTTCAAGAAATACAGATGATGCTGAAACCATCAAAACCCGTGTAGAAAAGGCAGAAGAAGAAATGTCTTATGCAAAGGATTTTGACAAAATCGTCATCAACAGTGATCTTGACCAAGCTAAAATAGAAATAGAAAGTTTAATAAAAAGTTTTATAGAAAGTAACTAGAAGTTAGACATTAGAAGTTAGTTTAAACATGTGAATATCTTTTAACAGACTAAAAATCTAACCTCTAATTTCTAGCCTCTACCTTCTATAAAGAAAAAAATTGAGGTTGATATGAGTACCGAAACATTAGAAAAAGCTAAATCTGCAATTCCTGTAAGAGGATTTCTGGATATAAAAGATATAGCAATTCCTCAGGGTGAAGAATTGGTAAAAGCCATTCTTAAACTCAAAGAAGAAAAGAATGCTGTTATTCTTGCCCATTACTACCAACCGGGAGAAATTCAGGATATTGCTGATTTCCTTGGAGATTCTTTACAGCTGGCAAGACAGGCAAAAGATACAAATGCTGATATGATTGTATTCTGTGGAGTACACTTCATGGCAGAAGCAGCTAAAATCCTGAACCCAACTAAAAAAGTAGTTCTTCCTGACACTATGGCGGGATGCTCTTTAGCAGACGGATGTTCCGGAGAAGGATTGAGAAAAATGCGTGAGCAGCATCCCAATGCTTTAATTGCAACTTACATCAACTGTAATGCAGAGACAAAAGCTGAAAGTGATATCATTGTAACGAGTTCAAATGCAGAAACCGTTATTGAAGCATTACCTACAGACAGACCTATTATTTTTGCTCCGGATAAAAACTTAGGAAGATATTTATCTAAGAAAACCGGCAGAGATATGATCCTTTGGGATGGAAGCTGTGTAGTGCACGAAGCATTCTCAATGGAGAGAATTGCCCAGCAATTAGCAGATAATCCTGATGCCAAATTAATAGCACACCCGGAAAGTGAAGAAGCCGTATTAAAACTGGCTCACTTTATTGGTTCTACTTCTGCCTTATTGAATTATGTAGAAAAAGATGACTGTCAGAAGTTCATTATTGCTACAGAAGAAGGAATTCTGCATGAAATGAGAAAACGTGCACCTCACAAAGAATTAATTCCGGCACTAGTTTTCGATGAAAGCTGTAACTGTTCAGAATGTTTCTATATGAAGCGCAATACAATGGAAAAACTATATTTGTGTATGAAATATGAACTTCCGGAAATTCTTATCGACGAAGAATTAAGGTTAAGAGCACTGAAGCCTATTGAGGCTATGCTTGATCTTTCAAAAAGCATAAAATAAACAAAAAGCACTGTTTTCACAGTGCTTTTTTTATATTCGTTAGTGTCCATCTGGAGATCATAATTAAAATCAGTTCTCAGTTACCAATCTCCAAAACAATAAATGCTTACTCTTACACAATTCCTCTCTTTGCAATATTCTGGTAAGGCAAAATAATTATCACAAGTTTGATTGTATTCAGGTCCCGGACCATACTTATTTTGAGTGGGACACCCAGCACAAATAGATGAATCGGCACCTTTAATATTCTTCAGGGTATTCCTTGTTAACTTTTTCATATGATATTCGTTTAATAGATTAAGCTTTCCATATTTTTTTTTACAACATAGGAGCATAACATTTTCCTCCGGGTTTTAGCCAGCATCCCCATCTACCTCCTCCCATGAAACATACAAACTGCTCACCACCACATGCTTCAATCTGGATTTGTGTTGCGCCACCATTAATCATTTTTTTCTCGTCTCTGGATAATTTTTTAATTGTTTTCATATTGTTTTAATTTAATGATTGTAAAAAAGATATATAAAAATAAAGTACTATTCTTATGTTGCCTTAACGGGGATCAAAGCATTCATAGCTTACCAGAACTCTCTTTTTGCAGCATTCAGGCAAACCGTGATAATCACCACAGGATTTTGGCTGGTCAGGTCCGTACGGTCCATCTGGGCAGAATTCATTACAAGGACCTATACCTCCACCATTCACAGACTTTAAGTTTTGTCTGTTGATTTTTTTTAAGTTTCTCATGTTTATTTTATTATGGTTAATACGCTAAAAGTAAGATTTTTAATCAGTTAAATCTAATTTTTTAACAAATATTTCTCTATAAAAGGAATTAATAAGATATTATTTAAAATAATTTGCCATTTCAAAATAATTTGTACATTTGTCTGGTAAATGAACTTATTAAGAAACATATCTGATATTTCTGCTCTGAAATTACCTATTTCAGGCATGTCTTCTGTTTCTACATTTACAACTACAACAACTACCCCATAACGGGGTAAATTTTCACATATTATTTCCGGTACCTGTACTCTTTTTTTAAAGAGTAAACATTTCGTTTTATCCAACCTTAAATAATTAATTGATGAAAATTTTAAAATTTGGCGGAACATCCGTCGCCAATTCCCAAAATATCTTGCTGGTAGAAAATATTGTAAAAAAAGAATCTTTACAAGGTAGAACTGTTGTGGTAGTATCTGCTCTTCACGGTGTAACGGATCATCTGATTAAAGCAGCCGAATATGCCTCTCAAAAAAATGAAAATTACCTACAGCTTATCAAAAACATTGAAGAGAAACATTTAATCCTGGTCAAAGAGCTCATCCCGGTTTTAGACCAAAGTTCGTGGTTAAGTTTTGTTAAAAAACATTTTAATGATCTGGAAGATCTCTATAACAGTATTTTTGTATTAGGTGAATTCACCCTGAGAATCAAAGATAAAATAGCTTCATATGGAGAGTTTTTATCTTCAAATATTATTGCTGCAAGATTTCAGACTCAAGGATTAGACTGTCTGTGGATGAATTCTGCAGAACTGATCAGAACAGACAGCAGTTTTACAAATGCAAAAGTATATTTCGACAGTACAGAAAACAATCTAAAAAAATACTTCAACGAAAATCAAAATCAAATCATTATCTGTCCTGGCTTTATTGCCCGTGATGAAAAAAATAATATGACAACATTGGGACGCGGTGGTTCCGATTACACGGCATCTATTATAGCTGCAGCCCTTCAGGCAGAAGAACTTCAGATATGGACAGATGTAAGTGGAATGATGACTGCTGACCCCCGTTTGGCATCCCATGCAAAGCCTATTGCTGAAATCTCCTATCATGAAGCCATGGAACTCTCCCATTTCGGGGCTAAAGTGTTATACCCACCTTCCATACAGCCTGTCATGGCAAAAAATATCGATCTTAAAATCAAAAATACTTTTGACCCTGATGCCCGGGGAACATTGGTTTCCCATCATCTGGCAGCTTCGGAGAATGATGAAAAACCCATTGCGGTAGGAATATCGAACATGAGTGCTATTGCCTTGCTTACTTTAGAAGGAAGCGGAATGGTAGGTATTCCGGGAATTTCCGCAAAGCTATTCCAATGTTTGAGCCATGAAAAGATTAATATCATTCTTATTACCCAGGGTTCTTCGGAACATTCTATCACTATAGCCATTAATGAAAAGGATATTTTTTATGCAGAAAATGCCATTAATTCTTCTTTTGCAGATGATATTAATCTAAAAAGGGTTACTCCGGTAAAGATAGAGTCCGGGCTTTCTATTATTGCCCTGGTAGGAGAAAATATGAAAAGTAGAAGTGGCGTAAGTGCTAAAATGTTCGGATGCCTAGGAAATAATGGCATCAATATCAGAGCTATTGCACAGGGATCTTCAGAAAGAAACATCAGTATTGTCATCTCAGAAACTGATGCAAAGAAAACAGTCAATATCCTTCATGAAGAATTCTTTGAATCCGAAATAAAACAAATCCACCTGTATATCTGTGGAACAGGTAATGTAGGTTCCAAACTGATACAGCAGATTTATAATCAAAATCAATATCTGAGAGAACATTTCCTGATCAATTTAAGAATTGCCGGACTGTCCAATAGCCGTCATATGATATTTTCAGATCAGGGAATCAGCCAGGAAGAATATTCGGAATGGAAAGAGCAGGGTGAAGAAGCTTCGGCTCAAAAGTTCGCAGAGGAAATTATATCCCGTAATCTTCGGAATTCTGTTTTCGTAGATGTTACAGCGAGCTCTAAAATCCCGGAAGTCTATGAAAGCCTGCTAAAAAGGAGCATTACTATTGTTGCCTGCAATAAAATAGCAGCTTCATCAGATTTTGAGACTTATAAAACATTAAAGAATACAGCAAGAAACCACCGCTGTAATTTCTACTTTGAAACGAATGTGGGAGCCGGGCTTCCGGTTATCGGAACCATCAGTGACCTGATCAAGAGTGGAGACAAAATCACCTCAATTCAAGCCGTACTCAGCGGAACATTAAATTTTGTATTTAATAATTACGATGGAAGCAGAACTTTCTCTGAAGTGGTTGCACAGGCTCAGAAAGAAGGATACACAGAACCTGATCCCCGATTGGATCTTTCAGGAACTGATGTAGCCCGCAAGATTTTAATCCTCGCCAGAGAAGCCGGATATCCGCTTCAATTTGAAGAAATTGAAAACACCGGTTTTCTTCCTGAAGAATGCATGCAGGGAAGTGTAGAAGATTTTTATAAAAAACTTACTGAATATGAAGACCATTTTAAAAACTTGTTTAATGAGTCCCGCAAAGCCGGCAAAATTTTAAAATATACTGCCGAGTTTAAAAATGGAAAAGCAAATGTAGGTTTACAGCATGTTGCTCCGGAAAGCGATTTATTCCATCTTTACGGAAAAGATAATATAGTCATTTTTAAAACATTACGATATTCCGAACAGCCATTGGTGGTAAAAGGAGCCGGGGCTGGAGCTGAAGTAACAGCAAGCGGTGTTTTTGCAGATATTATGCGCTCAATTTAAAAAACAGAAATTATGAAAAAAATACGATTAAGAATACCCGCTACAGTAGCCAATCTGGTTTGTGGATTTGATATTTTAGGAATGGCCGTCCATGCCCCCTATGACGAAATGGAACTGAGAATATGGGATTCTCCCGAAATTATGATACACCATGAAGACCTTTTCGGACTTCCTGAAGAACCTTCAAAAAATGTAGCAGGTATTGTATTGCTTAAAATTCAGGAACATTTTAACCTTTCTCATGGCTTTGAAGTCATTATCCGTAAACATATAAAACCGGGAAGCGGCCTCGGCTCCAGTGCGGCAAGTGCCGCCGGAGCCGCCTTTGGAGCCAATGCATTACTAGGAAATATATTATCTGCGGATGAGATGATTCATTTTGCCATGTTTGGAGAAGAACTTGCTTCGGGAGTACGTCACGCAGACAATATTGCCCCTTGCATTTACGGTGGGATCACATTGGTAAAATCCACCCATCCTCTCGACATCATCCCGTTGAATACTCCTGAGCTTTTTGTAGCCGCTGTACATCCTCAGGTTGAAGTAAAAACATCGGACTCGCGACAAATCTTAAAGAAAAATATCTCTTTAAAAAGTGCTGTTGAGCAATGGGGAAACATCGCCGGGTTAATAGCCGGGATTCAGAAGAATGATTTTTCTCTTATTGGCAGAAGTCTTAATGATGTCATTATAGAACCTGTCAGGAGTATTTTAATTCCAAAGTTTGATGAAATTAAAATGAAAAGTATAGAAATAGGTGCCTTGGGAGGTGGAATTTCAGGATCCGGACCTTCTATTTTTATGCTGGTAGAGAAAAAAGAAACTGCAGAGGAAATTGCCGGGATGATGAAGTCTGTCTATGATGACACGAAGATTGAAAGTTTGGTGTATGTATCCAAAATAAACCCATCGGGTATTGAAATAATTGAAGAAGCATAATTAATAGAGAAGATCATACAGATGAATTATTATAATTTAAAAGACAGTCTGGAAAAAGTTGATTTCAGAACAGCGACTATCAAAGGTCAGGGAAAAGAAAAAGGATTATTTTTCCCGGAAAGTATTCCTCAGTTTGAGGAGAATTTTATTCAGAACCTTCATCAATATACCCCTGAAGAAATTGCCTACAGATGTATGAGAGATTTCGTGGGCGATGAAATTCCATCAGAAATATTGTGGGAAATTGTTTCGGAAACGGTAAGTTTTGATATCCCTTTGAAAAAAATCAATGATAAAATATCCATTTTAGAACTATTTCATGGGCCTACTTTAGCATTCAAAGATATTGGAGCCCGGTTTATGAGCCGTTGTCTTTCCTATTTCTTAAAAGACCAGGAAAAAAAAGTAACCGTACTTGTTGCTACTTCAGGAGATACCGGAGGTGCTGTTGCCCATGGTTTCTATAAACTTCCGGAAATTAATGTCGTTATCCTTTATCCCAAAAACAGGGTGAGTCCGGTTCAGGAAAAGCAACTCACAGCCCTTGGGGAAAATATTTCTGCATTGGAAATCAACGGAAGCTTTGATGATTGTCAGGGCTTGGTGAAACAGGCATTTTCAGATCAGGAAATTAATGATCATTTATTTTTGACATCCGCCAATTCTATCAATGTAGCAAGGTGGCTTCCTCAACAGATTTATTACCTGCTAGCCTTAAAACAGTGGAGCCAATATGAAACTGAAAAACCTGTAATCTGTGTTCCCAGTGGAAATTTCGGAAATATTTGTGCCGGACTTCTGGCTTATTTCCGGGGGCTTCCAGCTGAACATTTCATTGCGGCATGTAATGAGAATGATACTGTTCCTGATTATCTGAAAACCCAAAACTTTATCCAAAAAAAAGCGGTGCCTACTCTATCCAATGCGATGGATGTGGGAGATCCCAGTAATTTTGTAAGGATTTTAGAGCTTTTCGATCATCAATTTGACAAATTAAAAAATAAGATCTCCGGATATTCTGTGGATGATCAGCAGACCTTAGAGACTATTGCGGAGGTTTATAAAAAACACAATTATCTTCTTGAACCTCACAGCGCTGTTGCGTTCGTTTCACTGCAAAAGTTTTTGGAAGAAAATCCTGATAAGAAAGGATTTATTCTGGGAACTGCCCATCCTGTAAAATTTCCTGAAGCTGTAGAAAAAGCTACTGCTATAAAAGTTGAAATTCCTGAAGCACTGGCTGACCTTATGACAAAGGAGAAAAAAACTGTAGAAATAAGTTCAGATTTTGAAGAATTAAAGCGATTTTTGCTTAGTAAAATTTGAAACAATGAGTAAAATATATCTTGAAGATGTAAAAATATATGCCTACCACGGTGTACTCCCGGAAGAGAATATTATCGGAACTTATTATATTCTCAACCTGGAGCTTCGCACTGATCTTTGGAAAGCTGCGGAATCCGATGATCTGAATGACACCATAAGTTATGCAGATATCAATGATATTATTCATGCCGAGATGAAAATCAAATCAAAACTGTTGGAACATGTTGCAGGAAGAATAATTTCCAGCATCCACAACAATTTCCCACAGGTTACCTACATCAAGCTTAAAGTGACCAAAACAGCTCCTCCAATGCAGGGAGAGATGAAAGGCGCCAGTGTTGAGCTTAAAAAAAGCTTCAAATCTGGAAATTAAAATCCTTATTTTCGTTTCATAAAAAAGATAAACCGTTGAGATTCATTAAAATATTATTTTTAGTAGTATGTATCAATGCTTTTGGCCAGGCCAGCGTTGATAACCAATTAGCCAGTTACAATTTTCCAAAGATCAAATCCAGTATTACCATGCCGGTAACGATTCCTCTTTCGGAACTTAGTAATATGATCAATGCTTCGGTAAAGGATCTTGTGTATCAGGATGACTCTTATACCGACAATAATAATGACCAGTTTAAAGTAAAGGTGTGGAAGACCAGGCCGATTCGTCTCGTAGGAGGAACCAGCCAAAACTTATTAATCGAAGTTCCATTAAAAGTCTGGGCAGAAAAAGGCATTGGAACATTGGGAGTTTATACGTATCAAAATACAACCTTTGAAACGGTGATGTCTTTTAATACAACGGTAAGCTTAAAAAATAACTGGACCATTACCACCAATACTCAGCCCAATGGCTTCAGATGGGTTACAAAGCCGGTCCTGGATTATGGAAGGATACAAATTCCTATCACACCTATTGTTGAAAAAAGCCTCAGGGAGCAGCAGGAAAAGTTCTGTAAAACCATTGATCAGCAAATGGCTACTCAGCTGAACTTTCAACAGTATGCGTTAATGGCCTGGAATACTTTTCTACAGCCTTTCAATATTTCTGAAGAATATAATACATGGCTGAAGATAAGCCCGGTTGGAGTTAATATCACACCTTTAAAATTCTATGGAAATCAAATCAATGCCACTCTTGGAATTGATATTTATTCTGAAACGTTTACAGGAAATAAGCCAATGGCCTCTCAGCCTGTAACCGCAGTAACGAATTTCAACTTCTCTCCTACTGTTGCAGATAAATTTCTTTTACAGACTACTGCTAATATCCCTTTTACAGAAGCCAGCAGTATGGCCAGAAAAACTTTCTTAAATAAAGAGTTTGACATCAGGGATTCCAAAGTAAAAGTAACTGACATCAGAGTTTACGGTGTTGACAACAGGATTATCCTCGAAGCTCAAACAGACGGTTATATCAAAGGAACGGCTATCATTTCAGGAATTCCTGTGTATGATGAGATCAAAAGAAAAATTGTTTTATCTGATTCTAAATTTAAACTGAAAACAACCAATATCCTTCAAAAAACCGCTTCGGTATTATTTCAGGGGAAAATTGTCAAAATGATTGAGGAAGAATATGGGATTCCCACTCAGGAATTGGAAGAGGCATCCAGAAAAAGTATTGAAGATGCTTTTAACAAAGAGTATTATAAAGGTTTAAAAATGAACGGAAAAGTTTTTAATCTTAAACCCAGTAAAATCCTTCTGAACAGTACCGGAATTACCGCTGTCATTGATACAAACGCAGCATTAAAACTCCTTGTCAACGGATTTTAAAACTTCAAATAAAACTAATAACCAACCATGAGAAAATATTTAGTAATTGTAGATAGAAACAGATCCCAAAAGTGGACAAGATTTGCTAATTTTATTATTGACAGGCTTGTAATCACTATAGCATTTCTTGCTCTGGGATTTATTTCATCCTTACTATATCAACTTGCAAACATTGACTTTTTCGTCAATATTATTTATAAGATGTCACAAGTGAATAGATTTGTCGATATTCTGATCACCTCTGTCATCTATTTTATGTACTCCTTCCTTATCGAATACTTTACCAAAGGAAGATCCATCGGTAAATATATTACAGGGAGTAAAGTTATTTGCATTGATGGTACCGAACCTACTTTCAATGATTATCTTATTCGGAATATTTCCAGAATTGTTCCTTTTGATGCCCTTTCCTTTTTAGGTGAAAATGGCTGGCATGATAAATGGAGCGAAACAAGAGTTATTAACATCAAAAATTATCAGGCTGAAATTCAAGCAAAAAGCGAAATTGACCATCTTGGAAAGAAAGAAATTGCCTGAAAACTTTTGTTCATAAAGAAATTTTACTATATTTGCACACCTCAAAAATGGTAAAAATGGTACTTTGGCCGAGCGGCTAGGCAGTGGTCTGCAACACCATCTACAGCGGTTCGAATCCGCTAGGTACCTCTTCAAAAACCTCTAAATTTTATTTAGAGGTTTTTTTATATATTTTCCTCAATACTTTCCCGATAATATATAAACCTCACATCTTTTACGATCTCAAAGAAATTGCATCAGGCAAAACTTATTCTATCACATCCATAAAATTCTTCTCTTACAATCCATCATAAAAAATCCCCGGAAGATCCGGGGAAATAAAAGGTGTCAAAACCAATATAATGTATATGGTCAATATGGTGTTATCTTTTTAAGTTCAAGCCATATGCCAAATACATCACTTATCTAGGAAATGTTAGTTTTTGTGGTACTTATTTTTTTATAGATGAAAATACACTGCAGATATCAACCCGAAAATAAAACATGAATTTTCTAAAATATATTCAACACTATTCTGCAAGTTTTCAAAAAAAGCTATAGAAAAACAGAAATAACAGAATTATTAAAATGATACGTATTTAATAATTCCATCATAAAAATCCATAAAAAAATAACGAAGCAAAAATCCATTTCACAGAGGTATTGTCATTTAACAATAAAAAACACATCAGTATATTTTCATCCTTTCCGGAGGAAACCGGCACCTGTTTTCGTACTTCTAATGTAAAATTTACAGCCATATTGGAGCTTAATTTTTGTAAATCAGGCGCTAAATTTTAAAAAAAACATATAAATCCGCCTTGATATTTTTTTCAAAAACAGAAATTCAAAAACATGATAAAAATCATATAAAACATTCATTTACAAAGAATTAAAATCATTGAATTTATCAAAAAGCAGGGATAAATTCATGAATCTATAAAGCATTCGCTTGTATAATCATTCAAGCTTACAGCATATTTGTCTAAAGCAAGAATACAGTGAGATTTTTTTATTAACCTCATATCAGCTGCAGAAATAACTAATATCAATGAAAAAAATAATCTCCACTCTTAGTATTATATTTTCGGTTTTTATGTTTTCTCAACAGAAGAAAAATGACTCTGTGAACAAAATAGTCGAAAAGCAAATACAGGAAGTTGAGATCAACATGAAAAAGAAACTGATAGAAAGAAAAGTTGACAGACTCGTTTTTAATGTTGAAAATTCAATAACAGCTTCCGGCTCTGATGCCGTAGAAGTTTTAAAGAAAACGCCCGGTGTAGCGATTCAGGGAAATACCATTGGGATTATTGGCAAAAGCTCTGTTTCGGTGATGATCGATGAAAAAATGGTTCAGTTATCAGGAGAAGCCCTGATGAACTATTTAAGAGCTACCTCATCTGAAAATATAAAAAGTATAGAGGTAATTACAACACCTCCGTCAAAATATGATGCTGAAGGAAACAGTGGTATTATCAATATTCAGTTGAAAAAAGCAAAACAGAATTCCTGGAGTAACAGTACAAGGACTACCTATACACAAACCAGTTACCCTGCCTTATCTCTGGGAAATACATTTAACTACAATAAAGACCGGTATTCATTTTCAATTATGCTGGATGCTAAGAAAGGGAATGAAAATGTAACCGAAAGATCAAATATTGAGTATCCATCTTATTTGTGGATGAGCAAAGTGAAAAGAAAGGACAGTAAAGATGTTCAGAGTGTAAAAGTGTCAGCGGATTATCAGATTTCAAAAAAATCAAGTATTGGGGCTATTTTTCAATTTTATAATTCCACACCGGACATTCAGGAAACTAATGTTGTAAACCTGCTTAGCAGACAAGGTCAGGGAAATAAAATTTTATCTACGAATGCTGAAACAGATGCGAAAAATTGGAATAATTCATTAAACCTTCATTTCACCCATGATCTTGATTCTTTGGGAAAAAAATTCTCAGTTGATTTGGATTATTTCAAATTTAAGGAAGATAAAAACAGGCTTTTTGATACCCAGGAAAATAATGTGTTACAATTATCAGCACAGAATTTAGGGCAGCAGGACATCAATAACTTATCAGCTAAGATTGATTTTATACACCCGGCAAAATTTGCAAACTATACTTATGGAGCGAAGATAACCTCAACAAAAAATGACAGTTCCATCAAATTTATAGATCAGACGACTGGAACTCCTGTAGTAGATCCGTTACAGACTGATGCCTATCAATATAGAGAAAATATACAGGCTGCCTATTTTGATCTTGCCAAAAGCTTTGGAGAAAAATGGCAGGTAAAATTAGGAGCAAGAGCGGAATATACCCAGACTACGTCCAAATCTGTCACCAACAGTACGGAATATAAAAATGATTATTTTAAAATTTTCCCAACGTTCTATGTGCTTCGGGTTCTTAATGGGAGCAACACCATCAACCTGAGCTATAGTAAAAGAATAAACAGACCCTCGTTTTGGGAATTAAATCCTTTTAAATGGTATTTCAATGCGAATTCCTATGCAGAAGGTAATCCTTTTTTACAACCGGCGATCAGTCATAATTTTGAACTGACCCATACATATAAAGAAAAATTGTTTACCTCATTTTTCACTCAGCTAAAAAGCAATGGGTTTAGCCAGGTTCCTTACGTGAAAGATGATTTAACTCAGGTTTTTACAAGATTAAATTATTATAAGAGCTATGCCTATGGAATTTCACAAAATTATGTTTTTAATAAATGGAGCTGGTTAGAAAGTAATGCTCAATACAATATTTATTATATAAAAACCAAGATTGATGATCAGTATAAAGATGCTGTACCTTCTCAAAGCGGATTTGGCTTTGCTTTCTCATTAAACAACAGTTTTGTACTCAATAAAAGTAAAACAATATCAGGAGAGCTTAATTACAATTATAATGCACCCAATAAAGGGTTGATATACAAACAAAGCGGATCAATGAGGTTAGATCTCGGATTAAGATTTTTATTTCTTAATAAAAACCTGCAATGCTCCATTAGTGTAGACGATATTTTAAAAACAAGTAATCCTGATAATACCACATACACCAATGGCATTACCCAAACCTATAATGTGTATGCTGACACCAGAAGACTGAGATTGTCCTTACGATACAACTTTGGAAACAAAAACATCAAGGGTAAAAACAGAGAAATAGGAAACAGTGATGAGAAAAGCAGATTAAAATAATATGATTTCCGGTTTTGTATGTGCACAATACAGGACTATGAATAAATATAACCGTTTGCAAACAAGTACCAAAAAAGGTTAATGTATCAAAACTTTACCAAAAACTTTAATTTAAAATTTTAATTAACATGAAAAATTCAAAACTTAAGAACATTTACGGTGCTGTACAATTAGACGCTGTAAATAGAGGTGAAATCATTAGTGTAAATGAGCAATTAGCTATCAGAGGTGGACAAGCTGCAGGTTGGCAACCACTGTGTACAGTAAACGTAAACTCTGGTTGTAATATTGGTTGTACTCCAACTACCCCAACTACTCCAACTAAAGAAATCTCTTCAATAGAGTAAATTAATTATCCTCCATAACTCTTTCTCAATAGTTATGGAGGTTTTTAACCCTTTTAAAAACTATCATATGTTCAAGAACTCTTATTACAAAATAAAATCAGAAGTAGGAAATGATACCGTGCTTTTTTATTCTACAAGGAGTGGCGAAACAATGGCCTTAGAGAGCCATACTGCCCTGCTGTATGAAAATGAAAATTATGATGATCTTCCTGAGAATGTTTTTTCTAAGCTTCTGGCATCAGACCTCATCGTACCAAAAGAAGAAAATGAGCTGGATGAAGTGATACTGGAAAATAAAACAAGTATTGCCGAAAGCAGAACATTGTATCAGGTTATACAACCTACAGCCAACTGCCAGTTGGGATGTGGATATTGTGGGCAAAACCATACCAAAGCCCTATTGAATAATGAGCAAATGGATGCTATTGTTGAAAGGGTAAAATTTAAACTTGAAAGAGAAAATAATTTTGACGCTCTGGAAATAGGTTGGTTTGGAGCAGAACCGCTAATGGCCTTAAGTAATATTAAAGCATTAACTCCAAGACTGAAAGCATTAGCCGACAAGCACAATTTAAGATACTCTTCAAAAATGGTTACCAATGGATTGTCTTTAAAATTGAATGTTTTCCTGGATCTTGTTAAAAACTATCATCTCAGCTTTTTTGAGATTACATTGGACGGTACAGAAGAATACCATGACAAAAGAAGATTCCTGAAGTCAGGAGAAAAAAGCTACAGAATTATTCTCGATAACCTTATTGACATATTCAACTATGAAGGTTTTTCTGAATTAAATACTACGGTGAACATCCGTTGTAATGTAGATCAAACCAATCATGACAGTGTTACTCTTTTAATTGATGAACTGAATTCTCTGGGGATTCATAAAAAACTGTCTAATTTCTATGTTGCCCCTATACATTCATGGGGAAATGACGCGCATCTGATGTCTCTGGAAATTGCCAACTTTGCAGACAAAGAGATCGACTGGGTGATGTACAGCCTTAAAAAGGAATTCAATACCCCTGTGGTACCTAGCAGAAAAAAACAGACTTGTATGGCTATAGACCCTAAAGCTGAACTGATAGATGCCTATGGAAACATTTATAACTGCACAGAAATTTCATATGTTCCGGCCTATGATAAATCCGGTTATATCTTAGGAAATTTAAATAGAACGGACCCGAGTAATTTACTTCAGGAAAGACCGTTTGTCGACTGGAATGATCTGATTAGAGAGAACAAATCAAACTCTCCCTGCCATACCTGCAAAATACTTCCTATTTGTGGAGGAGCATGCCCTAAAACATGGAAAGAAGGAATTTTTTCTTGTCCGTCATTTAAATTCAATATGGAAGACAGAATCGCTCTATCCTATATCATTGCTCAAAAAGGATCAGAAGTTTTAAGTGCCTTTTAAAAATTAATACCATGAAAAAATTTGATAATCTTTATAGTAAACTAGATCAGCTGGAAAAGCTAAACAAGCAAAAATACAAAGAGCAGCTGAAATTTGATGAGCATGTGAATGAGATGATCAACTCCGTATGCTTAAATAAAAAAGTATTCCTATTTTACTATGAAAATTATCAGAAAGCTCTGGAGCACTCCAGACATGGAAATATCATGACCGCTGAAAATCTTGTATCAAGAGCAGGAAAATACATAGACAAATCTTTACTGAGTGAAGATGAAAAAAAACTATATGACTTGATTTGTGTACCTATTGATGCCTATCTGCACTACAGGAAAGGAGATTTTTCCGCTGCTTTCACAGGTACAAAAAAAACAATGGAGCTGGATTCCTATTTTGAAAAAAAATTTCCTATAGTTTTTTTTCATAAAATTCAGCAGATCCACAACCTGGCAAGGATCAGTTTCAGATCAATGGAAGTTGACCGTGCCCTTATCATCTTAAAAGATATATTCAGACTATTGATAGACAAAAATCAAATAACTTTTGAAGATGTTGTTTATGATCCTATATACCTGGAGTACAATAGTGACGACCTTAGAAAGTCTATGATTTTTGACATTCTTACCGATGTTATAACAACGGCAGAAAAACATAAGGAAAATGAAAAAATCATTATCTTAGATTTTTGTGATGAAATAATCACCCATTCCTCATTTAATAAACTAGAAACCCAAGCAATCTTATGAAAGTATTCAATTTATTTATAATAATGACCCTTTTCTTTTCTTTTGAAAAAGCTCATTCTCAAATGATTAAAAGTGAATTAAATACCGATAAAGCTGATTTCAAAGAAATAAGGATTGAAGATATTGCCCAGGTATTCTTTACCAAAGGTTCCGAAAATTCAATTATTGTGGAAAGGAGCTCCGACAAAGACAAAGAGATTAAATTCAGCATAACTGATGGCGTCGCCTCCGTAAAGGCAATCCACTCCACTGAAGAAAGCAAAAAAAACAACTACAACCTCTATATTACGTCAAAAAGTGACGACATTTTTATCAATGCCTACAACGTGGGAATATTACAGACCACAGACAAAGCTCAGTTTGGAACAACCAAACTTAAGGTTATCAATGCAGGGAAAATAGACCTGACTGTTGATACCCAAACCTTAGTTCTGAATATAGAAAATGTAGCTTCACTTAAAATCAGTGGAAAAACAGATGAGCTGACTTTAGATAAAAAAAATGTAATACTTTCTAATTTGAAAAAACTGAAAGTAAAAAAAGATTAAAATAACAGTCCAATGGGGAAACAATATTTCATAATTGTATTCCTATCCTGTTTCCGGAGCAGAAATCAGAATGTTCAAAATTGAAACAGGCTTTTCATCAAAGCACAAGCATTCATTGTTGCTCAGTATCCTTATACCAATCAAAGATAAATAATTAAGATAGTGCGTTTTATTGCTCAATATGATCAAATGGATTGCGGCCCTGCTTGTATAAGCATGGTGGCCAATTCTTATGGAAAAGAATACCCGTTGGAGTACCTTAGAGAAAACTCTTATATCACAAAAGAAGGGGTTTCTCTTTTAGGCATAGGAGAAGCATCAAAAAAAATAGGATTTGATTATCATGCGGTAAAAGAAGAATCTGATCATTTAATTTCCAATATCGAAAATACCAAGAAACCTGTTATTTTACACTGGGATCAAAATCATTTTGTGGTACTCAATAAAGTCAGTAATTCTTTATTTTCCAAAAAAAAAATATTTGAAATTTACGATCCTGCTCATGGTATCATCAAAATATCTCAGGAAAAATTTGAAGAATCCTGGATTTCAGATCGTAGCAAAGGAGTTTCCGTCTATTTAACTCCCACAGATACATTTTATCAAAATGAGCCCCCTCAGCAGAAGCTGTTAACCGTTAAGCAGACTGTTGAGTATCTGCAACCTTACAAAAGGAAAATAGCCTTGATGTTCTGTCTGCTTCTTGCAGGAAGTGGCATCACACTTATCTTTCCATTTCTTACCCAGTCTCTGATAGATGACGGGGTAAGTTCAAAGAATTTAAATTTTATTTTTATTATCCTGCTGGCACAGCTGTCATTATTTTTAGGCAGTATCGTTATCAATATTTTCAGAAACTGGCTGACACTCTATATTGGTACACATCTGAGTATCAAAATTATTTCAGACTTTCTAAAAAAAATAATAGAACTTCCCATCCGGTTTTTCGACACCAAACTACTGGGAGATTTCCAGCAAAGAATTCAGGATAACAATAGGATTGAAGAATTCTTAACCTCCCAAAGCTTACTTACATTTTTTTCCATAGTCACCTTCTCCGTCTTCTTTGGCGTTCTCGCGTACTATGATGTCAAAATACTGTTAGTATATTCCATTTTGACCCTGATCTCTATTGCCTGGTCATTTTACTGGCTTAGAAAAAGAAAAATAATGGATTATTTCCGGTTTAAACTTCGCAGTGAAAATCAGGATTCCATCTATGAGATGTTGAACGGAGTTACCGAAATGAAATTAAATCAATTTGAAGATTTTAAAATTTCAGAATGGGAAAAAATCCAAAAAAGGCTGTTTCAGCTTAATATCAGAATTTTAAAAATTGATCAGTATCAACTCTCCGGATTTGAATTTTTGAATCAGCTTAAAAATATAATTGTTACTTTTTTGGCTGCCACTTATGTGGTAAAAGGAAGTATGTCTCTTGGGGTGCTTTTGTCAGTATCTTACATAATAGGACAGATGAATTCCCCTGTAAGTCAAATGATAAATTTCTTCCGTTCTTTTCAAGATGCAAAATTGAGCATGGAAAGACTTAATGAAGTTCAGTTTAAATCCAAAGAGGAAAAAGAAGACGACAAACCTATAGAATCCAATGAAGAAACAGCAGGCGATATCCTGTTTGAAAACGTATCATTTCAGTATGAAGGACCTCAGTCTCCCTATGTATTGAAAGATATCTCGCTTACTATCCCTCAGGGAAAGGTTACTGCGATTGTAGGAGCCAGTGGAAGCGGAAAAACGACCCTTATGAAACTTTTACTGAGATTTTATAATCCGGTATCAGGAAAAATCAGTTTTGGGAAAACGGATATTTTACATATTTCTCCTAAAAGCATTAGAAAAAGCTCAGGAGTTGTTCTGCAAGATGGATTTATATTTTCTGATACCATCGCCAGAAACATCATTACCCATGATGAAAACAGTGATGACGAAAAATTACTAAAAGCAGTCACAACATCCAATATCAGCGAATTTGTAAACTCTCTTCCCTTAAGATATAATACCAAGATTGGAGCTTCAGGGAACGGAATTTCCGGAGGCCAAAAACAAAGAATATTAATTGCAAGAGCTGTATACAAAAACCCTCAATACTTATTTTTTGATGAGGCGACATCAGCCCTGGATGCTGAAAATGAAAAAATAATCCATGATAACCTTCAGGAGTTTTTTAAAGGAAAAACCGTTGTTATCATTGCCCATCGTTTATCTACCGTAAAAAATGCTGACAATATCATCGTCTTACATGGAGGAAAAATTGTAGAAGAAGGCAATCATCAGGAATTAGTCAGTAAAAACGGTGAATATTACAAACTGGTGAAAAATCAACTGGAATTAGGCAGTTAATATCGGATCGTTTAAACAAACAAGCTTCCCTTTTCAAAGAGAAGCTTAATAAATAATGTAAAAAGTGATGATATGTAGAAATTTATTCATCTAAAGATCATCAACTAATCGATGTTCTTTTTATGAGTAGAATCATATTCAAAAAAAAATCCTCGGAAATTCCGAGGATAAAAACTAATAACCATGAAAACTCAAATTAAACATGAGTTACATATCTACATTGAAAAATCGTGCCAAAATTTAAATTTTGATAAAAATATTCCAATATATATTTTCGAGAGATTAAATATCATATTTTAATATTTTCACCTCTTTTTTTTCGTATTATTAAAAATCACATCTTGTTAATTACAACTATTCCAAATAGGAAGTATTAAAAAAACAATATTATTAAAGATTATTCAACAGCAACTTTAATAAAAAACAGATGAATTAAAAAATAAAAAAAACATATATTAATCTCAATCATTAAAAATTGAAAATTAAATCCGTAAATTTAGTATAAAATATTCTAATATTCACAAAATCATTTAAAGATAATATTTTGATATAAAAAAAATAAAATTACAGCAAAAAAATATGACAAGCCATATCAGACTTAGCCATAAAATAACTGACATGAGCAAAAATGGCAACCTTATCATTGAAAAAGAAACAGGAAATGTTTCAAATCTCTGATGTATGAAAATCAATTTTTGATTAGGATTGACCTTTTTTTGATAACAGATTTTTTTTTCATTAGTGTTTTTTCAACTAAAAAGCCTCCAGAGGAGGCCTTAAAAAACACAAATGATGAAAAAAATTTTTATATATCAGAAATAAAATAATTAATCTTTTTTCAAAAATATACTAGTTATTATTATTATTTTATGATTGAACTCATAAAATAGTTTTTATTTTATCTTACCAATTTCAAATTAAACAATGGTAAATTCTTGTAAAATAAGAAAAATATATCAATTATACTATGACTAAAGATATGTTTTTCATGGATATTCTTTTATAGTTTTACACATTAAATTAAACTTAACTCAAAAAAACGTGATAAAATTTTCTATACTTATAGCCAACTATAATAATGGAAAGTATTTTAGGGACTGCTATAATTCATTAGTCAATCAAACTTATGAAAATTGGGAAGCCATCATTGTTGACGATGCCTCTACGGATGATTCAGTAGAAGTTATAAAGTCAATTATCAAAGATGATCCCCGTTTCAAACTGTATCATAATGCAGTGAATCAGGGCTGTGGATTTACCAAGAGAGAATGCATGAAATATGCAGAGGGAGAGCTATGCGCCTACCTTGACCCTGATGATGCTATCTATACACAAGCGTTGGAAAAAACAATCAATGAATTTGCCAATACAACCGATATTGTTGCTACCTATTCTCAAATGATGCTGTGTGATGATAATCTTGTCCCTGATAAGATTTTTGCCAGCACCAAACAAGTTTACAACAGCCGGTATTTTTTTAATTGCCCTATTCAGTTTGCCCATTTTTTTACTTTTAAAAAAGAAGCGTATTTAAAAACCTCGGGTATTAATCCAGCACTTAGAAGCGCTGTAGATCAGGATCTGTATTTGAAAATTCTGGAATATGGTGATGTAAAATACATCAAAGAACCTTTATACCTCTACAGACTTCATTCCGATGGCATTTCACAGCACAGCAGTAAGCAGGGAGCAAAAGAATCATTTGCTAAAGTGATTTATGATACCATGAAAAGAAGAGGAATTAAGAAGATCAACAATCTCAATGTTCCTGAAACCTACACCAATTCAGAAGAGATCTACCAACTCCTGGCTTATCAGACCAGTACTCTTCATCGTTTGATCAACAAGATAAAAGTAACTCTACATTTATAATATAAGACTCCTCAAAAATGAGGAGTTTTTTTATTATCAGATCATAAGTATGAAATACAATTTCTTAACAAAGAATTATTTACAATACCTTTTAGCGAGTATATCTAAAGCTATTATTTGAAAAATACTTAACCTTAGGTCTTTAGTTGATCATACAATAGAAAAGACCTCCAATCAGGAGGCCTAAAAAACACAAATGATGAAAAAAATCTATTCAGAAAAATCCAAACAGAATATCTTAAAATTGTTTACTATTTATGCTATAATTACATCTATGATTGATTTTACCACGAATAAAATAGCGAGTATAAATTAAGTAAACAAAGTAATTAACTTAATAATTAATTAAAAACACTCTTTTAAGAGATTGGTAAATTTACTAAATATTTTGTTTTATGCAATATTATTCTTCCCAAGTTATTGGAATATATACTGTAATATATCCATCAGCATCTACTTGGGCATCTGAAACAGTCGCTACAACTGATCCATAGCCAGTCCAGGCACCTTGTCCCTGCATTGCAGAAAAAGTATAGGTTCCTTCAGGGATTCCTTCATAATACTGAGGTAAAGCCTGAAAACCTCCACTGTAATACGTATCATACACATCTCCCGTAGCCATATTTTCAGCAAGAAAACTTCCTACATCATGACTTCCGGAAAGAATTTTTGTTCCGTTTTTAGAAAGCAAACCATATCGTATTTTATAAGTCTGTGCTTTTGTTTCTCTCTTTGATACCTCTGGACGTGCTTGCGACTCTGTCTTCATACCATTATCAGTAGAAGACCATGAAACAGCAGTACCCAACAATCCGATGAAAGCCAATGCTGTAAATGTTGTTTTTTTCATATTGAAAGTAATTTAGTTTCTCAAAATTAATGATCTCAGATTAATTCAACGAAAACTATTAATTAATTAAAATTTACAATTGTTCAAAAAAACTTTTAATTCTCCAACACTGAAAAACTTCTGAATAAATAGCAAGAACTGTACTAAAACACAAAGCTTTCATACGATATTTATCATGTTTCATTTATTACCATTTATCTTTTTTAATAATTTTAACATCCTTTAACTGAAATTTGGCTTCATAATTGGAAATAAAACTAAAACTACAGTCGTTTAGGCTCTAGCTTATTAAAATTTGAATTATGAAAAAGGTAATATTAGCAGGTTTTTTATCCGTTTTTTTAATGACGGCCTGCAAAAAAGATGATAACAACAGCGTTGCTGAAAAGTCTCTGGAAGTACAAAAACTTGAGTTTCAAGCTAAGCAGCTTGAAATAGAAAAACAGAAACTAGCTATTGAAAAGGAAAAGCTGGTTTACGAAGCACAGAAAAAATCTGACAGTATCTCAGAAAGCAAAAAAGCAAAAGCTGCAAATAATTCAAAGCCACAGGTGATAAGAGAAACCAGAACTATATACAGAGATAGAAACTCCGGTTCTAGTTCTAACTCTAACTCCAATTCCGGAGGAAGCAATGGAGACTATGCAGATAATGGAAGCAGTTCTTCACAAGGTACAACTAAGAAAAAAGGGATGAGCAAAGCTGCTAAGGGAACCATCATTGGTACTGTTGGTGGGGCTGCAGCAGGAGCTATTATCTCTAAGAATAACAGAGGTCTTGGAGCTGTAATTGGTGGTGTCGTAGGGGGCGCTACCGGATATGCCATAGGGAGATCAGGAGACAGAAAAGACGGCAGAGTACAGCCACGCAGATAATATTTTTTCACAATACAATATAAAGATTGCTTATTTTTAAGCAATCTTTTTTTATGATACTGATTCTTTTTTCTGCTATTTTCATCATTCCTGTCTTGATAGGTGCAGGTAAAATCATGGACTTTTTCTGGGGCAGTCTCTTTCCGGGTCTTGCAGGAAAAGCTTTAGCAGGTATTTTAGGAATAAGTATGGGATGGACCCTCCTTTCTTTTTTTATTCCCCTGAATATTTATGTAGAAATAGGTACTCTTGCATTAGGATTTCTTTTCTTTTTTAAAAATAAGCTATACCGGGAGTTATACCACTTTTCGGGAAAGGATATTTTTTTAATGACCACAGTATCATTTATTATTGTGTTAGCCGGTACATTTTCTCCTTATATATTAGATCATTTTGGCTACTATGTACCCACCATAAAATGGCTTACTGAATATGGATTGATAAAAGGAATTTCCAACCTTGACTTTACATTGGGGCAAATGTCTATATGGCATATTTTCCAGGCCGGTTTCTCAAATTTTTCAGATCCCTTTTTAAGAATCAATACCATCCTATTAATCATTTATACCATTTATATTACTGAAAGAAAAGTATGGATTCATCTATGTTTTCTCCCTGTATTATTATTGTTCTCACAATCACCAAGCCCAGATCTTCCTGTCATTGCTCTTTCTTTAATTATTTTGAATGAAATAACAGCAGGAAACAGAAACACAACACTTCTTTTTGCATTTTCCATTTTTATTTTTGCCATAAAGCCTACCATGATCTGGCTGCCCATACTTACTTTCCTTTGTGCAGTTTTTATTTTTAAATCAGATTTTAAAAAACTACTTTTTGGAATTTTTATTCTCCTTGTATTTTTTGCAAAAAACATCTGGGCATTTGGCTATCCTATATTTCCTGTTGCCATTGGCGAATTGGGAATACCCTGGAAACCTAACCCTGAGATCTTAAAAACTTCTTCACAATATGCCATTCAGAAAACTTATGATATGCAGTATTCCTATGAAGAAATTCAAAGATTCTCAACATTTGATCACATCAGAAACTGGTTTCTCCTAAACGGAATAAAATCCAACATCAACATCCTGTTTATTGTAAGCCTGATTGCTTTCTCAGCATTTGCCTGGATCAAAAAAAGAAAACTGATTTCTTTACTCTGTATTTCAGTATTGATAAAAAGTATACTTGTGCTTGCTTTTTCAGCTCAATACAGATTTTTTATAGACGTGTTCTTTGTGATATTTTTTATATTCTGTTATGAATATTTTGACAAACGAAAATCAATCATCATTTTCTCAGCTCTGAGTATATTGTTTATTTCCATATTGTCTTTCCCCAATTTCATTCAGGAACATCTTCCAAGTTTTAGACCCGGAAATTTCATCGCCGGATTTGAAAAAAAACAATTTTACCAACCATCAACCTATGAATATCAGCAATACAACACCTTTGAGGTTGGCAATTTAAAATTCAATGTTTCTAAAAATTATCCTTTTAATTTTGACACTCCTCTTCCCGCCATATCAACAAGTTTTATTTTTGATGACGTCAAAGCAGAAATATTCCCTCAACTTTCCGATAAAAATGATATCAGAAAAGGATTTATCTGGAAAAAGCTCATTTCCAGAGAGAAAATGGAAGCAGAAGATGTTATCAATAATATCAAAGACACTGATAAATAGAACAAATACTGAAACTTTATTATATGGAGAAAAAAAGGTAATTTTGTATTATGTTCAACACATTAGGTAATCTTCTTAGTCTTACAACATTTGGAGAAAGTCACGGAGTGGCTTATGGCGGTATCATCAATAATTTTCCGGCAGGTTTAACGGTAGATCTCGAAAAAGTTCAGTACGAACTGAACCGAAGAAAACCGGGGCAGTCTGCTATTGTTACCCAAAGAAAAGAAAGTGACACAGTAAAGTTTCTTTCAGGAATTTTTGACGGAAAAACAACGGGTACGCCAATCGGTTTTATCATCGAAAACGAAAATCAGAAATCAAAAGATTATGACCATATTGCTGGTGCATATCGTCCAAGTCATGCTGATTTCACCTATGACCAGAAATTTGGGTTTAGGGATTATCGTGGAGGTGGAAAATCTTCAGCAAGAGAAACAATGAATTGGGTAGTTGCAGGCGCATTTGCCAAACAGCTTCTACCGGAACTTGAAATAAATGCTTACGTTTCTTCTGTAGGAGATATCTTCTGTGAGAAACCTTATCAGGCCTTGGATTTTTCTCAGACAGAGAGCAATGACGTACGTTGTCCGGATGCGGAGACTGCTGAAAAAATGATTTCAAAAATTAAAGAAATCAAAAAAGAAGGCAATACCATCGGTGGAACTATTACCTGCGTTATTAAAAATGTTCCTGTGGGAATTGGTGAACCTATATTTTCAAAACTTCAGGCAGAACTGGCAAAAGCAATGCTGAACATCAATGCATGTAAAGGTTTTGAATATGGCAGTGGATTCTGTGGAGCAAAAATGACCGGAAAGGAGCATAATGATGCTTTCAATACAGATTTCACTACAAAATCTAATCTTTCAGGAGGGATTCAGGGTGGAATTTCTAATGGAATGGATATTTACTTCCGCGTAGCATTCAAACCTGTAGCCACTATTTTAAGACCTCAGGATAGTATAGATAAAGAAGGAAACCCTGTCATTGTAGAAGGAAAAGGACGTCATGACCCATGTGTAGTTCCAAGAGCAGTTCCTGTAGTAGAGGCTCTGGCCGCATTCGTATTGGCTGATCTTTTTTTGATCAACAAAACAAGAAATATCAATAATTTTTAAACATAATTTTTTGGTAATGAAAAATTACTGGGATAAAGGAATTTCATTTGAAGAATACCTTCAAATTGCAAAACAAAGATTAGAAAATCCAGCTGACCAACAGGAAGCGGACTACAAACAATATTACGAACTGGGACTTCAGAGAATGGACAGAACTCTTAAGAAGTATGTTCCCGATGAAGAACAGTTGAAGGAATTAGCTGATAAAAATTTCGATGGAAAGATTTTAATTATTTCCGAGGCATGGTGTGGAGATGCAAGTGCTACTGTACCTGCTCTTTTTAAATTTTTTGAAGGCCATAATGAAATCAGAGTTTTCCTGAGAGACAGTGATAAAAGCCTGATCAACCAGTTTTTAACCAATGGAACAGAGTCTATTCCTAAGGTAATTATCCTGGATAAAGATTTTAACGTAAAAAATTCATGGGGCCCACGTCCAAAATATGGATATGAGCTGCTTATGAAATATAAAGCTGATCCTGAAGGATATCCAAAAGACAGTTTTTACAATGATCTGCAGATTTATTATGCAAGAAACAGAGGTAAAGATTCTATTCAGGAAATTTTAGATTTATTATAAAATAGATCTGACACTTATTAACAGTAAAAAATAGTAAATGAAAAAGAACATTATTTATATTGTACTCATCGTCATTATTGGCATCATTGCTTTTGTGCCGGGAATAAGGAATTTTATGAAAGATCAGTTCTTTCCTATTGCTACTATTGAAAATGCTGTACATGTAAGTGAAGAAGATTATGATATCGACCTTAAAGGAATTAATGCTCCAAGCACCAACCTTAAAAACTTTAAGAATAAAGCTGTTTTTCTGAACTTCTGGGGAACATGGTGCCCACCGTGCAGAAAAGAATGGCCTACTATTCAGAAGCTATATGATTCCAGAAAAGATAATGTTGATTTCATCCTTATTGCCATGAATGATAAGGAAGAGGACGTAAGAAAATTTTTGAAAGAAAATAATTATACTGTTCCTGTGTATATTGCTCAAAGTCCTATTTCTGAAAAAATTCTTCCTAAAGTATTTCCTACCACTTTTCTTTTAGATAAAACAGGGAGGATTATTATTAAAGAAGATGCATACAGAGATTGGAACACAGAGACTGTGCATCAGTTCATTGACAATATTATTAAATAATCATTTTTAACTAAATTTTATAATTTGTTGGTATAAGATTTGCGAAATTAACATCGTTGAAAAACTTATTTAAAACCAAACACAAAATGAAATATTCAAAGTTAAACATTGCTAAAGAAGCTATCAATCACAAAGGTTTTGTGAGAAAGATTCCCGACATATTCAGAATGGTAAAAATGTGGAGAAAAGGAGTTTATCCAATGAAATCCATTGACATCATTCTTCCTTTACTCGGAATTTTATATATCATCTCCCCTATCGACCTTCTTCCTGAATTTGCCATACCGGTACTTGGAGTAATGGATGACTTAGCGGTATTATCGTTAACTATCCCCAAGCTCATCAAAGAAGTTGATAAATTTTTACTTTGGGAAGCCGAGCAAAAATATAGCGGAGCCAAAGTTATTGATGCTGAAATTATAAAATAATAGTTTATTATAGTCTTTAAAACCATCCTTCAGGGTGGTTTTTTATTTACAAATAGGTGATAAATTTTTAAGCCTTATTTCAAATCCTTAAATTTGCAATATCTAATAAAAAATAATGGAAAGTAAAAAAGAATTCTTCTTAGAGTGTTACAAGCTGGGTATCATCAAATTCGGTAGGTTTACCTTAAAAAGTGGTATTGAAAGCCCATTTTATGTAGACTTAAGACCTTTGGCTTCAGATCCGAAAATTTTAAAAAATCTTGCCAACTACTTATTGGAAATGCTTCCATTAGATAATTTCGATCTAATCTGCGGAGTTCCTTATGCTGCACTTCCGATGGCTACTGCGATGTCATTGGAAAGTTACATTCCATTAATTATTAAAAGAAAAGAAGCTAAAAGCTACGGTACCAAAAAGCTGATTGAAGGTATTTATCAGAAAGGTCAAAACTGTCTTTTGGTGGAGGATGTTATTACTTCAGGAAAATCTTTGCTGGAAACGATTCCTGAAATCGAGCAGGAAGATCTGAAAGTTTCGGATATTGTTGTGGTTTTAGACAGAGAACAGGGAGGAAAGCAACTTTTGGAAAGTAAAGGATACAGAGTACATACTCTTTTCAACATTTCAGAAGTATGTGTTATTCTTCAGGAAACAGGAGAATTATCTGATGAAGAAGTAAAAAGAATTCAGGACTTCCTACAGGGTAATCATATTCAGTTTGAAGAAGAGACCAGAGCTTCATATGAGCAAAAGCTGAGCAGTACTCAGCATTCTGTTTCAAAGAAATTATTAGAAACTGCTTTGGCAAAAAAATCTAATCTTATTGCTTCTGCAGATGTTACGACAACACAGGAACTATTGGATTTTGCTGAAAAAGTAGGACCTCATATCATTGCTTTGAAAACACATATCGATATCATCTCAGATTTTGACTATGAAAAAACAATTAGCCCATTAAAAGCAATTGCTGAAAAGCATCAGTTTTTATTAATGGAAGACAGAAAATTTGCAGATATCGGAAATACTCAGGAACTTCAGTTCACCAGTGGGGTTTTCAAAATTACAGATTGGGCAGATTTTGTGACATCACAGGTTATCGGGGGATTTGAATCATTGGATTGCTTTAAAAATGTAGGAGTAGTAGCCATCGTAGGAATGTCTTCTAAAGGAGCTTTAACGACTGCCAGCTATCGTGAAGATGCTTTAAAAGTAGCTTTATCCCACCCTAATGTAATTGGTGGTGTATCCCAGAATAAAATCCCGGAAGATCTTTTATTATTCACCCCTGGAGTGAATCTAGCCGATTCGGGTGATGGTAAAGGCCAGCAGTACAATACTCCTGAACACGTATTTAAAACCTTACATACAGATTTCATCATCGTAGGAAGAGGAATTTATAAATCAGACAATCCGGAAGCTTCAGCGATTACTTATAAAACTGAGGGTTGGAATGCCTATATTAATTCTTTGGAAAAAAAGACAACTCAGGGTTAAAATCCTATAAAGTATTTACAAAATAAGTTATATTTGGTACTTTATCACTTATATTTGAAAAAGATCACGATTTGCCTTATTTTGTTTTTAGGAGTTGTACAGGTTTCTGCACAAAAAGACAGCATATACATTGAAGCAAAGTTGTCTGCTGACAGAAAAACGCTTGAAGTCAATCAGGAAATTGTTTATTACAATCATTCTGACAAACAGCTTCAGACCATAAAACTCCTGAACTGGATTTCCGCCTATCATAAACGTGGAACCTCACTTGTCTATAGAAAGCTGGAAGACAGAAACAATGATCTGCACTTTGCAAAGGCTGATCAGCTGGGTAAACTTCTGGAGCTGAATATTAAAAATTCAGAAAACCAGCCTATTTCTATCAATGCTCTTTCGGATGAGAATTTATTTCTTCCACTAAAAGAGGCATTACAACCCGGCGAAGCCGTTACTTTGAAATTACAGTACCGGATACAGCTTCCTGATAAAACATTTACAGGATATGGTACAGCCGACCAGAATACTGCTTTAAAATATTTCTTTATTGTTCCGGATCAATTTGATCCGGACAATATTTCTAAGAAAGAATATCGTGATATTGAAGAATCTGTAAGTTTCAATACTTTCTGGACTGTCAATTTTGATATTCCTGTCAATAGTTTTATTGAAAGTAATCTTCCGCAGGTTCAGATGAATTCTTTTAAAGGGTATCTGGATTCTGACCCCGAATTTATAATCTCCACCAACAGTTATCCTTCTATTAAGGTTGATGTTGATGGCTTCAGTTCTGAGATTAAATTCGGGTACAATCTGAAACCGGAAGAAAAACAAAACCTGGAATTCCTACTACCTTTACAATTGAAATTTCTTAAAGATAAAATTGGTTTTATTCCACAGACACTTTTCATTTCGGATAAATTCAGAGCTAAGGAAGATTTTTTCGGGAATAATGATATTAGATTCTGGAAATTCAGATTTCAGTTATTTACAGATGCTGAAAAAACCGATCTTGATTATTTTGGAATCATAACCAAAAAAATCCTTGATGAGAATATCATTGCTGATAAAGAGAAAGATCACTGGTTTAAAAACGGTTTAAAATCTTATCTTGAGATTCAGTATCTGAAAAAATTCTATAAAGACACCAAACTTTTAGGTGCCCTTCCGGAGACCAAATTATTCGGAATTAAGCCTTTAAAAATATTTCATGCATCCAAAGTGAAACTTTTGGATCGGTATGGATTGGCGTACCAATATATCATGCTGCAAAATCTGGATCAAAAGATTGACGACAATTTTTCTTCATTAAGTAACTTTAATGACATGGCCGTCAGCAGCTTTGAAACAGGAAGCCTATTTGATTATTCGGCAGATAAAATGGGGAATGACACCTTCAATGGGGTTGTGAAAAATTATATTTCACAAAATTCCGGTAAAAAAATAAAGCCTGAAGAATTTCTGAGTGACCTCAGTGAAAAAGATAAAACCTCAGGATACCTCACCAATTTTCTTAAGCAGAAAAACAGGGTTAACTTTAAACTGAAAAACATAAAAAAAGAGAACGATTCTCTACATATCAAAATCACAAAAAATACAGATGCCCCCATTCCTGTAAAACTGGAAACCCAAACCCGGGAGGGAGAGAAAAAAGCCTATTGGATAGAAACAGAAGAAAATAAGAATAATAATGAATTATTTCTTCCTGCGTCAGATAATATTTATAAAGTCACCTTAAACACAGGCTATAGCTTCCCGGAATCAAATTACAGGGATAATTTCCTGTACGCAAAAGGTATATTTTCGAATGCTAAAAAAATCAAACTAAAACTCATCAAAGACATTCCGGATCCTGAATATAATGAGATCTATATCAGTCCGAGAATACGTTTTAATAATACCTATGATAAATTTCTTTTAGGAATCAATCTTAAAAATCAATCATTCTTTGATCAGAAATTTCTGTATTCATTTACACCGATGTACAGTTCAGGAACTGGAAAACTAACCGGATCCGGAGCGGTATCCTATTCTTTTCTACCTGCTGAAAGCATCATTCGAAGCCTTACTTTTGGAGTTTCCGGATCTTATTTCCATTATGATTATGGATTGGCCTACCGAAAAGCATCGGTACTTTCTAACATAAGCTTTAGGAAAGATCCCCGAAGTACCATAAGCAGAAGCATTGGGATGTCTTATAATTATTTCGACAGAGATCTCAGCCCTGTTATGATTGCTAATAATGATTACAAAAAGTATAACCTATGGAGCTTTGGGTATGGCTATAGTGACAATCAGATGATTCATGAAAAGAGTTTCAGCATCAGCACACAGGGAATGGAAGATTTCAATAAAGTTACAGCTGAAGCCTTTTACAGATGGGAATTTGCCCCGAAACAAAAACTGAGTTTACGTTTATTTGCCGGATACTTTTTAAGAAATGACACCCGAAATAATTTATTTAATTACGGAATTTCAAGGGTTTCAAATTATGCTTTTTCCTACAGTCTTTTGGGTGAAAGTGCCAACAGTGGTATCCTTTCTCAGCAATTTATTTTGGCAGACGGAGGTTTCAAATCATTTATACCGGGCTCCGTTAATAAATGGATTACTTCCTTCAATGTAGATTCCAGTGTATGGAAAATATTTCATGTATATGCTGATGCAGGGATCTATAAAAATCAAGACCGTCCCACAAAATTTATCTGGGACAGTGGCATAAAAGTAAGAATTATTCCGGATTTCCTTGAAGTTTACTTCCCAATACAATCTTCTCTTGGGTTTGAACCTTCATTCAAAGACTACGCAAAACGGATCAGATATACCCTTGTTCTCAATCTGGGGACCATTATTAATGCTGCCAGAAGAGGTTGGTATTAAATCAGAAAAAGCAATGGTTCTATTTTTAATGCCGGGTATTAACGAAGTACTAAAAAAATAAAAGGCTATCTTAGTGTAAGGTAGCCTTCTCTATAAAAAACTAATCCCTTACAATTTTCTGAGAAATAGGGACATTATTAATTGTTCCTGTTACAATATAAGTTCCTTTAGGTAATTCTGCAATATCGAGAGCTAAGGCCGTCTTTGTAGGGGCTTTTTTCACAACACGTCTGAAGGTATCATACACTTTGACATCAGTAATTTCGGATCCGAAAACAATTTCATTGCCTTTTATAAATGGATTTTGTACAAAACCGGACTTTGCAGTACCCTTAAGAGAGAAATCAACCTGATTGTCATTGCTGCTGCCCATTATCCTTTTGATCCCCGTTGTTATTGTTGGAGACGGAGCCGGGCCGTCACCCATAAACTGATCTGCGTTGGAGCCATATCCTACAAAATCCAGTACATTGGATGATATAGGTCCGGGAACCTGCACATTATTGGCAGCCAATGCAATTTTTCCTGAAACTCCTGAAATATGTAATCCCTTTGACTGATTAGGAGTTGCATCAAAATTGGTTACCGTTGTGGCAATATAATCCGGAGTTGGCAAATTTACTGTTCCTCCGCTAATCCCAGCCTCCTGAATCAGGTAGGTTTGATCCGGATTCAGGGTAAAATCCGGTAATGTATGATATTGGTTAAATGCTCCTACTGCAGGGGCATACTGAATAGTAGCTCCGGATAAAGAAACGGGAACATTTCCTATATTTTTTAATACAATATAATTATTTTTTAATACAGCCCCGGAATTTTCGTTCCCTCCGTAGATCTCATTGATAACGATTTGAGCATGTGCCACTACAGCAAACAGTATTAACCCTGCAATAGTAAATATTTTTTTCATGGGTGTATAATTTTAGCAACAAATTTGAATTAAAAATATCAAAAACAGTACCATATAATTGAAAAATTAATAAGAAAAATTACAATAAATAAGGATCTGTTAATATAAAAAAGCCACTCATTCAAAGAAATGAGTGGCTTCTATTTTATCTAAAAACTTCGTTTTAGTCCTTCAATATTTTTTGAGATACCGGCTGATTGTTTACCGTTCCGGTTACAATATAATTTCCTTTTGTAAGTTCAGCTACGTTGACAGCTCCGTTTTGTTTTACAGAAGCCGTTTTCACAACTTGTCCATACATATTGAAAACTTTTACATCTTTTACATCAGCTCCAAAAGTAATTTCTCCATTTTTAACGAAAGAATTTTTTACAAAGCTTCCTGATTTGCCGTTTTTAAATTCTGAAACAGCCAATGTTGGAGAATATACCTTGGCCACTAGATTATCAATGGAGATATTTCCAGTTCCTGAACCCTGTCTGATAGCTACGGCACCAATTGTTGCTGGCGCAGAACCTGTTCCGGCAGTACTTGTAATTAAGGGTTGAGAGTTGATTTGTAAAGTTGCTGTATTCGAACTTGAACCTCCAGTATTATCAACGATATAAGCCAAAGTAATATTAGCAGGTGTCCCATAAGGAATTTCAGTTCCAAAAGTTGGTGTTGCAGATCCTCCTGCACCATTATTCAAAACTCCTAAAGTATATCCTGTTGCAGATCCTTTTGCAAAAAGTCTTCCATTAAAAATTCCTGGATTAGCACCAGAAGAAACTGTAAACATTAAAAAATAGTCACCTGCGGTAGTACTTAAACCTGTCCCGTTAGGTACATTAATTGTAGCAGAATATTCTGCTCTGCTCACTTCAGTAGAGCTAATGTTGTATACACTTGAAAATGCCTTATTTACATCTTCTGAATTTCCTGAAATTAAATTAACAGCATTTCCGTTAGATGTCAATTGTCCTGCCGTCCCACTGTGAGTAACCCATCCATTTGCATTAAGAGCTCCTGTAAAACTAAAATCTTCCGTCAAAACGGTAGTTTGCGCATTCATAAAACCAATAGCAGAAGCTATTCCCAAAATAGTAAAGATTTTTTTCATTATATGATGATTTAAATTTATAGTCTAAAAGTACAAAAAAACCGTCACCCAATTCAAGTGACGGTGCATATTTAACAATTAGTTAAAATTATCTTTTAATAACCTTCTCAGAAACGTTTTTACCGTTTACAATTCCTGTTACAAAATAAATTCCTTTTTGAAGTTCAACTACATTTAAACTTCCGTTTTCTCTCACTGAAGCTGTTTTGATCAATTGCCCACTTATATTGAAGATTTTAACTTCTGATTGTACTCCGAAGTAGATTTCATTTTCAACTGAAGTGTTTTTAACAAAAGATTTGCTTGAAATTCTATTTTCTCCTGTTGCCAAGGTTCCTCCCTGAGGTATTAAAGAAAAGTCATCTATAGCAAGACCGTCATCAGACTGATCGGCATTAAAATCAACAAATCTGATCCAAAATGTTTGTCCTACAGGAATATTCAATGCAGAAATTGTAGAGCTAAGTGCAGTTCTGTAGCTTGCAGCATTCCCGTCTCTTGCTCCTGCAGTTCCTGTAGCATTAGTTGTTTCATAAGTTAAAGCTGAAACAGCAGTCCATGTTCCTGTCGTTAATGAGGTAGCATCCGTACTGTACTCAAATATAATCTTATCATTACTCCCTCTGTTCAGTTGTCCCATTCTCCACTCTTCACCAGTATAAGATATTTGAAGATCTGTAATCTGATTTCCAGTATCATTTTTAAACTGAGCTCCCCATCTTGACAATAAGTTACTGCTCGCCACAGATCCTAATGCTCTATCAGTACTCCCTGCTGATCCATAACTATAAGTATTACCAGCATTTAATGCTCCTGTATCTGCTGCATACGTAGTATTGGCATTAGCACCCGTCTCTACAATGCTCCATCCTACTAAACCACCGGTTAAGGCCAGAGAACCTGTTCCAGTATTTACTAATTCATCAAAATTTTGAGTGTAAGGAGTGTTTAGTGTCGTTAAGCTAATTTGACCAAATGCAAAACCTGTTAAACAAAATAAAGCTAACGAATAAAGTTTTTTCATGATTAAAATTTAAATATTAATAATTTCAACCGCTAAATTATATCAAATTTTTAGTCATTCGCAATAATTATATTAATTTTCTGTTAATAATACTAAACCCCATTCCGTTAACATTTTTTAATTATTTTTACGGATTATTTTCAGGACTTGCGGAATTTTATTCTACTATTCGTATTCTTCTTTTTAGGCATCTTCTCAGGGAGTGCCCAGGTATTTTCATGGAAAAATCCCAATGTTCCTGAGGACAGTATAAAAAAGGACAGTATTCTGGCAGCCAGGCTGGAACAGGATATTTTCACCAAAGACACTCTGGACTTTATAAGGACGAATAATAAAATTATTATTGATGAAGCTGTACTGGCTAAAAATGATAAAAAAAGATTTTTAGGAGAGCTTAATTCTAAAGGGTCTATCATCCGTGGGATTACTTTTGGTAATAATCAGGGGCAATCTGTACAAAGTTCCATGGATCTTCAGATTTCAGGGCGCCTTTCCAAGGACGTAACCATTCTGGCCAGTATTTCAGATCATAATCTACCGATTCAGGCTGATGGGTATACGCAGACTTTGGAAGAATTTGATAAGATTTATATGCAGCTTAATATTAAGGATAAATCTATTCTCAGAGCCGGGCATTTAGATCTTGTTGAATCTAAAAATTACTTTGCCAAATATCAGAGAAGAAGCATGGGGCTTCAGTTTCAGACTGAATTTGGAACTGAAAACAAAACACTTGTAGATGTTTCAATGGGGGTTGCACGAAGTGAATTTCACAGGATCCGTTTTCAGGGGGTAGAAGGAAACCAGGGGCCTTATCGTTTGACAGGTAAAAACGGAGAACAGTTTATCACACTGATCTCAGGATCTGAGCAGGTATTCATTGATGGTATTTTAATGAAACGTGGTGAAAACCAGGATTATATTATCAATTATAACACAGGTGAGGTTACTTTTACCAGTTTCCGTCCTATTTTCCAACAAAACTTCATCACCATCTCTTATAACTACGCCAACAGAAATTATTCCAGATATTTATTTACGGGTAAACTGGAACATCAGAGAGAAAAATTCAAAGTAGGCCTTAACTGGTTTATGGAAAATGATAATAAAAATGCACCACTTTCTTTAAACCTTTCTAAAGAGGATGAGGAAATCCTGGCTAATGCCGGCAATGACCCTAATTTGATGTATGCTCCATCCGGTGTAGTGACCGAATATGATGTTAACAAAATCCTATATGTTTTGCATTCAAACCCTACGGGAAATTTTTATGAATTTTCTACAGATCAGAATCAAACACTTTATCAGGTTTCCTTCACTTATTTTGGAGCCAACCAGGGAGATTATAAAGTAGCACAAACCACCAATAACGGACGTGTTTTCGAATATGCAGGACCGAATGGAGGAGATTACAGAGCCGTAAGAAAGCTTCCTTCTCCTCAAAAATCACAGGTCTTCTCCCTAAACTCGGAATACTTATTAAATGAAGGGAAAATTGGTACTGATATTTCCATGAGTAACTATGATATCAATTTATTTTCCTCAAAAGATTCTGATCAGAATATTGGATATGCATGGCGGATTTTCGGAAATAAAAGCTTTACTAAAAACAACTGGAAAGGAACTCCAAGTTTTGAATATCAATATATAGACAGGCAATTCCATATTCTGGACCGTATCAATGATGTAGAATTCTCCAGAGATTTCAACTTGGTGCAGGAATTCAACAACAGAACTCAAAACAGGTTTACTTTCAGCTTCCTGAATAAGTGGAATAATAAATCTACTTTAAATTACCGTATTAACTATTTGAATGAGCAGGATTCTTATAAAGGGATTAAAAATGACCTGGATTTTGGTTGGATCAAAGGAAAGTTCTTTACCAAAGGAAACTTCTCCTTCCTGAATACCAATGCAACGTTACAGGATACCAAGTTTATACGAGGAGGTGTTTCCACAGAATATACCGGTAAAAAAGGCAGCTGGGCTATTGGAGGAAGCATGGAGCACAATGAGAAAAAATATAATGACACTCAACTCCTGGATGTAACCAGTTTCAGCTGGAAAGAAATTTTTGTTCAAAAGAAAGTTGGCGATAGCACCAGGACCAAATTGCTGGCAAAAGTATATATGAGAGATAATGACTCTGTACGTGATAACAGACTTCAAAACATGAACAGTATTTTGGGGATCATGGCAGAAAGTCAAATCATTAAAACCGAAAGAACCACTCTTAATGCGTTAATTCACTATAGAAAATTCTTTTACCAGAACGATATTGCCGATGCCGTAACCAGAAACAATGATTTTGTGGTTGGAAATATCCTTTACAATCAGCAGCTTTTCAGGAATGGAATGCGTTTGCAGGCATTCTACGAACTCGGAAACGGACAGGAGGCACAAAGGGAGTTTCAATACATTAAAGTAACAGATGGACAAGGGATCTATAAATGGACCGATTATAACGGAGACGGTATTCAGCAGCTGGATGAATTTGAAATCGCAGAATATTCAGATTTAGCAAAATACATCCGTGTTTACACCAATTCTGTACGATATATTCCGTCTAATAAAAATAAACTTCAGCTGGCTTTATTCGTAAACCCTGCTATTGTTTTCAATTCTGAGAATGCATTTTTAAAGCGCTGGAACTTCAATATTTCATTAAATTCTCAAAACTCTTTCTATAAAAAAGACAGGGTGTTGGTCCTTAATCCTTTTGAAAAAAACAGTGATCAGATTCTTAAAAATCAAAATATACTGACCTCTGTACAGTTTAATCCTACCGACAAATCCGGCTGGAACGGAAACTACCGATTTATATCTAACGACAATCTTATCAATGCAAACTTCAGCAGTGAAGAACGTGAGCAAATTTCTCATTTCCTGAATATAGGATACTGGTTCAATAAAGAATTCAGGGTAGACTGGGAAAACTCGGTTCATGATATTAAAAACTCCTCGCAGCTGTTTGCAACAAGAGATTATCGTTTAAACAATATGGAAACCAAACCGAAGGCTACCTATAAATTTACTGATGCTATCCAGACTGAGCTCTCAGCCGCTTACCGCAAAAAAGAGAGAGTGGATGGAGAGGAAAATCTTAAAGCCTTTGATATTACCGGAACCATTCAGTGGGAACGTAAAAAAACTTCAATCCGTGGGAATTTTTCATTCATCAATAATACCTTCACCGGAAATAATTACAGTATTGTAGGAAACCAGATGCTGGATGGTTTAAAGCCTGGAAAAAACCAGGTATGGAGTGTATTTATCCAGCAGGCGATCAACTCTTTCATTCAGTTAAATTTAAATTATGAAGGAAGAAACTCTGGTGACAGGACAATACATATCGGAAGTATGCAGGTAAAAGCAAGCTTCTAAGACCTGAAGAAAGGAGAATGTACATGTACATTCTCATATCTTCCGCTTCCAACCGATCAAATTCACCCCATCACACTCATAGATATTATCATATTTTCTAATCCTAAGAATTTTGTAAATTTGCACCATGATAAAAATAGGCAATATAGAACTGCCGGAATTTCCACTTTTGCTGGCTCCGATGGAAGATGTAAGTGATCCTCCGTTCAGACGTTTGTGTAAAATGCATGGTGCAGATTTAATGTATTCGGAATTTATTTCTTCCGAAGGCTTAATCCGTGATGCAATGAAGAGCCGTAAAAAGCTGGATATCTTTGATTATGAAAGACCTGTTGGCATACAGATCTTTGGAGGAGATGAAGAGGCAATGGCTATGTCTGCAAAAATTGTAGAAACGGTAAATCCTGATTTAGTGGATATTAATTTCGGATGCCCTGTAAAAAAAGTGGTCTGCAAAGGAGCAGGAGCAGGAGTGTTGAAAGATATTGACCTTATGGTTCGTCTTACAAAAGCTGTAGTAAGTTCTACTCATTTGCCAGTGACTGTTAAAACCCGTTTAGGTTGGGACAGTACATGTATTAATATTGATGAAGTAGCAGAGCGCCTACAGGAAACAGGAATTAAGGCCCTTACGATACATGCCAGAACCCGTGCACAAATGTATAAAGGGGAAGCAGACTGGGAACATATTTCAAGAATAAAACAGAATCCGAATATTGAAATTCCTATTTTTGGGAACGGTGACATCGATTCTGCTGAAAAAGCATTGGAATACAAACAAAAATATGCATGTGACGGAATTATGATCGGACGTGCAGCAATTGGTTATCCCTGGATATTTAATGAGATCAAACATTTCTTTAAAACAGGTGAACATTTACCTGAGCCAACCGTCGCAGACCGTTTATTGGCAGTACGCCAGCATGCTGAATGGAGTGTAGAATGGAAAGGGGAAAAATTAGGACTAATAGAAATGCGTCAGCACTATAGTAACTATTTCCGTGGTGTTCCTCACTTTAAGGAATTCAGAAAAAAATTCCTGGAGGTTTTCACATTAGACGAAATGAGCAGCCTTATTCTGGAGACTCAACAGTTTTACGAAGAATATCAGGCACAGGCATAAAATAAAAACCATCAAATGAATTTGATGGTTTTTTTATTTATAATTGATATCAATATTAATATCCTTCTGATGAAGACTGATTTTTAATTAATGCCAGGGCTGAAGAAGTTCCTATTCTTTTCACTCCCATATTGATCATTCTTTCAGCATCCTCTGGGGTTCTTACTCCTCCTGCTGCTTTTACAGGAAGTTTTCCTGCATTATCAAGCATTATTTTCACTCCTTCAAATGTGGCACCGTTAGGTTTTCCACCAGTGGTTTCAAAAAAACCTGTTGAAGATTTTACAAAAATATGAGGAAAGTCCTTTTCTGTAAAATTTTCTCCGGCCCAACCGGAAATATTTTTGGTAAGATCAGCAATTTGTTCATCGGTTAAAGCGGCAATTTCGATAATCCATTTTACAACTTTATGATGTTCCAACCCAAGCTTTGTGCACTGTACAAATTCTTCTTTTACCAAGGCTGTATTTCCTTCAAGGTATGCCTTGTAATTAATAACAAAATCCAATTCATCTGCTCCATCCTCAATTGCTTTTGTAGCTTCTGCAAGCTTCTCATCAATAGAGTATGTTCCTTCATGAAAACCTATTACAGTTCCCACTGCAACATTTGAATCTCTTTCCTGAATATATTTTTTGATCTCTGCTACATAATCCGGGCGGATCATTACAGCAAACAAATCATTGTCAATAGCTTCCTGAGCCAGTTCTTTATCTTTTTGAAGAGTTTCTTCGTGTGAAATCCCTGATTGCTCAGGTGTTTTCAAGTAAGTGGAATCCAAATATTGTCCTATGTTCATATCGTTATACTTTCAATTGTCTGTAAATACCTTGTTCCAAAGATATAAAGGTTTCTGTTCTTGTTACTCCTTTTAGTTTCTGAAGTTTGCTAAGGATCTGCATCAAATGATCATTATCTTTACAAAGAACCTTCAGGAATATGGTGTAATTTCCTGTAGTATAATGGGCCTCTACTACTTCATTAATATCATGCAAAGATTTTACCACATCAGGATAATGACTTGGCTGATCAAGAAACACACCAATATACGAAATCACCTTATATCCAATTTTCTTAGGATTAAGGAACGAAATCGAGTTTTCAATAACTCCTGCGTGTTCCAGTTTTTTAATTCTTTGATGTACTGCTGTTGTAGAAATTCCAACATTTTTTGAAATGTGTGCTAAAGAAGTTTTAGCATTGTCCATCAACATGTAGATGATCTCTTTGTCAATTGAATCTAAATGATAACTTGTGTTACTCGAATTTTTCATTTTCTACTTTTTTATTATTTATGTTTTTTAAGATAAGTCACTAAATCTGACAAAAACCGGAAAGTGATCGCTATACCCACCCAAATACCTTGTACCGGCATAAGTTCGGAAAGGACGTCCTTCAAAATTTCTGGTCCTGCTGCTTATTTTCTCAGAATTAAAAATACAAGCCTCCTGAAAGGCCAGTGTTTTATTGTCCAGAAGTGATCTCGACATTATGATCTGATCATACAGCAATCCAGATTTATAATGAAAAGTAGAATAATTTCTTGCGGAAAACAATTCCTGAAAAGGGTTCATCAAAACCTTCTCATGATCATTGTCATAGAGAATTTTTACTAAATTTTCATCATCCGGGTTTTCATTAAAATCACCACACAATATAACATGTTCCTTATCATCATCTACAATTTTCAAGATCCGTTGCCGGATTTCGTTTAATATAAAAGCTCTTTTAGGTTTATTGATATCTTTTTCGCGCTTAGAGGGAAGGTGGGCGATAAAGACATTAATAATTTCCCCTTTATATTTAATCTTAGAAAAAAGTACGTCCCTGGTTGTGTCGTAATTTCCTGTGTTTTTATTTGATATTTCAAAAAAGAAAGTAATGGTTTCAGAATCTATTACCTCTACTTTATTTTTATCATACAGCATTGCTACATCTACCTTTCTTTCATCCATAGAATTATAATGTACAATTCCATATTCTGAGTGAAAAGGATCCATCTCCACCAGATCTTCTAAAACTTTCCTGCCGGAAACTTCAGAGAGTCCTATCATAAATGGCAATACGCCATTTTCCTCCTTCATCAGTTGGAATACATGAGAGATTTTAAAAAGCTTATTTTTATATCTCTTTTCATCCCAGCTTCTTAAACCTGATTTTGTAGGGTCCAGTTTATGAACAGGTTTTGGATCAGGCAAAAATAAATTTTCAACATTATAAAAAGAGAATAGCTCCATCAGCACAAATTTCTATCTTTAGTTAGTATGCTCTTTTTTCAATTATAAATTTACTATTTTTTTAAATTTCTTTAATTAATATTTGTTAATTTCAAAATTAATTTTTCAGTAAAAAACGATCAAATATAACAAAAATCACTAACAAAACAACACTTAGTGAATTAATTTTTCAATCATTTCATGATATTACCTCAATATCGAAAATTGAGACAATAAGCAAAATTCAAAATAAATAAAATAAAATATTAACTTAAAATAAAAACTACTAATATTTTTCTTAATAAAATATCATATAACAAATATTATTCCATTCGCAATTATTGCAAATAGGTTTAAAAAAAACAATAATATTTTTTTTAAAGTAAATCGGGACGTTTTTCTTTGGTAATTCTTACCGCTTCATCATGTCTCCATTCTTCAATCTTTGCAAAATTCCCGCTCAGTAAAATTTTAGGAACTTCCAGACCTTTATAGCTTTCGGGTCTGGTGTAAATAGGAGGCGAAAGTAAATCATCCTGAAAACTATCTGTAAGAGCGCTTTGTTCGTCGTTTAAAACACCCGGAAGCAGTCGGATCACAGAATCTGCAAGAACACATGCTGCCAGCTCACCTCCGGTAAGCACATAATCCCCTATTGAAATTTCTTTTGTAATATGAAGATCCCTTACTCTCTGATCAATTCCTTTATAATGACCACATAGAAAGATCAGATTGTTCTTTATAGAAAGTGTATTGGCAATTTTTTGATTTAAAGTCACTCCATCCGGTGTCAGATAAATAACCTCATCATAATCCCTCTGAGATTTAAGCTCCGAAATACATTTATCCAGAGGCTCTATCATCATAACCATCCCTGCTCCACCTCCATAAGGTTCATCATCAATCTGTCTGTGTTTGTTGATCGCCCAGTCTCTCAAATGATGAAAATGTACTTCTGCCAATCCTTTATCCATTGCTCTCTTCAAAATAGAAGTTTGAAACGGACTTTCCATTAATTCCGGTAGCACGCTTATTATATCAATTCTCATTGTAATGTTCCGTTTTTCTTAGTAGGTATAATAATTAATCTTAAAGATGAATCTTTATTGAAATAGCTCCACATCCAGTTGAAAAAGATGGCCAGCTTATTTCGAACGCTCAAAATTAACATTAAATGCAGAAACATCCAGAAATACCATGCAAAAAATCCCTGAAATTTTATAAACGGTAAATCAACAACGGCTCTATGCTTACCTATAGTAGCTAAAGAACCCTGGTCATTATATTCATATTCTTTCCATTCGGAAGGATTTTTCTTTAAAAAATTTCTCCCCAAATTTTTCGCCTGATTAATGGCCACATTAGCTACCTGTGGGTGTCCTTGCGGATATTTCGGAGTTTCCATATAGGCAATATCTCCGATGGCATAGATATTATCGTAGCCTTTTATTCTATTATAGCGGTCTACTATATATCGGTTTCTTATTAGTTTTTCCTCAGGGAAGCCGTCTATTACATTGCCGGTAACTCCTGCTGCCCAAATGACATTGTTTGAAGGAATTTCTTTACCGCTTTTCAGATGTACTTTATCTCCATCATATTCTGTAACCACTTCACCACTCATAAAAGTTACTCCGAGGTCTTTGAGGTATTTTTCAGATTGATCCTGTGCTTCATTACTCATCACGGCCAGTGGCTTTTCTGTGGAACTTACCAGAATAATTTTCAGCTGATCAAAATTCATATACGGATAATCTCTTGGCAGAATTTCTTTTTTCATTTCTGCAAAGGCCCCTGCAAGCTCTACCCCGGTAGGTCCGCTTCCTACAATGACAATATTCCAGTTTCCGTCATCACTCCGGCTTTTTTCCAGGATCAGTTTTTCAAAAGTTGTTAAAACATGATTCCTGATCCCGATGGCTTCCTGGGTATTTTTCATCCCAAAAGCTTTGCTTTCAAGATCTTTATTGCCGAAAAAATTAGTTTTACAACCGGTAGCAATAATCAGTTTATCGTAAGTAAATTCTGCTTCATCAGTAATGACTTTGTTGTGGGCAGGATCAATTTCTTTCACCTCCGTCATACGAAACTGCGTGTTTCTGGATTGCTGAAAAATCTTTCGGAAAGGAAAGGAAATATTGGAAGGTTCTATCCTCCCTGAAGCTACCTGATAAAAAAGCGGCTGGAACATGTGATGATTCACCCTATCCAGTACAATAACTTTTTTATTTTTATTATTTAATGTTTTTGCAAGCTGTAGCCCCGCAAATCCTCCTCCTATAATGATGATTTTTTCGCGTGTTTCCATAATAAACAAATTTACTGATTTTATTTAGCATTTAGTAGTGAAAAAAGTTAGTTTTGCAAAACTTTATGACACCAAAAAAGTACACCAAAAAAACTGCCAAACAGCTCCATATCAATAGACGGAAGAACTATTTTTTCCGCAGGAAGGTAGTATTGGCAATATTAATTATAGCATTGATAGGGACCGGTTTTTATTTAAAACAATCCGTCAGCTACTATTATGCTTTGTACTTTAATAAATTTAGTCATAAAAAACTCCACAACAGTGAAAGAGAAACATTAAGGATTCAAAAAATTCTTACGGATAATCTTGATAAAACGTATGGCTTTGATGTTTCACATTATCAAAACAGAGAAGATATTAAATGGGACAGCCTCAGTATTGGCAATAAAACCATCCCATTAGAATTTGTCATTATGCGGGCAACCATGGGTAACCGCAATGCCGACAAGCATTTTGAGGAATTTTGGGGGAAAGCTCAAAAACACAACCTTATCCGTGGTGCTTATCATTTCTACAGAGCTGACGAGGACCCTATCATCCAGGCTAACAATTTTTTGGCTAATGTAAAATTAGAAAGCGGAGACCTCCCTCCTATTTTAGATATTGAGAAAATTCCCAAACGCAAAACAAACAAAAAGCTGATAGAAGATCTTAAAATATGGTGCAAAATAATAGAAGACACCTATGGTGAAAAACCTATCATCTATACCTACTACCATTATTATAAAGACTTTCTGAAAGGTGAATTTGACGGTTATCCACTCTGGCTAGCTAATTACAATGATGTGCCGTCTCCTTCGCCTGATGACCAATGGGATTTCTGGCAATTTACAGAAAACGGCATTGTTCATGGTATCAATACCAAAGTGGATCTTAATATTTACAATGGAAATTCCTGGTCCCTAAAAAGGTTGACTATAGATTAAGTTGTGCCTGCTTTACAGCATATTCATAATCTCATCCCAGGATCCTACTCTTTTATAGCTTTCATTTTCAACCAGTTCATTATGAGGCTGTGTAAAAATTAATCTTTCTCCGTGGAAATGATCAAGGTTTTTTGGATAGTCATCAATCATCACATCTCCGGAAACCACTCTTTTGCTACCGCAAAGAACAATCTGTTCCCAGGTAATAAATGGAAAATGCTCTGCAAGCCAGTCGTATTTTTCTCTTAAGCTGTTGGGAAATTCCATGCCTGCAGATACAATATACAGTTCATATTTGTTGTTCAGATATTCTATTGCTTCACGGCTGCCTTCCATAACAGGTAAAGTTCTGAAAAAACCAACTTCATTAACGTGTTTCTTTCCGTTGGGAAATGCATCTATTTCAGGTTTGCCTGTCAGATCACTGATCTCTATCTCTCTTCCTGAGTCTCTTTTTTCAAATTGTATCAGCTGATGGTATACATCCGCCATTACCCCATCCATGTCGACAATTACTTTTTTCATTATTTCAAATCAGATTTTGTATTATTAAAATTAATCTTATCAAAATTACTGAATAGTTTTTTCAGACAATGGACACAGTCTATTAAAAAATTATAAATATTCATTTTTATAAAAAGAAGTTCCGGAAAGTTTTATGGCTACATTTTCGTATTTTTGCGGTTCAATTCAAAATCAAAATCAAACCATTAATTTCCAATGAATTACGTTTCTGCCGAAAATCTTACCAAATCTTATGGTATCAAAGTTTTGTTCGAAAACATTTCTTTTCACATCAATGAAGGAGACAAAATTGCTATTGTTGCCAAAAACGGAAGTGGAAAATCTACCCTTCTGAAAATATTAATGGGTAAAGAAATTGCAGACAGCGGTACTGCGATCATCAATAAGGATATCCAGGTTGTTCTGTTTGACCAGGAGATCCATTATGATCCTGATTTAAACATTGAGGAATTTATGATGACTCTGGATTCAGCGCCTATCCTTGCGTTGAAAAATTATCATAAATCCCTTCATTCCACCGATAATGAATTCATTGAAAAAGCTTTGGCCGATATGGAGGCTCATAAAGCTTGGGATCTGGAAAATGAAATGAAACAAATTCTTTCCCAGCTTAAGATCACTGATTTGGATGCGAAAATGGGAACTCTTTCGGGAGGACAGATCAAACGTGTTGCGTTGGCAAAGTTATTAACAGAAACCAGAGCTGAGCACAGACACACACTCCTGATCATGGATGAGCCTACCAACCACCTGGATGTAGACATGGTAGAATGGCTTGAAAATTATCTGAATAAAGCTAAAATAACTTTACTGCTTGTGACCCACGACAGGTACTTCCTGGACAGTGTTTGTGATATTATCTGGGAAATAGAGGATCAAAACCTTTATCTTCATAACGGTTCTTATGCTACATATCTTGAGAACAAGATGATCCGCGAAGAAAATCTCAGTGCAACCATCGATAAGGCCAACAACCTGTATAGAAAAGAGCTTGAATGGATGCGAAGACAGCCTAAGGCAAGAACAACGAAGTCTAAAAGCAGAATTGATTCATTTTATGAAACTGAAAAGGTAGCCAAAACCGATACCAGAAAACAAGGTCTGGAACTTGATTTCGAAATGAAACGCCTTGGAAATAAAATTCTAGAACTGAAGAATATTGATAAAAGTTTTGGAGATAAAGTTTTATTAAAAGATTTCAGTTATCAGTTCCAACGTGGTGAAAAAATTGGAATCATTGGAAAAAACGGAGCAGGTAAATCTACCTTATTAAATATTATCCAGGGCTATGAAAAGGCCGACAAAGGAGAAATTGAAACGGGAGAAACTATTTCTTTCGGTTATTTTGCCCAGAAAGGTCTTACCTATAAAGAAGACGAGCGTGTTATTGATTTCATTAAAGAAATTGCAGAGTTCTATCCTTTAGCCAACGGAAGAAGTCTTTCTGCATCTCAGTTCTTAAGACTGTTCTTATTTGATGATCAGGCACAGTACTCTCCTATTTCAAAACTTTCGGGAGGTGAAAAAAGAAGACTTCACCTGATGTATATTCTTTATCAAAATCCTAACTTCTTGATTTTTGATGAACCTACGAATGATCTTGACCTTCCTACATTAACCGTTCTGGAGAACTTCCTGCAACAGTTCCAGGGATCTTTAATTATTGTTTCCCACGACAGATATTTTATGGACAGGATCATAGATCATGTTTTGGCTTTCGAAGGAGATGGAAAAATAAAAGATTTTGTAGGAAACTTTTCAGAATACCGTGAAGCTAAAAGCCGTGAGGATGCTTTAGGAAAAAATACAACGGTAAAGGCAGAACCTGTAAAAGAAAATACGCCTCTCCCGGAAACTACAGCATCTTCCAATGCTAAAAAAAGAAAGCTCACTTTTAAAGAACAAAGGGAGTTGGAAACTATTGAAAAAGAAATGCCAGAGCTGGAGGAACAACGTGCAAAAATATTAGATCAGCTGAATAATGAAACAGATTATGAAAAAGTGGTCAAACTTTCTGCTGAATTGGAAACCATTTCCGAAAAACTGGAAAGCCACGAAATGAAATGGCTTGAACTTCAGGAAGCTCTATAAAAAACAATGATGAGTTATGAATAGATTACTTTTTCTTCTTTTGTACTCTTTAGAGAGGCATCTATAATTTTCATGTTCTGAATAACTTCTCTTCCCGGAGAAGGCAAAGGATACCCAAATACAATGTGTTCATAGATCTGCTGATAGTAATCCATATAATTTCCGGCTTCGCTTGAAGTAAGAATTCTTTCGGTTTCGGAGTTTTCATTCAGGAAATTTAAAATTCCATCAGGTTGCTTTAATCCTTGCATCCATTCATTTCCGTACACCGGAATAGCACCTGCTACCAATTCATTTTCCTGATTGTCGGTTCTTTCCTGTAAGAAACTGCCTTTATCTCCATGGATGATATAGGCATTATGAGCTTCTTTACTGAAAACTGAAGACTTTAATCTTACCCTTACATCATTTTTGTAGAATAAAAGGATCTCAAAATAATCATTTGCGAATGCCGTCCCTTTCATAGAGAATACATCAGCAAAAAGCTTCTCAGGATATCCGAAACACAGCACAGCCTGATCTACAAGGTGAGCTCCAAGATCATGAAGAGAACCCGAACCTATCTGATCAGGATTTTCCTTATGCTGCTTCCCACTCGGTGTCGTACGAAATCTGTCAAAGCGAATTTCGGCTTCTTTGATACTGCCCAGTTTTCCCTCTTCTAAAATTTTCTTTACCTGTAAAAAATCACGGTCAAATCTCCTGTTCTGATAAACACTTAGAAAGAGCCCTTTTTCTTCAGCAAGCTTCACCAGTTCTTCAGCTTCTTCTACATTCACCGTAAATGGTTTTTCAACAATAATATTTTTCCCTGCTTCCAATGCTTTTTTTGCATACTCATAATGGGTCTGAACCGGAGTATTGATCACCACCAATTCTATATCTGCACTTTGAAGCATCTCTTCTACTGAGCAATAAATAGTGGCTTCAGGATATTTTTCTTTAGATTCTTCTTTGCTTCTTTCTACTACAGCAGAAATAAAAAATCCGGGATGTTCCTTTAAAAAAGGAGCGTGAAATACTTTTCCACTCATTCCAAAGGCACATAGCCCTGCTTTTACCAATTGCATAATTTTATTTTTATAACAAATATATTCATAAAAAGCTCCTCATTGTCCATCCACAGCAACAATAACGATAAAACACATTTCAGTGAATTAATATTATGATAAAAATCATGTATTAATTTTTATCTATTCTAAACAAATACTTACTTTTGCGGCTTATTTAAAACTGTTCTACATAAAAATAAAATGAAAAGACAACTACTTTCTTTAGGGTTATTATGTACTGCTGTATCATTGAGTGCCCAGCTTAAAAATGCTGAAGCAGATACTATCAGAACCCAGACCATTGAAGACATTAATCTTCACAAAACGGGAAATCCTAACCAGGCAAGATCCTTATCAACAAAGTCTAACCTTACGGTAATGGAAAATCCGCAGGCTATTGCGATTGTAACTCATGAGATTATTGAGCAACAGCAGGCAAAACAGCTAAGTGATGTTCTTCAAAACGTAAACGGAATGTATGTGACTTCTTCAAGAGGAAATTCTCAGGACAGTTTCGGTGGGCGTGGTTTTAATCTAGGGAATGATAATATCTTTAAGAACGGTACAAGAATAAACAGTGGGGTTTTTCCTGAAGTAAGCGGACTGGAAAGAGTTGAAGTATTAAAAGGAGCTAATGCCATGCTTTTTGGTAATGCAGCTGCCGGTGGTATTATCAATATGATTACTAAAAAGCCGAAATTCAATTTTGGCGGAAACGTAGGTTTAAATGCAGGAAGCTGGAATTCTTACAAACCGACTGTTGATATCTATGGTCCATTATCCAAGAATGTGGCATTCAGAATAAATGGAGCTTATGAATATGCTGAAAGCTTCAGAGATGTGGTACAGTCTGAGAAATATTATTTCAATCCGTCATTCCTTTTTAATATCAGCCCAAAATCACAATTGATTGTAGAAGCCGATTATCTTAAAAATAACTTCACCCCGGATTTTGGTATTGGTTCTATCACAAAACAAGACGGAGTATCCTATGAAATGAATAACCTTCTGTCGAGAAGTGCATTCTTGGGAGCAGACTGGCAATATCAGAATGTAGAGCAAGCCTCAACCAATGTTACCTTTAATCATCAGTTTAATGAAAAATGGTCATTAAATGCAGTGGCGTCTTATCAAAACTATACGAAAGACTATTTCTCTACAGAAAGAGTACAATGGGGATATAAAAAAGGCTCTGACCGTCTTTCGTGGGACAGACCATTAAACAGAACTTATAATGAGCAGAATTATACTTCTGCACAGGTGAATATCAATGGTGATTTCAATACCGGAAGAATTAACCATAAAGTGTTGATTGGTGCTGATGCTGATTACGGTAGTTCAGATTCTTATACATATTACGATCCAAACGTTGCAGATCCTAAAAAGGCAACTTTCGGAACATCTTATTTATATGGAACAAATGGAAATTCAAACGGTACTGTTTATCTGGATGATCCATCTACATGGGCAAGCGGCAGCATGCCCGATTCTAAAACATTAGAAAAAAACAGAATCAACACAAGAAGAATTGGTGTGTATGCACAAGATTTCATCAGTCTTAATAAAGAGTTTAAAGTAATCGCTGGTTTACGTTGGTCATATGTTGAAAATATGCCAACTATCAATACTAAATTTACCAGCAATACAAAAACACTGGTAAATAATACAGCAACTTCTGATCAGGCTATATCTCCAAAACTTGGTTTAGTATATATGCCGAATGATAACCTTTCTGTGTTTGCAACATATACCAATTCATTTGTATCTAATGCGGGCTATATGTCAGACGGAACAGATAATCTAAACACCAGTGGAAGTTTATCTGATGTACAAAACAGAGTGAACGGTTTAGCTAAACAGGGAATCAAGCCTACAACAGTTGATCAATACGAAATTGGCGCAAAGAAAAATTTCTGGAATAACGCCTTAGCAGTAAATTTGACGTTGTATCAAATAATGTACAATAATTATTACCAGAACTATTTCTATGTTGATAATGCCGGAAAAGTACAGACTCCTGATTCTAACCTGAAGGAGCTTGCAGGAAAAATGAGAAGCCGCGGGGTAGAATTGGATATTACAGGGAATCCTACCGAAAACATCTCTATTATTGCCGGTGTATCTTACAACAATGCTGTTTATACAGATACCCCTGAAAAAGGATATGTCGAAAATCAAAGATTGGTAAGAACTCCTGCAACAACAGCTAATGCTTCCATCTTCTATAAATTCACCAATTATGTAAAAGGATTGAGAGTAGGTGCAGGTATCTATTATATCGGAGACAGAATTGCAGGGTGGAATGATTCAAAATCTACCAATATCACCAGAAATAATGTAACCCGAATGATTGATCTAAAAGATTACACTACGGTAACAGTATCTGTAGGATATGAATGGAAGAAATTCTCTATCCAGGGTAAAGTGGGTAACTTATTTGATGTTGTAAACTACAACGTTCACGAGAATTATTCTGTAAACCCGATCACGCCGAGAAATTATTATTTTACATTGACGTACAAACTTTAGAAATAAATAACTATTTATTTTTTAACTCAAAGTGGAAATTGCATTTTTGCAGTTTCCACTTTTGAAATTTAAAAACAAACGATACAATATGGATAAGATTAAAGACACGAGAAGTTTCATGAGGATTACACACCGTTATCTGGGATATTTCCTTGCAGGTATTATGGCAGTGTATGCAGTAAGTGGAATTATTTTGGTCTACAGAGACACAGATTTTCTAAAGAGCGAAAAAAAGTATGAGAAGACTTTATCTGTAAACCTTTCTGAAAAAGAACTGAAAAAAGAGCTGAAGATGAAAGGTCTTGAAGTAGAAAAAACTGAAGGTAACGTTCTCCACTTTAAAAAAGGAACTTATGATTCAGCAACAGGAGTAGCTAAGTATTCAAAAATGGAATTGCCTTTTGTACTGGATAAAATGGTTTCTCTTCACAAATCACAGTCTAAAGATGCCATAGCACCTTTAAGTATATTCTTCGGAGTTGCCCTTTTCTTTTTTGTGATCTCAAGCTTCTGGATGTTCAATCCTAAAACCAAAGCATTCAAACGAGGAATAAAGTTTACCATTGCCGGATTAATTATATCCTTACTTCTTCTATTCATTTAAAGAAAGTTCAAATATCCTGATACTTCCTAATTATAATCCAAACAAATAAATAGTAAAAGGAGAATAGATAATCTCTCTAATATTAATAATATTCAATTTAGAGCGTTTCATTTTATTTAATATAATTGCGAAATATTTAGTAATTGTGTTAAAAAAATCAATTCTATCTCATTGATATTGTTAACAATAATTTTGAAAAATTATCTAAAATTAGGAGTCTGGCACATTTATTGTTTTTTCTATAATTCGTGAATAATAAACATTTAATTATTAAAATAATAAATTATGAAAAAACTTATTTTAACAGGGATATTAGCCGTAGCAGGCTTAACAGCAACTGCAAACGCTCAGATTCAAAAAGGTAATTGGATGGTAGGTGGTAACCTTGCAGGCGCCAACTTCGGTTTAAATAAAGGAGGTGGTTATGATTTCAATATTCAGCCAAAAGGAGCTTACTTTATTGAAGATAACATTGCTATTGGGGGATATGTAGATTTAGGATTCAAAGGAGCTAAAGATGCACCCACTACTTTCACGTATAATGTAGGAGCATTAGGACGTTATTACCTTAATCCGGGAGAGCAGGGAGTAAACAATCTGTTACACCACGGAAGATGGTTCCTAGAAGGTAATTTAGGTGTTGGAGGAACATCAATCTCTAAAGGAGGTTCTTCTTCTAACGGACTTAACTTCGGATTTGGACCTGGGTATTCATATTTCATTACACCAAACATTGGTTTAGAAGGATTGGTGAAATATGATGCTAATGCAGGATTCGGAAGCGGAGGTTATACCAACAAAATTACTTTTGGTTTAGGATTCCAGATTTATCTTCCAACGTCTAAAGGAAAACAAATTATCAACGACGTTAAGTAATCAGAAATACGTATAAAAATGAAAGCGCCCTGAAAATAATTTTCAGGGCGCTTTTCGTACAAATAAAACTAAACTATAAAAAATCAAATAAATCATGTATTGGGCTGGGGCGTATATCTCAGATAGGGTTTTATGACAGTAACTCCTTTAGGGAATTTTTCTCTGGCTTCTTCTGTAGATATTGCCGGTGGTATAATAACGTCATCACCATATTCCCAGTTAACAGGTGTAGCAACGTGATGGGTATCTGTAAGCTGTAAAGAATCCAGCACCCTCAAAATTTCATTAAAATTTCTGCCTGTAGACGCAGGATAAGTAATAATCAGTCTCACTTTTTTAGCAGGATCAATAATCAGCAAAGAGCGAACTGTAGCCGTAGCAGAAGCATTCGGGTGAATAAAATCATACAGTTCTGACACCTTTTTGTCTTTATCAGCAATAATAGGAAACGCTACATGGGTATCTTGAGTTTCGTTAATATCTTTAATCCAGTTTTGATGATCCTCTACTTCATCTACACTCAGGGCAATCACTTTTGTTCCTCTCTCAGCAAATTCGGCCTGCAGCTTGGACGTATAGCCCAGCTCTGTAGTGCAAACCGGAGTATAATCTGCCGGATGTGAAAATAAAATTCCCCATGAATCTCCAAGATAATCATAGAAGTTGATATCTCCTAAAGATGAGACTGCCTGAAAGTTCGGTGCTGTATCTCCTAGTTTAATTGACATATTATTTCGCGTTTGTTAGTCTACAAATTTAGTAGACTTTTTGAAACTAGCAAAATTTTTCCTGAAAATTTATATCTTTATTAAAAAAATTCATGGAGAAAACAGGACTCAGCTATGTAGACTTGGTATACAAAGTATTGGAAAGCTGGTATATAACGTTTGCCGAACTCACTCCTAAACTTATTGTGGGAATCTTAGTATTTACTTTTTTCCTCATCACAAGTAAGTATTTAAGTTTAATTGCAGTAAAATTATTCCACAGATTCTTCCCAAAAAGTAAAAAAGAGAGTTCTTTAGTTACTCTGATCGGAGTATTCAGATTTCTGATCATGCTGTTTGGGTCTTTTATTTCACTTGAGATTATGGGCTTCAGTGGTTTCCTTTGGAAGTTTATCGGGAGCTTGGGAGTTGCAGGGGTTATCGCAGGGGTTGCCCTGAAAGATCTGGTTTCAAGTATTTTTTCAGGAATGCTTATTGGAATTGATAAGGCCTTTAAAGTAGGAGATTATATTACCATTGGCACTCACTCAGGAACCGTTCAGGAAATTGGTTTTTTAACTACAAAAATCCTTACTGATGATGGGAAAAAAGCATACATTCCCAATCAGGTTGTTTTTAATGCACCATTCTATAATATTACAGCGTCTCCACAACGCAGAATCATCCTAAACTTTGAAATTCCTGCTGATGAAGATATCAGTAAGGCACAGAAAAGTATTTTGGATGTCATTAAAAATCTGGACAATGTGGATAAGCTGGACACCATAGAGGTGATCTTTACAGATTTAAAACAGGGTTCATTTAACCTTCAGGTAAAATTCTGGATAAAAATAGGTGCTAATCTGGCTCAGGTAAGAAGTAAAGCCTATTTAGGTATTAAAGAGCGTTTTGATGTGGATAAGATCCAGCTGGTAACGCCTACAAGTATCAGTATTACCAGTGGAGAAACTAATGCAACCGAGAATCAGGATAAATAAAAATATTCTTTAAAGACATAAAAGACTGCTTCAACAATTGAAGTGGTCTTTTTTTAGAATATTGGATAGGCCGGATCAATGCTAAGGCGATACAGATTTATTTATACACAGTTCGAAAATAGTCCTAAAACCACATCTTAAAAACAGCATACAATTTAATATTCTTTGCGGTTTTCAAACAAAAAAACCGTTTCAAAAATGAAACGGTTTTCTATTTTATGTGAGAATTTTAGATTACGCTAAAACTTCTTTTACTTTGTTTGCAGCTTCTTCTAAAGTAATTGCAGAGTGTACCGGAAGACCAGACTCATCAATTAATTTTTTAGCTTCTACAGCGTTAGTTCCCTGTAATCTTACGATCAATGGAACTGGAAGGCTTCCCATAGCTTTGTAAGCATCTACAACCCCTTGAGCTACTCTGTCACATCTTACGATACCTCCGAAGATGTTGATCAAGATTGCTTTTACGTTTGGATCTCTTAAGATAATTCCAAAAGCAGTCTGTACTCTCTGAGCATCAGCAGTACCACCTACGTCAAGGAAGTTAGCAGGGTTACCACCTGATAATTTGATGATATCCATAGTTGCCATTGCAAGACCAGCTCCGTTTACCATACAAGCAACGTTACCATCTAATTTTACGAAGTTAAGACCAGCTTCACCAGCTTCAACATCGATAGGATCTTCTTCTCTTGTATCTCTTAAAGCTTCAAGATCTTTGTGACGGAATAATGAGTTACCATCTAAAGTTACTTTAGCATCAACAGCGATAATTTTGTTATCAGAAGTTTTTAATACAGGGTTAATTTCGAAAAGAGAAGCATCAATTCCTGTGTAAGCATTGTAAAGAGATGAAATAAATTTCACAAATTCTTTAAAAGCATTTCCTTCAAGACCTAAGTTGAAAGCAATTTTTCTAGCCTGGAAACCTTGAAGACCTAACGCAGGGTCAATAAGTTCGTTGTGGATCAAATGAGGAGTTACTTCTGCAACGTGCTCAATATCCATTCCTCCTTCAGTAGAATATACAATTGTATTTTTTCCTTCAGCTCTATCTAAAAGAATAGAAACATAAAATTCTTTAGTTTCAGATTCTCCAGGATAATAAACATCTTCTGCAACCAAAACAGAGTGTACTTTTTTACCTTCAGCAGACGTTTGTGGAGTTACCAACTGCATTCCGATGATATTCTGAGCGTTTTCTTTAAGTTTATCCATGTTTGGAGAAAACTTAACACCACCTCCTTTACCACGACCACCTGCGTGAATCTGTGCTTTTACAACCCAAGCCTGAGCTCCAGTTTCAGCAGTCAATTTTTCAGCAGCTGCTACAGCTTCATCTACGTTGTTTGCAACGAAACCACGTTGGATAGCTACTCCATACTTTGATAAAATCTCTTTTGATTGATACTCGTGAAGATTCATATTATTTTTATTATTTTATTTAAAAATTTAAAGGTTGACAAATTTACTAAAAAGACACGGAAGTTCAAGATTCTTCATTCAAAAATTAAAGATTACTTACCTTGATTTTTGACATGTTAATATAAATCCCCTATTCTTCCGCTAATTTTTCAGACTGCGATCCGATAAACGGAATTCTTGGAGCCAGAAAATATCCCGTAAGACTGGCAAACAATATGGGTACGAAATAAGTAAACCCTGTGAGTGTTCCCAAAATAATGGTGGTGCTCATAGGTGTTCTCGTCACACAGGCATTGATGGCAGCCATACAGCTTACGATAGCTAAAGTAGTATCGACTGTCGGAAACAAATTATGAATAATCAACCCTAATGTTGTTCCCACAAAAAACAATGGAATGATAAAACCACCTCTCCATCCAGAGGTTACTGTAATAGCAATAGCCAGGATTTTAAATACCAGAACTAAGATCAGGAAGTTCAGTCCAAAATTCCCACCAATCAGCTGATTGATTTCATTATGTCCAAAATATCTTGTGATAGGGAAATTATACGCTATAATCCCTAAGATAACCCCACCTGCAAATGTTTTAATATAGATCGGAAACTTTCTGTATTCAAAAATTTTTTTAAAAAATTTCACTACAAAAATAAAAATCCAGCCGAATAGGGTTCCTACAATTCCAAATGCTGTAGCATAAGCAAAATCATATACTCCTGCATAGTGATAAGCCTTCAAATCCCATGTTGCCCCAATTCCCAAATGGATAATTAAAGCAAACATAAGGTAACTGAAACAGCTGGCTACCAATGCAGGGATAATCGCTTTATAATATTCCACGGCATGTTTATGATGCAAGATTTCAAGGGAAAAAAGACTTCCTCCCAGAGGTGCTCCAAATAAGGCTGTAAAACCTGAAGCCATCCCTGCAATACTTAAAGAACGTAATTCTTCACCTTTCAGCCTGAAAATTTTTCCCAGCCATGTTCCTGTAGAGCCCGTTACCTGCACCAGGGGTGCTTCCGGTCCTAAACTTCCTCCTGAAGCTACACAGAAAAGTGATGAAAGGATCATGGAAGGATTATTCTTCGGTTCCAGTTTTCCTTTATTAAACCTGATGTTATTAACGATCAGATGAATTTCTCCGGGATCACCAATGAAGTGAATGACCAACCCTGCCAAAAGGCCACAGATTGCCATCGTAGGAATTACCATCCATCCGTGAAAATGAGCCAGAAATTCGGTAAAATGTTCCAGTACGATCCAGTATCCACCGGCAATAACTCCCCCTACGAGCCCCGTAAAGGCCCACATGAAAAAAGTACGGCTAAAAACAAACGGATTAAACCTCATCGGCTGATCCAAAAGGTTGAATGTTCTTATAAGCCGTCTTCTTCTGTTGATCTTCATTATTTAGATCTTATTTTTAGCAAAGTAAAGAATAAGCATTGCCCAGCTTAAGATCATCATCAGGCCTCCAAGCGGCGTGATAGGTCCTAAGAATTTAAGGTTAACTCCTAAATAATCCTGCATACTCAGGAAATAGATGCTTACAGAGAATAAAAGTGTTCCTGCAATCATTAAAATAGAGGTCCATTTTTCAGTAGAGGTTTCAAATTTTAAAATGTACCCGATAATCAACAGGAAAAATGCTGCATACATCTGATATCTCACTCCCGTTTCAAAACTTTCCAGTCTTTCCACAGCTAATATTTTCTTTAAGGCATGTGCACCGAATGCACCAAGGATCACAGATATCATTCCGTAGACCGCACCAAAAACTAAAGTAATTGTCTTCATTTTATAATTCTTCTAATTCTAGAGTTAAATATTTTTTTGTATTATAATCTTGCCAGGTTCCTACAATTTTTTTCCCGTTCATGTCTGCTTCTACAAAGGCTTTCAAAATCCATTGATTTGTTTCCTGGCTGTAATACTCACTTTCAGTAATTGAAATATGGTTTCCTTTCATCTTTCCGTTCCACTCAATCAGTTTCTTACTTTTATCATACCAATACACTGCAGAAAAAGAACTTTCTTCGTTCGTATCTTTAGCAGCATAAAAGTCTTTAATAAGCACTGTAACCGGATATTTCCCATCTATTTTCCCTCTGTACAGCTTGTTTCTGAAGCTGGTTTTTTCCAGTTTTTCAGATCCGTTAAGTAAATTTCTGGCATAAGGGCTCCAATAGTTCTCCAGTTCTTTATAAGGAAACTCAATAACATGATCGTCCAGTTCATCCAGTGCTCTCATCGCGTGGTTCGCACATCTTCCGGCAATAAACTTCAGCTTTTCTTCCGTGAAAAAAAACTTGATTCCATCTAAAGTATAATCAGTATAGCAACCTTCATACAGAGCAATCTGATCTAAGACTTCCTGTGAAGGATTTTTCTCTGATCTTAACTGCGTGAGAAAGTCATTAATATTTTTTCTTATTCTTTTCTGAATGATACCTTCCACTACTTTAACAGCATTGGGTTGAAAAAGATCCTGAATGTTGATCAAATTTCCGGTTCTCAGGTCAAAGTTTTTCCAGATCATGAAATTTTCCGGATAGGCTCCGGAAGCTTCACCATCTATAGCAAGACACAGAATATTCTTTGGAGTCTCCCTCTTTTCCCAACTATAAAAATGAACATAGTTGGAGTAAGAAGTCTTTCCGCCGGAAACCAGCTTAAAAGGATTTCCTCCTGATCCGGGAACATATTCCAGCTGATCAACCTGTAAAAAAGTATTGATCTTATTTTCTATTGTTGGCTGGTCCGGATAAGAAACCACAGGAAAATAACAATTTTCAGATTTCGGCTGTAAAAAATTTATTTTCAGATTTTTTTGCTGCGAAAAACTTAAGCCGGAAATCAACAGAAAGAATAAGATGCTTTTTTTCACTATTTTGATTTTAGGTATATTAAAATAAACTTGGCAACCAATGTAGAGATCCCCAGTATAATAAACATATTGGCAAATCTTTTGGAACTTTTAAAGCCTTCCATATTCGTTTTCTTCAAAAAGATTCCGAAGATGAGAAATACTATGGGCAAAATGATCTGTAACATTAGTTTTCTCTCATTCTGTTAAACTCATTGATAACCTCATGATGGCTTACCGTTTTATCTTTAAAATAGGTGACAAAATGATGTTTTTCTTCTTCTGTAGCTCCCAATTGGTTTAAGATATTCAATAAGTGCATTTTCATATGCCCCTTCTGAATACCTGTCGTTACCAGAGAGCGCAGTGCACCGAAGTTTTGAGCCAGACCTGAAACGGCTAAAATACTCATTAGCTCTTGTGCAGAAGGTTTTCCAAGTAAGGCCAAAGAGAATTTCACTAAAGGATGAAGGTTAGTCAACCCTCCTACTACTCCCACAGAAATCGGAAGATCGATCCAGAATCTAAAAACCCCGTTATCTGTTGTACAGTGAGTCAGGGATCGGTATTGTCCGTCTCTTGCTGCATAAGCATGAGCACAGGCTTCTGTTGCTCTGAAATCATTTCCGGTTGCAATCACTACAGCATCTACCCCATTCATTACTCCTTTATTGTGAGTAGTTGCACGGTAAGGTTCAATTTCAGCAATGGTAACGGCCTGTTTAAACTTCGCTGCAAATTCTTCAGGAGAAATTCCACTGTCATCCTTTAAATCTTCCATTTTACAAGAAACCTCAGCTCTTACCACACAGTCAGGAGTAAAGTTGGAAAGGATATTCATAACAATCTGCAATGAATTTTTTTCTTCCTGACTAAAGTCATCACTGGTTGCCACCTCCTGTCTCAAAGTTTTTCCAAACTGCTCAAGACATGAGTTGATAAAGTTTGCTCCCATTGAATCTACCGTATCAAAACTGGCTTTAAGCTGATAGTAATTAGGCATTTCTGCCGTTTTATCAATCAGGCTGATGTTTAGAATTCCACCGCCACGTTTTCTCATATTGGCCGTAATGTCTTCTGTAGCTTCAAATAATTTTTTCTTCAAATTGAAATTAAAGAAATGCAATAATTTGTGAGGCTCAATATTAAATATAAAATGGGTATGCCCCAGTTTTTCAGTGTTGATAATCGTTGTTTTAAAACCACCTTTATCAATCCAGAATTTAGCAGCTTTGGAAGCGGCAGCGACTACAGAACTTTCTTCCACAGCCATTGGAAGTGCCAATAGTTTTCCATCAATTAAAAAGTTCGGAGCAATTCCGTAAGGCATATAAAAGTTGGAAATCGTATTTTCAGAAAACTCCTCATGAAGTTTCTGAAGATCTGCATCATCATTCCAATATTGTTTTAATATATGTTGGTAGTCCTGATTTCCTTCAAGATATTCGTTTACGAGCCAGTCGATTTTCCCTTGCTTAGGTAGCTTGGAAAAACCTTCGATGGGTTTATGATTCATGATATAAACTTTAATGAGCCGTAAATATAATGATTTTGAGGGTCTTTTTTGTTGATAACTTCTATGAAAAAAGATTGACATTTATCAATTTTGGAACTAAATTTGAACAAAATTTAAACAACAAATAGATACAAATAATATCACATCTTATAAAAAATGAATTTTGACCGCCTTAAAGAAAAACTTGAAATCCTTGCTGATGCAGCGAAATATGATGTTTCCTGCTCATCCAGCGGAGGTACAAGAAAAAACAAAAAAGGGGCTTTAGGAGACAGCTCTGTAAGTGGAATTTGTCATACCTATACAGAAGATGGAAGATGTGTTTCTTTACTTAAGGTTTTATTGACCAATCACTGTATTTACGATTGTGCTTACTGTGTTTCGAGGAGCTCAAATGATATCAAACGGGCCGCCTTCACCATTGAGGAAGTAGTAGATCTGACGATTAATTTTTACCGTAGAAATTATATTGAAGGATTATTTCTGAGTTCCGGAATTTTCAAAAATGCAGATACCACCATGGAGCGGCTTGTAAGAGTGGCAAAAAAATTACGCTTGGAGGAAAACTTTAATGGCTACATTCATCTGAAGTCGATTCCGGGAGCAAGTGATGAACTGATGCAGGAAGCAGCTTTATATGCAGATCGGCTGTCTGTTAATCTTGAAATCCCTACGGAAAGCGGATTAAAACTACTCGCTCCAGAGAAAAACCGACAGGATATGATCAGCCCGATGCGGTATATCCAGAAAGGGATCAGCCAGTATGAGGATGAGAAGAAAATTTTAAAGAAAGTTCCTAAATTTGCTCCGGCAGGACAGTCTACTCAAATGATTGTAGGAGCGACCAATGAAAACGACTTACAAATCATCAAGGTTGCTGATCATTTTTATAAAAATTTCAATCTGAAAAGGGTGTATTATTCCGGCTATGTACCTGTTTTGGAAGACAAAAGATTACCTTCACTGGCAACAGAAGTTCCGATGTTACGGGAAAACAGGCTTTATCAATCCGACTGGCTGATGAGGTTTTATGGTTTTAAAGCAGAAGAAATCTTAGATCCTGCTATTCCTTTTCTTGATCTGGAAGTGGACCCAAAATTAAGCTGGGCATTGCGGCACCTGGATCAGTTTCCTGTTAATATTCAGACTGCCGATTATCAGATGATCTTAAGAATTCCTGGGATTGGTGTAAAATCTGCACAGAAGATTATAAGTGCCAGGCGTTTTCAGATGTTAACGATGGATCATTTGAAACAATTGGGAACAGCAATCAACAGGGCAAAATATTTTATTGATTTTAATACAGGGAATGCTTATTTGAAATATTTAACGGATAAAAATTTCAGGAAACTCCTGGTAGGAGGAAGCTCATCTAAATTTCACAATCAATTTTCACAACAATTGAGTTTATTTTAAATATGAGAACAAAAAAAGCGAAACATGCTGGTGAGCAATGGAAAAGGGAAATTGAAAAAGAGATTGCAAAATTTTCTCAACACTTCATGTCCAACTCAAAATGGGTAAAACTGATCGAGGTAATAGTTGCCAATGCCCATGAGATAAAGAAAATCCAATTTAAAAAAATTCAAAATGAAAAAATTGGAGAATTATATCTGGATGAAAACAGCATTTTTGAGTTTGATTATTGGGATTCGGCTTTTGAAGGGAATAATTCATTTGGAGATTGGCTTCAATATAAAGAAATAGAATATCTTTCTTTCCCTAAAATTCTTGATTCCAACACGGCTCAGGATCTGGAAAAAATTTCTACAATTATACAAAGCATTGGTGAGTTTTGTTTGGAATCGGACGAAAATGAATTGAGATTAATATGCTATAGAAAATAAAAAACTCTTTATCATTCTGAAAATGCAATAGAATAACAAAAACAACAATTCTTATATTTTCAAATTAAACTATGACAACCCTTATCTATGACGGAAGTTTTGACGGTCTTTTCACTGCGGTGTTTGAAGTTTTCGAATACCATTATAAAGACGTGGAAATAACAGGCAGAGAAAAGTTTTTTCAGGAAAATATTTTTGCCGAAATACATGAAGTCATTACGCAGACAGATAAATCAGACCGGGTTTTAAAGAAATTAGAACAGCATATAGGGAAACAGGGAATTCATCAATTGTTAAAAGTTTTTTTATCTGATGATCCTGAAAGTGAGATATTGATCTTATCTGCGGTGAAACAATCTATACAACATCCGGGAGAAAATATTCTGGAAAATTTTGCAGATCCTGATATTTTAAAAATTTCAAAAATCTGTAAGTCTGTAGACCGGGAAAGACATAGAATGACCGCTTTTGTACGCTTTGAAAAAATGAAAGATGGTATTTTTTTCGCCAAAATAGATCCGGACTTTAATGTTCTTCCGTTGATCAGAAAACATTTTAAAGACCGTTACCAGGATCAGAAATGGATGATCTATGATCTTAGGAGAAACTATGGAATTCTTTATGATCTTGAAAATTGTGATTTCTTTTATCCTGAAGAAAAACCGGATTTCAATCAATATCAACAGAAATTCCATGATGAAGAGAAGAATTATCAAACGCTCTGGCAGCGGTATTTCACAAAAACCAATATTGTGGAAAGAAAAAATCTAAAACTCCATATTCAGCATGTACCCAAGAGATATTGGAAGTATTTGACGGAGAAATACTAAGGAAGTACTTTGAAAATTTCAGCATGGGATAATTTGAAAATAACCGTACACCCGGATTCAGAATTCATACATTGTGGATAATTTTTTTTTAGTACAAACATTCATTCTAAAAAACCCTTACAAATAACTAATTACCAGTAGTATGAAGTGAAATTAAACTGACACTTATTCTTTGTGGATAACTTTTTATTGACTACAAATTGAGATAAACAATTTTCCAAAATCTCCATTGCTGATTTGGTATTCAATACAATATTATCAATAATAATCCATATTCTCATTTTGTGAATCATCCCTATTTATGATGGATGACAAAGATTGATCCGAATGTGATTTCTATTTTTTCATTTAAGCTTCGGCATTCTTCTGATTTGTGGAAACACTCCAACCCTAATCTTCATATTGTGGATAACTTTTTCCCACCATAAACAACAGAGATACTCATGATAAGTTTCCAACACAAAAAACTAACTATCAATCATATACAGCGAAATTAAATCAACATTCCCACTTTGTGGATAACTTTTTACTGATCACAAATTTACATAAGCTTTTTTCTAAAATATCAATTTAACACCTAATAATCAGAACATTAAAACCGACAACAATCTATATTCTCCTTTTTGTGGATAAACTGATCTGTCAGGAGTGACAAGGATTTTCCTTAAAGTGATTTTTCTTTTTTTATTCAATCTGCAGGCGTCTTCTGATTTGTGATAAAACACGGGGTAATATTTCCATATTGTGGATAACTTTTTTCTACCACAGATGGCACAGATACTCATGATAAACTGCCCACACAAAGCATTAAATATCAACATCATGCAATCAAATAAAATCAACATTTCCACTTTGTGGATAACTTTTATGTTTTTTGAAATACTATTACAACATACTATACTTTTTTGAATAACAAGTATGTATTTATTTAATTATCAGAAATATACATATAAATCCCTGCCGAAATTATGATTTTGTGAATAACTTTTATTTCCGGACAGTTCGAAGTGCCTTTTTGACAATATACTGTGTTTCTTTAGTAGGACTTTCGCGAAGCCATTCATCACAGATTTCCGTTACGAATTCAGGTTGTGACTTACTGGCATCATTCAGCCAGTTTCCCACACTATCCTGTACATATTTTGAGGGATCCGATCGTAGTGGCTCTAAGATATCCAGTCCTAATCCCGGATTTTGCTTTAATTCCGAAATGTGCTCACACCAGACACCTCTGGGCCTCGTTGATTCACTGGCGAAGCGTCTGACATTTTCATCTTTGTGCGATGTCCATCCTGACAACACCGACAGGCTTTCTGTAAGATTTTTTGAAATATCCGGACGTACCGTCATCCAACAGATTTCCCTTACTCCGAAATGATGATCAGAAGCAAAAGGCTGTATATTTTTCAGTTTTTCTTTAAGATCTGTCCTTGAATTTCTCCCCACGGTATAAGCAGACCAGCAGCGCACCAAATCTGCCTGATGTCTTGAAAGGTCCAGTAAAAATGCTTCATCATGATTTTGATGAGAAAGTTTTAGCAATCCCATTCCAATCGCTTCATTGACTGTATTAACCGTCTGTTTTTTCAGCTGATTCACAAGGTCTACAATAGGTTTCAAATATTCTGTCCGCCCATTTTGGTGAAGCAGATTTTCTAACAGTAATTTTTGATCTACTGCCAGCCATTCCGTAAGATTAGCTGTTTCAAGTTCTCCCCGATTCAGCTGTTCCAGAATATCTCCCGGAATGTCTTTGATGGAACGTGCTCCTTTTCTTTTTTCTGTCATAATACCTTTATTAATTCTTCTATATCTACTCTGTTCATGTAATTTACATCTAAAAACTTATATGTTACCATTCTATTTCCATCCACCACAAAAACAGCAGGAACCGGTAAGGTATTTTCATCATTCTTATTAAACTCAGATAGCTCAATTCCTAAATTCTGATAATAAGGAAGCACAAAATCCTGAAGCTGAAAAACAATTCCTGATTCAACTGATCAATCTGCTTTGCCAACCTATGCATTACTTTTTAATTTATTATTTTTACAAAGGTCTAAAAGCCTTTAGAAACAGGCAATACCGCATATTTTTCACCCATAGGGATAAAAAAGTCAATTTTATGGAAATAAAGGGAAGAGCTGAAGAAAATAAAATCTGTCCATTGGAAGTAGCTGTGAACAGCATTAGTGGAAAATGGAAGATTCCTATCGTATGGCAGATCAATGAGGGCAAAAAACGGCCCAGTGAATTTCTTCGGGGTATTGCTAAGGTTGACCGAAGGGTTCTTAATCAACAGCTCAATGAAATGGTAGAAGACGGTATTTTAACAAAAAAATCTTTCAATGAATTACCTCCCAGAGTTGAGTATACCTTAACGGAACTTGGAGAAAAGCTGGTTAAGATTCTTTGGCAGCTTAATGACTGGGGAAAACTGTTGATTTCTGAAGAAGAGAAAGCATAGTTTCTTAATCACAGGGGGCCCCACATTTTTTTTAATACCCTGCAGTAGTATAGACTACAAATACTTTATACTTTATACTTTATACTTTATACTTTATACTTTATACTTTATACTTTATACTTTATACTCTACTACATATTACAAAAATCATCATATTTGTAACTGTATCAAATGCCATATGAAAAAAATTATTTCAGGATTAACTATTCTTAGTGTTCTGGTAAGCTGCACCCCGGATAAAACATCTTCAAAACTTAGTTCTCAGGAAACCCAGGACTTTGTTTCCGAAGGTTCTGTGCTGGTCAATACAGGTAAAAATACCATCAAAGAAAGATTCTCTCCTCCTAAGGATTATGAATGGCAGGATGAAGCATCCGGTTCCTTCGGATATTTTATTGAAAACTTTAAACTGAAGCCTTATGGAAGTCAGATCCTGAAATATGATGAAACCCCCATTTCTACCCAACATCTTCATGAAGCTGTTTTTGATATTGACACGGGAAATAAAGACCTGCAGCAATGTGCTGATGCCGTGATACGACTGCGCGCAGAATATTTATATGCAGATAAAAAAACCGATGCCATAAAATTCCATTTCACAAGCGGGGATCTGCTCAGCTGGAATGATTATAAAAACGGAACAAGAGCTTTTGTGAATGGTAATTCTGTCAATTTTAGAAAAACAGCAGGTTTTGATGATTCTTATCAGAATTTCAGAAGTTATCTTGACCTCATCTTCAATTATGCAGGAACGATCTCTTTACATCAGGAGACAAAACCGGTCACTAAAAATTCAGATTTAAAAACCGGAGATATCCTGATTACTCCGGGAAGTCCGGGTCACGTGGTGTTTATTGCAGGAGTATGTAACAATAAGGACGGAAAGAAATTATTCTTATTGGGTGAAGGGTTTACTCCGGCTCAGTCTGTTCATTTACTTTCCAATCCTTTTAACAAAAAAACTTCTCCATGGTATGATCTTAATGTTGACTCTCCGGAAACCAAAACGGCACGATATATTTTTAAGCCTACAAACTTCAGAAGCTTTTAATAATTTATATTCAAAACTATTAGAAAGTTACTGCCATAATCTGAACTTGTTTTTGTAAATTTGTGTTCGAAATTTTTTACTAGATGAAAGAGAGTGCTGTAAAAAAAATTGCAGTTCTTACTTCAGGAGGAGATTCTCCAGGTATGAATGCTGCATTAAGAGCGGTAGTAAGAACCGCCAACTACTATAATATCGAATGCTACGGAGTGAGAGAAGGCTACAATGGTCTTATCAATGCTGATTTCCTGAAAATGGGAGCTCGTTCCGTAAAAAATATAATCAACCAGGGCGGAACTATTCTAAAGTCTGCCAGATCCCACGAATTCAGAACTAAAGAAGGCCGTCAGAAAGCTTATGATAACTGTGTCAAGCTTGGAATAGACGGATTGGTATGTATTGGAGGAGACGGAACCTTTACAGGAGCTAAAATCTTCAATGAAGAGTTTGGAATCCGGGTAATTGGTATACCGGGAACTATTGACAATGATATCTTCGGGACTGATAATACCATTGGGTATGATACAGCTCTGAATACAGCTATGGAAGCTATTGACAAAATCCGTGATACAGCTACTTCTCACAACAGGGTTTTCTTTGTAGAGGTGATGGGTCGTGATGCCGGTTTTATTGCTTTAAACAGTGGTCTGGCAACAGGTGCTTTGGATATTTTAATTCCTGAGAAAAAAGACAGCATGGATGATCTTTTTGCAAAATTCCGAAAAGCTGAAAAAACAGGAAAAGCATCCAGCATTGTAGTGGTAGCAGAAGGTGAAAAACTAGCCAATGTTTATGGGTTAGCAGAAAAAACAAAGGAAATATTCCCTGACTATGACATTCGTGTAGCGGTTTTAGGACATATGCAAAGAGGAGGATCCCCGAGTTGTGCAGACAGAGTATTGGCCAGCAGACTTGGATATGGTGCTGTAGTAGGATTAATGGAAGGACAAAACAATGTAATGGCAGGAATGCGCTCCAATGATGTGGTGTATACTCCTATTGAAGAAGCCATTAAAAAACATAACGAAATCAACAAAGATTTGATGTTGATTTCAGAAATTTTAGCAATCTAATTATTTTTATAATCTAATAAAAACAAACTATTATGTCAACAATTAAAGTAGGTATCAACGGTTTTGGTAGAATTGGACGTCTTGTTTTCAGAGCAATGACTGAAAGAGACAACATTGAAGTTGTAGGAATCAATGACCTAATCAATGCAGAATACATGGCTTACATGTTAAAATATGACTCTGTACATGGTGTTTTCCCAGGTGAAGTTTCTGTAGAAGGAAATGATCTTGTTGTAAACGGAAAAAAAATCAGAGTAACTGCTGAAAAAGATCCTAACAACCTAAAGTGGAATGAAATTGGAGCTGACTATATCGTAGAATCTACAGGTCTTTTCTTATCTAAAGACTCTGCTCAGGCTCACATCAATGCAGGTGCAAAAAAAGTAATCCTTTCCGCTCCTTCTAAAGATGATACTCCAATGTTCGTAATGGGTGTAAACCACAAGGAACTTACTGATGATATCAAAATTTTATCAAACGCTTCTTGTACTACAAACTGTTTAGCTCCTTTAGCTAAAGTAATCCACGATAAATTTGGAATCGTAGAAGGTTTAATGACAACTGTACACGCTACAACAGCAACTCAAAAAACTGTTGACGGTCCTTCAGTGAAAGACTGGAGAGGTGGTAGAGCTGCTCTAAACAACATTATCCCTTCTTCTACAGGTGCTGCTAAAGCAGTAGGAAAAGTAATTCCTTCATTAAACGGAAAATTAACAGGTATGTCTTTCAGAGTACCTACTGTAGACGTTTCTGTAGTTGACCTTACGGTAAGATTAGAAAAAGCGACTTCTTACGATGAGATCTGTGCTGCGATCAAAGAAGCTTCTGAAGGTGAATTGAAAGGTATCTTAGGATATACTGAAGATGCAGTAGTTTCTCAGGACTTCGTAGGAGATAAGAGAACTTCTATCTTCGATAAAGACGCTGGTATCATGCTTTCTCCAAACTTCGTAAAACTTGTTTCTTGGTATGACAACGAAATGGGTTATTCTAACAAGTTAGTAGATATGCTTGTACATGCTGCTTCTTTATAATAAGTAATGAGCGATAAGCAATAAGTAATATAAAACCTTCCCGATGGGAAGGTTTTTTTGTTTTAAGGGTTACTGTTTTTCAAATTCCATAAAAATTTTGAATCTGGCATTTCCGGAACAATGCCTTCTTCTGTCCGGAAATGGATCCTGCCAGCGTCTTACTGAAATTACCGGAACATTCCATCCGTATCTGATCCATTTCAAGTTTTTGTGTTCAAACATTTTCGTTTTAATCCAAGCATCAGCGGTAGCTTCAATATTCTTACGCGGTGTCGGCGCATCGCCACAACCTCTGACTCCTCTCCAGGATGATACTAGATCAGCCTCAACTCTTAAAATGTTTGATGCAACTATTTTACTCTGATCAACCTCAGAGTTGGTAAATTTTGCATTTAATGAATCTCTAACTTGTCCAAAGATCACTCCTGTCCAAAGCAAAAGTGGCAGTAAAATTTTCGTTTTCATAATTAGTTGTTTTAGGGTTAAAGTTTTTATCATTGAAGAGCAGAGAAATTCAATTCTGAAACAATATCTTTTTAGAATTGCTATTTTGATGACTCTTAGCTTCACAACAAAGTTTGGACTTTTATGGGGACAAAAAAATAACCCGTTTGTGTTATTTTTCAAAAAAAAATGAAACCAAGCTTCATATCATCTAAAAGACTGATCAATATCATCAGGGGATTTCGGTGTAAAACTTGTACTTTTATATTACATGGAACGAACGACAATACAACCTCGCTTTAAAGATTCTTCTCATTTCAAAAACTTTTGGGAAGAAGGCAATGGCAAACAGCTCATTGAAATTTCAGGAGCTGAAGTGAGTTTTGAAAACTTTGAGAAATATGCGCCTTTCTTTTATCATGTAGATGAAACCGGTGATGAGGTTGTAAAAGAGGTTTATTTTACTAAAAAATACCAGGAAGCCTCCAGAGAAATTGAAAACTATATCCGCAATGGTGTTTCCGAGACCGACGATGTTCCTGACAGCGTAAAAAAATTATTCGCCCAAACCCAAAAGGTTCCTGAGTGGCTTGATTATAACCTGCTCAAAAGCGGTGCTGAACTTTGTATGAGAAGTAATCTGGATTCTCTGATCTCACTGCGGGATTACTGCCTGATCGGAGGATATGATTATGCTTATCTCAATAAACCGCTGATTGTAACGGAAGCCTTAAAAAAAGGAGCTGTAAAGCGTCTTTCTGAAACACTGGATTTCTGGGTCAATGCTACCCGCTACAATGCACTCGAACTTCACGCAAAAGGATATGAGTTTGCCATAAAAACCAGGCTTATCCATTCCTATGCCAGGCTTTCCATAAAGAAACACTATAAAGACTGGGACACTGAAAACTGGGGAGAGCCCATCAATTCCTGGGATATGATGGCTACCTATATTGGGTTCAGCCTCGTTTTCCTTCACAGCCTTCAAAAACTGGGAAACACTTTTTCTGTTGAAGAAGAACAGGGTATTTTTCACCTCTGGAAATATGTAGGATATTTATTAGGAATTCCGGAGCAGCTTCTTCCCGATAATAAAAAGCAGGCTACAGAATATTTTTATCTATGGACTTCGGTTCAGCCACCTTCAGATAAAGACTCTGTTCTCCTTGCCCATTCTTTACTGAACGAATCGTTAGAAAATCCTATTTTAAAATTTGAATTCCAAAGAAAAAACTTAAGGTATCTCCATATCTGCTGTACCTGGTTTCTTTTGGGTGACGAGGTTTGTAAAAGACTACAAATTCCAGAGGTTTCCTATAAAAAACTATTTCCAAAATCTAAGATATTTTTCAATAAAATCTATGACAATCTGGTAAGCCGGGAAGCAAGAATACAAAGAGGAAATAAGGATCAGATGAAGGTACTGGAAGACTATCTGAATATCACAAAAAACTCAAATTTCCATTAGATAATATATCTGTTGCAAATAAAAAATATGTTTTAAAATTTCCCGAAAACTATATTCTGCATCTGCTTCGTTATGAATGAGATCAGTAGTAAAAATTTATCATTTTTTAACTTTAAAAACAGGTTTCACCCATAAATAATATTAGTTTTTGATATTTAAATTATGTATTTTTGAGAAATATTTTAATAGCGATGAGTAACATTGAAGATAAGAAAAAAGCACTCGCATTAGTGCTTGACAAATTAGATAAAACATACGGAAAAGGAACTGTAATGACTTTGGGGGATGCTGCCGTAGATACGACCATAGAAGTTATTCCTTCAGGATCTTTAGGATTAGATATCGCATTAGGCGTAGGTGGATATCCAAGAGGAAGAATCATTGAAATATATGGTCCTGAATCTTCAGGTAAAACAACATTGACTCTTCACGCTATCGCTGAAGCTCAAAAAGCAGGGGGTATTGCTGCATTTATTGATGCTGAGCACGCTTTCGACAGAACCTATGCTGCAAAACTAGGAATTGATTTAGAAAACCTTATTATTTCTCAACCGGATAACGGTGAGCAGGCTTTAGAAATTGCGGATAATCTTATCCGTTCAGGAGCTATTGATATCGTTGTGATTGACTCTGTAGCTGCTCTTACTCCAAAAGCTGAAATTGAAGGGGAAATGGGAGACTCTAAAATGGGTCTTCATGCAAGATTAATGTCTCAGGCATTAAGAAAACTTACTGCTACTATTTCAAGAACAAAATGTACGGTAATCTTCATCAACCAGCTAAGAGAAAAAATCGGTGTTATGTTTGGAAACCCTGAAACAACTACCGGTGGTAATGCTCTTAAATTCTATGCTTCTGTAAGACTGGATATCAGAAAAGCAAGTGCTCCAATTAAGCAGGGTGACGAAGCTATCGGAAGCCGTGTGAAAGTGAAGATTGTGAAAAACAAAGTAGCTCCACCTTTCAAACAGGCTGAATTTGACATTATGTATGGAGAAGGAGTTTCTAAAGTAGGAGAAATTCTTGATACAGCAGTAGATATGGGAATTGTAAAGAAAAGCGGTTCTTGGTTCAGCTACGAAGAGACCAAATTAGGTCAGGGACGTGATGCTGTAAAAGATGTTTTAAAAGATAATCCTGATCTTGCTGAGGAATTGGAAAATAAAATCAAGGAAGAATTGAAAAACAAATAATTTGTTTCAATTAAAATAAAAAAACGGTCTGAAAATTCAGACCGTTTTTCTTTTGTATGCTTATTATTAGTCTGCCATCTTACCTTGCAACTGTACTGCTCCGGCAACCTGCATTCCTTTGGTCAACGTTTCAAATCTCATATTTCCTTTACTAACAAAGGCATCAATTGTAAAGAAGTCTTCCATTTCAGAATTTGTGATCAGCTTTAATTTCAGTATATAGCCTTTAGCACTTCCATCTGCCAGTACTTCCGTTTCTCTGAAGTCCATAATCTTACCCACAAAATCAAAACATCCATAATTAGGAAGATCCTGGCTAGGTTTATACGCTGTAAAATCCTCTCCCGTCATAGTACCGTCCGGTAATTCAAAACTCTCATGCAGATCCAATACGAAAATAATCCCACTGATATTAACATTTAATTTTGTCTGTGTCAAATATCTGTTCCTATTCTCCACATAATCCGTTGCGAAAAACCAAATTCCAAAGGTATCTCTTGCCGAACCTCCAATAACTGCTTCATTGTTGTTCACATTTTCCCATTCGTTAATCTCCTTTGTTTCAAAATCCAGGGAAAAATCAGTTTTTACTTCCGGATACATGGTAGTAAAATCATCGGAAAGTACCGGCTTGAATTTTACATCTTTAAATTCTGTATACTTCAGCTTATCCTGGTCATAAGCAGGGTCTTCCATTCTAAATAAAGACATGGTGTGGATCAAATACTCGGAAAATTCTTTCTGGTTCTGAAAGCTTTCAAATCCGAAAACCCCACCCCACGTGCTCGCAAGGGTATGAACATTTGATTTTTTAATCTTGATTCCAGCTTCGTTACTACTTTCCGGTATTCTAATTTCTTCTATATTGGTGAAATACTCTTTACCCTCTACCAACTGATTATTCATGATCTCATTGTTTTCTTCCTGAGAAAACTCTGAAAAACCTTTATAAGTAATACTTTGGTTTTCAAAAACATAAGGCAATGCTGTTTTAGCTTTATCAAAACCTTTATAATGATAGGAAAGCGTGATTGATTTGAACTCTCCTTCCTGGGTTGCCACTTCATGGTTGCCATTATCATCAAACTTAGAATGGTATAAAATCATGTATGACCTGATCTTACCTTCCTTAAGCTCAGACTCAAACTTTTTTTCCATTCTTCCGATAGCATCTTCCATTGAAAACATATATGTAGCATCGTTCACCATATAGGCAAATCCTTCCACTTCACCATTTTCCTTTTCAAATGCAGAAATAGGGGCATAATCACCCTTTAGCTGAAGCGCAATGGAATAGACAATATAATCATTGTAAATCTTTATCTTTTCATATTCATTATTGATCTTCTTTTCTTCAACTGGCTCCGAAGGCTGTTCAGGTAATGTATCTACCATTACTTCCACTTCTTCAGCTTCTTCCATTACATTTTTAACTGATGTTTCATTTTGCTGAACCGGAGCATAAACTTCCTCCTGTCTGTTTTCTTTTTTCTTAAAAAAATTAAAGATTCCCATATTGTTATTATAATTGGCGGTAAATATAATAAAAGGGATGAATAGACCGCTCATAAAAAAAATGTCATTCTGTCACATTCTTCTTCGTGGTATTTTTTTTGAGAAGTTATGGGTAACAATTAAAAATCTAAAATATTATGACTAAAGGAAATATTAATGTATCTGTTGAAAATATTTTTCCCCTTATAAAAAAGTTTCTTTACAGCGACCACGAAATATTTTTAAGAGAATTAATCTCTAACGCTACTGATGCTACCTTAAAATTAAAGCATTTAACAAGTATCGGAGAGGCTAAGGTTGAATACGGTAACCCAAAACTTGAGGTCAAAATCGATAAAGAACAAAAAACGTTACGTATCATCGACCAGGGTATTGGTATGACGGGTGAGGAAGTTGAAAAATACATCAACCAGGTTGCTTTTTCCGGAGCTGAAGAGTTTTTGGAAAAATATAAAGATTCTGCAAAAGATTCAGGAATTATCGGACATTTTGGGCTTGGATTCTACTCTGCTTTTATGGTGGCTGAGAAAGTGGAAATCCTTACCAAATCATATAAAGATGAACCGGCTGTAAGATGGATCTGTGATGGAAGCCCGGAATTTATCCTTGAGGAAACAACGGATAAAACTGACAGAGGTACAGAAATCATCCTTCACATTGCAGAAGATTCTGTAGAGTTTTTAGAAGAAGGAAAAATCCGTGAGCTATTATCAAAGTATAACAAGTTTATGCCTGTTCCTATTAAATTCGGAACAAAAACACATACCCTGCCTTTACCGGAAGATGCTCCTGAAGATGCCGTGGCGGAAACAGAAGAAGTAGATAATATCATCAACAACCCTACACCGGCATGGACTATCGCTCCAAGTGAGCTGACCAACGAAGATTATATGAAGTTCTATCACGAATTGTATCCAATGCAGTTTGATGAACCTCTATTCAATATTCACCTTAATGTTGATTATCCATTCAACCTTACCGGAGTTTTATTCTTCCCAAAACTGAGCAACAATCTGAATATCGACAAGGATAAAATCCAACTCTACCAAAATCAGGTATTTGTAACAGATGAAGTAAAAGGTATCGTTCCGGATTTCCTGATGCTTCTTAGAGGAGTTATCGACTCTCCGGATATTCCGTTGAATGTATCCCGTTCTTATCTTCAGGCAGACGGTGCTGTAAAGAAAATTTCTTCTTACATTACCAAAAAAGTAGCCGATAAAATGGTTTCTCTGATCAACGAAAACCGTGAAGATTATGAGAAAAAATGGAACGATATTAAAATCGTTATTGAATACGGAATTATCACTGAAGAGAAGTTTTCTGAAAAAGCAGATAAATTTACGTTGTATCCTACCACAGACGGAAAATACTTTTTATGGGATGAATTAGTTGAGAAAATCAAGCCGTCACAAACGGATAAGGATAACAAATTAGTTGTTCTCTATGCTACCAATGCTGATGAACAGCACAGCTACATTCAATCTGCAAAGGATAAAGGATATGAGGTACTTTTATTAGACTCTCCTATCATTCCACATGTGATCCAGAAACTGGAAACTTCAAAAGAAAACATCTCATTCGCAAGAGTAGATGCTGATCACATCAATAACCTGATCAAAAAAGATGAGCCGGTTATTTCAAAATTAAATGAAACTGAAAAAGAATCTTTAAAAAAGAATGTAGAAGAAGCAATACAGGATGCTAAATTCACCGTTCAGCTTGAAGATCTTGACAGCAGTGATGCTCCTTTCACTATTACTCAGCCGGAGTTTATGAGAAGAATGAAAGAAATGCAGGCTACAGGCGGAGGTGGAATGTTCGGAATGGGAGGATTCCCGGAAATGTACAATCTTGTTGTCAATTCCAACAGTGAACTTTCTAATCAGATATTAAAAACTGAAAATAGTGACGAAAAGCAAAACCTGATTAAATATGCTCTGGATCTTGCCAAACTTTCACAGAATTTACTGAAAGGAAAAGACCTGACAGACTTTATACAGAGAAGCTATAAGCAACTTGAAAAATAAGAATACACAAGAGACTGTTTCAATTTTGAAGCAGTCTTTTTTTTAGTAAAAAGGATGAGGAAGTTGGAAAACGCAAAGGCGCAAGTTTTTTAATATAACTCATGCTTTTATGACGCAAGGATTTTATCTCCGATAAAATTGTGTACGGTAGATTTTAACCAGCACTTGCTGGATCTGCGAGAAATTTAATACTATTCTGCTATGTCCCTTGCTGAAAATCTCAGATTTTCTTGCGTCTTAAATTTTCATAATGCATGAAAATCTTTGCGACTTTGCATTTTACAACAATCCAAAAATCATCAACAGTAATCTAAATGGATAGGTTATTGTATCTAAACCTTATAGGTTTTAAAAACCTATAAGGTTTAAATCTGGTCTTTTACCAAATACTCTTTGATTAATCAGAAGTTATCATGAAATAAACAACTGATACGAAGAAAGTTTTCAACAATTAAATCAGATAACACCTATGTTTATAAGCTTATTTTCATTTTATCTTTAATCTTATTCTTTAAATCATATTTTTTTCTGTTTTCTATTGTATAGCTTATGCTTTTTTGCCATTTTTGTATAAAATGTCGGTCATGCAAAAAGAAAAATTACGCGTCATCAGAAAACAAAAAGGCTATACTCAACAACAGGTAGCTGATTTTATCGCAACAGATGTATCTAATTACAGCAGAAAAGAAAGCGGTGATGTAAGGATCGTAAAAGATGAATGGGACAAACTTGCCCGTTTTCTGGATGTACCGATTGAAGATATTTATGAAGAGGAAGAACCTACAGTAGTTATTAACAATGACCATCCTGTATTTAATGATAGATCTTCTTCTGCGGGGGTAATTACTAACCAGAATAATTATGATAATATTCCGGGAGCTATCATTGAAAATTTACAAAACTATATTGCTTTATTAAAAGAGGAGAACGAAAAACTGAAAGAAGAATTGAAAGGTCTCCCAAAAGGAAGAAAATAATACGGTTTGAAAACTGTAAAAAATATAGATGTCACTCATATTAAGTTATGGAGTGACATTTTTTTGTGATATAGGCTCTAATTGATGCTAAAGTTTTTTGATGCACATAATTAATGATTTAAATGTTTTATTTTAGGAGGCAAAGAGTTGCAACTCTGTCGCTAATGAAGCTTTGTGGTAGTAATACGTTCGCTTAGAAAGAATCAATTTCATTGATTCCAACTTTGCTCTCTTAAAATATTAAAGAAAGCAAATGAAAACTTTGCGTTAAAAAAATTCTTTGATTTAAATTCTAAAGCTGTTTAAACTTTTTTACTAAACCACAAATCGAAGATTATCTCTTTTCAGTCGATGAATATTATTTCGACGTAGTCAGACACAAAAGTTTTTATTTTTTTAGACACTTTAGTACACTTTAGAAAGTTTAAAAGAATACCGCACAATTAAGTTCACATAAGATGAAAATCTTTGATTTTCAACAAAAATTTAGTGTACTTCTTATACACAAAGTATATACCTTAAATAGCTTAAGTGTTTAAAAATCTCTTGGGACTTTTGTGGTTAAGTTTAAACAAACTTGCTTTGAAATTTACAATTCCTCCAACGGATCCCAGAACAGTTTTTTGAAATTTTTTATTCTAAGATTGTCTATCGTAAGACCTTCCGCTTCCAGTTTTGGCTGAAATTCAGGGACAGATAAGACTCCTGAACTTGAGATCACACGGTGTGCAGGAACATCTTCAGGACATCCTCCCATGGCTTTTCCTACATGCCGGGAATGATTCGGGTAACCTACTGCTTTGGCTATAGCTCCATACGTTGAAACCCTGCCCTTTGGAATAAGTTTCGCCACTTCGTACACCTGTTGTTTGAAGATTTCGTCCATATCTTTCTGTAGTTAATTAAGTGATTGAAAATCATATACTCCGAATTTCAAAAGATTTGCATTATTTTTGAACTCACATGGATTCAATGATGTTTCATTTAAAGATAAAGATATGAAAAAATCATTTTTCCGGCTGCTGAATGCGGTTAATAAAAAAGTTCTCCCAAAACTGAGTAATAAAGATCCCAATCATCTGACTAAGATAGAAAAGGGAATTTTGGCGTATCGTTATTTTGTTCTGGTGAATTCGTTGGATTGATTTTTTTATTTTCCTACTTATGATACCGGTTTTCACAGATGTTTGCGGAAAATTTTTGGAAAACGCAAAGACGTTAGTTTTTTGAAATATTACATACTGTAAGGGGCAAGGATTTTATCTTCGATAATTGTGTATGGTATATTTTATTTTTATCTCACGCTGATTTTGCAGATTACGCTGATACTAATGAAAACCCGCTTCATCTGTGAGAAAATTTAATATAAGATTATACATTGCTTTTGCTGAAAATCTTAGATTTTCTTGCGTCTTAAAATTTTCATACTACATGAAAATCCCTTGCGCCTTTGCATATTCCAACAAAAAAGAGATGCTAAGCAGCTTGAAAAATAATATTACACAAGAGACTGTTTCAATTTTGAGGCAGTCTTTTTTTGTATGAAAAGTTTGGAAAAACGCAAAGGCGCAAGTTTTTTAATATAACTCATGCTTTTAAGGCGCAAGGATTTTATCTCCGATAAAATTGTGTAAGGTATATTTTATTTTTATCTCACGCTGATTTTGCAGATTACGCTGATACTAATGAAAACCCGCTTCATCTGTGAGAAAATTTAATATAAGATTATACATTGCTTTTGCTGAAAATCTTAGATTTTCTTGCGTCTTAAAATTTTCATACTACATGAAAATCCCTTGCGCCTTTGCGTATTCCAACAAAAAAGAGATGCTAAGCAGCTTGAAAAATAATATTACACAAGAGACTGTTTCAATTTTGAGGCAGTCTTTTTTTGTATGAAAAGTTTGGAAAAACGCAAAGGCGCAAGTTTTTTAATATAACTCATGCTTTTAAGGCGCAAGGATTTTATCTCAGATAAAATTGTGTAAGGTAGATTTTTATTTTTATCTCAGATGCTCATTAAAATCTGCGTGATCTGTGTGATCTGCGAGAAAATTTAATATAACATTATATCTGCTGAAAATCTCCACACTACATAAAAAGTTTTTTGCCACTTTGCGCTTTCTAATCAAAATATTTCTGACTTGCTGAATTATCTCACAAATAAAAAAGCGCTTCAAATGATTTGAAGCGCTGATATTGTCATCTCTTTCGAGAATTTTGTTCTTAGTTTTCTAAGATATAAGAGAACATTAATGGTGCACAAATAGTTGCATCACTTTCAACGATGAATTTCGGTGTAGTGATATCCAGTTTACCCCAAGTGATTTTCTCATTGGGAACAGCTCCTGAGTACGAACCATATGATGTTGTAGAGTCAGAGATCTGGCAGAAATAAGACCAGAAAGGAATGTCATGCATTTCCATATCCTGATACAACATCGGTACTACACAGATCGGGAAATCCCCTGCAATACCTCCTCCGATCTGGAAGAATCCAACTCCTTTACCTCCTGAGTTTTTAGTATACCAGTCAGCAAGATAAGTCATATATTCAATTCCTGATTTCATTGTAGTAGCTGTAAGCTCTCCTTTGATACAGTAAGAAGCGAAAATGTTACCCATTGTAGAATCTTCCCATCCCGGAACTACAATTGGCAGGTTTGCTTCTGCAGCAGCAATCATCCAAGAATTTTCTCTAGGAATTTCATAATACTGCTCTAATACTCCTGAAAGGATCATTTTGTACATAAATTCGTGTGGGAAATATCTTTCTCCTTTCGCTTCTGCATCTTTCCAGATTTCAACGATATGTTTCTGTAATCTTCTGAATGCTTCTTCTTCAGGGATACAAGTATCTGTAACTCTATTTAAACCTCTTTCCAGAAGGTCCCACTCATCCTGAGCTGTTAAATCTCTATAATGAGGAACTCTTTCGTAGTGAGAGTGTGCCACAAGGTTCATTAAATCTTCTTCAAGGTTAGCACCTGTACAAGAGATAAAATCTACTTTCCCCTGGCGAATCATTTCTGCAAGAATTTTACCCAATTCAGCAGTAGACATTGCTCCAGCTAAAGTGATCATCATTTTTCCGCCATCTTTAAGATGTGCAACATAGCCTTTAGATGCATCCACCAATGCAGCTGCATTGAAGTGCAGGTAATATTTCTCTATAAATTCAGAAATTGGTTTGCTCATTTTTTTTAATTTTTGCAAAGATAAAACTTAAAAACGGAATGCAGCCCAAGCACTTGAAGAAAGTGTCACAGAGGGGTCTTTTTTTATCATTTGTTAAATGCTAAAGCTGTTTGTTGGGACACATAAAGGCGCAAAGAACTTTTCATGTAGTATGAAAGTTTTTAGCAGCAATAAAATCTAAGATTTTAAAGCACACATGATATAAAAAACTTGTGCCTTTGCGTTTTCCAAAACAGTTGAGCTAATGAAATTAAAAAAGCGGGCTCAAAGTGAGCCCCGCTTTCATTGTAATTTAATTTAATTTAATTTAATAGCTTTCAACAAGGATTTATCCTTCCCAGGGAGCCACTTTCAGGATTTCAATTTTACGTTCTCCGTCTTTGAAAGGCCAACTGATAACATCTCCTACTTTATATCCTACTACTGCAAGGGCAATATCCGATAATATGGAATGCTTATTCTTTTTAAGCTTTGCTTTGGTAGAAGGTACAAAAATATATTCGTGCTCAAAATCTAAGGTATGGTCTTTCAATGTCACTTTCCTTTCAACCGTTACGATATCAGCAGGCAGATCTCTTCTCAATACCTGTTTTGCATTTCTAAGTTCTTCCGTAAGTCTTTTTTCTTCTCCGATGCTCACCTTTTTCCTTCTGAGTGTATCTTTTATGGCATCATAAATCCCTGTGGTTACAATAATATGATTGGACATTTTGTTCAATTTTTTAAAATTAAAATGCAGTTATTCCCTAACGATCCAATGTAGAATCCAGGCATACAACAGCCTTCTTCTATAGAAAACTGCAAAAAAGCAATAAATAAAATCCGGAGTGATTCCCTGTCTTGGATCCTGACAGGGCTTAATTGATAAAGTCCTTAGAACTTTTCAGGAAAGAGTCTGTATGTAAATAAAGTAATGACAGCAGTAATCCTGACGGTCGGCGTATCGCAGATAAAAAGATTGTTGCTGTCATTATATTTTGTTTTAATCCTAACAAATATAGGACTTAAAATCGGAATGTAGCGGCAAATTATCGCCAAATTAAATATTTCCCCATCATGATCATGTCTTTCAACGTTCCGGAAGTAATCGTTTATTTTTGAGTAAACAACTACAACTTAAACCGTCTGTTTTCCTTTTTATCGGAGAGCTTTTTCTTGCTATCCAATCTTTTCTGTTTCTGAGCCCTTGAAGGTTTTGTCGCCGTTCTTTTTTTGGGAACAATGAGCGCTTTGTTTACCAGTTCAATTATTTTTTCAATTGCTTTATTTTTATTCATCAGCTGCGTTCGGCTTTCAGAAACAGTTAAAAATAAAACTCCATCAGCATTGATCCTGTTTTTCAATTTATCCAGTAGTAATGCTTTCTGCTCCTCATGAAAGAAAACGGATGCATTCACTTCCCAAAGTACGGTAACGGCAGTTTCCACCTTATTCACATTTTGCCCTCCAGCACCACTACTTCGGGAGGTTTTGAAACTGAGTTCTTTTGAAAAGTCTTTCATTGTATTTATTTTAAAATAAGTGAAAAAGATTAGGCCTCTGTACTGATCTTTTTATACAGTTCTATCCTGTTTATTTTTCCGTTTGGCGTTCTGGGTATTTCATCTATAAAAATAATCTCTTTGGGTTTGTGGAAATTTTTATCAAACGGTATTTCTGAAATTTTCACAAACAAGTCTTCTGATTTATTTCCTTCTATAACCAATATCAATTTTTGACCCAAACTTTCGTCCTTTATACCTAAGAATACCGCTTCATTTGGAATCGCTTTTTTTACCAGGGCTTCAAGAGTTTCCGGAAAAATTTTGGCTCCACCGGAATTGATTACATTATCAATCCGTCCTAAAAACCTAAACTGCTTTCCTGCTTTAATTTCAACTAAATCATTAGTTATCAACACTTCATCATTCACTGCAGGTGCAAATATTTTCAAACATGTCCTCTCATCCAAGGAAATATTTACATTTTCAAAAGCTGTAAAATACTCTTCCGGATCCGGCATCAGCTGCCTTAAGGCAATATGAGAAAGAGTTTCAGACATTCCATAGGTTTCAAAAATACGGTTTGAAACACTCAGATTCATTTTGAGAATTTTATTTTTTAAACTCTCTGATACTGCAGCCCCTCCAATGATCAGATTTTTTATTAAATGAAGTTTATCCAATGAATTTTCTACCTGCAAAGGAGTCATTGCACAAAAATCTATTTCCTCTTCCAGATTTTCGACAGGGTTTAAGGAGGGTTCTGTCACCATTAGTTTTAATTTTCTTTCCAGAGCACGTACAACCATCATTTTCCCTGAGATATATTCTACCGGCAGGCATAAAAGTGCCTTATCACCCTGTTGTAATCCCAGAAAGTTGCAGGTCATTACCGCAGAATTTATCATTTTACTTTTCTCAATTTCAAAAATTTTAGGCGTTCCTGTGGAACCCGAAGTCTGAACTTTTACCGTGTTTGCGTTAAAAAACCATTCTTCCAGAAAAAAACCAACTTTTTTTTCAAATTCCGTATTAAACGATAAATTATTAGTATTGAGATTATTGAAGTCTATCAGCATATTTTAGTATTCATAAAAGCACAGTAAATTTAGAAAAAATTTTAAAAAGTTCTTGTAAGTAAAGAAAAAAGCTGTAAATTTGCACCACCAAAATAAAACAGACCTATAGTGTAACGGTAGCACTCCGGTTTTTGGTACCGTCAGTCGGGGTTCGAATCCCTGTGGGTCTACAAACCATCCTTCTCTAAGGATGGTTTTTGTTTTTTATAGGGTTGATACAATGGTTTATTTTTCTGTAAAGCTATTTTTCACAGTGGTAACATGGCGCATCTACCAAAGATTCAATATAAAATCCGTCAGAAAAGATAAATTCCCATCAATTTTGAGTGTAAAAACTATAGATTTTTTGATAAGGTATTTGTACATTTAAAAAAAAACTATAAATTTGCATCACCAAAAATAAACAGACCTATAGTGTAACGGTAGCACTCCGGTTTTTGGTACCGTCAGTCGGGGTTCGAATCCCTGTGGGTCTACAAACCATCCTTCTTTAAGGATGGTTTTTGTTTTTATAATCCTCTCTGAAAAAAAAATAAAACCCTGTCTCCTTTATGACAGAGTTTTATTTCGAGAATAGTAATGATGTTTATATATTGATAAAACTAATAGATTTTAGTTACATCCTACACAATAACTTTTATCAACATATTCTTTGCTTCCTCCGGAGGAAAGATAATAACACCCTCCTTTTTCACCTACATACAGTCTGTGTCCATTATAGGTACAAGATTCTGAACCTCTTTCACTTTCATCACTACTTCCTCCACAAGAATTGAACATCCCTCCTAAAACGATCAATAATACCATTTTTTTCATTTTTTACTATTTAAATATTTAGCAAAACTAAATGATGATTACCCTAAAAAAATACGGAAAACCATACAATAAGAATAGATTGATAGAATAATCATTTTCCAGAATCTTACACGATAGACTTTCATAAAAAAATTAAAAAAACCTTGTAAGAATTATTCTATAATCCAGCGTCGCATCTCCATTATTGGTAATATTTATCACATCTGCTGAAGGCATTGTTAATGTATAACTAAAGGCTGAGCCCGTTCCTCCTGCACAATTTGGCACACCAGACCAAACCACTGAAGTAGTAGTTCTGCTTACTTCTGTAAATACAGGCCCCTTAGAGGTGGTATCGGTGTTGAGAAGACCATCTATTCCCTTAATAGAAAAAGCACTGTTAAAAGCATTGCTGGTAACATAATATTCTGCAACAGCAGTACGTGCACAAGCATTTCCAACAGAAATAACAGCCTTATATACGCCGGCATTTGGAATTCCCGTAATCAAAGTACCTGTAGCTCCTGCTGTTACATTCACCGTATTATTAATAACCGTTCCATATACATTAGTAACTGCCTTATTCAAAACGCCATTTGTATCTGAATATACTGGGGTAACAATGGTAGCACCTGCAGCTATATCCATGGTTCTTATTCTGGTACTACCAGCCACATCTAAAGTATTGGTGGGTGCATTATTGGCAATCCCTATATTGCCGGAAGATAAATCCATTACAAAATCAGTTGCACCAGGGGTACGGGAAATAACAAACAATCCATTATTTCCATTGATATTAGGGTTTATTCCCATTACTGTCTGTTTAGTTCCTGCTGCTCCGGTGGTTCTTAAAATTGACAATATGGAACTGTTGGCAATAGGGTTTTCTATCAAAAGTCCTGTATTCGTCGCTTCACCTGTTCCAATCCCCGTAGCTGTTCCTCTATTTTTTATATGAAGATTTGATGACGGGGTGATGGTACCAATACCAACATTTCCAGTAGAGGTTATTGTAAAATCATTGGCTTGCTGTACATCAGTTGGAATACCCGTCGCCGGATTGTCTTTTGCACCATCAAAATGGAGCGCGCCTTGAGGGTTTGATGTGTATATTCCAATTTGTGCACGTGTAAAATTGGCAATTATCAGCATTGATAATAGTAAAATGCTTGTTTTCATTTTATTAGTTTTTAAATTGAGTAATATGATGTATTTTTTGAATCTTATAAATTTTACTTCAACATTAGTTTCTATATCAATGTAATCCTTACAAAACCTCTTTACTTTACTACTTCTGCATTTACACTTTAAAACTCTCTACAATATTATTTATCAATGGATTAAAATTAAGAACAAAACAGATACTAAACAATATCCCGGTTTAAAAAAATATAAAAATAATCAACCATACATTATTTTAATTGAAAATATTATTCAATAAATAGCTTTTTAAATGAAAAACCCACATTTATATAGCTATAATTTTAAAATATAACCATTATGAATTACACAGAAGCAGCTATGGATAAAAGCACATGTTTTCCCTAAAGATGATCAAGATATATTCTATCAAAAGTTGGATAGAATTCGAATCAGGAAATAGTAAAAAAAACATTTTTAGCTATAATTTTGAATCAGATATTGAATTATTAGGAACAGCCCCTACTATTTTTAGACTAAAAATATTTTTTTCCACTTTGCTACTGTGTTTCTGCTGAGACCAAAATACCTGGCAGTCTGTATATTATTCAGTTTCTGTTTCTTTTGATAATCCAAAATTTTAAAAATGGTAGACTTATCATAAGACCTGTGATTTTTGGCATTTACATTTTCTGAAACATCCTCGCCAAATATTATTTTATTAAGCTTTAGTACATCCAGCTCGGAAAGTTCTTCTTTATTTAAGAAAAACAAGCATTGTTCTTTTTTATCAGGAAATTTTAATGCCAACATATCAGTAAATATCTTTTTATAATAAGGTTTTGAACATTTCATTTCTTTTCATTTGATTTAGTATACTATTTTACAGATCCTATTACATTTCGTTAGTATTTTTTAAGCCATTTATACAAAGTTGTTTTAGGAATATTATATTGCTTCATTATCTGTTCTTTTGTTTTTCCCCCAGTACGGATAAGCTCAAGAATAAAGTCAATAATTTCCTTAGTATATAAGTTTTTTTTAAATTGTGGGAGGTTACTTTTCTTATCCTCCGTTTGTTTTAGGTAGACCCTTGCACTACTTTTCTGGGGTGCAAATAATATTAAATGCTGAGAATAGATCCGGAAAAAATCATACTGTAACAGTTTGCTCCATCTTAATAATATACCGGTTGGAAGATCTTTTTGTAGATACATTGCTTTTATTTCCTTTTCCGAAGATTTCATAAACTTACATATCCTTGTCATTTCAAATTGATTTTGCTCTACCTGTAAGTGAATCATGTTTCCTATGTGAATGTTTTTAAAATCTAACTCCATTGTCTCTTATAATAAAATTTAATCTGTTTTGTTTAATTACACCATACATAACTTTAGGTATTCAATTATACTGTGTTTAAATAAGCAGGGATATGGAAAATCCAGTGTATCCCTGCCTGCCAACAACCATAAAAATAAAATATCCTCTTTTCTCTTACTATTTAATGGCTGTAGCAAAAATGGAACTCTCTGACCATGTATCTCCAAATCGTGAGATAACGGTTGTGCTATTAGGTCCTCCACCTGTAACTGTATTTCCAGCAATATATCTATAGATTTTATCTGATGAGGTCGTATTTTCAATAATAATAGTTCCCTGAAATACATCAAACTGTTGGGTATGTCCTGCAGAAGCAGGTCCTTGTACTCTGAAACTCATCAATGAAGGACCTCTTACATCATTAGATCGTGTAAGAGCAGCGCCTACAGCTACATTCCCTTCTCCAAAAGTACTTCTCACAAACATCCAGTCATCATTATCCAGATTACCCACAGTTTGTGCCAGCTGAGTAATAGTAACTGCCCATTTTCCCGGAGGCAATGTGACATACCTTCCTGTATATTTATAAGTGCCATCATTAGCAAAAGGAATATTAATCCCAGCACCTCCTACGACACCTCCTACAGCAGTTTGAGAAGCGGGAATCCGCCATTCAGCAGTACCATTAGTATCAGTTGCCGTTAATACAGCACCCACAGCTACAGAGCCGCTTGTGGCATTCTCAAATCTCCTTGTTCCGATGGTATGAAAATTAGCTTGGGGGTTAGTAGTTCCAATACCCACCCTTCCATTTTTATTTAAAGTCATCAGCGCATTTCCTGTAGTTGGAACCCCCGCAAAAAGTTGTAAAACATTTTGTGCCGCTCCAAATCCATAAAAATCATCGCCAGCAGTACTGTTCCAAATTGCCAGTTTTTTTCCCTGAGAGGCACCCAAATCCAAAAGGTTATTGGGAGATGCAGTACCCAGGCCAATTCTGTTATTTCTTGCATCAACATTAAAAGTGGTCCCATCTACAGTAAAATGACTGGTTCCGGCTGTAGCAGTACTTGTAAATGCTAAAATATTCCCTGCTTGTGCAACAGTTCGGTTAGCCGACAACGTTCCATTACTATTATAGATACTTGTATCAGTAACACCATCTTTCCATGTAGCCACACCATTAGCGTCTGAGGTTAAAACTTTATTGGCTCCCTGTGTTCCATCTACAATTTTAACGGCTCCGTTAGTTGCAGAACGAATATCGAGCTTATGGGTAGGGCTGATTGTTCCTATTCCTATATTTCCAGAGGTGTTAACCACAATATCATTTACTTGCTGCGCAGATGTTGGAGCTGCATTAATATTATTATCTCTTGCTCCATCAATGTGAAACATTGCCTGGGGAGTAGCTGTTCCAAAACTTACATTTTGAAAATCTGAAACAAAAATGCCGGGACGTGCCGGATTATATGTATACTTCCCTGTTTGTGCAGCACCAATCGCTAAACCATCGGAACCATAAGTATTTCCTGCTTCTGTATTTTGTCTTATATAATATCCAAAAGTCTCCATATTTTCACTGAAAAGCAGTGAACCTCCTGAACCATCAGTATTTGCATTAGAATGAATTCTTAAAATTGGATTGGCAACACTCCCAAGTTGTGAGGATGGCCCGCCAACCCTCAATTCACCTCCAATAACCTGCAGGTTTGATTTCGGAATAGCAGCTCCGATTCCCACTTTCCCCGCATCAGTAATGGTAACCATTTCTGTATTATTTGAGTTATTGATTCTCATAGCTTTAGTAGCGGAAGTATTTCCTTTGCTTTGGATATCCAATGATGCTTGTGGATTAGGGGTATTAATACCTACTTGAGAAAAGGCAAAATTCGCGACAAATATCGCAGATGAAATTATTATTTTTTTCATTGTTTAATTTTTTCTTGTGTGTATTTAGAATCGTACTGAAAAACATGACCGGTCTGAAATCTCCAGTGTTCGAACTTGATGATGCAAACTTACAGCATGCAAACAAAAAAAAATCTACACCAAAGACACTTCAATCAATAACACACTACAAAACAAATAGTTACAACACAAGTGAAGTAACTTTGAAGTAAGTGGAAAAAGTGAATTATTAGTATTTTCTGAGCAATATTCAGAGGAAAGAGGATAATTATAAACACTTTAAAACCCCAATAGTTCTCTTATTAAAAAAGCAGGGATCATCAATATCCCTGCCTCTAAACACAAACACTTTTCAAACGTGAAAGAATGAAAAAATTATTTCGTGATAAATGTATCAATATTATCTACTCAAAGCATTACTTCAAATACACTTCACAATACAATGAATTAACAAACAATACTTTACTTATTTAAATGGAGTATTTTTGAAGTACATTTTTGCTATATGTTAAAATAAAAAATTACATGCAGCTGATTAATTTCTTAATCATATTCATAAAAAAGTTATTTTTGTGTTAATAATTTTAAAAAATATGTTCCCAAATTTTAGAATTAAAATATTATATCTGATTTTCTTTTACTTCTCAATATTTTTTGACGCTCAGGACTTCTCTTTTCAACCCGAACCTATAAAAACGACATTAGAATATCGAAAGAGACTAGACGCCGAAGGAGCCTTAAAATACAACATTAACGCACTTACACAATATGAAAAAAATGATGATACCAAGGGTGTTATTATGGTATATACCAATATAGGAAGCATATTATCCGGACTTGACAGGAATAAAGAAAGCCTGGAATATCTTGACAAAGCTAAAAAAGAACTGCTGCATAGTAATGATCCTTTCCTGAAGGCCAATTTATACAATGAATACGGAAGGAATTATACACAGCTGGGACTTTATGAACAGTCCAATGCAGCCTTTGATCAGGCAGCATCTTATATAAAGAAAATTACCAATCTTAAACAGAGAGAATTTGCTCTGGCCTACAACTATTCATGGAAACAACAGAATTTTCCCAAAGATAAAAACCTTGATTCTTTACAAGCTATAAAGAAGAAAATACTGGGTTCAAAACCCAATATCACCTCTTATACAAGAACAGCAGATAAATTTATTGCTGAAAAAAAACATTTAGACTCTGCTGAATACTATATGAATAAGGCTTTTGCCTATTCTAACAATGCATCTGATATTGAAAAAGCCACTGCATGGTTCAGCTATGGAGATCTATATAATATAAAAGGAAATAAAGAAAAAGCACTTGAATATTATTTGAAATCGCTAGACGTATTTCAAAAAACGAAAAATAACCCAGGCTCCTTACTGACTGTTTATGACACACTTTCCAGTGTTTATAAATCTTTAAATGAAATTGAAAAATCTAATGAATTTCTAAGAAAATATACCCTTCTTCATGACGATATCAGTAAAAACGAAAAAGAAGCCGTAAATCTTGCCGTTAACACATTGATTGATTTAAAGCATGAGGAAAAAGGAAAAGAAAGAAGGACGTTCTACTTTATAGTCATGCTCATTGTAGTATCATTTGGCCTGTTATTATATTTCATCAGAAAAATCTATATTAAAAAAGCCCTGAAAAAGGACAAAATTCTAGAGAAAAAGATCATAGAAACGGATGTTCTTAAATTGAAAGTAAATAATTCATTTGATGAAATCATTCAGCTTATGGAGAGCAGAAGCCCTCTGTTTCTGGTACGTTTTAAAGAAGTATACCCAGAATTCTATGAAAAATTAATTACACATACTCCTGAACTTACAGAACATGATATAAAATTCAGTGCTTATATCAGATTAAATCTTACGAATAAAGAAATCTGCCAATATGAAAACATTAGTGTCCGTGGGATAGAGACAAAAAGATACAGACTTAAGAAAAAGCTTAAATTATCTTCGAACACTGATCTTCAGAAATGGATTCTGGACCTGTAACTTAATTTTGTACAGAAAAATGCTGATAAAAAACAAAAAGACCTCTTATTAAGGTCTTTTTACATTTATAAATATAAGGTATACTTACTTTTTCACATCATCAATTTCATCCTGAATAGATTTAATCCGATCTCTTAGCTCCTGGCTTATCTTTCCGGGAATTTTTTTAACTTTTCGCAAATCCAGTGCTAACATAATAGAAGCGATTCCCATAAAAATAAAGGAAACTCCGGTTAAGGTAACCAAAGAAATTCCTGTAAATATAGGATTGAATATAAGCAGTAAAGAAAATATAATTCCTCCTGCGCTGGCAAGAGCTACATTTCCCCAGCTCATTATTTTCATACTTTTCAGGTCAAAAGCAAAGCCCAGGAGCTGAAAAGAACGGAACAGTAAGGTAAATCCTACAACAAACGGAAGTACGGCCATTGAAATTTGCGGATTTGCGATAAGGTAAATTCCTATAGCTGTTGTTAATAATCCGCTTACAAGAAACCAACCCCACCCCTGTAAGGATTTATTGTTTTGAAGGGAAAAGAATATTTCTGTAATTCCGGAAAATAAGAATGAAACACTAAAGAAAATAGAAAGTGTGACATAGGTTGCAAGTGGTACACTGAAAACATAAAAACCGCAGATAAGGAAAAGGATTCCAAAAATCAAAGGAATATACCAATGTTTTACGGTGTTTGTAAGGGTTTGAAATAAATTGGCCATAGGTGTCTTTTTTTAGTCTTGCCTACTTTGCATAACGGTGTTCGGCATCTCCGTAGCTGTACTTTCAAACAGGTTATAATTTTCACCTGAATTTGAAATACAACCTGAACTAAGGTACGAAAAATAGCACACATAGTGAATAAAACCACAGATGAATTCATTTTTTTCAGAAAAGAAATTAACCTGATATTTATAATAAAAATCTTCTCTTTTTCATCAATGATTTTACACAGAGATATATACGGATTAAAAAAAACAAAAAGACCTCTTACTAAGGTCTTTTCTACGTATATAATATGCTTATTTTTTCAGATCATCACTTTCTGTGTAAATTCTGATTCTATCTCTGTATTCCAGGCCTGTTCCTCCGGAAATATTTTTTATTTTTCTTAAAATCCAAAGCCAGCATTACAGAGGCTGTCCCTATTAAGATAAAAGAAATCCCCGTCAATATTACTAAAGAAATTCCCATAAATATGGGACTAAATATCAATAGTAAAGAGAATATCATGCCTCCGATACTTGTTGGAACTACATTACTCCAGCCTGCTACTTTCATGTTTTTCAGATCAAATGCAAAACCGAGCAGCTGAAAAGAACGGAACAATAAAGTAATCCCCACCACAAAAGGCAGAACAGACATTGAAATCTGAGGATTAGCAATGAGATAAGTGCCGATTGCGGTAGTCACTAAACCGCTTATAAGAAACCACCCCCATCCCTGCAGGGAGGTCCTGTTCTCTAAAGAAAAGAACATTTCTGTAATCCCGGAGAATAAAAACGAAGCACTAAAAAAAATAGAAAGTGTAACATAGGCTGCTAGTGGTACACTGAAAACATAAAATCCACAGATTAAAAAAGTAATTCCGAATATCAACGGAATATACCAATGATTAACAGAGCTGTTAATCGTTTGAAATGAGTTCGACATACAATGCTTTTTTAGATTTTACCTACTTTATGAAGCGGTGTTCGGCATTTCCGCAGGAGTTTTTAAAACCTTTTATTTTTTTCATCCTTAATTGAAGTTTTTCCCGTTACAAACTTACAAAAACGGCAAATTCAATAATAGAATCCAAGCTTAACAAATTGTATATCAGAATATTTTATAACACAATCAATACTAAGCATATTCATTTATTTAATGATTTTTAGTATTTTTTTCATGCATTTTTTACAAATACAAAAACATATTATTCAAATATTAATTTTTAACAATATTATTTATACAAAAAAAACATTCTATGGAATAGCACATGTATTCTATAGGATTTTTTTACAGCATAAATTTTTTATTTATTTCAGCAGATTGCCCGCAGGCTGCTGCTGGGTAACACAGTGCACCATGCCTCCATTTTCATATAAATTTCTTACATCTATCCCTATAACTTTTCTCTCAGGATACTGACCCTGAATCATCTGATTGGCTACCTCATCATTAGGATCTCCATAATTAGGAACCAATACCACTGTATTAGCTACATAATAGTTTACATAAGAACCTTTTTCGTCTAGCTGCTTTCCATAAGCTGTCTTTACTTTATTTTGAGTCGCAGGCAGATAGACTTTTTTATATTCCTTACCATCTGTATTGGAGGCTGCATAAAGCGTTTTGATATCTTTATCAGAAAGCCCAAGCTCAAGAAGATCATTTTCACTCATGGTGATCATGGTATTATGGTTAACAAACTTCATAAAACCATCAATATGCATATCTGTAACATCCAATCCGGTAACACCATCCAGCCAAATTACTTTTGACACCCCATAATATGTTTTAAACATTTCTTCAGCTTCCTCCTGTGTGATTCCTTTATTTCGTGTTGCTTCTTTTTTCTGGCTGATCACTGAACTTTTACAAGCCATTAAAACTCCATTTCCATCAGTCTCTACAGAACCTCCTTCATTCACCATTTCTTCATTCAGGTCAATCACTTTTATTCCAAGATCTTTTCCGATTCGTTCTGGAATTTTATCACAATTTTCAAAGTCAAATTTTTCGCCCCAGCCATTAAATCCCCAGTCTTCAATAAGAACATTGCCCTTATTATCTTTTACGAAAATAGGTCCATTATCTCTGATCCATACATCATCTGTAGGATACATTTTGAAATCCACATTTTTCATAGGAACTTTATTTTCCTCCAGAATATGGATAATTCTATTTTTTTCCTCGGCATTATAAGCAATAATGTGAACCTTCTCACCAAACTGAAGAGCTTTTGTCATATCCACCCAGGTTTGCTCTACCCTCTTCCGGTAAGTCATTCCATGTTGATAGTGATGAGGCCACTGTAGCCACGTTCCTTCATGCCGTGAAGATTCTTCGGGAAAATGATAATCTGTCTGTGCCATACTTAATATAAAACTCAACACAAAAGTGAGTGTGAATAGTTTTTTCATATCATTATATTTTGTTCCAATAAATACACCAAAATTTCAAAGCACAGCATAGTTTCATGAAAAATCTAAAAAAATCCGATAAGAATAATGAGAGATTGATTTGATTTCCCCAGCCGGAATTTGAAGTTATGGACTATTACCAAGGTACAGAAAAAAACAAAAAAGATGAAAATAAATTTATTTTCATCTTTTAAAACATCAGACTGTTTTATATTTTATTTCGGCTTATACAGTTTATACATGACGAACAGAAAGCCCAGCCAAACTGGAATTAAAATCACCTGAATTTCCATTCCTGTAATACTCATCAATCCTAAAATTAAAACCAAAAAGGCAATACAGATATAATTGGATACAGGATAGAATATGGAAGGAAACTTGGATTGAATTCCTGATTTATTGATAGCTTTTTTAAACTTTAAATGGGTATAGCATATCATCAGCCAGTTGATAATCAATGTAGATACTACCAAAGCCATTAGGTACTCAAAAGCTTTTTCAGGCACCAATTTATTAATGATAATACAGATCCCTGCAAAGCATGAAGAAATAAGGATGGCATTTGTAGGAACAGAGTTTTTATTCAGTTTTTTCAAAAACTTCGGGGCATTACCTTGTTGAGCCAGTCCAAAAAGCATTCGGCTGTTGCTGTAAACACTACTATTGTAAACTGATAAAGCAGCTGTTAATACAATTAAATTAAGAACATTGGCTATCAATGTATTGAACTGAATAACCTTACCAAAAAGACTGAATTCGAGGCCGTTTAAGTTTTGAAAAACCATAACAAACGGACTTGATCCTTCTGTAATTTCTCTCCATGGACTCAATGCAAACAGGATCACTAAAGCTCCTACATAGAAAATAAGGATTCTATAAATCACCTGATTAGTAGCCTGAGGAATTGTTTTTTCAGGATTTTTAGCTTCTGCTGCTGTAATACCGATCAGTTCCAATCCTCCAAATGAGAACATAATCATCGCCATAGCGGCGAACAAACCTGAATATCCGGTTTCTGTTTTATTAAACAGACCTTTTGGGAAAAAGCCACCGTCATTCCATAAGTTTGTAATTGTTGCCTTCTCACCTCCTGTTCCACTGATTAAGAGGTATACTCCGAAAACAATCATAGCAATAATGGCTACCACTTTGATGATAGAGAACCAAAATTCAGTTTCTCCATATACTTTTACAGAGGCAAGGTTAAGTGCTGTGATCACTACAAAAAAGAATAAACTGGAAACCCAGAGCGGTATTTCCGGCCACCAAAAATGGATGTAATGCCCAATTGCCGTTAGCTCGGCCATACTTACAAGGATATAGAGAATCCAGTAATTCCATCCGGATGCAAAACCGGGGAAATTTCCCCAATATCTATAGGCAAAGTGACTAAAACTTCCCGATACCGGCTCCTGAACTACCATTTCACCAAGCTGGCGCATAATAAAAAAGGCAATGATTCCGGCTAAGGCATACCCTAAAATAACGGAGGGTCCTGCCAATACGGCTGCAGGTCCAATTCCTAGAAATAATCCGGTTCCTATGGCACCTCCAAGGGCAATTAATTGTATGTGTCGATTTGTTAATCCTCTAACTAAAGTCTCGTTTTGTCCTGTTTTATTTTCGTTGCTCATAGAATGAATTATTCAGGCGCTAAATATATAAAAACTTTTCACAGAAATTCTCGTTCCATAGGGCAAATTGACAATTCTGGCTAACGAAAAACAAAAAAGCTATTTTATTTTTACAGATATTCTTTCGGAATCGAAATATTGTTCTTCTTCATATATTCCAAAAGATTCTGATATTTATCTTCATATCCATCGTCAGTTCCACATTTGTGTGAAATGCTGCATATATCGGAAGGCTTAATATCTAAAATATCTGAAATTTTAGTCAGGATATCCAGGTTGATCTTCACTTTAGAATTTTCAATATCGGAGTATGCCTTCTGGGAAATCCCCATTTCAAAGGCCATATATTCCTGAGTAAGATCTCTGCTCCGACGAATTTTCCTGATATTTTGGCCACATACTTTCATCATTTTTGTTTTAGTAGTTTTTGGTATAGTTTAGAAGATTACCTATTAGACTCTAACAAAGTTAATAAATACCTTTGGCAAAACATAATACACATTACATGATATTTATTTTCATCATAGAAAAAGACAGAAAATAAGTCTTTTTCAGAGAAAATATCACTTCGGTAAACACTATTGGAATTTATGGAGACGCAAAAATTTAATTATGACAATAATATTGTCAGGGCATTCCTCTATGCTACTATCGTATTCGGGCTCATCGGATTTCTGCTGGGACTTACTGCAGCATTAATGCTTTTCTATCCGGAATTACCGGAATTTTTATTCGGTACAGATGACACCACTATTAAAAGTTTAGCATCCGGAAATATTCAGGGGCTGATCAACACTCAGGGCGCTTTGGGCTTTGGAAGGATCAGAATGCTTCACACAAGTGCCGTAATTTTTGCTTTCGTATGTAATTCCTTTTTCTGTGGTGCTTATTACAGTATGCAAAGGCTTCTGAAAACAAGAATGTACAGTGATACATTATCATGGTTACATTTCTGGTCATGGCAGTTTATGATCATTACGGTAGTGATTACTTTCTTAATGGGAATCAATACTTCTAAAGAATATGCTGAACATGAATGGCCTATTGATATATTAATTACTTTCTCATGGGTGATCTTCGGGATCAATATGTTTGGAACGATCGCTAAAAGAAGAGTAAGACACTTGTATGTAGCAATCTGGTTCTATGTAGCAACATGGATTGCTGTGGCAATGCTTCACATCTTCAATAATCTTGAAGTTCCTTTATCTTTCACAAGCTGGAAATCTTATTCTGTATATGCAGGTGTAAAAGATGCATTAGTACAATGGTGGTATGGACACAATGCGGTAGCATTCGTATTGACCACTCCTGTATTAGGTCTGATGTATTACTTTATGCCAAAAGCAGCACAACGTCCGGTATTCTCATACAAACTATCTATTATTCACTTCTGGTCGTTGATCTTTGTATACCTTTGGGCCGGGCCTCACCACCTGCAATATACAGCATTACCGGCATGGGCACAGGCAGTAGGAACAGGATTCTCTATTATGCTTATTGCACCATCCTGGGGAGGGATGTTAAATGGTCTTCTTACCTTAAGAGGAGCTTGGGATAAAGTAAGAGAAAATCCTATCCTTAAATTCTTCGTGGTTGCAATTACCTGTTATGGTATGGCCACCTTTGAAGGACCTTTATTAGCAACAAAATCTTTAAATAAAATCGGTCACTACACCGACTGGGTTATCGGTCACGTACACCTGGGAGCTCTTGGATGGAATGGTTTCATGGCATTCGGGGTGATCTATTACCTGGTTCCTATTATGTGGAGAACGTCACTTTGGTCTAAAAAATTAGCCAACTGGCATTTCTGGCTGGGAACATTAGGAATTATTTTCTATGCAGTACCAATGTATATTTCTGGTTTCACACAAGGATTAATGTGGAAACAGTTCAACCCGGACGGAACATTATTGTGGAAAAACTGGTTGGATACTGTAACAGCAATCATTCCTTACTTTAAAATGAGATTTTTAGGAGGTATCCTTTATCTGTCCGGAGCTATTTTAATGGTGATCAATGTGATCAGAACGGTAAGAGCCGGTTCATTCCAAAAAGAAGTTCCTGCTGAAGCCCCAGCCCTGGCCAACATCGGTACGGGAAGAAAAGAAGGAGAAGGTGTCCATTTATGGCTGGAAAGAACTCCTACCCTACTTTCTATCCTGGCATTCATTACTATTGCTATTGGAGGACTTGTGGAAATTGTTCCTACGTTATCTCTTAAGCAAAGTGTTCCTACTATTACGGCGGTAAAACCATATACTCCATTAGAACTGGAAGGAAGGGATTTATATGTTCGTGAGGGATGTAACTCGTGTCACTCTCAAATGATCAGACCTTTCCGTGATGAGGTATTAAGATTCGAAGGTAAAAACGGGCAGTATTCCAAAGCTGGAGAATTTATCTACGACAGACCATTTTTATGGGGATCTAAGAGAACAGGACCAGATCTTCACAGAGAAGGAGGAAGAAACCCGGATTCATGGCACTTTAAACATATGTACAACCCAAGAATTACCTCTGCCGGTTCCATTATGCCCCGTTTCCCTTGGTTAATCACCAATAAACTGGATCGTTCTCAAATGGTTGATAAAATAAAATTAATGAAAAATTCTTTTGATGTACCATATACAAAAGCTCAGATTGATTCTGCCAACCAATGGGCAGACAACCAGTCAAAAGATATTGTAAAAAGAATTTATGCAGAAGCTACCGATGTAAAAGATCAGATGGCAAAAGAAAAAATAGCAAAAGGATCTGCTTATGTACCGCTTGAGCAAAGAGAAATTGTAGCTATGATCGCCTACCTCCAAAGATTAGGTACGGATATCAAAACAACACAGATTCAAACAGCAAGTGCAGACTAATCATTAAAATTGTATTGCAATGAAAACGAGAACCCCACTTTCAATATATATCGCAACAACGATAGGTTTAACGATCATGGCCTTTGAAATGTTCGCCAGTGATTCCGGATATTTTTCTTCTCCATTCTTCTGGGCACTGATCCTGATTGCCATCATCCTTCTTATGATTATGAATTCCATAGGAGACATGATTGAGAATGAAAGCTTCAGCAGGCTGTCTGATGAAGAGAAAAAACAATACCTGGCGGAAAAGAGTGTTCCCTATTATGAAAAGTTATGGAACTCTGCCTTCAAAAAACAATCTGTCACTGAGGAAAAAGATATTCTTATTGACCATGGTTTTGATGGAATTACAGAGCTTGATAATTCACTTCCGAAATGGTGGATCGGTTTATTTTGGTTCGGATGTATCTTCTGTGTTGTGTATTTAACAGCTTTTAGCTTTACAGATTATGCTCACCCGGAAGCTGAATATACGAAAGAAACAAAAACAATGCTGGCTTCCATTGCAGAATTTGAAAAAACAGCACCTCAAATTAATCTGGAAACAGCAAAATATAGCGCAGATAATATTGCAGAAGGACAAGAACTTTTCAAAACCAATTGCGTGACCTGTCACGGAGATGGTGGAAAAGGAGGTATTGGACCCAATCTTACCGATACCCACTGGATCAACATCAAAGAGAAAAGCTTATTTAAAAATGTTTTCTGGATGCTTGAAAACGGTTCTCCTAATAATCCTACCATGAGACCTTTCATTAAGGACGGAACCATTACAGGAAAAGATGCTGAAAAAATTGCAGCCTATGTTTATCATATTAACCAGGAAACCTCTCCTATTACAGTTTCGCAGGGTGGTGCTGCAGCACAGGGAGAAGAGGTGAAATGGGAAAACGGAAACAATTAAAAAAATTGATTACCTCAATATACAAACCATGCCAAGCCCCCTTTAGAACTACATTACATTTGAATTTTCATTTTTGCTAACTAACCTTTTCAACATCAAAAAAAATGATATAAAGGGGGCTTTTTAAAGAATAAAATCCACACCTTGGCTCGTCTTACTCAACTATTCACTTGACAACTACAGACTAAAAATTCCATAATTAGACAGCCAAGGCAGGATTTTTGCATTTGCAAGGGTACCACAACAAAGTGAAAATAATTTAGTATTATTATCTTTGTCAGAAACCACATCGCATTTGAAACTAAAAATCAACACCACAAAACTCTTAAGGCGTATTGCAATAACTTTTATTTCGATATTGGTTTTTGTTACCCTGTTGATCCTAAGCTTAAGACTTCCAGCCGTTCAGAACTTTATTAAAGACAAGCTTATTGTCTACCTTGAGAAAAAAATCAAGACTAAAGTAAGCCTTGAAAAAGTCTATATTGGATTTCCCAACAGTCTTGTGATGGAAAATCTGTATCTCAAAGGACAGGATGTTGATACTCTTTTGGCTGTAAAAAAGCTGGATGTAGGTTTACATATGCTCAAGCTCATCAATTCTACTGCAGATATTACCTCTGTAGATATGCAGGGAGCCCGTGCTCATGTTGTCAGAAAACCCGATGGTAAATTCAATTTTGATTATATTATTGATGCTTTTGCTACCACCGATAAAGAGGAAAGCTCTTCCAAGCCTTTCATTATTTCCCTTGATAAAATTAATTTAAAAGATGTAGGGGTCACTTTTAACGACCAGCAGTCGAGAAATGACATTAGCCTTTATTTTACATCTTTTGATACGAGAGTTAAAAAGTTTGATCTCACTAAAAACACCTATGCTGTCAATGATATTAACCTTGATGGTTTAAAATTAAAACTGAAGCAGGGCCTTGTAGAGGAGGTTTCTAAAAAAGTTGAGAAAAAGGTAGATTCACTCAACGAAAAAAAGCCTATGAATATTGGGCTGAGAGGAATTAAACTGACCAATTTCGACGTTGATTACGGGGACGAAAATACCAAAACCTTTGCTAAGGTTATATTTAAAGAACTTAGTACGAAAGTCAACAAAATTGATCTTGAGAATAACGATTACAGCGTTGCCAATGTATTTTTATCCGGAGCGGATATTAATGCCAACCTTTATCTTCCGGCTCAGAATGCCAATCCAAAAAAGGAAAAGGAGGCTGAAGTGTCCAAAGTTTCAGATCAGGATAAAGCCATGAAATTGTTGTTAGGAAAACTTGTTCTCAATGACGTAAAAGCGATCTACAATAATACAGCAATTGCTGCTACCAAGCAGGGAATGGATTTCAACCACCTGAATTTTTCAAAAATGAATGTTGAAGTGAGAAGCTTCAAAATGGAAAACAATACGTTTGCAGGAACAGTAAATTCTGCAGAAGTTCAGGAAACCAGAGGTTTGAATATTCAGAAATTCAATACAGATTTCGTGTATGGAGAAAAGGAAGCTTACCTTAAGAGTCTTTACCTTCAAACTCCAAAAACTCTTTTGCGGGATGAGGTAATCCTGAATTATAATTCCATTGACCAGCTCACTTCAAATCTGGGTGCTGTTAAAATTTCAGCTAACATTAAAGATTCAAAAATCGGATTTTCTGATATTTTAAACCTGGTTCCCACTCTAAAAAACACCGTTCCTTTCAACAAGTATCCGAATGCTATTTTAAATGTGAACGCCAATGTAAAAGGGAGTGTCAATGATCTTTTTATCCAGGATCTCAAAGTGTCAGGATTAGATCAATTGAGAGTCGTGGCATCAGGAAAGATCAAAAATGCAATGAATCCCGACCAGTTGTATTATGATGTAAGAATCGGAGAATTTTCTTCCAGTGCCAAAACAATCTTCAATCTTGTGCCTAAAAATACAATTCCTTCCAATATTTCCCTTCCTTCGCATTTCAGCGTTAAAGGAAATGCAAAAGGAACGACAAAAGTAGTGAGCACAGATCTCAATCTTTATTCTACGCTTGGAAATGCAGCAATCGTTGCAAATGTTGATATGCGTAGAAAAAATCATGAATTGTACGATATAAAAGCCAATCTTCAGGGAGTACAGGTGGGAAAAATCATTCAGAATAAAGACATTGGCCCCATCACAGCTCAGATTTCGGCAAAAGGAGAAAGTTTTGATTTTAAAAATGCCAATGCAGATGTAAAAGGACATGTTGCTTCAGCTGTCTATAAAGGTTACCGATACCAGAATATGAATCTAAACGGGAAAATTAACAAAGGAGTTTATCATATTATTTTAGATTCAAAAGATCCGAATGCGAATTTACAACTGACCGCTTCGGGTGTTTATAATGAAAAAAATCCTACGGTAAAAATCAATGGAGAAATCATTAAACTGGATGTTAACAAACTGGGCTTCTATGATAAACAGATGATCATTGCAGGAAAAATTGATGGTGACTTTAGCAGTTTAGATCCTAATAATCTGAATGGCTATGTAAACCTTAAAGATTTTGCTTTCTCCGATACCAAAGAAGTGTATCCTGTACAGGAAGTCAATTTAAAAGCCTCTTCTACCAATGACTCCACACAGATTGTATTCAATTCTCAAATTGCAGATGTAGAGTTAAAGGGAAAATATAAGCTCACTCAGATCTTCGGAGCTTTAACGCAGACGATCAACCAATATTACCAGTTTCAGAAACCGGATAAAACCCAGAAAATTGATCCGGGACAGCATTTCAACTTTCTGGCAAAAATTAAAAATGATGATCTTATCAGAAAATTTGTTCCTGATCTGAAAAGTTTCGAGACTATTAATCTGACAGGAAATTATGATGCAGATTCTCAGAAAATTGAGATTGACGGACAGATTCCCCAGTTGCTATATGGTGAAAATTCCATTGAAAATGCAACTCTTAAAGTGACCAATGAAAATCAGGCATTACAGTACAACCTTAATGTAGCCGCTCTGAAAAGTTCAAGCTTAACTTTAAAGAAAATCAATATTGGTGGAGATGTTGCCGATAACACCATCAATTACAACGTGAGTACGAAAGATGATAAAGATGCCACCCGGTTCCTTATTGCAGGAAATGCAAAATCACTGAACGACATTACAGAAATATCATTGAATCCCAATGGGCTAAAACTTAATTATACCGATTGGAATGTTGCCGAAAATAATAAAATTCAGATCAGTAATAAAGGGATTTTAGCAGACAATTTCATCCTTTCTAATGGAGGAAGCGAAATTTCTCTTCAATCTGAGAATGACAACCCTAACAGTCCTTTGAATGTTTCGTTGAAAGATTTCAAAATAGAAACCATTACAGAACTTATTAAAAAAGATACGGTTCTGGCAAGAGGGACAATTAATGGTACAGCTCAGCTGAGGGATGTGATGAAAAAGATGACCTTCACTTCAGATTTAAATATTTCAGACCTGATTGTCTACGGAAGCCCCGTTGGAAATCTTGCTGTCAAGGTGAACAATTCTTCATCGAATCTTTTAAATGCTGATATCGCTCTTTCCGGAAATAATAATGATGTAAAAATCCTTGGAGATTACAATACCTCTTCAAGCACCTTTGATCTGAATATGGCTATCAATCAGCTTCAGATGAAAAGTATCCAGGGCTTTTCCATGAATGCAATCACCAATACAGAGGGATATCTTTCCGGAAATTTAAAAATCACAGGCAGTTCGGAAAAACCCAATATTTTAGGAAAAGTAAAGTTTAATGATGCAGGTCTTGAAATTGCAAAAACAGGAAGTGATTTCAGAAAACTCAATGATGATATAGACTTCACAAACCGTGGCATTGAATTTAATAAGTTTAAGATCAATGATAAAGATGGAAATGCTCTTGTTGTAGATGGAGAAGTACTTACGCAGACCTATCGAGATTTTGCATTTAATCTTAATGTGAATGCTAAAGATTTCAAAGTGGTCAACTCTGAGAAATCCAATGATGCCATGATGTATGGTGTTCTTGCTATTGATGCAGGGCTTCGTATCCGCGGAAACCTTGATTTACCAAAAGTAGACGGAAGGTTAAGCGTTGCTGACAATACTGATTTTACTTTTGTACTTCCTCAATCTACCCCATCTTTACAGGAAAGGGACGGGATTGTAGAGTTTATTGATCAGGATCAGGTGGTTCTCAATAAAACGGTGAAAGCAGACTCTCTTAATGCACAGAGCCGCATCAAAGGAATGGATGTAAGTGTGAATATTGAAGTAAGCAAAGAAGCAAAAATTTCACTTATTATAGACAAAGCCAACGGGGATTTTGTACAGCTTCAGGGCGAAGCAGAGCTTACCGGAGGAATAGATCCATCAGGAAAAACCACATTGGTAGGGGTCTATGAAGTAGAAAAAGGAAGCTATGATCTTTCTGTAAGCTTCCTGAAACGTAAGTTTGACATCCAGAAAGGAAGTACCATCACCTGGACAGGCGAGCCTACAACGGCTGTAATGGATATTACCGCAGTTTATAAAACTGAAGCTGCTCCTATTGACCTTGTAGAACAACAGGTAGGTACTGACGGAGGAGCATCCCTGATCAATCAGTTTAAACAGAGAATACCATTCAATGCTTTATTGAAAATGAAAGGTGAGCTCTTGAAACCTCAGCTTAGTTTTGATGTTACCACGGAAGAAAAAAACAATTCTGTATCCACTAATGTTAAAGATATTGTTGATCAGAAACTGGCCCAGCTCAGAACTCAGGAATCTGAATTGAATAAGCAGGTATTTGCTTTACTTCTCCTCAACCGATTTATTGGAGAAAACCCTTTTGAAAGCGGCGCCGGAATGTCTGCAGAAACCATGGCAAGACAGAGTGTGAGTAAAATTCTCTCCCAACAGCTGAATAACCTTGCCGCCGGGCTGATTAAAGGAGTTGATCTTAATTTTGGGCTTGATTCTTCAGAGGACTATTCAACCGGGCAGAAAAACACCAGAACAGACCTTAATGTAGATATCAGTAAAAAACTGTTGAATGACAGACTGAAAGTAACGGTAGGAAGTAATTTCGGACTGGAAGGCCAGGCCCGTCAAAATGAAAACATGACCAATATTGCAGGAAATGTTTCTGTAGATTACAGCCTGTCTAAAGACGGCAGATATATGCTTCGTGCTTACCGTAAAGATGAATATCAGGTGGCTCTTCAGGGGCAAATCATAGAAACCGGAGTAGGATTTATCATTACATTGGATTATGACAAATTCCGGGAGATTTTTCAAAAATCTAAAGAGAAAAAGCCAAAAAAAAATCAAAATAACCAAGTGGTAGAATTTAAATAATGGGTAAAACATTTCATACATATTGCAAATATCTGTTTGTTTCCGGGCTTTCATCGGTAGCTCTCTCCTGCAGTAATACCAAGTATTTGAGAGAGGGTCAGATGCTCTATACGGGTGCAGAGGTAAAAATCGTAAACGACACTATTTCAAAAAAAGAAAAAAAAGATCTCCAGTCAGCACTGGAAGCCAACCTTACCCCAAAACCCAATTCTACATTCCTGGGGCTTCGTCCCAAATTATATTTCTATAATATAGCCAAAGAGCCCAAAAAAGACAAAGGTTTTAATTACTGGCTTAAATATAAAGTGGGTGAAAAACCAGTACTATTAGGCGATGTAGACCGTGAGTTTAATAAAGATATTATTGAAAACTATTCTGAAAACAAAGGATATTTCAATGCACGGGCAACCTATGATACGGTTTCAAAGAACAAAAAAGCACATGTCATTTATACGGTAAAGCCTGGTGCCAGATATATGATTGAGGGCGTAAAATTTCAGAAAGATTCTACCCTTGTTAATCAGGAAATTCAAAATTTAACCCCTAAAACTCTTCTTAAAAACGGAAGGCCGTTTGACCTGGATGTCATCAAAACTGAAAGAGAAAGAATTGATAATGGTTTAAAAGAAAGAGGTTTTTATTACTTCCATCCTGATAATATCATTGTACAGGCAGACAGTACTGTAAATAAAAATCATAAGGTAGAACTCAACGTAAAACTTAAAGATAATACTCCGGATCTAGCCACCCAACAGTTTAGTATTGATAAGGTGATTGTGTTCCCTAATTATAACATCCAGGATGTAAAAGATGGGAAATACAGTATCCCGATGGATAAAGACTCCCTTTCTAAATATGCTTTCGATGATATGTATGTTATCGATCCGCAACATAAATTTAAACCTAAAATCTTTGACCGTGCTTTATACTTTAAAAAAGGAGATCTGTATAACCGTTCCAACCATAACCTTACGCTAAACCGGTTAATAAGTCTGGGTGTTTTCAAATTTGTAAAAAATGAATTCATTGTAGCGGATTCATTAAGTCATCAATTTGATGCCTATTATTTACTGACACCAAGACAAATTCAATCTCTTCGTCTTGAAGCATTAGGAAGAACGAACTCAGCAAACTACGCCGGTAGTGAGCTAAACCTAAACTGGACACACAGAAATTTTTTCCGTGGAGCTGAACAATTTAAAGCTGCTATTTATGGAGCTTTTGATTTTCAGATGGGAGGACCTAAAGATGCCAACAATATTTTCCGCGGAGGAACCAATGTGCAGCTTTCTATTCCAAGAATTGTAGCACCTTTCCGTTTCCACTCTTCCAGCGAATTTGTTCCGAGAACCAATATTACATTGGGATACGAATTTCAGAACAGGACAAAATATTATACACTGAACAACTTCACCGGATCATTTGGGTATATCTGGAAAGAAAATGCCCGAAAAGAACATGAGCTGAAGGTGATCGATATCACGTTGGTTTCTCCGGCTAAAGTTACAGAGGAATATAGAGAAAAATCCGAAGGTAACCCTGCCATGCAGCGAATTGTAGAGAGACAGCTTATTTTCGGACCTACCTATTCTTATACCTATACGAACACAATGCTTCCCAGAACCAATACATTCTACTATAAAGGAACGCTTGATCTGGCAGGAAACATTACGGGACTGGTTACTGGAGCCAATGCAAAAAAAGATAAGCAAAAAGAAATTTTCGGAATTCCTTTCAGTCAATATGTTAAGATTGAAAATGACCTGAGGTTCTATCATAAATTTACCGAGAAATCCTCACTGGCAACAAGAGTGATTGCCGGAATTGCTTATCCATATGGAAATTCAGAATTTATTCCTTTTTCCAAGCAGTTTTTCTCAGGAGGGAGTAACAGTATCAGAGCATTCCGTGCAAGAACATTAGGGCCGGGAAGTTTTGATCCCAGAACTTTAAAAGAAGGTGCCTATTTTGATCAGTCAGGAGATATAAAACTGGAATTTAATGCCGAATACCGTGCTAATCTGTATAAATTTCTGAATGCTGCCGTTTTTGTAGATGCCGGAAACATATGGCTGATCAATAATGATAAGGATAGACCCGGTGCCAAATTCTCAAAAGATTTTTTAAATGAAATTGCTGTGGGAGCCGGAGTTGGTCTGAGACTTGATTTTTCTATCCTGATCTTAAGATTGGATTTAGCCATGCCATTGCGGGTACCTTATTATGAAAAAGGAGACAGATGGGCTTTCGATAAAATTAATTTCGGAGATCCAAGCTGGAGAAAAGATAATCTTATTTTAAATATTGCCATCGGATATCCATTTTAATATGATAAATAATATAAAATTTTTCTGGGAGGTTTTAAAGGAAACATTTACAGAATGGAACAGTTCTTCTGCGTCAAAAGACTCGGCAAGTCTGGCCTATTATGCCATCTTTTCTATCCCGGGATTATTAATTATTATTATCTGGGTATTGGGAAACTTTTTCGGTGAAGAAGCTATACGTGGACAGATAAGTACTCAAATCAGCGGTATTATGGGACCTGACGTGGCCAAAAGTATTGAAGGGATGCTGGCTGGAGCCCTTATTGATAAAAAAAACATTTTTATGAAAGCAGTAGGAGTAGGCTCTCTTGTTTTTGGTTCTACAACCCTTTTCTTTCAGCTTCAGCATTCCCTAAATGCACTTTGGGATGTAGAAGCTGCTCCTAAAAAGGCGCTACTCAAATTTTTACTGGACCGGGCCAATTCTCTGGGAATGATCCTTATCCTGGGATTTTTACTGATGATCACGATGATCTTATCTTCTCTGATCAGTCTTTTTAATAAAATCATTACGCAATATTTCGGTTTTGAAACTTATATGCTTGTAGAACTGGTGAACTTTGCTGTAGGTTTCGGACTTGTCATGCTTTTGTTTGCCCTAATGTTTAAGGTTCTCCCTGATGTACTGATCTCCTGGAAATCTGTATGGAGAGGTGCTTTTTTAACAACAGCTCTATTTACATTAGGAAAATTTCTACTAAGCCTTTATTTCAGCCAGGTAAAACCAACCTCCACTTTTGGAGCTGCGGGAACCGTGATTCTGATTATGATGTGGATTAATTATTCCTGTATGTTGATATTTTTCGGGGCCAAATTCACCAAAGTCTACACATACAAAAAAGGATACAAGGTGGTTCTTTCCAAGCATGCAAGATGGAGTGCAGCGAAACTATACGCAGATAGCCTTAAGCAGATGCATGGTGAGAGTGATAAATTGTAGGATAGATATAATTCAGGGTAAGGGATACGAGGCACGGGGTTCGTGATGTGAAATTTTGAGGGGTAATTCTGTATAAAGATTTCTGATCTCAACTTATATATTTACAAAAAAAATGCCTCCTGAAATTCAGGAGGCTTATTATTTTCTACATTCTGTTTACGGTTCCGATTCCCAGAAGCGCTAAAGACTTTTTAATGGTCTTGGCTGTAAGGTCTGAAACATTCAGACGGAATTGTTTTATATTTTCATCATCCTGAATCAGGATGGGATTATTCTGGTAGAAAGAGTTGTATGCTTTCACAAGATCATATACATAATTGGCTACTAAAGCAGGACTTAGTGTTTCTGCTGATTTGGCTACTACAGTTTTAAAGTTGGTCAACTGCATAATCAGTTCTTTCTCAGATTGATTGAAAACTACATCAGCTGTGTCTTTCTGGATATAGTCCGCCTTAGATAACAATGACTGAATACGTGCATAAGTATACTGGATAAATGGCCCTGTATTTCCATTGAAATCGATACTTTCGGCAGGATTGAAAAGCATTTTTTTCTTAGGGTCTACTTTTAGCATAAAATATTTCAATGCTCCAAGTCCTACTGTTTCATAAGAAGCTTCTTTATCTTCTTCTGAAAGAGTTTCCAGTTTCCCAAGCTCCTGAGCCTTAGATTTTGCAGTTTCATACATTTCCTGCATCAGGTCATCAGCATCTACTACAGTTCCTTCACGAGACTTCATTTTACCTTCAGGAAGTTCTACCATTCCGTAAGAAAGGTGATACAGCTGGTCTGCCCATTCATATCCCAGTTTCTTTAAAATCTTAAATAAAACCTGGAAGTGGTAATCCTGCTCATTTCCTACAGTATAGATCAGCTTCTTGATATCGCTTTGTTTAAAACGTTCAACGGCAGTTCCTAAATCCTGTGTCATATAAACGGATGTACCGTCAGAACGTAATAATAACTTCTGATCAAGCCCCTCATCCGTAAGGTCACACCAAACCGAACCATCTTCTTTTTGATATAAAACTCCATTATCCAAACCTTGCTGAATAAGATCCTTCCCTAAGAGGTAAGTATTGCTTTCATATTGAACCTGGTCAAAATCAACACCTAATCTTTTATAGGTTTCATTGAATCCTTTGTATACCCAGGAATTCATTTCTGCCCAAAGATTTCTCACCGTTTCATCTCCATTTTCCCAGTCTAAAAGCATTTGTTGAGCTTCCTTGATCATTGGAGCCTCTTTCTTTGCCTGTTCTTCTCCTGCTCCCTGGCTTACAAGATCTGCAATTTCTTTTTTGTAGTTTTTATCAAATTCCACATAGTAGTTTCCTACAAATTTATCTCCTTTAGTATGAGTCGTTTCCGGTGTTTCACCATTTCCGAATTTCTCCCAAGCCAACATCGACTTACAGATATGAATTCCTCTATCGTTGATAATTTGCGTTTTGATCACATCATAACCTGCTTCTTTTAAGATCTGAGCTACAGAAAATCCTAATAAATTATTTCTGATATGCCCCAAGTGTAAAGGCTTATTAGTATTTGGTGAAGAATATTCTACCATTACCGTAGCATTTTTCTTTTCTATGGTTGAAAAACTATTGCTTACGGATCTGAAGTTATCCACAAACAACTGATTTATAACTTTAACATTCAAAAAACCTTTTACTACATTAAAGCTTTCAAATAAATCTGATTGTTCCGTTAAAGCCTCTCCCAATTCAACTCCAATGCTTTCCGGATTTTTCTTTAATTGTTTTACCAACGGAAAAGTAACAATGGTAAAGTCACCTTCAAATTCCGTTTTATTTTCCTGAACTTCCAGCTTAATGTCTTTTAATTGATATACATTTAAAATAACCTCTGAAAGTTTCCCTTCTATAATATCTTTAATATTCATGTGTATATATTACTTTTTTAAAGGCCACGTGGAATAGCCTTACTTCATCTCAAAAATTTGAAGTACAAATTTAGTGAAATAAAAAAGACAACCCTATATACCAAGATCAGAGAGTTTCAATTATTTAATTTATTTTTCACATTATTACACTGAAAAGCAACAAATTATCGATAATTTTCATATATTTATTTTACTAATTAAAACAAAATATATCATGAAAAATTCAAGAAAAATCTCTAAAACAGAACTTAAAAAGATCAATGGAGGAAATGCTCCCTGCTGCGAACCATGGGGAACCTGTCCTGACGGCTACAGACAATGTCAAGCCTGGGGCGCCTGCTTACCATTCTCAATAAAGTGCAAAGGTGAATAAAAATAAAAAAAGAGGTCTTTTGAGACCTCTTTTTATTGTATACTTAAAAAAACCGCATTTCGGCGGTTTTCCAATAGATCTTTTTCTAAGACTAATACCATGTCATTTTTAGACATACTCTTCAACGTTTAATTTTGTTGAATACTGAGTTAGTATTAGAAGAGAATTCATTTTTTTTTAGATTACATTAAGGACATTGTCCAGCTGGATAACAGCTTTTTGTTTTATGATCCCAACATCCACCAGGACCAACACACCACTCAGGTGCAGCCCCACCCAGAATTGTTTTTAATTCTTGTGTTGACATTTTTTTCAAATTTTTCATATTATTTATTTTATTGTGAACTTAAATATAATAATAATTCATCATAAAAAGAAATATTTTTTTTACTAAAAAAAATCATTTTAAGAATCTAAAATACAAACTTATAAAAACAAAAAAACCGCCCGAAGGCGGTATAATATGAATGTTGTTAAAGATATTAATTTTTGTCCCAAATTAATTTGGTATCCATTTTATCTCCTCCGATAGAAGCAGACGCAGCTTGATAATTCGCTGTATTTAATGTCTGCACAGTAGTTGGATAGAAAATTCTGGTTGGTACATCTGTTAAGCCAGCAATAAGTGACGTAAATGTATAGGTAGTTACCCCCGTTGCGGATGGCTTGTTAAGATTAGCCGTTTGTCCAGGCAATAACAATGTATTCGGGTATCCGGTTCTTCTATATTCTGACCAAGCCTCATTAGACTGCATAAATAATGCAATATACTTCTGTGTCATTACATTAGCCTTACTCGCTGCAGGAAGCGCACCTACAAATGTATTGGCTTTAGCGGCATCAATTCCCCATCTTTCCATAGATGCTTTCACACCTTTTTCATAATGATCCTGTGACCAGCCATTCGCTTCTGATAGTAAGAATTCAACCTCTGCATACTCCATGAATACTTCGGTAGCACCAGGTTTTAGGATATTTTTACCAAAGTAACTTGAGGTACCTGCCTGACTTGAGGTCAATGTAGATGGCACACCATAAGGCATTCCTTGGATTTTGCTAATATCTGAAGCTTCTGCTATTGTCTGCTGTCTAATATCAGTTGCTGTCACCGTTGTTGGAGCTGCATATTTAAAAATTCTAGGATCTACCCCAAAAACTCCAGATTCTCCTTTAAGCAATTGAACAAAAGTCTTTGAAACAGCAAAATCAGATCTGTCAATGTAGGTTGAAAAGAATGGTGATGGATTAACCAAGTTACTTTCATAAGTTAAGCCCACAGTATCATCATTAGAAGTCATTACTCCTGAAGCGATAGCATCTGCAATATGTGCCTCTGCTCCCGGAACTACACCTTTTACTCGGGTTGCAATTCTCAATCTTAATGAATTTGCAAATTTCTTAAGCTTAGCCGGGCTTTTAAACAATTGGTCACCTTCAGAAAAAACGGTTGATGTAGAAAGATCAATCATTTCCGAAGCCTCTTTAAGCTCTTTTAAGACATCTGCATACACTTTTTGCTGTGTAGCAAATTTAGGTTGCAATGTTGCATCAATATTTAATGCCTGGAAATCAGCATCCTTATTACCATAAGACCAATAAGGAATATCCCCAAAAGCATCTGCCAAGTTAGCGAACACATAAGATAACATAATTCTTGCTGCAGCAATCTGATTTTCATTACTTCCATAGGTAAGCATCTTAACTTTTGATGCTGGATCAGTATTCAGATCAATAATTTTCTTATAGTCCTGTGCTACATAATAGGTCCTTGTCCACAACTGAGTTCCTGTAGTGAGCCTGTACTGATATCTGTCCTCTTCAGTATATATTCTTTGAGCAGAATATTGAACAAATGGTAACATCATTCTTCCTGATACCCAACCATCTCTCGTATAGTCCATATATTCTTTGTTCCCGTTATTGAATAATCCGGTTGGCAGAGGATTCTCTGTAGAATTCGGATTGTCATCAATTTCATCTAGCCTTTCTGCACAGCTGTTAAATGCTAAAGACAAACCTGCTAGTGCTATTATAAAAAATATTTTTTTCATTGTAATTAAAATTTAAAATTCACATTAACTCCATACATCCTTGTAGATGGTAAAGAACCACCTTCTAACCCTTGAATATTACCTGACCCATAAGAAGTATTCTCCGGATCAACTCCCTTGAAGGCAAGATTCCATGCAAAAAGATTTCTTGCAAATGCTGATACTCTGATACCTTGGATAGAATTACCTATAAATGATTTTGGAAGATCATAAGATAAAGTAATGTCTCTTAGCTTAATGTAACTTGCATCAAAAACATTCTGCGCATCAACGGTATTATAATATGATTTACCCCAAGTTGGAGCATCCAGCAGAATATCGTTAGGTGCACCATTTTCTTTAACCCCTGGAAGAATCACGCCAGCTTCTCTGTTTCCTCCAAGAGCCGTTTCTTCAAGCATACCATTATTCATTCCCCACATGTGAGTTGTTGAGAAATATTTACCACCCTGCTGAACATCAATCAGGAATGATAACCCAAAACTTTTATATTTGAATGAGTTTCTGAATCCCATATTATAATCAGGAAGTACTGAACCTAAAGGCTTAATCGCTGATGCTTTATAGCGACCAGTTTCGTCTACGATCTTATTACCATTGGCATCATATACAAAATCAGTTCCTAGGATTGTACCGTATGAATATCCAACCTGAGCAGCTAACTGTACTCTGAACGGAGCATTAGTAAGGATATAATTATCAAGAGTACCCTGCAATTCTACAAGCTTGTTTCGGTTTCTCGTAAAGTTCCATGCAAAATCCCATGAGAAGTCAGCAGTTTTTATAGGAGTAATATTTACCGTAGCTTCGATACCTTTGTTGGTCATCTCTCCGGCATTGATTCTTTTGAATCCATATCCTGTGGCAGGATCAATTGGTAACGGAAGAATCAGGTTTGTAGTTTTCACATCATAGTAAGTAAAATCAAACCCTACTCTATTTTTCAAGAAGTTCATTTCTAAACCAATTTCCTTAGTGGTTTTCAAGTCAGGAGCAAGGTCTCGCTCTCCTTTAGTAGCAGGCATAGAATAAATTGGGCTTCCCCAGAATGAATTTCCAATAGTTGCAAAAGTTCCTCTGATATAAGGATCTGAACCTCCTGCAATTCTTGACCATCCTGCTCTTAATTTACCAAAAGAGATCCAATCTACATTAGCAATTTTAGAGAACACGAAACTACCGGTTACTGAAGGATAAAACTGATCATCATTTAGCATAGAGAACCAGTCATTTCTACCTGTAGCCTCTAAGAATAAAAAGTCTTTATATCCCACAGAAACTGATGCAAATAAACTTTGTACCCCCAAGTGAAAAGATGAGTTACGTGCACGTGCAACTTCTCTACTGTTAGATAAATTATATAAATTAGGAATAATTAATCCCCCAACAGAATTCCCTTCCATGATATCCCACTTACGGTTCATAATATTAAATCCTGCAAAGGTATTTAAACTGAAATCTCCGAAATTATCATTATAGTGTAGTCTTCCTTCATAGTTGAATTCAGAGTTATTACTTTTTCTAAGGTTATATTGAGATTGTGCAGCTGATCCAATAGCCACTCTTGAGGAGATGGTTTGTGAATAGGTATCTCCATATACCTTACCAGAAACATATACTTTCTTAGAAAAGTTATACGTCAACCCAGCATTTCCAAAGAATCTATTTCTGGTATCAGCAGATGTATTTTCATAAATCGTCCAGTAAGGGTTATCAGAGAAGTTCGGAGTACCATCATCCCATGATGTTCTATTCCATGATCTCTGCATTCCGTTTGACGGCAATTTATAATTTTGCAGTTCAGAAAAATCAAGCTGTCTCTGCCCCCACTGATAAAACTTCTGTGCTACAGAGTTATCTCCATATCCTTGTTCCGGTCTGTTGAAGCCTTCGGTACGCACATAATTAAAAACTGCATCAGCTTTTAAATTGTCCGTTAATTTGGAGTTAATATTTATACTGAAATTATCTTTCTTAATTTCAGAATTTGGCACAATACCGTTAATTTTTGTATTGGTGTAAGACAATCTTATATTTGTATTTTCGAATGACTTAGCAACAGAAATGTTATTGGTATAAGTTGTTCCCACTCTAAAGAAATCATCAACATCTTTTCTAGGAGCAACCCATTGTTTAAGCTTCATATATTGATCCGGAAACTCAGGATCAAAAGAATCCCATCCTAAGTAGTATAAATTAGGATTATATTTAGGACCCCAGCTTTCATCTGTTCCAAATTCAGGAAGATTATACGTTATCCCATCTATTTCCTGAGTTTGCAGTGCTAATTCTGAACCACCTCCATATAGGTTTTGTAATTTTGGTCTGATGTAAATAGATTCAAATGAAACACCAGTATTAAGCTGAACTTCAGTTCTTCCTTTTTTAGCTGATTTTGTAGTATAGATAATCGCTCCATTTCCAGCTCTATACCCATATAAAGCAGCTGCTGGTCCTCCTTTTAAAACGGTTACACTTTCAATATCGTCAGGGTTAATATCAAAAGTTGCATCTCCGTAGTCTCTACCTCCAGCCCCTCTTTGAGTATCATCACTGTTAACGTTTGAGTTATCTAGAGGAACTCCATCCACTACAATTAACGGACGGTTTTCACCAGTTACAGAACTGATCCCCCTCATTGTAATTCTTGTAGATCCCCCCATAGACGATGGAGCAGTAATCTGAACCCCTGCAACATTTCCAGATAATGCACTTACAGCGTTAGTTTGCCCTGCATCAGAAATAAGGTCCCCTTTGATTTCTTGAGAAGCGTATCCAAGAGCCTTTTTTTCTCTCTTAATGCCCAATGCAGTCACCACTACACCCTCAATTTCTTTAGTCTGCGTGGTGGTATCATTTTTCTTCTGTTGGGCATTTACAATAGCAACGGATGAAGATAATACTACTACGAGTAGACTCGTTGTTAGTTTTTTCATAATCAGATTTTAATTTTTGTATCCGTACAAATTTGTAAAACCTTCTAAACAAGTCAAAGAAAAAAAATTAAAAAAATATAAAATACTCAATATAAAACGATAAAACATGTGCATTAATTAATATTTTAAGTTAAAAAACCAATTAATAAACAATAAAATAAAGTTTCTTATATATATTTATCAAAAATTGAAATTCATAAAATGATTTTAAATAACTACCCCTTAAATTGTCATAAAAAAAATACAACAGACAAAAAATCAATAAAAAATCAACAATCATTTAGTGGAAAATGAGAGTAAGCACCACTACTAATTGCTTAATAATGAAAAAACAATTCCTAATATTAAATAAAAAAACCGCCCAAAGGCGGTTTTGATATGAATGTTAACTGAATGTGTATTATAAATATATTTACAATATTAATTGGTATCCCATATTAATTTTGTGTTCATTTGATCTCCACCAATAGAAGCAGAAGCTGCCTGATAGTTCGCTGTATTTAACGTCTGAACTGTTGTTGGATAGAAGATTCTTGTTGGTACATCTGTTAATCCTGCAATAAGCGAAGTAAACGTGTATGTTGTTTGCCCAGCTGCAGAAGGTACATTCAAGTCAGCTGTTTGTCCAGGTAACAATAATGTATTAGGATATCCTGTTCTTCTGTATTCTGACCAAGCTTCGTTAGGCTGCATAAATAACGCTACATACTTCTGATTCATTACATTAGCTTTGCTAGCTGCCGGAAGAGCAGCAACAAATGTATCAATATCAGTAGTAGGAACACCCCATCTTTCCATAGATGCTCTAACTCCTTTTTCATAATGATCTTGTGACCATCCATTAGCTTCTGCTAATAAGAATTCTACTTCTGCATACTCCATAAAGATTTCAGTATAACCAGGCTTTAAAACACTTTTACCGAAGTAACTTGATGAAGCCGCCTGACTGGTAGCCAAGGTAGTTGGTACTCCATATGGCATTCCTTTGATCTGGCTGATATCTGTAGCTTCAACCATATTCTGAGCTCTGATATTAGAAGCTTTTACAGAAGTTGGAGAAGCATATTTGAAGATTCTTGGATCCACTCCAAAATTACCTTTTTCTCCTTTAAGCAGCTGTACGAAAGTCTTCGAAATAGCAAAATCTGATCTTTCAATATAGGTTGCAAAGAACGGAGATGGATTCACTAAGTTATTTTCATATGTTAATCCAACAGTATCATCATTAGATGTCATTACTCCTGAAGCAATAGCATCAGCAATATGAGCTTCCGCTCCTGGAATTACTCCTTTTACTCGGGTTGCAATTCTTAATCTCAGTGAGTTCGCAAATGTCTTCAATTTAGCAGGGCTGCCAAACAATTGATCTCCATCTGTCAGGATAACATCCTGAGTACCGTCGATCATTTCAGAAGCCTCTTTAAGCTCTTTTAAGATGTCTGCATATACTTTCTTCTGAGTAGCAAATTTAGGCTGTAAATTCGCATCAACATTTAATGCCTGGAAATCTGCATCTTTATTTCCATAAGACCAATATGGAATATCTCCGAAAGCATCTGCTAAATTAGCAAATACATAAGATAACATAATTCTGGATGCTGCAATCTGGTTCGCGTTAGCTCCATAATTAGCCATTTGAGCCTTAGTAGCCGGATCAGTATTCAGATCAATGATCTTTTTATAATCCTGAGCCACATAATAGGTTCTTGTCCATAATTGTGTACCTGTAGTAAGTCTGTATTGGTATCTGTCTTCTTCAGTATACTGTCTTTGAGCTGAATACTGAATAAACGGCAACATCATTCTTCCTGACACCCAACCATCTCTTGTATAATCCATATACTCTTTGTTTCCATTGTTGAATAATCCGGTTGGTAACGGATTCTCCGTAGAGTTTGGATTGGTATCTATTTCTTCAAATTTATCTGCACAGCTATTAAGAGCGAGAGACAAACCTGCCAGTGTTAGTATTGAAAATATCTTTTTCATTGTGATTAAAATTTAAAGTTTACATTAACTCCGTATACCCTTGTAGATGGTAACGAACCTCCTTCTATTCCCTGAATATTTCCTGATCCATAAGCTGTATTCTCCGGATCAATTCCTTTATTAGCTAAATTCCAAGCAAACAGGTTTCTTGCAAAAGCAGATACTCTGATTCCCTGAATAGAATTCCCAATGAAAGATTTTGGTAAATCGTAAGATAATGTAACATCTCTTAGCTTAATGTAGCTTGCATCAAAAACGTTTTGTGCATCAACAGTGTTATAAAATGATTTCCCCCATGTTGTTGCATCTAAATGAATGTCATTTGGAGTACCATCTTCTTTAACTCCCGGAAGAGTAATTCCAGCTTCTCTGTTTCCTCCAAGTGCAGACTCTTCAAGCATACCTGAAGACATCCCCCACATATTAGTTGTTGAGAAGTATTTACCTCCCTGCTGAACATCAATTAAGAATGACAACCCGAAGCTCTTATACTTAAATGAGTTTCTGAATCCCATATTGTAATCAGGCAGTACAGAACCTAAAGGTTTAATTTCAGAAGCTTTATAACGACCTGTAGCATCTACTACTTTATTACCAGCAGCATCATATACATAATCAGTTCCTAAGATTACTCCGTAAGAATATCCTACCTGAGCAGCAAGCTGTACTCTGAACGGTGCAGTAGTTAAGATATAATTCTGAAGACTTCCTTGTAGATCAACAAGTTTGTTTCTGTTTCTTGTAAAGTTCCAGGTAAAATCCCATGAGAAATCACTGCTTCTGATAGGCGTAATATTTACCATAGCTTCAATACCTTTGTTGGTCATTTCCCCGGCATTGATTCTCTTGAATCCATATCCTGTAGCCGGATCAATTGGCAATGGAATAATCAAATCCGTAGATTTTACGTCATAATACGTAAAGTCAAATCCAAATCTGTTTTTAAAGAAGTTCATTTCCAAACCGATCTCTTTTGTAGTCTTGATCTCTGGTTTGATCATTGGCTCCCCTTTAGTGTTAGGCATAGAGTATACAGGGCTTCCTCCAAACGGAGTCTCTATCGATGCATACGTTCCTCTGATATAAGGATCTGAACCTCCTGCAATTCTTGACCATCCCGCTCTTAATTTACCAAAAGAGATCCAGTCTACATTAGCAATTTTGGAGAACACGAAACTACCGGTTACTGAAGGATAAAACTGATCTTCATTAAGCATAGAGAACCAGTCATTTCTTCCTGTTCCTTCTAAGAATAAAAAGTCTTTATATCCTAATGAAACGGATGCAAATACACTGCGTACTCCTAAATGGTAAGAAGCGTTAGATGCACGTGGAGCTTCCTTACTATTAGCAAGGTTATATAAGCCAGGGATAATTAATCCCCCTACAGATCTACCTTCTAAAATATCCCATTTACGATCCATAATGTTGAATCCGGCAAATGTATTTAAACTGAAATCACCGAAATTATCGTTATAGTGAATTCTACCTTCGTAGTTGAATTCAGAGTTATTTCTTTTCTGGATAGTATATCCTGATTGTGCTGCTGAACCAACAGCAACTCTTGATCTGATCTGCTGAGAATATGTATCTCCATATACTTTTCCTGAAACATATACCTTCTTAGAGAAATTATAGGTTAACCCTGCATTTCCAAAGAATCTGTGTCTGCTATCATCAGACGTATTTTCATAAATAGTCCAGTATGGGTTATCTGAGAAGTTAGGAGTACCATCATCCCAAGCAGTTCTGTTCCAAGATCTCTGCATTCCGTTAGCCAGTTTATAATCTTTCAGTTCTGAAAAATCTAACTGTCTTTGTCCCCACTGATAAAACTTCTGTGCTACTGAATTATCTCCATATCCTTGTTCCGGTCTGTTGAAACCTGCTGTATGTACATAATTGAAAACAGCATCTGCCTTAAGGTTGTCTGATAATTTTGAGCTAACATTTAAACTGAAGTTATCTTTCTTAATTTCTGAATTAGGAACAATACCGTTAATTTTAGTATTGGTATAAGATAATCTTACGTTGGTATTCTCAAATGATTTAGAAACTGAGAAGTTATTGGTATATGTAGTTCCCATTCTAAAGAAGTCATCAACATCTTTATTAGGAGCTACCCATTTTTTCAGTTTCATATAATCATTACTGAACTCAGGGTCAAATGAATTCCAACCTAAATATAGTAAATTAGGATTGTATCTTGGGCCCCAGCTTTCGTCTGTTCCGAATTCTGTAATATTATAGGTCTGACCATTAATATCTGCTGTAGGAAGTTCAGATTCTAAACCTCCTCCATATTGAGTTTGTAATTTGGGTCTGATGTAGATTGATTCAAAAGATACACCTGTATTAAGTGTAACTTCCGTTCTACCTTTTTTAGCTGATTTTGTGGTATAGATGATCGCTCCGTTACCCGCTCTATATCCGTATAGTGCTGCTGCAGGACCTCCTTTCAAAACCGTTACACTTTCAATGTCATCCGGGTTGATGTCAAAAGTTGCATCTCCGTAATCTCTACCTCCTGCTCCTCTCTGAGTATCTACACTGTTAACGTTTGAGTTATCTAAAGGAATCCCATCAATAACAATTAAAGGTCGGTTTTCTCCGGTAACCGAACTAATACCTCTCATGGTAATTCTGGTAGAACCTCCCATGGAAGAAGGTGCTGTAACCTGTACCCCCGCAACATTTCCCGACAATGCACTTACAGCATTAGTTTGCCCTGCATCAGAAATAAGGTCCCCTTTGATTTCTTGAGAGGCATATCCAAGAGCTTTCTTTTCTCTCTTAATACCTAATGCAGTCACCACTACACCCTCAATCTCTTTAGTCTGCGTAGCGGTATCATTTTTCTTCTGTTGAGCACTTACAATAGCAACAGATGAAGACAATACCACCACAAGAAGACTCGTTGTTAGTTTCTTCATATCAAATTTAATTTTGTATCCGTACAAATTTGTAAAACTTTATTAACAACACAAAATAAATTCTTAAAAAATTATTAACTGTTCAAAAATTTTCAAATAAATAAGCACAAAAATTATTAAAATACGTTAAAATTGTTTTTTTTAACAAAGATTAAAAAAAAATTAAACATTTTTCTTCCAAAAATACTAACGATTGTCATTATTGACATTATCTATGTAAATTTAAAATATACAAACCTCATAATATACTGTAAATAAATAATATACACACATGAACAATCTTTAAAAGAAGCAATAACTCCAACAATACAATGTATTGCATATTATTTTTTTTTATCTTAAAATTCGAAAAAACATTCTACAAACCGCGAGCAACAAGCTACAACCGTAACAAAAAATCACAAAAATCATAAATAAATTAACGTAACAAAAGCACCAATATAGTACCATTAAGTAAAATTGTTTTTAGGTTAAAAAAAAGCAATTTTAAACTCTCTTGACAAATCATAAAAATCATATTATTATCGATCATTTATTTTAATTCATGAACTTAAAAATGATTTATTTTCAGAATTTCAAAAAACAGATGAAACCTCTGTTTAATAGGTTTGTTTTTGCTAATTTTACAGTCTTATGGCGGATATAAATACACAATTATTACATAGGTGGTCAGACGCTTATATTGAAGCAGGATGTGACGAAGTAGGACGAGGTTGTTTAAGCGGACCAGTGGTGGCTGCTGCAGTAATTCTAGATGATAATTTTAAGCAAAATTTAGTTAATGATTCAAAAAAATTAACCTTTAAAACAAGAATGGAGCTGGATAATTACATCAAGGATAACGTAAAAAACTACGCTATTGCTGAACTACCTCCTTCATTCATTGATGAACATAACATCCTCAATGCCAGCATCCATGCCATGCATTGTGCCCTAGACAAATTAACGATCACTCCTGAGCTTATTTTAGTAGATGGCAATAAATTCCATCCTTATAACTTCATACCTCATCAGTGTATCATCAAGGGTGATTCAAAAGTTCTGTCCATTGCCGCCGCTTCAATACTTGCCAAAAACTACAGAGACAGATTAATGATAGAGCTGCATGAACAGCATCCGGAATATGGTTGGGACACCAACTTTGGATATGCCACAAAAAAGCATCAGGAAGCTTTGATAAAGCATGGCCCTACAAAACACCACAGACAATCATTCCGATTGAAATATGATTAAATGCAATATTCAATGAATTACATTCAATGATAGCCATAAAAAAAGAGAAGCAGTTAAACTGCTTCTCTTTTTTGTAGTCCTATATAATATAAGACTATTTCTTTTTATTTCTTTGCTGCTCCTGAGCTTTTTGCTGGTCCTGAGCTTTCTCCATCATTTCTCTCATTCTCTTCTGGAATTTACCTTCCGTTTTTGGCTTTTCTTTATTAGCCTGAATCTGAGCATGAATTTTCTTCTCATCCAGAATCACATACTTAATCACCAGGATAATTAGAATGTTGATCGCATTCGATACAAAATAGTACCATGAAAGACCGGACGCTGAAGTGTTCAGGAAGAATAGGAATGTAATTGGGAAAATATACATCAACACTTTCATGTTTGGCATTCCCTCCTGCTGAGGCTGCTGCATATTTCCTGAAGTCATCACCGTATAAATCAAGATAACAATAGTACATGCCAATGCAAAAATACTCAAGTGATCTCCCAGGAAAGGAACTTTAAATGGTAGTTTGATCAAATCATCATAGGCTGTCAAATCTTTTGCAAACCAGAATCCCTGACCTCTCAAATCAATAAAGTTCGGGAAGAAACGGAATAATGCATAGAAAATTGGAATCTGAACCAACGCAGGCAAACATCCCGCCATCTGATTCACTCCGGCTTTTCTGTAAACCTCCATAGTAGCCTGCTGTTTCTTCATAGGATCCGCATCTTTCAGCTTAGCATTCACCTCATCAATTTCCGGACGGATTACTTTCATCATTGCACTCAACTTATGCTGCTTATACATAATTGGAGACAAGATTAATTTTACAATAATGGTCATTAGGAAGATTACCCAGCCTGCTGTTAATCCCCAATCAGCAATTAGGTTATACATCGGCATAAAGAATCCACGGTTCATCCATCCGATAAAAGACCATCCTAATGGTAAAATCTCATCAAAGTTTTTATCATAAGATTTCAGTAATTTCAGATCCAGGGGCATAAAGTACCAAGTGAAATCTTGGTTTAATTCACTTCCCGTCATCTGAACAAAACCTTCATAGTTTAATTTTTTCAGATACTCACCCTCTTCAATTGACTCCTGATTTCCTTTACTCTGTGTGAAACCATTTTTAGCCTCAATCACAGAGGTGAAAAACTGCTGCTTTACACCAATCCAGTTAAGGGTTTCTTTTTCTTCCTCCATTGTAGTTCTTCCATCATAATCATAATCCTTATAATTATTGAAAGCATAAGAGAATTCTGAGTGAGACTGCTCCTGAGCTCTACCTTTTTCTAAGTTTCTTACACTATAATCCCAGATAAAGTCTGCTTTATTGTCAGAAGTAATTTTAGAAAGTCCCTGTGTTCTTACTTTAAAATCTAAAGTATATTTGGGAAGTAAGGTATAAATAAACTGAATAACGGCTCCGTTATAATCAGCTGTTAATGTTACTACGTTTCCATTGACAGCAGGAGCAAAAACTAAATCTTTAGTGTTGACAACCTTTCCTGTTTTATCTTTAAACTGGAATCCGTAGTTTGAGTTATTTTTATTGATCAGATAAAGCGGAAGATCTGCCTGATCTGTTTTATGGTCATATGCTTTGTATTCTGAAAGCTGTACTTTAGAAACCTGTCCTCCTAAACTTGAGAATTCAACATTCAATTCTTTGTTAGACAAACTTGCTGTCTGGATGGAACCAGGAGTTACATTTGGATTGATATTACTTGCCTGAGTTTGTTTTACCGGGTTTTTAACCTGTTCAGTTTTCTGCTGCTCAGCTTTTAACTGCTCTTCTTTCGCCTGCTTGTTCTGGAAATAGAACATAAAGCCGAAGAGAACCAGGCATAAAACCGCGAAACTAATCATTTGCTTCTTATCGATTCCGTTGTTTTGTTGCATTTTATTTTATATTAAAATTTTAAACTTAGGATGTACCTTTATATGTACATAATTTTGAGCTGACAAAAATACTGTTTTTTTATCAAAACTCTATGCTTTACTACGTTACTATATAATAAACTCAAGCTGAGAATAATCAGCCTGAGTTTATAGTAAGACGTTTATGATAAAATTTTACCTTATTTCTTTTTATCCGGACATTTAGTATTCTTTATTGGGAACAATGTAACGTACTTATACATTCTTTCCAAATACCAAACGATCTACTTAGATGTTTCGCAAGCCTTAATGAAAGCTCTGAATAAAGGATGTGGTGTTGCTACCGTACTCTTATATTCAGGGTGATACTGAACACCTACATAGAATGGGTGACCGGGAAGTTCAAGAGCTTCAACTAATCCTGTTTCAGGGTTTGTACCTGTAGCAAGGAAGCCGTTCTTTTCAAACTCCTGAAGATATTCACTGTTGAATTCATAACGGTGACGGTGTCTTTCGGAAATATTTTTGCTTCCGTAGACATCAAATAATTTGGATCCGCTTTTCAAAGCACATTTCCATGCTCCAAGACGCATTGTTCCTCCTTTATCTATTACATTTTTCTGTTCTTCCATTAAAGAGATCACAGGATCAGGTGTTGCTGTATCAAATTCTACTGAATTCGCTTTGGTATGTCCAAGAACATTTCTTGCAAATTCAATCGTCATGATCTGCATCCCCAAACAGATTCCCAACATAGGAATTTTGTTTTCTCTTGCATATTTTGCAGTAAGGACTTTCCCTTCTATTCCTCTGTCTCCAAATCCCGGAGCTACAAGAATACCGTTCACTCCTTTCAGAACATCTTTAATATTCTCTTCTGTAATATCTCCACTGTATACCCATCTTACCTTCACTTCAGTTTCAAGATCAGCACCGGCATGTTTAAATGCCTCAGCAATAGAAATATATGAATCCTGAAGGGAAACATATTTTCCTACCAACGCAATCTCTACCTTCTTTTTAGGGTTCTGGAATTTCTTCAGGAAATTTTTCCAGTCTTTAAGATCAGCTGTTTTATCACTTTTCAGATCCAGTTCTTTCAATACTACATCATCAAAATTCTGTTTCTGAAGATACATTGGAACCTCATAGATGGTTTCCAAATCTTTACACTCAATAACGTTTTCCAAAGCAACGTTACAGAATTGTGCCAGTTTTGCTCTTTGATCTTTAGGAATTTTATGCTCTGTTCTGCAAACCAAAACATCAGCCATAATTCCACTCTCCATCAATTGACGTACTGAATGTTGTGATGGTTTTGTTTTTAACTCTCCACTTGAAGCCAGGTATGGCAATAATGTTAAGTGGATAACCATAGAATTACTTTCTCCCAATTCCCATTTCAACTGACGAACAGTTTCAATGTATGGTAAAGATTCAATATCCCCTACTGTTCCTCCGATCTCTGTGATGATGATATCGTAGTTCTGTTTTGAAAGGATTTTAATTCTGCGTTTGATTTCGTTAGTGATATGAGGAATCACCTGAACTGTTTTTCCAAGGAAGTCTCCTTTTCTTTCTTTTTCAATTACAGTCTGGTAGATTTTTCCTGTAGTAACGTTGTTATTTTGGGAAGTAGGAGCATCAAGATAACGCTCATAGTGGCCTAAATCCAGATCCGTCTCTGCACCATCTTCGGTTACATAGCACTCTCCATGCTCATAAGGATTCAATGTTCCCGGGTCGATATTGATATAAGGATCAAGTTTTTGGATCGTTACGTTAAAACCGCGTGATTTTAGCAATAGTCCCAGAGAAGCAGACACGATTCCTTTTCCCAAAGATGAAGTTACACCTCCTGTCACAAAGATGTACTTTGTATTCTTTTTACTCATTAGATTAGGTTTGTGCAAAGTTAGGGGAAAAAGAAACACAAAGCAATCTTTTAGATTTTGAAAATACTAAAACAGCCTTCAAACAATAATAAAACCTGATTAAAAAAAATATTTATATTGAGTATAAACAAATCACAAAAAGCAGTACCCACCATTACTTCAGTATACATATTCAATCCAAATCACAAGGAGTTAACATATACCAATTGATGATTTTTGCAGCCGTATTATCTATTATTCAGGAAAAGTAAATTTCTCAGGCTGAGAGCCTTTAGAATGATAAAAACAAAAAAAGGTTTCCATGGAATTGGAAACCCTTTTATTTAAAATGATATACAATTATTGTTTTACCAATTCAAGGTAAACGTTGATATCAACATCTTTTGCTACTCCCGTTCCGGTAGGGTCATATTTTATATTATAATCCAAACGGTTAATAGTGAATTTTCCCTGCAGTCCCATCACTTCTTTCCCATTCTTATTTTTTGTTATTCCACCAAATGTTACAGGGATGGCAATTTCCTTCTGCACATCTTTAATAGTCAGTTTTGCCTTTAACGTATAAGGGCCGTTTTTATCTTTTACGATAGAAGTTCCTTCCAATAGTATTGAAGGATACTTACCTGCCCCAAAGAAATCATCACTTTTAAGATGCTTGTCTCTCATCTCTACTCCTGTATTGATAGTTTCAGCTTCCACAGCAATATCGAAAGCTGCATTTTCAAGATTAGCCCCTTTTGTAGTTACCGTTCCGCTGAATTTATCGAATCTGCCCTGAACAAAGCTGATTCCCATGTGCTTAATCGTAAAATTTACAGAAGAATGCATAGGGTCTATTGTCCAGCTCCCTTGTGCAAAACCTGCCACACTTAATAAAGCGAATACGAAGGATAAAAATACTTTTTTCATTGTAATTATATTTTATATTACTATTTTAATTAGACAAAGCTAATATATAAAAGATATTTCTGACATTGATGTATGTTAGTTTTTATTATTAAATCCAGTAAAACTTCGGAAAAAAAATGCATTTTTTTATAACTTCGCAGTATGGCAAAACTGAAAACAGCATATTTCTGTCAAAACTGTGGTTCTCAATACTCTCAGTGGATGGGACAATGCAAAAACTGTGGAGAATGGAATACTTTAGTGGAAGAGGTGGTGGAAAAACCCTCTCATAAGACGCCTCCATTTTCCAAAACCAAACAGCATGTGATCAACATCATTGAAGTGGAAACCAGTGAAGAACCGAGAATAAAAACCCCTTCCGAAGAACTGAATCGTGTACTGGGAGGCGGAATCGTTTTAGGATCAGTTACCCTGATTGGTGGGGAACCCGGCATCGGAAAATCTACACTACTACTTCAGCTTGCCTTAAAAATGAAGAAAAAAGTCTTCTATGTTTCCGGTGAGGAAAGTGCTTCTCAAATTAAAATGAGGGCAGACAGGCTTACGGATGTTCAAAATCCAAACTGTTTTCTTTTCACCGAAACATCATTGGAAAAGATTCTTCATGAAGCCAAAAAACTGGAACCTGATTTTATCATTATTGATTCTATTCAGACTCTTCAGTCTCAATTGATTGAAAGTTCCCCCGGAACAGTTTCTCAGATCAGAGAATGTTCTAATGAAATTATTAAATATGCCAAAGAAAACAGTACACCTGTATTTCTGGTAGGGCATATCACCAAAGACGGTCAGATTGCCGGCCCTAAGGTACTGGAACATATGGTAGACGTAGTTCTAAACTTCGATGGGGACAGGAATCATCTTTTCAGATTGCTAAGAGCCAATAAAAACCGTTTTGGATCTACTTCTGAAATCGGAATTTACGAGATGATCTCTCAGGGATTAAAGGAAATTAAAAATCCTTCTGAAATTCTGATTACCAAGAAATTTGAAGAGCTTTCCGGTAATTCAGTTGCTGTAACTCTGGAAGGAAACCGTCCGATGTTATTGGAAATCCAGGCTTTGGTAAGTACAGCCGTATATGGAACTCCACAAAGAAGTTCAACAGGCTTTGATTCGAAAAGGCTGAATATGCTGTTGGCGGTATTAGAAAAAAGAGCAGGTTTTCAACTTGGAGCTAAGGATGTTTTCCTTAATATTACCGGAGGTATCAAAACAGATGATCCGGCTCTTGACCTGGCTGTGATTGCCTCTGTTCTTTCATCCAATGAAGATATTGCCATTTCCGAACACTTCTGCTTTGCCGGGGAAATTGGTTTAAGTGGAGAAATCCGTCCGGTGGCTCAGATTGAGCAGAGAATTACGGAAGCTGAAAAACTGGGCTACGAGAAAATATTTGTTTCCAATCTTAATAAAATTCCAAAAAGAAAATTCGGGATAAAGATTGAGGAAGTAAGTAAAATTGAAGATTTTCATGAAAGACTTTTTTAGTAAAACATAAAAAATGCAACTCGAAAACATTCAGAAGTTTGTCCTGGTATTGCTTTATGGTGGGCTAACCCTGCTCTCATTTACGGTATTGATAAATCCCATGAGGGTCAACAGGAAAGCCAATTTCTTTTTTGGAATGTTTTTATTGTTGTGGTCCAGCTACTGGGTCCTGGATATTTTACGTTTTTGCGGAATTCCTGCAGGGCCGTTTTTTATTGATTCACTATACGCTGTACAGATATTTACGCCCATACTTTTATTCTTCAGTGTTGTCTTTTTTATTAATCCTGATTATAGGTTTAAAGCGAGAGATCTGGTTTGCCTTATCATTCCTGTTATCTATTGGATATTATTATTCTATTCTGATAACAATCCGATCATCCGCATTATAGTATTATTGATAGATGTTTCTCATAACCTGCCTTATATTGCTATCATTTATTTTAAAATAAGGAAACATCAGAGAAGAATTAAAACAATTTCTTCCAACACGGAGAATATTGATCTACAATGGCTTATCAAATTAAGTTTTCTGCTTTTTATAACGATTATCATCACAGTCGGTTACGAATTGTTTAACACTTTCGTGTACAAAATGCATCAGCATCTGGTTATGGACCTGTTGTTTTTATTCATTGTCTACAGTACACTTTATTATGTGCTTCGCCAACAGGAAATCTATCCTGCCAACAAGGAACAGCGGAATGAGTTATTGGCCATAGAAATAGAAAATGAGCAAGAACTGACGGAAAGGAAGAAATTAATTTCCGATCATGAATTTGAAACTCTGAAACTGAGGTTAAATGTTTTAATGGAAACGGAAAAACCTTATCTGGATGGTGACCTTAATCTCCTGAAACTTTCTGACCTGGCCCAGATTAATGCCCATCAGCTTTCTTATCTTCTGAACAATGGCTTTAATGAAAATTTCTTTCATTTCGTTAATAAATACAGAATAGAACATGCTAAAAAGTTGTTAACAAATGAGTCTTTTACAAAGCTTTCCGTATTGGGAATTGCATTTGAATCCGGGTTTAATTCTAAAACAGCCTTTAATACTATTTTTAAAAAAATGACCGGAATGACTCCTACTGAATTTAGAAAAAAGCAGGAAGGGCTTTAAATTTAAAAGTATTTACCTACGAAACATTTTCCATTCACATTTAATTCCTACCTTTAAAATATGAATTATCTGGCTCATTCTTTTCTATCCTTTACCGACGGACAGATCGTAGGACAATTTCTTGAAGATTTTATCCGGAATAAAGATCGTTTTTCATTTCCAAAGACAATTCAGGATGGGATTACTTTGCACAGAGCCATTGATACCTTTACAGACTCCCACCCGGCCATTCACGAAGCAAAAAAAGTATTTGCTCCCCTGGTAAGATTATATGCCGGAGCCTTTGTAGATGTTTCCATGGATTATTTTGTAGCCACGGATCTTTCCCTAAACTCTTTAGCGGAATGGAAAGCCCATTCACTGAAGGTCTACAGGGTATTGAATGAGCATCAGGAATGGCTTCCGGAGAATTTCAAAAAAATGCTGGTAAAAATGGAGCATGATGACTGGCTTTATAATTACCGTGAAGATTGGGGGATAAAATTCAGTATCCAGAATGTTCTTAATAAAGCTAAATACCTGGAAAAAGACATTCCTGTTTTTGAAGCTTTTTTAAAGAATAAAGATAAGCTTCAGCAATGTTATGATGATTTTTTTCCGGACCTTCATGCTCATGCAAAAGGTATCAATACTTTACTTCAGCTTGAAGGTTAACTAAAAAAACAGCTACATTCTACTGTAACTGTTATATTTTTATCTTTTATAGAATAATCGGAATTTAAAACTGTTTATACAGATACCGGTTAGGATAGGACAGTTTTTCGCTCTTCCGTTGACCATCTATTATAATATGAACAATATTAATCTGGTCATCAAACAGATTATACAGAAAACTGACAGCTGTTTCTATCTTCTTAGGATTCGCTACCGGCTCTGACTCCAGAAAGACATTGACGGATTCCTGATCTTCTTCATACCCAATATAACTGATTTTCAAAAACCGGTTATCGGTCTTTAATCTGAAATATTCCAGACAATATTTTTGTAAAGCTTCGTTCAGCCTTTCTTTGTATTTCTCATCATTAAAATGAAAAGAACCGCCATATTTCTTACTCAATCCATTTTCCAGGTCATCTAAGAAAAATCTTCCGGCCACCTCAAATGTTTTTGATTTTGAGTTATAATTTATTTCTACAGAACCTACATGGTAAGGATGTACATTTTCAGCTCTGAAACTCTGACAAATGACTGTTAGCGATAAAAAAAATATTAAAAAAAATTTACCCGGCATTACTTCTATTTTTTTGACAAATATAAAAAAAGCAGCAGTTATAAACTGCTGCTTGCTTATTATTATCATTTGACTGACATTTATTGCTTCACCACTTTTTTAGTTAGTGTTGTATTGTCATTCAGTGTAATGGTAAACATATAGACTCCTTTTACCAATGCTGAAACATCAATTTTATTTGAATCTGTAGTAACATTTGCCGTCTTAATCAATTTTCCGGATGCATCATGAATGGTTACCAAAGCTTTAGAATAGTTCCCTAAGAGAATATTGACAACATCTCTAGCTGGGTTTGGAGTGATATTAACTGTAGAATTCAGTTTAACATCCACTGTTCCCAATGCAGAGTTTGTTCTTACAAAATATCCTCCAAAACCTGCAGACTGGAAGCTTACTTCCCAATATTGGTAAGTATCATTCCATACCACATCAGCCGCATCAGGAGTGATGATTGTTGCAGCACTTCCAAAAGAAGCTACTGTACCTGTGTTTCCGGCACTGGTTCCTGTATATTTTTCCACTATTACATTCGCTTTATTGGCAACATCTGTAGGTGAAGTTGGCAATTTCAGTACGTTTGTTGCATTGTAGGCATCAAAATCCGCCTGTTTAAAATATAATGTTACTTTTCCTGTTGCTGTTGAAGCATCTGTAGCAGGATTAATCTCATATCTTCTTGAAACATAATTAGGCTGTACATTATCAACCCATACTTTTGAGGTTACATTTCCTGTCACTGTACTTGCCGTTTCTTTTTCTACTCTTGAGATCAGCTGGCAGGCATTTGTAAAATAATTATACCCTGCAGCCACAGCACTTGCTTTTGTCTGGTTAGCAGTGGCCAGAGTTTTCACTTCTGCTACATTTTCATAAATGGTTGCTCTCATTTTAAGATCGAAAGTTCTGGCTGTCCAGCTTGTCCCGTCCGTTGAAGTTTTGCTTCGCCCACTTACTGCGATAGATTCATTTTTTATAGCAATTCTTCCGGCAAGACCATTGATCACAATATAAAAATCTTTTCCTGTTACCATCTGAATATTCATAGAAGAAAGATCAACATAGTTCCAGGTAAATCTTTGAGTACTGTTTAGCCATGATGAAATTGTTTTTGTGGCAATAATATCCCCCGGATCTCCATTAGCATTTACTTTTCTCACCTGAATATCCACCGCAAGATCACTAGGAAGTGTACCGGACCCTGTAGAGAATGAGAATCCTCCCAATTTACCGGTCAGTGTCGGTGTATATCGAACAGCTAATAAAGCATTATCAAAATTACTGTTAGCACTGTTACTTTCTGTATTTACTACCACATAAGGTTCATCATATGTTACGATCTCAAAATTAGATGCCACACATCCTAATTCGGAAGTAACGGCTTTATAGATATCTAATTTTCCATATCCCCATCTTGCATTTGGAACAGTTCCTGTTGCTCCGTCTTTTCTTGCATTGGAAGTAAGACGGGATTTCACCTGTGCTGCTGTTAAAGTTGGATTAGCCTGAAGCAACAAGCCTACCGCTCCGGCTACTCCCGGTGAAGACATACTGGTTCCCTGATTTTTCACATAATAATCAGTTCCAATAATAATATCTGTAGTTCCCGGAGCCGAATTACTGGACCTTGATGAGATCACATTTTGTCCTGATGCCGTAATTTCCGGCTTCTGAACACCATCCACTCTTGGCCCCTGTGAACTGAATGCAGAAATTAATTCCTGTGGTGTAGTGGTAAGATAGCCTCCCACAGAAGAATACCAGCTTCCTCTTCCCATATAGGAAGCTACAGTAATTGCATTAGATGCATTTCCCGGAGAACCAACAATATATTCATTATCTCCGTTTTGTAACGTAGTAGCTACTCCCTGGCTGTAAAGCCATCCATGGGTATTAATGGTTTGAGTTCCGTTATTGGTAATTTCCAGTGTATACGTTCCCTGGCAGTTGGCCGTAGATCCCGAAACCCTATTCACCACTAGCTGAACATAACGTTTGTTGTTATCTGATCCCCAATAGTTATACATAGTTGCTGTAAATCCACCTCCCAAAATACTATGCGCAGTATTTGTACTTATATTCTGCGTATACTGCTGACCATCAGGAGCTGTCAGTTTTGCAGTGACTGCTGTATTATCATTAGCATACATGATAAAACTAAATACTGTGGCAGCAGAAGTATTACTTGCTACCGTAAAAGTATAAGACTGTACAGCACTTGCTTCTATATCAACCTTTCTGTGAAGATTTCCTCCATATTCGTTTCCGGCAGAAATTACGACTACTCTTCCCGGAGCTGATGTTGTAAAATCATTAACAGCCACCTCGTGAGAAGAAGTTCCGTCATGAGCACTTCCCTGTCCTCCGATACTCATATTTACAACGATAGGTTTATTTAATGCAGTGGCTACATTCTTGAAATACGTCAACGCATTAATGGTATTCGTTGTAGGAAAAGATCCGTTCCCTCCTTTTACAAATACGATATCTGCATCTGATGAGAACCCTTTATGTCTTTTATCTGCGAAAGCGGCGCCGTTTCCGGCAGCAGTACCTGCTACGTGAGTTCCATGTCCATTAATATCATTTTCACGAACAAAACCTGCCGGAGTACCGTCCAGCTCATCTTCAATCTGAGCTCTGGTATACTCCACTCCTGTTGCAAATCCTGTCGGAGAGACTTCACTTCCCTGTGCCGTCAGAGTCTGATCCCAAATAGAAACAATTCTACTTTTTGTCTGATCGTCCGCTTTTCTGAAATCAGGATGCTTCCAGTCTATCCCGGTATCATAAATTCCGACTAAAACACCCGTTCCATTATAAGCTGTATTATTGAAAACCCCATCCTGTAAAAGACTTGCCCCGGATTGTGCTCTGCTCACATCATTGTGAAGCTCGTCAAAGGTAGGCGCCATTACAGAAGTTACATAGGGAAGTTTTGTAAGTTTATCAATATCCTCAAGACTTACCAATGCCGTAGAAAAAGTTGGAAGCTGGGTCTGTACTAAAAAACCATCCGCTTTCAATTTTTCCGGATCTTTGGTATAAATAATACATGAATACATAGTCTGAGCACCTTTAGAGGTCACCACCAGGTGCTGATCCAATTTCATGTTACCATTCTCAAGCTCTTTTATAGGGTTTCCTTTTGATACGCTCTCTTTATTTTTTAACAAAATATCAAAGCGAGAGTCCAATTTTTGTACCTGCCCGTAAAAAGCATAGGAGTACAATCCTAAAAAAGCAGCTGTAGCATTTCTAAGAAGCTTCGCTCCTCCACGTGAAATGTTTACTTTTGCAAAGAGTAATTTTTTAAAATCCATTTTCATTATATTTAACAATACAATTATACAATTTTTATCTCATTAAGCATTAATATACCATATTAATAATCAAACAAATCAAATTACACTAAAAACAACAATCAATTAACCAATTTAACATAATAATCAAAATCTAATAATCTATTGTAAAATGCAGGATTTCCTATTTTATTTAAACCTTGGATGGGAGCATATTATTTCCCTTGATGCTTTAGACCATCAGCTCTTTGTTCTGGCATTGATTGCTGTGTATTCTTATACAGACTGGAAAAAAATTCTGATCCTGGTAACCGCTTTTACCATTGGACATTCTATTACACTGGCCTTAAGCATTCTGGATGTTTTCAGGGTTCCTTCCGACTGGGTAGAGTTTTTAATTCCATTGACTATTGTTTTAACATCACTGGATAATATTATCATGAAAAATCAAAAGCAAACCTTAATGCGGGCCAATTATTACCTTGCTTTGATCTTTGGGCTCATTCATGGTATGGGCTTCGCCAACACGGCTAGGGTAATGATTGCAAAAAGTCAGGGTATTACCGTTCCGCTTCTGGGTTTCAATATTGGATTGGAATTAGGGCAAATTGTAATTGTTTTTATTATTTTAATCATTCTGTTTATTTTGCTTAAAATTTTAAAGGTCAATAAAAAAGATTGGGTGCTCTTTGTATCCTCCGGAGTATTTGCTCTATCCTTAAAAATGGCATTGGAAAGAATTCCTTTTTAACCTTGAAATATTTTCATTATTTCAACAGCTTATTATTATCTTTGATCATTATTAAATCATTTCGGTTATGAAGTTAAAAGTTGTTATGCTTTCACTTTCTGTATTTGCTTATACAGGTTTCACCGCACAAAATATTCAGAATAATCCTGGCAGCAATCACGGAAACAAATTCGAGCAGCTCGGGACTATTCTTCCTACACCCAACATTTACAGAACGGCTTCAGGAGCTCCTGGACACGGATACTGGCAGAACAGAGCAGATTATAATATCACCGCTTATCTGGATGAAGACAAGAAAAATCTGAAAGGTTCTGAAACGATTACCTATTATAATAATTCTCCTGATGAGTTGGATTATATCTGGCTTCAGCTGGACGAAAATGAGCACTCCAATATCAGAAATGCAGGCTATGGAGCTTCATCTGTACTTCCTTCTTCCACTACTGATCAGCAGCTTAAAGCAACTGAACTTCCCGTAAAAGACAACGGATATGGAGTAAACCTTGAAAAAGTAACGGATGCCTCCGGAAATCCTTTGAAATATACCGTCAATAAAACAATGATGCGTATAGATCTTCCCAAGGTGCTGAAGAAAGGAGAAAAGCTCGTCTTTACAATAGACTGGAATTATAATATTTCCAACAGAATAAAAATGGGTGGCCGTGGCGGTTATGAAAATTTCCCTGAAGACGGCAACGATCTTTTTACCATGACACAATGGTATCCCAGAATGTGTGTATACAGCGATTTCCAGGGATGGCAAAACCACCAGTTTACAGGAAGAGGTGAATTTGCGCTGGTTTTCGGAGATTTTAAAGTTTCAGTGAATGTTCCGGCAGATCATATTGTAGGTGGAACCGGAGAATGTAAAAACTATGATCAGGTTTTAACTTCTGATCAGTTATCAAGATATAGAAAAGCTGAATCGGCAAATGAACCTATAGAAATCGTTACTCTGGATGAAGCTAAAAAAGCAGAGAAAAACCATTCAAAACAGAGAAAAACATGGATTTTTGAAGCGAATAACGTAAGGGATTTCGCCTGGACTTCTTCAAGAAAGTTTGTGTGGGACGGAATGCAGGTAACCATTCCTGAAAACAATAATAAGGTAATGGCCATGAGTTTCTATCCTAAAGAATCTTATGGACTTTACAGAAAGTTTTCCACAAAAGCAGTAGCCCACACTATTAAAACCTATTCGGAATTTACCATTCCCTACCCTTATCCTGTAGCACAATCTGTGGAAGCATCCAACGGTATGGAATACCCAATGATCTGTTTCAATTTCGGAAGAACTGAAAAAGACGGAACCTATTCTGAAGGAACCAAAAATGGAATGATCGGAGTGATCATCCATGAGGTAGGCCACAACTTCTTCCCCATGATCATCAATTCTGATGAGAGACAATGGGCCTGGATGGATGAAGGCCTCAATACCTTCACCGAATATCTTACGGAAGAAAAATGGGATAATAAATTCCCTTCCAAAAGAGGTCCGGCATGGACGATCGTAGATTATATGAAACTTCCGAAAGATCAGCTGGAACCCATCATGAGCAATTCTGAAAACATCGTTCAGTATGGACCCAATGCTTATTCAAAACCGGCGACTGGGCTGAACATCCTTCGTGAAACCATCATGGGAAGAGAACTTTTTGATAAAGCATTCAAAACCTATGCTAAAAGATGGGCATTCAAACATCCTGAACCTGCCGACCTTTTCCGTACTATGGAAGATGCCAGCGGTGAAGATCTTGACTGGTTCTGGAGAGGCTGGTTCTATGGAACAGACCCTGTAGATATTGCAATTGATAAAGTGATCGTAGCGACTCCTGATCTGGAAACAGCAAAAGCAGCTTCTGAGAAAAAATACCAGGTTGAAAGTCCTTTGGTAAACAGCTTCGAAGATATTTCCAAAATAAGAAACAGAGAGGATAAGAATATTACTTTTTATGTAGATAAAGATAAAGATCTTCAGGACTTCTATTACAGATATGACAGAGGTCAGGAAAAAATAGATACCCATAAGGAATACACTACCAAAACTGAAGCCTCCACTCCTTTGGATGCTAAGGATAAAGAGAAATTCAAAAACCTTACGGCTTATCAGATAGATTTCACTAATAAAGGTGGACTGATCATGCCTATCATCCTTGAGTTTACTTTTGAAGACGGTTCAAAATCTTACGATAAATCATCAGCTCAAATCTGGAGGCTTAATGAACAGAAAGTTTCCAAGACGTATTATTTTGATAAGAAATTAGTATCAATACAACTTGACCCCATGAAGGAAACGGCTGATATCGATACTTCCAATAACTTCTGGAGTAGTACCGGATCTAATAGCGGAACCTCAAAATTCCAGTTGTTTAAACAAAAACAGGAAGCAGGCTCCGTAAGAGGAGGCGCAAGCGGAAAAGTAAATCCGATGCAGGCTTCGGGGAAGAAATCATAAAAAAATAAAAGGTTGTCTCAAACAGGAGGCAACCTTTTTTCTTATAAAAACAGCTTCAGCATTTCGGTTAAAGTCCAAAATCTGCAGGAAATTTTAAACAGGAAAAATCAATTCAGATAAGCTTTTAAAGAATTTTTATATGTTCTCCCAAGCGGAAGCTTCTCCCCGTCTTTAAGGTATACATTCGCGGTATCATAAGAACTGATATGAGAGGATAATACGATATAGGATTTGTGAATCCTGATAAAGCCTAAGTTTTGAAACTTTTCTTCAAAATTGGACATCCGCTCAAGAATCATATATTTTTTCAAATGGGTAATTAAAATGATATATTCTCCAAATCCCTGAATCCATTTGATATCTTCCAGTAAAACTTTATTCATGATATAATTGGATTTGAACATAATAAAGTCTTCCTTCTTTTGATCTTCCGTAGATTTTTTAAACTGAAGAAAATCTTTTGCTTTGGTCACTGCTTTTCTAAAAGTCTCAAAATCTACCGGTTTTACCAGATAATGAACTACATCAAGTTCAAAAGCTTTTACAGCATACTGGGTTTCCAGGGTAAGAAATATGCACAGGGGTTTATAGGGAAGCTGAAGTAAAAGTTCAATTCCATTGATATAGGGCATATTAATATCCAGAATCACAAGGTCTACTCTATTTTCCTTCAGGTATTCCAGAGCATCCTGAGGATTCTGAAATACCTCCAGCAGATCGACATCTTCCATCCGCTCACAATAATGCCGGATCAGTTCCAATGCCGGATATTCATCATCTACACTTACAATCGTCAGGTTGGCCATTACAATTTAATTTTTAATATAGTCTGATACATATTGTTTTCCATCGTTTCGGATATAAAAGTAAATCTTTCAGGATAATATTTTTTCAAAATACTGATCACCGCTTCATTTCCCAGCCCACTATCATTAAGATTACTGACCAGCGTCCTGTTTTGGGCTACGGAATTTCTGATATCGAATAAAAATTCATGATGCTGTATTGCATAACTCAGTTTTATAAAGCTCCCCGCTTCTATACCCACTGCAGAATGTTTTAATGCATTTTCAAATAAGGTAAGGCAAATGGAGGGTGGTATTTCAATCAGATCCAGGGTTTCTTCATCTTTAATATCAAAACTGATATCCAGCAGGTTATTATATTTCAGCTGATAAAGTCCTTTGAGAGACTGGATCGAAGAAAATTCCTGTGAGATCGTAATATATTCTTTATTGGTATCATAAATAACATATTGAAGTAATTTGCTCAGGTGCAAAATAGATTCTGAGGTATTTTCGGATGGGGTAATACTCTTGGAATAAATATTATTAAGTGTATTCAATAAAAAATGAGGATTCAGTTTGGATTTCAGGAGATCAAGATACAGCTGATCTTTCTCTTCACCCAGATTTTTAAAATCCTGTTCAATAAGAAATTTATCTTTTGTTATTCCTAAAAATGAAGCCACAAGAATCACAATCCCCTGGGCAGTATATACATTGTACAGAAATTTTGTATTGGAGAGGGTTTCATTAAACTTCATATTAAATACAGCAGGTTCCAGTAAAATTCTGAAAAGACTTGAAACCAGAAAACATATCAAAGCATACAGAATAAATTCCGGGTATTTATTGGAAAGGTAAAACTGGGGAACCAGATAAAAATAGACGAGATAATAGATTCCTATATTCAGAATAAATGCAAATACTACACTCCAGATTAATTCCGGAACATCTAGAAAGTAGTTTTCGGTAAAAAAAATGATCGCCAGGAACACCAAAAAGAAAAAAACATGCTGAAACCTCAGCAAAAATCCCCAGTGGTATTTCATAAGTGTTTCCAAAACCTTTGCATTAAATAAGATTCTGAAAACCAATAATATAAATATGATATTTATCAGTAAAAACATCCGATTAAATGAATTTTCCCATTTTTCAAATATAGCATCTTTTTTACGCCAGATTGCAGTTCACTGATAAAAACAGTCATTGATTGAAAAATAAATTCCCGGCTTCTTCTTATAAATATATTTGAGACATCGGGATATTAATCAAATCTTACATGAAAATTAAATTACAATTAACTATCATCATACTACTGGGATTCAGCAGGCTTGCCGATGCACAAAGCCGTGATAACTACAATATGTGGTTTCAGTATTTGATGTCAGCAAAACTGACTGATAAAAGTACTTTGACAGCACTTTCTCAATACCGTTCTTTTGATATGGCTTATGATACAAGGCTTTTCCTGGTCTCCGCCTATGTAGATTATGAAGTAGCCAATGAGGTACGCCCAGCTGTAGGAGCCATGTTTTTGGTCCTGGATTCTTACCGGTCAGACGACTCTAAAAAAGAAAGGTATGAGAAAAGGCCTTTCCAGCAGGTATCACTGGGAGGGAATATAGGAAGAACATCTATTTCTCACCGTTTCCGTGTGGAAGAACGTTTTATAAGCAATCCGGATGAATTTATCGTAAGACTACGCTATCTTATTTCTCTGAGAATTCCTTTCAACAGAGCCGGAGAAAAAGAAAAGCTCTATGGTATTCTGAAAAATGAAATCAGGATGAATGTAGTGAAGGAAGATCCATTCGACAGCAATCGTCTGACAGCAGGAATAGGTATAAAAACCGGAAAGAATTCCGCAATAGAAGTTGCATTTATCAACCAGCTGGAAACCGGATCTACCAGCAATTACGCCTATATCGGCTATAGAAACAGCTTCGACTGGAGAAAAAACAAAAACAAATAATCTAAATACACTCATTATTATGCTTACATTCCTTGGGTTTCTGATGATCATCATCTTTATGGTGCTTATCATGAATAAAAAAATGACTCCACTTACCGCTTTGGTGATTATCCCTGTCACAGTGGCATTATTTGCTGGTTTTGGGCCTCATCTGGGGGAAATGATGAAAAACGGAGTCAAGGAAATAGCTCTTACGGGCGTTATGCTGATCTTTGCCATACTTTATTTCAGCTTAATGATAGACACAGGGCTTTTTGAGCCGTTGGTGAATCTCATTCTAAAAACTGTTGGAGATAATCCTGTCAAAACCACTATAGGAACAGCTATTCTTACTACATTGGTTTCATTGGACGGTGACGGTTCTTCTACCTATATTATTGTGGTGGCTGCCATGTTACCCCTGTACAAAAAGCAGGGAATAAATCCACTCGTCCTGACCTGTATTATCATGCTGGCCGGAGGAATTATGAATATTCTTCCATGGGGAGGCCCTACAGCCAGAGTAATGAGCTCTCTGAAACTGGGACATACAGAAATTTTTGTTCCGATGATTCCTATTATGGCGCTGGGGATCGCCTGGGTACTATTTGTGGCCTATATTCTAGGAAGAAAGGAAAAGAAAAGAATTGCAAAACATGGAAAATATACCCGTTATGAAGCCAGTGACATTACCGGCGAATCGGATCCTAAACTCCTACGCCCCAAACTGATCTGGGTAAATCTTGGTCTTACCCTCGTTCTTCTTACCGTTATGATTTTAGATATCGTACCCTTGGGAATAGCCTTTATGATTGCCTTCTGTATAGCTTCTGTCATCAATTATCCCAAACTGAAAGACCAGCAGAAAATCATGTCCAAACATGCAGGAAATGCTTTATCGGTAGCAGGAATGATCTTTGGAGCAGGAATTTTCACCGGAATTCTTAACGGATCCGGTATTATGCAGGCAATGGGTAACAGCATGATAGAAATTGTTCCTAAAAGCTGGGGAGGTTATTTGAATATTATCACGGCTGTATTCAGTGTTCCTCTTACCTTTTTCCTGACCAATGACGCCTACTATTTTGGGATATTACCCATTGTTGAAGCTACGGGACATCAGTTGGGCATTGCTCCCGATATTCTTGGGAGAGCAAGTCTTGTGGGGCAGGCTTCCCATTTGCTAAGTCCTTTGGTTCCTTCTACCTATTTATTAGTATCCCTGGCGGGGGTAGAATATTCAGACCATCTGAAATATACCTTAAAATGGGCTATCGGATCTTCGGTAATCATGTTGCTGGGCGCTCTCCTTCTTGGAACTATCTGATCTTATTTTTTTATAATTATTAAACTCCAACGTTATAACCAATGTCCTAAGTTTATATATTTGTTGTATAAAGACAGCCTATTTTTTCCAGATGAATCTCTTACAGTCTCAGAAAACATTTACCGGCAGGTATCTGAAAAACCTCACCTTATATGTATTCACGGCCATTATAGGCGGGGTACTGATAGGGCATTATGCTCCGGAAATAAGTATAAAACTGGGCGTGGTAAGCCGGTATTTTTTCATCATTCTGGAGACGATTATCCTTCCCATTATTTTTATGGCAATTATGTACGGGATATGCCAGCTGTCTGATATTAAAAATGCAACACGCATCGTATGGCAGACCATTTTATATTTCCTGGTCATCAGCTCAATAGCTATTGTACTGGGATTTATCTTTGGCTCCATCATGCAGCCGGGCGCTGACACAGGTATTAATACCAGCAGGATCAATACTTCCCTTCCCAAAACTTTTGAAATAAAAGACGGAAAATTATCCACCATTTTATATCTGAATAGGCATGGTCTGTTTCTTATTCTATCCATAGTTCTGGGAATATCCATGAATCTTTCAAAAGGAAGGGATCGGTTTTTGAAACTGCTGGATCAGGGACTAGGTATTTTTTACACGTTCATCAAATATCTCTACCTTGTTCTTCCCATTATCATCTTTTGTAATATTGCTTACGGAGTGGCTATCTATGGGATCAATACCCTGTTGCCGCTTAGTAAAGTGGTAGCTACAGTATACCTGGCAGACATTGTATTTATTTTCGGAATACTAGGATTGATCTCCTACCTGTTCAAATTCAACCTGTTGAAATTCCTGCTTAATATAAAAGAAGAAATTATCCTGGTCATTACCACCTCGACTTCCAAAACAGCATTCCCCTTAATTTTTGAAAAAATGGAATCTGAAGGCTACAGCAGGAAGATTTTAAGATTTATTATTCCTTTAGGCTATAACTTTAACCTGGCAGGAGCCTGTATCTATATTTCTGTAACCTGTTGTTTCCTTGTTCAGTTTTATAATATATCACTGACGATCAATGATTATATCTGGCTATTTATCATTATTTCTTTCACCTCAAAAACAGCTTCTGGAGTTCCCGGTTCCGGATTTTTAGCCCTTATATTTACCCTGAACAGATTTGGAAAAATACCCCTTACAGATTTAGCCCTTCTTTACAGTGTAGATCGTTTTATGAATGAAGCCAGATCAGTCACCAACTTTATTGGCATTGCAGTGGCCGGGGCCATTATTTCAAAATTCAACCAGCAGCAGAAAAAAAATTCTACCATGATTTCCACAGACTAACCCATCATGAACATCAAAGCTTAATCAAAGTGTAACTTTTTGAAAATCAACACTACTTATCAGCAAAAAAGCTATGAAGACATTTCTCATCCTTTTGCTCATAAGCAGTACTCATTTATTTTCCCAAAAACTGCTTACTCCATCCAATAGTGGTATTGATCCACAACTGATACAGGACGAAACATCCGAAGCAGTATGGTACGCTGAAAATGCCGGCCAAAAAATAGAAATCGGGAACATTACTACCCAGATTAAAAAATTAAACGCAACAGATCTGCTCATTATGACGACCGTAAAAATGAAGCAGACTCCCAATACCCATTGGGTAGATTCCACCCTTGTGAAAACGGCCAGCCTTCAGCCGATACGTCATTCCTCTTTCAATATGGCCCGCGATATGGCTTTTACCTACCACAAAAACAAGGTAACCGGATATTATCTTGATAAGAAAACTCAGAAAAAAGATGATATTGACATGCCCGCTACCCATTATTTTGACAGCAGCAGCTATCCGACACTGATCAGGTTTCTTCCCTTGAAAGAACACTACACTGCAGAAATTTCCATTTTTGATTATAATCCCAGTGCGGTAAAGAAAGGAATGATGAAAGCCTACATCCAAAGTGTGGAAAAAGGAGATTATCAAAGTAAAAAAGTATGGATCGTAAAAACCGCTGATGACATTACAGAAAAAAGTACGACTGTAACCTATTATATTGATCCTGAAACAAGGAAAATCCTGAAACAGGACATCGAATCGGGAACAAGAAAAATGTCAATGGAAACAATAAAATAAATCAAAAATAAATCCTTTAACAACTGATAACCAAATCATTATTTTTAAAAAAATAAAAAAAACATATCACACATTAAGGAAAAATATTTATATTTGATCTGCTAAAACACCAAATGTCAAAAACCTGATTGACGTTAAATGTTCAGGAATCGTACACTTTAATATTATTAACTATGAAAAACGCTAAATTATTAAGCAGAGATGCTCAGAAATCAATCAATGGCGGAGCGGCAGGACGCTTTTGCTGTGAATACAACTACAAAGGACAATGTATCCTATGGATTGGGCCTGGACAATATTGTCCATAGTATAACCAACTCATAGTGTTAGATAAAAGCCGGAAGATTTTCCGGCTTTCTGTTTTTATTTTTCTGCCAAATTTTCACATCCTCCCATAAAAGTCTGCCATTTCATCCACTGACCCCTGATGGCATACATTTAGAGAATTATACTACAGAAATACTTAAAAAATAAATATATTATGTCAGTAAACTTTAAACCATTAGCAGACAGAGTTCTAGTAGAGCCAATTGCTGCAGAAACTAAAACAGCTTCAGGTATTATTATCCCGGACACTGCAAAGGAAAAGCCGCAAGAAGGTACTGTAGTGGCAGTAGGTCCTGGTAAAAAAGATGAACCTACAACTGTTCAGGTAGGTGACAAAGTTCTTTATGGAAAATATTCAGGTTCTGAATTGAAATTGGAAGGAAAAGATTACTTAATTGTAAAAGAAGCTGATTTATTGGGAATTATCGGGTAAGATGCTGTATGTTGTACCATGTAAAAAGTACAATGTATTCTTCACTGATTAAAACAAACATTTAAAAGAAAAAACAAGTACAATGTACATTATACATTGTACATTAATACAACTAAACATGGCAAAAGAAATAAAATTCGATATTGAATCAAGAGACGCTTTAAAGAGAGGGGTTGATGCATTGGCTAATGCAGTAAAAGTAACTTTAGGACCTAAAGGGAGAAACGTAGTAATCGAAAAATCTTTCGGTGCTCCTCACGTTACTAAGGATGGTGTTTCTGTAGCAAAAGAAATCGAACTTGAAGACAGAGTAGAAAACATGGGAGCGCAAATGGTAAAAGAAGTTGCGTCCAAAACTAATGATATCGCAGGAGACGGTACTACTACCGCTACTGTTTTGGCACAGGCTATCGTAAGAGAAGGTCTTAAGAATGTAGCTGCTGGTGCTAACCCAATGGATCTTAAAAGAGGTATCGACAAAGCAGTAACTGCTGTTGTTGAAAACCTTAAATCTCAATCTAAAACAGTTGGTGATTCTACAGAAATGGTGAAGCAGGTAGCTTCAGTTTCTGCGAACAACGACGAAACTATCGGATCTCTGATCGCTGAAGCTTTCGGAAAAGTAGGTAAAGAAGGGGTAATCACTGTAGAAGAAGCTAAAGGTATCGATACAACTGTAGATGTTGTAGAAGGTATGCAGTTTGACAGAGGATACCAGTCTCCATACTTCGTGACTAACCCTGAGAAAATGGTAGCTGAGGTAGAAAACCCATACATCCTTTTAGTAGAGAAGAAAATTTCTTCAATGAAAGAATTACTTCCGGTTCTTGAGCCAATTGCACAAGGTGGTAAGTCTCTATTGATTATCTCTGAAGAAGTGGAAGGTGAAGCTTTAGCTACTTTAGTGGTAAACAAATTAAGAGGTTCTCTTAAAATTGCTGCTGTAAAAGCTCCAGGATTCGGAGACAGAAGAAAAGCAATGTTAGAAGATATCGCGATCCTTACTGGTGGACAGGTAATTTCTGAAGAGCAAGGTTTCACTATGGAAAACATCTCTTTAGATATGCTTGGAACAGCTGAGAAAGTAACAATCGATAAAGACAACACAACAATCGTAAACGGTGGTGGTGATGAAGCGAAAATCAAAGGAAGAGTAGCTCAGATCAAAGCTCAGATGGAAACTACAACTTCTGACTACGACAGAGAGAAACTTCAGGAAAGATTAGCTAAGTTAGCTGGTGGTGTTGCTGTACTTTATGTAGGAGCAGCTTCTGAAGTGGAAATGAAAGAGAAAAAAGACAGAGTAGACGATGCATTACACGCTACGAGAGCAGCTGTAGAAGAAGGTATCGTTGCAGGTGGTGGTGTTGCTTTAGTAAGAGCAATCTCTGCTTTGGAAAACCTTACCGGAATCAATGCTGACGAAACTACAGGTATCAAAATCGTTAAGAGAGCGATCGAGGAGCCATTAAGACAAATCGTTGCTAACGCAGGTGGTGAAGGTTCTGTAATCGTTGCTAAAGTAGCAGAAGGTTCTGGAGACTTCGGATACAACGCGAAAACTGACGAGTATGTTCACATGCTTGAAGCAGGAATCATTGACCCAACTAAAGTAACAAGAGTTGCCCTTGAAAATGCAGCTTCTGTATCTGGAATGCTTCTTACTACGGAGTGTGTAATCACTGAGATTAAGAGCGCTGAACCAGCTATGCCAATGGGTGGTGGAATGCCAGGAATGATGTAATAGCGTGTCGCTAAGACAATTTAATATACTAACCGCTCTATTTTATAGGGCGGTTTTTTTCTTTTACAAAAAATCCAATGGGCTTTTGCTTGAAACTTTATTCACAATTGTAGTATATAGACGTAATGCGTAAATTTGGACGTTAAGAAAAAACAGAACCATGAAAAGAATTATACTTTTATTATTGACACTATTTAGTTTTACATTAAGTTATTCTCAAAATCTTTATCCTGAAAAATACAAAGATTGTAGTTTAGTTTCCTTTTGTCTTGATTGTGGAGAAACTAAAGCTAAGCCTCAAAACTCAATAATAGATGAATTGTTGAATAAATTTGATAAAAAGAGTTTGAGCAAAATAACAGGAAATATTGAAGTCCAAATTTTAATTAACGAAAATGGAAAACCTTGCCTGCTAAGTTCATTCAATCAAACTAATATCTCTTCAAAAAAATTAGGGTTACAGAATGCAATAAACTCAACATCAAATTGGGAACCAGCGATTTCACAAAATAAAAAAACAAATAGCTCTGTTTCATTAATTTTTAAATTTGAAAACGGTAACCTTTCTGCAAAACGTAAAGTTTTTGATTTTAAAAATCAATCCAATGCAAAATCTGTTGGAGCTCCTGATATAAAAGGTACAGACAAAGAAAAACTCTCAAAAGACTGGACTGTATTCACTCAACAAAACTCAGAGTTACCCTGGGATATGACAAGAGCTGTCGCTAATGATTTAGACAATAATATCTGGATTGGAACAGATAACGGAATTGTAAAAATAAATAATGGCAAATGGGAACATTTTAACTCAAAAAATACATTAATCTCCTCTCCTCCTTATAATAAAAATGAAACTGTATCAGTACGGGATTTAGAAGTTGACAAAAATAACAATAAGTGGTTTGTTGCTGATTGGGATGTTTATAGATATGACAATAAAAACTGGACAAAATACGACTCAATCAATTCTCCTATCAACTGGGCAAGAAAAATATTTGTTGACCACTCCAATAATGTATGGTTTACGTCTTGGAATGGTGTAGCAAAGTTTGACGGAAAGAATTGGTCTGTAATTAACAAACACAATTCACATCTCCCAACTGATAAAACTCTTGGTGTTTATGTAGATAAAAAAGATAGAATTTGGATTGGGACATTTGAAGGAAACGTAATTATTGAAAATGGCGTAACAAAATCGTTAAACGAGAAAAATTCACCTTTATCAAAAGCATACATTTCAAAAATCTATGAAGATAAAAAAGGAAATTTATGGTTTGACTTATACAACGGCAAATCAGATGACGCTGGAATTTATGTATTAGATTTACAACAAAAATGGACAAGGATAAACCATCCAAATCGTAAAATGTTCAGTGAAAATACAATCAATGATTTTTATTTAGATGAAGAAAACCAACTGTTATGGATAACATTAAACGGAGTAGGTGTTTTAAGTTATGACACAAACTCAAAAAAATGGGAAACTTACACTAATGAAAATTCAAACGTTCCAAGTATTCATTGCGAGAGAATAACGAAAGACAAAGATGGTTTGATTTGGATTGCGACTTATGCTGGAGTCATTAAGCTTAATAAATAAAAATATCATCTGCTAACAAAGAAATCACTGACCTAAATAAAGTAACAAGGGTTGCTCTTGAAAATGCAGCTTCTGTATCTGGAATGCTTCTTACTACTGAGTGTGTAATCACCGAAATTAAGAGCGCGGAACCAGCTATGCTATGTCTATAATATTTACACAATGTGTAAATTTGGAGGTTAGCTACAACTTTAGACCAGACATCGCTTAACAAAATGGACTTCGACAAATACATAGAAAATACTTTGCCAGACACTGACAGAACATCAATGGACACCGTTATTGAGTTCGTAAAAGTTTATAACAAATGGGCTAACGACTGCCATAATTTGGTAAAAACAGACCGAACTAAATTAGATGAACTTACAAAAATGGATAGTATGGCAAGAAAAATTTTGCAGAGCATTTACAACAAATATTGCACTTCAAAAAATAGACAATATCATAGGACCCATACAGGTTATTTTTTCTATGGTGGAACTTATCACTCAAGCTCTGAAATTGTAATTCATACAGAATTAACAAAAAATAAAGTAGAAATACAAACAGCAAAAATTAAAAACATAGCAACGTCGAAAAAATATATTGTAGTTAAACAAGGACAAATTTGGAAAATTGACACCGTTGAAAGTCTAGCAGGGAACAACAAATGGACATCTGATACTTTATAAATTTTTGACAACAGAAATGACGAGGATATTTACTTTTATCCAATTTCTTGGCTAAAAATTGGGTTGGTAATAGTTGGGAATAACGTTCCCTGACTCCCCACTACAACAAGCCCTAAACCATTAGTGACAATACTCATTTAAGAGCTCCGAACCAGCTATGCCAATGGGCGGTGGAATGCCAGGAATGATGTAGTCTTAACTACCATTTATAAATTAAAACCGCTCTATAAAAATAGAGCGGTTTTTTTGTATTATATTTGATAATTAACCATGATCTATGAAAATCAATTTTTTTTCTAACTTATATATTTTGCTATTATTAATAGCTTTGCCAGAAATGGTATTTTCACAATCGGCAGACGTTACCATTCAGGATGTAAAGTTTGAAAGTCAGGGTATCACTCTTGCAGGCTCCATTGTAGAGCCTAAAAAACCGGTTGCAGCAGTTGTAATTGTTCACGGGTCCGATCCGGTAAAAAGAGAACTGGAGTTTGCAAAACGTCTTGCCAAAGAAGGCATTGCTGTATTAACCTATGACAAACGTGGAGTTGGAGAATCCGGAGGTGTGTATGTAGGGCCGTCTGTTGGCACGAATAATATTGACCCTGCTAATCTTAATTTATTGGCTCAGGATGCCAATGCAGCTGTACAAACATTTGAAACCTATTTGAAAGATAAAAAAACACCCATTGGATTAGTGGGATTCAGTCAGGCAGGATGGATCATCCCTATTGCTGCAAGCAAAAATCCGCAAGTTGACTTTATGGTGTTATTTAGTTGTCCTACCATTACCACTCTCGAGCAACTTCGATTTCAGTTTTATACTAATGGAAACAATAGTTTTTGGGAAAATCATACAGAAGCAGATGCCATTGAGCATACTAAAAATGATCCGGACAAATATCAATTTGCAGCGACTGACCCAAAAACTTATCTGAATACCCTCTCAATTCCCGGGCTTTGGCTTTTTGGTGAAAAAGACATACAGATTCCGGTAAAGTTGTGTATAGAACAATTGAACACCCTTAAAGCGCAAGGCAAGCCTTTCGAATATACTTCTTTTCCTAAGCTGGGACACAATACTTCCTCCAGCAATGATACAGCTCCTGTTGATACTGCTGTACAATGGATACAACAGAAAGCATTGAATAGTAAAAAATCTAAAGCTTCAAAATAAAACATCTGTTCACATGTTTAAAGCAGATCCCTTCGCTACCGTGCGATTGTATCGTGTGGTTTTGAGCTTTTAGATTATATCATTGGAAGTTTAATTTGTAATATTTAAACCACACGAAAGGATTCGTGCGGGAGCAGGGGGAAATAGTACATTTATATTTTACATTTAATGATTAATAAATAGATGGCTAAAACCAAAACAACATTAGCGCAATGCGTAAATTTGGATGTTGTACGATATTTGACCGAAAAAAATGAAAAATGAAAAACATATTAATTTTTGCTCTAATTTTTAATTTTTCATCTTGTAAAGCACAAGAATTTGAAAAATTATCTGTTTCAAAAACAGATAATTCCGAACTGTACATTAATGATGATGATTCTACAGAATTATTTTATTATAAATATGTACCCAAAAGTAGTATTAAAGGTGTTTTAGTGATTATTCCTTCTGGTGGAGAACTCGTTGAAAATACATTAAAACAAATAACTCTGCCAAAAATAGCAGTTGAAAAAGGAATTATGGTCATTGTTCCATCAATCAATTGGGGAACAGATAATCGAGAAGCAGAATTCAAATTACTGGATAAAATTTTCAGTGAAATTGTCGCAAAGCATAAAGTACCGAAAGATAAATTTATAATCGGGGGCCTTTCAAGTGGCGCAATGATTTCTTTAACTTACGCTGAAAAGGCAACTAAAAATCCGGAAAAGTTTTTTCTAATGCCCAAAGGAGTTTTTGCCTTAGACGCACCTTTAGACCAAGCAAGATTTTATAAATATTGCGAAAGAGAAATCGAAAGAAATATTTACAAGCCTGCAGTAGAGGAAGCAAAATGGATAAAGAATAATTGGGACAGTATTTATGGAGGATCTCCAGATAAATTCCCAGAAAAATATCTGGAAAATTCTATTTATTCTTATGGAGCAAAAGATGGCGGAAACGCAAAGTATTTAAAAAAAATGCCTCTTTTAATGTTTACTGATTTGGATACAGATTGGTTAATTGATCAAAGACATCGTGACTTACATGATTGGAATGGAATTGATATCATCTCAATGATAAACCAATTAAAAATAATGGGAAATGAAAATGCTAGAGTAATAGTTAGCCAAGGAAAAGGAGTTCGATTAGACGGAACGAAAAATCCACATTCCTGGTCAATTATGGATTCCGAAGTTTGCCTGAATTGGCTACTAGAAACATTGGAAAAATAAAAACATCGCACAACAGGCGTTTGGCTAGATTGCAAATTTTGTAGTAAATCCACGTTTACAGTTCGCAAAAAATTTCATCTTTGATAGAAAACAATCGGTTGTGTATAGAGCAATTGAACACCCTTAAAAGCGCAAGACAAGCCTTTCGAATATACTTCTTTTCCTAAACTGAGCCAAAATACTTCCTCCAGCAATGATACAGCCCCTGTTGATACTGCTGTACAATAGATACAACAGAAAGCATTGAATCTTCAAAAATCTAAAGCTTCAAAATAGAGCATCAGTTCACATGTTTAAAGCAGATCACTGAAGTGGAGAGCACTGAACCAGCTATGCCAATGGGTGGTGGAATACCAGGAATGATGTAACACAGCGTGTCGCTGAGACAATTTAATATACTAACCGTTCTGCTTTTGTAGGGCAGTTTTTTGTTTGAATTATGGTTTTCCGTAAAGAAATTCTTTAATATTTTAAATTAGTATTAAAAATAAATAGTGAATATATATATTATAATTTAAGATTGTTTAAATTTGTATAATTACTAATAACTATGAATAAAATACCTTTTTACCAAATTGAAGAGGAAAAAGAATTATTTGAGAATTCCGTAATTTTTTTTGATACATCTTCACTCCTTGATATGTATTATTTTACAGATGAAAATCTATTAGAACTGCAAGATAAACTATTCAGACCCCTTAAAAGTAGACTCTCAATAACTCACCAATCTGAATTTGAATTTTTAAAAAATAAAGAAAAAGTAAAATTAAAACCAATAGATTCATATAGTAATTTAATAAGTAAAATAAAAGGGAAAAATGATGGTGGTCATATTGAACAAATTCAAAACTCAATTAAATCAATAGAAACTAATTTGAGTAATGAACTTAGGGGGCATGTCCAAACTTTACAAGAAAAAGTATCAACAAATAATAAACATCCTTTTATTAAGGATATAGATTTTTCAGCTTTTGAATCAAATATAAAAGATTTTGAAAAGCACATTGATGAGTTTAAAATAAATTTTGATTCATTTAAAAAAGAAATTATTGAAAAAGTTGAATTACAAAAAAAAATATTTGTGGATACTGAAAATGACAAAATTCTTCCGTTACTAGATATATATTTTACTGTAACCAAAGAACCAAGCTTTGATGAAATTAGGAACTATATTACAGAGGGAGAATTTCGATATAGAAACGAAATTCCACCGGGCTATCTGGATGAAGATGAAAAAATTGGTTTTCAAAAATACGGAGATTTAATTTTATGGAAGGAAATTCTTCATTATGCAAAACATCATAATAAAGATATTATTTTGGTTATTAATGATGTCAAAGAAGATTGGTGGTACTATGATGACAAAAAAAATAAATCAGCCCCAAGGTATGAGCTATTAAAAGAATTTAAAGATTTCACAAATAATAAGTTTTGGATGTATGAAATGAAAGATTTTCTTTATAAAGCAAATGAATATATTTCTACTTCAATAACATCTGAAACTATAAATAACATAGTTGCAATCTCAGAAATGAATTCTATACCTTTCCATGACATACAATTTTCTGCAAGTAAAGAAGATGAGGAGTCATGGAGAATAGAAAGACTTGATAGAGTCGCTTTATTTTATTCAAAAAATATTTCTAAAATAAATATTTTCAGTCTTCATGACCACAAAGGAATTCTATATGTATCTTGGCATGAGGAGCCTAATGATATAGAAAAAAGAACTATTGAGCTAGCATGGATGAATGAAGGTGAGTTAGAAGGAAATGTAGAACATGAATTACTAGAATAAAACAAGCTAGCAAAAAATCTTTATCAGAAAGATCTACCTGCTCAAAGTTTTAACTTTACACTAATAAATCTGTATGAGCTAGGAAACTTCGGATAACAAAATTATAATTTTTGTAAATATTCATCACATTAATCTGGTGCCAATAATAATAACACCAGAAGATTTAAATTCAAGTTACTTGTATAATGAAAAGTTTAATAACTATACATTTGAATTAATTACTAATGTAGAAAATCAACCTAACAACAGCAACTTATTAAGATGTGAAGTTGACAATTTGGTTGTCATAAAACTACAAAATTGTCAAAAATGACTCATTATTATCAGCTATTAGATTAAAGGTTGAAAATATAAACGGTGAAGATTACTATGTAATAAATAAAGTAAATTCAGCAATTAAAAAAAGGATACGCAAAATTTCTATACGAATATTGCTTTACAAATCTTAATCTACCTGTTATTTCTGACAATATACAAACAAGACCAGGCTCATATAATTTGTGGCAATCACTCTTGATTTATTCTAGCGAAAAATATAAAATTTTAATATTTAATACTGAAACCAATAATAAAATGACACACTCCCACACCACCGCACGATTGTATCGTGTGGCTTTGGTTTGTGATTACATTATTAGAATGTTTAATTTATAATATTATATACCACACAAAAAGACTCGTGCTGTAGCGAGGACCCTTAAGACCATTATGGTTCAACACTAACATAAACTTAATAAAATACCAAAATTTTGCAAAAATTAAGTTTTATTTATACCTTTGAAAAAATATCTAAATGCTAATATCTTTTAAATTTAAAAATTTCCTTTCATATAAAGATGAAGTTCAACTTCTAATGAGTAGTGTTAAGGCATTTAAAGAGCTAAAAAAAACTAATACATTTATTAAAAAAGATTTTGAATTACTCAAAACTGCTGCTATTTATGGCTCAAATGGTGGAGGTAAAAGTAATTTTATAAAAGCAATGGGATTTATGAATAAATTAATTCATAATTCATTTGCTGATTCTTTAAAGAAACAAGAAGATAGATTTGATTATAATCTTCAATTTAGACTGAATAGTACATCTGAGAAAGATCCTATCGAAATGGAAGTTGTCTTTATTAAAAATAATATAGTTTACAGATATGGATTTCATATAAATAACAATATTATTACTAAAGAATGGCTTTTTCAAAAAAAAGAAGTTGAGACTCGTTTATTTGAAAGACATCTAGATGATTTTCATATAAATAACAATAGTTTTTCTGAAGGAAATAAATATAAAAAAAATATAAATGATAATGTTTTATTTTTAAGCTATTTAGCACAGAATAACGCTCCTGTTTCTTCAGAAATATTTGAGTGGTTTTATGGAATTAATGCTACTAATGCTCTTAGTAATGACAATTATGAAAAACTAACAAAGTCTCTTCTTAAAGAAGATTCCAAATTCAGAATTTGGTTAAGTTATGCTGTTAAATTTTTAGCTATATCAAATGTAGAATTAGATAACGAAAATAATATTTTGACTTACCATAATAAATTTGACAATGATAATTTTATTATTGAGTCTATTCCATTTAATTTAGATTATAATGAAAGTCAAGGAACTATTAAACTGGTTTATCTACTTGGAGCTATTTATCACACTCTTATAAATAATGATATATTATTTATTGATGAATTAGATTCAAAATTACATCCAAACTTAACTAAAAAAATAATTAGTTTTTTTCATCAATTTAATAATAATTCACAATTTGTATTCACACTGCACGATTCAAATCTTTTAGATAGAACAGTGTTTAGGCGTGATCAGATTTGGTTTGTTGATAAAAACAAATTTGGTTCATCAGAATTATATTCTTTATCAGATTTTGATTCATCAGTAGTCAGAAGCACTTCAGACTACAGAAAAAAATATTTAGAATTAACTTTTGGTGCCGCAGATTCAATTGAGATTTCTGAACAATTAATAAATCTAATTTATGACGAAGCTAAATCGTAAACAAGGTAATAGGTCTGCGGTTGAAAAAAAAGCCTCAATTTCTTTTTGCTTTTCAAAACTAGACAGGAATCAAGGACAAACTATTAAAGAATGGGAAGAAAAGGGACTTTTGTCAGTATTAATAACTAGAACTCAACAAATTGGAAATCATTTATATCAAGAAGCACTTGCGAGTAAGCTAATAAAACAATATACAAAAGTAGGATTTCCTCCAGAATCTAAATTTAAACCTCCCAATCATGTAAGTCCACAATATTGGGCAGTTATACATATAACTCCTAATAGTAGAGAAGTAGTTGCTGGATATATTGATGAAAATGTTTTTTATATCGTTTTTTTGGATGAAGAACATAAATTCTGGCCTACGAATATACAGAACAGAGGAAAAAATAGAAGATGATAATACTTACCCTGTTGCACAAAGTCTCCTAACTTTGAGCCAATAAAATCAATCTATTTAAAACAAAGCTCCAAAGTCTTCATACTTCGGAGCTTTGTTTTCATTCTATTTTAAAATCGAATAATTCTTGAGGATGAACTTCTAAGCCTTTAGCTAATTCCTGTATTGTTGAAATTCTTAAATCAACTTCTCCTTTTTCAATTTTGCTGATATTACTATGGTCTACATCACATTTTTGAGCTAACTCCCGATAGCTTAATCCAATCTTTTTTCTAAATTTTTCAACTCTTTTACCAAAAGCTATTCGAAACTCAATTCTATCCATTGCAAAACCATTATCAGAGCAATTTGGAAAGATTACAATAAAAAAATGTAGTTGAATTAACCTACACTCGAGAAATTATATTATATTTGTACAATAAGCTACAATAAATGTAGCTTTGCGATACTTCAAAGAAATATAGAAGCTATTGCTTAGAATCTCGACTTGAAAACTGGTAATTTAAAAGTACACGAGAGGATAAGTAAAAGGCTCACGACCTAGGCGTGAGCTCTCTTATCTGTGTACAGGTATACCAGTACCTCAAGTCGGATATTGTAGAGCCTCATGCCGTTTTTATTTTATGCAGTTCCGCTTTTCTACAATCATCTTTTTCTAAGCCTGCTTTACAATATAAAGTATCATGATACGGTACAATGGGGTGTACAATCCATTGCGGCTTTCGGGCTTTTAGAAAACACAAATTCTATTATATTCATTCGGCTTGTATAGACAGGAAGTTCAGACATTGCAGGTCTTATCTCTTTACTGCCGGGTAAAATCGTACAACAAAAAATACACACTCATGAAAAAAACCAGAACAGAATTTCAATCCCGGCTTGGGAAAGGCCGGAAGAAACATTACGGCTTACAGCTAATGGAAACATTTTTTCAGCTCAATGATCTGGCAGCATCCAAAGAACTTTTAAACAGCATTATGAGCTATGCCCTTAAAAGAAATAGCTGGATAAAAGAAGATCCGTCCGTCATTTATCACTTTCATCAGGCGATGCGTTCATTCATCCGTACAGGCTACTTCATCATGCTGAAGGAAAAGAAATTGGTGGTCAATACTGAGTTGAAAGGGGTTTCTCCGTTAGTTTTTGGCTTGCTTTCAGAGAAAGAATACCAAAATCCTCTGCTGGTTTTTAAAAAAGCATTCAGAGAATACAGCATCAAGGAATTTGATTATTTTATTTCCGGGATGGTTTATTTCTCAATGGGAATCTATGACAAACTACCAGAAAGGAACATGATAAACCCATATATTCATCTGATTAAAATGCTAGATGCAGCGTATCTTATTGTTGATAGGAGAGGAAAAAATAAAACTTCAAAATTAAAAAAGATGATTTGATGTAGCTCAACTTCTTAATTATAAGTCTGTTTAAACTAATCACAAAAGTTCTTATTTTTAAAACACTTTAGTACACTTTAGAAAGTTTAAAATAATACAGCATAAAAATACATTGAAGAAAAAAATCAAAGATTTTTCTAAACTTATGTGGGCGTATTCTGCGCCAGGATATCCCCTTAAGCACCCTTAAGTGTTTCAATCTTTTGTGTCTTTTGTGGTTTAATAAAAAAGTTTAAACAGCTTTTATATAAAAATCACTTCTCCTTTATTTTCTTTCTATGCTTCAAGCCAAAATTAATTAAGGCATTGACAACATCTTCAGTTTCTTTGGCATGTGTGGTAAGTGCATACGAAACTGTAACAGGTTTGGTGTTATTAACCGTTCGGGTAATCAGTAAATTATCTTCCAGTTCCTGCAGCTCTTTGGACAGAACTTTCGGACTTATTCCCAAAGCCATTTCCTGCAAATCTTTGAACCGCATTGTTTCGTAATTATATAAATTATGCAGAATGCAGAATTTCCACTTGCCGCCCAATAGTTCAATGCCATCTTTAAGAGCCAAGATTTTTTCTTTATTGATGTCATTTTTTTTGATACTCATAAAATAGTTACTTTCCAAAAGGTAATGGATAGTAAAGGTAAAGTTTCTTTCAGATAATTTTATCCTGTAAAAAAAATTAAAAATGAAAGTAACAGTAATTGCCAACATTTCGGCTAATGGTAAAGTATTATTATCTGATCATCCACATCATCAGTTGCCACCAGAAGCAATGGAGTTTTATTTAGAATTTGCAAAAAAAGTTGGGAACCTTGTCATAGGCTTGAAAACCTTTGAAAGTTTTTTAAATTTCCCCCGGGAAGTCAAAGACCATTTTAACGGAATAGAAATCGTAATACTCTCTGAAAAACCCTACGCATCAAAAGGCTACAAAACTGTTGAAAGCCCCGAAGAAGCTATTGAATATATGTCAGAAAGAGGGTTGCACGAAATGGCAGTTGGCGGTGGAACAGGTGCTTTTAATGCCTTTATAGACAAAGATTTGGTAACAGACATTTATTTTAATATTCATCCATTAATCACAGGAGTTGGCGGTGTTTTAGGAAACAGCAGTGAACTGAACTCAAAATTTAAACATAAAGAATATAACCTTAAAGACGGTTTCATTCAACTGCATCTAAGCAAAGAAGACTGAATAATAACGATCTAAAAAAGGTGAATACAGTCTCAGATATATTCTTGACAAAAAAAACAGGAATAACCAAGATCAATTATTAGCATTACAATCTGTCTATTACCAGACACAAGTATAAAAAGACCCCCCGCTACCGCACGATTGTATCGTATAGTTTTGGCTTTTAGATTATATTATTAGAATGTTTAATTTATAATACTTGAACCACACGAAAGGATTCGTGCGGTAGCGGGGAGAGAAAAAATAAAAATAACGAAGCCCTGTAAAGCCTCCCGGCTTCGAATAAGTAAAGTAAAATCCATTTACTCTCTCATTTTTATCCCCAAACTTTCCTTTATCTTTGTTTCAACAACAGTCTGATCAGTGTTGACGATGTAAAACCAAAACAAAATATGGCAACAAAAGAAGAATTCTGGGACAGAAAAAAGAAATTAAATGATGATTTTTTCGTGATGGGCTCCGTGGCCAATCCTGCAACCGAAGAACAAATTAGAAAATATGAGGAAAGCACAGGCTTTACCTTTAGTGAAGATATTAAAGATTTTCTGACCACATTCGGATCCTTAGTTTTTGAAGTCAAAGAAGAGATATGGAAACGTCCCAATGAATTTGATGTTCTTCCAAGCTGGAAATTCGGGTACGGCTTTTTTGTGTTTGGACTTTCGCAGGACGAAGAAATGCCGTCATGGATGGGATTTGAAGAAAAACATCACGAAGCCCTTGAATATAAAGAAAAGCCACTGGGGCAACTTTTTTTCAAACGCAGTGGAAATCTCTACCGGGCATATACCGACAACGGGATGATAAAAGTTGAGTATGACAAATATGACGAGGAGGATTACGAAGTATTTGAGGGAAATATTTATGACTTCTTAATTGAGGAAATTAATAATTTAGAACAAGATTACCAGGAATATATCAACGAAGGAAAATCATAATCTATTTTTTTCACACAACCTTTTAACATGAATCACAATAAAATCCGAAGTCTCTCCACTTCGGATTCTTTATCATTACCCCTGCTACCTCAAGATTGTATCGTGTGGCTTTAGCTTTTAGATTATATTATTAGAATGTTTAATTTATAATACTTAGACCACACGAAAGGATTCGTGCGGCAGCGGGGAGCTTACCGCAATATACCTGAAAGAATATCGTCAATCCATACATTCATCTGACTAAAATGCTGGATGCTGCACACCTTATTCTTGAAAGTCGAAGAAAGAACTAAAAAGCGTTAAGCTGCTCAAAGTCTAGTATGATCGTTGTTTTACATTTAATTCTACGTCATTGATGAAAACAATCTAAAAATATTAACACAATTGGATCTGTTTTATATTAGAGCAATATGTAAATTTGGATATTATCTGCCATTTTGCAGAACGTACAAACTGACAAAAAAATAAGATATGGGTTGGAAAGCATCAGCTATAATAATTAATAAACCGACACAGGTAGACAACGAAACGCTACTAACAGAGCTAGGATTTAATAATCTGACAAGAATAGAGGATGAGCCTTTTGAAGTTGCTATTAATCCTGATGACAACAAGGTTTATATCGGTTCATATAAAAACAACTTATTGGTTTGTGCATCCGGCATTCCAACGCAATTTTTTGACGAGAATGAAACCCCAATCGAAAAAACATTCAACCGGATTTTTCCAAATTCTGAAATTTGTTCAATAGTATTACATAGTGCAATTAACCTGTGGGGGTATTCAGTGACAAAGAATGGAAAAAAAATAAGAGCAAGAGCAGGCAATTCAGATGATGGAACATTTGTGGAGATTGGTGAGCCGCTTGACGAAGAAAAAGAACTTTTAAGTAAATCTAAATTAGATGAAAACGGAAATAAAGTTTATGTATTAGACGAATTTCCTGACGAAACATTTAGTGAAGATCAGGTTGGAGAAAACTTTGTTTTTTTAATTTGTAAAAGATATTTTGATCAAGAACTCGACAGTGCACACGATTTGCTCTTTAAAACAACTTTAACAGGATACCAGTATTGAAAAATCGAGCAAGATGAAACACAACCTTTTTAACAGACAACAGAAGAAAAAGCTTGGTTAAAATTTTAGTAATCAGACTTTTATGGCCTATTCTGATACCACAACCAATAAGGTACAGCAGTTATCCTCCAATATGATTCCCAGAAGACACTCTGACGTCTTTTAACCAAATCAGCTATTAAAAATACAGGTAGCAGATATCAGTGATAGTACACTTGCCAATACAACCAGTGAAAACCGCGTATTGGAAACAAAAGTTTATACCAATGCACATAGAGACGGTTTTATCATCAGCAATAAAAATAACAGCAATCAGTTTGTATACACGGTTTACTCCACAGATGGGAAGCAGGTCAGTAAAGGTTTTGCCTATTACAATAAAACGATAGATCTGTCCAGAGTACAGCCTGGAAATTATATTTTTAGTTTTAAAAATGAGAAAGGGATTTTGCAGCAGGTTAAAATTTTCAGATAATACCCCTAGATGATAAATTGTGATCTGGAAACAAATTTTGAGTAATAAAATCATCTTTAAATTCTTAGATTTGAAAACTTATAACTACACTATGACTGCTCAGGAACTTGAATTATTATTATCTGCAAGAGTTCAAACATTTGATCTGAAAAAGACAGCATTCGAGACTCTTCATAAAATACTCTCAGAAAATCCTGAAGATGCAGTTGGTGGTTTTGAACTCAATGAAATCACCTTACAGTTTGACGGATATCAATATCTGGTCAACAAAAGATATAGTGGTCCAATTATCAGAACACGCATAGGCCTGTATGTGAAAAACGAAATTTATCTTAGTGATCTGGAACCCATCGGTTATTACGAGCTTGAAACAGATTTGGATGGCGAAATTATTGACGATTGGTTTATCATAGAAAGTGAAAAGTATATAAAAGACATTGATATCATTTCACATTTTCAACACATGCATCAAAAGATGCCGCTTCAGTATTTGAAAAGAAATCATGTTCAGTATAAATTTATCTCCTACATTTCCTTAGTAGGAACATTATTCATAAGCAAAGAATTTCAGGGAGCAGGAATCTTTATTCACAGAGCACAACTCTTTTTAGAAACAGATTCACCCTCACTTAATGAAGTTTATTTAAAGGAGTCAAAGAAATTTCTGAAAATGATAAGTGATTATCTGATAGAAAATAATCTGATATCTGAAGAGTTGAAACAAAAATTAACCCAATAACCTTGGTCTCAAAATTACAAATGGAAGATATTTTTAGAAACTACGAAAAAACAATATCCCGAAAACACAGCATTGGCTTTACACCTAAATATAAAGAAGAATTCAGAACATTTGTGAACGAAGCTCTTTTCATCGCTATTGCAGAAAAAACATTTGAAAAACTAGGTTGGGATCTGGTGTATAAAGACGATTATAATGTAGAAGCAAAATATAAAGTTACAGGTTGGATAAACGGGCGTTGGACTGAAATTATTACAGCGAACTATAAGAATGGTAATGTTTCAGTAAAAAGTGAATCCTTAGGAAACGAAATATGGGATAATGGGAAAAATTCTAAAAGGGTTAAACTATTTATTTACGCTTATCAGGAAACCTTAAAGACTTTTAATATACAAGCACTTAAGGATCTCGAAAAGGAAATAGAAAAGAAAAACAATTGGGATGATTATATCATTCCTGAAACCCTACCACAACCTAAGCCAACAAAAACTCCAAATATAACATTACCAATTATTGGTGGCATATGCATTTCCTTGATAACTGGTTTTTTGGTCGCGCTGCTTTCGATAAAAGGGGTATATTTTATTGGATTATTTGAATTCCTTGTGGCAACAGCTCTTGTCTTTGTAATGAAGTATGTACTTAGATTCTCAAACTATACTGATTTTAATAAGTTACAGTATCTGTTTGGTGCAATGATACTTTTAACCTACATTTCAAACCAATATTTCCAATATGAAGTTATTTTGAATACAAATAATCTTGAGAGAATTGGATTTTTGAATTTTTTACACATAAGATTTTCACAAGGTTTTATAATAAACAAGATAAAGACCGGATGGATTGGATGGATTGTTAGCTGGATTATACAGCTTGGGTTAACCGGTATTTTTGTATATTTCAAACTAGCTAATGCGCTTACAAAATATGTTATTGAAAGAGTACCACCAGAAGTAGTTGACTTTACATTTTATCATCTGTTAAAAGATAAGTCAGAGGAGGAAGTCAGATCCGAGCTTGCTAAAAAGGGATGGTCGGATATACAACATCAAAATGAAGCTTTTGAAGCAATTGGAGGTCATCAAAATGTAGTAACATTGAGAAGGGTTAAGTAATGCTAATTAAAACAAACACTAAATCATAAAGCCATTGAAAACAAAATTATTATTCCTTTTATTTTTGGGCTCATTGTCAGCCCATGCACAGACACTTCATTTTAAAAATCTCGCTAATATGTCTGCAGGCAGGGGTGCCATAACCAGTGTAATTGTAAATGACAATATATATGTGAGCAATGGATATCAGGAAAAAGGAGGTATCGCCAATTATATTGAGAAATATAATATTACTGATAACAGCTGGAGTATTCTCAATTCTACTCTATTTACCAAGAAATTTGCTAATTCTGAGACTTATAATAATAAAATATATATTTTTAACGGTTGGGGAAATAGCCATCTTGAAATTGTAGACCTTGCCACCAATACAATAACGAAGGGGGCTGTTAATCGCTCCTATACAGGAAATGCAGGTTCTGCCATCCATAATGGCAAAATATATGTGTTTGGTGGCAGCGGATTAAGCGGAGCCAAAAACACCGTATTTTCTAATAAATTTCAGGTGTACGATATCGCTTCAAATACCTGGAATTCATTACCGGATATGCCCACAGCCAGAGAAACAAAGGGCAAAATTGTTAATGATAAGCTTTATGTCATTGGTGGTTTTAACGGTACCCCATCCCGTCTGATCAATGTATACGACCTCAACACTAATCTTTGGATCAAGCAATATACAATGCCTGCTGGTATATCGGGACACGCATTAGCAGTATCCGATAATAAGATTTTTATTGTAGGTGGTTTTAACAATCAAACTTTTCTGGCCTATTTTGATACGACAACCAATACATTCCATCAGTTATCATCCAATATGATTCCCAGAAGACATGCAGCAGCGGAAGTATATAACAATAAACTATACATCATCGGTGGAAGTACAACGTCTCTCACCAGCTCAGCCATTAAAAGCATACAGGTGGCAGATATTAACGAAAATGTACTCTCTGCAAATGTAGCCAATGATGATCATGAAACTGAAACAAGGGTTTATACCAACGCAGCCAGAGACGGTTTTCGGATCAGTAATAAAAATAACAGCAATCAGTTTGAATATACCATTCTCACAAAAGATGGGAAGCCAATCAGTAAAGGTTTTGCCTATTATAATAAAATAATAGATTTATCAAAAGTCCGAAGAGGAATTTACTTTTTTAGTTATAAAAATGAAAAGGGGGTTTTACAACAGGTTAAAATTTACAGATAAACCTTAATCCATTGAGAGTATCAGAATTAAAAGTTCACAGAATAATTCGTAGACCATCAAAAATAGTTGACAAGTATGGCAATAGAATTTTTGAAGAATATGAATATGATTTCAAATAATGTACGGCTAACATGTATAGTTGGCTGATATTTTTTTAAAGCTCCTTCTGATAATAGTAAAAAAACAATAACTGACAGTCGTACCCTAAAAAACACTATGATTAAAATGAATTTAAACTTTAGTGATATGAGCTACGCAAAGTCTTCCGACTTTTGCCAGTAAAATAGATAATCCAAAGTTTGGAGACTTCGGAGAGCAAGCAGAAATTATAAAAACAGCTAAAAATGATTGAAAATATTAAAGATTTAATTCCAAAAAATAAAGGCGATTTATCTACAGCTGAAAAGCTAACCAACTATTCCTATGACGATGTAAAAGAAATTATTCCGAATTTACTCGAATGGCTGCAAGATTTTAACTGGCCAGTGGCAAAACCTGTTTCAGAATACTTAGAAAGCATCAATGATAAAATTACAACAGACTTACTTTCAATTTTAAGAAGCAACGAAGATGAAGTATGGAAATATTGGATTATTACTATTTTTGGCCCCATAACTCAAAGTCCTACTATCAAAAATGAAATAATTCGGATTGCTACTTCTCCAACAAAAAATGAGATGATTCAAGAAGTAGATGAAGTTGCGAAAGGAATTGTGAATAATAGAAATTGGAAATAAAAAACTATTGCCCCCCAACTCCTCAAAGTCTTACGACCTCGAGCAACACAAGAAATTCGCAAAACCAATAACAAAAAACTAAACATGCAATCTTGTAAACAACTCCTCTTGCTTTCCATTATTCTGTTACTTCTAACGAATAATACATGGGCACAAACAAAAAAGGCCCATCAAATCGACTCATTAATGAAACGGTCAAGTCAGATGGGTAATTTTAATGGAAATGTTTTAGTGTCAGAAAATAATAGAATTATTTACCATGCTTCTTTGGGCTTCACTGATGCTACAAAAACAAAAAAATTAACAACTGATTACAGGTTTAATATTGGTTCTATTACCAAAGAATTTAGTGGTGTCGCACTGCTTCAATTGCAGGAGCAGGGGAAATTAAAGATCGAAGATCATGTTTCCCAATATATTCCGGAATTACCCAAATGGGCCAATGAAGTTACCATAAAAGATTTGTTACAGTATACAAGTGGACTACCCAATGTAAATTGGAAAAAAATTAAAAATGATAAGGACATTTTTGATGATTTAAAATTAATTGACAAACTAGAATTTGTTCCAGGAACTCAATACGATTACAACATGAATAATGTTTTTCTAAGGCAGTTTATTTTGGAGCGGATTACGGGAATGCCTTTTAACCTGTATGCAGAAAAGTTCATTTTTAAGCCTTGTAAAATGACATCTTCTGTAATGACTCCCTTTGAAAATGAAAACAACATCGCCAAAGGATTTAATAATGATTCAGTGGCGGACAAAGCGGATCTTCCCCTAACAGGAGGAACTTACTTAACGACTCTGGATTTACTGAAATGGTCAGGCTGTCTTCATTCCAATAAAGTCATCAATGCAGATTCATTATTTGAGCTGGGGCAGCAATTTAACCTACCGGAAACTCAATCTTCTTTAGGACAGGCAAAATTTAAAAACAGAAAATTAATTGAACATGTACACGATGGGAGATACGGAAACTATGAAGCCTTATTCGTTTCTGATCCCAATAAAAAGCTGACCATTATTCTGCTAGGAAACAATCACAACGGACAATTATTTGAAATTTCTGATGCTATTACAGGAATTTTGAAAAACAAAAAAGAAAAATAAGATCATGAAAAAAACATTTGAATTCCTCAACCATTTAAAAGAAAATAACAACAGGGAATGGTTTACCACACACAAGTCAGAATTTGATTCTATTGTGAAAGACAACAAAGTTTTTTTTAATCAAATCTATACTGAACTTCAGGAATATGATAATCTGAAAGGAATTCATATTTTCAGAATTTACAGAGACGTTCGTTTTTCTAAAGATCAGACTCCATACAAAACCAATTTCGGAGTGGGATATTCCCGTTCGAAACCAATGTTACGAGGTGGATATTATATTCAGCTGGAACCCGGCAACAGTTTTGTAGGAGGTGGATTTTGGGGACCTGAAGCCAAAGACTTACTCCGTATCCGTAAAGAATTTGAAATCAGTACCACGGAAATTGAAAAGATTACCTCTGATAAAACCTTTGTAAAATATTTTGGAAAGCTCGACGGTGATTCCGTAAAAACAGCGCCGAGAGGTTTTGATAAAAATCATCCGGCCATAGATTTAATCAGAAAAAAACAATATCTGGTCCTGCGAAAATTTACCGATAAAGAGGTTTTATCCGACAATTTTCAAAAGGAAGTAGTGCTCACCTTACTGGCTATGCGTCCCTTTTTTGATTATATGAGCGAGGTCCTGACAACAGATCTCAATGGAGAGCCCTTATTTTAATTCCGAACCGGTTGTTTGAAAATAAAACTCTGATAATGTAATAATTAGGGTGATAAAATTGTTTTTATATAAAATGCCAGTATGAAAAATCTAAACTACAGCCTTCTTTTTGTTTTAATGATTATTTTCTGTCAGGCACAGAAAAAACAATCCGCGGAATTGATCAAGGTCCAAAAAGAATTAACGGATAAACTCACAAAAATCAGTAAGAATACAAGCTTCAATGGATTTGGAGTGGCATTGGTAAATGATCATGATATTTTGTATCAAAACGGATTCGGCGTTGCCAGGCTAAAGCCACTTCAAAAATATGATGAAAACACTGTTCAGAATATAGCCTCAGTTTCAAAAACATTGATTGGTATTGCGGTCCTTAAAGCTCAGGAATTGGGAAAACTAAAACTGGATGATCCCGTTAATCAATATCTTCCATTTAAAGTGACCAATCCTTATCATCCGGAAATCCCGGTAACGATCCGGCAATTGACCACCCACACCTCTTCTATCAATGACAATACTGCTTATTTAAATAATACTGTTGTTTTAAAAGATACTGTCAATCTTGCCAACCATTTGCATATTGATATCTCTCCTACCCACTTCAATCCTCCTTCTGCAAAAATTTCCATCGAAGAGTTTTTAACTCATGTGGTCAGCGAAAAAGGAAAATGGTATGCTAAAGATGTATTCACCGAAAATAAACCTGGTGAGCTCTTTAATTATTCTAATATTGGGGCAACCCTGGCAGCACTGGTTCTGGAAAAGGCAACGGGAATCTCTTATGACACATTTACAGCGAAATATATTCTTGAGCCTTTACAAATGAATCATTCCGGCTGGAAATTTAATGCTATTAATTTTTCAAAGTATACGCAGACATTTATCAATAAACAAACACCCTACCCCTATTATTCACTCAATACTTATCCTGACGGAGGATTGCTGACCACTTCCAGTGACATGAGCAAATACCTTCTGGAACTGATGAAAGGGTATTTTGGGAACGGAAGCATTCTTTCCAAAGAAAGTTATAAAGAATATTTTACGCCTCAGCTGAAAGCCGAAAACTTCAAGGACAGAAGCAACAGTGAATACAGTGACGAATACAATATGGGCATCACAATGGGCTTTGGCTCTACCGGAAACTTTGGCCATACCGGTGGCGATCCGGGAATGAATTCCGTGATATGGTTTTTTAAAGATCAAAAGATGGGCAGATATTTAATCGTCAATACAGATTGGGATCAAAAAGTTTCGGGAAAAGACCAAAAAGCCATTTATGACCTGCTGGATGAATATTTTATAAAACTGGATGCACTGAGCCGTTTACATTAACATTTATATGTAGATTTAGGCAATAATTAGGATGATATGACAGCTCAGGAAATTGAATTATTACTGAAAGAAAGAGTTACGAGATTAGAATTATCATCACGGAATTAGACTCAAAAAATAAACTCATGAAAGAAAATAATTTAAATCTAAAATCAATACACGTAGTCATAATAAGCTTGTTGCTATTCATCTCATGCAGTAAAAAACAGGAGCCCGTTCTAACTGATCAATATAAAAAGTGGGAAACGCTTGAAATTAAAACAAGATTTCAAACCTTAACAATTTCTAAATTTTCTGACTCTGCCGACTATTACAACATTATTGTCGGTAATAAAGAATTTAAAGTTATTCCGGAATCAACACCTGAAAAAACAGATCCTGAACAACCGGAGCATAAAATAATACTTTTTACCAAAGCAGAAAAAGACAGTTTGAGTAGGTATATTTATGAATCTGTAACACAGCCCAAATTCACTAATGTTCTGGCAACAGATTACGCAGGAGGCGTTATTCTTAGATTTGATAGAGAAAATATGAATTTGATGTGCGAATATAATTCTGTTGGAGATTGGACTACAGTTTCGGAAAATACTGAAAAGATTTATAATCTGATCAGCAAAAAAGTTGAAATATCAAAGCAATAAACCTATGAAAACTACCCTTACCCATATAGTCGCTATAGTATTTTCTTTCGTCATCATAAGCTGTAGTTCTCAACATAAAGACCGTTTTAAAGCAAAAGAAGTGTATACATCTCCCCATCTGGTTATTACCCAGATTTCGGAACATTCTTTTATCCATACTTCTTTTAAACAAACCAATGATTTTGGTAATGTTCCCTGCAACGGACTTGTTGTAAAAAATAATAATGAAACCATTGTTTTCGACACCCCCATTAATGACAAAAGTTCAGAAGAACTGATACAATGGATCAATGGAACACTTCATGCAAAAATAAATGCCGTTATTCCTACCCATTTCCATGATGACAGTTCAGGAGGATTGCAGGCTTTTCATAATCATCATATTCCTTCCTATGCCTATTCCAAAACCATTGAATTAGCCAAACAAAACAAGTTTGTAATTCCTGAAAATAGTTTTAATGATTCGTTGGTTTTAAAAGTTGGCAATGAAAAAACGATCACGAGGTTTTTCGGTGAAGGCCATACCAAAGATAATGTGGTAGGGTATTTTCCTGGTGAACATATATTGTTTGGAGGCTGTTTATTAAAAGAGCTTGATGCAGGTAAAGGATATCTGGGAGATGCTAATGTGGCAGCATGGTCCAATACAGTTGAAAAAGTAAAAAAAGAATATCCTGATGTGAAAATTGTGGTTCCGGGACATGGAGAATATGGGAACGGAAAACTACTGGACTATACCATTACATTATTTAAAACTCAATAAAAAATTCGCCCAATAATAACTTGCAATATTAAAATTGTATATGAACACCGAGGAACAAATTCAGGAGTATATCAACAGTCAGCATGAACCAAAACGTACCGACATGCAGGAGCTGCACCGCATCATTTTGGAACTTATACCGGAATCTCAGTTGTGGTTTCTGGATGGAAAAAACAGTGAAGGCAAAACAGTTTCCAATCCCAATATCGGATATGGGTTTCATACCATGCAATATACTGATGGAAAAACCAGAGATTTTTATCAGGTGGGAATGAGTGCCAACACCACCGGGATTTCTATTTATATTTTGGGAATTGAGGATAAAAATTATTTGACTCAAACTTATGGTGAAAAAATAGGGAAGGCTAGCGTGACCGGATATTGTATTAAGTTTAAAAAACTAAAAGATATCAACATTGAAATACTTCAGGAAGCTATACAGTTCGGATTACAACAAAACACGTAGTTTCCCGTCAACTCTACGCAAAAAGCACAAACCATGAAAAATTCTTCAAATACTATAACCGGTACACTGACCCTCTTTTTTGTTTTAGGGGTGCTGTCAATTCTTATTGGGATAGTGTTTTCCATTATTGCCTTTGACAGTGTATCTGCACAGGATGGTTTGGCCGGAATGTATGCATTATTCGGATTAATTCCTGTTGTCATCATTATGATCATAGACAGAATTTGTGTATGGAAGTTGGGGCCAAAGAAAGTGAACAAAGTCCAGTTCTATATTGCCGGAATATTCATTGTGCTATTTATTCTTAACTGGATAAGACTACAGCTTCAATGAACACAAAAAAGACATTTAAAACCAAAAACAGGAAATAAGAAAATTTCCATCATCACCAGGAGATGAAGTAAGTAAAATGGTATATTAGCAGAAAGCTTAGATAAAGGCATAAAAAAAAATAACCATGGCAGAATACACACTACCCTATTTTGGACAACTCTCAACAGAAGATATTGAAGAATATTATGATGTGACGATTGATTTTAATGGCAATGAAATTCAACTGGATTTAAATTTCGAAAACAACAGCATTGCCCCTTCCCAATTGGATAAAGTAAAAAATTACCTTGAAAATATCGGGAAATTTGACAGCCTTAATAAAACATACATCCTGAATGATTATCATGATGAAGACGGTGAAACCGTAAAGTTTTATGTAGAACACCATCTTGAAGAATGTGAGAAAGAAGAGCTTTCATCACTGATCAACTTCGATGATTCAACCACTCAGCCGGAACAACAGCTTTTGAAAAAACTGGAACTGGTTCGGGTTGGAATTTATCCTGACAGTGAAGACAGCTTTGCCATTTCAGACTATTCAATTGGCCGGGATATTACAGATTATCTGGTGGTAATCAATACCGACGAAAACGGAAAGCTAGATGATATGGCCATGGAAAGCTAACATAAAAAAATAAAACACCAATGTCAAATGCTGAAAAGATAATTAACGAAATCGATATATTTTTAGAAAAGTCGATGCTTAAAACTTCTACAATCACCGGGGAAGAATTCATCAGTTTTATAGAGGAGAAATGGGAAGAAGCCGATGATGAAAAATATGATATATATCAGGCTTACATCATAAGCAGCCGGATGATTAATGAATATATCCGGGGAAAAGATTTCGAAAATATGATGAGATGGCTGGAGATTACTGACCGTCACTCCGCGGCTCACAAAAATGCGTCTTATATCCGGAATTATTATGCAGGAGAATGCTGCCTGGAATGTGGCAATGAAGAAAAAGCCCTGGAATATTTCAACTTATGTTATGCTGAAAATCAGGAGTATATTTTTTCAAGAGCCCCTTTTTGCTATGAGTTCTTCAATAAACATCTCGATCATCCCAGAAACCTGCCTGATCAGAACGAGAGTGATGATGACTATTTTGAACTTAGTATTGAACTGAAGCACTGGCAGACTTTCTTCCAAAAAGAAGATCCTGAATTTTATTACGAACTCTTGGATGAGGAAGATGACTATATGGATGAACCAACCCCGGCACAGGAAAATGGATTACATTACCTACAGGAAAACCAGGAAGTCGTCTTAGAAAAAATATTGACTGAACTTTTAAAGCAATACCCCGGCCTACAAAAAAATTACAACTATTCTGAAGAAGACAAAACAGATTTTATGCCTGATTTAAAAGATATACAAGGTTTTGCTCATCTTCTGTCACCAACTTATTTTTATATTACCTCAGTGGTTAAGGATCACTACCCATACATCGGGTTAGGATTTTCCTGTTCATGGGACAGCGAACATGGTTTGGGAATTATGATTCATAAAGACCGGATTATAGAAATAGGAAGTGCGGCCACAGCATTTGACAGCTGGGCAGCAGAAAAAGATCTAAACAGTATCAACAGCTAGTTTCGGTACATCTACCCATCACCTGAAGAAGAATAAACGATATAAAAAATCTTAGAAACCACTCTATTTTTTTGAGTGGTTTTTTGTTTTGTTAGCTTTATGAATGTAATATTGTAAAAAAATTATTACCATGTACATTCAGGTTTCTGAAGATTTCAAAAAGAAGAGTAAATCCGCTATTCTGGCGATCAGCATTTTCGTCATTGTATATATCCTTATGTTTCTTTTTACCATTATTTTGGCTGTAGCCTGCATTGGTGGAGGAATTTTACTTATCATAACCAAACCAATGTTTCTAACCCTCATGTTGGGAATAGGCGCTGCAGGAACCGGCGTCTGTGTTTTCTTTTTTATCATCAAATTTTTATTCAAGAAACATATCAACGACAGAAGTTATCTTACAGAAATTACAAGAACACAGGAGCCTCAGCTTTTTAAAATGATTGATGAGATCGTAAAAGAAGCTGAAACGGATTTTCCTAAAAAAGTATATCTATCCTATGATGTCAATGCCAGTGTTTTTTATGATTCAAGTTTTTGGAGTATGTTTCTTCCTATTAAAAAAAACCTGACCATAGGGGTGGGATTAATCAACACTTCTACAAAACAGGAATTAAAGGCTGTACTCTCCCACGAATTCGGACATTTTTCCCAACGTTCTATGAAGGTAGGAAGTTATGTGTATAATGTAAACCAGATTATTTTTAATCTTGTTAATGATGATCAGTCCTATCGGAACTCTATAGAAAGCTGGGCAAGTATGAGTGGTTATTTTTCCATTTTTGCAGCGATTTCCCTTTTTATCACCAATAAAATCCAATGGGTTCTTTCGAAAATGTATTCTTTTGTCAATATCCGTCATATGGCACTTTCCAGAGAAATGGAGTTTCATGCCGATGAAGTGGCTGCCCATATTGCAGGTTCCGTTTCATTGGAAGAATCTCTTCTCAGGATAGAACTGGCAAGCAACTCCTATAACAATGTGATTAGTTTTTACGATGCTAAGGTGTCAAAAAATCAGGCGAGCAAAAATATTTACAAAGAACAGTCTTTTGTGATGAATTTTCTGGCCACCCAAAATGAACTGGAAATGAAATATGATCTTCCGAATGTAAAACTTTCAGAATCCGGTCTTTTTAATAAATCAAAACTGATGATTGAGAACCAATGGGCATCACACCCTTCTCATGAAGAGCGTATCGCAAGACTTCGAACACTTAATATTATAAAGGATACCGACAATGAGCACGCTAAAAACTTATTCCAGGACTTCGAAAAAACTGAGGAAAAACTTACCGCAAAGCTCTTTTCAAAGGTAAAATACCAGAAAGGAAAAACTGAGCTGGAACTGGATGTTTTTAAAACAGAATTTGAAGAACAGTACAACAGGGATTCTTTTGACAAAATTTTCAACAGTTATTACGATAACAAAAATCCTGATTTTACCATTCAGGAAAACCATATTGTCAAAGATCTTCTTTTTGACGAACTTTTCAGCAAAGAAAAAGTGGAATTGGTCTACACCCTGATCGCCCTTGAAAATGATAAAAAAACAATAGAAGCTATTGCCAGTAAAGAATTGGTTTTAAAAACATTTGATTACGACGGAAAGAAATATACGGCTAAGGAAGCTAAAAACCTGATTCCTGAAATCGACCATTCTATTTCTGAAATACAAAAACAAATTCAGCAGAATGATTCCGATATCTATCATTATTTCCTTTCCTCCACAGATGATTCCGGTAAAAAAACAGAATTTATAAATGCCTATCAGCTTCTTTCAGCATATGACGCAAGCTATGAGGAAAAATTAAAGGTTTATACAGATATTGCTCATGCAACAGCCTTTATGAGCACGAAAACTATGCCTGAGCAGATCAAACGAAATTTCCTGAATCTAAAACCATTGGAGGATACATTAAAAAATGAAATCAGACCTTATTTAGAAAATACATCTATCTCATTTTATCTGGAAGAACAGGATGTCAAAGATCTGAACTACTATATCGAGAACCATTTAATATACTTCAACAACGATCATTATATTGATACCCATCTGCAGCTTCTGATGAGAGCGATCAATGTTTATCCTTATCTTCTCAACAGAAAATATTTCCTGCTAAAGAAAGACCTTTTGAATACAATGAAAGATTTGGCAAATTCTGGTTATACGGAGAAGGTGAATTGATATTGTACCTTGAATTTCAAAGTAAGGAATTAATTACTTCCAGTTTCAATTTATCTTCATTGCCCACTTTGTGAAATCTTTTTTATTAATTTAGTTCTCCCGAAATTAATAACGTTCTTCTTTAAAAACATACAAGAATACGATCTGAAAATGAATACAAAACTGGATACCATTCTATTTTACGTGAAAAATATTGAAGTGATGAAAAACTTTTATGTTGAACACTTTAATATAAAAGTCATTGAATAAGATGATATGTGGGTATTGCTGGATGTAGGTGCTGTAAACCTGGCATTTCATAAAATCGGAGATCAGTATCTCGAAAAGATAGACGAAGGATATTTATTTGACAACAATACCAAAATAGTTTTTACAGTTGATCTTGATATAGAATCAGCCAGAAATGAACTTCTTTCAAAAAATGTTCAGATGAGAGAAGTCAAAACATTTGAAAACTATGGTTTTTGGTTGTGCGACGGAACAGATCCTGAAGGAAATGTATTTCAATTAAAAACTAAAAAAAAAAATTCTCCACTGTAAAATGAAACAAGTATTATTAGATTTAGCTATCACTCTAGACGGGTTTATCGAAGGACCCAACGGAGAAACCGACTGGTGTATTATGGATGATGACATGGATTTTGACGGTTTCCTTTCAGGAATTGACACCATTTTTTATGGAAGAATAAGCTATGATGCCTGGGGAAATTATCAACCGGAAGAAAATGCTACTCCGGAAGAGCAAAAACTTTGGGAAGCTGTTCATTCAAAAAATAAATTTGTGTTTTCAAGCCAACACAGAGAAGATAAAAATGCAACCTTTATCAATGCTGACATTATAGAAAAGGTTTCTGAAATCAAGAAACAGGGTGGAAAAGATATCTGGCTATACGGAGGGGCAAGCCTCATTACGACTTTTATTCAAAATAACCTGATTGATGTTTACAGAATTTCTGTTCATCCAATTGCTTTAGGTAGTGGGAAACCTTTGTTTGAAGATTTGAAAGAGCGACTCAATTTAAAATTAATAAAAACCAATGTTTTTAAATCCGGAGTGGTACAGCTTATTTATACTTCTGATTCATGAAAAAAATAATTATTATTAGCAGTATCATTTTTTGACAGTTGTTTTCTTCAATGACCATTTTTATACGCCCAAAAAACCTTCACATTATCTGGCCAAAAACACTTAATTTTGAATAAGTTATACTATTAAACTATGTTGTTTAAAGAAATACATCTACAGGGTATTAAATCCGGAAGTATCAGTTTAGCTTTTCGGAAATGGAAAAAAGGAGCTGTAAAAAAGGGTTCCTTAATAAAAACATCTGTGGGAGTAGTGAAAATTGGCGACATTGAAATAGTAGAGGAGCAGGATATTTCTGAAGAAGATTCCATAAACGCCGGTTTCAAAAACAAACAACACTTGCTCGATTCCTTTCCTGGTGCTATTGGGATACCTATCTTTAAAATATCTGTTAGCTATTACTCTGAAGACCCAAGAATAGATGTACGGGAACAGACTGATCTTACTGATGAAAAATACCTTGAACTCAAGGAAAAGCTTAGACGGTTAGATCAATTCAGTAAGCAGGGGGATTGGACAAAAGCCGTTTTAATTGCAATAGAAAATCATCCCCAACTACAGGCGGCAGGTATTGCAAAGCTGACAGGCTTCGAAAAAGAATGGGTAAAACCCAATATCCGGAAATTGAAAAATTTGGGGTTGACTATCAGTCACTCTATTGGCTATGAAATCTCACCATTTGGAAAATTATTGCTTGAAAAACTAAAACACGAAGAATAAAAAGCTGAAATTTAATACATAGCGATGTTCAGCACCCGTATTCTACAATCTTAAAAAACCTTTTCCTTTTTTTACGAATAGTATTTTTCATATTGTCTTTTTTATTAATTTCGAAAGTATACAACCCAACCAAAACTAATTAATTGAATTGCTATGCCTCATTTTATCATAGATTGTTCACAGGATATATTTCAGCAGAACACCCCTGGTGAAATCATGGATACAGTATACCATGCTGCTGATTCCACAGGACTTTTTGCACCCAATGATATCAAAGTAAGGATTCAGCCCTATCAATATTACCGGCTGGGAAAACACAAAACAAACTTTTTACACGTCTTCGGTTTTATTATGGAAGGACGTCATACAGAACAGAAAGCCCATCTTTCAAAACAAATTACATCCCAACTTACGAAACTGCTCCCGGATATTTCTTTTCTCTCCGTTAATATTAGTGAATTTGAAGCAGCAACATATACCAATAAAGCGCTTATTAATCCTGACAATATAGAGAATGACCGACATTTTGGCCTGTAAGTATTATTGAGAAATTGAATTTAAAAACCAACCAAAATATAAACTATTATGAGCTTAAAAACATTAGTCACCAAAAGTGTTCAGTACAACAGTTGGGTATTCAACAAATATCTCGACTGGTTAGCCACAAAATCTGATGAACAGCTTAACCAGGAAACCATTTCCAGTTTTCCGACCATCCTGAAAACCTTACACCATATCTGGCAGACACAGGAATACTGGTGGAGCCATATTTCTGAAAACAATAACTTTGATTTTGCTCAAACGTCAGCTGCAGACAGCAGAGAAGAGGTTTTTAACGCCTTAAGAAACAATTCACAAAAACTTGTGGATTATGTGGAAAACTTATCTGAAGAAGATCTGGAAAAAAATATAAAGATTGAATCTCAGTGGTTCCAATGTGATTTTACAAAGTATGAATATATTCAACACATTATTATACATGGAACTTTTCACCGCGGACAGATTGTAACAATGGGAAGAAATATAGGAATAACAGATGCTCCTATGACAGATTTTAATTTCTGGAATATTTATAAAGATCAAAAATAATTTCTTTAAGTGCTCTCATAAAAAATATCAATACCTATGAACATTTCCGAAGAAGCTCCCGTCTATTACCACGGGACCAAAGCAGATCTTACCACCGGAGACCTCATCGAAGTAGGTTTCAGCTCCAATTATGGTACGGGGAGGAAGGCAAAATACATTTATCTTACAGCAACTCTGGAGGCTGCCACATGGGGTGCAGAGCTGGCTCAGGGAGAAGGAAAAGAAAGAATTTATAAGGTAGAGCCCACAGGGAGTATTGAAGATGATCCTAACCTGACGGATAAAAAATTTCCGGGAAACCCTACAAAATCTTACCGTTCCCAACATCCTTTCAGGGTAATTGGAGAAGTTACCGACTGGAAAGGGCATTCGCCGGAGCAGCTTGCCCACATGAAAAAGCATCTTGAAGAACTTAAAAGGCAGGGAATCGAAGCGATTGAAGACTGATAACTTTTAAATAGAACAGGAAAAGTCTTCCGCATCATTACAATTACATTTCCACAAACCCATCAATCCATATGAATAAAATGTGGATAACTTTTTTATTACCTCATAATAAACCTACTGAAAAACATCCTAAAACATAGGCTATGAGACAGTTTATTGATAGATACGTTTTACACATTGTGGATAAGTTATCCACAAATCTGACCAATCATAGTTTTGAAATTATCAATAACCTGAATCTATTTTTATATACATCACAGGAGAAGTGGATAAATGTTTTTGTACCTTACTACAGAAAACCTAAGCCGGCAAATCATGAAAAACTATCTCTTTATTCTTTTCACCCTTCTTTATATTCCTTGTTTATCGCAGGATAAAATAACTTTATCCCACACTTCTCAACACGAGGACTTTATTGAGATCGGGATAGAAATAAATAAACCAACCGGTAAATTTGACCTGATAGATCTGGATACTATGATCGTTACAGATGATAAAAAGAACATGCTGAAGGAAAGTAAAGAATACCCCTTAAATTATAACTATAACAATGGGACAAATAAAATAAAACATTTTTACGTTCCTGATAAAAAGTTCAAAACAATAGACATCACCGGAATCCTTAATTATTTTACCCCATCAGCAGCAAACAATTCATACTTTAATTTAGGTCCTCTTAAAAATATTGTCCGAAATACGAACCTGATTGATAAAAAAATAACAGAAAAAAATCCGCTCCTTTATTTTAGCATTCTGGATTCCACAGCCATCAACAAGGCTTTTCCTGATTTCAAATATAGATTGGATGATGATAAAGACTATACAAAAATAGACTTCGAAAGCTTTGATATTATGTATGCGTACAGGTATAACAATAAGCAAAAACTTGTATATTTCATCAACGACAATATGGATCCCGGGTACAATACCTTAACCTTACGTGATAAAAGTACGGGCATCATCTATAAACTGGTTAAATTAAAGCGTGACATGTCTTCTTCTGAGAAAGATCAAACCAATGTGGAGCTCATGATAGAAAATGAGCAATCCATCAGGAGAATCCCTTTTGAATTGAAAAATGTAATAGTGAAGGTAAATAAAAATTAAATAAACGATGCATATGATCAGGTTTTCAGTATTGCTATTCTGCAGCTATTTTCTATTGTACTCATGTTCCGGGCCGGCACCTGCTTCAAAAATCACAGCTATTTCTGAGGTAAAGGCGGAAATTGAAATTTATCAAAGCTTAACAGATGAAAACGATAATATCATTACCGTCATTTTATATGATAAAAAAAATAAAGAGATAGGCAACGAGTCTATCAACATTTGGGTCAATCAAAAGGAAACAGATTACCAAATCATGCAAAATTTATATTATAGCAAAAATTACTATTACCGAATTGAACATGTACAGCCCAAAAACGGACAGTATGATCTTCAGATACAATTGGCCAATGGCAAAAAGTTCTTTCTCGGAAATGCTCCCGTGCTTGCCACAAGTAGTCCCAATAATATTATCTACAACAAAGAAGCTTCTCTGAACCAGGACTTTTCTATACAGTGGTCAAACCTGTATGATGTCAACACACTCCACATCTCAAAAAGTGTTGAAGTAGAAAACAAGCAGAATACTAACATTCATTCTTTTATAGAGGGCCCTACAGACACTATAAAAATTAATGCTGATGGGAAGTATCAGATAGCATGGGAGAAATTATTATTTAATCCTAAAGAAAAACTCAGTACCATGAGCTTTAAATTTATTGCCCAAAAAAAGGGTACACTTAATCCGTCATTGCTAAAAGGAAGCAGTATAAAAATCTGGGGTGAACATCAAAAACGAACTTCTTTCAAATAAAAATATTTATATTTACTTATTCTGAGATCATCTATTATTTTCTGATACACCTTTACATCTTCTACAGATGATCAGTCAGAATAACAAAATCATAAAATATACTTTTCAATGTACAATACTACGATCCAAAAGGAATGGTTCTCGAATGGAGAACGCTATGCTAAAGAAATTAATGAAATGGTTGAGTTTGGCGAAAAAAACGGCTGGGAAAACTGGAAAGGTGAAGAACCGGAAGATAAAAGAGCCCATTTGGCCTCGGAAGTTTTTGAATTACTTAAAGCGGCCAATCAAAATGGTGAAACAGAGCTATTCAGAGAGCAGTTTCCTCCGGCACACAGTCCAATTATTCCATTAATGAAAGAAAAATCTCAAAGTATTGAGCAGCTACACTTCATTAGTGATCAGAAAATTGTTTTCCTTACCGGTACCTCTTATGAAAAAAGACAGGCCTATGTTCTTGATCAGGATAACATCACAACACTGGATGAGTCTATTCACGCCATTGGAAAATCTAAACAGGGAAATATTTTTGCCTTAGCTACTCCCGGAAAAATATCTCTTTATAAAGGTTGGAACGGCGAAATCATCAATGAGTTTACGCTCAGTGAAACCGAAGATTCCGGAATTACAGAGATGACGCCCTTCAATGATGGAAATAAAGTTCTTGTAGTTTCTTCAAACGGGATTTATCTGATCTCTAAAGAAGACAAAAAACTTATTCACCCAATCAATGAAGACAATGATGAAGACTGGACTTCGCAAATCGATATGGAAAACGCAGCCTTATCACATGACAATACTTATATTGCTGTGGGTGATCAGGGCTATGATCACAGGATATTAGATGCGGAAGGAAATACATTAGGAGCCATTGGGCCCCAATCTTCCTATCCTCATTTTTGTCTCTTTGCAAAAGATGACAGCCAGCTGATCACCAACTCCTGTCACTTTTATAATGGTATTACCATTGGAATCAATTCAGATCAGTATGTAGGAGCAGATATCGAGGCGTATACCGAAAGTGATGATTTCACTTTCATTGATGAAGAGATGAGAGTCTATGCAGGAGTAGCTACAAAAGACCATTATATCCTGGGGGATGCCTATGGCTATATCAAAGCATTTGATACAAAAGGAAATCAGCTTTGGAGATATTTCCTGGGCTCCACAATTTCCGGCATGACTGTTTCAGACAATGGGGAAACACTTTGGGTAGCTGCCCATTCCGGGATTTTACATAAACTAACACTTAATAAAGGTCAAAGAGACACTCATATTATAGGTAACGGAAAACATTATGAAGAATTCAGATTACTGATCTGGAAAGATGAACCACAGGCCTGGAAATGGTAAGTTTCAGATCCTGAACCTTTTATTTCTATTTCACAATAAACTATCAATCATTACAACTTATTACATGGAAAAATATGCAGTATCAGCAGACGGACAAAAAATTTATTATAAAGAATCCGGGAGCGGAAAAACTTCAGTCATCTTTATACATGGATGGTTGGGAAATGCCCAATGGTGGGAAAGCCAACAGGAATATTTTAAAGATCAATACCATATTGTACAACTTGATTTAGCCGGACATGGAAAATCTGATGCCTCCAGACTGGACTGGACAAGCCAGCAATATGCCAATGATATTAAAGCTGTAGCTGATGAAATTCATTCTTCAGATATTATTCTTGTGGGCCACTCTATGTCCGGAGCTTATGTCCTTGAAGCAGCATTGAAAATCCCACAGGTGAAAGCCCTTGTTTTAATTGATACCCTAAAAAATTTAGATGAATCTTTTACAGAAGAGCAGGCTGAACAGTTTTTGTTTACCCATTACCGTCATGATTTTAAAAATGCCGTGGAAAATATTCTTCCTCAATATTTATTTACAGAAAAAACACCCGCTTCAGTAAAAGAAAGACTGTCTTATGAGTTTCTTCAAAACGAACCGGAAGCAGCCATTAATCTCCTCAACCCTTTATATAAAACAGATTTTAAAATAATTGCGGAACAGATTCAGGTACCGGTGGTTGCTATTAACTCGGATGCCTCGCCTACCCATCCCGAAAACAACCGCAAGTATCTGAAAGACTACGATTATGTAACCATCACAGAAGTTGGACACTATCCTATGCTGGAAAAACCCGATGAGTTCAATACCATACTCGATAAAGTACTTAAGAAATTAATCTAAATTTTAGAGCCATGCAAAACACCCGGATATTTACGACATCTGTTGCCAGTGTTTATCCTCACTATATTCAAAAAGCGAAAAAAAAAGGCCGTACCCAATCAGAAGTCGATGAGATTATCTGCTGGCTGACCGGCTATGACCAACAGGGACTTCAGGACCACCTCGATCAAAAAACTGATTTTAAAACATTTTTTGAACAGGCCCCGCAGATTAACCCTAATGTTTCTTTGATCAAAGGCGTCATTTGTGGATATCGGGTAGAGGAAATTGAAGATGAACTGATGAGAAATATCAGGTATATGGATAAACTCATCGATGAATTGGCCAAAGGAAAAAAAATGGAGAAAATATTGAGACAATAATTTTTACATTGATGACATTAGAAGAAATAACTGAACAACTCATCCGTTTATCCGAAGGAAAACTTAGTGCTGAGGAATGGTTGCACTGGTTCACACAACATAAAGAAAGTGTGGAAAAAATATGTGGAAGAAGAGCTTTCCTTGGTATGAAACCTAGGGATAGCTTCAGTGATATCAGAAATCTATATATTGGACAACTGGCTGCTTTTGACTGGCTGCAATTACAAAAAATAAATACCAACCTGTCTGATCTTTATAAAAAAGGCTGGGAAAAAGAATTCAATGATTTTTGTAAAGCAGAAAAAGAGAAAGAACGTCAGCTTCAAAAAACAGTAGAAAGTCAATTTGGGCATTTAAAAGACATCTATCCAAGATTCCTTAAACAACTCACAAAATCCTACAGTACTTCTGATCATATTGAAAAAGGGGCAGACCCGCAGCGTATTCAAAACAAAGAAAAGGAACTTTCAATACAGCTCCCGGAAGATCTGATTTTATTCTATCAAAATATATCCAGGCTGGAACTTGAGGGGCTAACCATTGATCTCGAGGAACTCGATATTGAAATCATTCAAAATAAAACCTATCTGGTCTTAGGAGAATTTTGGATTCATGGAGATGGAGATCAGTTGTTGTACCATTGGGAAAGTCAGAAAATGTACATTCTCGCTCATGAACATCAACCTCCCAAGCTCATCAAAATAGCAAACTCTTTATCTGATCTCGTTGAAAAAAAATGGGTTTCTTATTTAAAAGAATATGAAAACTAAGACAAAGAGGCTTCAGAAATCTATAAGGGACATCGTCACAGATGCTCCTTATAGATTGATAAAAAGTATCGGAAATTTCTTCTCCAATTCAAAAAACTTCCCGAAATTAGCGGCCTGTGCGTTAAATACGATTCAATGAAATAAAAATTTAAATTAAAACATACAGCAAAACTTAGTATAAGTTTTCTTCGGGGCAGGGTGTAATTCCCTACCGGCGGTTATAGTCCGCGACTCCTTTCATTTGAAGGGACTGATTTGGTGAAATTCCAAAACCGACAGTTAAAGTCTGGATGGGAGAAGAAAATGAGATGATCAGTAAGATTCCTTATGGACTCTTAGTGTGTCGTATTTCATTTCCATGTACCGAAGACTATTTTAACTTTTAAAAGTAAAATAACATGGAAAAATTATTAGAACAATTCGGAGCTACCTCCAAAGAACGTGTAGAAAAAGCACTTCAAACATTACAGCAGGGAAAAGGTATTCTTTTAGTAGACGATGAAAACCGTGAAAATGAAGGCGATATCATCTATCCCGCTTCCACTATTACAGAAAAAGACATGGCACTTCTGATCCGCGAATGCAGCGGTATTGTCTGTTTATGTATTTCTGAGGAAAAAAGTAAGCATCTCAACTTACGTCCCATGGTGGAAAACAACAATTCAAAAAACCAAACGGCATTTACCATTACCATTGAAGCTAAAGAGGGTGTCGAATCCGGTGTTTCAGCCAAAGACCGTGTGACAACCATCAGGACAGCTGTTGCTGCCAATGCTCAGGCTGAACATATTGCCAGCCCGGGGCATGTATTTCCTTTAATCGCCAAAAAAGGCGGAGTATTTGAAAGACGGGGCCATACAGAGGGCAGCGTAGATCTTGTAAAAATGGCTAATCTTGGGGACGATGCTGTCCTTTGTGAATTAACCAATGAAGACGGTTCTATGGCAAGACTTCCCGAAATTGTGGATTTTGCCACCAGAAAAGGAATGACCGTCGTAACCATTGAAGATATTTATGCTTACCGCAAAATGATCATCAGCAACTAAAATAAAATATATTTAACGCACAGAACAGCCGGCTGATTGTATCAGCCGGCTGTTTTTATAGGTCAATGGTATTTTAAAAAGTAGCAGCCGGAGCTGTTTCATTATTAAGTTTTCTTTGAAGCTCAGTTTTCTTTCCTGTTGAGAAATCATAGCTCAGCCCCAAAACAAACATCGATTTATTATTCATAATCTGTGTATGAACCCTGTAGTCTACAAGACTTTCCGGAAGGCTTTTCGTTTTATATTCTGAAGGCATTCCCATCCAGTACATTCCTGTAGAGAAGGTCCAGTTTTTATGCTTATAACTTACAAAAATATTATTCTGGTTTTCATTGGTATTGAGGAAAGCTCCACTAAGACTGTACACCGGAATATTGAACTGATATTGAAGTGAAAAAGCTTTATACTCCGAAGACAGCACAAAATAGTTTCCTAAATAATTATTTTTAATCAAAGCGCCTGCACTTGTTTTTACCGTTTCAGAAGTGGGCGTTATCACTGCTTTTATGACAAGCAGGCTGTTCCCAAATGGTTTATAAGATCCTGTCAGCTGTACACCATACCTTTGTCCGTTTTTTCCATTCTCATAAGTCAGTGCATATCCACCCAAAACTGTATCGTGAACATAATATTGGTTAATCACCCTATCTGTATACCGGTAAAATAAAGCCGCATTAAAATCGAAATGTTTATTATTAAAAGAATACGTTAATGTATTCGAAAAAACCTGCTGAGATTGTAAAAAAGGATTTCCCCTTTGTACAATATTCGGAGCCAACTGTACCACATTACTGCTCAATGCATTACTCCAAGGACTTACTGGGCTGTAGCTTCCTGTAAAACGGAGGTTTTGATTGTTTTTCAACTGATACCCTAAAATCACTTTGGGAGTAAAAGTCCATTCATCAAAGGTATTTTCAGCACTTTTATTGTGAATATTGGTAAGCCCGGCACCAAGGCGGTAAGTAAACTTTTCAATTTTTCCTGAAAACTCAGTGTAAAAATACTGTTCAAGATAGGTAACGCTATACTGAGAATAGCCGGCAAGATTATTTAGGTCATTGGAAATGGAAGATCTTGAAATACGATATCCTGATGAAAGCTTTCCTGCTGCAAAATCATGAGCATGGGCAAGCTCTCCCACAATGCTTGTTTGCCTGGCTTTCAGTGTCATATCATTGTCATATACAGAAAGCCCGGAACCTACGATCCATTCTTTTGCCGTTTCTGATGTATTGGTAGTATAGTGAGATCCTACCACATTAATACTCAGCTCATCCTTTTCCCCTATTTTCTTTGAATAATATAAATCCAGTTTAGGAATCACATAATCTGAACCGTTATTTTTAAACATGGCATGTTCTTCACTTGCATGATCTTCTGTAAAAATACTTTGTCCTACCCCTTTTGAAAACCTGCTGAAAATATCCATGTTCAACTTCGCCTGGAAAGCATACTGATCAGGAACCAGTCTGGTGTAACGTAATGCTACATTCTGAAAAGTATATCCAAAATGATCCGTTCTGTTTTCATCAGAACGGTAATGCTTCCCATTCAGCTGATAGTCATAAATACTGTTTACTCTTCTGTCATCGTAATCTCTTAAGTTCAGGGAATATTCAAGGCCAAAATTATTTTTCCCTTTGGTATAATTGGCATAGGCAGCGCCATTTACAAACCCTGTATTCAAGGCTGAAGATACATCAGCTCCAAAAACATAACCCGTTTCCGTAGATCTTGTCAGAATATTAACAACGGTATCTGCTCTTGTTGCCCATCTTGCCGGCGGAATATCATAATACTCCACTTTTACCACCTCACTGGGGGCTACACTGCGGATCTGTAAATCCGTAGCTTCAATTCCGTTTATAAGAAATAATATACTTCCTCCTTTTGTACTGGTAATCGTATTGGCTACAGGATCTAGCTGCAGCTCCGGGAGCGTACGCAGCAGATCTTTTGCATAACGTGCCCTTTCCAGGGCTTCTTTGTCAAAAGTATAGACTGCTTTATCTGCAAACTGCTTTTTACGTTGTGCCTTTACAATAACTTCCTGAATCTCTTCGGTCTTCGCTCCCTTAACAGTATCATTCACCTTCTCCTGCGAAAACATAAAGGTTCCACAAAGTACAAACACGGTATATATAGTTTTTTTCATATCAGAAATGCAATAATACAGATAAGACAGCACAAGTCTTACATTTATTACATTTATCTTCTGTATCAGAACCAATAATTAACTAAATCATTACAATCTGTTATGTTTTTTCTAATAATCGATATTATTATGTTAAATTCAGCCCGTTTTTTGCTGGTAGTACCTTACACCACAAAATATAAGATCATGAAAAAAGCAGTTATACTCCTCCTTGGTCTAGTGTTTTCAGAAGCAACAGCTCAGGAAGATCAAAACATCTTGGCAGAAAAAATGAATATAATCAAAACGAATGTCACCGCCTATGCATTCAGAAATATTAACCTGTCCTATGAAAGAGCCATTAACCAGTGGTTTTCAGTAAATATTGGATTTGGGACCATGCCGGAAGGAAAGGTTCCTTTTATCAATGCTTTTCTTAAGGATGAAGACGAAAAAAGATTTCAGAATCTGAGAATAAAAGCGACCAACTTTACAATAGAACCCCGATTTTATATTGGACAGGGATATGGAAAAGGATTTTATATTGCTCCCTATTACCGGTATTCTGATGTTTCATCCAATACCTTTGATTTTTATTACGACTATAAAGGTCCTGATGGAAATACATATCAGATTCCACTTAAAGGGCAGGGAAAAACCAATGGAAACAGTGGCGGCCTCATGGTGGGAGTACAGTTTTTCCTTACTAAAAGTCAAAATCTGGTACTCGATCTCTGGATTGCCGGGGCTCACTACGGAAGTGGAAAAGGGGACTTCTCCATGTCCAGCGACTTTGTGTTGACTCCCGATATGCAGGCACAGCTAAAAAAAGAAATAGAAAAGCTGGATATTCCAATCGTGGATTATACCGTAGAAACCAATGCCAATGGTGCAAAAATAAAAGTTGATGGCCCATGGGCAGGTTTTAGAAGCGGTCTTTCTTTGGGGTACAGGTTTTAAAAAACAACAAAATAGAAGATATAAACCGTTCTTTTTTCAGGGCGGTTTAATTTTTCCTGAAAGTTGTATATTGGCACTCATTATATCGGGATTTTTGGGCAAATAAAAAATATGAATACATCACAAATTACCACCAGCCAAAGGATTAAAGCCATTGTAGGCGGCTCTATCGGAAATCTTGTAGAATGGTACGATTGGTATGCTTATGCAGCCTTTGCCATCTATTTTTCGCATTCATTTTTTCCGGATTCTGATCTCAATGCACAGTTGATGAATACAGCAGGGATATTCGCTGTGGGATTTCTGATGCGACCAATTGGAGGATGGCTGTTTGGAAGCATAGCTGATAAAATAGGACGAAAAAAAGCGATGACACTTTCGGTATTACTGATGTCTTTTGGATCACTTCTTATTGCCCTTACTCCAACCTATAAATCCATAGGAATTCTGGCCCCCTTATTACTGCTTCTGGCAAGACTTCTTCAGGGATTGAGTGTGGGAGGTGAATATGGAGTTTCCGCCACGTATCTCAGCGAAATGGCAACTCAGGACAGAAGAGGGTTTTACTCAAGCTTTCAGTATGTGACATTAATCGGAGGACAGCTTATTGCCTTGGGAATTCAGCTTATCTTGCAAAAACTACTGCTTACAGAAGCACAGCTGGAAGACTGGGGCTGGAGAATTCCTTTCGTAATTGGGGCCTTGCTTTCCGTTATTGCATTATACTTGAGGGCCAATCTTCATGAGACTGAAGCTTTTGAAAACAAAAAAGAAGTCAGTGAAAAGAAAAAAGGTACCGTGGGCGAACTTTTGAAGCACCCGCAGGCACTTCTTACGGTGGTAGGGCTTACCCTGGGCGGAACCCTGGCTTTTTACACCTATACGACTTATATGCAGAAGTTTTTGGTTAATACGGTTCATCTTACCAAAGAAGAGTCTACCCTAGTCTCATTTATTTCATTATTCATATTTGCTTGTCTACAGCCGGTATTTGGAGCATTATCAGATAGAATTGGAAGACGCCCTCTTCTTCTGGGCTTTGGTATTTTGGGAACGTTATGTACCGTTCCTCTTCTTACCGCACTGAGCACCACGACCTCTATATGGGGAGCATTCTTTCTGATTATGGCGGCATTAATTATTGTAAGCGGCTATACTTCTATCAATGCTGTAGTGAAAGCTGAGCTTTTTCCTTCCGAAATCCGGGCTCTTGGAGTAGGTCTTCCTTATGCTCTTACAGTGGCCATTTTTGGGGGAACAGCAGAGTATATTGCTCTTTGGTTTAAAAAAGTGGGAAGTGAAGATTATTTTTATTGGTATATCACAGCATGTATTTTTTTCTCCCTGGTAGTCTACTCAAGGATGAAGGACACCAAAGAAAACTCAACACTGGATAAAGATTAATAGAATCAGCATAAAGAAACCGGCGCCTCAGAAATCTGAGGCGCCGGTTATATTTTTAATGGTAAGCTTGTTTGAATTTTTCTATCATACTGTCCAGATTGTGTCGCTGGACATACACACTTTTCACCTCTTCATATCTTGGCGATTTGTAGAAAACTTCATGGAAATCCATGCTTCCGTTTCCTACTTTTACTACTTTCTGAACTTCAATATTAAGTTTTTTCAGTTCGTCTTTAAAGACTTTAAATTCATCTTGGATACTACTACTCATTTATATGTTTTGGGTTTTAATTAAAAATTCCAGTTTTACGTGATACCCCTATGACATGCAAGGCATCGTCTTAAATATTTAATAAATTTAGTAATTTTTATCAATATAAACACCTTCAGGTCATTATTTTTTTATTTTATTCAACAAAAACACAAAAGATATATTTATTTCTATAATCTAAAAAAGAGCAAAAAAATAATAGAATACATATATCCATGGAAAAAGATTCTCAACAAAGAGAAAATCTCTGGATTTTAAAATCGAGAACCTAGAATTTTTTTTCAGGTTTCGCTCCAGGAAAGGCTTCACAGCAAAAAATACTTTTTTAAAAAAAATAATTAAAAAATATTGTAACATTTTCAAAAGGTTCGTCTCTAAAAGACAAATAAACCTTAAAACCTTAGAAATCATGAAAAAATTTACATTCCTTCTTATCATCATGTTATTTTTTGCAGCATTATGCAATATATTTGGTCAGGAAAAATCATATTCATTTGAAGTAAAGAAAACAGGAAAGGGTAAACAGTCTTTAATTTTTATTCCAGGTTTTGCCTCTTCAGGAGATGTTTGGAATGAAACTGTAGCAAAATTTGAAAAAAATTATACGTGCTATACTTTAACCATGGCAGGATTTGCAGGAATAAAGCCAGAAACTGATGCCAGTTTTAAAAATTGGGAAAAAGAAATTGCAGCCTTTATAAAGGATACAAATATTGAAAAACCTATTATCATCGGACACAGTATGGGAGGAGCTTTGGCTTTGGCTATCGCCGCTGACTATCCTGAGCTTCCGGGTAAAATTATTATTGTAGATACGCTGCCTTGTCTGGCCGCCCTATCCAATCCCAATTTTACATCTAAAGAAAATAATGACTGCTCAGCAACCGTTAATAAATTAACCGCCATGACAGATGAACAATTCCGCCAAATGCAGACCCAATCCATCCCTCGCCTAATGGCAGATACTTCTATGCAGGAAACCGTAATCAACTGGAGTATGAAATCAGACAGAAAAACATTTGCCAGTATATACTGTGATTTCTCCAATACAGATCTCAGAGAAACAATAAAAAATATACATTGCCCTTCTCTTATCCTGCTGGAATCTTATTTTGTCAATTTTAAACCGGCTATCGAGGCCCAATATAAAAATCTGAAAAATGCCAATATGCAATATGCTTCCAAGGGATTACACTTTATTATGTATGATGATAAAGAATGGTATTTTAATCAGCTGAACAACTTCTTGTCTGCGAAATAATGGTATTTGAAGAAATATACGAACTGTACTGGCAGAAAATATTCCGTTTGTGTATGGGATATGTCAATGATACCGATTCTGCTCAGGATCTGGCTCAGGAAACCTTTATTATAGTATGGCAGCAGCTTCCGAAATTCAGAAATGAATCCAGTGTAGGAACATGGATCTTTAGGATTGCCTCCAATAATTGCCTGCGTCAGATAGAAAAAGAAAAAAGATTTGCCAAAGCAGACCTGCCCATTAATCTGGAAGAGAAAAAACAGGAGTCGCTGGAGCCTCAGATACAATTGCTCTATCAGTTTATCTCAGAACTTCCTGAAACGGACCGTATCATTATTTCCCTGGAACTGGAAGAAGTAAAGCAGGCTGAGATTGCCCATATCATTGGGCTTTCAGAATCTAATATCAGGGTAAAGATTCACCGGATAAAAGAAAAATTAACTCAAAAGTTTAAAGAAAATGGATACTAATATAGATTTCAAAAATATATGGAAACAGCAAACCTCCAATAAACCTAATCTGGAAGAACTTCTTGGCAAATTGAAAAAGTTTAAGAATGAAAACCTTCGGAAGATCATCATCATGAATGTTTTATTGATTGCAACTTCCATAGGCATTGCCTTCATCTGGTATCAATTTCAGCCTCAGCTTATGACTACAAAAGCAGGAATTATACTTGTTATTTTGGCCATGGTCATCTTCTTATTGGTTTATAATAAAATGTTTATGATTTTTTATACCATTGACAATACTCAATCCAACAGCCAGTACCTGCAGAGTCTGTATTCTGTGAAAAATAAACAGAAATTTATACAGACAACCATGCTGAATATATATTTTATCATGCTGTTTCTGGGAATCTGTCTTTATATGTATGAATATACTTTACAGATGACATCCTTTTACGCTCTACTGGCATACACCCTTATGATAGTGTGGATAGGATTCAACTGGTTTTATGTAAGGCCTAAAACCATAAAAAAACAAGAGGCAAAACTTAATGGATTAATTAATAAATTTGAAGAAATCAATAATCAACTACAGGACTTATGAGTTTTTCAGAAAATAAAATCCACTGGGAGAAGGTATATGAAACAAAAAATCCTGATCAGGTAAGCTGGACACAGGAAAAACCACAGACTTCCCTTGATTTCATTCATTCGGTGGGATTGGGAAAAGATGCCAGCATTATTGATATAGGTGGTGGAGACAGTAATCTTGTAGACTTTCTCCTCAAAGAAGGATATACCAATATTACAGTGCTCGACATTTCTGCCAGGGCATTGGAAAAGGCAAAGCACAGGCTGGGAGATGCTGCCAATAAAGTGAAATGGATTGCTGCTGATATTACATCATTTGAACCTACAGAAACGTATGATATCTGGCATGACAGGGCTGCCTTTCATTTTCTGACAACTCCGGAGCAGATTTCAAAATATCGGGATATTGCAGAAAAAAATATAACAGGATTTCTGATCCTTGGAACCTTTTCTAAAAATGGACCTACTCAATGCAGCGGACTGGATATCCGGCAATATGATGAAGAATCTCTGGCCGAAACATTCAAATCCGGATTTGAAAAAATAAAATGCATCACGGAAGATCATATCACACCTTTTAATACCCTTCAGAATTTTGTTTTCTGTAGTTTTAAAAAGCTTTAAAAACACATTGTTCTATTTTTATGAGTAAGGCCCGAGAAAATCAAAGATTTTCTCGGGCCTTACTCTATATTAGTTTTAAAAACAGCAATTATACTTTGCACTGGGTTTATGACTCCGCTTCTACCTCATGACGCAGCTGGGCTTTGTAAAGCGTGGCATAATATCCGTTTTTATCCAACAGATCAAGATGTCTTCCTTCTTCCACAATTTTACCATGCTCCATGACAATAATCTTATCTGCTTTTTCAATAGTAGAAAGTCTGTGTGCTATAATGATTGACGTTCTGTTTTTTGTAATTTTTTCTGTAGCCTTCTGGATCAGCTTTTCACTTTCATGGTCAATGGAAGATGTTGCTTCATCGAGAATCAGAATTTTAGGGTCTGATAAATAAGCTCTAAGGAAAGATAATAATTGTCTCTGCCCTAAAGAAATAGAGGAACCTCTCTCGCTTACTACATAATCATATCCGCCAGGCAGCTGCTCTATAAACTGATCAACTTCAATTTCTTTTGCTCCTGCTTTTATTTTATCCAGTGTAATACTGTCATCGCCAAAGGCAAGGTTTTCAAAAATACTTCCATGGAAAAGAAAAACATCCTGCAGTACAACTCCAATATGACTTCTTAAATTATAAAGCTCATAATCTTTAAGATCTACATCATCAATAAGTATCTTTCCTGAATTGATATCATACAATCTTGTGATCAGGCTGATAATCGTAGATTTTCCGGCTCCCGTCGCCCCTACAATAGCTACTGTCTCTCCAGGATTTACTTTAAAGTCAATACCCTTCAGGACTTCCTGTTTCTCATCATAAGCAAAACGTACATCATGAAATTCAATTTTACCGGCGAAATGGTCTTTTTTTACAGTTCCGTTATTAGGCATTGAGTTATCCTCATCCATCAGCCCCAATACTCTTTCCGCTCCTACAATACCTCTCTGGATATTATTAAAACGGTCCGCGATCTGTCTTAACGGACGGATCAGCATTGAAATATATTGAATAAAGGCAATAACAACCCCTGCACTGATCGTAATATACCCTCCGTAAAATAGGATAAATCCTATAAAAAGAGAAGAAATAAGCTCTACAACCGGAAAGAATAATGAGAAGATAAAAACCGTTCTCAACAATGCTTCTTTCAGGGTAATATTAATACTATCGAATTTTTTAAATTCAGATTCCTGTCTGTTGAATACCTGTATAATGGGCATTCCGGCCAATCTTTCCTGAACAAAAGAGTTTTGATTTGCAGTCCAGTTTCTTTCATCTCCAAATGCTTTTTTAAGTCTTTTCTGGAAAAACCTTGTAATGATAACCATTAAAGGTAAAATAGCCAAAGTAATATAACTTAAATGCACATTAGTGCTGAACATCATGATCAATACAAAGACAATCCTCAGAATATCTCCGAAAACCATCAGGAAACCGTCTGTATATACCGTTGCAATCGTTTCAACATCCCCTACAGCACGGGTCACCAGCTGTCCGATAGGTGTTTTATCAAAAAATGAAGTTCTGAAATAGATCAGCTTGGCATATAGCCTTTCCCTGATATCCCGAATTACATTTTGTGAGATAAAATTTGAAAAATAAACTAAGAAGAAGTTTAAAACAGTTTCTGCAAATACCAATCCCACCAAAATGTAGATATGCTTCATCATTACAGCTTTATCCTGCAATTTTGTAATATCATTATCCACCACTTCCATGGTAAGATATGGCCTGTAAGTAGAAACAATTGAAAGTATGACAGAAATTATTAAGGTAAGAATGAACCAAGAACGAAATTTCATTCCAATAAAGAACAATCTTTTTATAATTCCCCAGGTATCTTGTTTTTTCATTGTACGAATAGAAGAAAAGAATTAAAATAAAATTCTATGCAAAAATAAGACTTTATAATTGGACTGGCTTCAGAACTTTTACAAATCCTAATAGAAAATTTCAGATACCTATCATTTACAGTATGAATATCTTTCGTCTGTTTTTTTATGGATCACAGCCTTTTGTATAGCCACTCTAGTTTTGCTGACTTTCAGATACCTCCCCTATTTTTTCTATTTCAATTGAAGGTTTTTGAAGATTTTCTTTCATGAATTTCTTCTCAAGAAGCTGGTAAATACCCCATACTGCAGCAATAGAAATCACCCAGCCAATCATATTGACCAAAGAAAAACCAGTATAGTTTACGTCTTCCAAAGCAGCAGGATCCGTAAGTCCTTTATAGACCCCATATGCCACTCCTAAAACAATCTGGCTTCCCAAATAAATCCCTATCGCTAAAAGGCCGAAATGCCATTTGGTTTTTCCAAATCTCTCGGCTAATTGTGCATAATACCGATAAGCACCAATAAGTATAAAAATTGATAACATGGTTATTTTGTTTTTTAGTTTTTTTATTTAAAATTCGTAGCCTACATCTACTAAATAGAGACCATGAGCCGGTGCTGATGTGCCTGCCGCATTACGGTTTTTATCTTCAATGACCTTACGAAGATCTTCAGGTTTCAGTTTTCCTACCCCAATTTCTACCATAGTTCCTACGATAGCCCGAACCATATTTCTTAGAAAACGATTGGCAGAAACCGTAAATTTCAGTTCTGATCCTACCTGCTCCCATTCCGCTTTATACATTTTGCAGATATTGGTTTTGTTATCTGTTTTTAATTTTGCGAAACTCGTAAAATCCTCATATTCAAATAAAATCTTACAAGCCTCATTCATTTTATCGATATCCAATGATCTTTTCCAGTGCTGCCAGGCGGATTCCTGAGTGAATGGATTTTTTTCCAAAGAAATATAATATTCATAGGTTCTGTAGGTAGCATCAAAACGGGCATGAAAATCATCCTTCACTTTAAAAATCTTTTTAATAGAAATATCAGGAGGAAGAAAACCGTTCAGTCTCCTTGGAAACTGATCATTCAGTTCCTGTTCCGTATCAAAATGGGCAAATATTTTTTTGGCATGAACTCCCGTATCTGTTCTTCCGGCCCCCGTAGTTTTAATTTCTTCCCTTAAAATAGTGGAAAGTGCTTTTTCCAGTTCTTCTTGTACAGAAATAGCATCCGGCTGTATCTGGTAGCCGAAATAATTCTTTCCGTTGTAAGAAAATTCAATAAAGTATCTCAATGTAGTATAATAACTCCGCAAAAATACTTTAATTTAACGAAATATTTGTTGAAAAGTCTTTGAGAATATGACAACAATCCTTATGAAAATTCCTATTTTTGCAATCGTATGAAAAGATGGTACCTTTATCCTTTTTCCCTCGGTTATCATTTGGTAACGGGTATCCGAAACACAATGTATGATTTAGGGATTTTTAAGTCGACAAAATTCAAGACTCCGATAATCAATGTCGGAAATCTCTCCGTGGGCGGAAGTGGAAAGTCGCCGATGGTGATGTATCTTGCCCAGTTTTTATCCAAACACTACAGAACAGGAGTGCTCTCCAGAGGTTACGGAAGACTGACCAAAGGGTATGAGGTCACCAATTATGAAAGTAATTATAAGATGGTGGGCGATGAAGCAATGCAGCTTTTTGAACGTTTCAAAAACCGTTTTGTCATTGCTGTTTCAGAAGAAAGAGTTCCCGGAGCCAAAAAAGTAATCGAAGATATGGACCTTAATGTACTGGTATTGGATGATGCCTTACAGCACAGAGCTATCAAAGCCGGGTTTAATATTCTGATGACAGACTTTAATGATCCTTATTTTAAGGATTACCTTCTTCCTGCTGGAGACCTGAGAGAATCCAGAGCAGGAGTTAGAAGAGCAGACATCATTATGGTCAGCAAATGTCCTGACGAACTTACTGAAGAAACAAAACGCTATTATATCTCAAGAATCAGACCTTCTTATAATCAGAAAGTATTCTTCTCATCCATCGGGTACGACGAAAATGTATACGGAAAAGAGAAAATGCTTCCTGACAATAACCTGAACTATTATGATATCTTACTGATTACGGGAATTGCCAATCCTAAACCACTGCTGGAGCACCTTGCAAAATTCTCAAAAAGAGTAAAACATCTAAAATTCAGAGATCACCATAACTTTACAGACGATGATATAAAAAAAATCGTTGCAGAGTACAAAAAATTAGGGGAATATAAACTGATATTAACCACAGAGAAAGATTATGTGCGTCTGAAAACTTTTGACTACCTTAGAGATATTGTTTACTACTGGCCTATCAATGTTCTCATTGATAAAAAGGAGGAATTCGATCAAATCATCTTGGATTATGTTAAAAAATATTAAGGAGACCGCAAATTTCATCAAAAATATCATTCAGGATACCCCTGACTTTGCGGTTGTTTTAGGTTCAGGACTGGGAAAACTACAGAATGAAGTAGAGCCCATCCATGTTTTAGAGTATAAAGACATCCCAAATTTTCCACAAACTACGGTAGCAGGACATACCGGAAAGTTGATCTATGGAATACTGGAAGGAAAGAAAGTACTGATGATGAGTGGCCGTTTTCATTATTATGAGGGGCATTCTATGGAAACAGTAACTTTTCCGATCAGGGTTTTTCATTTGTTGGGAATTCAAAATCTTATCCTTTCCAATGCCTGTGGTGGGGTAAACCCTGCTTACAGTGTTGCAGATATCGTTATTTTAAAAGATCATATCAATATGATGCCCGAACATCCGCTTCGGGGTAAAAATATAGATGAGCTTGGGCCACGTTTTGTAGATATGAGCGAGCCTTACAATAAAGAAATGATCAGGGTAGCTGAGCAGGCTGCTTCTGAAAATAATATTAAGATCCATCAGGGGATATATGTAGCCCTGCAGGGACCTACTTTTGAAACCCCGGCCGAATACGGTATGATTAAGGCTATTGGCGGTGATATGGTAGGAATGAGTACTGTACCCGAAGTTATTGTTGCCAGACACATGGGGATGGATGTATTCTGTATGTCTGTCATTACAGATCTTGGCGGACCTGACATTGCCCTTTCCGTTTCTCACGAAGAAGTACTGAATGCAGCCAATACAGCAATGCCTAATGTAATTGCTGTTGTGAAAGGCTTAATTAAAACGTATCAGTAACCATCAAAGATTTGACCGGATGATCCATAACTCCGGCCTGTATGTTTGAAATCCATAGAAATTATCAATATTATAAATTTTTCCTAATTCATGAAAAATCAATTATCAATTGCATTTCATTGATTAGATTTGTATAAATGAAATTGTCAGAAATGAGAAAGTTGTTAGTAATTTTTATGGTAGGTATTTTTGGATTAAGTTATTCACAAAAAGTACCTACAGCTCTTAAAACAGGATTTTCCAAAGAAGCGTTACAGCAGAAACTGGAAGACGAAGAAGGAAAAAGCATCACGGTTCAGCAGATTCTTGATCAGCATAAAGGAAAAGTTTTAGTTATTGACTTTTGGGCAGGATGGTGCAGAGACTGTTTACAGGCACTTCCAAAAGCCGAGGTCTTAGAAAAAAATAATCCGAACGTAGATTTTGTATTCTTATCATTAGAAAGATCAAAAGAAGGTTTTGATAAAAGTCTTGTCAGATTCAATATGAAAGACAAAAACAATTATTGGTTTGCTTCAGGGTGGAAAAATGATTTCAATAATTATGTGGACCTTAACTGGATTCCACGATATATGGTTATTGATCAGAAATCGTCCATCGCAAAATATTATGCGATCTCTCCGGAAGACCCGGAAATTCAGCAGACCATCAATCATCTTTTACAATAATTATCATTCTTTTTTACCCTCAAAAGTTTAGAAAATAAAAGATTTTTGATACACTATGTATTAAAATATTCAACCATTTATACCATGATTACAAGAGAAGCTACAGAAAAGGATTTAGAGATTTTATTAGAATTTGAACAGGGAATAGTTTTCGCAGAACGACCTTTTAACAGTACATTAATTGATGGTGAGATTCATTATTATGATCTGAATGAATTCATACAGTCACCGGACGCTACTTTAATTGTTGTGGAAGACGATGATGAAATTGTGGCATCAGGTTACGCTCTCATCAAAACATCAGAAAAAGACTATAATAATTTTAAAAGCTATGCTTACCTGGGGTTTATGTATGTAAAACCTGAATACAGAGGAAAAGGAATCAATAAAATAATTACGGATGAACTGGTTAGCTGGTCAACATCCAGAGGGATTACGGAAGTAAGGCTCGATGTATATGCTGAAAATGAATCTGCTGTCAAAGCGTATGAAAAAGCTGGTTTTGAGCCCCTGTTACTTACTATGAGACTGAAGTCGTAACTGAAAGACTTCAGCTTCCTTTCTATAAATAATTTACCATAAATAAATGAATCCATATCTTTGTGATATGGATTTTTCTTTGCCGCTTCGTAAAATTATTCATGTGGATATGGATGCATTCTATGCTTCTGTAGAGCAGCATGACAATCCTACACTGAAAGGCAAAGCCATTGCTGTAGGAGGCCAGCATAGAGGGGTTGTGGCTGCAGCCAGCTATGAAGCCAGAAAATTCGGAGTTCGTTCGGCAATGCCCAGCAAGACGGCAAAGGAAAAATGCCCTGATCTTATCTTTGTGCCACCACGTTTTGCCCGGTATAAAGAAATTTCAAAAAAAATCCGGGAAATTTTCCATGAATATACAGATCTGGTAGAACCTTTATCTTTGGATGAGGCCTATCTGGATGTCACTGAAAATAAAAAAGGGATGGATTCTGCCAATCTGATAGCCCGGGAGATTCGTCAGAAAATATTTCAGGAAACCGGACTAACCGCTTCTGCGGGAATCTCAGTCAATAAATTTCTGGCAAAGGTAGCTTCTGATATCAATAAACCTAATGGGCAAAAAACAATTCATCCTGATAAAGTAGAAAGTTTCCTTGAGGAATTACCTGTTGAAAAATTTTACGGCGTAGGAAAGGTTACAGCCAACAAAATGTTTAGTTTAGGAATTTACAAAGGCAAAGATTTAAAGAAAAGATCGCTGGAAGACCTGGTAAGGCTTTTTGGAAAGTCAGGTTCCCATTATTACAATGTGGTACGGGGTATCCATACTTCAGAGGTAAAACCTCATCGCATTCAGAAAAGTGTAGCTGTAGAAAGAACTTTTTTTGAAGATCTTTTTGATGAACAGCAGATCAATGAAAAATTGGAAAGCCTCGGAGAGGAACTTCATCAGCGTTTGCAGAAAAATAATATTCTTGGAAGAACCCTTACATTAAAAATTAAATACAAAGACTTTTCTCTTTTTACAAGAAGTATTACCCGGGAAAACTATTTCAATTCTCCGGAGCAGTATTTCAGTGTTGGAAAAAAACTTTGGGAACTTCGTCCTTATGATAAAGCAGTCCGTTTACTGGGACTTTCCCTCTCCCAGCTCAATACAGAAGAAAAAAAGCTGGTTTCCGTTCAACTAAAGATCCCGTTTGAAGAATTCGAAAATGAATAGATCATATTTTTTCGTTACCTTGTATCTACCAAATCTTCAAATATATGAACCCAACAATGATTCAGTTTTTCCACTGGTATTCTGAAGGTGATGGAAAATTGTGGAAAGAAGCAGAAAAACAGGCCGGATATTTAGAAAAACTAGGAATCACTTCTGTATGGTTTCCCCCTGCCTACAAAGGAACCAATGGCGGTTATTCTGCGGGATATGATGCCTATGATCTTTATGATCTTGGAGAATTTGACCAAAAAGGAACGGTCTCTACAAAATATGGTACCAAAGATGAATACATAAAGGCCATTAAAGCACTCAAAAATCACAATATAGAAATCATTGTAGATATTGTTCTGGGACATAAAGCCGGAGGTGACGAGCTTGAAAAATTTAAAGCGGTAAAAGTAGATGAAAACAACAGAGAGAAAATCATTTCTGATATTATTGAAATAGAATCTTATACCAAATTTACATTTCCCGGAAGAGGAAAAAAATATTCTGATTTTGAGTGGAATTTCACGTGTTTCAGCGGAGTAGATTATGCTGAAGGTATGGAATCCCATATTTTTAAAATACAGTCTGAATATGGAAATGACTGGGAAGAAATGATAGATGATGAGAAAGGAAATTATGATTACCTCATGTATAATGACATTGAGCATCGAAATCCTTTTGTGCGGGAAGAGCTTAATGATTGGGCTAAATGGTATTTTGATCAGACCGATTTTGATGGAGTGAGGCTGGATGCCTTAAAGCATATTTCTTTTGATTTTTACAAAGAATGGATTACTTTGCTCCGTTCCAATTCAGGAAAAAATATCTTTGCTGTAGGTGAATACTGGGCTCCGGGATATCTTCATCTCCTTCAGAAATATATTGAAGTAACGGAAGGCTGCATGAGCCTTTTTGATAGCTCCCTGCAGAACAATTTTCATAATGCTTCAAAAGAAGGAGATTCTTATGATCTCCGGAGAATTTTTGATGAAACACTTACCCAGGCAGATCCTCTACATGCCGTAAGTCTGGTTGCCAATCATGACACCCAACCTTTACAAGACCTGGAGGCTCCGGTAGAACCCTGGTTTAAACCTATTGCCTATGCTTTGATCTTATTGCGGAAAGACGGATATCCCTGCATATTTTATCCTGATTTGTATGGCGCTCACTATACCGATAAAGATGGATCCGGGAATGATCAGGAAATTTTCATGCCTAAAGTGGATGGTATCGAAGAACTTCTTACTGCAAGAAAAAATTATGCATATGGTGATCAACGGGATTATTTCGAAGATGCCAACTGTCTCGGGTGGATACGCGAAGGAGACGATCAGCATCCGGGATGTGCTGTTGTTCTAAGTAATAAGGAAGCCTATAACAAGCCTATGGAAATAGGAAAAAAGTATGCTGGAAAAAAGTTTAATGATCTGCTGAAAAGATCTGAAGATACAGTACTGATTGATGAAAACGGCTGGGGAGATTTTCCCGTTCCGGCAGGCAATGTAAGTGTATGGATTCCAGAATAAGATTCAATTTCCAGGAAAAATAAAAAGGCATATCCGATCCGATAACCAGGTATGCCTTGTATTTTATCAAGAGGCGGTATTAACAATAAATGTATCTACAATTCCAAACATCTGTGGCCCATTCACAACATTGCCCGTCTTCGGTGGAAGTACAGCATACCTTACCCCAATTTAAATCTCCAGCTTTTAAACTTTTCAGTTCATCACGTGTAAGCTTTCTTACTTTGAAATCTTTGTTTGTTTTCATAATTACTATTTTTTATGGTTTATTTATTAAATATACATTAAAAATAATAATTATAAATGAATAATAAATACCAATAACGCACTTTAGCATATATAATTCACAGAAAAAAAATTAAGATACAGTTGACCAACCTGTCAAAAATTCTTTGAATTCTCATCACTCCTCCAGGGAAGCGGAATATTTATGTCTTCAGTTGGAACATTTGTTAAGAGTAGAGATTTTGAAAGATTGATAAATAGCTACATCTTTCGGAGTTCCAGAATTTCAGGTCTTTCGGCAGTATCAGATACTTTCCCGGTACGGGCAAATTCTGCCCAGAGCGCTCTTAATTTTTTTCCATTTTCATGAATATACGCCCAAGGAATATCTTTTAGCAGTCCTGAAGGTTTCCACGCTGGTTCATTTCCGAAAATTAATGGCAGATCAATACAGTGTGGTGCTCCCAAATAATTTTCTTTCAACAAGGAATGAATTCTGAACAAATAAACATTTCCTCCTGCTTTTGCATAATTATCTGCAAATAACTTTGCCGGGTGGCCATAGATGAACTCAGTGGTTTTCCTAACTGTTTTATTCATTATTTTCAATCCTATGCCCTTCCTGAAAAAGGAGCCTAAAGATTCTGAGGTTTTCAGATAAAATGCTGTTTCATCGTTATTCAAACCAATCAAAACATCATACTTCCCGGCATTTTCTTTCCATTTCGTTTCAGCGTCTTCTTCTCTGCACAGGGGCGGGAATCCATATTGTGTTCCAAATGGCATGGCAGCTTTCAAACCATACTTCAACACGGAAGGAACCCATTTCCTGTACTCCTCCACCATCTTCAAAACATCGGTTTCATCTTTCAGTATTTCTGTTTTCTTCAGGAATTCAGCGGACATTTTATGTCTTTTATGACGTAGCCCCAAAGGAGCACTCTGCATAATTACCCGGTGAAATAAGCCATCTGTTCCTTCTGAAATCATCAGATGGGCTATCGCATCACCACCTGAAGACTGCCCCAGAAGAGTAATGTTTTCAGGATCACCTCCCAAATAAGCAATATGAGTTTGGATCCACTTTAATGCTTCAATGATATCAAACAGGCCAAGATTCGGACGTCTATTTTCATCTCCTCCTAAAAAGCCAAAGATTCCAAGACGATATGAAACATTTACCACAATAATATGCTGTTCCTTTACCCATTCTGCGGGATCAGCAGTGTCCATATCACCACAGCCAATTTCATGAGAACCCCCATGAATCCAGACAACTACAGGAAGTTTTTCATTTTCAACAGTATTTTCGGGGCGGGTCACAGAAAGATATTGGGTAGATTCGTCGGCCTCGAAAGTTTCAACAGCTGTCACTCCAATCATTTTTTCCACCAGCGGACTTAATGTCTGCGGACAAACAGGAGTTTTATCAGGAGGAATAATACCTGATATTGAAGATTCTACCGGAACAGGTAATTGAAATCTTTCGGAGTGGGCATAACGAATACTTTTAGCCTTGATAATACCGTTTTGTTTTAATGCAATAATTTTTCCAAAACGGGTTTCAAAAACATGGGTTCTATTCGGTTGTGATTTCATTTTAACACTGAAAACTTTTTATTTTAAAGTTATGAAAAATAAAAAATTATTGAAAATTATTAACCCGGAAAAATCACATTTTTTTTTAAAAAAACCAAGCTTAACAAACTATCATCCAAACTATTGAGAAGAATACTTATGGTATTGAGCGTTGCTTTACAATTATATTCCCACCCCATAATAGGTGTTATAGCTGTACTGAAAATCAGTTCAGAAGTTTATATTCACTGGGAGAAATTCCTACTTTGGTTTTAAATAACCGGGTAAAGTGCTGTGGATATTTGAAACCCAGATTATAGGAAATTTCACTGATCGATTTCTCCTGATCCATGATTTGTTCTTTGGCTACATCAATCAATTTGTTATGGATAAATTCCTGTGCTGAAACACCCAATTCCTTTTTGATAAGGTCTCCAAAATAATTGGCTGAGAGATTGAGTTTTTCTGCAAAGTAGTTCACCATTGGAAAACCTATATTTTTAGGATTATCAGATTTTAAATATCCATCTACGAGATCTTCAAATTTTCCGATCACCCCCTGGTTAATATGATCTCTGGTAATAAACTGACGGTCATAAAAACGCATGCAGTAATTTAAAAACAGCTCAATATTATTAACAATGAGTGACTTGCTGTGCTTATCAATAGACTGTTCCAGCTCAAGTTTGATATTTTTAAAACATTCCAGTATGATTTCCCTTTCTTTTTCGGAAAGGTGCAGGGCTTCATGCACATCATAAGAGAAGAAAGTATAATCTTTTATATGTTTTCCAAGATTGGTTCCTTTAATCAAATCCGGATGAAACAAGAGCGCATATCCTCCCGGCTGAATAGGTTTACCATCATTGGTAACTCCACTTACCTGGCCAGGAGCAATGAAAACCAACGTTCCTTCCTGATAGTCATAGCTGTGTTTCCCATAATACATATCACCACAAATAACATCTTTAAGAAAAACGGTATAAAATGCATAGGTTCTCTTATACTGACAAATGGGATCAGATTTTGAAAAATCAACCACACTTACCAGTGGATGTAAAGTCTCGTGATTCACCATTTTATTATAATCTGAAACACTTTTTATTTTATCAACCTTCTGATTTTCCATTGAATAAATTTAAATCTTATTCAAAATTACTACTTTCTTGTAGAACAGATACTGAGTCTGTAAAATTGGTAAGTAATTCGGTAATCTGTATAAGTCTTGTTTATCTGAAAGTTTCGACTTTTGTATCGTTATGGAAACTTTTAATACAAACATTTTTCCGAAAGGAGAAAAAGCTCCTTCCGATTATTTTTTCGGAGGAACAGCTTGGGTTCATCTTTTAAAACCGAATGAAGATGTACTGAACTGCCAGATTGGAAATGTCACTTTTGAACCCGGGTGCAGAAATAACTGGCATTCTCATGGAGGCGGACAGATTTTAATCGTAACTTCAGGAAAAGGTTTTTACCAGGAAAAAGGCAAACCTGCCCAGGTTTTACATCCGGGAGATGTAGTCAACATCCCTCCACATGTGATCCACTGGCATGGAGCAGCACCTGACAGTGAATTGACACATATTGCCATTAATGTCAATACCCAAAATGGGATTGTAGAATGGCTGGAACCTGTAACAGACGACGAATATAACAATTTATAAAACTTAACTTATTAACTTAAATTAATTAATCAAATGAACACATTTACAGTAAAAGCCTTTGGTACGGAGTCTACCACAGCAGATCTGAAAGAAATGAATATTGAAAGAAGAGAAATTACCGCTACCGATGTAGAAATTGAAATTCTATATTGTGGAGTATGTCACTCTGACCTTCATACGGCAAGAAACGACTGGGGAGGAACGATCTACCCTGCCGTTCCGGGACATGAGATCGTAGGAAAGATTACAAAGGTAGGAAGCGAAGTTTCCAAGTTTAAAGTGGGGGATCTGGCAGGTGTAGGATGTATTGTGGATTCATGTGGCCACTGTGAAAGCTGCCAGCATGATCTTGAACAGTATTGTTTGAATGGATTTACAGGAACTTATAATGGCCATGACAAACACTTAGGAGGCCATACTTTCGGTGGATATTCTCAGAAAGTGGTGGTCAATTCTGATCACGTATTAAAAGTACCTGAAAACCTTGACCTTGCTGCTGTAGCACCACTTCTATGTGCCGGGATTACTACCTGGTCACCTTTAAGACACTGGAACGTAGGTCCGAACTCTAAGGTAGCAGTAGTAGGTTTAGGTGGTTTAGGTCATATGGCAATTAAACTTGCTAAAGGATTAGGGGCTGAAGTGACTTTATTTTCAAGAACTCCGGGAAAGACCGAAGATGCCAAACAGTTGGGAGCTGACCACGTTATTATTTCTACAGATGAAGCCCAAATGGATTCTGTAAAAGGAAAATTCGATGTGATTATTGATACCGTTCCTTATGTACATGATGTGAATCCTTATGTGACTACTTTAAATATCAGTGGAACTCATGTACTTGTAGGATATCTGGGAGGTTTAGAGCCTATTCTGAATACTGTTCCTATGATTTTGGGAAGAAAATCTGTAGCAGGTTCTGTAATCGGGGGTATTGCAGAAACTCAGGAAATGCTGGATTTCTGTGGAGAGCACAATATTGTATCGGAAATTGAAATGATCAAGATGCAGGAAATTAATGAAGCTTATGAAAGAATGCTGAAGAGTGATGTCAGATATCGTTTTGTGATTGACATGCAGTCTCTGTAATTGACTATACAACATGAAAAGGCTCTTCAGATTGAAGAGCCTTTTTTGTTCATTTTTTATAGGTTTTGGCTGAAGCCAATGGAATTTTATACAAACCAAAACGGGCTAAAGCCCGTTCCTATTGAATCTTTATATCCTTTGTACAAATGACAGTAGATTATCAAGAATAAATATCTTTATTGATAAAGCTTGCTAAATAACGCTGAAGAGTGATGTCAGATATCGTTTTGTGATTGACATGCAATCTCTGTAATTGGCTATACAACATGAAAAGGCTCTTCAGATTGAAGAGCCTTTTTTGTTTATTTTTTATAGGTTTTGGCTAAAGCCAATGGAATTTTATACAAACCAAAACGGGCTAAAGCCCGTTCCTATTGAATCTTTATATCCTTTGTACCAACGACAACAGGTTGATTATCACTAATACATTATACATTATACATTATACATTATACATTATACATTATACATTATACATTATACATTATATTCTCATTTATACTTCCCATCCATATCCTGGAATGCCCATTCTGCCATAGCATCAATCACCGTACCTAGCCCATGCCCGGCTTCACTTAGTTTATAGGTAACATGAGGGGGTACAACAGGTCTTGCAGTTCTGATGATCAGCCCATCTGCTTCCAGCTGTTTTAAATGCTGAATCAGCATTTTCTCTGTGACCGCGGGAATTGCTTTTTTCAGCTCGCTGTATCTTTTCTCTCCTGTGGAAAGGTTAAACAGGATAATAGGTTTCCAGAATCCCCCGATCCTTTCCATGACATACATTACAGGACAATCCTGTAGTACTTTTTTATTCTCCTGAATGGTTGAACTTTCTTTAATTGCTGTCATTTTTACATACTTTAGGGTAAGTACTTGCATAAAAGTAAGTACAAATATAACTTTGTATTCAGAAATAAAAAAATATTTATTACAAAATCGCTAACACCTGATTAGTTTATTCAAGACTAATTAATATTCAGCGATTACATATAGCTATTAAAAAACAATAAAAAAATTTACATATGAAAATCATCATCACAGGATCATTAGGAAATGTAGCTAAGCCTTTAACACAGCAATTAGTCAATGAAGGACATAACGTTACAGTAATCAGCAGTAACGAAGACAGAAAACAAAATATAGAATCATTGGGAGCCTTTCCTGCTATCGGATCTATTACAGACACGGATTTCCTTACCAAAACATTTGAGGGAGCCGATGCCGTTTTCGTCATGACCCCACCTGCTATCAGCGAAAATAATATCGTTGACCATACTGTTCATGCAGGAAAAAATTATGCCGAAGCATTAAAAAAAGCCCATGTAAAAAGAGCTGTTATGCTCAGCAGTGTAGGGGCAGAATCTCCTGTAGAGAACGGACCTATCAAAGGGCTTCATCAGATTGAAAAACTATATCACGAGGTAGAAAATACTTCATTTACATTTTTAAGAGCCGGGTATTTTTATACTAATTTTTTCAATGATATTCCCTTGATTCAGAATGCAGGAATTATTGGAGGTAACTATCCTGAAAATATTGAAGTTCCGCTGGTACATCCTAACGATATTGCTAAAGCAGCAGCAGAAGAGCTTGTAAAAGAAGGAAATGGTAATACCATACGTTATATTGTAAGTGATAACAGAAAGGCTTCTGATTTTGCCAAAGTCTTGGGAGCTGCCATAGAAAAACCTGAACTGCCATGGGTAGAATTTTCAGATGAAGATTCTTTCAGCGGAATGTTACAGGCCGGACTTCCCCAGGATATGGCAGAACTGTATACTGAAATGGGAAGAGGAATACGAACAGGTGTTGTACAGAAGGATTTCATTGATCATGGATCCCCTGTTACAGGAAATACAAAGCTGGAGGATTTTGCCAAAGAATTTTCTTCCAAGTTTTAATTCATTTGGATATCAACCCGTATCGGCGCACCTTTGGTGCGCCGATACGGGTTTTGAAGTAATCATTGTGATTCAATTATTTTTTCTCCTTCAATATTTCTTTCAAGACTTTCAGCTTTCCATCAATAGGCTGGTCAATTTTTAATCCTAGAATTTCAGCGACTACAGGATAAACATTGATATTGGCAAACTCATCTACTACTAAATTATTTTTAAATTCAGGCCCCCAGGCATAGAATGTTGCTTTCATCTCAGGAACAACCCTAGGATTGTAACCATGCTTTCCTACCGATGTTTTCTTTCCTTTCTCAAGGAATATTTTGGGTGCTTTCGGGATCAGAAGAATCTGCCCTATTCTGTTGTACTGATCATCTCTTGTTGCAAAATGGAGATATTTGGGAAGCTTTTTATCCAGGTAAACTTCGTAGTCTTCTGTTTTATGAGCCTTCAGTTCTTTATAAACCGACTTGACCTCAGCGGGATTTTTAACATATACTCTCAATAAGGTCTGGGAATTATAAAAATCGAACCTGTTTTTATCAAAAAGTACAGCTGGAATTTCCAGCGGAGCCCCACCATCCACTTTGATCATTCCATGATCGGAAACAAAAATAAAATTGACATTTTTTAAGCCTAAATCATTTACTTTCTGAACCAGGTCACCAATGGCATGATCAATTAAATGAACTGCGTTTTCGGTTTCTTTCGTATCGGGTCCGTAATGATGTCCGCTTCCGTCTACTTCCGGAAAATATAATGAAATAAAATGAGGTCTTTTATCTTCGGGTAACTTGAGCCAGTTTACTACTTTCTCTACTTTTTCAGAAGGTGTAAATTTCTCATGATAAGGATAATAATAGCTGGGTCTCATTCCTCCGGCATCGCTGGCAGAACCTACCCACATTAAAGAAGCAGATACGATCCCCTGTTTTTCGGCTAATCCCCACAGTGGAGTTCCGCCATACCAGCTTCCATCTTCTGCATTTTTCTTATTGCTCATGGCATAAGTTTCTTTTCTCTTATAATCGTAGAAAAAATTATCTATTAACCCATGGTGAGAAGGATAAAGTCCGGTGATCAGGCTCCAATGGTTAGGAAATGTAATACTTGGATAGCTTGGAATCATCGCCTTTGCCTGTACCCCATTATTAGAGAGTTTCAGGAGATTTTCAGCATTGTATTTTTTAGCATAATCATATCGAAAACCATCCGTTGAGATCATAATCACATAAGGTTTTGACTGAGCCTCTATCGTATTTTGCCGACCCGGAACAGTTATCTGGGCTGTATCAATAGTGGCCTGCTGGGCAAAAACCGTAAAGGAAATAAACAACAGTAAAAAATGTATTCCTCGCTTCATTGTTTTAAAAATTTCAGCAAAGTTACATTCTATCCTGCTCCCCGGAAAGTTTAAGAGATTAAAAGTATATTAAAACCATTTATTTTTGATTAAAAATATACACATTATCACACCGGCCGTTTCATTTCAAACTGCGATACCCAATTTTTAAGACCTATTCTTTCATTAAGAAAATGACAGGTGCTTTCTGAAACCTCATCTACATTATTTAAGGACACCGCTTCTCCATTATTTTTCTCTTTAATAGCTTCGAAAAGCCTGGTTGCAATTCCTTGTCTTCTGTGATTTTTATCAATTGCTATTTGGTATATTTTCTTTGTTGCCGGATTATAAAAAGCATATCCCGCCAGCTTTTCATCTTTATAGGCCCCCAGTACTATACAGTCTTTGCGCATATCTTCAAGGACAAAAACAGAACCCTGCCATGATGGTTCAATATCCCAGAAAGAGCGGAGATTGTCCCATTGAAATTCTTCCAGTTCTTTTATAACAATATTGGAATCTGTCTGTTGCAAATTAATATTTCCATTAAAACAAAGCAGTCTCCGTACCATAGTAAACCCTAAGTTTTCATAGGCCCTGATTGCCTGTTTGTTTCCATCAATCACTTCAAGGAGCAGAGTGTCAACTTTTCTGTCTTTTAACAGGGGAAGGATAAAATCATACATTTTTCTTACCAGCCCCTTTCCTCTGCTTTCAGGAACCACTCCTGTTCCGGCATTATAGATTATTCTTTGGTTATCTTCTGCTTTTTCAGCATTAAGAATAAATCCTACCAACTGATCGGACTCAAATGCTCCTACCGATAAGTTAAAATCTATTTTTTCAGCATTAATTTTTGAGACCAGTACCTCTTTTGTCAGGTGAAAAGGAACAATATAATCAGAAAAAGAAAGATTAAATACAGATAAAAGCTCCTCTACACTAGTATTTTTTAAAGTTTTGAATTCCATTGGTTTAATAAAAAATTATGAGTTAAAAAAATTACCATTCTCTTTCCAGATCTTCTTTCCAGTCGTAAGGCATTAATTCTTTTAAGGTTACAAATATTCCGTTTTTCACTTCTATCACAGCATTGAGGTTTTCTTTGGATAGCTGGCTCATCAATTCCCTGCAGCGCCCACAGGGTGGCACGGCATTGCCATCATTTCCTACTGCTACCGCGGCTTTGATCTTATGCTCTCCATTTTTCAGCATTTCAGCCACAGCACTGTGTTCCGCACAAAATCCCATAGAACAGGCTGTATCTATACTGATTCCGGTATATACATTTCCGTTGGTAGTTTCAATAGCTGCGGCAACTCCTCCATATTCTATAAAATCATTCAGTCTCTTGGTTTTTGCCAATTGGCCTGCGATTTCTTTTAAGTCTTTTTTCATTGTATTAATTCTTTATTTTCGGTGTTCCAAATACCACTCAACAGCCTTTCGTTCTTCTCTCTTGATAAATGGATCTTTTCCTTCATTATAATCATTCCCGTCATGCCATTCTTTTTCACTCAAATATTCTTTTAGTTGCTGATATTCATCTTTCACGTCAGGATGGGTCCGCAAGTAATCCCGAAACGCGATATGGCGAAGCCAATGTTCAGAGGAAGTGGGAATTGCATGAATATGGGCAATACGAAGCTTATGATCGTGAATTCCTTCAGGAATCTCATCTCCAGCATTAATTATTTCCGGAAATCCCAGATTCTGAGGCTGATCTATAAGCTTAATAAAGAAACGACGGTATGGCATTTCCTCGTTATACTTCTGATAATAAACATAATCCTGTCCCCGCAATAACGGAGGAATCTTATCCAGCTCCTCTTCATTTTTCACTCCAATCATAATATCTATCACAGGTTTTGCAGATAAATTTTCCACGGATGTACTCCCGATATGTTCAATTTGTGGATTCAAAAAACCAATACTGTCCTTCAACTCATTTTTAATTGTTTCAAATTGTTTTTTCCAGAAAGGATTGTATTTTTCAAAGGTAATTTTCATGGGAGTCTGGCTATACACAAATATATAAAAAATCAACCAATCCCTTTAAAATTAAGCCTTTTAAGATTTTAGGCCACCAAATAAAATAATAATACCTCTGAAAAATCAGAGGTATTATTGAAAATATTTATAATGTGATTAATCCGGCCAGTTGGCAAAAAGTTCATCCAGATATATACTGGTAGGATTAGAATAGTTATTCTTTATTTTATCTCTCCACTGATACCAGTTTCTAGACCCTTTAAGAGCCTGTTCCAGCTGTGAAGCCGTATATCCGGTCACTCTGTCGGCAGGATATCCTACTCCATACATACCATTCTGATTATGCCCGTCAATCATATCATATCCACCTGAAGTATAATGATTTTCGGCACTGATGGTACGGTTCTGGAAGTTATTGGAACCGGTAGATCTATAAACGGCATATCCTCTTATTCTTTTATACCTTTCTAATGTCATTAAAGTTTCCACAGTAGTTGGCCAGCTTTCAAGCAGTCTTCGGTTTCGGTTTTTAACTGCAGAATTGAAAGACAGGAATGAATCCTGGCAAATGTCATTATACGCCGATCTGTCTATAATGGAATGCAGTGCATGGCTCAATTCATGAATGGTTGTTCCGTATACCATATCAGACAATCTTCCATAGGCTTTAATATGGATCTGGGCTGATAAACCAAAAGTAAGTTCACTTCTGATGTGAGAATAAGAAGAAGGTACTCCCCACGGAGCTGTCTTGCGGGCTGCAATCTTGATCTGGCTCTGTCTTCCAAAATTATAGATATGATTATTCATAGGTGGAGAAGTCAGTCCAAATCTATATCCATAATAGAAATCATGTGCTGCCTGGTGTATCAGAGCGTGATACTCATCTTCTCCTCCATCAATAACAGGATACCATGCCTGCTGTTTCACATTGGGCCCTTTCATTTCTGCCTGGAAAATAGATCCGTTTCTCACACTATAGTTATATCTTTCCCATTGGATAACATATTTTGCTTTTCCACGTACAGAGGAAGTGGAGAAATATCCATTTCCGTCTGTGATTCCCTGGGCTACAGTAAACCACTGCCTCATCAAGACCTGAGCTCCGGTTACCGGTACTACATCTAAAATATCATCTTTGACCTGAATTCTTCCACTTGGATACCATTTTTTCCCAAAGATCCATTTTGCCTGTGGGGTAGAATCATCGGTAAGGAGATCTTCTTCATTCCCTGTAAGCTCGTAAGCTAAGTATAAAAGGTTATTAAACAGATCCGTTTTACTGGCTAACTTTCCAGTAACTTCATAGCGTTCAATATCATCAATATCGGAAAAATAAGGATCCTGCTCTGGGATATACAACTCGCTCAGAACTTCATGTTCAACTGCAGGAAGGACTTTTCCTACCGGAACTGCAGTATAATAAACTGGAATAGAGTCTCTGTCCGGAGCTCTGTTTTCAAGAAATCCTTCTGCATATTCAGCATCCAATCTGTAATCGAAATAATGGATGGTAGAATCCTGCTTCAGCAACCCTACTTCATCCTCATTTTTAGGATTGAATTTAAGGTAAAGATGTGAAGGACGTACTTCAAATCCAGCAGTTTGTTTTGGGTTTTTAGCTCTTAGCTGTTCAAGAGCTGTCTTCATGATTTCAACAGAATAAGGATTTTTCAAAAGGATGGAATCCCCGGAAAATGAACGGGCATAAGCGTTAGTGTTACTTTGCTCTAAAGCCGCTTCATTATGCATTTCAGTCAGGTCATCTTTACAGGAGTACTGAAAAGAGAGTAATAAGGCGCCAAAAGCAAATAGCAATACCTGCCCAAATTTAAAAGTGGTGCGTGTTTTCATTGTAAGTTATTAGTTTTTTTACGCCTTAAAAATAGGATAAAAAAATAAAAATATCATGCACTTTAAAAACAATTATTCGTTAATTCTTTATTATTCTTTACATATTTATCTAAACATCCTAAAAAAAATTAAAAAATTCATCATTCCCATATAGAATAATACCTCCGAAAAATCAGAGGTATTATTGATAATATGTAGATGTGTTTTTTTCTGAATTACTCTTTAATCAGTTTTTCATAAGACAGGCTTCCATCTTTCAATAGAATTTCAAAATAATAAATTCCCGATTTCAGATCTTCAATACTAATGGTTTCTTTATTCGGTCGTACAGATTTTATCTTTCTTCCTGCCGCTTCATAAATATCAATAGATTTGATACGGTCAAAGTTTTTAAAACTAATTGTTTCTTTAGCAGGATTGGGATAAAGACTTACTTTCTTAGATTCAGCAGCTGCTTCGCTGGTTGATAAGTTGGTTGCCGTCATTGTCAGTGTAGCATATCCTCTATTAGAAGAGCTATGTTGAGATATTGCAGTACTTCCTCCTCTAGCAAAAAATATATCCAGAGGACCTGCTGCATTTGGGATCACAAAATCCCCGGCACTTCCGGATAAACTTCTGGTTGCAATAATAGTCCGGGTACTTCCTGAAACTGTGTTAGAGACCAGCGTCCAATCCTGAACAGCATCTACACTAGGGAATGCTCCAATACCATTAAAACTATAATCAAGGTTTGAGCTGCTGTTATAAATAAATCCGTCTGCACCGGCTTCCATCCCGGAATCACCAGCACCTATCCCCAGGTAGGAAGTACTGTTTCCCGTAAGTGTCAAGGTTGCCAATGTTGGTGAAGTTTCCAGTTTCACTGTCATTCCTGTAGCCCCAAGACTTACAACGCCCGAGGAAAACTGGGCCCATGCGAAATTGGCAAGAGCCATACTTAATGTGAGTAAAAGTTTTTTCATATCAATTTTTTAAGAGGTTAATGATGTCTTTTTTATCTGTTTTTAAAGCATATTCAAAAGGGGTCATTCCCATTGAATCTTTTTTTGTTTTATCTGCTTTGTACTTCAACAGCAGCTCTACCAATTCTTTGTTTCCAAATTTCACAGCCCAGAATAATGGTGTATACCCTGTAGTATCAGCTATATTGGGATCAGCATTTTTCTTCAATAAACGCTCTACGAGATCTTTATTATATTTTACCGAAAGTCCCGATAAAGCTGTCCCTTCGTCACTTTTATAATTCACATCTTTTACATGATCAATCAGAAATTTAGCCACCTCTACATTTCCTCTGTAACAGGCCAAAATAAGTGGTGAAAATCCGCTTTCATTGGTTTGATTAATCACATCCGGGTTTTGCTTCATAAGCTCCTGTACCTCAGTGACAGTTCCACTTCTCGCAATATCAAATATTGACTTTGCTTTTTCCTGAGCAAATACTAATGAGCCCAAGAAGACCATTAATAATAAAATCAGATTTCTCATTGTTTTATCAATATATAGTTATATTCAACATTGATGCTTTCTGCAATTTTTTTAGTGACCATCTTTGGAATTGTCACTTTATAATCTGCAGGTCTTGCAATAAAATTTCCCTGCATATAAATTTTACCGTCTTTAGCATATACAGTGGCTGTAGAAGCTATCGCTTTATCTACTCCGTGAAAATTAAGGCTTCCCTGGATTGTATATTTCTGGGGGCTGGCCGTCAGTTTTGTTTTATCAAAACTGATAATTTTCCCTTTGAAAGTAGTCTTTGGATACTTTGCTGTTTCTGCATAGCTTTCATTAAAATGCTCTTCCATTAATTTTGTTTTAAAATGAAAGTTTTTAACTGCTGAAACCGATGCTATTTCTCCAGTGTCACTATTGAAGACTACCAGATTATTATCATCCTGGGCATATACATCTTCAAATAACGGTACTGAAGCTTCAAAAGTTACCTTACCCGTTTTAGAGCTGTATTTCTGTGCTGAAGCATACCCTGTAAATAGTAGTGATGCGCTGATTAATATTATTTTTTTCATATCAAATTTTTTAATTTTCAGTTAATCCATCAGCTTTCCATTTGATGAAAATATTAATTTGTGTTGCCGACAGGGATCCTCCTTTAGGCATTTTTTCAGGGTCACCATTTGGTCTTTGAATCCGGTCCAGGATTCCATCTATATTATTCTTTGCCTGATCGTAGGTCACTAAAGGTTTAAAACTACCTGCAGAGTGACAGCCGATACAATTGTTGTCTATAATCGGTTTTACATCGGCAGTGTATTTTACTGGCAGTGTAATAGGGGTATTATCTGAAATCTCTTCATAGGTTCTGCTATCGCAGGAGTTCAGTATTCCTATTGATGAAAGGAGCACGAGGTATGTTAACTTTCTCATATTAAAAAACTCTATAAAGATTAAACCCAAAGAAAATATGTCCTTTCCCCCATTCACCTGATGCATTGGTAAGATATCCTATATCTGAATTAATCTGGGAGTTCGAGAATAAAAGCTGGAACACATGTCCCCCGGTTTCTATATCCACTCCTAAAGAAAGAGGGTTTTTATAGAAACTGTGATTGTCAAAATTCACAAAATATTCTGCATTTACAGAAACTCTCTTTGAAATTTTATAGCGTCCGCCTAACCCTGCTAAAAATTGGTTTTTATCTTCATTTTTAGGCTCATACAGATTCTTATGAACATATGAAGGGGTAAGTTGCAGTGAAAGTTTATCGTTAAATCGTCTTGAAATTAAAGCCTGGGTAAGATAAGAAAGTCTGTCGTTGAATTTAAGAAACGGATAGTTGTCCTTACTAAGATCCGTATTTACACCCATCACATTATACCCAACAATATCTACCGGAAAATCATCATTCTGTCTTATCAGCCTGTACTTGGCAGCACCTTCAAAGGTTTTCATATTTGTTTCCCTTGACAAACTCACAGAGATAGCATCGCTGATACCATAAATCACGCCTAATTTTGTGGAGGCGTTATCCAGTCCAAAAAAGTTTTTAAATCCTGTGCTTACATCACCAAATCTATGGGCTACAATAATGTACCATTCTTTTTTGGCGGCAAGCTTTGTAGATTGTCCTGTAACAATCTGTAATGCTTTGAAAGCAGGTTGTGAAAATTCCGTATCGGTTTTAATAGTATCAATATCTTTCAACAGATCTTCCTGTGCAAAGGCAAAACCTGATGAAAATACTGACAAAAATAAGAGAGCTTTTGTCATATACAATTTGAATTAAATTATCATATGACAAACTTATCAAGTTCTCAATTCAAAATTATGTGATAAAAGTCACCAAAGACATTGTTTTTATCAATCATATAACAAAAACTTTTGAAACATTATAAATTAGATTAGTCTAACATTTTCATTTACAGCAACTTTGATCCCTTCTTTCGTCTGCAGGATCTCTCCGTCACTCTCTATTTTTTTTAACACTCTGCTTACCACTTCTCTTGAAGTACCAAGACTGCTTGCAATTTCACGATGAGTAATTTTTAAAGGATTTCTTCCGGTACTGGTGATCTGCTGTTTAATATAATTCAGTACCCTTTTGTCCAGTCTATGAAAAACAGCATCATTGACCATATTCATGACTTCCGAAAAACGTCTGTCATACTCACGATAAAATAATTTATTGATCTCTGGAAACCTGATCAGCCAGTCATGCATCACAGAAACAGGAATCAATAAGGCTTCAGATTCTTCTTCAGCTACGGCAAATACTCGGCTTACATAATCTGTAAAAATAGAAGAGAAAGTCATCAGGCAGCTGTCACTAGGCTTAATAAAATAATAGATAAGTTCTCTGCCGTCATTAAGAGTGAAAACTTTAATAGAACCTTTTATTAGAAAGGGTACATACTTATTTTTCTGGCCTTCTCTTATGATTTCTGTTTTTGCTTTTATATCAACAATAACAGCATGCTGTTGGAGTTCACTTAAAAAAACTTTTCCAAGAAAACCAAATTTATCAAGAATAAACACATTATCTGTCATATCAATTTTATCAAAATGTAATATTCAAATATATAAAATTGGATCATTGTTATGATGATTTGGTATCATTAAAGTTGTGTTATAAATAGTAGGACGTATTTTTAACCGTAATATATAACATAAAAAATGCCCCAATTTTCATTGGGGCATGTATTTATTGTAAAAGAAATCTTACGCTTGAACGTTGTTTCCTCCTAATACGAAAGGCTCAACTTCTTTGATTTCTCCGAACTGCTGCTCATAGTTAGCGATGTTCTGTTGAAGAGCGTTTAAAACTCTCTTAGCGTGAAGTGGAGCAAGAATTACTCTTGATCTTACTTTAGCTTGCTGTACCCCCGGCATTAATTGGATGAAATCTACTACGAACTCAGATGGAGAGTGGTTTACTAAAGCTAAATTAGCATAGATACCAGCAGCTACCATTTCGTTTAATTCGATGTTGATGTTTCCGTCTTGTGGATTTTGATTGTTGTCCATTGTTATAAATTATGTTTTTTAAATTCGAAATTTGAGATTGTGAAAATATAAAAATAAATCCAAACCTCAAATTTCAAATCATTAATTTTAGTTAAGGTCTTCGAATTCTTTCTTAGAACCTACAATAACATTCTGATATTCTTTAAGACCTGTACCTGCAGGGATTCTGTGCCCTACAATTACATTTTCTTTAAGACCACTAAGGGCATCAATTTTTCCAGCAACAGCCGCTTCATTTAGAACCTTCGTTGTTTCCTGGAATGATGCTGCAGACATGAATGACTTAGTCTGAAGAGCCGCTCTTGTGATACCTTGCAATACAGGCGTTGCTGTAGCAGGAAGTGCTTCTCTTACTTCTACCAAGTTTTGATCTTCACGTCTTAGCTTAGAGTTTTCATCTCTTAATTCTCTTGCAGTAATCATCTGACCTGGTCTGAATTCTTTAGAATCACCAGCCTCTACTACTACTTTAAGACCAAATACTCTGTTGTTCTCTTCCAAGAAGTCATACTTATGTTCCAGAGCTCCTTCAAGGAATTGAGTATCACCTCCATCCACGATAGATACTTTTGTCATCATCTGTCTTACGATAATTTCAAAGTGCTTATCATCAATTTTTACCCCCTGAAGACGGTAAACTTCCTGAATCTCATTTACTAAGTATTCCTGAACCGCAGTTGGGCCCTTGATTCTTAAGATATCATCCGGTGTGATAGAACCGTCAGATAGTGGAGAACCAGCTCTTACGAAGTCATTCTCCTGAACCAAGATCTGGTTAGAAAGTTTTACCAGGTAAATCTTTCTTTCTCCAGTTTTAGCTTCTACGATCAATTCTCGGTTACCTCTCTTAATTTTTCCGTAAGAAACTACCCCGTCGATTTCAGTAACAACCGCTGGGTTTGAAGGGTTTCTTGCTTCGAATAATTCGGTAACTCTTGGAAGACCTCCGGTGATATCCCCTGCTTTTGCAGATTTTCTTGGGATTTTGATTAAGACCTTACCAGCCTTAATTTTTTCACCATCATTTACCATTAAGTGGGCTCCTACCGGTAAGTTGTATGCTCTTTGCTCAACTCCTTTAGAATCTACCACCTTCAAGGTAGGTACGGCTTTCTTATTTCTAGATTCAGAGATTACTTTCTCTTCGAATCCTGTTTGTTCGTCAATTTCAAGCTGGAATGAAATACCCTGGATAATATCTTCATATTCTACCTTACCAGAAGTTTCAGCAATGATAACCGCGTTATACGGATCCCATCTACAGATGGTATCTCCTTTCTTCACTTTATCACCTGGTTTTACAGATAATATAGATCCGTAAGGTACGTTAGCTATCATTAATGGAGTTTTAGACTCCGCAGCAACTAATCTGAATTCCGTTGAACGGGAAACTACTACCTCAGCTGTATTACCGTTTTCATCTTCAGAAGTAATTGTTCTTACATCATCCATTTCAACGATACCATCTCTTCTAGCTACAATAGATGGGTTTTCTGATACGTTTCCTGCAGTACCCCCTTGGTGGAAGGTTCTCAACGTAAGCTGAGTACCTGGTTCCCCAATTGACTGTGCTGCAATTACACCTACCGCTTCACCCATATGGATCACTTTACCTGTTGCTAAGTTTCTACCGTAACATTTCGCACAGATCCCTTTCTTAGCTTCACAAGTTAATGGCGAACGAACCTCAACAGCTTCTAATCCAGCTTCTTCAATTCTTTTTGCCAATTCTTCAATGATTACCTGATCTGCACTAGCAATAAGCTCATCAGTTTCAGGGTCATAGATATTATGAAGAGATACTCTACCTAAGATTCTTTCAGAGATTCTTTCAACGATCTCGTCATTTTTCTTAAGTGCAGTAACTTCTGTTCCTCTAAGTGTTCCACAGTCATCTTCTGTAACGATAACGTCCTGTGCAACGTCTACCAATCTTCTCGTTAGGTAACCAGCATCGGCTGTCTTAAGAGCGGTATCCGCAAGACCCTTACGAGCACCGTGAGTAGAGATAAAGTACTCTAAGATCGAAAGACCTTCCTTAAAGTTTGCAAGGATCGGGTTTTCGATGATCTCCGCACCGGTAGAACCAGCTTTTTGCGGTTTCGCCATCAAACCTCTCATCCCTGATAACTGACGGATCTGTTCTTTAGAACCCCTCGCCCCAGAGTCAAGCATCATATACACAGAGTTGAAACCACCTTGGTCGGTTTTCATTCTGCTCATGATCATTTCAGTTAATCCAGCGTTGGTGTTAGTCCAAACGTCAATTACCTGGTTATAACGTTCTGTATCGGTAATTAGACCCATGTTATAGTTAGCTCTAATTTCGTCTACAGTTTCAATTGAAGTAGCAATCATCTGCTTTTTCTCTACAGGTACTACGATATCTCCAAGAGAGAACGATAGACCTCCTTTGAATGCATTTGAATACCCTAAGTCTTTCATTGCATCAAGGAACTTCACAGTAGTAGGGAAATCCGTATCGGCAAGGATCTTACCAATAACGTTTCTCAATGATTTCTTAGTAAGAAGTTCATTGATATATCCTGATTGTTTAGGTACAATCTGGTTGAATAAAATTCTACCTACAGAAGTTTCGATCAATCTTGTTACTATTACTCCGTCTTCTTTAACAGGTAGTCTACATCTTACCTTAGCATTTAAAGAAACTCTACCTTCAGCATAAGCAATTTCTGCTTCCTCAGGAGAATAGAATGCAAGACCTTCACCTTTTACTTTCATATCTTCTGTAGAACTCAATTCTTTAGTCATGAAATAAAGACCAAGAACCATGTCCTGAGAAGGTACTGTAATTGGAGAACCGTTTGCAGGGTTCAAGATATTCTGAGAACCTAACATTAATAACTGAGCTTCAAGGATCGCTTCTGGTCCTAACGGTAAGTGTACCGCCATCTGGTCACCATCGAAATCGGCGTTGAATGCTGTTGTTACTAACGGGTGTAGCTGGATTGCCTTACCTTCGATCATCTTAGGTTGGAAAGCCTGAATCCCCAGTCTGTGAAGCGTAGGTGCTCTGTTCAGTAGAACAGGGTGACCTTTCATCACGTTTTCAAGGATATCATATACTACAGGTTCTTTTCTGTCGATAATTCTCTTGGCAGATTTTACAGTTTTTACAATTCCTCTCTCAATCAGTTTTCTGATGATAAACGGTTTGTAAAGTTCAGCTGCCATATCTTTAGGAATACCACATTCGTGAAGCTGTAAGTTTGGACCTACAACAATTACCGAACGCGCAGAGTAGTCAACCCTTTTCCCTAGTAAGTTCTGACGGAAACGACCTTGCTTACCTTTCAATGAATCAGAAAGTGATTTCAATGGTCTGTTTGATTCAGATTTTACTGCAGAAGATTTTCTTGTGTTATCGAATAATGAATCTACAGATTCCTGAAGCATACGCTTCTCGTTTCTCAAGATTACTTCAGGAGCTTTGATCTCCAATAATCTCTTCAAACGGTTATTTCTGATAATAACTCTTCTATAAAGGTCATTAAGGTCAGAAGTAGCGAAACGTCCTCCGTCCAATGGAACTAATGGTCTTAGTTCTGGTGGTATAACAGGCAGCACACGCATAATCATCCACTCTGGTCTGTTGATCATTCTTGTATTGGCACCTCTCAATGCTTCTACAACGTTCAATCTTTTCAGTGCTTCAGTTCTTCTTTGCTTAGAACCTTCGTTATGAGCTTTGTGTCTTAAGTCAAAAGATAATGCATCAAGATCAATTCTCTTTAATAGATCTTCCACAGCTTCAGCACCCATTCTGGCGATGAATTTGTTTGGATCAGAATCATCAAGATACTGGTTTTCTACAGGAAGAGTTTCCATAATGTCAAGGTACTCTTCTTCTGTTAAGAATTCCATATTTTCAAAATCAGAACCATCTAATTTTTTGGCAATACCCTGTTGGATCACTACATATCTTTCGTAGTAGATGATCATATCTAATTTCTTAGAAGGGATTCCAAGAAGGTATCCGATTTTGTTTGGTAATGAACGGAAGTACCAGATGTGAGCAATAGGAACAACCAAACCGATATGTCCGATTCTTTCTCTTCTTACTTTTTTCTCGGTAACTTCTACACCACAACGGTCACAAACGATCCCTTTGTAACGAATTCTCTTATATTTACCACAAGCACATTCGTAATCCTTTACAGGACCAAAGATTTTCTCACAGAATAATCCGTCTCTTTCAGGTTTGTGAGTTCTGTAGTTAATAGTTTCTGGTTTTAAAACCTCTCCTCTTGAGTCCTGTAAAATAGACTCTGGTGAAGCTAAACCAATGGTTATTTTATTAAATCTACTTGTTTTATTTTTATTTGACATAATTTTTTTAGATTTTAGATTTCAGAGTTCAGATTTCAGACGAAATCATCATTCCAAATTCAAGGATTATAAAATTTTTAGAGTCGCATAATCTGACAACCAGTGTCTGATATCTGATATCTTACTCTTCCAATCTTACGTCTAATCCAAGACCTTGTAACTCGTGAAGTAATACGTTAAATGATTCCGGGATACCTGGTTCAGGCATAGATTCACCTTTTGCAATTGCTTCATAAGTTTTTGCTCTACCAATCACGTCATCCGACTTCACAGTTAAGATTTCTCTTAGAATATTTGATGCTCCGAATGCTTCAAGAGCCCAAACCTCCATCTCTCCAAATCTCTGTCCACCGAACTGAGCTTTACCTCCTAACGGCTGCTGAGTAATCAATGAGTAAGGACCAATAGAACGTGCGTGCATCTTATCATCAACCATGTGTCCTAGTTTCAGCATGTAGATAATACCTACAGTAGCCGGCTGAGTAAATCTTTCTCCGGTACCACCATCATAAAGGTGAGTGTTACCAAATTTAGGAAGACCTGCCTTTTCTGTATATTCAGTAATCTGGTCAAGAGTTGCTCCATCAAAGATTGGTGTAGCGAACTTCATTCCTAATTTCTGACCTGCCCATCCAAGAACTGTTTCATAGATCTGACCGATGTTCATACGAGAAGGTACCCCTAGTGGATTCAATACGATATCTACTGGTGTTCCGTCTTCAAGGAATGGCATATCTTCTTCACGAACGATTCTTGAAACGATACCTTTGTTACCGTGACGTCCTGCCATTTTATCTCCCACATTTAGTTTACGTTTCTTAGCGATGTAAACTTTAGCCAACTTCATGATCCCTGCTGGAAGCTCATCTCCGATTGAAATAGCAAATTTCTCACGGTTTTTAACTCCCTGAATGTCGTTAAATTTGATTTTGTAATTGTGAATCAATTGTTTGATCAATTCATTTTTATCAGCGTCTACTGTCCAGTCTGAACCGCTAACGTTTACATAATCTTCAACTGAAGTCAATAATTTGTGAGTGAATTTCACACCTTTACCGATGATTTCTTCGTCAAGGTCATTTTGTACCCCTTGAGAAGTTTTACCGCTTACCAGTGTATTTAATTTTTCAATTAAAGTGTTTCTCAACTCATCAAACTTAGCCTTGTAAGTGTTTTCAATCTCTTCAAGTTTAAGTTTTTCTTCAGTTCTTTTCTTTTTGTCTTTAATATTTCTTGAGAACAATTTCTTGTTGATCACCACCCCTCTTAATGAAGAGTCAGCTTTTAATGATGCATCTTTTACATCACCAGCTTTATCACCAAAGATTGCTCTAAGAAGTTTTTCTTCAGGAGTCGGGTCAGATTCACCTTTTGGAGTAATTTTACCAATCATGATATCTCCAGGCTTCACTTCAGCACCGATTCTGATCATACCGTTCTCGTCAAGATCTTTAGTAGCTTCTTCAGAAACGTTTGGAATATCTGCTGTAAGCTCTTCCATACCTAATTTGGTATCACGAACTTCAAGAGAATATTCATCTACGTGGATTGAAGTAAACCAGTCTTCACGTACAACTTTTTCGTTGATTACAATAGCATCCTCAAAGTTGTATCCTTTCCAAGGCATGAACGCTACCACTAAGTTTCTACCAAGAGCTAATTCTCCTTTTTCAGTAGCATAACCGTCACAAAGTACCTGTCCTTTTTCCACTACATCACCTACTCTTACGTTTGGTCTTAGGGTAATAGTTGTACTCTGGTTAGTTTTTCTAAACTTAGTAAGGTTGTATGTTTTAGTAGCAGACTCAAATTGTACTAAATCTTCGTCTTCACTTCTTTCGTATTTAATAGTGATCTTGTCAGCATCCACATACTCTACAGTACCTGTACCTTCTGCATTGATCAAAATTCTTGAATCTTTCGCAACTTGTTGTTCCAGACCTGTACCTACGATTGGAGCTTGTGGCTTCAATAGAGGAACTGCCTGACGCATCATGTTGGATCCCATCAACGCACGGTTCGCATCATCATGCTCCAGGAATGGAATTAATGAAGCGGAAATACCAGAGATCTGGTTTGGTGCAACGTCGATAAGATTTACCTGAGCTGGCTCAACTACAGGGTAGTCACCATCCAGTCTGGCAATAATTCTGTCTGTTAAGAATTCTCCGCTATCGTTCAATTCAACGTTTGCCTGAGCAATTACTTTATCTTCTTCGTCCTCAGCATTAAGATAAATAGGATCTGCATTAAGATTAATCTTACTGTCTTCTACTTTTCTATATGGAGTTTCGATGAAACCTAGTCTGTTGATTTTCGCATAAATACCTAAAGATGAAATCAAACCAATGTTTGGTCCTTCCGGAGTTTCAATCGGGCAAATTCTTCCGTAGTGCGTATGGTGAACGTCACGAACCTCGAAACCTGCTCTTTCTCTTGATAAACCACCAGGCCCTAGTGCAGATAATCTTCTCTTGTGAGTGATCTCTGATAGAGGGTTGGTTTGGTCCATGAACTGAGAAAGCTGGTTGGTACCAAAGAACGAGTTGATTACTGATGTTAATGTCTTAGCATTTACAAGATCAAGTGGAGTAAAGATTTCGTTATCTCTAACGTTCATTCTTTCCTTAATTGTTCTTGCAATTCTTGAAAGACCTACACCGAACTGTCCTGCTAACTGCTCACCAACAGTTTTAATTCTTCTGTTTGATAAGTGGTCAATATCATCAACATCCGTTTTTGAGTTTACTAACTCAATTAAGTGTCTTACAATCGCAATGATATCTTCTTTTGTAAGAACTTCAGTTGTAGTTGGGATGTTTAGACTTAATTTTTTATTCAATCTGTAACGTCCTACTTCACCAAGAGAGTATCTCTGCTCAGAGAAGAATAATTTTTCAATAATTCCTCTTGCTGTTTCCTCATCTGGTGGATCTGCATTTCTTAACTGACGATAGATGTACTCTACTGCTTCTTTCTCAGAGTTAGTAGGGTCTTTCTGTAATGTATTCTGGATGATAGAGAATTCATTGCTGTTTTCTTTGTGGATCAAAATAGATTTCACACCAGCATCCAGGATAAGATCTAAATGTTCTTTTTCAAGAATCGTTTCTCTATCCAAGATGATTTCGTTTCTTTCAATAGAAACTACCTCACCTGTATCTTCGTCTACGAAATCTTCGAACCAAGTGTTCAATACTCTCGCAGCCAATGTTCTCCCTTCCACTTTTTTAAGGGCAGCTTTAGAAACTTTCACTTCTTCAGCAAGGTCGAAGATCTGAAGGATATCCTTATCAGATTCGTAACCGATAGCTCTTAATAAAGTTGTTAATGGTAACTTTTTCTTACGGTCGATATACGCGTACATTACGCTGTTGATATCTGTTGTAAATTCCATCCAAGATCCTTTGAAAGGAATAATTCTTGAATAGTATAGTTTGGTTCCATTCGCGTGGTAAGTCTGTCCGAAGAATACACCAGGTGAACGGTGAAGCTGCGTAACAATAACTCTCTCAGCACCATTGATGATGAAAGATCCACTAGGCGTCATATAAGGAACCGGACCTAAATATACATCCTGAACCACCGTTTGGAAATCTTCGTGTTCCGGGTCAGTACAATATAATTTAAGTCTTGCTTTTAGAGGCACTGAATACGTCAGACCTCTTTCCACACACTCATCAATTGAATAACGTGGAGAATCTACCAGATAGTCAAGGAATTCCAATACGAATTGATTTCTAGAATCGGTAATTGGAAAATTCTCTTGGAAGGTCTTGTAAAGAGCTTCTGTCTTTCTGGCTTCAGGAAGTGTATCAAGCTGGAAAAATTCTCTGAAAGACTCGATTTGGATGTCCAAGAAGTCTGGAGTGATGATTTTTCCTTTCGCTGATGAGAAATTAATTCTCGGATTTCCTTGAGTTGTTGATTTTGTTTTACTCATAAAACTTTTAAGAAAGGGTTAAAAAATATTTTGATTTATTAAAAAATATCAGGAATAGAAGAGAGAAACAGAGAAAAGATCAAAGACTTCAAATGTTTGGCGCTATTAGAAATAGTCTTTATTCTTTTTTCTTTATTCTTACAGTCTTATTCCTAACTGCAACGCTGGTATATCTTTTCACAGCGTAATGCAAAATATTTTTATTACTTTTGAGGCAGTATTACCGCAGTATCTACAAATACGAAATCCCTTTCATGATTTACATTGAAAGAGTTGATTTTTAGTATTTTATAAATTTACAAACAATTTTTAGCGCCAAAAGAGGGGCAAAGATACAAAAAGTTATCCACAATTACAAATAATACGCCTCATTTTGAGGACATTAAAATAAAAAAGCTGCCCATTTCTGAGCAGCCTCCATAAACACTAAGATTTCTTATAATTATTTCACAATAACCTTATAAGATTTTACCGTTGATTTAGTTTCTATCTTAATAATATAAATTCCCGTAGGTAATGAAGAGGTATCAATACCTGTACGAAGATTCAATTTATCTGACTTAACTACCTGCCCTTGTGCAGAGTATAAAGTATAAACGCCGTCTTCTGCAGTTGTGATCGAAAGATTTTCTCCAGCTTTTACCGGGTTAGGGTATATTTTAACATCATTGGCAACTTCTGTTACATCTGAAGCCCCGGTAATTTTTGCAGTCTTCATCGATGCATTTTTCAACAGTGAAGCATATGGCGAAAGTGGAGAATCTGGAGCTCCTCTCTTCACAAGGTCTGTATCTACAACAGCCTGGATACCATCCCTGTCTTTGTCATCAATTGTAGAAATGAATCCACCACCCATAGTATCAAGATTTCCTTTTCCAATCTTATACAGGTCAAGATCCGAACCATTGGAAGTCAGGTCCAGGAAGTCAGGTAAACCATCTCCATCCGTATTCTGAATAGGATATTTTAAAGTTCCTGAATCTGGATACGTTTCCAATACATCTGCCAGACCATTGTTTCCTACTGCAACACCACTATCAATAACCCCATTATGATCTGCATCAATCTGATTGATTACTGATGTTGGAATACCTGATTCAAATAAATCCAACACGCCGTCATTGTCAGAATCCAAATCACGATAATTCGGAACACTGTCTCCCAATATAGAAGTAATTAAAATATCACCTTCCATATCATCGTCTTCAAACTTACCGTTGGCATCAAAATCTTCCATTGAGTCAGGAATACCATCATTGTCAGAATCAAAATCACATGCATCAACAATACCGTCACCATCCGTATCCAATGTCGGAGACTTATCATTAACCACTGTACATCCTTCTGCACAATCAGGAATACCATTACCGTTATTATCTATACTGTCATCTCCTCCCGGACATCTGTCAAAACAGTTTGGAACTCCGTCATTATCATCATCTTTACTTGCAAAAGCATTATAAATATAATAGCTCTGAGGAATACGGACAGCCGTTCCGCTATTAAAGGTAATCTTCATACGGTTGAAAGGCTTTGTAGCCTTACCTCCTACATAAAACTTATTGGAGTTTGTCGTGAAGAAGTTTCCACTGATAAGACTTCCTGAACTTGTAAAAGTATTGGTTACTGTATTTCCGTTATACAGGGTTACTGTAATATTTTCAAGTACACTTACCCCCAATAGATTTCCTGCTTTTTCTACCGTAAATCCGGCCATTGTATTAGCAGGAAGCATTGCATTACTGCTTACCGTTGCAAATGCTGAGAAAATACTTAAAATAGATGCTGCAGGCACTGTTGCTGTTGCATAATTATTAGGATTGGTATCTACAATTGCTTCCGGGCTTGTCATTTTAGCCAGAATAAGACCTAAAAATCCAGGTCCGGATGTCCAGCTTCCTCCTGTTACCAGATTTCCAGGTATTGCAGAGCCACTAGTCTGAATTTTATCATCACATTCACAAGAAATAGGTTCTTCGAATGCGTAATATACCTTAAGAGCTCCCAGGTTAAACCCGACAGTCTGAGTAATTTTCAATCGAACCTCGTTGAAAGGCTTGGTGGTCGTAAGTGTTACTTTTTGCTTCCCGGAACCATACCCGAGCACTTTGATATTGATCAATCCTCCTCCATCGGATAATTGTCTTGAATCCTGAAGCTGGCCAAATAAATAGGTTTCTACAGTAATATTTTTCAAAAACTCAGCACTCAGCAGCTTACCCTGATCATCAGGCTCTATTACAAATCCGGTTCTGTTTCCCGCAGGGTATACCTGGTTTTTATCCAAAACCCCTACTGAATAAGACCCTAACAATCCTATTGGAAGGACTATTTTCCCGAAAGAGTTTTTATTTCCGTCCCCAATATTTTCTTTATTCTGAACGTAAGAAAGTGGAGCAAGGAAACTGCTGCTTCCGGATATATTTCCGTCAACACCACTTCCCGCAATAATATCATCACAAATACCATTGTTATCTGTCGGTACCTTAGCCGGATCAAATGCAAATGCATAATACACATTCATTGCACTGAATGCGGAAAGAACATTGGTCTGATACAATCTTACTTCATCAAATTCTTTTGAAGTTTTAAAGTGTAAGAATATTCTGTTCTTGCTACCCCCAAATGCAGGTACTGATAAAAGTGTACTGTTTGTAGTAGTTTCCTGAACAACACCATTTTTATAGGTACTGATTCTTAACGAGCTTAAAAGATCAATCGTAATAAAGCTTGTTCCAAGGTCTACATTAAAACCAGTAATATATCCTGCCGGATATGATGTATTCTTGTTTTTAACAGATATACCGTTTCCACTCAGTAAAGAAGCGAAATTTCCCATACTTACACTATTATCCAAACTGGCATCCACCACTGGATTCATGCTTCCATTATAACATGCCAAGCAAATCCCTGAGTTGTTTACAGGTTTTGCTTCAACTCCCATCCCTCGGATAGGTTCATAGCCTTGCTGTGCCAATGCTGCTACAGACAGTACCAGCGTCATAAGCATTACAGCTAATTTCTCTAATAATTTTTTGGTCATTTTTTAATTTTTTAAAGATTTTGTGTTTATTTTTCAATTAATAGAAAGCTTTCCATGCAGTTCCGTTGCAGCCTTCGTGTACTTTTGCTGTGGCATTATAGCGGATGGCTCCTTCTTCAGCCGCGGTACAGGATGAAGCAGCACCGGTAATTCCTTTTAACTGGATAGCCGCACCGGAAGCTGTATCAGCAGTAGGAATCATGTTAATCCCAACGATAGCATTGGTGGCATTTCCGATATTAAAAAAGGCATGCGCTTTATTAGCATATACAGATTGTCCCGCCAATGCCTTTCCTGTAAATCCTATAGCCATCGATTGGCCTCCTGAAGCATTATTTGCTGATCCTATGGTAACAGTGTTGGTTGCTGCCGTATTTCCACCTCCTATAATAATCCCTCCATCATTGGTGTTATTATTTCCAAGTGTTAATCCTGTAATTCCTGTTACTGTATTTCCGTTTCCAAAGACTAAATTATTGGCTCCGGATGCAGTATTGGTGTTCCCTATTATTTTGGCACCATTATTAGCAGTGTTCGCTAATCCGATAGCTACCGCAGGAAAATTCCCTTGTGCAGAAACGGTATTATCTTTACCTAAAGCGATATTGGACGAAGTACTGTTTGTAAGCGTATTATTGGATCCCCATGTAAAAGAGGCAAATGGCCCTGTGGTAGTATTGGAGTTTCCACCACGTAATGTTCCATTCAAGTCCAGAATTCCTTTGACATTTTTTTGAGTTGCCAATACCAAATTCTGTCCATCACTTGTCCCTAAATAGTTTCCTGTAGAAATATCTGTTCCCAAACCAGCCGTAGTAGGCGTCGTTCCTGCATTTCCCACGGTACGCCAATCTGCACCTAAGTTCCCCCATTTTGTCCCATCGAAATAATAATAACCAGGTGATACAACGGCCGCGGTCTGTCCGGCAGGTGCCGCTTCAGCAACTGTGACATATACAATAGCCCCGGTTTGAGCTGCCGTATAATTTTTGGCACTTAGCTGCGCTCCTGTAAGCCTTGGAGCAATGACACCATCTAGTTTATTGGTATTGGATGGAAAACCCACCACATCAAGTGTAGCTTGAGGCCCACCTGTATTAATCCCTACTTGGGCAGATAAATAAAATCCTGCCGATAAGAGTGCTAGTGTTAATAATTTGCTTTTCATTCTTTGTTGATCTTTGTTGTTTTTTTGTGTTCGTTTTTATATAAAGGCATTTCTTCAGCTCTCTCATTTAAAATTGTAAATGAAACAGCTTTATAATTCCCATGGGGATCGTAAAAATTGTTATGAAATATTATCGTAGAGAAGGAAGGGGCAGTTTATCGGGGATCTTAATAATAAACTTAAAACCGTCGACCAGCTTAAAAGAGTTGATGTAAAACCTTTTAATCTTTTCAAATACAGTCACCGTACTTCCATAATGTTCTACCCCCTGTATCCTTGTCTTCCAGACGGAAACAATCTCAAAGCCTTTTATGGCACAAGATATAAAATCGTTATCCTTAGGAAGGCGAAGATAATTTCGTAAAGTATGATGATAGCCCTTACAATTCTCAGCTTGCAGGATATTAGTAACCCTTATCGGTTCCTGTGAAATTTTATTGATTATATGCGAGTGTAAATCAGTATTATTTACACCTGTACAATGCAGCAATTCAGATTTGTCTACCGCGGTAGATATAATAAACCCTGCGTTCAGTTTTCCGATAGTCGATAATAACAAAAGAAATGCTATATGACTATACGAAAGAAAATAATTTCGATCCAATAGTGTTGTGTTTTTTTCCTGATGCAAATATAGTATTTTTTCAATAAAAACAATGTTTTAATGATAAAATTATACAAAAAATAACAATAATTAAAGATTAATACTAATACATTATGTTAATTAATATGAAATTAATAATAATAAATTAATATCATGAAATTTAAGTCAACAAAATCTCCATACGCTTGTAAACAAAGTGACAAACTGATGATTATCAGATAACAAAAAAAAGCCCAGGCAAATGCCCGGGCTTCTATATTTAGAATATAATTGAAATTATTTCAATTCTACTTCAGCACCAGCTTCTTCTAATTGCTTCTTAAGAGCTTCAGCTTCGTCTTTAGAAACTCCTTGCTTAATTGCAGCTGGAGCACCGTCTACGATATCTTTAGCTTCTTTAAGACCAGCACCAGTTAAATCTTTTACCAATTTAACGATAGCTAATTTAGAAGCACCTGCAGACTTAAGAATTACGTCGAATTCAGTTTTTTCTTCAGCAGCTTCTCCACCACCTGCAGCAACTACTACAGCAGCAGCAGCTGGCTCAATTCCGTACTCATCCTTAAGGATAGTAGCTAATTCATTTACGTCTTTTACTGTTAAGTTTACTAGCGTTTCAGCTAAATTTTTTAAATCTGACATTGTTGTAATGTTTTTGTTGATTATTTATTTAATTTTTTGAGTATAATTATTCAGCACTTGTTTCTTCAGTGCTTTCTGCAGCAGCTTCTGGAGCTTCAGCAGGAGTTTCTTCTACAGCCGGAGCAGCTTCTTCAGCTTTAGCTTCTACTGTTTCAGATTTGTTTTGAAGAGCAGAAACAACTCTTTGAATTGGAGATTGAAGTAATCCGATGATTTCTCCGATCATTTCTTCTCTAGACTTGATGTTAGCAAGTGAAGTTAAGTTTTCGTCTCCAACATAGAAAGTTTCCTGAAGGTAAGCAGACTTTAAAGCAGGCTTATCTTCTTTTTTTCTGAACCCTTGGATTAATTTTGCAGGAGCATTCGCAGTATCAGCAATCATGATTGCAGAGTTACCTTTGAATGTTGGGAACATTTCAGAGAAATCTACCCCATCAATTTGCTCCATTGCTTTTTGTAAAAGTGTATTTTTTACTACTTTTACTTTGATATTTTGTTTGAAAGCCTGTCTTCTGAAGTCTGAAGACTTAGCAGCGTTCAATCCTTCTAGATCTGCTACGTATACTACTTTTGCATCCTGAAGCAAGTCTTTGATCTCTTGTATTGCTACAACTTTTTGGTCTTTTGTCATCGTCTTAAGGATTTAATATTAGTTAACAGATTTTGTATCAATTGCAATACCTGGGCTCATTGTAGAAGACAAGTAGATGCTTTTCACATAAGTTCCTTTAGCAGCCGTAGGCTTCATTTTAACTAATGTTTGGATTAGTTCCTGAGCATTTTCTTTGATCTTAGCAGCATCGAAAGATACTTTACCAATACCAGCATGGATAATACCATACTTATCTACTTTGAAATCAATTTTACCAGCTTTCACTTCAGTTACTGCTTTACCAATTTCCATAGTTACAGTTCCTGATTTAGGGTTAGGCATCAAACCTCTTGGACCTAATACTCTACCTAATGGACCTAATTTACCCATAACAGCTGGCATAGTAACGATAACGTCAACATCAGTCCAACCATCTTTTATTTTTTGTAAATATTCGTCAAGACCTACATAATCAGCTCCAGCTTCTTTAGCTTCAGCTTCTTTATCTGGTGTTACAAGAGCTAATACTTTAACATCTTTACCAGTTCCGTGAGGAAGAGATACTACACCTCTTACCATTTGGTTTGCTTTTCTTGGATCTACACCCAATCTTACAGCGATATCTACAGAAGCATCAAACTTTGTAGTGTTTACTTCCTTTACAAGAGCCGAACCTTCTTCAAGGTTATAGATTCTACCTTTCTCTACTTTGCTTAAAGCCTCTTTTTGCTTTTTTGTTAATTTTGCCATTTCAATAAGTTTTAAGCGTTAGCTGGTTTAGTTCCTGTTACTTTTAATCCCATAGATCTAGCAGTACCAGCTACCATAGAAAGTGCAGAGTCCATTGTAAAGCAGTTAAGATCTGCCATTTTATCTTCAGCGATTTTCTTTACCTGATCCCAAGATACAGAACCTACTTTGTTTCTGTTTGGTTCACCGGAACCTCCTTTGATCTTAGCTGCATCCATTAACTGGATCGCTGCAGGTGGAGTTTTAATTACGAATTCAAAAGATTTGTCTTCGTATACTGTAATTACTACAGGTAAAACTTGCCCTGGCTTGTCTTGGGTTCTTCCGTTAAATTGCTTACAAAACTCCATGATGTTCACACCTGCAGAACCCAATGCTGGACCTACTGGTGGAGAAGGGTTAGCTGCGCCACCTTTCACCTGAAGCTTTACCATTTTAAAGACTTTCTTAGCCATTTTAATTTTTTTTAGTTTGAATAATTAATGAGTTTGGAAGCATTTATTATTCAGTAGGTTATGCACTCACATAACAATAAACCTACTTTTCGGATTGCAAAAGTATAAAATATTTTTGAAACTACAAACGGATATTGCCTATTTTTAAAAAGTTTTCAGAAATTAATTGATATATAGAAGTTCAGATTATCAGTTCATTCCACTTTTTTAAGGCTATCTTCAGGATATAATTTGTATTGGGGGAACCAAAAACAAATTCATTCATTTTAAAATAAAAATGGGGCACCCATTTTTCTTATCTGTTATGCTAAGAAATTTTATTTTCTGATCAATTTTATACCTGTTTCTTTATTTTATCTTTATCATTTACATTGCTCTTCAAAATCTCACCTCTATTCCATCTTGTCTTATATCCCAACCACAGGAGGTTCTTTAAGTCTGTTTCAGATGGTATAAGGTTGGGCTCTGGTATTAATAAAAAAGACCGCTATAAGCAGTCTTTTTTATCTATAATATTATCAATTAGAAACCGGATGGTTTACTGATTGTTTGTGTAGAACCGTCTGTTCCTCCAAGATTGGCATTCACATCAGTGATATTCTGTTTTGTGATCAATCTTCTATAAGCCATCAGATAAAGGTCTACCGTAAAATTATTGTAGGTTCTTGACGGAGTGGAAGTATTGGTTGCAATAATTCTGCTATCTGAAAACTTCGCTTTTATATGCCATGTCCCATTACTTTTGAATGCTGTCACATCCGGTGAGCCCTGCTTATTATCATTGATCCCGTTATCACCATAATCAAGCATTACGTTGGTAGTTCCATCATTAAGCTTAAATGAATAGTTATGAAGGATAACCAGAAAATTATTAGCATCTATTTTTGTGTCATAATCTGCAATTCCGGTACCGGATACTCCTGTAAGGGTAAGTTTTAGATAATTGAATAATCCGCTGCTTTCCAGATTCGGATCATACAGCTGAAGAGCGTTTTCAGAAGTCGCCAAAAAACTACCTCCTGTCATTGTAGGCTCTCCCGGATTTCTAAGGTATAAAGAGTTGGTATATGTTTTCCCGTTGACATCAAGAGTCTCCGTGGGTTTATCTGTTTTGATACCTACTTTACCAGTCTGTGCATTTAAAAATATTCCCAGACCCATTATAATCGTAATATAAATTTTTCTTATCATATCTTTTATTGAAGCCCTAAAGGCGTATTAGTTGAAACTCCCGAATAAGCTGGTGATGATGAAGCTGAAACTGAACCGTTGAAAGTTCCCCAGTCTTTAACCAATGATTTCTCAAAAACATTAAGAGTAAGAGACCACGTTCCGTTAACTGAAGAAACAGTACTGGCACCTTTAAAACTTAAATTTATTGCGTGAAATTTCTTTCCGGCTTTTATAATCTGACTTACTTCTGTAGAATAAGAGCCATAAGATTTCGGATTAGTAGAAGTGTTGGCTGCTGATACGGCACCTGTAAAAACAGCTCCTGTAATGGCAACAACATATTTATCGGCATCTAAACCTGTATTCAGATTAACGACTTCATCCTGTTTCACATTTTTCAGAACAACATTATACATATTAACAGGTGCTACGTTACGCAGCGTAATATCCAGCAGCTTTACTTTACCTACAGGTGAACTGTCTTTTGAACGGGTAAGAAGAAGATAATTTCCTCTTGCCGTTGCATTTTCAGTATCTACCAAATAAGATTCAACTAATGTTTCACCTTCTACATCTAAAGTTCCTTTAGGATTAGCAGTATTGATACCAACCTGAGCATTCATACTCAAAGCGGCAAAAGCTACAAAGATTATTGTGGTAATTTTTTTCATTATCTATGTTTTTATTGAATTAATGGTGCTGCTGCTGCACCGGTAGTAGAAGCTTTAAGATCTTGGGTAGTATTGAATTCCTTAGCATATGATCTGTCATACACCAATAAATTGAGAGTCCATTCTCCTGTAGGCAATGATGAATCAGGAGAAAATCCCTGATAATCTGCTTTCAGTTTCCAGGTTCCTCCCGAAGAATATGCAAAAATCTGAGGTACCGGAGTCAGCCAATCTGCAGAATAAGTTCTGGTAGGTTGGGTAAATCCAAAAGAAGAAATGACAACAAGGAATTTCTTAGAATTGATCTTGGTATCAAATTGATTAACCCAGTCTTTATCTGAAGGGTCACATGTGATTTTAAACTGGATAATATTAATGGGTGCCGGAGAGTTGGGAACAAAAGAATCATTATAGGCTGTAATTTTGTTTTCCGGAGCTGGAGATTTGATGACAAAAGTATAGTTTTCGTCAGCACCCAGCTTTTCCATTGGTTTTTTGAAGACCATCCCTGATGTTTTCATGGTCCCGTTAACGGTAAGTTCCTTTTCCGGTGTTGCAGTATTGATACCAACCTGCGCGTTTGCAAACGCGACAGCACCCGTTAAAAGGAGCATCGAAGTTAATTTAATCATTGAATTATGTGTGTTTATTGTAGAAGTCGCCTCTTCATGTTGAAATTCCCAATTTTTGATCTCCGATATAGGCACAAAAGTTTAATACTTCTGCTGAACAGTGTATCAAATAAGAAAAATATAAAGTTTTATGGATTAGTTGGTTGATTGGTTACAATAAGTATGCCATATAAGGGAAAATAATGAATATGAAATCATTGATAACATCAATCAAAGTAATCTTTATCGTATGAAGGTGATCATTCCAATAATGGCAAAGCTCCCTATAGAAGCATTGACAAAAGAATGATAATATAGGGATATATTAATACGAACTTAAGTACACATAAGTAATCAGAAAATCCAGGAAGCAGTACAGAATAGAAATTTATTTCTTGATACAAGAGTAAACAAAAAAAAGACCGCTTTACAGCAGCCTTTTTTATATTATATAAGTAATTATTATACTTTTTCTACTTGCATATAGCTAAGCTCCATTGGAGTTTTTCTACCGAAGATCAGTACAGAAACTTCAATTTTCTTTTTATCTTCAAGAATTTTTTCAACAGTACCGTTGAATCCATTGAAAGGACCATCGATTACTTTTACATTCTCTCCTACGATATATGGAATTTCCACATCGCTGGCAAATTCTGATAGCTCATCCATTCTTCCAAGCATTCTGTTTACTTCAGACTTTCTCATTGGAACTGGATCTCCTCCTTTTGTTAAACTCAAGAAAGATATTACTCCGGGAATGTTTTTGATAACATGGGGAATCTCTCCCATTAACTCAGCTTCAATCATTAAGTAACCAGGATAGTAAGGTCTTTCTTTAGGAACTTTTTTACCGTTTCTAATTTGAATAACCTTTTCCATAGGAATAACCACTTGAGTAACGTACTGCTCAAACCCTAAACGTTTGATTTCTGTCTCAATATAGTTTTTCACTTTATTTTCCTGTCCGCTGATTGCTTTCAGCACATACCATTTCAATTCGCTCATTATGGAAAATACTTTTAATTAATTGAACAAGTTGATTAGTATTCCGATGATGTTGCTGATTGCTTTTGAAAACAATTCATCAACTCCAAAGGTAAACAATGCCAGAATAACTGTCGCAATAGTCACTACAATAGTAGAAGACTGAAGGTCAGCCCATTTTGGCCATTCAACTTTATGTCTGAATTCGTTATAAGAACCTTTTAAAAAATCGACAAATGAACTCATAATTTATATTTGCACGGGCACAAGGATTCGAACCCTGATCAACGGTTTTGGAGACCGGTATCCTACCATTGGACGATGCCCGTAGATAAAAAGCTCCGCAAGAGATTCCTTGCGGAAGCTTTATTTATTTTAAGATATTAATCTAAGATTTCAGTAACCTGACCAGATCCAACTGTTCTACCTCCTTCTCTGATCGCAAATCTAAGACCTACGTTAAGAGCGATTGGCTGTAACAATTCTACAGTGATCTCTAAGTTATCTCCTGGCATTACCATTTCTACACCTTCTGGTAAGAAGATTTCACCTGTAACGTCAGTAGTTCTTACGTAGAACTGAGGACGGTACTTGTTGTGGAATGGAGTGTGACGTCCACCTTCTTCTTTAGAAAGGATATAAACAGAAGCCTTGAATTTTTTGTGTGGCTTAACTGAATCTTTCTTAGCGATAACCATACCTCTCTTGATGTCAGTTTTTTCAATACCTCTCAACAATAGACCTACGTTATCTCCAGCTTCACCTCTATCTAGGATCTTTCTGAACATCTCAACTCCTGTAATAGTAGAAGTTAATTTCTCATCACCCATACCAACGATATCAACTGGATCTCCAGTGTTGATAACACCAGCCTCGATTCTACCAGTTGCTACAGTACCTCTACCTGTAATAGAGAATACGTCTTCGATTGGCATCAAGAATGGCTTTTCAGTATCTCTTGGTGGTTGCTCGATCCAAGTATCAACAGCATCCATCAATTCTTCAACGCTCTTGAACCACTTATCTTCTGTGTTAGCAGGAGATGCAGTAGCTGCTGTAAGAGCTCCTAATGCAGAACCTTGAATTACTGGAGAGTTATCTCCGTCGAATTCGTAAGTAGACAATAAGTCTCTAAGTTCCATTTCAACAAGCTCTAATAACTCAGGGTCATCTACCATGTCAACTTTGTTCATGAAAACAACGATTCTTGGTACGTTTACCTGACGGCAAAGTAGGATATGTTCTCTAGTCTGAGGCATTGGACCGTCAGTTGCAGCACATACTACGATAGCCCCATCCATTTGAGCAGCACCAGTTACCATGTTCTTAACATAGTCGGCGTGACCTGGACAGTCAACGTGAGCATAGTGTCTTTTTTCAGTTTCGTATTCGATGTGAGCAGTATTGATAGTAATACCTCTTTCTTTTTCTTCTGGAGCAGAGTCAATTGCAGAGAAGTCTTTTTTCTCAGCAAGACCTTTGCTAGCTAATACAGCAGAAATAGCAGCTGTAAGAGTTGTTTTACCATGGTCAACGTGACCAATAGTACCAATGTTCAAGTGTGGTTTGTTACGATTAAACGTTTCCTTTGCCATGATTGTAAAATTATTTATTTATTGTTTTTCAAATTTTCGGTGTGCAAATATAATGAATTTTTAAATACCAAAACCTTTTTATTGAAAAAAGTTTCAATATTCAAATCCAATGAAGTACAAACCTTATATTTCAATGTATTGAGACTGCAAATTTACACAATTTTCTGAATTGAAAAAAACTTTAAGAAACCTTTTCCGAAAAACCCTGAAACCCAATATATAAAAGAATAAAATTTGTTATTTCAATCTTTAGTATTGTTCTATAATCATCATTAAATCCCTGTGTATTTATCATTTGACATCCAATTTTCTCAACGACCGTATAAATAAGTATAAAGCCAGCAGAAAAGCTCCTCCCATCATGATCAGCGATGTAGAATTCTGGCCAAAAGCAATAAAAGAGAAAAATTCATTACAAATAAAGCCGATGGTATTGATATCGAAGAAGCCAAGAATTAATAAATACAGAACGATCAGTGCAAGTGCAATCAATCGATAATTCGGGTTAAATATATAGGTAAGTATTTTTTTCACTTTACTTCTAAAACCTACAGGAAGCAAATAAGCAGGAATGAAAAGAGTATACAAACCTATTGAATACATAAATGAGATATTCAGCATCAGAAGTACATTCAGATGAAAAAAGACGGTTATCAAAAGCATAAACCTGAAAAACTTCGGATAAAGAAAGGCTATTATAAAAACTGTTTCAAAAAAGACAGTAAAATAATCCAGAAATTCCCAAAATATCTTAGAATTTATTCCGTCATAGAAATCTGAAAGAAAATCATTCCAACCTATAATATATCTGTACTGGCTAAAAAAGATCTGTGTATATTGGGTATCCATACTTAGCCATCCTCCTAAAATTTTAGAAAATCCGGCGGTAAACATTCCGAAACTAAAAATAAGGCTTATCATAAATAGAGGCCACGACTTGGCCGGTCCATCAGTTTCTTTTACAGGTTCCGGAAAAAAACTGTAGGTTCTGTTCCATGGAGAAAATGCCATGATTAAAATTGGCAGGGTATAAACGAAATCATGATTTACTTTTCCAAAAGAATAGGCATAATTACTGGTCAATACATAGATCACCATATAAAGTATGGCAAATATCCTCGGCTTGTAGCCTATCATGATCAACAACAATCCGAGATACATTATATATCTGCATAGCACAAAAAAGGTTCCTGAGGGAATGAAATCTATAAAAGACAGTATGCTGATCGGCGGATGCATTGCACTGTTAGGAATAGAATGAATCCAGCTGTTATCTGACACTCCTGTCCATAATAGGAACATAGAGAAAAATATTCGGTAAAAAGCCAGAAACTCATAGCTTGGATGGTAACTGGTAAAGGGAAGTTCTTTTAGTTTATTCATCATCGTTAATTTAAAATCGGAAACTCAGTACAGTATCCCGGATCGCTGTATCATTCATTTTTCTTGTTGTGATATCGAAATCTTTAGTTTCATTGATCACTTCTATTCCAGTTACTTCTTTATCCGGAAACCTTTCTCTTAATTTTTCTACGATGAATTTTTTGCTTTCGTTTAAATCTACTTTTTTAATATTCCGGTTAAGAATAGATTTTTTCAACAGGTAAAGTTCCTTTTTATAGAGAGGCAAGCTGTTTATCCGGCTATCCAAAACCGGATATTTCTTAGGAAAAAGTAAATTTTGGATCAGGGTGATCTGTATCGTTCTTGGTATTCGGTCTCCCAAATAATCATTTTTGGTTAAAATACTATCAGCCCCGTCTTTAAAAAAGACATGGGAAGTTGTTTTCGTAAATTTAATATACTTTCCATCTTTTATAGGATATGAAGAAAATCCCGGAAAATTAAAGGATGGATAAGTTTCTTCAATATTTATTTTAAAAATCAGCTGCAAAGGCAGCAGGATGATTAAAAATCCAAATAGAAAGAGAACCGATTTCTTGTAGTGTTTCATATTGTGTTTTAACATTTGTAAATTAAGACATATTATAAGCTTTTATAAGCCTAAGTTTTGAGAATAAGGAGAACTTTTCTACAAATGTCGTAAAGATGGGGAACCCATTATTTTTGCAGCTATCATTTGTTTATAATTAATTTGCCAATTTAATTATTTTAATTGAAATCATACAAGAGAAAGCTAAAAAAAGACTTCGCCTCAGGAAAACCTGAGGCGAAATTATATAAAAACAATGTTAAATTGACCGTAATTTTTTGGTTCTGTTGAAAATCCAGAAAATAATAGGGAAAATAAGTAGGGTAAGGACAGTGGCCGTAATTAACCCCCCAATGATTACAATTGCCAGGGGTTTTTGAGATTCTGAGCCGATTCCCGTAGATAAAGCAGCGGGCATTAATCCGATAGACGCCATAAGTGCTGTCATAATCACCGGTCTTGTTCTGGATTTAACACCACTTAATATAGCCGTATCTATATCCATTCCTTCTTTTACATTCTGATGAAACTCTGTAATAAGAATGACCCCATTCTGAATACAGATTCCCAAAAGGGCAATCATCCCTACTCCTGCAGAAATACCAAAGTTTATTCCCGTCACATGCAAGGCAATAATTCCTCCTATCAGTGCAAAAGGTACATTAGCCAATACAAGAAGTGAATCTTTTATATTTCCAAACAGGATAAATAACAGAAAGAAGATCATCAAAATACTCACGGGTACTACCTGAGCCAATCTGTGTGAGGCACGCTGCTGGTTTTCAAACTGGCCTGTCCATCCTATAGAATATCCATCCGGAAGCTCAATTTTTTCCACTTTTTTCTGAGCATCGGCAATGGTACTCCCCAGATCCCTGTCTCTGATTGAAAACTTCACACCTATATACCTTTTTATATTATCTCTGTAAATAAATGCAGCCCCATTATCTTTTACAATGGTACTGATTTCCTTCAATGGAATTTTTGCCCCATCTTGGGTAGGTACCATCAGGGAGGCAATATCATTTTCATCTTTTCTGTATTCCTGGGAATAACGAAGACGAATCGGAAATTTCCTTTCCCCATCAAACATTTCGGAAGCTGTTTTTCCTCCAAAGGCCATTTCCAGAACTGCCTGTGCATCAGCGGGCATTACTCCGTACGCAGCCATTTTATCCCGGTCTAAAACAACACTTACTTCCGGTTGACCTATATTTTTAATGATTCCCGGATCTTTTACCCCTTTTACATCTTTAATTTTTAATAAAACTTCTTCTCCCAGCTTATCCAGAGTCTCTAAGTTGTCCCCATAGATTTTAATCCCATTTTCAGCTTTAAAACCGGCTACTGCTTCAGCCACGTTATCTGAAATCGGCTGAGAATAGTTGAATGTAATTCCCTGGTAGCTCCGAAGCTTTTTATCAATTTCATTAATTAATTCTTCATAAGTGATCTTACGTTTCCATTCTTCTCTGGGTTTAAGGTTTACAGCAAACTGTACAAATCCAAATCCATTGGGATCGGTACCATCATTACTTCTACCTGTCTGAGCCAGCACATCAGTCACTTCGGAAAAGCTCATAATATCTTTCTTTAAAAGGTCTGCTGTTTTAAGGGATTCTTTTAATGATGAGCTCATCGGCATTTCTGCCGTAATCCACAAAGAACCTTCATTCAATTGAGGTAAGAATTCCGTTCCAAGAAACTTACCTGAGAACAGGGTCAGCGCCAGGAAGGAGATGGCAACAATCATACTGGTCTTTTTATGCCTGAAGGTCATATTAAAGCCCTTTAACACAATTCTGTCCCAGAAATTGACAAAAGGATTGTTTTTTTCTTTTACATTCTTATTTAAAAGGATATGAGAAAGAACGGGAACAAGGGTTAATGTAAATATCAATGCACCTATCAATGCAAATCCTAAAGTAAAAGCCAGAGGTGAAAACATCTTTCCTTCCACTTTCTGGAATGAGAAAATAGGAATCAGAGAAGTGATGATAATTAACTTTGAGAAAAAGATAGCTTTTCCCAACCCGGTTCCGGTTTGCTTGATCCAGCCTCCTTTTGCCAGTTTATTGAATTTTTCTGTTCCATATTTATGGGCTTTATGGTCGAGCATTACAAAGAGTCCTTCCACCATGACGACGGCTCCGTCAATGATAATTCCAAAGTCAACAGCTCCCAATGAAAGTAGATTGGCACTCATCCCGGCTAATTTTAAACATAAAAATGCAAACAGCAGAGATAAGGGAATAATAATGGAAACAATCAGCGTAGTTCTCCAGTCTGCCATAAAGATAAGAACGATCACCGTTACCAGAATAATTCCTTCAATAAGGTTATGCATCACGGTACGTGTCGTAAAATCCATCAGATTATCCCGGTCATAAAAGGTTACCATTTTTACATCTTTCGGAAGAATCTTTTCGTTGAGTTCTTTAATTTTAGCTTTTACACCTATTAAAACTTCTCTTGGATTCTCTCCTTTTCTCATTACCACAATCCCTTCTACGGTATCTTCATGGTTATTCAGACCCGCCTGCCCTACCCTGGGCATAGAACTTTCATGCACTTCGGCTACATTTTTCACCAAAACAGGGTTCCCGCTGTCATTAAGGATGGTGATATTTCCTATATCAGCTACAGATTTTACCAAACCTATTCCTCTTACCACATAAGCCTGCCCATTTTTTTCAATGACATCTCCTCCAACATTCAGGTTACTTTTGGTCACAGCATCATATACCTGCAGAGGAGTTAAATTGTATTTATCCAGCGCGCGTGGATCAATACTCAGTTCAAAAACTTTATCCTGCCCTCCGAAAACATTAATATCTGCTACCCCCGGCACTCCTCTCAAAGCACGGTCAATAACCCAGTTCTGAAGGGTAAGCAATTTACGGGAGTCTTTTGTTTTACTTTCCAGGGTATATCTGAAAATCTCCCCGGTGGGCCCGTAGGGTGGCTGTACTTCGGGATCTACCTCATCAGGAAGGCTAATGGTTCTTAATTGGTTATTCACCTGATTTCTGGCAAAAGTATCGTCCACCCCATCGTCAAACAGAATTTTAACAATGGAAAGTCCAAACATAGTGGTACTCCTCACACTGGTTTTCTTCTGAACCGGGCTCATAGCTAATTCGATGGGAGTAGTAACAAAACGTTCTACTTCTTCTGCACTACGCCCATTCCACTGGGTAATGATTACAATCTGGGTATTGGTAACATCCGGAAAAGCTTCAATCGGCATGTTCTTGAAACTTATAAAGCCGGCAATGGCCAAAATAGCTACCCAGATAAAGGTAAATGCTTTATTTTTTAATGAAAAAGCGATTATATTTTTAATGAATTTATTCATGATAGATAAATTGATGACCTAAAAAAGCCGTTGAAATAAAATTATTTTTACATCTATTTTCATTTTTATCAACCCCCTAAGGCTGATAAAGAATTTAATAGAGTTAGCTATTCAGGGAACGGTATATGAGCAGTTGATTGTTGGTAATCACCTCCTCTCCTTCAGTCAATCCATCTGCAATATAGGTAACATCACCTACCTGTTTCTGAACCTTAACTTCTTTTACCTTCACGTCTGTTCTGGATTTAAAAACCACCACAAAACTTTTGTTATCATCAAAGATTACTGCCTTAGACGGAACGGTCAGCATACTGTTATTTTCCAAACTGGAAACTTTTATCGTAGCCTTGCTATCCGGAATCAGTAAGCCATTGGCATTATCCAGAACAACTCTGGCCTGCATTGCATTGGTTTGCGGATCAATAATTTTGAATATTTTATCAATTTTACCATCAAAAACTTTATCCGGATAAGAAAGGGTAGAAACCTGCGCTTTCATTCCAAGGCTTATTTTATCAATATCTGATTCATTAACGTTCATGATCGCCCATACATTTGTGGTGTTGGCTACATCAAAAATATTTTCACTTCTGTCACTTCTCAGCTGCATATCCTTATTGATACTTTTCTGAACAATATATCCGCTAATTGGAGCTACCACACTGTAAATATTTCCCGACTTTACATTATATACCGTACTTATAGCAGAGGCTCTCTGTAACTGATCCTGGGCTTTCTGTAACTGGCTTTTAGCTTCCAGTACATCTCTTTCTGTATTAAGTTTTCCTTCGTACAACTCCTTGGCAACCCGAAGATTATTCGTAGCCACTACCAAATCGGTTTTTGAGTCGCTTACATCTTTTTGGACCTCTGCGAGTTCCGTACTCCTGATGGTCGCTAGCACCTGCCCTTTCTTCACGTAATCTCCCAGCTCTACATTTACACTCATTACGTTTCCTCCTACAAGCGGATATACATCTATATAACTGTTTTTGTCTGCAGAGATCTTTCCGTAAAAGCTATACACATCTTCTATATTCTTTTTCTCTACTTTAGCTAATGAAATAGAACCCAGCATGGTATTACTAAGCTCAAAACCTTTCTTAGCCTGGTTTGTTTTTTCTTCCTCTTTTTTTGAACAGGCCAATAATGATAAGACCATCAATACAGGGATAATATATGTTTTCATTGTTAATAGAAGATTTTTGTTTGTACTAATTGATTGAGTTGTTCTGCAGAAAGCATAATCTGTTTCTTCATTTCGTAAATATGTAAAATACTTTGTTTGTAGCTTTCCATGAAGTCGGTAAAATCAATAAGACTTACGTTTCCTCTCTGGAAATTACTTACAATTCCCGTAAATACAATATCCATATTCTTAAAATCATGAGGCTGTAAGGTATAATATTGTTGATATTGATTATCCCATATTTTATAAGTGCTATTAACCTGGGCTGCTAGCTCTTCCTTTTGTCTGGCTTCATCTTTTTTACTTTCCTCTATCTGGTATTCAGCCTTCATTTCATTTCCTTTATTTTTTTTCCATAGTGGTATGGGTATTCCAAAGGAAACAGCTACCTGATTGTCAAAAGCTGCACCTCGTTGTGTGTAACGGGCACCTACTGTAAGGTCCGGTATATTGAGAGATTTTTGCCATTTTAGGTTCAATTGGCTGCTTTCTGTTATTTTAATGAAGGTGAGATAGTTTGTATTATTCTCCAATGCTTTCTGTTGCAGTTCTTCCACACTTGTTAAGGGTTGTCTGTTAAACAGCTTCTCCAGTTCTTCATCAGAGATAATCGGCTGAATCTCCGTTTGACTTCCGGTAAGCAATTTGAGGGTTTGTTTTTGCTGAATAATATTATTGGTAACTTCTGTTTTATCACTCTGCAATCCAATGACCAGTGATTGAAGTCTCACCACATCTTTCAATGAAATATTTCCTTTTTTATTCTGACTCTCGTAGGCATTTAACAGATTGATGATATATTTAAGCTGAAGATCTATATTAACTTCTTTTTTTTCGTCAAAAATAATACTGTAAAAAGTATTTCTCAATTGTGTTCTTAAATCTATAATAAGCCCTTTGAACTGTAGCTCTGCAATCTCCTTATTTGATTTTGCAAAAGCCACTTCATTCTTTCTTTTACCTCCCAAGGTCAAAAGCTGATCTACTCCAAATTCTTTTGCTCCTGTACTCCCTATATGAAGAATTTTATTATTCTCTGGATCTATAGCATTCAATTCAACAGACAAATTTGGTAAATCCCATATTTTTGCCTGAATAATATCTGCTTCTGCTTCACTAATATTATATTGTGCAGCAAGTAGCTGGAGGCTGTTCTTCTGGAATGCTTCTTCACAATCCAAAAGAGACATTTGCTGCTGCCCAGCCACGAATGAGGAAATGGCCAGAAACAGCATAGTTATTCTGTTCATTATTTTTCTTTTTAAATTACAAAATTGCTTTCATACGATTAAAAGAAACTTAAATGAGCCTTAAAATAAAATTAAAATCTCTGTGAACAGGCTATTTCAGAAGGTCTTTCAATAAAAATAAATTTTATTTTTTTCTCCACATATTGATTTTTTATTTAAAATTCCAATCCCTAGCTTAAAGAAAATAGAGTGTAATTCTAAAAATAAACGATAATATGGAAATTACTTTTTAAAAATTACTGTGAATTTATTCAGGTATTCCTCAGGTGAAGAATATACAATTTCAGAATCATGGTATTCGAGAATACGCTTCACAATTCGCAATCCTAGTCCGGATCCGGATATATTCTGAGCGTTATTTCCTCTGGTAAAGGCTTCAAATAGTTTAGACTGCTCTTCTTCAGGAATTATATCCCCATGAGATATTACCTCTACAGAAAGGCGGTCGTTTGTTTCGGTGATTAAAACGTTCACTTCAGTATTATCAGAATATACTGCAGCATTTTTAAATAAATTAATAAAAATGATAACTAATAAAGAGGGTATTCCGTCTATCGTGAGAAGAGCATTTTCAGAAGTATCTTCGGTAATGAGAAAATCAAGCTTAAGATCGGGATAACTTTTCTCTACCGCTTCAAAAGCTTCAAATATTACTTCATCAATTCTTACCTCTTCATAAATACTCTGAATATTCTCTTTATCAAACTTGGTGAGAAGCAATAATGAATTGGTAAGATCTGACAGCTGATACACATCCCTCTGAATCTGCTGTAATGCAGACAGGGTTTTAGGAGAGTGCTTCTCAAATGTAATCAGGTTTTCAAGCTGAAAAGCCATTCTTGTGATCGGAGTCCTTATCTCATGTGAAGCACTCGCTGTAAAATCTTTCTGGGACTGAAACACATCATTCAGTCTTACGATCATGGTATTGAAAGACTTTGCCAAAACGCTTACTTCATCATTCGACTGTTGAACCGGAATCTGTTTTGTTAATTGATGGGCGGTAACTTCTGAAATTTCCTGATTCAGGTCTTCCAGAGGGCGCAGGAATTTTTCTACGAAATAATAGCTGAAAAAACCAATCAGAAGGGTACTCATCACATATGCCAAAATCAAAAGATATTTAAGATAGGTCAGTTTTGATTTTCCATTGGTGTCAAAAGCACTGGTAAGGATATAGTAGTTCTCGCCATTAATATTTCGCAAGGCAGCATAAATCTCCGGAACGGTCTTTTCAGTATAGATGATCTTTTTTTTGTCCAGTTCTTTAAGCATGGTAGTATCCCATGTGACATTCCGGTCTTTGATCGTACTATAGATCAGTTCTTTCTTGTCATTGAAAATTAAAATCTTTTCATTCAAAAGAATGTTGTCTGAATTCTCATTAAAAAAAATAGGCGCTTCTTCTTCAAAATCTTTAGATCTTGAAATAAAATGAGTGGTAAACTCCAGTCTTTGCCTGAACCTTTCCTTAAACTCATCCCTTCTAAAATCATTGAAAGATAAATAAATGACAGCCATCACCATTCCAAAAAGCAGTGAAAAGGCAATACTGATCGTTAAAGCAATCTTTCTTTTTAAAGACATTTATAATGGACTTAAGTAATATCCAAACCCGGAGCGCGTATGGATCAGTTTTATTTTAAAATCCTTATCAATCTTTTTTCTTAAAAAATTGATATAGACCTCTACCGTATTGGTATTCGTATTAAAATTATGTTCCCACACATGTTCTGTGATCTGCTGTTTAGAAACAGTCCTTCCTTGTGCTTCGGCAAGATAGACCAATAGCTGAAACTCTTTTAAAGTGAGTGTAATCTCATTACCTCCACGGTATACTTTCTGTTCTGTTTTATTGATGATAAGATCGTCAACTCTGATAATATCCTGATCGGAAGCATCAGACGGAGCTTTTCTTCTCAGCAAAGAATTGATTCTTAAAAGCAGTTCTTCAAACTGAAAAGGTTTTACAAGATAATCATCTGCCAGCCTGGTGAAGGCATCTTTTTTATCCGAAATATCTCCATACGCCGAAATAATGATGATAGGTGTATTTTTATCAAAAGAACGGATGGTTTGGCAGACATCCAATCCGTTTATTTTGGGAACATTAATATCCAGCAGATACAAGTCATAGGTATTGTTTTTAATCTGACGAAGAAAAGTTTCTCCATCATAGATTTTATCACAGTTAAAATTATTAGATTCTAAAAATCTGCAAAGTTCTGCGGAAAGAATGAGATCATCTTCTAGTAAAAGAATATTCATCAAAAATATATTTTACACGAATTTAACAAAAATTTTATGATTGCAATTCTAAAGATGATATAAAAAAAATTAAACACCATCCGGATAAGTTGTCAAAGCAACAGATGAAGTGAATCATAACACTCGTTCTATTTTTCGGCTTTTACTTTTATCACTGAATTTTGGGTAAAAAAAATTCCCGAATGAAATCCGGGAAAATTGAGAGCCAACTACGGGACTTGAACCCGTGACCTCTTCCTTACCAAGGAAGCACTCTACCGCTGAGCTAAGTCGGCATCAAATAAAAAAATCACACTGAATTAGCATGATTTTTTTGAGCGGAAGACGGGGGTCGAACCCGCGACATTCAGCTTGGAAGGCTGACGCTCTACCAACTGAGCTACTTCCGCAATTTTGCTTCCAAAATTATTGGTAAACGCTTTGCAAAACTAAGAATATTTCTTTAATTCTGCAAGTTTTTTTTAATATAAAAGTGGGGAGAGCAGGATTCGAACCTGCGAAGCCGAAGCAACTGAGTTACAGTCAGTCCCATTTAGCCACTCTGGAATCTCCCCAAAGTTTTTATATTAAAATAGAGCCTCCAGAGGGATTCGAACCCACGACCCCGAGATTACAAATCACGTGCTCTGGCCAACTGAGCTATGGAGGCATTTTAATAATTGAACTGAAACTGATGGAGAAACTCTACTCTATACATTTCAGCTGTTAAAAATATCACTTTTATAAGGTGATTATTTTGAGCGGAAGACGGGGGTCGAACCCGCGACATTCAGCTTGGAAGGCTGACGCTCTACCAACTGAGCTACTTCCGCAATTTTGTTTCCAAAACCATTGGTAAACGCTGTGCAAAACTAAGAATAATTCTTTAATCCTGCAAGTTTTTTTTAATAATATAAATGTGGGGAGAGCAGGATTCGAACCTGCGAAGCCGAAGCAACTGAGTTACAGTCAGTCCCATTTAGCCACTCTGGAATCTCCCCAAAGTTTTATATTAAAATGAGCCTCCAGAGGGATTCGAACCCACGACCCCGAGATTACAAATCACGTGCTCTGGCCAACTGAGCTATGGAGGCAAATTAAAAAGAATTCAAAAGATCGCTGTTCCTTTTTTGCGAGTGCAAATATAGAACGGATTTTTTGAATTCTCAAATTTTTTATAAACTTTTTTTAACTTTTTTTCCTAAGCCATTTCTTTTTTCTTGATTAGTAGCTTTTTAGCTGTATCCACGCATAGATCCAAACTTTCCTCAAAAGTTGCACTTGTCTTCTTAACCACAATATCGTCCCCCGGAACAGCCAAAATAATCTCAGCAGTTTTATTAGCTCTATCGGAGTTATTTTCCACTTTTAAGAAAACCTTGCACTCCTGAATTTTATCATAGAAGGTTCCTAATTTGCTTACTTTTTTTTCAATGTGTGATTCTAGTGGTTCGTGTGGAGTTAAACCAATTGATTGAACTGAAATCTTCATAATTCTTCTTTTTTAGACGCTCGAGGATGAGCTTGATTAAACACTTTTTTCAATTGTTCAATATTAGCATTCGTATAGACTTGAGTACTGGCAAGACTTGAATGCCCTAATATTTTTTTTACTTTGGAGATCTCCGCCCCATTATCCAACACATGAGTAGCAAAGCTATGCCGAAGGATATGAGGACTTTTTTTTTCTTTCGTTGTAACAAGACTAAGGTACTTATTAACTACCACATAAACAAATTTTTCATTGAGTTTTTTCCCTTTCTTATTCACGAAAAAACAGGATTTGAATTCTGCCTGTGGATTTCTTATTTCCAAATAACTTTTAAGGAGCTCAGACAGATCTTCGGAAATGGGAACCACTCTTTCTTTATTTCCCTTTCCAATTACTTTTAATTCATTTCCTTCTATATCAACATTCTCAAATATCAGGCCACAAAGCTCAGCTTTCCGTATACCGGTTTGATACAGTACTTCAATGATACATTTATCCAGGATATCATGGGTGTGTTCTAAAATCCGCTCGCTAAGATCCCCCATTTCCTCTTTAGACATGGGTATTTGCTTCTCGGGGTAAAATTTCAGGGAGGAAACTCCTTCCACAGGAGAAACCTTAATTTCACCTATTTTTAGAAGGAAAAGGAAAAAACTGCGGAGTGAGGATAATTTTCTATTGATACTTCTTTTTGAAATACCATGCTCACTTAATTCTACAATAAAGTTTCGGATGATTTTTTTATCTGCCTTAAAGATATCTTCTGACGACTCTGTTTTAAGATAGAAACAGGAAAAGTCATCAAGGTCTTTTCTGTAGCTTGTAATAGTATGAGGAGAATACCTCTTTTCAAACTCTAAATATTCTAAAAACTTATTCAGCATTACATCAGGTATAAAAACGAAAAATTCACTCCTCAAATATAAGAATTTAAGGAGTGAATTAGTATATGGTCTAAGAAAAAATCTTAAGCCTGTTCTTCTTTACTAAGTGCTCTTTGTTTGTAAGCAGCTTTCAGTCTAGATTGTCTTAAAGTCACAGAAGGCTTAATAAACTGTTGTCTAGATCTTAATTGACGAACTGTACCTGTTTTATCAAATTTTCTCTTGTATTTCTTCAGAGCTCTGTCGATGGATTCACCATCTTTTACTGGTATTATTAACATATTTTACATCTCATTTTGGATTGCAAAACTAGACATTTTTTCTTAAATCACAAAACATATACCCAAAAACTATCACATTTAAACTCAATATCGGATCAAAAATCCAGTATTAAAGGGCAATACATGCAATAATTATTTTATCCACAATTAATTAACATTCCATGATAAGCATCCTGTTTTATTGATCCTGCCCTACCCTTTTTCTCCTTTCAATCACACCAAACAGATCTTCTTATTACTTATTCGTCACAAAAAAGACCTACAATAATGATATATAAACAAAAAGCATTATCTTTGCATTCACTTTATTCATGGGGTTGACTGGTTTCGACAGCAAGATCAATGGGTAAGTAAGCATGCAGAGAACCGTAGCGCGATCTCTTAAATCCCTTGCTACACAACTTTAACTGGCAACGAAGAGTTCGCTCTTGCAGCTTAATATCGAAGTATAGTAGATCAAGCGTTTTCCTGAAGATAGTAAGGAAGCAAGATATCTCACAAATGCTCTGTTCTGCGGCGTTTGATCCTGGGATATAGGAATGCGGGAATAAGGTTTCAGATGCTTTGGCTGAAACTCGAAAACTTTAGAAGATAAGCTGGAAGTTGGGTGTCTGCCCTCTGCCTTCAGTCGAAAATCAATGGTAGAATAAGCATGTAGAAATCTTATGTATTGCTTGTTTGGACGAGGGTTCGAATCCCTCCAACTCCACTAAAAGACAAAAGAGAATTTGTAAATTATTACATTTTCTCTTTTTTATTTTACATCCAAAACGCTCCAATTTTAAACAAAAAAAAGAGCAAATGAATCATTCTTCACCTGCCCTTTATTAAGTTGTAACAAATCTTTGTTTATAAAATAGTCCAGCCTATTGCTGTATTTACCGTATTTCTTACGACATCCAGCGCTGCATTAATTGCATTTTCAACTGCTAATATCGTCAACCCATCTATGGTTAAGAGAACAATTCTCATGGAACCCTTTTGCATTTCAAGATACAATTTCGCTTTCTCTTCAGTGATTTTCCCATCAGATTTTAGCTTATTAATTAACTTGATATTGTCTACGAAAGAGTTTAATTCTGCTTTTGCGTAAGGCTGAGCATCATTCCAGTCATTGGTGAATGATTGTTTCATTGCCGCCAGCATATCTTTCAATAATTGACTATAGTCTATATCTGCCATTTTAATTCGTTTTTATGGTTATTTTTTTTCACCTCTTTTCAGGCCAAGCTGTAATTTAGTAAGGGCTGTAAAAATAGTATTACACTGGCTGTTGATAAGATCCACCTCGGAAACATCATTAAAACCAAGCTTATGGACCTTCTCTAAATTGTCTATGTATGTGGCCAATGTAGAAACCTGATCCTGTACTATTTTATTATTATCGATGGCATTAGTCCGGATTTTAAGGGTCTCCAGATCCACTTTAACCTCCTGATAAAAGGGTTTATAGTTAACATACTTAGCCTTATCAGTACCAATTTCATCCCGGATTTTAACGACAAATCCGGTCACTTTTTCCTGCAGCGCTACAATCTTCTTGTCTGTGAGTTCGTCATAATCACTGATAAGCTTAATAGAGGTGCAGCTAGTCAATATAACAAGCAGGAAGCTCATCAGTATTGATATTCGTTTGTTTAAAATAATTGAATTCATGGAATTAAATTGTAATGGTTTTAGCTAGTCTAAATTTACCTGTTTTTCTTTATCAAAGACAAATAAATTTATATTTTAATGAATGTATACCTATATATATCAGTAAAATAAAGATATAATACTTACATTTAAGAAAAAAAAAGAAAATGTCAATAACAAATGAATATGAATTAACCGGAATGCAGAAAGTAAGTGAAGCAGTTGCATATACTTTGAAGGAGATGATTCATTATGCACAACCTGGCATGACGACCAAAGACCTTGACGAATATGGTGCCAAGATACTTGCAGGGTTCGGTGCCAATTCTGCTCCTTATCTTACCTATGGATTTCCAGGCTGGACATGCATAAGTGTAAATAATGAATTTTGCCATGGCATCCCTACAGAACAACGGATTTTACAGGAAGGAGACTTAATCAATATTGATGTTTCCGCAGAGCTTAACGGTTTCTGGGCAGACAACGGAGGTTCTTTTATTGTTGGAAAAGACATCAACCAACATCAAAACTTAGTAGATGCCTCTAAATACATATTGGAAAAAGCAATCAGCAATATAAAAGGAGGAGTAAAAATAGCAGACATCGGACAGCTTATGGAAACAGAAGCTAAAAAAAGAGGTTTTAAAGTCATTAAAAATCTTGGAGGTCATGGCGTAGGGAGAAGCCTTCATGAAGAACCGGATGAATTACTGAATTATAGAAATCGTTTCGATTCCAGGCGGTTCAAAAAAAATTCTGTAGTAGCCATTGAAACTTTTATTTCCACCTCTTCAACTATTGCAGTAGAGCTTCAGGACGGATGGACTATGGTAGGTAATAAGGGAGGACATATGGCTCAGCATGAACACACCATTCTGATTACCGACGGAAAACCTGTGATTTTAACAGAAATGAATGGTATATTGAATTAAAAACATTCATACGGCAACTTCGATCCGGGGTAAAAAGAATTAAAACGAGCTTTATTTAAAAGATAATGGCTGTATTACATAAAAATTTTATCCCGAATCCGACCAAAGATCATTCTATTTTTCATGCAGCTTAGCTTTCAATATCAGAGATGCCAATACAATAAACTTTGGAATTCAAGAAAGCTCCAGATGTCTTAGTTCTAATACTTTATTTATAAAATGAGGAGTCAGAAAAACAGAGATTTAAAAGATACAGGCCCTTGCTTTACCCTTAATCTCTTTTAGAATTGATTTCCCACCCATATAGAAACATAAAATATAACCTACTGAAAACGAAAACACTAAAGTCTAAAGTTCCAAAATGAAGGCTACAGGTCCACAAAAAAGACTAAAAAAATGTTTTATCGTAAAGAATTTTATATATTTGCACCATCTAACAATTAAAAAAATAATTTACTATGTCAGACATTGCATCAAGAGTAAAAGCTATCATCGCTGATAAGCTTGACGTTGAAGAAACAGAAGTAACTCCTGAAGCTAGCTTCACTAACGATTTAGGAGCTGATTCACTAGATACAGTTGAGTTAATCATGGAATTTGAAAAAGAATTTAATATTCAAATCCCTGATGACCAGGCTGAAAAAATTACTACTGTAGGACACGCTATCGCTTACATCGAAGAAGTAGTAAATAAATAATATTCTTCAACAAAAAAGAAATTAAACAAAGTTTATGGAATTAAAAAGAGTAGTTGTAACCGGTTTTGGAGCAATAACACCGATTGGAAATAATGCAAAAGAATACTGGGAAAACCTTGTGAAAGGTGAGAGCGGTGCCGCTCCGATTACTCTTTTTGATGCCACAAACTTTAAGACAAAGTTCGCTTGCGAAGTGAAAAATTTCGATCCTTTACAGCATTTCGATAAGAAAGAGGCTAAAAAAATGGACCGAAATACCCAATTGGGACTTGTTGCAGCCAGAGAGGCTGTAGCACATTCCAAAATTATGGAAGACAATGTAGATAAAAACAGAGTCGGTGTAATTTGGGGCTCCGGAATCGGAGGTTTAGAAACTTTTGAGACAGAAGTTTTAGGATGGGCAAACACGGAAATTCCGAGATTCAACCCATTCTTTATTCCTAAAATGATCGCGGATATTACGCCGGGACATATCTCAATAGAATACGGCTTCCACGGACCTAATTATACCACTGTATCTGCATGTGCTTCTTCAGCCAATGCTCTAATTGATTCCAAAATGCTGATCCAGCTAGGAAAAGCAGACGTTATTGTATGCGGAGGCTCAGAAGCAGCCGTTACAGCAAGTGGTGTCGGTGGATTTAATGCAATGATGGCACTTTCTACAAGAAATGATGATCCAACTACCGCTTCAAGACCTTTTGACAAAGACAGAGATGGATTTGTATTAGGAGAAGGGGCAGGATGTATCATTCTTGAAGAATATGAGCACGCGGTAAAACGTGGTGCTACAATTTATGCAGAATTACAAGGGGGAGGTTTAAGTGCTGACGCACACCATATGACCGCTCCTCATCCTGAAGGCCTTGGTGCTTATCTGGTAATGAAAAGTTGTTTGGAAGATGCAGGCTTAACTGCTGATGAAGTAGACCACATCAATATGCATGGTACCTCTACTCCATTAGGAGATATTGCTGAATCCAACGCAATTTCAAAGTTATTAGGCGAGCATGCTTATGACATTCAGATTAATTCTACAAAATCAATGACAGGTCACCTTCTGGGTGCCGCAGGTGTTATTGAAGCTATCGCTGCACTGGGAACTATTATTCATGGTATCGTTCCTCCTACCATCAACCATTTTACTGATGATGAAAATATTGACAGCAGACTAAACTTTACGTTTAATACAGCTGTGAAGAAAGATGTAAAAGTAGCCATGAGTAATACTTTTGGATTTGGTGGGCATAACGCTTGCGTTCTATTTAAGAAAATCTAAATTCAATGAATGGAGTTACAGAAATACTTTTCTAAATTCCTTCTTAAAAAAAGAAAAAGACAGTTAACGGAAAGAGAATATTTTCTCAGTACCGAGCTTAAAAAAGTGTTGGGTACGGAGGTACAAAATATTGCTTTTTACCGTGAGGCTTTCTCTTTGAAAAATTCTTCTAAAAATCAAGACAGCAATTATGAAAGGCTTGAATTTTTGGGAGATTCTGTTTTGGGTACAATTATTTCTTGTCATTTGTTCCAGACCTATCCTCAGGCTAATGAAGGGTACCTGACTCAGATGAAATCTAAGATTGTCAACCGGAAAAATCTTAATAAATTAGGAGAAAACCTAAAGCTTACAAGCCTTCTGCAAAAACAGAACAGTTCTGCAGCTTTGGGCGAGAATATCTCCGGAAATTTATTTGAAGCTTTAATTGGGGCTGTATATTTGGACTTCCATTATGATATTTGCAGAAAGATTATTTTGGATAAGCTGCTTACCCCTTCCGAGATTAACAAACTTGAAAATAAAATTGTAAGCTATAAAGGCCTCCTGCTTGAATGGAGCCAGAAAAAGAAGGTCAATATAAAGTACGAAACCTGCGAAGAAATACAGGCCAATAAGGCGATTGTATTCAGATGTCATGTCTGGTTGGGAGATGAAAAAATTGCCAATGCAACAGAAACATCGAAGAAAAAATCAGAAGAAAAGGCAGCACAGCGAGCATTTTATATTTTAAATAAAAAAGAAAACATACTTGGAAATTCAAAAACTTTATGATCTTGATGATATAGAATTTGAAGATATTGCCATAGGATTGGTAAGATTAGCAAAAGATATACCCGATCATGAGTTTTTCTATAAAATAAATCAAACAAACGATCTTAAATTCTCCAGAAAAAAAGACCTGGTCTTTCATGGAGATTATTATGACTATTTATTTCCGAGATTCGAGGCCTATCACAAGTCTACGAAGACCTGTTTTACTTTTATTTCAAACAAATCTTCGGAAAGTAAACAAAAAAAAGTTCAGACCGAGCTCTTTACAGAAGAAGAAAACATTAAATTTTTATTAAATAATCAGGCAGATGTGGAATATATTCTACATAGTTCGGAACAGTTTCCTGATTTTTCCGTAATTTTGCTCCCTGAAAATCTTGTGTTTCCAATTCAAGATTACACATTGAGTTCTGACGAAGAACTTTATCAAATTATCCAGTATTATGAATAAGTATTTAAAGAAGACAAAAATTATCGCAACACTAGGACCTGCTTCTTCATCGAAGGAGGTGATGTTAGATTTAATGAAAGCGGGTGTTGATATTTTCAGAATAAATTTTTCACATGCAGATTACGACTTAGTTCGAAACAATATTGATATAATTAGGGAACTAAACAGTGAGTACGGGTATTCAGTGGGTATTTTGGGTGACCTTCAGGGGCCCAAACTGAGAGTAGGTGTTGTAAAGGAAGGTTCTTACCTGAATCCTGGTGACATTCTTACTTTCACCAATGAAAAGATGGAAGGAGATTCTACGAAGGTATTTATGACTTACCAGCAGTTTCCACAAGACGTAAAAGTAGGGGAAAGAATCCTTATTGATGACGGAAAATTGGTACTGGAAGTTACTGAAACCAACGAAAAGGATACAGTAAAGGCTAAGACCATACAGGGGGGACCTCTAAGCTCTAAAAAAGGAGTGAACCTGCCTAATACAAAAGTATCTCTTCCTGCCCTGACTGAGAAAGATATCCAGGACGCCAACTTCATGCTAGATATGGAAGTTGACTGGATTGCTCTTTCTTTCGTACGTCATGCACAGGATATTATTGATTTAAAAGAATTAATCGCTAAACACCCTAACGGTAAATTCAAAACACCGATCATTGCGAAGATCGAAAAGCCGGAAGGTGTTAAAAATATTGACGAAATTTTATTGGAATGTGACGGTCTTATGGTTGCCCGTGGTGACCTGGGCGTGGAAGTTCCAATGGAAGAGGTTCCTGCTATCCAGAAAAACCTGGTAGAAAAGGCGAGATTCTATTCCAAGCCGGTTATTATTGCTACTCAGATGATGGAGACCATGATCAATAGCTTAACACCGACAAGAGCTGAAGTGAATGACGTTGCCAACTCCGTATTGGATGGTGCTGACGCCGTAATGCTTTCAGGAGAAACTTCCGTAGGAAGATACCCTGTACAGGTGGTAGAAAACATGGCAAAAATCGTAAAGAATATCGAAACCACTCATTTCTATCAACATAAAAATGAACCGATTGAAAAAGACTACAACTGTATAGATGAAAGATTCATTACCAACAGAGTATGTCTTGCTGCAGTAAGAATCGCAAAAACAACAAATGTTTCAGCTATTGTTACGCTTACTCACTCGGGATATACGGCATTCCAGCTTGCTGCTCACAGACCGAATTCTCAGATTATTGTATACAGTGGAAATAAAAGAGTAATTACAATGCTGAACCTTCTTTGGGGAGTACATGCGTATTACTATGATATGAAGAAATCTACTGATGAAACAATTATTCAGGTGAATATGCTGACACACAACTACGGTTATATTGAAACCGGAGATTTTGTGATCAACATTAATGCAACTCCATCTTATGAAGGTGGAAAAACCAATACATTGAGATTGACCACTGTATAAAGGGAAAAATTTTCTTTTTTAACGATATAAAAAACCTCCCGAAATAATTTTCGGGAGGTTTTTTATATCCATACAAAGCAATACTTTATACTTTATACTTTGTACATTATACTTTATACATTGTACATTATATATTAATTTCCTACAATTGTCTTTGCCGTCACAAACTCTTTTAAAGCCAGTAATGATAACTCGGTTCCATATCCTGAAGCCTTGCTTCCACCAAATGGAAAACGTGGGTCAGAACTTGTCATTCTGTTGATATTTACTGTTCCGGATTCAAGATTTTCAATAAAGAACACCTGACGGGTTTTATCTTGAGTCCATACAGAATTAGAAAGTCCGAAAGGGATATCATTGGCAATCTGTAACGCCTCTTCATCACTTTTTGCAATCATCACCATACCCAAAGGCCCGAAAAGCTCTTCTTTTAAAATTGGGTTTCCTTCCTGAACCCTGATTAAACCAGGTTTAAATTGATTTTCTGAAAGTCTTTCTAAAGGAATGATAATTTCAGCCCCATTTTCCAGCGCTCTGTTGAACTGAGCTTCCAGCTCATCAGCCAGGTCAGGTCTTGCCATTCCGGCTAATTTAGTTTCTTTACTGAAAGGGTCTCCAATTTCGTATTTTTTATATTCTTCGATGAATATTGGTAAAAATTCATCTTCAACTTTTTCATCAATGATAAATCTTTTGGCCGCAGTACAGGTTTGTCCACAGTTTTGAAGTCTTGATTTCACCCCAGCTTTTGCTGCTTCTTTAAGATCCGCATCCTCAAAAATGATAAAAGCATCACTTCCACCTAATTCAAGTAACGATTTTTTGATATTTAATCCTGCTATTGAAGCCACTTCTCCTCCTGCTTTTCCACTACCTGTAAGACTCACCCCTTTTACAACATCGTGCTCAAGAATTTCTTTTACAGCTTTATGTCCTACCTCTAAATTCTGAAAAATACCTTCGGGGAAACCAGCTTCCAAAAGAACTTCTTCAATTGCATTTCCACTTCCAAAACAAATGGAAGCATGTTTCAAAACCACTGTATTTCCAGCTAAAATTGCAGGAACAGCAAATCTCAATACCTGCCAAAAAGGAAAGTTCCAGGGCATAACTCCTAAAATGACTCCTTTCGGAACATAATGAACTTCAGAATAAGTAAATTCAGATTCAACTTTTTCGGGTTTTAAAATATCCTCAGCGTCGGCATAATAATTCATCATTAAAGCACACTTTTCTACCTCAGCAATGGATTCTGAAATGGGTTTATTCATTTCTGTAGTAATGATCCTTCCAAATTTTTCTGAATTATTCTTTAAAATTTCCGCTGCTTTTGCAATTAACTTCTGCCTTTCCTCAAACGGCATTTTTCTCCACACTGAAAAAGCTTTATCTGCTTTAATAAGCTTACTTTCAATTAATTGTTCCATAATATAATTTCTGTTTTAAATTCAGCTAATGAATTTATTCGCGCTTTTATGTAAAAGCACGGAAAAGATCAGCAAATTTCGTTCCTTAAGGATAAATAAAATAGTGATTTTCTCTATCGGAAGAATATAACTTTATCTTTACATCATCAGCCATTCATTTACCAGACATGCTGCCAGCCTCGCCGTTCGATCCTGAATATCGAAAGAAGGGTTCACTTCAGCCACATCCAGCGCAACAAGTTTGTTATTTTTTAAAATATGCCTGTAAAAATGCATAAAGGTTGCATCTGCAAAGATACCATTATATGCTGAAGCTGAAACTCCGGGAGCGATAGAAGCATTAAAAACATCCATACAAATGGTAAGATAAGCGAAATCAACATTGTCTAACAGCTCATCAATACGCTGATAGATAGAAGGAAGGTTTTCAAAAAAAAGTTCGTCAGCAAGAATATATTTCATCCCATACTGATGGGCGGTATCAAAAAGTTTTAGGGTATTTGAATTCCTCTGGATTCCGATATGAAGGGAATTGATTGGTCCTTCCTGTGCAATCTGCCAAAACCCCGTTCCGGAACTTGGACCTACCTCTTTTTCGGGCTGTCTGTTATCAAAATGGGCATCTATATTGATGATTCCTATTTTCTGCTCCGGAAAAGCTGTTTTTAGCCCCAGATAATGAGCGTAGGTCACTTCATGACCTCCGCTGAGCACTAAAGATTTTCCGCCCTTTAAAAGAACTTTAGAAACATTCTTGGCAAGACTATTCTGTGCATTTTCCAAATGACCGTCTTCGCAGGTAATATTCCCGAAATCCAACATGGAAAAGTTAGGAAGTACTACCGGAAAATTAGACATGTTTTTCCTGATCACATCCGGGGCATCTTTAGCACCCTGCCTGCCTTTATTTCTTCTTACTCCTTCGTCTACTGCGAAACCATGCAGAACGAAATCATTAGGTGAAATGCTATCGTAATTCTGCTCTTCTTTTACTCTTTGAAATATTCTGTGGAAAAGAAGCTCTTCTCCATCCCATCTACCCTGCCAAATATTTTGAACCATAATTCTTTAAAAATTCAATTGTATTTACATAGTTATATTCAGTAAAGCTAACCAATATTGTTTATATATAAAACTACTTTTTTTATTGTATCATTTGCCGTTAATGGGCATTTTCATAATCTTTAAAATATTGCCAGTATTTATCTTTGAAGATTCCAAATGATATTTTATATCCGGGATTATCCTGTATGATTGTTTTAAAAACTTTAGAAGCCTGTCTAAAGTCTTTACCCACAAAAAAACTTTCCTTTATATTGTCCGCACTTTCCCTTCCTATATATAAATAGCCCCCTTTTTTCAGTTCTTCAATAGCTTTATTTTCAATATCGTTTAATTTTTCAAAATCTTCTTTTTCAGGGAGTCCATCATTATCATCTCCATTATAGTGGATTTTAAGTACTGAAACCCATGGATAAGAAGCCTTGGCATCATATTGTAATAAAGAGAGATTCATACAGGCGATAAGGGGTCTGCTATTTTCCAGATACGCCCTGAGAATAGAAAATTTTTCTTCTTTATCATCCCTCTCTATACTTTTGTACTTCTCGATAAACTCCCTTTCTCTCCAATCCAGAAAGTCCTTCAGCTTTTCAATAGGGACAAGCTCTTTCTCCGCCTGATCTATTCCTATAACCGTAAAGGTGTCGATTTGCGTTGCAAAGTTTAATTCTCCCAAAAAATTATCTAAAAGAACACAAACTCCTGTAGTAACTGCCTTTTTATTTTCAGCAGTCCCCTGATACACAAACACGAGATCAATCTCATCCGGATATTCTTCCTGTTCGTTGGCATAAAAAGAAACAGTATCTTTTGAGAATTTATGATCTCCCAGCTCTATATTTACATTTTGTATATCTATTGCTGGTTTTAAAGCTGTAAATATCCAATGGTTAAGCTTGGGAGCAGCTTCAATAAGTTCTTCAGCGAAGACGATATTTTTCACTTCTCCTTCTACGGTAATAATCAATTCTGCTGTATCCTCATCAAACATTCCGGTAAGGAAATAATACCCCTCATTGACTTGATTAAGTTTAGAAGAAATGATATAAAAAAAGTCTTTTTCAATAGCTTCCTGTTCGCCTTCTTTTACAACTTCAAAGAATTTCTTTTCCATCGTTAAAAACCAGTCCCAAAAATCGTTGTACTCAAGCCTTTCCTTAAATTCTTTTTCCTCCATATCCTGAATAGCCTTTTACTTACCCTATCAGATTTCCATTAATATACACGTGTTCAGCTTTCAAACTTCCCTGATTATAAAGTACATTCTGGAAATTATGAGTCTTAAAAGTAACAAAATCAGCTTTTTTACCTACTTCCAGGGTTCCACGATCTTCCAGATTAAGTGCAAATGCCGCACGGAACGTCATTCCCGCCCATACCTCAGCTGTTGTCAGTTTTTGAAAAGTAGCTAATATGGAAGCCTGGGTAATTAAATTCCCCATTGGAGCTGATCCCGGATTCCAGTCACTGGCGATGGCAACAATAGCGCCTGCATCTAATAACTTCCTGGCTGGAGTAAACTTCTCCCCCAAACCTAAGCTGGCTCCCGGAAGGGCCGTTGCTACAGTATCAGATTGTGCTAAAAAGGCTATATCTTCATCAACAGTAGCTTCTAAATGGTCTGCAGATTTCGCACCTACTTCTACAGCAATTCTCGAACTTCCAGGGGTAAACTGGTCTGCATGAACCGTAATTTCAAAACCTAAAGATTTAGTTTTAAGCAAAAAAGCTTTACTTTCTTCCGGCTGGAACGCAGATTTCTCAATAAAGATATCAACACGGCGCGCCAAACCTTCTTCTTTTACTTTGGGTAAAATTTCAGTGAGAATATATTCCAGATATTCGGGATTGCTGCCTTCAAAATCTCTTGGTTTCAAATGCGCAGAAAGACAGGTGGGAACTAAAGTAGCCGGGGTAGATTCCTGGGCTCTTTTAATGATACGAAGCATTTTCAGCTCATTTTCCACATCTAGTCCATACCCGCTCTTTACCTCAATGGTAGTAATTCCGAGATCAATCAGAAAATTAATCCTTTCCAGTAAGGTAGTGAGCAATTCTTCTTCTGAAGCATTTCTTGTATGTTGTACAGAGCTCCAGATTCCGCCACCACTTTCAGCAATTTCCAGATATGTTTTTCCGGCATTACGCATTGCAAAATCATTGGCACGGTTTCCCCCGAAACAAATATGGGTATGAGAATCTACCAATGCAGGAAGAACAACCTGTTCTCCTTCTATCTTCTCAATTTCTATATCAGGATTTCCGATCTTAAGATCTTCAAAATTCCCTACTTTCTGAATGCTATTGTTATCTACCAGAATTCCTCCATCAGCAATAATTTCCAGCTGTTCATCGGAAAGTTTTCCTCTTAATGGTAAGTTAGCAAGTGTTACTATCTGCTTAAATGGTCCTATTAATTTCATTTTTTTTAGATTAAGGCTAAGATTTAAACTAAGGCTGATCTCCTCTCTTCAAATTGAATTTGTAATTAGTGGGAGTCATCAACTTTTATCTCTCTAAACAATCATTTTCTGAAAAATATGCTATCAATTATCAATATTTTTCTCTCTCAAAAATACTTAAAAAATCTCAATTTATGGGCCTTAGCTCTACTCATTCTACATCCTGCTCTTAATCTTAGCATAAACCTTATTCTCAATTCAACGTTTTATTAATCTAAGCTTCAACCTTAGTCTAAAATTCCTATCTTTGAAGTAAATGAAATGAATTAATGCCAGATTTTTTACATCCAGATAAGGAAAACTACTCACGCGAGGAGCTGATGCAGGAAGAACAGATGCGTCCCCAGAGCTTTAAAGATTTTGCAGGACAGAGGAAAACGCTGGAAAATCTTGAAGTTTTTGTTTCCGCAGCCAAAAGACGGGGCGGAGCACTTGATCATGTCCTTTTACATGGCCCTCCGGGTCTGGGAAAAACAACATTGGCCAATATTATTGCTAATGAACTCGGGGTAAACTGTAAGATTACCTCAGGTCCCGTTTTGGATAAGCCCGGCAGTTTGGCAGGCTTACTGACTAATCTGGAAGAAAATGATGTTCTTTTCATTGACGAGATCCATCGTCTTTCTCCTGTTGTGGAGGAATATCTGTATTCAGCAATGGAAGATTACAAAATTGACATTATGCTGGAAACAGGGCCTAATGCAAGAAGTGTTCAAATTGGACTGAACCCTTTTACACTAGTGGGAGCAACAACCAGAAGTGGTATGCTTACCAAGCCGATGCTGGCAAGATTTGGAATTCAAAGCAGACTGGAATATTATTCTATTGAGCTTTTATCTATGATTATCCAGAGAAGTGCCAGGGTTTTAGGGGTAAAAATCTATGAAGATGCCGCTATAGAGGTCGCCAGAAGAAGCCGTGGAACTCCCAGAATTGCGAATGCACTCCTAAGAAGGGTTCGTGATTTTGCAGAGATCAAAGGTAATGGGGAAGTTGAAATTAATATTACAAAATATGCACTCAACTCTCTCAATGTAGATGAGTTTGGCCTGGATGAAATGGATAATAAGATCATGCGTGTCATGATAGAAAACTTCAGAGGAAAGCCTGTTGGGATTTCCGCTCTGGCAACATCGATTGGAGAAAACCCGGAAACATTGGAAGAAGTATACGAACCTTTTTTAATTCAGGAAGGCTTTATTATCAGAACCCCAAGAGGAAGGGAAGTTACAGAAAAGGCTTATATCCATTTGAATATATCAAGACCCAAAGGCCCGGGAGAGCTTTTTTAGATTTAATAACAGAAAAAGTATTACGGATTTATGTTTATACCTAAATTATACAGAAGTGAAGATTTCAATGTAATGAAAGCAATTATCAGTGAAAATTCTTTTGCTTTATTAATTTCTTCTGTTGATAAAATTCGCGCTACTCATTCTATGATGATGCTTAATGAGGATAATCCGGAAAATTCTTATATTGAAACTCATATTTCCCGAGCTAATCCTCAGGCAAAAATCTTGAAAAACGGGGATGAAGTGTTGTGTGATTTCTTGGGTGCGCATGCTTATATATCAAGCAGCTGGTATGATCACGTCAATGTTTCTACATGGAATTATGAAGCGGTACAGATCCGCGGAAAAGTAGAATTGATGGATCATGATGAACTTTATGCTCATTTAGATAAATTAACATCCAAATATGAAAAATTTCAGCAATGCCCGATGATGGTGAAAGATATGGGAAAAGAGTTTGTAGAAAAAGAAATGAAAGGAGCTTTTGGTATTAAGATCATCCCTACAGAGATATTCATTAAACAAAAGCTTTCTCAAAACAGAAAAGAAAGTGATTTTAACAATATTATTTCTCAACTTGAAACATCAGATGATAATGCCAGAAAAATTGCTGGGAAAATGAAATTAATAAAAAAATAATCAAAATATATATGAAGTTATATCCAATACAATGTGGAAAATTTAAACTGGATGGCGGTGCCATGTTTGGAGTCGTCCCAAAGAGTCTGTGGGAAAAAACAAACCCAGCAGACGAAAAAAATCTAATTGAACTCGGAACCCGTTCTCTTCTTATTGAAGACGGTAAAAAATTAATCCTGGTAGACTGTGGTCTGGGTAATAAGCAGGATGATAAATTCTTTGGGCATTATTCTCTTTGGGGAGATGATAACCTGGATAAAAACTTAAAAAAATATGGTTTTGTAAAGGAAGATATCACAGATGTATTCCTTACTCATCTTCATTTTGACCACTGTGGTGGAGCCATAGAATGGAATGATGACAGAACGGGATACAGACCTGCTTTTAAAAATGCGCAATTCTGGACTAATGAAAATCACTGGAAATGGGCAACAGAGCCTAATGCAAGAGAAAAGGCAAGTTTCCTGAAGGAAAATATTATTCCGATACAGGAAAGTGGGCAATTGAATTTTCTTCCCCTTCCTACTACCGGAAATTACGGTTTTGCTCCGGACTTAAAAATGGATGTCATCTTTGTGGATGGACATACGGAAAAGCAAATGCTTCCGGTGATCCAATATCAGGAAAAAACAGTTGTTTTTGCAGCGGATCTTATTCCTACTGCCGGACATGTGAATCAGGTCTATGTAATGGGATATGATACAAGACCTCTTTTAACTTTAGAAGAAAAAGGAAAATTCCTGAAACAATGTGTAGATAACGAATATCTATTGTTTTTTGAACACGATGCCCATAATGAGCTGGCAAGCCTTAAGATGACGGAAAAAGGAGTAAGACTTGATGAAACATTCACCTTTAATGATGTTTTTGGATATTAATTTTTAATTATGGAAGAATTACATTCAGAGACACAACAGACCGAACCGGAACCATCACCCAAGATCATTGGATTAACGGGAGGCATAGGCTCGGGAAAGACAACAGTTGCCCGTTTTATTGAGGAATTGGGCTTTCCGGTTTACTATTCTGATGACCGGGCTAAAACAATTGTCAATGACGATAAGGATTTACAGATCCGGATCAAAGAACTCCTCGGGGATCAGTCATATGATAAAGAGGGTTTATATGACAGGAAATTTGTAGCAGATAAGGTTTTTAATAATAAAGATCTGCTTCAAAAATTAAATGAAATTATTCATCCTGCTGTACGTATTGATTTTGAGAATTGGATACGAAAACAGACCAAATATTTAGTTTTTAAAGAAACGGCATTGTTGTTTGAGTTAAAATTAAACAGACAGTGTTATAAATCCCTTCTGGTCACTGCAGAAGATAATATCAGAATTAAGAGGGTCATGGACAGAGACCATAAAACCTACCGTGAGGTAGAAACAATTATGGAAAAGCAAATGCCTGAAAAAGATAAAATCAAAATAGCAGATTGTGTAATCTATAACAATACCAATCTTGAAGATTTAAAAGAACAGACGGAAAAAATCGTCTTTAGTATAGAATAAAAAAGAACTCGTTAGAAAATTCTAACGAGTTCTTTTATTAAAAAATCTAAAAACTATTCTTTGATAAACTTCTTCTGCACGGTTGTTCCGTTGTTATCAATATCTATAACATACACTCCATGGATGAGTTTACTTACATTCATCTGATTATTCAACAGGATACCCTCAGCTACTACCTGCCCTACTGCATTATAAATTTTATATTTAGCTCTCTTGCTGATATTTTTCACATATAATATGGAACTTACAGGATTAGGATAAATCAAAATATCAGTCTGGTTTAGAGGATTTGGAATTATTTTTCTGGAAATCCTTACCGAATAATCCTCCACTTCCCCATTGCCAAAATTGATACAGTTTGCCGGAACTCCATCCCTCTGCATAGCTACCCTCATCAATACATATTTATAGTCTGTCATGCTTACAAATGCATCTGCAGGTACACTGAATCTTCCGGAAACAGGTGTCGTGGTATTTGGTGGTGAACTAAACACACGTTCATTGATGTCAAATTCACCGTTTCTGTTGAAGTCAATCCATACTGCGATTCCTTCATTATAGTTTTGACCGGTCCATGCTTTTTCAATACTGATTTCATTGTCTGCGGACCCCTGAATAAGTTCTATAAACGTACCGGAGACTCCGGAATAATCTGTATACGTTGAAGCTCCTGATGCATTTTCCATGACAGGTTTCCCATTAGGCTTCACGGTAACTTTAGCAATATGCTCTCCTGCCGAACTTCCCGACGCCATCTTACAATAGACTACTGTAGGAGTGGTAAAATAATACAGAGGAGTAAAAGTAGCCGGAGTTCCGTTACAAACATTAGCAACCTGCATTTCATATTTCGTGAGCTCCAAAAGCCCTGTTAGTGTATAAGTATTCGTCGGCACCTGAATAGTACTCCAACTTGGGATTCCTACTTTTCTATATCTCAGCACATAGGTTGCTCCGGGAAAAGAATCCCATCTGATGTATGCGGATGTTGGGAATATCTGTGTTATGGTAAGCCCCGGAGGAGGCAGTTCACATATTCTTTCTGTTGTAAATACAGCTGGATTTGAATACGGATTCCATGTGGTTTCCCCTGCACATCTGTTGGCAATCTGTACTTCATAATTGGTATATGGTGCTAAATTACCAAGTGTATAGGTACTGGCAGGAGCTGCAGGCAAGGTAATATCCGGATTTGGCCAACCTGTAGTTCCAACTTTTCTCCATCTCATCATATAGGATACTCCCACTACTGCAGGGTTCCAGGTAATCAGCGCAGAGCTTGCCGTAATATTGCTGATTGTAATATTAGGAGGTGTAGGATCACATCGGGTAGAAAATGTACCCATGGGTGTAAATGTACCAATTGTACTCCCACAATTAGCAGCAACCTGTACTTCATAAGTAGTAGAAGGCACAAGGTTGTTTAACGTGTGTGGAATAGCAGTAACATACACATCCGTCCAGGTAGCTGTTCCCTGTACTCTATATTGTAAAAGATAGGTAAGGTTATTGGTCGCCGCAGTCCAGTTAACAATTGCAGAGTTATGGGTTATGGTATTGAATGTAAGTCCGGTTGGTGTACTGGTGCTGCATGGTTTTAGCTGTACGGCATAGTCTTCTACTTCTCCGTTTATTGCATTTTGGCACATTACAGGAGTCGTTCCACTGAGAACAACTCTCATGGTAGTTCTCAGTGGCCCTGAATAGGCACCTGAGGGTACATCAAACATCGCAGAAACTGGTGTAGTGGTACTTGCTGAAGAAATTAGAATTCTTTCAGTATTTTCAAACTGTCCGTTTCTGTTAAAGTCAATCCATGCTGTAACCGCTGCACTTCCTGTTGCTGCTGTCCACCCTTTTGCTACAGAAATTTTATTATTTACAGATCCAATTTCCAGTGTAATCAAGGTATTAGGAGTTGTATAACTGGTATAGTTGGTTTGTACAGAATTATTATTCATAACCGGTAATCCTGGATTGATCGAGGTAACCGTTACATTTGAAATATGATTATTAGTTCCTGTACCTGTCATCGGGCAATAGGAGACTGCTGGAGTCGTAAATTGCTGTGAGGCAGAATAATTTCCCTGACTTCCATTACATTTGGTGGCTACCTGGACTTCATATTGAGTTTGCTCTGTTAGACCTTGAATGGTATAATTATTTACAGGAGCCGGTACAGGGTTTATGGTTGTCCATGCAGCTGTACCCACTTTTCTATATCTCAGTATATAAGTTGCTCCCGTCGTTGCCATCCATGATATATTAGCCGATGTAGGGGTAAGGTTTGTAATGGTAATATTAGAAGGAGCAGCACTGGTACATGCTGGTATATCAATAATCTTTACTGCATAATCCTCTACTTCCCCATTTGCAAATGAGGCGCAGGCTGCAGGATTATTCATATCTCTAAGCACTACACGCATACGGGTGGTAAGTGTTCCGGCATAGGCTGTGGCAGGTACCTGAAATATGGTTGTTACCGGAGTAGTCTGGTTATTAGAATTATTTAAAATTCTTTCAGCAGTATCAAATGTCCCATTCTTATCAAAATCTATCCAAACACTTACCGCCTTATTACTCATGGCAGCCGGCCATGATTTAGAAACAGAAACAGTATTGTTGGCTGTTCCCCTCACCAGTGTTATTAATTTTGTTGCAATTGTCGAGTAATCCGTATAATTATTTGCTCCGGAATCATTACTCATGGTATAAGCGTTGGTTCCCGAAACCGTTACATTTGAAATATATCCATTATCAGTATTACTGGAAGTAGCAGTACAGTAGGGGGTCATAAAAACTGTAACTGCAGAAAAAGGTCCTGTTACTCCTGAACATATGTTGGCTATCTGAACCTCATAATGTGTTCCGGCTGTTAAACCGGTAAGGCTTACCGTATTTGTAATGGGGGTCGGGGTATATGTTGTCCAGTTTGCTGCTCCTACTACTCTGTACCGCACTACATAAGTAGCATTAAATGATGCATTCCAGGTAATGGTTGCAGATGTTTGTGTAATAGCTGATACCACAACTCCACCCGGTGGATTGGTGGTACTACAGATAGGCAACGTTTCAATAGAAGCATTACCGACAGCATAAAATACATTATTAATTGCACTTACTCTAATCTTTGCTGTTCCACCAACGATAAGTGGGAAAGAGCTAAAATCAAGAGATTCGGTTCCGTCATTAGGAGTGGAAGCCGCCGCCACATTCCAGGTTAGTCCGTTATCTGTTGTAAAATCTATTTTAACGTTAGCGGCATTATAAGGAGCAGCATTGGTATTCACCACATCCCAGGTTACATTGGTAGGACCATTATTATAAACGATTGTCGGATTAACTTTAAAAGGTCCGTTATTTCCTACAATAATAGTTTGGACTGCAGATTGGGTCTGTTGCTGGTTGGCAAGTGGGTGATTATCCCTTACCGTAACAGTAAATCTTGTCGTTCTTGCTACTGTAGAGACTGCTTCCCACAGATTATTAGTATTATTTAAAACTCCGGCTAATACTGAAGATAGTCTAGGAAAATAACGGGTAGGGCTTGCCGTATGCATTACAGATCTAAAAGATGGTCCCGATAAAGTGTTTCCTAAATTATTGGCATCAATAACTTCATTGGCTACATCTATTTCTTCCCAATTATAGGTCATTGGATCATTTTCAGCATCAGTAGCGGATGCTGTTAAAACAAAAGCTGTTCCTTTTGGGATATTATAGGTAGATAGGGCGGCAATTACCGGTGGTGTATTACTAACCGTTGTTTCTACATCACATGTCTTGTTTACCAGATTGGTCTGAATATCTTTAATATTTATGGTATTAAAATAGGGATCAGAGTGAGCTTGAACATTATTAACAGGGCTCCCTGAATTCACAACCCCTGCATATCCCATAATAGAAGATCCTGACGCAGGCTCAACACTTGTAGGTGAACCTAATTGGCTAGGTTCGAAAGAAAAACTATGAACTCCACCCAATTGATGTCCTATCTCATGAGCTACAAAATCTATATCAAAATTATCTCCTACCGGAGGTCCACTTCCCGGAGAGGTCCATCCGGAACCTTTGTCCAGTGCTCCAGGTACAGTATTATCTCTACAAATACAGCCAACGCAACCGGCATTCCCCCCTGCACCAGGTGGAGAAAACAAGTGTCCAACATCATAATTACCGTTTCCTACAGCAGCTGTAATTACTGTCTGCACCTGTGCGTTCCACCCTTGTATACCATTAACTGTTCCCCCTTGCGTAGAAGAATAAGGATCCGTATTTGCATTGGTATAAATAAGTCCGGAATAATTCTGCAAATTCAAATGTAATGCAAAATCCTTCTCATAAACTCCATTTATACGGGTCAGGGTTGCATTCATTGCTGCTAATGCTCCAGCAACAGTACCGCCATGAAACTGAGTATATTCTCCGCATACAGAAAGAGCTAGTCTCAATGTTCTATATTTTCGGTCAGAAGATCGCCTAAAGTCTGTAAACTGATTAGTAAAAGATTTACCCTGGTGATACAGATTTTCTATTTCTTGGTGATCGCTTTCTCTTTCCCTAGTTGAGCATACAAAACCGTTTTTACCGCCCTGAGTTTTAGGGTGCACACTATAAATTGTTTTGGCTGCATTGGCCGGTTCTACAAATTCGGAACCTTCACTGGTAATGATCATGGATTGAAAATCATTAGGAGCTAAACTGAATCTTACATATTTTGTTGGATCATCTATCCCTATTCCCACATAGGAACCTAATTGATATTGATCCGCCAGCTCTTTCACTACAACAGGAAAACTATATACAGCAAACTGTTCTATTTTCCCCTTTAAAGTTGGCAAAGAAATCACGACAGGTTTAGCATTTTTTCCTGTTTCCTGTGCTTTTGAGAGCTGAGATCTTAACATCGGAAGATCTAAAGAGTAATAGCTCCTGGTTTTAGATCCGTCTCCGGTTTCTTTTCCATTGTATATTGTTGGTGTCCATTGGGCCTGAACCATTACAAGTAAACAAAAGAACAAGAAAGAAGTAAAAGTTTTTTTCATAATTTCATAAAACTTTATATTAATCTCACAAACCTAAGCCTTTTTTTATGAATTAACAATAATACAACGTATATAAATTACGAATACAATAATAAAACACGATATTAATTAATAAAATAAACAAAAATATACATTTGAACGAAAAAATTCAATAAATCACCACGTATAGATATATATTATTCAAATATCAAGTTTATATTTATATCAAAAAAATAAGCCTCCATTGCTGGAGGCTTATTCTATAGAAATTTTAATAAATTATTCTTTGATAAATTTCTTTTGAACCGTATTGCCATTATCTTCAATATCTATTACATAAACACCGTTGATTAATTTGCTTACGTTGATTTGGTTGTTCAACAGAATTCCATCGTTGATCACCTGTCCTGCCGCATTATAGATTTTATATTTAGCTCTTTTGCTAATATTCTTCACATATAATACTGAACTTACAGGGTTAGGATAAATCATGATCTCAGTTTGATCAATAGGATTTAAAACTGCCTTTTTGGAAATTCTTACTGTATAATCTTCAACTTCACCGTTAGCAAAGTTAACACAGCTTACAGGTACCCCATCTCTTTGCATAGCTACTCTCATCACTACATATTTGTAATCTGTCATGCTTACAAATGCATCTGCCGGAACACTGAATTTTCCTGATACCGGAGTGGTAGTATTCGGAGGTGAAGTAAACACTCTCTCATTGATATCAAATTCACCATTTCTGTTGAAATCGATCCATACTGCAATTCCTTCGTTATGATTAGTTCCTGTCCATTTTTTCTCAATGATAATTTCATTGTCTGTTGATCCTTGAATCAACTCTATAAACTTAGCAGTAACTCCTGTGTAATCTGTATAAGAAGAGGCACCAGATGCATTTTCCATACTAGGCTTTCCGTTTGGATTAACAGTAACCTTAGCAATATGCTCACCCGTAGAATTCTGAGAACCCATATTACAATACACTACTGTAGGTGTTGTAAAGTAATACAGAGGTGTATAATTACCTGGTGTACCATTACAGATATTCACTACCTGCATTTCATATTTTGTAAGTTCTGTCAATCCTGACAATACTACATTATTAACAGGTGTTGGAACTTCTGTCCAGCTAGGAATACCTACTTTTCTATATCTCAACACATATGTTGCTCCTGGGAAAGGATCCCACTTAACTTCTGCCATTGTTGGCAATAATTGTGTAATTGTTAATCCAGGAGGAGCAATTTCACAAATTCTTTCCGTCGTAAATACTTTAGGATTTGAATATGGATTCAGGGTATTTTCTCCTACACACTTATTGGCAATCTGAACCTCGTATGTAGTATAAGGTAATAGCGGAGTTGCACTACCAAGCACATAGGTATTGGCAGGAGCAGCCGGCAAGTTTACTTGAACCCATGCTGCTGTACCAGATCCCACTACTCTGTATCTCATCACATAAGTAGAACTTGCTGCAAGCGGTGCCCAAGTAACCAGTGCTGTAGTAGGAGTAATAGTGCTGATCGTAACATTTGGAGGTGTAGGATCACATCTCGTTGTAAATGTTTTTATAGGTGTTGCAGTACCAATAGTAGTTCCACAAACAGCTGCAACCTGAACTTCATAAGTGGTAGCCGGAGTCAGACCATTGATAACAAGTGGCGTATTACCTAAAATTGCAGAAGCATATACTTCAGTCCATGCTGTAGTTCCCTGTACTCTATATTTTACAAGATAACTTACATTAGCTCCTGTTGCCGTCCAGGTAATAGTAGCACTATTATGAGTAGCTACAACAGTAGGAGTTCCCGGAGTAGCACTGCTACATGGTCTCAACATTACTCTATAGTCTTCCACTTCACCATTCACTGCATTCTGGCACATTACCGGAGCACTTGAACGTTTTAGTACCACTCTCATTGTAGTAGTCAGTGGCCCGGAATAAGATCCTGCAGGAACAATAAATGTAGCTGTAACAGGAGTTGTTGTACTGGCTGCAGAATTAAGGATTCTTTCTGCATCAGTAAACTGTCCGTCTCTGTTGAAATCAATCCATGCTGAAACTGCATCATTATTGGTAGCACCTGTCCAACCTTTTGCTACTGATATTTTATTATCTGTAGATTCAATATCAAGAGTAATCAAGGTTTGTGCACTGGTATAGCTGATGTAGTTCGTCTGTACAGAAGTATTACTCATAGCAGGTACCCCAAGGTTAGAAGAAGTAACTGTTACATTTGAAATGTGATCGTTATTTCCACTACCTACCATCTGGCAATAAGATAAAGGTGGTGTTTTAAATGGTACTGCAGTTGAGTACGAACCTGTACTACCATTACATACTGTAGCCACCTGAACTTCATAGTCCGTTTGCTCAGTTAAAGGAGCTGTACCAGGAATAGTATAAGTATTTCCTGTAATACCGGTTACCGTTGTATAGGCACCCACCGGATTGGTTCTTCTGTATCTCAAATTATAAGTTGCTCCTGTAGCAGCTACCCATGAGAAAGTTGCACTCGTAGCTGTAAGGTTTGAAACCGTAACATTCGTTGGAGGTGTAGTAGAACATACAGGCTGATCAATAAATCTTACCGGATAGTCTTCCACTTCTCCGTAATCAAACGCATCAAATGCACCACATGGAATAGGAACGTCATATTGTTTCATAGCAACACGCATACGTGTAGGCTGAGCTCCACTATAAACAGCTCCAGCTGGTAAAGCAGCTAATGAAAAGGTATTGTTTACCGGAGTAGTGGTACTGCTTGAAGTATCCAATACTTTTTCCCAGGTTTCAAATAATCCGTTTCTATTATAATCAATCCATGCCACTACACCGTAAGAAGATGTAGATCCCGGCCAGTATTTATTAACACTAATTTTGTTTCCTGCTGATCCTCTTACCAATATAATTGTTTTGGTAGCATCTGTTGTGTAATCTTTATATACATCATACCCTGAATCATTTACCATAAGTGGTGCATTCGTAGGGGTAACGACTACCTTATTGATATAACCATCCGATGTTGTATTTACAGGGCTCGGATCACAATAAGTAAGGGCAAGGGTGGTAAAGTTCGCTAAAGGAGAGAATGCTCCCTGAGTTCCACCACATATGGTCGCTATCTGAAATTCATACTGAGTAGCATCAATCAGGTTAGGAATAGTATAGCTATTTGATAATGGAGCAGTTAAATCAACCACAGTCCATGGTAAAGTTCCAGTTCTTCTATACTGCAATTTGTATGTTGCTCCTGTAGAAGGAACCCAGCTTACAAGAGCAGTACTTGCCGTGATATTTGAAACGGTAATATTACTTGGAGGCAATGTATTACATGGCTGTAAAGCAATTACGTTTAAATTGAAATCTACATAGTTACCACTAGATACCGGTCCACATGGAACCATTGTACCGGAATATGTTGTACCAACTCTTACTCTATAGTTTCCGGGAGCCTGAGTTGCCGGTATAGGAATAGATACAGATTCAGTGGCATTATACGCTGTGGAAGCAAAAATAAGTTCACCAGTACCGGTAAAACTCATATCGTTATTCCAGTCAATCCAAACATAATAATGATATGTATTATTTCCGGCAGAAGCCAAATTCAATGTTATTGTATTGGTAGGTATTGCTGAAAATACACTGGCTGTACTGTTAACATATGCCTGGTAAGCAGCAGCAGTATAATTTAAGTTAGAAATACCTCCGGTACTTGTAATATTATTCAGGTAATATGAAGTTGATCCCGTACCTCCTGTAGGTACACAATACCCTGTATAGAAGGAAATTGGTCCGCTCCATGAGCTTTGATCAGTCGCAGAACATCTTGCTCTCACCCAGGCATAATAGGTTGTATTAGCCACCAGTGGAGAAAGCGTTGCTGTTAATCCTGTCACCGTTTGTGAAGGAGGAGTTGCACCAGTAGGAGCTGTATTATTGGTACTGTAATATACATCATATCCACCTGCAGGGGTATACCCATAAGCTGTCCAGTTCAGTACTGCACTGGTAGGTGTAACCATTCCCATAGATAATGATCCTGTAGTAGGCATTGGAGGACAAGTAGGTGGTGTAGCTAAAGCGATTGGTCCCACCCACCAGCTTTGATTGGTTCCACTACATTTTGCCCGTACCCAAACATAATAATTGGTATTCGGTACCAGTGGAGAAAGTGTTGCTGTTGGTGCTGTCACAGTTTGTGAAGGAGGAGTTCCTGCTGTTGGTGCAGTATTGGTCGTACTGTAGTATACTTCATATCCTCCTGCCGGTGCAGGGGTGGATGCCGACCAGTTTACTACAGCACTTGTAGCAGTGATCGTTCCTAAACTTAGGGCACCAGGAGGGATACATGAAGGTGGCGGACCAAAAGTAATCTGAATATTTGGTCTGCTGGAAGTCACTGTTCCTGTTCCTGTAGGAGCAGTGGAATCTCCCTGAATATACATATGTTTCGATGTAGCAGTACTATAGGTAACTGCACTTCCTGATGAAGATCCTGTTCCGTATCCACCATAGTTTGTTTCAACTAACACTAACAGGTTATCTGACCCATTATAATAAAAAGGGTTTTGTAACGTAATGGTATTCCATCCTGTTGGTAAATTAGTTAAACTCGCATCATAGACTAAAGTAGCCCCTGCAGTGGCATCAACCCAGTTTTGTGAAGTAAGAGTTGTTGTTGCAGCGGGTACAGATTTCAAATAAATCTTTACCGGCATGGTGGCAGTAGAGGCTGCAGTCACATTCCATCCTAAGGACAGGACGGTTCCTCCCGCAGCTGTATTTATTTCTGCAGCTGTATAAAGTGAAGATGATCTTTCGAATCCATAATAACAACTCAAAGGATATCTTTGAGTTGATGTTCCTGTACCAATCGTGATTGTTTGTGCTTGCAGGAATAGACCGAAGACCATACAAAGTAATGTTATGAGAGTCCTTCTGGGACTGCTCATTTTACAGAGTAAAAGTACACTCATATTTTTTAAAATTTAATAGTGATAAGAATAGTCAAGAATTATAAGGTTTTCCTAGTTGAGATGTTCAAACATATTTTTTGAAACATCTCATTTTACAGATAAACTGTATTAAAAAAGTAATTTTCATTCCATATGTTAATATTTTAATAATTACACAAATCTAATAATTTTTTCACTATTACACATCTATTAAAATATTTTTTTGAAAAAATTTCACAATAATGCCCAATATGGTTTAGAATAAAAAAATCCCCAAGAAACTTGGGGATTTAATGTTATAAAGATTTACATTACTTTTTGATAAACTTAGATCTAAACTGATCCTGACCTTTATCTTCAATTGTAATTACGTATCCACCTTTAATTAATGCTGAAACATTAATTTTTCCACTGTTGATATTTCCACTGTCTATCAGCTGACCCGCTGCACTGTAAATTTTGTAAGCTGCTTTATCAGAAACTTTAGTTACATTTAAAACATCATTTACAGGATTTGGATAGATCTGAATTCCATTGTTTTTAACACCTGTCTCAGAAGTTCCAAGATTGGTTGCAATAATTACATTATAGTCTTCAACTTCTCCATTAGGGAAATCTCCACATGCAAAATCATCAGGAAGACTCTCACCAATATAATCTGGATTTATTAATACGGTAACAATTCTCATTCTTACCGGAGTATTAGTTACCGCAGTTGACGGCACTGTAAATGTTGCTGTATTAGGAGTAGTTCCAAGTATCAAAGAAGTTATTGGCATATCAAGAACTCTTTCAGAGGCTTCAAATAGTCCATTTTTATTATAATCAATCCATGCAGCCATTCCATTCACTAATGCACCTGCATTATTGGTAGTAAGAGAAACATTAATTGTATTGGAGCTGTTTACTAACAAAACAGGCTGTAATGCTGTATTGTTTGTAAAGTTAGAATATGTTGTACCTCCAGTTGTATTGTTTACAGTTCCCAATGTAACATTGGAGATATAATTATACTGACCACTACTACTTGCTGATGTACAGTAAGTAACACATGCAGAAGAGAAGGCAGTTGTTGCAGAATAAGGACCTGTTACCCCACCACAGATAGCAGCTACCTGAACCTGATATGCAGTACAGTCTGACAATCCTGATAATGTTGCAGAGTTCGTATTGCTATCCGGAAGCTGAGTCCATGGAGTAGCAGATGCTAATCTATATCTCACAGCGTAAGAAGCAGCTCCAGCAACCGGGCTCCAAGAAACAGAAGCACCATTCAGTGTAATATTTTGAGCTACTAAACCAATAGGAGCAGAACCACATGCTACCTGGTTAGTTACAGGAATTTTCTTAAGAGTATAGAAAACGTTTCCAATAGAAGAAACCCTTACCACAATAGTTTGTCCGTTTAAAGACGAAGGTATTGTAAAGGATTCCGTACCGTCATTAGGAGTAGAAGCAGAAAGAACTGTCCAGTTTACTCCGTTATCTGTTGAATAGTCAATTTTAACATTAGCAACATTATAAGGAGCCGATGATGTATTGGCCACATCCCAAGTTAAGTCCGAAGGAGCATTAGCAAAAAGGAAATTCTGAGTAATCTGGAATGGCCCGTCATTTCCAACTGTAATAGTCTGTTGTGCAGAGTTAGTTTGCTGCTGTGTTACATCAGCATTATTATCTCTTGCTGTAATGGCAAATTTAGAAGTTCTGGCTACCTGTGAAGTAGATTCCCAGGTATTTAATGAATTATCTAAAGCTCCTGCAAGTACAGAAGAAAATTTAGGGAAGTATCTTGTTGGGGTATTAGAAGGAGATACCGATCTGAATGATGCCCCATAAGTTGTTTGACCTAAATTATTTTTATCAATAGTCTGGCTGGCAGTCATTCCACTGTCCATTTCTTCCCATGTATACGTCATTGGATCCCCGTCAGCATCTGTAACGTTAGCTGTAAGTACAAATGCGGTTTTCTTAGGAATTGTATAAGGAGAAAGTGCTGCGATTACAGGTGCATTGTTTGCAACACTGGTTTCAACATCACATGTTTTACTGATTAGGTTGGTTTGAATCTGACCAATACTTGCTCTATGGAAATAAGGATCGGAATGCGCCTGCACATCTGTAGTTGCTCCTGTAATCCCTGCATATCCCATAATAGTAGATCCTGATCCCGGTTCAACATTTACCCCAGATCCTTCGATCCCATGGGAGAATGTATGATTACCACCCAACTGGTGTCCCATTTCGTGAGCTACATAATCTATATCAAAATTATTACCCATTGGAATCCCATCCGCAGGAGATGTAAATCCAGATCCTTTTGCTTTAGAAGTTGGAGTAGCAGGATCTATACATACACATCCGATACATCCGGCATTTCCACCACCACCGGTAGCTCCAAATAAATGTCCGATATCATAGTTTTCATTTCCTACTACACTGGTAAGCGTTTGCTGTAGCTGAACATTCCAGTTATTCATTTGCGCAGCAGGAGAATATGGGTCTGTTGCAGCATTCGTAAAAATCAAACTTGGATAAGACTGTAGATTTAAATGCAATGCAAAATCTTTTTCAAAAACACCATTCACACGGGTAAGTGTAGCATTCACCTGTGCTAATGCACCCGGAACACCTCCAAAATAAGCGGTATACTCAGCAGTAGTTGAGATTGCCACTCTCATTGTACGGTACTTTCTATCAGAATTCTTGTTAAAAGTTCCGGAATTATGGGCAAATGATTTTCCGCTGTTATATAAATTCTCAAGGTCTTTTACAGCACCTGGCTCTTCCATTGTGCTACATACGAAAGGTTTTTCTCCTGTCTTGTTCTTTTTAAGCTGTAGAGAATATATTCCATTTGCTTTGTCAACAGGTTCAACGAACTCATAATTTCCATCTTTAAATAACATAGACTGGAAATCATTTGGAGCTACAGAGAATCTAATTTGCTGAGAAGGGTCCTCAACAGAAGTTCCTATGTATGAACCAAGCTCATACTTATCTGCAAGTTCTTTTACAACCACAGGAAAACTGTACACATTAAATCTCTCGATTTTACCACTTAAGGTCGGGATGGAAATAACAACAGGTCTAGCATTAGCTCCCATTTCTTGAGCTCCTTTCAATTGAGCTCTCAGCTGATTCAAGTCCAATTTGAAATTAGATCCTACGTTAGTGGCCTTCATGTCCACTGCTCTTTTTTTGCTGTCTACCTTAATAGTAGCGGGCGTCCACTGTCCGAACGCTGTCCCCCCTACTAAAGCACACATCAAAGTAGTAAGTAGTCTTTTCATAAAAAGTTAATTATATTTTTTTCCAAATATAATTATTTTATACTACTAAATATTAAATTTTAATCATTATTTAAAACAAATATTCTAATCAAAAGTAAAATACATTATAATAATAAAAAAATAATTCAAAAATTTACTTTTTCAATATAGATAAAAAACAAAAACTTTCGTAATAAACATGGCACTTTTACCGGATATACTATTCTAATATCACAATTGCTCATATTATAATAGTAAGCCGGAATGAGGACCAGTTTACTTCCCTATAAAAAGTAATCACAAAAAAAGGAGCTCAACGCTCCTTTTAAAATTTATATGCTATATTCCATTCAAATCCCATATTAAATTTGGAAGAGCTTCTTCCAAATCCTGGAATAATCATGGGGGATATATCGTCCTGTTTTGTAGTATATACCAAATAACGGGGCTGCAGATTGACATCGATATAGAAATTGGACTCAAAGAGCTGTACCCTGCCTCCCAATGTTCCTTCCAGCCAAAAAGAGGATTGTGATGAAGAAGGAAATGCTACCGAAGAGCTGCTTCCCCCAAACCCACGTACCGGTATGGCCATATATTCCTGTTTATAAAATGATCCACCCAATTTTCCACCTGCATAGAAACCATTGAATTCATTTTCAGCATCTTTTGCCAACATATAAAATGCACCCAATTTAACAAAGGGTCCATTTACTTTGGCATCATACCCATTTTTCTGATATATATTTTTCTCAAATCCAGCTTCAGCAACAGCATGAACATTTCCTCTTATTTTTGAAGAAATAAATCCCTGATACAATTTCCTGTCTGAAAAGAAAGCGGCCCCTGTATTCAGAACATCAAAACCAACCATAAAATTAGGTTCATATTTTAATTGTTCTTTTTTGGTCTCTTTCTTATCCTGTGCCCAGCTCAGTATTCCTAGTATACTAAAAAAGAAGGTAAAGATTAGTCTTGTCTTCATTCTCTATTTGATTTTGTCCGGCTTCCAGGTTTTGAACAGGATTGGGAGTTATTAATTCTGAGGTTAAATTCTCATATGCTTTTTTCATACCACATCCAGGAGATACATAGGTAGACTTTGTCGTGTACTTTACTCTCACTTTGGCTTCAGCTCCCTTATTAGTTAATCTAAAATACACATCAGTATATGGAGAGTCATCTACTCTTAAAGGAATAAGTTTGGAATCAGCTTTCGCTACTCCTCCTAACTGAACTTTTCCGGAACCGTAATCAACGGCTACATATAGCGAATCCAATGTTCTGTCTTTTCCCGATTCCACTGATCTAAATGCCACTTTCATTCTCGGGGTTCCTTCTCCACTTTCGCAGATATCATCGTCTCCACCACAGGAAAAAAGCATTCCCAAAAGGCAGGTTATTATGAAAAATTTAAAGTATCTCATACTAAGATTTGAAATTCAAATTTAAATAAATTTATTTTTTAACCAATAAAGCAATGTTTTCCACGTGATGGGTTTGTGGGAACATATCTACCGGTAATATTTTCACCAAAGTATAATGATCTTTCATCAGTGCCAGATCTCTCGCCTGTGTTGCTGAGTTACAGCTTACATAGACTACTTTTTCCGGGGCAAGCTTTAAGATTTGCTCTACTACTTTCTGGTGCATTCCGTCCCTTGGTGGATCCGTGATTAAAACATCCGCCTTAGGATGATTTTCCATGAATTCATCATTAAAAACATTTTTCATATCTCCACAATAGAAAGTACAATTGGTAAGACCATTTAATTCAGCGTGTTCTATTGCCGCGTCTATAGCTTCCTGCACAGATTCTATTCCTATTACCTGTTTTGCATTTCTTGCTACATATTGTGCTATAGTTCCTGTCCCTGTATAAAGGTCATAAACCACTTCATCCCCTTTCAGGTCTGCAAATTCTAATGTTTTTCTATATAATTCTAAAGCCTGTTTATAATTGGTTTGAAAAAATGATTTTGGTCCTATTTTAAACTTCAGTCCATCCATTTCTTCCATCAGATATCCTTCTCCAAAATACACATTGATATTTAAATCATAGATTGAATCATTCTGTTTTGGATTAATAGCGTATACCAACGTTTTGATCTGTGGAAACTTCTCCAGTAAAAATTCGAAAAGTTTTTCTCTGTTTTCTTTTTCTTCTCTATAAAGCTGGAATAGTACCATCCATTCCCCTTTAGAGTTTTGTCTCATCATTAAAGTTCTTAAGAAACCTTCCTGATTTCTCACATCAAAGAAATCCAATCCGTTGTTGACACCATATTGTTTTACGGCAAGTCGTATTGCATTGGAAGGATCTTCCTGAAGAAAACATTCTTTAAGATCGAGAATCTTACTCCACATTCCCGGGATATGGAAGCCCAGGGCATCCTTACTACCAAAATTTTCTTCAGAGCTTATTTCATACTGTGTAAGCCATCTTGCGTTAGAGAAAGAGAACTCCATTTTGTTTCTGTAGAAATACTGCTCTTCAGCTCCTAAGATCGGAACCGTTTCAAACTCGTCAATCCCTCCGATTCTCTTAATATTATTGTATACTTCTTCCTGCTTAAAGTCAAGCTGTTTCTCGTAGCTCATATTTTGCCACTTGCATCCACCGCACGTTCCAAAATGAATACATTTAGGCTCTACCCTAAATGCTGAAGGCTCCACAACTTCTACAGTTTCTGCCTCATAATATTTGGATTTGGATTTTTTCACTCTTGCATTCACTACATCTCCCGGAACCGCTCCTGAGATCAGTACTGTTTTTCCTTCTTCTGTTTTTCCAATCGCGACACCCTTTGCCCCTGCTCCGAATAACTTAATATTTTCAAGAATTATATCTTTCTTCTTCTTTTTCATCCGTAAACTCAATTTCTTTTAATGGCAGGACGAAACCGGAAGGTTTCATTCCTACATCTCTATTTCTATTTTTTCTAATACAGCCGAAAGAAAACTTTCGGTTTAATTCTGCAAAAATACAATAAAAAAAAACCTTATCCGAAGATAAGGTTTCCATCTATGTTAAAGTTTATTATTTCGTTTGAGCTGGTTGTGGATTTGCCGGTTGTGGAGCCTGTTGCTGTGCAGACGGATCCACTTGTAATCCTTGTGGCATTTGTTGTGGAGCTTGATCTACTCTTGGTGCTGCAAGACCAGTCAATTTATCCAAAATAGTTACCAATTCCTGTTCTCCCAGGTTCACAAATGATCTGCTGGCAATTTTACCATCTTTGTCTATGATTACAAAACAAGGTAATTTAAATCCGTATACACCATATTTTTTAGCGATCTCAGACTCCATTCCTTTTTCTCCGTAAACATTTACTCCCTGAATACCTTTCAATAGAGAGTTGCTGGTTTTTACAAACTGATCTTTTGTATCATCTACATTGACAAACACAAAGTTCATTTTAGATTTATAAAAGTTAACAACTTCTTTCAATACAGGTACTGTAGCTTCGCTGATATAAGGGTTCCAAGATGCATAAAAGAATAGCATATAAGGTTTTCCTTTATTTTCAGAAAGATTATAAGCCTTTCCGTCCTGTTTCACCAAAGGAGCTTCCGGAGCTACATCTCCAATTTTAAGCCCTGTAATAGCCATCTGCATTTTAAGAAGGTCACTTTTAATAGTAGCATCTTTAATATCTGAATCAATAATTTTCTTGATTTTATCAATTCTGTTGGCAGGAGTCGTTGGATGAATATCAGTCTGAGCCATTACAAAAGCTAAAAGATAGTCTTTTGCAGTTTGAGAGATATCCTTTTTAGTCTTCAGATATTGTGCAAACAATTCTGAAGTGGTAATATCAGTCTTTCCTTTACTGTTTGCTTCTGCATACTTTTGGAAATCAGGCGTCATTTTTACAAGTAAATACTGTCTGTAAAGCGGTATTGTTTTTACCATTGCTTCTTTATCATCTTCCAACTTCACTTCATAATCTTTAAAAGCTTTAGAAGATTTATAAGCCAGATTACCAGCCATTGGACCATGTGACATTTCGTAATTAGCCAATAAATTAAGGATCGTTACTTTAATATCATTTTTCTTCCAGGTGATAAGTCCTTTACTAGGATTATTTTTCGCAGCCAGATCATCTACATTTTTGTTGATATCAGCTTCTATTTTATGAATGCCCTTTAAGAATGCTGCTTCATCACCAGCCATCAGCTGGTTTAGATTTAGCTTACTTCCATACTCACCCAAAAATTTTTGGGTAGCCTGAAGAAAATCATTATTCTTTTTAGCATCTCCGGTTATAACAAATTCATTTGGGAAAGTCATTCCATTTCCTGAGATATTTACATTTTGTCCCCCTTCAAGATAGATCAGGTTTTGTCTGTTAGCATAATTAATAACATACATTCCATCTTTAGGAGCTTCGAAGCTTCCTGAAAAGTTTCCGTCTTTATCTAAACCTATATTAATTAAAGGCAGAGTCCCTACTCCAGAAGCTTCTACAAATTCAATTCTTTCTAATGGAGCACCTCCGGTAATTTTCCCTTTTACTTCTACTTTTTTTGAACAAGACATCACGAAAATCGCGATGATAAACAATAAAAGATATTTTTTCATTTCAATTTTTAAATATTACACAAAAATACGCTTTTTAAGGCTTCTTAATTAACACTAATAATTTTTTTTAGAAATTTTCTTATCCCCTATGAAAACAGGCATTTAAGTTTCTGTTTCAGACATAATTAATCTCTTTGCAATGTCCCAGAATTGTTTATTAAAGCAATTCTATTACCCACCAAATATAGACTTATTAAACAAAGAATACCAAAGCATATTAATAAGTTAACAAACTTTAACAGGGGGAATATTCTGCATAAAAAAAGTCGCCTTCAAATGAAGACGACTTTTTATGTATCTGAATCAATTCTATCCTTGATCTACAAGAGCAGCCATATATTCTCTGTTCATTCTTGCGATATTCTCAAGAGAAATACCTTTAGGACATTCTATTTCACATGCTCCGGTATTTGAACAGTTTCCGAATCCTTCTTCATCCATAGCTTTCACCATGTTCAGAACTCTTCTTTTTGCTTCTACCCTACCTTGAGGAAGTAAAGCAAACTGTGAAACTTTAGCTCCCACGAATAACATGGCAGATCCGTTTTTACATGTTGCTACACAAGCTCCACACCCGATACAAGCAGCAGCATCCATAGCTCTGTCTGCATCTTCTTTAGGAACCGGAATAGCATTTGCATCCAACGTATTTCCTGAAGTATTTACAGAAACGAAACCACCTGCAGCCATTACTCTGTCAAATGCACTTCTGTCTACCATTAAGTCTTTAATAACCGGGAAAGCAGCACTTCTCCATGGTTCAATAACGATGGTTTCACCGTCTTTGAACATTCTCATGTGAAGCTGACAGGTAGTAATCCCTGTATCCGGACCATGTGCTCTACCATTGATGTAAAGAGAACACATTCCGCAGATCCCCTCACGACAGTCATGGTCAAAAGCGATCGGCTCTTTTCCTTCGTTAATTAAATTTTCGTTCAGGATGTCCAGCATCTCCAAAAATGAAGAATCTGTGGAAACATCTGATATTTTATAGGTCTCAAACTGACCTTTAGTTTTACTATTTTTTTGTCTCCAAATTTTCAGCGTAAGATGTAAGCCTTTTTTTGCACTCATAATTTTTTATTTATAGGTTGGAGATTATTTGTAACTTCTAGTTTTAACCTCGATGTTGTCATATATCAGGTCTTCTTTATGCAACACTTCCGCGTTGATATCTCCTCCCTGATATTCCCAAGCTCCGACGTATTTGTAGTTTACGTCATCTCTTTCCGCTTCTCCGTCTGGAGTTGAGTGATCCTCACGGAAATGTCCACCACAAGACTCGTTTCTGTGTAGTGCATCGATAGCCATTAATTGTCCTAATTCAAGGAAGTCTGCTACTCTGAATGCTTTTTCAAGCTCAGTGTTCATGCCTTCTCCTTCACCAGGAACTTTTACATTTTTCCAGAAGTCGTTTCTTACTTCTTCAATTTCTCTGATCGCTTCTCTTAATCCTTCAGGAGTTCTTCCCATCCCTACTTTATTCCACATAATGTGTCCTAATTGTTTATGGAAATGGTCTACTGAATGAGTTCCTTTATTATTTAAGAAGAAATCAATTTTCTCTTTAATCCCCTTTTCAGCTTCATCAAATGCTCCTGAATTGGTAGGAATTTCTCCTGTTCTGATATCTGCAGAAAGATAATCTGCAATAGTATAAGGAAGTACAAAATATCCGTCAGCAAGCCCCTGCATCAAAGCAGATGCTCCAAGTCTATTTGCACCGTGATCAGAGAAGTTAGCTTCACCAATTACAAAACATCCAGGGATAGTAGACTGAAGGTTATAATCAACCCAAACACCTCCCATAGTATAGTGAACTGCAGGATAAATCTTCATTGGAGTTTTGTAAGGATCATCAGCAGTAATCTTTTCGTACATTACGAATAGGTTACCGTATTTCTCCTCAACCCAGCTTTTACCTAAATCATAAAGCTGTTGGTCAGTTGGGTTATGAATATGTTTTTCGATAGCGGCTTCTTTACCTTTCTTCATGATTTCTGTAGAGAAATCCAGGTAAACACCTTCCTGTGTATCATTATTTTCAATTCCGAAACCAGCATCACATCTTTCCTTAGCTGCTCTTGACGCAACGTCTCTAGGCACAAGGTTACCGAATGCAGGGTATCTTCTTTCCAAATAATAATCTCTATCTTCTTCTTTAATATTTTCCGGTCTCAGTTTACCTTCTCTGATGGCTACTGAATCTTCATGTTTTTTAGGAACCCAGATTCTTCCGGAGTTTCTTAATGATTCAGACATCAAAGTCAGTTTAGACTGCTGTGTTCCATGAACAGGAATACAAGTCGGGTGAATCTGTACGTAACAAGGGTTGGCAAAATAAGCTCCTTTTTTGTGGATCTTCCATGCTGCAGAAACGTTTGATCCCATCGCATTGGTAGAAAGGAAATATACATTTCCGTATCCTCCTGAAGCAATTACTACAGCGTGTGCAGAATGTCTTTCAACTTCACCTGTTACCAGGTTTCTTGCAATAATACCTCTTGCTTTTCCGTCAACAATAACAAGGTCTAGCATTTCATGACGGTTGTACATCTTGATTCTACCTTTACCGATCTGACGGCTCATTGCAGAATACGCACCTAACAACAACTGTTGTCCAGTCTGTCCTTTTGCATAGAATGTTCTTTTTACCTGAACCCCACCAAATGAACGGTTATCTAGCTGGCCACCGTAATCTCTCCCGAAAGGAACTCCCTGAGAAACACACTGGTCAATAATATTTGCAGAAACTTCAGCTAATCTGTAAACGTTAGCTTCTCTTGCTCTATAGTCACCACCTTTGATTGTATCATAGAACAATCTATAGGTAGAGTCACCGTCACCTTGGTAATTTTTAGCAGCATTGATTCCCCCCTGAGCCGCAATAGAGTGCGCTCTTCTTGGAGAATCCTGATAACAAAATGCTTTCACATTGTATCCTTGCTCAGCTAAAGTAGCAGCAGCAGAACCTCCTGCCAAACCTGTACCTACAACAATAATATCAATCTTATCTCTGTTGTTTGGTGCAACAAGGTTCATATGGTCTTTATGATTTTTCCACTTGTCTTTAAGAGGACCCGCTGGAATTCTTGAATCTAATTTACTCATACTAGTATATTGATATTATTGAGTTATAAAATGAAAAACAGCAACTAAAATAAACCCTGCAGGAATAAGGATTGAATACCATTTCCCAAAAGCTTTGATTACTGGTGTATACTTTGGATGTCTTGCTCCCACAGACTGGAATGAAGACTGAAATCCGTGTGCTAAGTGCAATCCTAATAATACAAAAGAGATCACATATAGAGCCACTCTCCAAAGGTCAGCAAACTTCTCATGAAGTTCCGGCCAGAAACGTTCTGCATCAGGAGCGATTCCTTCCACATACTTGTAATTAATTTCATGAAGCCAGAAATCATACAAGTGAAGCGCTAGGAAAGCCAAAATAACAGCACCGGAAATAATCATATTTCTGGACATCCATGAAGAATTCACAGAAGCATTGTTTGCTGCGTACTTTACCGGACGCGCTTTATTATTCTTAATTTCCAGTACAAACCCCATCGCAAAATGGAAAATTACTGCAAAACCAAGAATAGGCTGCATTAAGAACTGCACAAAAGGATTATAGCCCATAAAGTCAGAAGCCGTGTTAAAGGCGTCCTTATTAAGAACTGATAACAAATTGGTCGTCAAATGCAGTATAAGAAAAATCAGCAAAAACATAGCTGATAATGCCATAGCATATTTTCTACCTATCGTAGAACTCGTTAAACCTGCCATATAAGTTTAAATTTGAATTTCCCACAAAATTAAGGAATGTTAACAATATTGAAAAGTGAGAAATCTCACAATTAACCAGTTTGTAATCTTTCTAAATAAGACTACGCAACGATAAACAGAGCGTAATTAATCAGAAAGACTCTATCCTATTTTACTTCATAAATCTGATCCTGAAAAACAATTTTCCGGACAGAAGAAGGGAAGCTTTTTATCTCAAAATGTGCAATCCTCCTCGATGAACAGTAAGGATTGATAAAATACCGGATAACCCTGTCCCGATCTGTCCTTTCTGAAATCCAAAAACAGGCCTCATTTCCTTTCTTTACCAAAAACACTTTATTTTTATTGAATTCTTGAAATAACACCTCTTCTCTCTGATTTTCAAAAACATCACTCCCTGTTCTTATTATTAAAAAGGCTAAAAAAGACATTGAAAGCCTCATGGAACTTTTAAAATTAAAGTCTAAAATTACAGACCTCAGTAAGTAGACCACTCCCAATATTGATATGACTTCAGGTAAATTCATAGGTATATTTTTAAAAAATAACACATCGGTCTCTGCAAACCAATGAATCACCTTTAGTAACAGCAAGATAGCATTATCATATACTACAGTAATGAACGTAAAGTCAATCCTAAAAGCAATAAGAATTGTCATTAAAAATGAAAATACAATAATGACTTCTGAAAAAGGAACAATAATACAATTGGCAATGACTGAAATAAAGGAAAACTGATGGAAATAATATAACACCAAAGGAAGTGTTGCCAGCTGGGCAGCAATGGAAATCGTAATCGTATTAAAAAGTAATTTTTTCCAATAATGATCCTGTTTTGGAAATTTTCTCAACAGAGGCTCATTTAACCAAAAAATTCCCAAAACAGCCAAAAAGCTGAGCTGAAATCCAATATCAAAAAACTGCTGGGTATCAAAAACAAGAATAATAAATGCAGATAATCCCAGTGCATGCAGCAGATCCGTTTTTCTCTGAAGTAAAATATAAATAAAATATACGGTCAGCATAATACAAGATCTTAAAACAGAATTTCCAAAACCTATAAAACCTGCAAACAGCCAGATAAAAACCAAACTGAAAATGACAGCATACTTTCTTAACCGCAAAGGCATACACCGAATCTGTAAAAAATAAAACATCCCAAAGATCACAACAATATGAGTTCCTGAAATAGCCAGTAAATGAATCAACCCGGATCTGTTGAAGTCCCGGACTGTTCCTGCATCAATTTCGGTCCGGTCAGCCAGAATAATTCCTTTTAAAAAAGTTTTGGCTTTTTCAGACATTCCCGTTTTGTCAATTCTTTGCAGAATCTCGAGTCTCTGTTGCCTCACTTTATCAAAAAAACTTAAGTCTCTTTTCTCAGCTGAAGAAATACTCTTTGAAAGATAACATTGGTATTCAATATTTTTCCTTTTCAGATACCTGGCATAATCGAACTGAAAATCATACTTCGGAGGTTTTATAGATGTTAGATAAGCTTCAGCTTTGTAATAATGTTTAAAATCAAGTTCATGAGCATCTTTCGGAATATATAAAATGGTATTGAAGCTCTTCTTCCCAACCATGGCTGCTCCTTCGTACCTTTTATACTTCTCCGTTGTATTCAATTTCTGAGAAATATTGAAAATAACAGTTTCTTTTTCTTTAACAGCTAATCCTGCAACAGAAGAAAAGGTATTGAAAAAATGAAAAATAATTCCCAATCCAAAAAACAACACACCCAACAAAACCGGTTTAGATTTGTTCAAAAAATAGGAATAAAAAAATAACGAAACTACAATTCCAAGGCAAAGAAGCATGCCGGAATAAACAGTAATACCTTCCCATAAAAAATGATCCTGAAAAAGAATTCCAAGGATAAAACATAAGGTTAGAATAAGGAGAGGTTGTTTGTTCACATTTCCAATCAATTACATTACCAAAGTAGGAAATTAATCAATTGAATTTCGACTCTACGATCACTAAAAAACGCTCTATACCTCATCAAAGAGATTAACAGAGCGCTTATTTTTTTGCTATCAATTTAAGTTTTTATAAAAAAGTTTTTACTTCCCTTTTAAAAACTTATCCGTTAAACGTTTTGTTTCTTTAATGTACATCCACGGATCTTTTCCATAGTCTTCATATGTAAAATGGCTTGTCTTTTTGGGGCTAGCAGGTTCTATTTGTGTGCCTTCATGCCATTCATTAAAAGATGTGATTCCAATCCATTCAGTCTTCACTTTTATAGCAGCATCAAACATACTTTCATAATATTTTCCGTTCTCACGGCTTTTGAAATTAGCTTCATTCCACGGCCTGATCCTGGTATCAGAATACCCAGGCCCCACACAAGGTATAAAAATCAGCTTATGATCTTTTGCAAATCTGGAAAGAAAATCCCAGTTTGAAGTGGTGCTTCCATACACAAAACCTTCACTCGCAAAATAGGTATAAAAACCATCAAAGCCGGAAGTTTCAAAAAAAGCAGCATCTTTTTCCTCCACCCACAACCCTATATAAAGAGCGTCAAGCTCCGTATTACGCACGGTGTTCTCTCCATTCTTAGAAAGAAGCTTTGACCATTCTTCCGGAGAAATTTTATAGCTGTCATAAACGTAAAACATAGGTTTCCCGTCTTTTTTATAAAAGGCATGATGAGCAGAATAGGTTTTAACAAGATAGGAAAGCTGATCTCTGAGCTCAGTAATCGTTTTATAAAACGGCTCTATGTGAAATGCAATTTTCAGATTATAACGATCTGCAATATCTAAATATTTCGAAACACTTTTATCTGTAAAAGAATCTTTTCCCAACCAACTGATAACCACAACGCCAACACCTGATTCTTTGATCATTTTCATATGTTTTTCAATGATCTTTACATCATTAGAGCTGTAGTTTCCTAAAGCAGGATAAAAATTGGCTCCAATATCATCACCTCCTTTATAATGTCCCAGATTATTCCATTTAGGATTATTCCAATGAGGGATAATTTCATGATTCCAATGCTGAAGATTCCCATCTACCGCCTGATTTCCATACCAGCCATAATAAAATATCTGAACTTTATCTCTTGGAATATTCTCCTGAGCAAAACTTTTTGAGAAAAAAAACGTACATGCAACAAGTAATAAAAAACGTTTCAAATGATTCATTTTCAATAAAGTAATTAAATTATCAAGAATTAAATAAATTTCAGACCTTCAAAATCACCTCAGCCGCATGGTCACTAGCCCCTTTACCTCCCAGCTTTTCTCTTAGAAGGCTATACTCTTTCAGTACCTGTTCTCTTTTTTCTCCTTCTAAAATTTTGGCAAGCTCATCTACCAGATTTTTAGTGTTCAGATCATTTTGAATCAGTTCTTTCACCACTTCTCTGTCCATAATCAGATTGACTAAAGAAATGTAATTGATATTTTTCACTAATCTTTTGGCGATTGCATACGAAATTGTACTGCCTCGGTAGCAGACTACTTCAGGGATATTCAACAGGGCGGTTTCCAGAGTAGCCGTTCCAGAAGTCACAAGAGCTGCTTTTGAACATCTCAATACATCATAAGTTCTGTTGGAGACAAAATGAACATTGTCATCCACATATTTTTGATAAAATTCTTTCGGAAGACTGGGTGCCCCGGCGATCACAAACTGGTAGTTTTTGAAATGAGGCCTTACCGAAAGCATTATTTCAAGCATTTTTTCCACCTCCTGTTTTCTGGAACCCGGTAGAAGGGCTATAATTTCTTTGTCATTCAATCCGTTTTCCTTCTTAAACTGCTCTGTACTGATTTCTTTAAGATCCGAAATAGCATCAAGCAAAGGATGTCCTACAAAATGGGAATGAACACCATGTTTTCTGTAAAAATCTTCTTCAAACGGAAGTATAACCATCATTTCATCCACATATTTTTTAATGGTTTCCACACGTCCTTCCTTCCAGGCCCAAAGCTGTGGAGAAATATAGTAAACTACTTTGATTCCCAACTCCTTGGCAAATCTGGCAATTCTTAAATTGAAACCGGGATAGTCTACCAATATTAAAACATCCGGTCTGTTTTTTCTGATATCTTCTTTGCAGAATGCAATATTATTTAGGATGGTTCTTAAATTCATAACAACCTCCAGGAATCCCATAAAAGCCAGGTCACGGTAATGCTTAACCAGTGTTCCTCCCTGAGCTTCCATAAGATCTCCGCCCCAAAACCGAAATTCCGCATTCGGATCTTTTTGTTTTAAAGCTTTCATTAAATTGCTCCCATGCAGATCACCGGAAGCTTCTCCTGCAATAATGTAATATTTCATTTCTTCCGAAATCTTTATTATTTGTTTTTTAATACCCACTGTAAACCTACCATTATCGGATCATTATGAATCATGGGCGGTCTCTATGGTAAGGATAGAGAACAAATTAAAATATATATTGATCTTAATTTGTAAATTTGTTCAAAGATAATGATAAAAATGTCAGAAGAATTTGAAATCCGAAATAAAGTTGCGGAAAGCGGCCTTGTAAATTTTGACCTTAGTACGTTGCTTCCAAAAGGGCAGAGAAAGGGTATTGACCTTAAAGACTTTCTTTTTCAGGAAATGATTCTGAAAGAAAAAGATTTCCGTGAAAAAGTGGAGCTCATCAATGTTGATGAATATAAGGATGCTTATATTTACATCTATAATTCTGTGGATACCATTATTCCTCTTTGGGCTTATTTTGTATTGACAGCCAAGCTTACGGAGGTTGCTAAAAAAATAGTTTTCGGAAACCGTGAGGATCTGGAAGTTATTTTGATGCACAATGCTATTCAGACTTATGATTTTGAAGAGATGAGAGGGAAAAGAGTTTTAGTAAAAGGATGCTCAGATAAAGAAATTCCGGAAAATGCCTACATCGAACTGGTAGAACAGCTAAATCCACTTGTAAAGTCGCTGATGTTTGGAGAAGCATGCTCTAATGTCCCTATCATAAAGAACTAGGAATGAATAAATATATATCTGCAGGTTTTATATTTTTTATTTTCTTACTTATTTACTATCTCGGCAGTTTTACGAGAATTCCTTTCGCTGACGCTATCGGTTTTGTACTTCCCGTAGAACAGGGAGATTTTGAGACAACGGCTACAGCCACTACTCATTTTCTGTATGTTAACACCGCTATTTTTATCAAGAATATTACAGGAATCAATGCTATTGAAGCCAGTCGGTTTTTAATTATCACGTCTGGTGCCCTTACTGTTTCCGTAATCTATCTTACCGTAAAAAGTATTACAAAGCTAGAATGGGCTTCTGTTGCAGCAGCATTTATTTTTGGATTTAGTTTTACGTTTTGGAAAAATGCAGAAATTGTAGAGGTTTATACCTATAATTCACTATGGCTAAGCCTTTTCTTTTTTTCCTTGGTCAAAAGTTTTGCAGAGCAAAAGAAGCTTCACATTCCTTTAGCCGGATTCTTTTTTGCCATCAGTCTTTGGGTACATATTCAGAATATTCTGCTGATTCCAGCTTTTATTTTATTTCTGTATTATTTCAGAAAAGAAACTAAGTATGTCTACTCCTCTTTATTGATTTTTTTACTGATCTTCGGGTCCATTACCGCTCTTAATGTTTCCCAGGGGTTATCTTTAAGCTCTCCTTATTTTTCTGAACGAGGAGAATGGCTTTCCAATTCATTCAAAAAAACATTTGTACAATACCTTCAGGACCTCGTTAAATCTATAGTCTATATCATTTATAATTTTAATGTCTTTACACTTTTAGGGGTTGCCGGGATCTATTTTTTATACCGGACAAATAAGAAAATGTTTTTTGTTTTCTTTACCGCTTCGTTATGTGTATATGGTTTTGCAACGTTCTATGCTGTTACGGATAACTACGTTTTCTTTATCCCTTTCAATATGATTTTTGCTTTATCTATAGGCTATGGACTATCTCAGGTACAATATCCGTGGGTAAAAAAATGGTCATGGGTATGTATTTTCATTCCTCTTTTCTACGTGCTATCCCTTCAAATTGTTTCATCAACTGAAAAAGGACAGGATTTTGGTAATTATAAAAAATACAAGGGCGGACTGGAATATTATATGTATCCATGGATGAATAACAATGTGGGGATTCTGGAATTCACAATAGACAAGAAAGTAGCCCCCGATCTTATCTTCTGGATGACCGAAGAGGCAGAAATATATATTGAGCTCCTAAAAAGCAAAGGATTTACTGAAAAAGAGATCAGAAAACTTTAACAATAATTATGACCTGAAGGCATTTTATGAACCATATTTTTTGATAACTTTGAGATAGTTAATACTTTAAACAAACACAAAAAATGAGCTTAATCGACCTACTTACAGGGAACACCAGCAACCAGGTTGCTGAACAGGCTGAAAACAAATTTGGAATCAGCAAAAATCAGGTCATCGCCTTATTGGCAGTAGCCACACCTCTTATCATTTCTTACTTAAGAAATAAGTCTCAGGATGCTAAAGAAGCGGAAGCTTTAAACAGCGCTTTAGATAAAGATCATAATGGCAGTATTTTAAATGATGCATCACAAGTTGAAGCAAGACAGGCTGAAGGAGGATCTATTCTTGATCACATTTTCGGAGGGCAAAAAAGCACTGTAGAAAACCAGCTTTCTCAAAATACAGGAATTTCAATAGATAAACTGGGACCAATCCTGGCCATGCTAGCTCCTGTAGTAATGGGATATATTGGCCAACAAAAACAGCAAAACAATGTAGGTGCCGGAGGCCTAGGTGATCTTCTGGGGGGAATCCTTGGAAACGCATCCAGCCAGGCACAGGCTCAGCAATCAAGTCCTTTAAATGACATTCTTGGCAGCGTACTTGGTAATGGTGGGCAATCACAATCATCAGGAAATCCACTGAATGATATACTGGGAAGTGTACTTGGTGGTGGTGGAGGTAATACTCAACAACAGCAAGGGGGCCTGGGAGGTATCCTTGGAAATATTTTTGGAAAATAATTAGTTTAATTTGTTATAAAAAAAGACCGGAGATTAATTCTTCGGTCTTTTTTACTTATACTATTTCTTAGTTTTTTCTTCAGAGGCTACAATAGATCTTGAAGCTTTCCTAGGTCTCTTTTTCCCATAACTTCCCGAATTAATTTTACCTCTTCTAGATTTTTTGTCTCCTTTTCCCATAGTATTAAATGTTTGTTGTTCTACGAATATAGGGAATATACCATTAAAATCCAATCAATTACAGTGTTAAAAACTGCTAAAACAGGATGAAATTCAGGTAGAGTACAATAGTTCTATCTTAGTCTTTGTTACACTTTAACGTTTTTCCATTTTCCTCTTTTAAATAAAATAAAGGCTACGATGGTAATAAGAGTTTCTGCTGCCGGGATTGAAATAAAAACCCCCTTAGGTCCCATTCCAAAATGCTTTGCAAGAAAATAAGCCAAAGGAATCTGAAACAGCCAAAACCCAAAAAGATTGACCCATGTAGGTGTCCAGGTATCTCCGGCTCCATTAAAGGCATTGATCATCACCATACCTATTCCATAAAAAATAAATCCTATACTCATAATATGCAGGGCATTCTTTGCAAAATTCATGATCTCGGTTTCCTGAGTAAAGAAACTTACCAAAAAATTACCCATAAAAAGGAATATCAAACTGACAGCTAACATAAAAATCACATTATACTTCACCGTTTTCATAACCGCCTGCTCTGCTCTCAGCATTTCATTAGCACCCATATTTTGTCCTACCAAGGTGGAGGCGGCATTACTTAATCCCCACGCCGGAAGCATAAAAAACATCATCAGTCTCAGTGCGGTCTGATAACCGGCGGAAGCATTTTCTCCACCTGTGGTAGCTACCAGTTCCGCAAGAAAAATCCAGCTGCATGAAGCAATCACAAATTGAAAAATTCCAGGGGTTGCAATTTTTATAATAGATTTGATAGATTCAAAATCCGGTTTAAAGTAATCCATTCTAATCCGGATCTGGGTATCCGCAATCAAAAGATGATAAAGCTGATACAGCACTCCAATACTTCGTCCTATGGTTGTGGCCAATGCTGCCCCAGTAAGCCCCATTGCCGGAACCGGTCCTAATCCTTTAATTAAAATGGGGCAAAGGATGATGTTGGCAATATTGGCGATCCATAAACTTTTCATTGCAATCATAGCATTTCCCGCTCCTCTGAAGATTCCGTTAATTAAAAATAAGAGCATAATCACTGTACTGCTTCCCATCATAATTCTTGTAAAATCTTTACCATAAGCTGCCGCTTCGGGTTTTGACCCCATCAGGATTAAAATTTCCTCTGCGTAGACAACTCCCAGTAAACTCAAGACAAACGTGATAACAAATGAAACCAATACAACCTGTGCAGCACTTCTGGAAGCCTGCTCCGGGTTCTTTTCTCCAATTCTTCTCGCTACCAATGCTGTGGCAGCCATACTCATTCCGATAGCAATAGAATACATTACAGAAAGTACAGATTCTGTAAGGCCCACTGTCTGAATGGCAAAACCACTCTCTTTCAAATGTCCGACAAAATAGAGATCCACTAAAGCGAATACCGATTCCATTGCCATTTCCAACATCATAGGTATTGCTAAAAAAAGCACAGCACTTCTTATACCCACTTTAGTATAATCTACTTCTTCTCCGCTTAGGGCTCTTTTTATGAAATTGATATATTTTGTCATTCTATTTTTGGTTTACCTGACAAAAATATCAATTCAAAAACAATTAAGACTTAGCATATGGAAAGTTTTATAGAGATGACAAATCTTTGCTCTGTTCCAGACAGAATTGAGCTTTATTGAGCTAACAACTCATTCAAAAATAAAATTACAATAATTTTTTATCGTAAATCAATAAATATTTATATATTTACAACAATAAAATGAACACCCATGAAATTAATTGGCGAAAAATCTATCTCTACAATCTTAAGCAAAATATTACTGATTGGCTGTATGGGTCAATTGCTGTACTTAGGTTATCTCATCTTTGGATTTATTGTTGCCTACACCAACCTTCATCAGGAAACACTTTTTTTCTCTGATATTTTTAAAACCGGAAATTTTAATAACGAAGTAGACAACACTGCATCCAATGCTCTTGCATTCCAGTTCAGTATACCATTTTCTGAAGCTGTTATTAAAGGAAATTTTACGTTCTCTACATTCACTTCAATATTATTTTTTCTTGGGTTCTACAGCCTGTTTACTTTTTATTTGTTCAGGATTTTTAAAGGAATGAGTACGGATATCATTTTTAATAAAGAAACCATCAGGTATTTAAGAAAATTTGCCTTCCTCAACATCATATTCATACCGATTTACTCAATCGTTTTATATTTCATAGATCAGTCAGTATACAGCATTGATCCTATGTTTATCCTGCTTCACCTTGCTACAGGTATCATCATTATATTCATTATCGAGTTCTTCAAAAAAGGATATGAACTCCAGACACAAACCGACTTAACAATATAACTATGCCTATTATTATCAATATAGATGTAATGCTTGCTAAACGAAAAATGCAATCTCAGGAGTTAGCTGAAAAAATAGGAATAACTCAGGCTAACCTCTCCATTTTGAAAAATGGAAAAGCCAAGGCCATAAAAGTTTCTACTTTGGAAGCAATATGCACTGCTTTAGACTGCCAGCCAGGTGATATACTAGAATTTAAACCTTAAAAATAAAAAACCATGAAATTATCTTCAATCCCTAAGAAAATGCTCAGTCTGGTCTTCGGACTGTGCACTGTACTGTTTATCTCTGCTCAGGAACTCACCCACGAGCATAAACAAATGTTGAAGTATGATAATACAGCCTACTTTCCCACACTGGTCAATAAAGAGAATATCAACACATGCTATCAGATAGAAAACAATGCCTACACCTTGTTAGGATTAACCATTAAAATGAACAGTAAAGAGGTGTTTCAAAAGCTGATTGATGAAAAAGCCGATATAGAAAAAGCATGTGATGGAAAGACACCTTTAATGTTTGCTGCCAAGTATGGCAATACAGAGCTGCTGAAAAAACTTTTAATAAACGGTGCTAAAAAAGATACTAAGACTGAAAAAGGGTATACTGCCTTGGACTATGCCAAGAAATATGAAAAGCCAGAGGCTGTTAAGCTTTTGGAATAATAATGCAATTCTTTTTATTCGACATTTTCAAATGACAATAAAGAAAGGTTTTTAGATAATTTTTATTATTATTTTCGAACCAATACCCTAGATAAACCAGTACAATTATTAACAAAACTTAGCAATTGATAATAAAATTTAGTTAGATTTGTATATTCTTAAAAATAGTTCTTATGAAAAAAATAATCTCTACACTCTTTCTATTTGGAATATCATTATCTGCAGGTATGCTTTCTGCACAGCAACTTTCCCAAGCGAAAATGAGAGCAATCAATTCTGACAATATAGCTGCCTTTAAAAAACAGTTTGCTCCCGGAGATTACAATAAATGTTTTACAATTGGCCAGGAAGCATATACCCCACTTGGATTCAGTTCATTATATGGAAGCAAAACTCTTGTCAAGTTTCTACTGGACAACAAAGCAAATATTAATAAGAAATGTAAAGACAAGACTCCGTTGGAATTAGCAGAAATAGGAAAAAGTGAAGATACTGCAAAACTCCTGATAGAGCATGGAGCAGTTAAAAACTAAAATTCATTAAAAATATACAAGACTTCCGAAAGGAAGTTTTTTTGTTTATAAAACCTGTAAAAACCTTATCTTTGCCATCGAAAAAAACAAGGTTCGGATAGGAACCTTAAACATTGAACTTTAAACAAATAATTATGTTTCGATCACACACCAATGGAGAACTATCTCTAAAAAATCTGAATGAACAAGTTACACTATCAGGATGGGTACAGACTATCCGTGATAAAGGATTTATGATTTGGATAGATCTTCGAGATCGTTACGGAATTACTCAGTTGGTTTTTGACCAGGATCGCTCTTCAGCACAGCTAATGGAAGAAGCTAAGAAATTAGGCCGTGAATTTGTAATTCAGGTTTCCGGAAAAGTCATTGAAAGAGTAAGTAAAAACCCCAATATTCCAACGGGGGAAATTGAACTTTTAGTAGAAACACTGACTGTTCTTAATAATTCACAACTTCCACCTTTTACTATTGAAGATGAAACAGATGGTGGAGAAGAGCTGAGAATGAAATACCGTTACCTTGATATCAGAAGAAATCCGGTAAAAGAAAAGCTGATCTTCCGTCACAAAATGGCACAGAAAGTAAGAAATTATTTATCTGATGAAGGTTTTATTGAAGTAGAAACTCCTGTTTTGATCAAGTCTACACCGGAAGGAGCCCGAGACTTTGTGGTTCCCAGCAGAATGAATCCTGGGCAGTTTTATGCATTACCACAGTCTCCACAGACTTTCAAACAGCTTTTGATGGTAGGTGGAATGGATAAGTATTTCCAGATTGTAAAATGTTTCCGTGATGAGGATTTAAGAGCGGACAGACAACCTGAATTTACACAGATAGACTGCGAAATGGCTTTCGTAGAGCAGGAAGATGTCATGAATGTTTTTGAAGGAATGACTAAAACTCTTTTAAAAGATATTACAGGTCAGGAATTTGGAAATTTCCCAAGAATGACTTTCGCAGATGCGATGAAAAAATATGGAAACGACAAACCGGATATCCGTTTCGGGATGGAGTTTGTAGAACTTAATGAACTGGTAAAAGGAAAAGATTTCAAAATATTTGATGAAGCTGAACTGGTTGTAGGGATTAATGTAGAAGGATGTGCAGACTATACGAGAAAACAGATTGACGAGCTTGTAGACTGGGTAAAACGTCCACAGGTTGGTGCCTCAGGAATGGTATGGGCAAAATTCCAGAATGATGGTGTGAAGACCTCATCTGTCAACAAATTCTACAATGAAGAAGACCTTGCGAAGATCATTGAAAAATTCGGAGCGAAGGAAGGAGATTTAATGTTAATTCTTTCCGGAAATGAGAATAAAGTAAGAGCGCAGCTTTCTGCTTTAAGAATGGAACTTGGAAACCGTTTAGGGTTGAGAAAAGGAAATGTATTTGCTCCTCTTTGGGTAGTTGACTTCCCTCTGTTGGAATGGGATGAAGACACTGAAAGATTCCATGCAATGCACCATCCGTTTACCTCTCCAAAACCGGAAGATATCCACTTATTGGAAACTGATCCGGGTAAAGCAAGAGCTAACGCTTATGATATGGTATTGAACGGAAATGAAATCGGTGGTGGATCTATCAGAATTTTTGATAGAGATTTACAGTCAAAAATGTTTGACCTGTTAGGATTCACAAAAGAAGAAGCTGAAGCTCAGTTTGGATTCTTAATGAACGCATTCAAATACGGCGCACCTCCACATGGTGGTTTAGCTTTTGGATTTGACCGTTTAGTAGCTATCCTGGATGGCAATGAGGTCATCAGAGATTATATTGCATTCCCTAAGAATAATTCAGGGCGAGATGTGATGATCGATGCACCGGCTTCCATTGCTGATGCACAGCTTGATGAACTAGAACTTCAATTGAATTTAAAAGCATAAATATAAAGCGGAGATTTTTTCTCCGCTTTTTTTTTACCCAAAATTACTGAAACGTCCAGTCTAGCTCCTCATTTGCCGATATCATTCTTTTTAAAAGCAACTATTCGGGCGTGGTACTACTCTACTGTCTATAAGATGGATTCCCACATCCGTTTGAGTTTACCAGAATAAAACGAACTTTCTCATAATATTAGGATCACATTAATCTTATATCAACTGCTCATGAAATAACTTCATTCACGATTTAATAGGAAAATTTAAACAAACAATCAATATTTCAACGAAATAAATGCATAAATAAAACAAAGTAAGCAGTAAAACAACCATTATATTATGTTATATATAAATACAGCTTTTGTTATTATATTTACAAAACACAGCTGAATGATAATTAAGATCAAACTTAGGAATTAATTTACCTCTGTACTATGTTCCGTATGCTGATGAGCCCGCTGTTCGTATTTGGAAAAATTTATCAATAAAACCAATATTTAATATTATATGAAAAGCAAATTATTAGTCTTATCAGGATGCCTTGTTTTGGCAATGAATTCATGTAGGTCAGATACCGAAAATGCTTCAATTGATCATACAACATCGAAGCTCAATGGCACAACGATTCACAAATTATCAATTAATGGGAATTATACTTATGTCAATGAAGTAAATGGTGAATATTTTTATGCAGATGATATTACTATTACCTCCGAACAATTTAACAAATTAAAGATGCAGGCCAATTCTGAATTGTCAACAATGGAGAAAAGTACAATTGTCAGCTCCTTTATTAAGACATGGCCAAATGCAACAGTATACTATACATTACCTAGCCAGGGAAGCCTGAGTACCCAGAATTATAATACGTTTCTTACAAATATTAACAAAGCGTTTGAAATGATTTCCTCTCAAACCAGTGTTCAATTTATTCAACGTACCAATCAAACTGAATATATCACCTTTACTTATTCTACTAGTACAAACAGTTCTCCACTTGGATGGGGAAAAAACACAGTTAATGGTATTAAAATTTATAATATTACCTATCCTGCAATTATTGCTCACGAAGTGATGCACTCTATGGGAATCATGCATGAACAATGCCGTCCGGACAGAGATCAATATATTATTGTAGATGTTAACAGGGCAATAGAAGGAAGCCGACATAACTTCAACCTTTACAATGATTACGCAGGAAATGGCGAATTTGATTTCGGGTCAGTAATGATGTATCAGTCCACAGACTTTGCTATTGATACAAGCAAACCTGTAATGACTAAACTGGACGGTTCTACTTTTACCAAGCAAAGAACAGCATTGTCTGCTGGTGATTATGCTGGAATTAACCATTTGTATGGACCTGTTAATGCCACTTCTGCAATCAATGGAACTTATACGCTGACAACATCTTTAGCAAGTGATAAAAATTTAGATATTTCCGGAAGTACCATTACAGATGGAGTTAATATTATTCTGAACTCAGCCTCTACAGGAAATAATCAGAAATTTACGTTCACCAAGTCAGATCATGGTTATTATATCATCAAATCTTCAGTGGATCCTACAAAGGTATTAACCGTAAAAAATAGCGGAACACTGAATGGAACAGCTGTAGAATTAAGAACCAATTCTAATACAGATTCTCAGAAATGGTTATTGTTCAATCTGGGAAATAATGGCTTTGGGTTCGCCCCTAAAAATGCACCATCCTTGCGATTAGAGGTAAAAGATGGTTTGACAACTAATCTTACGCCTATTGTAATCGGTAGTACGGATACAACGGTTCAGCCTTCTACAAAGCAACGTTTTAAACTTACAAAGGTCAATTAACTTAAACTTTTTCATTCTTCCAGACGTAAGGAGGTTAGGAAATAAATTTCCTAACCTCCTCTGTTTTATATAAACTGACGGGTAAACCTACTTGCCTTAACTATTTACTGCTTAATTTCAAAATCTGCTCTCTTCCCGGGCCTATAGAAAGGTAAGCTACAGGAATACCCAGCTCTGCCTCCAAAAACGTCAGGAAATCTTGTAATTCTTGAGGCAATTCGGAGTTATTTTCCATATTGGAAAAATCGGCGTTCCATCCTTCCATCCACTTCAGTACCGGTTTTGCATTGTCTGGAAGCACGGCAGAAATCTTTTCTATTTTTCCGTCTTCCAGTTCATAGTGTGTACAGATAGCTACTGATTTCAATCCACTTAAAACATCAGCTTTCGTCAATACCAATTGGGTAACTCCATTGATCATAACAGCGTATTGTAAGGCAGGTAAATCCAACCATCCAATTCTGCGTGGTCTTCCCGTATTAGAGCCGAATTCGTTTCCTTTTATCCTGATCTCTTCCCCCAATTCATCAAAAAGCTCTGTAGGAAACATTCCGTTTCCAACCCTGGTACAGTAGGCTTTTGCAATCCCGTAGATCTCACCCATTTTTTTCGGTGAAATACCTAATCCGCTGCAGGCTCCCGCCGCCGTAGTAGACGAAGAGGTTACGTATGGATAAGTACCATGATCGATATCCAGCATGGCCGCCTGAGATCCTTCGGCCAATATATTTTTCCCTTCATTTAAAGCGGTATTCAAATAGATTTCAGTTTCTGTACAGTTGAACCTCTTAAGAAAATCTACCGCTTCAAAAAACTCGTTGCTCATCTCCTCAAAGGAAGGTAAAACCATCCCACCGTCTGTAAGCATTTTATAGTCTCTCCTCAAAATAGGCACTACCCTTGTTTGAAAATCTGATGAAAACAGATCCCCTACCCTAAGGTTTTGTCTCAGTATTTTATTGGAATAAGCCTGTGCAATCCCATTTTTGGTGGTTCCAATTGTAGTATAATCCGGACTTTCCTCCATAAAAATATCCAAAAACTTATGAGTGGGTAACACCAGATGAGCTTTTCTGGAAATAATAATATTTTTCTCCGGCTGTATGGTTTCATCAAACACCTGAAGATTCAGTATTTCTTTTTTAAAACTTACAGGATCGAGAACCGTTCCTGTTCCAATAACATTCTGTACTGTTTTCATAAAGATTCCCGAAGGAATCATTTTAAGCGTGATTCTTTTTCCATTTCTTTGTATACTGTGTCCAGCATTGGAACCTCCATTAAAACGCGCTGTAATATCATAGTTTTCACTGATAAGGTCAATAAACTTTCCTTTTCCTTCATCCCCCCACTGTAATCCTAATACAATATCCATATTTTTAATTTTATGCTGCAAAATTAGGCCAGCCAGACGTGAGGACCATTGTCATTTGGCAAAAAGCATGGGGTATTACATTATGCAACGTACAATGTACCAGATTGACAGTCTGACCCTTAAACTTTGGTAAAGTTTGAATGGATTGATCATTTTAGGAAACAGAATATGCTCTGCCTCTTATGGAAATTGGTATTGTCTGTTTAAATACTATAAGATATTTCTTCTGATCCTGCTTAGGGAAGATGGCGTAATCCCAAGATAGGAAGCCAGCATAGATTGAGGAACCCTGTTAGCAAGGCCGGGATAATGGTTTAAAAAATGAATATAGCGGGCTTTAGCATCCTGGTTCAGCATGATACTCGCTACTTTAAGCTTATTTTCTGCTACAAAGACATGAATTCTGGCAAATAAGACAGGCCATATGGCAATTTCTTTTTCCAGAATCTTGAAATGATCCCAATCAATAACAAGCAGTACCGCATCGGTTACAGCTTCAATGTATTCATGAGAAGATACCTGATCTGTAAAACCCTGAAAGTCTCCGATAAACCTTCCTTCATAGATAAAATATCGCGTAAAGTCATCTCCCTGCTTATTATAATACAAAGATCTGAAAACGCCTTCCTTCACAAAAGCAATCTTTTTACTTACTTTTCCTGCTTCTACAAAACTGTCTCCCTTCTTTACACTAATCTCCTGGATTCCCTGAGAGATGAGTAATTCTTCCTGATCACTCAGTACCCCAAATTTTTTGATGTAGTTAAAAAGTTCATCCATGATTATTTGCCCGCAAATTGGAAAACATAAAGGTATAAAACTATATCTGTAAAACAATTGCCATTTGACAAAAAGCGTACAAACACATACCACACAAGCCTCCAACGGCATGTTAATTGCTTGATTTTTAAAAACGTAAGACAATGAAAGCAATTTGGAATGGTGCCATTGGATTCGGTTTAGTAAACATTCCCGTTAAGATTTACTCTGCCACGGAAACCAGTAAATTGGACCTTGATATGCTCGATAAATCTGATTTTTCCAATATCCGGTTTAAAAGAGTGAACGAGAATACGGGAAAAGAAGTCAAATGGGAAAATATTGTCAAAGGTTATCTCATGGATGACCAATACATCGTTCTGGATGAAGAAGATTATGAAGCGGCAAGTCCTGAAAAAACAAAAATACTTTCTATTGATCAGTTTGTAAAGGAAGAGGAAGTAGACAGTGTCTATTTTGAGACTCCTTATTATCTGGAGCCTCAGAAAAACGGTGAAAACGCCTACAGGCTTTTATTAAAAGCACTTGAAGAAACAAAAATGGTCGGAATAGGTACTTTCGTACTCCGCGAAAGTGAAACAATCGGAATGATACGCCCATACCATGATAATATCTTAGTTTTGAATCGCCTGAGATTCGATCAGGAGATAAGAAGTTATTCGGATTTAAAAATTCCGGCACTTAAAGCACCGAAACCGGCAGAACTAAAAATGGCGGTAAGTCTTATCAAGCAACTTTCACAAGATTTTGATCCTGCCATGTATAAAGACACATATTCTGCAGACCTTATGAAGATTATCAAACAGAAGGCGAAAGGTAAGAATATAAAAGCTCAAAAAGCCCAACCTGCTAAAGAAGGCAAAGTGATTGACCTTATGGCCCAGCTAAAAGCCAGCCTGAGTAATTCTAAATCTAAATCTGCATCATAATGGCTCTCAAAGATTATCAAAAAAAACGGAAGTTCGATGAAACCAGCGAACCTAAGGGGAAAACAAAAAAGAGCAAAAACAAATTGATTTTTGTCATTCAGAGGCATGCAGCATCAAGGCTTCATTATGACTTCCGATTGGAGATGGAAGGAGTTTTGAAAAGCTGGGCTATACCCAAAGGGCCGTCATTAGATCCGCAGGATAAACGCCTGGCGATGATGGTAGAGGATCATCCTTATGATTACAAAGATTTTGAAGGAAATATTCCTGAAGGAAACTATGGCGCCGGGCAGGTAGAGGTATGGGACAGCGGAACCTATGAACCGTTGGATGAAAGTACTGCACTTTCTGACGAAAAGGAACTGTTGAAAGAACTGCATTCCGGATCATTAAAGTTTATCTTACATGGTACAAAGCTGAAAGGCGAGTTTGCTTTGGTTAAAATGAAAAATGCTGAAAACAATGCATGGTTGCTGATTAAACATAAAGATGAATTTGCAGAAAGCCCATATGACGCTGAGGAAAACACCTCATCAAAATCTTTAGTCACCCAATTTTTAGAGGAAAAAAAAAGCCTGAAAATAAACGCAAAAAAGAAGTTATAACTTCAGGGAAACCTTTCAAAAGCTTTAATTCTTTAACCAACGAAAAAAAGCTTACAACCTTTATAAAACCTATGCTGGCGAAGCTTTCGGAAAATGCTTTTAATGATAAAGACTGGGTTTTTGAAATAAAATGGGATGGCTACAGAGCAATCGCGGACCTCCGCCATAAAGCCCCCCTATTCTACTCCAGAAACGGAATTTCATTCTTATCAAAATTTGAAAGGGTAGCGCGTGATTTCGTAAGACAAAAGCATCATATGATCCTGGATGGGGAAATTGTAGCATATGACCACAAGGGAAAACCCAGTTTTCAGCTTTTACAGCAAATTGGTGATACTCCCAGTCTAAGTCTTGTTTATCAGGTTTTCGACATTCTGTGGCTAAATGGCCACTCCACAGAGGAATTGCCCCTTATTCAGCGAAAAGAGCTTTTAAAAGAAGCGCTGGTTGAAACTGAAACCATTGTCTACTGTGATCATATTCCTGAAAAAGGTATTGCGTTTTTTAACCAAATGAAAAAAATGAAACTGGAGGGAATGATTGCCAAACGGGCTGACAGCCCATATATCGAAAATCAAAGAACCAGTGACTGGCTTAAAATAAAATTCACCAATACGGATGAAGCTATTATTTGTGGTTTCACTGAACCAAGAGGCTCACGCCAGGGTTTTGGAGCCCTGATTTTAGGGAAGTATATTGATCAAAAACTCACCTATTGCGGCCATACAGGAACAGGATTCAATAAAAATTCATTGCAGGAACTTTACAAAAGACTTCAAAAATTAACAGTCAGGATTTCACCTTTTGAAATAATTCCCAAAACGAATATGCCCGTAACATGGATTACACCTGAACTGGTGTGTGAAATCAAATATTCTGAGATTACTAAAGACGGAATTTTCCGGCATCCGGTTTTTATCACCATTCGTGAGGATAAAGAACCTGAAGAAATTAAAAGTCTGCTGAAGAACAGTCAAAACGAAAAATCTAAAGGAATGAAAACAAAAACAACTTCCAGAAAAAAGGAAACTTCTGAAAAAGAAACTGAACTCATACTGAATAAGCATCATATAAAACTCACTCATCAGGATAAAATATATTTTCCAAAAGATGGTATTACCAAGGGGGATGTAATCTCTTATTACCAATCTGTCGCAGACTATATTTTACCTTACCTGAAAAACAGGCCTTTGTCTCTCAACCGTTTTCCCAACGGAATAGAAGAGCAGGGCTTTTATCAGAAAGACGCCGGAGATCATATCCCTGACTGGATCAAAACAACAAAGGTGTACTCGGAATCCAATGATAAATACATTGATTATATCTACTGTAATGATCAGGCAACGTTGGCATATCTCAATAATTTAGGGTGTATTGATTTCAATCCATGGAATAGCTCTCTGCCGGATCTTGAGCATCCGGATTATCTGGTTTTGGATCTCGACCCGTCATCAAAGAACACATTTGATGAGGTTATTGAGACCGCCCTTCAGGTGAATGAGATCTTACAATCTATTACAGTAAAAGGCTATTGCAAAACTTCAGGGAGTACAGGGATTCACATTTATATTCCTATGGGTGGAAAATATGAATTCGACCAGGTAAAAGATTTCGCTCATATACTCATGAAACAGGTCAATGAAAAGCTCCCAAAGATTACCACCATAGAAAGGAGCCTTCAAAAAAGGGATAACAAAAAAATCTATCTGGATTATCTTCAAAACAGAACCGGACAGACTTTGGCCAGTGCCTATAGCATAAGACCCAAACAAGGAGCATCTGTCTCCATGCCATTGGAATGGAATGAGCTCAAACCGGGATTGCAACCTACTGATTTTAATATTGATAATGCCCTGGATAGGATAAAGGGAAAAGGAGATTTGTTTAAACCGGTTCTGGCTAAGGGTATTGATATGATAAAGGCTTTGGATACTATGCAGAATATTGAATAATTTTGATATTTTTGCCGAAAACTATAATCATGGAAAACACTCTTAGAATTCAAGTAAATTTTAATGAGAAGATTATTCGTAAACAACTTTGGACGTATTTCTATTATTCATGGAAAAAGAAAATGCCTACTATTTTACGAAACTTCTTTTATGTATTATTTATCATTTTCATTTTTGATAGCCTTCTGGGCAATAAAACCAGATACAACTTCTTACAATTTGTCATTGTATTTTTAGGCCTTACCTGCATTTTTTATCTTATTAACTTTTATTATCAAAAGATAACCTACTCCACTAAGATAAATAAGCATATTGATGAATTAAAAGGGTATCATCCTGTCACAGAATTATATTTTGATGAGGAAAACTTTTATATCAAAGGTGAACAGTATGATGTAAGAAGTATTTGGAAAAAAATCACTTATGAAGTTTCCGGTAACATTATTTTGATTCAAGTTGAAATAGGAACTCCCTTTATCTACGTTATCAGTGAAGAAGAAACTGATCAATATGCCGAGATTCTTAGCTTTTTGAAACATAAAGCTAAGTCAAAGAAAAAATAAAAAACCTGCATTGTTAGCAATGCAGGTTTTTTTTAAGATTTTATGCCTTTTATTTATTGTAAACATGAATATCTCTCTGTGGAAAAGGGATTCCTATTCCTGCCTTATCAAGAGCTTCTTTACAGTTGATAATCAGTTCCTCATTCATTTTCCAGAAATTCTCATTAGAGGTGGTCACTCTTACAGATAAGTTTACAGCACTGTCACCAAGTTCTGTCACCATTACCTGTGGGGCAGGTTCTGTAAAGGCATATTGGTTGTTATTGATCACCCTCATTAATATTTCTTTGGTCTGTTTAAGATCTGCATCATACGCTACTCCTATATCCAAAGAAGTTCTTCGGGATCCTAATTGGGTAAAATTGGTAATGCTGTTATTGGAAACTACCCCATTCGGGATAACAATTAATTGGTTTTGTGGGGTAATCAGCTTGGTATGAAAAATATCGATAGCCTCAACGGTTCCTGAAACACCGGAGTTGGTAGAAATAAAGTCTCCTATTTTAAATGGTTTTAACAGTAAAATAAGAATTCCACCTGCAAAATTGGTTAGTGATCCCTGTAATGCCAGACCTACTGCCAAACCGGCTGCACCAATCATCGCCACAAAAGCTGAGGTCTGTACTCCCAATTGGGTAACAACCACTATAAAAAGAAGAATATTAAGCCCCCAATTAATAATATTTAAAAGGAAAAGCTGTAAAGAAGCTTCCATATTACGTTTTTTAAACGCTTTTGCAACCAGCTTTTTAATCATTCTTATCATCCATGAACCAATCAGGTAGATCAGTATTGCAGAAATTACTGCTGTGATAATTCTTGGTGTCCATGAAATGGCTGAAGATAGTAAAGAATCCCAGTGTTGCTGAATGTTGTTTAATTCTAAATCGTTCATTTGTCTGCTGCTTATTTTAGTATTTGTATATCTGTTATGGGCTTCTTGTACAAGATTTAAAATGAAAATGAGTATAACATCATCCGGTTTCCAAAAAGAAACAGGCCCTAGCCCTTTCGAGCTAAAGAAAAAGTATTATCCATGAATATAAATTGATTGCGAAACAGAATGGTTTGGCTTACTCAATGATCATTTCAAAAATTGAATCTTGGTACGAAGAAATAATTTTGGGTTTTATAATAGCAAAGAGGATACCGAACTCCCCTTTTAAAGAAATAAGGTGCTTATTATTATACATAACAGACAGAAAAAATAATAAAAACATTCATTACACGGACCGTTTTGAATGCTAATATTCAAAACATTACGGCAATTTAGCGACTAAACCTTCCGGCAGAAGTCTGAGAATATGATAAATCATTTTCCATTTAAAATTTGGAACAATAGTAAAGGAATTGCCAGCATTGACAATATATCCTGCCACATAATCAGGCTCCATAATCAAGGACTCATTAAGCTGTAATCCGTCATTAATTTTTGTTCTGATATATCCAATGACCAATGCATTGACAATGATTTTTCTGGAAGCCAATTCCTGTCTTAAACCCGCCAGATACTGAGTAAAGGCAGCTTTTGTACTTCCATATACAAAATTGCTTTTTCTTCCTCTTACACCGGATAATGAGGAGAGTCCTACCATTCTTTCCAGGTGTTTATTGCTTTGATCCATTGCAATAATGCTGAGAATGGAAACAGCTCCCATATAATTGACCTCCATCATTTGTTTAGCCCCGCTAAAGTCAGCTAATGCTCTTTCATTATCTACCAGGAAACCAGCAGCATAAACTACTATATGAGGTTTTACAGGAAGTTGATCGTAAAATTTCTGATGGGAATTAAAATCTGCGGCATCAAAAGATAAAACGGCAATTTTAGTTTGATCCAAATTATTCTCAGAGATAAAATCTTCCAGAGATCGGGTATTTCTGGAAGCCGCAATTACAGAAAGTCCTTTTTCAATATATTGCTTGATGCATTGTTTCGCGACATCTGAATTGGCTCCTAAAATAAGAACAGTTTTATTTGCGTTTTGATCCATTTGGCAAAGATAATTTCTTTTTTCAAAATGAAAATGAATGGTTGCCAAATAACTATTATGTATTATAGACGGCTTAGTATATTCTATAAAAGAGAATCAGCGGGTGAACTTCGTTCACCCGCCGATTCTGCATATTTTCAAACCGAATTATTTCTTTTCTTCAGTTTCTATTTCTTTTTTGTCTGCTGTTTTATCAGCAGCTTTTGCTTTATCTCCGAAACGGGTTTCTGTCATTTCTCTTGAGATAGCCGCTTTTTCGAATTTCAGTTTTCCTGATAATGTTTCGATAACAAAACCGTCATCCTGAACCTGAGCAATTCTTCCGTGAAGTCCTGAAGTAAGCACAACTCTTGTTCCTACTTTTAGATTTTCCTGGAAATTCTTCTCCTGTTTTTGTTTTCTCATCTGAGGTCTTATCATTAAGAAATAAAACCCTACAAACATCACTCCCATCATGATCAGCATCATAGATGAAGATCCTTGTGGTTGTGCTTGTAAAAATAATGTCAACATATTTTTTTAATTATGGTTGGATGTTCGCAGTGAACGTTAATTTGATTGGAGCTTTCTCCACATTTGCAAAAACATCGGCATACTTCTGAACGTTTCCATCGAAGTTTGAAGAGTCGAAATGTAATGTAATCTTCCCTTTTTTACCTGGCATGATAGGTTCTTTTGTGAAGTCAGGAGCTGTACATCCGCATCCAGGCTTAACTTCAGAAATAACCAATGGATTTTTCCCAGTGTTAGTTACTTCGTAAACGTGTTCTACTTTATCTCCTTTTTTGATTTTTCCAAAATCGAAGTTGCTTTCAGATAAAGCGATAGAAGTAGAAGGTTCATTAGAAGCAGGAGCAGCAGCTTCACCTGTTGCAGGAGTTGCTGTAGAATCTGCCGTTGCAGGAGTTGTTATAGCTGTAGAATCAACAGCTACTGTTTCAGCACTTTGAACTTCTTTGTTTTCTTTTTTACAAGAAACTAATCCCAGGCCTATGATAGATAAGGCGATAATTGATAACGTCTTTTTCATTTTATATTCTATTTTGATCTTTACAATATTTATCTAAAATACCATTAACAAAAATATTGGAACGGTCTGTCGCAAATACTTTTGCAATTTCAATATATTCGTTAATAATCACTCTTGAAGGCGTAAACGCAAAATTATCCAGCTCTGAAATTGCAGTTGACAAAATAACTTTATCCATTAAAGAAACTCTCTCCAAATCCCAGTTTTCAAGTCTCTCTTCCAGCTTTTTCTCGTTATTTTCCCAGTTATTCAGAGTATCTCTCAATAATTTAGAAGCGAAACTTTTATCTTCTTCATCTTTAATCATCTTAATTAAAGTTCTGCTTTCTTCATCTTCTCTCAGGAAACCGATGGTTTTCTGAACCATTGAATTGGCAATATGAATATCATCATACCAAGAAAGTTCTTTATCTCCTAAATAATCATGAAAATCATCGTTTTCTGCGATATATCTAAGGAATAATTTACCGATAAACTTCTGATCAGCCTCAAAAGAATATCCATCTTCTTTCATAAAATCCTGATAACGTTTTCCTGCTGTAATTCTTTGGAAAGTCTTTACCAACAAATCATCGTGCATATCCCATTTCAACTGCTTGTGCTGGCCTGTGAAAAATAATCTCTCAGGATTTTCTTCCAGCTTCTTTAATACTTGATTGTTGATGAATTTTTGGTTAGGGTTAATATCAGCATCTGTCTTCAGATACTTATTTTTCCCGATTTCGATCTGATGCTCTGCCAAATCTTTTAGTGCCACCAAAAAATTCAGCTGATAGATGTAAAGATGATAGATTTTCTCTATTCCAGCGAACATGTTTTTCTCTAAAACATCAAACTTTACAGGATTTTGATAGTACGAATACACTGTTTGTACTAATTTTTCACGGATTTGTCGTCTTCCTAACATTCAAAGAGCTTTTTTATGCCTGCAAAGATACAAAATTTAAAATTGATGAAATTCGTAGTGTGATGACATTTTCGTAATTTTGTAAAACTATATGAAAGCTCTAAAAACCTTAAACCCTTATTTTTGGAAACACAAAATACTATTGTTTTGGGGAGTACTATTTATCATTGCCAGTAACTTTTTTAATATTTATAAAGTTCAGTTTGTAGGTAAATCCGTGGATGAACTCACTAAAAACGGGAATCTTGGCTTCAATAACCAGGTTCTTATTTATGTTGCTATCATTGTGGGGTGTTCCCTATTGACTGGATTTTTCACCTTCATGATGAGGCAGACAATTATTGTTGCTTCCAGAAGAATTGAATATGAACTTAAAAATAAAATCTACCGACATTATCAGGATTTATCTTTAACGGATTATAAACAAACCACCATCGGAGATTTAATGAACCGGTTAAGTGAAGATGTTGTAGCCGTAAGGATGTATCTAGGACCTGGTGTCATGTATGTAGCAAACCTCATTGTCCTGGTTGTCATCACTTCTATTTATATGGTGAAAACAGATGCGTCCATGACTTTATGGACATTGTTGCCGCTTCCGATACTATCTTATGCTATCTATAAAGTAAGTTCCATTATCAATAAAAAGTCTAAAGTGATGCAGAAAAGCCAGTCTGCCATTTCAACTTTTGTTCAGGATAGCTTTTCAGGAATCCGTGTGGTAAAGTTTTTTGCAAGAGAAAAATACATCAAAAACAATTACGGAATCAAGGTAACAGATTACCAGAACAAAGCTTTGGATCTTGCCAAAACTGAAGCCTATTTCTTTACTATTATTTTATTTGTAATCGGATTACTGAATGTTGCCGTTATCTGGATTGGTGGTGAAAAATACATTGCAGGAGAATTAAGTATAGGAAAAATTGCCGATTTCTTCATGTACATCAATACTTTAATTTTTCCATTCTCCATGGTTGGCTGGGTTACTTCGGTGAACCAGAGAGCTGAAGCTTCTATGCAGAGGATTAATGAATTTATGGATAAGAAATCTGAAATTGTAAATTCAAATTTTGAAAATTATCCCATCCAGGGCAGTATTGAGTTTAGAAATGTTTCTTATGTATATCCAAATACGGGAATCAAAGCACTAGACAACCTGAGTTTCACCATTAATGCTGGAGAATCCTTAGCTATTATGGGGAAAACAGGAAGTGGAAAATCTACCATAGCCCTTCTTCTATGCAGGCTGATAGATCCTACAGAAGGTGAGATTCTTATTGACGGTAAAAACCTTAAAGAACACAATCTCAGCAACTACAGAGATTTTATAGGATACATTCCTCAGGAAAGCTATTTATTCTCTGATTCTATCGAAAACAACATTGGTTTTGCTATAGATCATCCCTCTCACCAAAAAGTGGTAGAATATGCTCAGATTGCCGATGTTCACAAAAATATTGTCGAGTTTAAAGACCAATATAAAACACTGGTGGGTGAACGTGGAGTCATGCTTTCGGGAGGTCAAAAGCAAAGAATTTGTATTGCCAGAGCTTTAATTAAGGACCCAAATATCATTATTTTTGACGATTCTTTATCGGCTTTGGATACAGAGACCGAGCAGAATATTCTTGAAAATATTGATAAAAAAATAGGCAATGCTACTTCCATAATTATCACACACAGAGAGTCTAGCGCTCAAAAAGCAGACAAAATCATCAACCTCACGGAAATTGCCAATTCTGTAACCGCTTAGCCGTTTCGTTCTCAATTGTTAAATAAATCATAAAAAAAATTTTGTGATTAAAAGAATTCTTTTATATTTGTTCTTAACAAGATTAAAAAATATCTAACAATGAGTGAATACAAGGAACGCCATGAAAATGAAATTTTCACTAAGGTGTTAAAAGCAGGGAGAAGAACTTATTTCTTTGATGTGCGCGAGACGAAAGCAGGAGATTATTATCTTACAATCACTGAGAGTAAGAAAAATTTCGGAGAGAATGGGGAAGCTACATTCGAGAAGCATAAAATTTACCTTTATAAGGAAGATTTTAAAAGTTTTCAGGAGATGTTTAATGAGTCCACAGATTTCATCATTAATGAAAAGGGGGAGGATGTAATTTCTGAAAAACATGACAAAGACTTCAAAAGCAAATCTTTTACGATTGATTCTGACGACGAAGTTTAAAAAAGAATATCTAAAAACACAAGCATCTGAAAAAGGATGCTTTTTTTGTGTGAAAAATTGGGCTTATGGCTTATGGCTTATGGCTTATGGCTTATGGCTTATGGCTTAGCAAATGTAAAGTTTGAAAAAACAAAAAAGTACACCTTTGAAAAGTGTACTTTCTGTATTTTATACGTACTCCCGTTTTATCTGTGAAAGTATCGTTGGATCCTGTATTTCATTATCTTTAGATAGTAACAGTACTTTAGATAATACTTCAGCAGATTTCGGATCATCATCTGCAAAAGGTAAAAACAGCCTGCCTCTATGCTGAGAATGAACAGGAAGTATGGAAAGATAATGTCCGGGAACCTGATGCACTACAGCACTTCCCAAATGCACACTATATTCGGCCAAGCTCCCTTTTATCAATACGTGTGAACCTTCAATCTTTATATTCTCAAGTTTAAATAAACGAGCCGTTTCTTTCATCAGTACAGTCCGCATTTCAATAGAAGACTGACTGGCTTCCGGATCTACACCTCCCACATGAGCTACCGAGACAACCAGATCCACATCACGCATTACTTCTGAGAACAGTCTTGGACTGATCTCTTCAAAAGGAATATTCTTAGCATCTTTTAAAGAATGAAATTCTATCGTTTCCAATGTCGGGCTTTCTATATCGGCAGGTGAAAACCAATCGGCCATTGCATAAAGCTTGACCTGGAACCCTTCCTTATGATACACTTTCTGTAAGCCTTCTTCATAATCTACTTTCCACCCACGTGTTTTAAGCAAAGCTAAAGTCTGCTTGGGCTGGATCTGATGTCCTGCGTAACGACGGGATACAGATTTTTCTTTCAATTCGTCAGGGGTAGGAACATACAGCTCTCTGAAAATCTGTTTGAATGGCTGAATAAGCTTTTCTTTAAAACAGTAATGCTGGTAATCATTCCAGACTGAATGCTGATGAAAATCTACACAATGAGCGATACGCAAAGTATGATGCTCATTTAATTCCTGTATTTCACCATCCGTATTGATCAGGTTTCCATCATGGAAAAATCCGATTTTATGATCATTGGAAATAAATACCAGTTTCTCTAAATGCTTTACAATAACAGGATGTTCAAAAAGTTTCTTGATTTCAGCAAAAAAGAACTCATCTCCCCTGATCATTGCTTCCTCCAATCCTTTTCGGGAACGCATCCATTGTTCACGCATGATTTTACGGTAGTTCCCAAGTTCTATGATAGCTTTATCTTTTTTAATCTTTGGCGGAATAGATTTCAGCTGCTTATCATCTCTGAATACCACAAGCTCTGCTTTACCATTGTCTTCTATAATTAAGCCTACTGTAACTCCGTCAATGGTAACCTGTGTTTCTTTTGATAAAAGATTCTGAATTTGTTTGGTTTCCATAGCCCAGGTCAGCCTTATCGGATCAGGATACCCTGCATTTCGGGCTAAGTTTTCTAATGCTACCCGAATAGCCAGAGCCTCACTCGACTGCTTCATAGAGCCAAATTCCTTACTTTCTTTTTTGAACTGCTGGATGTATTCATAACGGTTCAGGACATCTTTTTCAGGATTGGTTTTACTCAACGGTACCAGTCCATATACACGGAGATAATCCTGATCACGCTTGTCTTTTACCTTTGTCGTTACTTCTTTTATTTTTAAGCTGCCAGCCAGTGTGTCGGAATAAAGCCTCGCCCGTCGGTGTCCGTTTCCATCAGATATATATTTAGCAGATTCATAAAGCATCTCCCATCTTGCTTTACCTAGCTCTTTGTAAGCTTTTGTAAACCAATCTTTATCCACGGCTCCATCCTTAAACTCCTGAATATCTACTGAGGAATATTTTGCAACTTCGCTTTCCAGTTTTGCATTCTGTGCTTCATAAGCTCCTGTTTTTGTATGGGCATGCATCCACCAGATCGCCGAATCCAAACCTTTCCAACCCAAATAATTACTTATCAGCTTTTGCCATTGCGGTGCATATACTGCAGCCTGTATCAGGCGAAGTTCTGTAATCTTTTCTTTTTTCACCATCTCGTTAAATGCTTCCTGTGTATCATTTTCCAAAGGATAGCAATTCGAAATAAGCCAGGAAAAGAGCTTCTGCTTTGTCATACTTTCCCCAGTATAGCTGTATATATAATTGGCATATAACCCGGACTTCCCTAATCCTTTCAGAAGCTGAATAAAACGATGTGCTCCATATATCGTCTGAAACTGCTGTACAAAATGAGAAACAGCTGTGTTGACATCCCCACGAATAAGCTCTATATCCAGGAATTTATCCTGTATTTCTTCAATCATCGGTTTTAAGAACGGAAATACCTCGAGATATTTCTCATTATGATGATAGAATTTGGTGATGGTAAGGTCCCTGATTGCAGAATCAGCAGTGAGGATTCCCTCATAAAGCTCTTCTCGGGTAATGGCTTTCAACTCATAGGCTTTACAGAATATATGGAAGGGAGGAACACTATTTGTTATATTTTCCTGCAATCCATTATACTGCATCCATCGGTATAAATTCCATTGTTTGAGATGTTGTTCTTCGGTAAGATTTTTCAACGGAACCGCCCTTAAAAACACATCAAAGAAAGACAGTTGCTGCCAGCCATTTCCTTGATATGAGTAATAATAGTCTTTGTTATCTTTTCCTTTATAATTAATAATATTTTCAGGAAGATGAGCAAACAATGTACTGCAGGCGTCCAGTAAGAAATCTACTTTTTCCTCAAATACAAATAGATGCTGCAGTGAGTAAAGAATTTTATTAATCGCATTATCCCAGTGATAGTTTCCTTTTGTAGGATTAGGAATAACACCCTGATTATAAAATACATAATCTTCCAAAAAGTCCCTGAATACTTTCCGGTCACAAGTATCTGCAAAGGTCAGTAAAAACAGGTCTCTGGGCTCTAATCCAGAATCTTTATACCATTGTTCCCAGACTTCAGACAAAGGATAATTGTCAGCGAGCTGTTGTGGAGTAAATCCATCGGTATTAGTTTTTATCTGACGGAAAGTATTTCCCATCAGTTCAACTGTTACTGAACCACTCCAGTCTTCAGATTCATACTCATAGTCTTTATGCTGCAGAAATATATCATTAAGTTTTTTTAATTCTTCTTTTACTTGGGTCAGAGGCTTTGAAAATCCATATTTATCTGTTTTAACGGCCTGTGCATATACCGAATTCGCTTCCACTGCTGGTAACGCATATTTTGAGATCACAGAAGGGTCATAAAACCCAAATCCGTTTTCAGCAGAAAGTATTTTTTTATCATCTGAAGGATGAAGCTGATCCAGCAAACTCTGTTCTCTTTCGGATACCTTTACCCTTTCGGTATATTGCTGTGTCCATCGAGAAATCTGAGCAGACAATCTCTTCTCTTTCTGAAGTTGAAGCATCATATCTAAAGAAGCCGCCCGCTGCTCGATATCCCCTTTAGCTGTGAGTTCATCAATCAAAGGAGTGATTTCGGCATCCTCCTGTGTAATCACCAGTTCTATAAGTTTTTTACGGAGAGTTCCGCCCTTTCTTTTAAACATATCGAAAAAGATCATTACTTCCTCTTTATGTAAAGGATTCTGATGCAGAACATTGATTCCCGAAGCGATCAGAGATTCACCCCTATCTTTTATAATCTTAAAGGCAAACTCTTTTTGAAAAGGGGTTATCGTATTTTTCTTCTGTTTACCGATATTATAAGATAAAGAATAACAGTAAAAATCCCCTAGAATATTTCGGGTAAGCAGCTCCCGTAAGGAAAGATCAAACTGATCAAAATAAGAAAGTATCACCTCCAGTTTATGGCTGTCTTCTCCTACCAGATAAAACATGGAAGCATATAAATCGCTCTTTTTAAACGTAGTCTTCAGCCAGGAGAATACTTTTCCTTCAAATTTCTTTTCTTTTATCTCGATTTTTTGAGTCAGCTCATGCAGTTTCTCAAAAAAGTCCGGATAATCTTTATTATTGATAAAAAATTTAGATTTTGTATTGGCACTTAATAATTCTGAAAGCGGCTGCCCGGTGAACGCCAATACCTGCATATCCCCTTCCAGCACGGCTTTATAATACAGAGGCATCTGAATGTAAGGATTCTGCGTTTCTATCGCAAATTTAATTGCCAAACATTTTTTTTCCTCATTACCTTTCTCAAACAACTGATGCAGATAAGGTACGGTTTTTTCCACATCCCATACCGCCTGTACCCAAAGTGCCATATAAACCTCATTATTATCCTTGCTTTTTATAGCATCAGGAATCAGTTCAGGATTTTTGAAATAGGTATGAGCCAATGATACAATATTTTTTACCACAGATTCTTTCTCTGCTTCCCATCCTAAGCCCGTCCAGGTATCTACCGCCCGAACAACCGATGAAAAACGAGTGAGTTTATGCTCTACAATGACATGGGTCATATATTCCAAAGCACCTATACTTGTTTCATCCAGGGCTTCTAATATCGTCTGGCGTAATCCTTCCTGACGCTGGGCAGCAAGCAAAAGTTTCTCCACCAGTTCCCAACAATGCTTCTGTTCACTGTTGAGCAAAGCTTTGATAATATTCAAAGATACTTTTCCCTGAGTATGTTTATTGAATATAATATCTTCAATCAACTGATAAATGGCCGTATTCCCCGTATCAATAGCTGCCGACCATATATAGAACTGGCTGCTATTATTAGATACTTCACTGTCATATATAATCTGCTCCTCTAATGAAAGGTTATAAAATTCCTGATTATAAGCATTCCGCTGCGGAAGACGTAAGAGACTTCTTATTAAATTAATCTGATTCAGTAGTATATATTCTTCCTGATGAGGAGCCCGAAACGAACGTCGATAATACCCTGTCTGATACATTTTATATGGCATTTTATTCCATACATATTTTACCAGATCTGCGTCATCCCCAAAGAAATAAACCAATAAATTATAGTAGTCCTGATCTTCCCAGAGATCAGATTTTATATAGTCTTTAAGTTTTTCAGAAGTTTTGGAACCTAAAGTTACAATCTCATAAGAATTAGGTTTTCCACTCAGCAATAAGCCTAATTCTGCAACTTCTTTCTTAAGCAAAGGTCTATCAGGAAATATCTGAGTAGACGTCCCTTTTTCTGATTGCTCTATCAGGTCTTTTCTTACTTTTTCATAATAATTTGTTATAACCTTTTTTGATTCTAACTTTTCGTTGATTTCCATGTTTTTTGATGTTTAGTATAAATAGATTACCAGTAACTTCCTGCCAGAAATGTAAGCCTGATGAAAGCAAAGGTAAATTGTAAACTTAAGTCTATGGTTTGAGAAAGGTCTTCCAGCTGTTCATCATTATAAAACACAGCAAACATTCCGTCTTCAAAAGCCTGAATAACATTTTCCTGCGCTTTGTCTACATCCGCCTTTTTTAAGTTATAAATACTTCCAAAACCTGCTTTTCCGGTATCTGTAAGAATATTGAGATAATGATCCTGAGGAGTTTTAGTATAGTCTTCATCTTCCAGCTCAAATGATTGTGCATTGAATGCCTCCACTTGCTGCTGAACAACCAGTTGTAATAAATGCTGTAATGTAATGTGTGAATCCTCGTAATTGATCTCAATTTTTTGTTCCGAAAGAACAGGGTGTTTTTTCCCCAACTGCTTTACAGTGACCTTTATTTCCATATTTGAACTTAGTGTGATTAAATATAGGAAAATTTTGCAGTGCTATTGGATCAATTTGAGATTTTATGATGAATATCAAGAAAAGCAGAGCGAAAATTTTTAAATGCAGATTGTTTTAATCCTATGTTTTGGCTAAAGCCGTTGACTTGAGTATTGATAATAAAAAACGGGCTAAAGCCCGTTCCTCTATATCGATTATTTGATCACTTACTTATATTATTAGCCCGCTAAAAACAACAACTCCGTTACAGGTAATACCCTTTTTGAGCGTTGATGTGAAGAATATGAATAGATTGTGGGTAAAATATTCTCAGAAAAAAGAAAAAACCACTTTTATTGAACCTTAGAAACAGGTATAAAATAAAAAAGTACACTTTTAAAAAGTGTACTTTTCTTGGGTGAATGAGGGGTCTCGAACCCCCGACCTTCGGAACCACAATCCGACGCTCTAACCAACTGAGCTACAATCACCGTTTTGTGAGTGCAAATATAGGAAAGATTTTTTAATTACCAAACAATTCCTTCAAAATTTTTCATTGCAATTAACTTCTCAGACGTAAATCCCTCAGCATAAGCAACTCCCGATAAACGTCCTAAATCCTGTGCACGGTAAGTTAAGCTCTCATAAAAGTCTTTTGTTGTAATTGGAGTTTCAGGTTCCTTAGAAGTGGGGTCATAAAACTGAGTTTTATAAGCCATACACGCTGCAAGTTTTTTGTCAAGATGTTCTGAGATATCAATTACAAATTCCGGTTTGATATCTTTCCATTGAATATAATGAAAAACATGCTTGGGTCTCCAGACTTCCTGGTTCTCGCCCTCCTCTACTGTTTCAATTTTTCTCAGTCCGGACAAAAAGCACGCATCCGACACTAATTTCGCTCCTTTTGCATGGTCCGGATGTCTATCATCAATGGCATTAGCTAAAACGATTTCCGGGCGGTATTTGCGGATCATTTTTACGATCCTCATCTGATACTCTTCAGAATTGACAAGAAATCCATCTTTCATTCCTAGGTTCTCTCTTGCAGAAAGACCTAAAATCCTGGCAGCGTCTGCTGCTTCCGCTTTTCTTGTTTCATCTGTACCTCTTGTTCCGAGTTCTCCTCTTGTAAGATCTACAACAACACATTTTTTTCCTTCAGAAACCATTTTAGCAATAGTTCCGCCACAGCCTAATTCTACGTCATCAGGATGTGCTCCAAAAGCAAGTATATCAGTTTTCATGTATTCAAAGATAAGGTTTAAAATAAAAACCTCCCAAACATTACGAATGGGAAGTTTTAATATCTATAATTTAAATTTTAAATTACTTATTGATTTCTGCATTTAATTTTACAGCATCCTGATATGTAGGATCAAGCTGTAATGATTTTGCTACATAATCTTTAGCTTTTGCAGCATCAGAATCTTTATTCATGTACGCTACAGCAAAATAAGCATAAGCTAGAGTTTGCTTGTTAGCTTCCTGATCAGCAGGTTTCACAGTAGAAATAAACTTCTCGTAAGCAATTTTTGCTGCCTCGTTATTTCCAGCCTGTTGGTAAGAATATCCCTGGCTGTAATAAGCAGGTGCCCAATCTGGAAGAAGTGCACTCATTTTCTGCCAAGTAAGAATTGCTCCATTCCAGTTTTTAACATCCTGATAAGCGGTTGCTAATTTAAATAAAGCATCAGAATCCTGAGCATTAGCTGCAACTTGCTTTTTCAAACCTTCAATAGTCGGGTTAGTTGGTCCTTTATCCGCTTCTGCCTGAGAAGCACCACCACCTCCTGCAATATTAGCTAATTCAAGATCCCACTTCATGGTCTCATCTTTAGCAGCTTTTGCAATAGCAATTTTTTGTTGAGATTCAGTAGTTAAAGCAGATTTTTTAGCAGCATCAGTTTCTGTTTTTGCTAATCCAGCAGCAATAAGTCCCTGTAAACCTTGATCTGCAGGTAATACTCTTGTTTTTTCTGCCTGAGAAACAAAAGTATCCATATTTTGTTTTGCTTCAGCATAGTTTCCATCAGCATAAGACTGGTAAGCTCTTAATTTGAATTTGATAGGATCTTCAATTTTATCAAAGATTTTATCCAATACTGTTTTAGAGTTTGTATAATCTTCGTTAGTGAAATATAATTTAGCAATTTCTAACTGAGTATATGGATCTTCATCAGCATATTTTGTATAGTTGATAAGATCTTGTGTAGCCTTAGCATTTTGCTGATATCTGATATCGTAAGATGCAAGCGCTTTATAGGCAGGTGCATAAGTAGCATCTACACCGATAGCTTTATCAATGTTCTGCTTAGCTTGTTGCCATTGTTGAGCAGCCATCCATAAGGTAGCCATTCTCGTATAAACAGACGCTTTGTTCTTAGCCAATGGTAATGCTTTATCATATGCTGACATAGCATCTCCCGGCATTCTTTTCAGTCTGTAAGCATCTCCTAATGTATAGTAGTAATGTGCAGGAACTCCTTTTTTCTCTGCTTTTTCAATCGCTTTAGTCAGGAACTGAATAGCAAGATCAGGAGAACTGTTTTTTTCAAATAATGTTAATGCTTCAGCAGCTCTGAACAGTACTTCAGCATCTTTTTCTCTTGAATCGGTTACTACTTTCTGAATTTCAGCAATAGCACTTTTATCACCTTTACCTAGTTTTACAGCAGCTAAACCAATCTTGTTAAGATAACTCTTTCCGTCAGCAGCTACCCCTTTGTTAAAGCTTTCAATAGCTTTAGCATAGTCCGGTTCACCCTGTCTTAAGAAAGTATTTCCTAAATAGAAGTAGTTCTCAGCAGTAGGCTCTTTAGTGATCATGTCAGTGAAGTTAGTTTTTGCCTGAGCAAATTTATCACTGTCTATACTGTTGATACCATCCTGCAGTGTTTGTGCAGAGGTAAAACCGGCAAAAAATACCACAGCTGCTCCAAAAGCAATTTTCTTTACATTCATATTCATTATATCTTTCATTTTATATTTCTAAATATTTGAGTTATATTCTACACAATTTTCAGACCAAAATAATACTTTTTGATAGGGTATATTGTGAATTTAATAATTTTTAACGCATTTGTACCTCTCTACGGTATACGTTATAAGGCTGTAAACCTTCTTTCTGAACAATTTTCTGCCCCAAATGAGTACATGAAAATCTCATAAATCCGTTAGCGATGTTAAAATTACCTTCATTTGCCAGAAAATAAAGAACTCTTGTAAATGGATATTCCATTGAACGAAGCCCTTCAAAATCAGGAGTATACTGCTTCCCTTTCTGTACTACAGGAAGCACCTTAACCATTTCTCTTAATTTTTCAGAAGCTTTATCGTAAGGGCGGCTAAAGGTATTTAATCCCACCACTCCAATTTTATCAGGATACTGACCCAATTCTTCTATAATTTTCTTATTCCCGGGGATAATTGAAAACTTAAGATCTTTCGGCTGTTTTTTCAGCTTTTCAGCAACAAAATTCAAATTACTGGAATTCGTACCATCGAAAATAAAATTTTTGTTCTCTGATAACATTCCCTCATTAATCTCTTCCATTGAAATGCTTTCCTTGGGAGAATTTTTAGGAACTACGAAAACCACTGCGTCCGCTGCAAACTTTGAGGGTAAGAACTTTAAATCAGTTCTCTCTTCGTAAGTTTTCACTTCCTCTGTAGTCAGGTTTCTCGACATTACAATAACCTTTGCCTTCCCATTCAGGAGGTCAAGAAGGCCTAAATCCTCTTTTTTTGTAGCAACTTTAATACGTGTTTCCGGATAATTGATCATGTAGCCGTCGGCTAATGCTTCTGTAACACTTTGAAAAGATTCGTCAGTAAAAATTGTAAGGTCACCTTTATTGTAAGACGGAGATTTCTCTTCCTTTTTGCAGTTGATGAGCATTATACTCAGAATAAAAACAACTACAATCTTAAAACTATTCTTCATTCTTCGATTTTTTAATTTTTGAAATCGCCCTGTAAATCCTGAAAATTCCATAAATAATCAGAACAGTTCCCATTGCATAGGCAATAGCAGGTTCCAAAATTGTAAAAAAGAATTTATAGATAATGACTACAATTCCTAAAACGATATAAAACAATCCCGTAACCAGGGATAACCAATTGAACATCATGTAACAAAAATACAAAAAAAATAAAAAGAGAAGCATATGCCTCTCTTTTTATTTATATTATGAATAAATAAGTCTAATTATTCAAAGTTCATAGTAAATGGAACGCTATAGTAAGATCTAACGCTTTCTCCATTTCTTTTCGCTGGAGTCCACTTTTTAAGTTTCTTAACTACACGAATCGCTTCACTGTTAAAGTCGCCATTTGGAGATTTCTCTTCAATGGTAACACCAGAAACAGTTCCGTCTCTTTCTACAACGAACTTAAGCTTAGCTTTAAGCGTACCTTCACCTCCTTCCATTAGAGAAGTATCGAAGTTATCCCCTAAGAACTTTCTTAGTGCACCCATACCTCCAGGATATTCTGCAGACTGGTCTACATCTTTGTAGATCTCGTTAGGATTATTCGCTTTTACTTCCACAGTACTAGCTTTAGTACCTGTAGATGGTGGTGGCGGTGGTGGCGTATAAGCCGGAGCTTTAACCCCCTCCTGATTGTTCAAACCAGTTGTTGTTTCCAACTGCTTAGAAATCGGTGGTGGTGGAGTTTCAATTTTCGGAGCTTTTACAGGCTCAGGAACCACGTTCTGAATTACCTCAATTTTCTCCTCTTCTTTTGGAGGTGGAGGTGGTGGAGGTGGTTCTTCTTCTTTTGGCTGCTCAATAATTTTATCTTCCTGAAGAATTTCTACCAAGTCTGCCTTCACTTCTTGCTTAGGTGGCTCAGTAAGTCTCTTAATGGTAAGATAAATAAAAGGAGACAATGCCGCAACCAGGAATAATGCCGTTCCAACAATAAATGATTTTGTCAGAAGTCTCGGATACTGATGTCTAAGATCGTAGGCACCATATTCCTTGTTTCTATTTTCAAATACAATCTCGTCTAAAGTAAGATTCTGATTGTATACATTTTCATCTGCCATAGATTTTTACAATTTTATGGTTAAATTACTTTGTTGCTGGTGCTGCAGGAGCTCCAGAGTTACCAACCTTCTTATTATAAACGGCTAGCTCCCAAGGCTTCACATCGGTTACCCCGTATTGCTCACTTTTGGTAATTGCCATTTCGTCAAGAATATCTACAAAGTTCTTATATACAGCATCGTCAGTCGGTTTGATAATAACAGTAAATTTCGTTTTATCTGCCGCGTTTGCTCTTGCCTGCTCAATTACTTTTCTAATCCCTTCTCTATCGAAAGAAGTTTCATTAAGATTCTGATCAGTTAAAGAAGTATTATCCTGCTGATGCCAAAAAATCCTATTGTCTTTACCCAATAATAAGGAAATTGAGTTAGAAAGTTTAATTTCTGTTGGAGGTGGTTTCGGTTGATCCTTTTTAGGTTTAGCCGGAAGACCCAAATCCATTACATTCGGTTTACTAAATGTGGTTGTGAACATAAAGAAGGTAATCAATAGAAAACCCAAGTCCACCATAGGAGTCATATCGACTCTGGTATTCTGCTTCTTGGAACGTACTTTGCCGCCTTTGCCGCCTTTTTCCTGTACTTGTACTTCTGCCATTTCTAATGATATATTATGGTTTACCTTCTTGTGATGTAATCAACCAGAATTTAAGAAAATCAATATCTCTTAAACCTTCAAATAGGCTTTTAACTTTAGGATACTGAGTCGTAACATCACCCTTGATTGCTAATTTGTAATCAGGATTTACGCTCAAACTCTGCTGTACCCAGTCAACTAACTGCTTATTTGTACTATCCATAGGAATCCCTTTAGGACTCTTGAAATTTTTCTGCTCCTCATCTGACAAATCGAGATAGCTTTTCAGTTGGTTCATAGGAACCCCAATAGCTTGTACTTTCTGAAATGATGCTTTTTGTTTGTTGTCAAAAGTAATATTATACTTTTGGCCCATTTTGTCTAAAAGCTGTAATCTCTCTGATGCATTTTCTACTGGCTGGAAATAAAATTTTCCGTCTGGAGTAGCGTTGATAGTCATCAAACTTGCGTCAGGAAGTAACTTCTCTGATATTGAAGATGGCGGTTTAATCTGCTCCACGTCAGGTTTTTTAAACTGAGTGGTCAAGATAAAGAATGTAAGTAGTAGGAACGCAACGTCACACATCGCGGTCATGTCCGTCACTACTCCATGTCTTTTTGGTTTGACTCTCGCCATTATTATAAAATATTTTTAATTAAACTTCTTTTAATTGCCAATGCAAATACCTTGCTAATTCTTAGTTGAATTCAGCAAAAGACTGTTGGATACTCATAGAGATCTCGTCGATCTTGTAAGTTAATCCATCAATTTTAGAAGTAAAGAAGTTGTAAAGGATAATAGCGATTGCTGAAGTACCAATACCTAAAGCTGTGTTAATCAATGCTTCAGAGATACCTGTAGAAAGTGCAGCAGCATCTGGAGTACCTCCTCCTGAACCTAATGCGAAGAATGCCTTGATCATCCCGATTACCGTTCCTAAAAGTGCGATTAGCGTAGCAACCGTACCTAAAGTAGAAAGGATCATCATGTTTTTCTCAAGCATTGGCATCTCAAGAGTAGTAGCTTCTTCGATAGCTTTGTTAAGAGCTACCATTTTCTGCTCTTTATTTAAAGTTGTATCGTGAGAAAGAGCTTTGTAAGTAGTAAGACCTTCTTTTACTACGTTACCTACTGAACCTTGTTGTCTGTCGCACTCTTCAAGAGCTTCATCAATTTTGTTTTGGTTTAGTAAGCTTCTTACTTGTACAACGAAGTTGTCTAAGTTTCCTTTTCCGGCAGCTTTACCAAGTACGAAATATCTTTCAAAAGAGAAAACAATTACCGTAATCATGAAAGTAATCAAGATTGGTACAATAACCCCTCCTTTGTAGATAATACCTAAAAACGACTCTGGGTGAATGTCTTTTCCTTCAACACTTGAGAAAGCTACAGAACCACTACCTAGTTTGTCTGCATCTTTAAAGTTTCCTGGGTTACCAAGAACGAATAAATAAATACAAATTCCTATAGCAAATAGAATAGGAATAATAACAGCTGGATTTAAACCTCCCGCTTTTCTAGCAACTACTTGCTCATCATTTTTTGAAACATTCATTTCCATATTTAACTAAATTATATTGTTTTAAATTTTTACAGGGTGTAAATTAAAGGCAAAATTAATTAAAATGCAAGAGTCTTAATTAAACATTTTGCTTTTTTTTGATAAAGAAAAATTAATACGATTTTAAAATAATAATTATTCTTAGATATTTTATATATTTTTTCCAAATTTAACATTTGAGTTAAAAAATCAAAAAAATTAGCACCCCATTTTTTTTAATTTCCCAATGTTAATTTTTTTTTAAATTACGATATTCACAATACGGTGAGGGACAACAATGATTTTTTTAGGGGTTTTACCTTCCAAAATCTGTTGCATTTTTTCATTTGAAATCACCAAATCTTCCACCTCCTTAGCAGATAATTGAGCAGAAAGGGAAATTTTGAACTTCATTCTACCATTTACACTTACCGGATATTCAATTTCATCTTCAACAAGATATTCTTCATTTAATGCTGGAAATCTTTCAAATTCGATAGATGTAGCGTGTCCCAATAGGCTCCAAAGCTCTTCACAGATGTGAGGTGCATACGGAGAAATGATAACGGCTAATGGTTCTAATATATTGCGTTTGTTGCATTTTATTTTCTGTAGCTCGTTTACAGCGATCATAAATGATGACACCGAAGTATTGAAAGAGAAATTCTCAATATCAAAAACTACCTTTTTTATTAAGGTATGCAAAACTTTATATTCCGCCTTGGTAGGTTCTTCCTCAGAAACTTCAAATACATCTCCGTTAAAATACAGATTCCAGAATTTCTTAAGGAAACCATAGACTCCACTTAGCCCCTGTGTATTCCAAGGCTTAGATTGTTCTAAAGGTCCCAGGAACATTTCATACAGTCTTAAACCGTCTGCTCCATATTCTTCACAGATATCGTCCGGGTTAACTACATTGTATTTTGATTTGGACATTTTTTCTACTTCACGGTCTGTGATGTATTTTCCATCTTCTAAAATAAACTCTGCATTGGCATAGTCTGGTCTCCATGCTTTGAACGCTTCTATATCCAATTCGTCAGAAGTTCCTTTTAATAAGGATACATCAACGTGAATCTGCTGAGTCTGATATGAATCTTCAAAATTTTTGATCTCAACTTCTTCCCCATCGATTTTATCAAATCTCTTTTTAAAATCTTCCAAAATTTGATTTCTTACATCATCATTAAGTGTATATATACCAAGTTCTTTTAGAGAATCTTTTTTGAAGCTATTTTTTGAAACAAATAAAGTAATACTAGGAGTCGCCTCTGCAATTGAAGATAAATTTGTCAATTTATTTTTAATTTCTAATTCAATTCTAAAATTAAAAATAACTCTATACACAAAAGCACTCATTCCTAAAATCATCCCCTGGTTGATCAGTTTTTGGAAAGGTTCATCATGATTGATCCAACCTCTGTCTTTTAAGAACATATTCCAGAAACGGGAATATAACAAATGTCCTGTTGCATGCTCACTACCTCCTATATATAAGTCTACCTGTCCCCAATAATCTGAAAGATCCTTTGCACAGAACTCTCCGTCATTCTGAGAATCCATATATCTAAGGAAATACCATGAGCTTCCGGCCCAACCCGGCATGGTAGACAATTCTATTGGGAAAATAGTTTGATCATCAATTAAATCTGTAGAGACCACTTTTTGGTTTGCCTCATCCCACGCAAATACTTTTGCATTTCCTAATGGAGGATCTCCATCTTCAGTAGGTAAATATTTTTCAACTTCTGGAAGTTCCAATGGTAAAGCAGAAACCGGTAACGTATATGGCATCCCTTCCTTATAATATATAGGAACTGGTTCTCCCCAATAACGCTGTCTTGAGAAAATGGCATCACGCTGTCTGTAGTTTGTTGTTCCATGACCAATTCCTCTGTTTTCGATTTCTGAAATCATTTTCGACTTGGCATCATTATAATGCAGTCCGTTTAGGAAATCAGAATTGACACAGACAGAATCTTTAGAATCAAAAGATTTCTCCTGAACGTCTTCTTCAGTCTCCACCACTTTTTTAATTTCCAGGTTAAATTTCTTAGCAAATCTGTGGTCACGTTCATCATGGGCAGGCACAGCCATTACAGCTCCTGTTCCATATCCCATCAATACATAATCAGAAATATAGATCGGCATCTTCTCATTACTGAAAGGATTTACTGCATAACTTCCGGTAAAAGCTCCGCTCACGTTTTTCACGTCAGCCATTCTGTCTCTTTCTGTTTTTTTGGAAGTTTCTTCTATATAAGTATCTACTTCCGCTTTTTGGGCAGCTGTAGTAATGGTTTCCACTAATGGATTCTCCGGAGCCAACACCATAAAAGTAGCACCAAAAATAGTATCAGGTCTTGTGGTGAAAACTTCAACGATCTCATCATGACCTTCTACCTGAAATTTCACCTGAGCACCCTGAGATTTTCCAATCCAGTATTCCTGGGCATCTTTCAGAGGCTGTGGCCAATCCAATTGGGTAAGTCCTTGTAACAATCTTTCAGAGTAGGCAGAGATTCTCATACTCCACTGCATCATTTTTTTCTGGAATACAGGGAAACCACCTCTTTCAGACTTTCCGTCTTTTACCTCATCATTTGCCAACACGGTTCCCAAAGCAGGGCACCAGTTCACCGTTGTTTCTGCTCTGTAAGAAAGACGGTAATTTAATAAGATATCTTCTTTATCCACATCAGAAGCATTCACCCATTCTTCTGCGGTAAAGCTAAGTTCATCATTTTGATTGGCATTCAGCCCTTCTGTACCTTTTTCTTCAAAATGTTTGATTAAGGTATCTATAGCTTCTGCCTTATCTGTATTTTTATTATACCAAGAGTGGTACAGTTGGATAAAAATCCACTGTGTCCATTTATAATAAGAAGCATCAGACGTTCTTACTTCTCTGCTCCAATCGAATGAAAATCCAATTTTTCTTAATTGCTCTTCGTATCTGTTGATATTTTGTTCTGTAGTGATTGCCGGATGCTGTCCTGTCTGGATTGCATACTGCTCAGCAGGAAGCCCAAAGCTATCATATCCTACCGGGTGGAGAACGTTAAACCCTTGGTGTCTCTTATATCTCGCATAGATATCCGAAGCAATATATCCAAGCGGGTGACCTACGTGAAGCCCCGCCCCGGATGGATACGGAAACATATCGAGTACATAAAATTTAGGTTTATCTGTGTTATTGGAAGTTTTATAGGTTTGATTTTCCTCCCAGTATTTCTGCCACTTTTTTTCTATCTGCTGATGATCGTAAAACACTTTATATATATGTTATATGTTAGACTTTAACTATTGAATGTCATTTTCTTTTAACAAGATTCACAAAATTAATGATTTTAAAAGAAATAAAAATTTAATTTATTATTAATTACCAATCGGTACCCAACAAAAAAATCTCATCCTGGGATGAGATCTGTTTTATATCTTGAAGTATACTTATTAAGGCTGAGGAATTCTCTTGAAAGTATAGGTTCTTGTTTTAAATACAGTCGGATCCTGTGTTTCTTCTCTTACTGCTAGATTGAGCGTTGTAGCATCGAGGGTAACCACTTTTGCAGTAACCGGCTCTACAATCCCCTGATACTTTATCTGTACAGATTTACTGCTTTTATCATAAGTATAGGTGAAATTTTTATCAGAAATAATAGCACACTGCCCTGGTGTAGCTGTATCTCCCCAGTCAGTTCTTTTGCCCAGAACGTCAGTATTGAACCTCCATCTGGATTCTTTCTGACATGTGGAATAGGTAATAACATCCGAAACCGGCTGCTCATTTACTTCCACGGTGGTAACCACTTCCTTTAAAGGCTGCCAGACCCCCACAATAGGTGCCTCCATGACAGGATCTTTATCATCATTACATCCGGTAGCTACAAATAATGATAACCCGGCAAATAGTAGTGCTAATTTCTTCATAGATCAATTTTTTCAAGGGCTAAAATTATAATTTTTTTGATTTATATTACTATTTTTTGTGAAAAATTATTGAGTCAACCTTTATTTATACATTTTTTTAAACACTTAAGGACGATATTGCCTTTATTTAACAAATATTGAACCTTCGAAAAGCCCTCTATTTTATTAAAAAAGTTATTTTTGTAGGTAAGAAAGAAAAAAATGCAAGATATAACGAAAAATAATTTTGACTTTATCCGTGTTCTCCTGGCGTTCATTGTATTTGTGGGACATTTAGGCGCCTTAAGCGTCTCTCCTCAACTTAAATTTTTAGAACACAGCCCAGTAGAAGTCGCGGTTTTTTCGTTTTTTATCGTCAGTGGTTTTTTAATTGCAAGAAGTTATGAAAGATCTTCCAGCTTAAAAAGCTATGCAAAAAAGAGGTTCAACAGAATCGTGCCTGCCTATTTATTGGTGGTATTTCTCTGCACAGTTTTACTAAGTCTTGTAAGCAAGCTGCCATTTTCTGAATATTTCGGCAATACACAGGTCTACAAATATTGGTTCTGGAATTCGATTTTCATGAATTTTAAATCACCATGGCTTCCCGGGGTATTTGGCAACCAGGCTGTAAATGGTGCATTGTGGACCCTTAAAATAGAAATGTGTTTCTATATTGCCGTTCCCTTCATGTTTTTATTCTTCGGAAAAAACAACAAATACAGAAATGTAAGTCTGATTGTCCTGTATTTTCTTTCACTGGTATTTCTTAATTATTTTGAAATGACAGGAAAACCAGCCATCTCAAGACAATTACCCGGATCATTATGTTATTTCATTGGCGGGATGCTTTTGTATTTTAATTTCGACAAATTCATTCAGCACAAGCATACACTTTTTATAATCGCTATAATCACTGTATGGATAGATCTTATTTTTAAAATAAAACTGTTCTCTCCTATCATGATCAGCATTATTGTACTGTATATTGCCTACTCTTTTAAATTCCTGAATAACTTCGGAAAATACGGAGACTTTACGTACGGCATTTATATATTCCACTTCCCTGTTATCCGGGTATTCCAGACCTTAGGACTCTTTGAAGATTATAATCCTTATGTAATGGGTATTATCTGTATGCTGACCGTAATTGGAATAGGAGTTTCTTCCTGGCACTTTTATGAAAAAAGATTTTTATAATTTTGAACATATTTAAAACCACAAATGAAAGACCTTGTCTCCATCATCACTCCCTGTTATAATTCTGCAGAATTCATTGAAGAAACTATACAATCTGTTCTTAATCAAACCTATGACAACTGGGAATGGCTGATCACGGATGACCTTTCTAAAGATAATACGGTAGAAATCCTCAGGAAGTACAATGATCCCAGAATAAAATTACTGGTATTGGAAAAAAACGGTGGCGCAGGAAATGCCAGAAATAAAAGTCTTGAAAGAGCTCAGGGAAGATATATTGCTTTTCTTGATTCTGATGATTACTGGTATCCGGAATATATAGAAACCATGACTGATTATATGCAGGAACATAATGCAGAGCTTGTGTACTGCAATTACTCCCGATGTGATGAGCATCTAAAGCCTATATTAAAAGATTTTATGGCAGACACAGTAGTTACTTTCTCAAATCTTCTGAAAACATGCAGACTGGCCCCGGTTTCAACCATGTATGATACCAAAAGAGTAGGGAAATTTTTATTCCCGGTAAAAAGTAAACGTGAGGATCATGTGATGTGGCTGAACCTTTTGAAAGTAATTCCTGAAGGAATGCCCATCAACAAAACAATGGCGAAATACAGAATGCGTGAAAACAGTGTTTCCAGAAAGAAAAAAGACATTATCAAAGACCAATATTTAGTCTATAAGGATTTCATGGGCTTTTCTACTGTAAAATCATTGTATTATACTGTCAACTGGGCAGTAAACGGATTTTTAAAGTATTCAAAGATTTTTAATTAATGGAGTATTCAAAAGAATTTAAAATAGCGCTGAGTGCTTTTTCCAGCACGGATAAGGATAAACTTATTTTCAGACTTTTAAAAAAGGACAAACTGTTGTCTAAAAAATTATATTTCGAACTTATTGATCCTGAAACCACGGACGATAAAAGAAATGCAATGGAAAAAGAAGTGGCGGAAAAGGTTCTTTTAGCCTCAAAATATATTGGCAATGCCAAGTATTTCCTGACCATTATCCGTAAAATAAGTGCAGAAGTTACAGAGCATGTAAAGATCACCACGGATAAATTTGGAGATATTTCTCTTAATTTACTGATGATCAATGCCATTTTAGAATATAATGAAGACCTCAGTAGACAGAGATTTGACAATGTCTACAAGCTCTATCTTTACATTATTAATAAAATATTTAAGTATCTGATTTTAGCTAAAAAGCTGGATGAAGACTATTGGATGGAAATTGATGAACTCCTGAGAGACACTCAACATAAAATTTCTGAAAATCACTACCTGCAAAAGCTCTGCATCAATAATGGTCTTGATATCAACTGGCTTGAATGCGAAAAGATTCCCGACGATCTTGAAACGATTATGAAAGAGATCAAAAGCCAGGGATTTTTAAGATAGGATTTTCTGAAGAATTATTTCTGTAGAATTGGGCTTTTCGTCGACGAATTTCTGGGCATTCTGAGACATGGTTTCCAATTCTTCTTTGTTATCCTCATTGGCAAGAAATAAGACAAATTCTGCAGCAGTAGCTTCATCAGCAAAAGATCTTCCTCCTTCTACAGAAATAAGATCATCTGCTTCAGGATTCTTCTTATACCGATTCCCAAAAATAACAGGAATACCAAATGTTGCTGCCTCCAGAATATTATGCAGTCCTGCATCATGAAAACCTCCTCCCACTATGGCAACATCTGCATAGGAATACAACTTGGACAATAAACCTATGCTGTCTATAATTAAGAGTTGAGTATTGAGATTTGTGGCTGGAGAAGTCTGTATTTCACTATACAACAATGCTTCAGGGAAAATATTTTTTAAATGTTCCACTCTTTTCAAGTCATGAGGCGCTAAAATCAGTTTTAATCCGGAATTTTTTCGGAATACCGTCGCTGCAATTTTTTCCTCGGCCTGCCATGAGCTTCCAAAAACAATTGCTTTATTATTCCCTATGAAATCGGCAATATAATCTACATGATTGTCACGTAGCCTAAGCTGTCTGACCCGATCGAATCTGGTATCTCCCGTTACTGAAGATTTCACCAAACCTACACTTTTAGCAAGAGCAAGGGAAAACTTAGTCTGGTGAAAAAACCAATCTACATTTCTCTGAAGTTGTTTTACAAACCATTTTCCATAAGAAGTAAAGAAAGATTGCCTTTCGTAGAATAATGCAGAAATCACATAAACTTTTGCATTTTTATTCTTAAGCTCTGCCAGCAGATTATACCAATAATCATATTTCACCGTAAAAAACAGTTGAGCATTAAACTGTGATATAAAGTCTTTTACAGTATTTTTTTTATCAAAAGGGAGATAGCAGATTACATCTGCGATATGTTTCTTTTTAACAACATTTTCATAACCCGACGGAGAAAAGAACGTCACCAGAATTTTATGATCCGGCAGTCTTTCTTTTAGTTGTTCTAAAACCGGTAATCCCTGCTCATATTCTCCCAAACTAGCGGCATGCATCCAGATTACTCTGTCTTCTTTTGAAAAAGCGGCTTTTACTTTATTCAAAGACTGTTTTCTTCCCTCAACGCCTTTTTTAGTTTTATCATTAATCAAAGAGAAAACCTTCATTCCGAAAATGAGAAGGCTAATAAATATGTTGTAAATCAGTTTCAATTTTGATTTGATTTAATCGTTAGATTTCTTTGTGAATCCCTCCTGAATTGATTTCACTAATCCTACTCCAATCACTGTAAACAGCAATCCTAGAATAAAAAAAATGACATTACTGAGTTCAGTCTGCTTACCCTCCGCTACCCGAACACTCTCAATAATAATATCTAAAAATAAAAGCATTACAGGAAACTGCAGAGAAAACATATACAGTTCTAAAGTCTCTTTATTACGAAAACTTTTAGGAACGTTCAATAAAGTAGAATTGGGATATCTCGATAATCCAACAAAAAGAACAGAAATAAAAGTAGCAATACACGGAAGGGCCCAGATCGCGGTTTTCCCGGATTCTCCATCTACATTTCCCTGAAAGTCAAAATGAGTAGGAACCATCTCTGGTAATGCAGCATATTTAATTCCGGTAAAGACCCAAATTGCAATAACCAATAGTGTATTTACAATTAATAATATGCTGGAAATTTTCATATTTTAAATAACACTTTTAAGTACTCTTAACTTATGGGTATGTTTATTCATTTCTTTATTAAAGATCCCTGTGGAGTCCAATGTATCAATTCTCACCTTTCCTGAGGCATGGATAATTTTTTGATTTTCCAGCATAATCCCTACATGGATAATCTTTCCTTCAGCATTTTCAAAAAAGGCAAGATCTCCAGGCTGTGTTTCTTCCACAAAAGTAAGAGCTTCTCCTACTTCAGCCTGCTGAGAAGCATCTCTTGGTAATTTTATATCATGAATTTTATAAATCAACTGCGTAAAACCAGAGCAATCTACGGCAAAGAAACTTTTACCACCCCATAAATAAGGGACATTAAGGAATTCACGTGCGGCTAAGGCAATACTTTCCCTTAGGTCATGACTTCTTTTTGAAGCTACGGCAGGAAATTCCACCTCAGAACCCATAGACAGCAAAGTTTTACCGTCGTTCATGAGTACCGAAGAAAAGTCTTCAGTAACGATAGTAACTTTTCTGTTGGCAAGCTCTTCATCTGTTACAGGCTTTAACTGTTTTGTGTCCATCCATCCCTCATAACCATCATAGTGCATTTTTATCTTTGTCCAGTTTTTATTAACCTCCAAAATATCAGCACTTTCCCCAAACAATATTTCCGTAACAATTTCCGCTTTGTCAGAATTTTCAGCACGGACCGGTGCTACTGTAACAATACAAATTCCTTTATTCATTCATTAAGATTAAAAGATTGAATGATTTAAAGATTAAAAAATCAGATTCTGTAAAATCTTTTATTTTTTTAATTTTTAAATCTTTTAATTTATTTTCTTCTCAGAAAATTTACTCCATCACGCAAAGGTAAAATAAGATTTTCGAAATCTTCATCTTTTGCCGCTAAATCATTTAATTCTTTAATAGACTGCGTAGATTTCTGCTTTGGGTTTTCTTCCAGTACTTTTCCATACCACAAGACATTATCAAACATGATTACCGATCCGGATTTCGTTCTGGGTTTAATGAGTCTAAAATAGTCTGCATAATTTTCTTTATCAGCATCCACAAAAATAAGATCGAAAACCTCATCTGTTTCTTTCAAAAACTCTTTAGCATCCTGAAGCCTGAATTCAATCTGACGGGCATATTCACTTGTCTCAAAATATTTCTTTGGCAGATAGGCAAGATCTTCATTCACATCCAATGTTGTAATTTTTCCATCTTTAGCAAGACCTGTTGCCAGACACAATGTAGCATATCCTGTAAATGTTCCTATTTCCAAAACATTTTGTGGTTTGAGCATTTGGGAAATAATGGTTAAAAGTCTTCCTTGCTGATATCCTGAAATCATATGGGGCTGTGTCGTTTTCTGATAGGTTTCGCGTCTCAGCTTTTTCAGTATTTCTGATTCTGAAGAAGCATGTGCCTCCAAATACCTGTCCATTTCAGGATTCTTTTCTTCAAAAAAACTCATAAAAATTTAATTTAAACAAATTTAAGGATTTTAAAATTTCTTTTTGAGCAACCCTTGTTTCTATTCCATGTACAAAACAAAAAAAGAGAGAAATCAATCTCTCTTTATATACTTGCTTTCAGGTAGAAGAAATCATTAGTAAGCTATACAATACTGACCAGGTGTACCACATACCCATCCTTCGCAGCAGTCTTCCGTAACGCGACAAATAATCTGAGGGTTGCACCAACGGATAGCACCTTGTACTTCTTTCATCTGTTCTCTTGAAAGTTTTTTTGAATTTTTCATATTTATTTTGTTTAGTATTATTTTCCTACTCTTTAAGATTTTCGGATACCTCTGTATTATATTTCCTTTTATGGAGATTTAAATATACGCAATATTCATTAACTAATAACACGATTCAATGTAATTTAAAACATAATTACTTGTGTTTTTATTGATTTTTTCCACAAAAGATCTTGAACAAATACGTTTCATGGAAATTTTGTTTTTCCAGATTCTATTCAGAAATCGCTATAGATCTGATCGAGTTATCAGGGAAAATCCCCATATAAAATACCGTGAAAATACGGATGTTTTTGCTGCTACAATATGTATAATTTTGCGAGTAGAACAAAGGGTAAAAACACTACGAAAATGATTGCAGAAGAAAAACAAACTAACCGTGAGAATCAAAAAAATGTTTTACTGAAAAGTAATACACCCTCTTCTGCAAAAAAAACGAAGACTGAAATATCCAATTCATTTTTGCAAAAAATTATTTCTCTCCTAAAAAAGGAAGAATTAATTTAATTAAAAAACATATCCCGAATTACTTCGGGATTTTTTTATATAGATCTTGAAGATAAATAGTGATTACTTTTGATTTTTATTTCTCTGGTTGATTTCTCCCTTATCTTAAAATATCTTTCCACAACTATCATTTATACTCTTCTATTATTTTATTCAGAGCCGTGATCTGTTTATTGACACTTTCAGCTTTTTGCGGATTCAGTTTCAGAAATTCCATTTTTTTTGCCAGCCCTTCTTTCAACATCTGAGAAACCATCGCTTTGGCTTGTGCATTTTTTAACATCTCAGTTTTTGCCTGACTTAAAATTCTAACAATACCCTCCGTAGCTTCTGCATTATCAGAAGTCATAATCCAATTAAAGCCTTCCTCAGAAGATTTTCCCAGTTCCGGATTCTGAGGCTTAATAAACGGATAAAATGCCACAATAGAAGTAATATTCTTCATTTGGGAGGTCACTTTATTTTTAACAACAATGGGAATCATTTTAATAAGCATATCTTTGGACGCATCGGAAAGATCAATTTTATCCGCCAAATCATCTGCTTTTGAAGGCTCTACTGTTATCATGGCTAGCCACGCACTTCCTCTTACTGCATTGGACATAGCATTCAATCCCTTTTCAAATAAAGGAAAATACTTTTTATTCTTTGTTTTTGCTAACGCTGAAATAGCGGCTGCTTGCACCAATGTTTTAGGATCATTGGCTGCTAATTTTTCAATATCAGGAATTAATATTTTCCCATGCCCAGGTTTGGAAACATCTAGTATTTCCAATGCTTTGATACGGATTCTGAAGAAAGGATCTTTAAGGGCGGCAGATAATAATTTGACAGATGCAGGATCATCCAGATTCTCTTTTATGCCTATCAATGCTTTATAACGACTTGAAAATTCTTTAGAGTTAACGAATTGCATTAGATATTGCGCAGCAGTTTTCTTATCCGTAATCTCGGAAACCAATATTCCGTCTGCATTTATATTGACTACATCCGGATTTTTAGAAACATTAAAGCTAAAAGTATTTTTCGCTTTGGCAGCAACCCATACATTATGCCGTACTGGCTTCCCATTGTCATAAATGTCAATGGCTAAAGGAAACTCAAACTCTTTTCCCTGAGACTGATTGACTATCACTTCCACCTGCTTTTTTACAGGCTCAAAAGTATAGGAGTAGTTTAATTGAGGATTTCCTCTGCCATAATACCATTGATTAAAAAACCAATTCAGGTCTTTTCCTGATATTCTCTCAAATGACAGCCTCAATTGCTCGGCCTCTGCATTTTGATATTCATAGGTTTTTAAATAATCGGTCATTCCGGCGAAAAAAGCTTCATCACCCAGATAATTTCTAAGCATGTGAAGAATTCCCCCTCCCTTTTGATACGATACTAAATCAAAAACATCCTCGGAGGAATCATAATCAAACCTTACAAGATCTTTCTGAAAGTCTGAAGGGGTATGGATATACTTATTGATTTCTGACATTAAATGATAATCTGCCTGGTCCTTTCCATACTTATATTCATACCACAAATATTCAGAATAATTCGCAAATGATTCATTTACGGTAAGATTACTCCAGCTTTCCGCTGTCACCAGATCACCAAACCAATGATGAAATAATTCATGTGCTATAATATTTTCCCACCGGTTCTCATCTGCCAGCTGTCCAGGTTTCTGCAATACCTGTGTATTGTGTAAAGTGGCGGTAGTATTTTCCATGGCTGCACTTGGATAATCTCTTCCCGAGATTTGTGCATATTTCATCCAGGGATAATCATAGCCTAGTTTTTTAGAGAAAAACTCCATCATTTCAGGAGTATTACCATAGATTTGCTTTGCATAAGGCTCATATTCCTTTTCTATATAATAATCTATAGGAATATTTTTCCACTGATCCTTCACAATCGCATAATCTCCTACCCCCATAAAAGCAAGATATACAGAATGCCTTTTATCCATTACCCAATGATCCGTTCTCATAGCATTAGGTTCTTTTCGGGAATCTTTTAAAACTCCGTTAGAAAGACTAACATATTTATCCGGAACTGTCATATAGATTTCCTGAGTGGTTTTCTGGTTGGGTTTATCTATAGTGGGAAACCAGGCTGAAGAATATTCCGTTTCCCCATCCGTCCAGATCTGAGGCAGATTATTCTGATCCATACTCTGAGCATTGATAAAATATAAGCCTTTTGCAGGACTTCCCTGTTTCTCTACTTCATTCGGGCGGGAAGTATATTTTATATAAACTGTATACTCCTGATTTTTGAGATAGGTTTTATCTAATCGAATGCTAAGGATATTATTTTTGTACTCATATTGTAATGGAGATTTACGTCCTTCTTTATCCATAGCCACTTCGTGGATCAGCATTCCTTTAGCATCCAGTACCAGTGAATCAGACGGATAAAAATAAGGTGAAGCGGTAAGCCATTCTTCTCCGTTCATCTCTTCTTTCTGATAATCAAAATTTACTTTCAGCTTTGTATGTTTAAGCTCCGTTCTTTTTGTATGTGTAGCTCTATAGATTTTTTTCCTTCCGGAGGTTTCTGTTTGGGCAAAAACTTTTCCGGAAAAAAAAAGAGTTACCATGCTTAGCGATAAAATAATTTTTTTCATGTGTTATTGTTTTCTATGGTCTGGCATATTGAGTAATTTCTGATCAGTAAATGCACTCTCCATTTCTCAGTTTTCCTGTTTATTTCAAATATTTTCAGAACTCTTTCTATTTTTAAAAGAAAGCCAACAGGCTCAATCTATCCAATTGATTTTCGATATCAATTTCTTTATATCAAATAGGTAGTGTGATCACTTTAAAAGTTACACAAAAAGCAAAACTCTCTATTTCCATCTTTGAAAACATTCTTACACCATCTACTTTTGATAGAAGATGAACTTGGTATATAAAAAAATAAATCCCGAATTTCTTCGGGATTTACTGTTATGTTATAATTGATTTAATTATTTCTTTGGAGCGATATCCATCAGCTTCATAAATTCATCAAGCTTAGGCATAATGATGATTTCTGTTCTTCTGTTTTCACCTCTACCGGAAACACTCATGTTTGTAGCTTTAGGATTATATTCAGAACGTCCTCCCGCGGTCATTCTCGCAGGGTCTACTCCAAACTGAGTCTGAAGGACTTTAGCTACAGAAGTTCCTCTCAATGCAGAAAGATCCCAGTTATCTCTAGGTAAATTTGGAGAGTTTAATGGCGCATTATCTGTGTTACCTTCTATCAGTACAGAATATTTATCATAATCATTGATTACTTTTGCTACTTTACCAAGTACTTCCTGAGCTGCAGGTAAGATATTGTAATCTCCTGTTTTGTATAACATTTTATCTGAAAGTGAGATCATCACTACACCTTTCAGTACTTTCACCTGTACATCTTCATCAGATACATTATCTAAAGATCTCTTCAGCTTGTTAGACAACGCCAGATTCAAGCTGTCATTTTTAGCATTGTTTGAAATCAATTGTTTGATGTATGAATTTGAAGAGTTGATTTCACTTACCAATTTATCGATGTTCGCAGAGCTTTTTCCTGTATTTGAAAGACATGCATCCAGTGATGATTTCAACGCATCATGCTGGCTTTTCAGTAAGCTATTCTCACCTGTCAATGCAGAATTCTGAGATTTCAAATCCTGAATTTCTCTTTGTCTTTCTCCGATATTTTCAATACACTGCTTATAGTTTGTGCTCAGGGCATCGTATTGTTTCTTGCTTACACAAGATGTCATACCCAGCGCCATTGCAGAAACTGCTAAAATTTTTAAAATCTTCATAAATAATCATTTTTAGACCAATCAAAGTTAGGAAAATTCAATTGAATTATATCGGTTATCTTTGCATAAAAGAAATTCTCAACGTATATGTTGAAAAAACCAAGCTTTAAAAATCAATTAGAAAACCTTGTTGATCAACCTGAAAAACACTCCTACCTTCTGGCGGTAAGCGGAGGTGCAGATTCTATGGTTCTGGCCTCATTATTTCAGGATTTGCGGGATAATGGGCAAGATAAAAAGTGTGATATACAAGTCGCTCACATCAATTATAAACTTCGTGGTAAAGATTCTGATCTGGATCAGAAAGTAGTTCAGGATTTTTGTGAGAAAAATCATATAAAGTTTCATCTGTATGAAGTTTCTGAAAAAGATAAAAAACCGGACCACTCTATTCAGCTTTGGGCAAGAGAACTCCGCTATCATTTTTTTAAAGAAATTCAGAATCAGGAAAAGCTTGAATTTCTGGTTACCGCACATCACCTCAACGATCAGCTGGAAACTTTTATTATTAATCTTTCCAAAGCAGCTGGTATTAATGGACTGAGCGGTATTCCTTCTCACGACAATCATATTCTCCGTCCGCTTTTAACTTTTTCCAAAAAAGAAATTTATCAGTTTGCTGAGGAAAACCATATTGAATTCCGTGAGGATCTATCCAATAAAAAAAGTGATTATTTAAGAAATAAGATCAGAAATGAAATCGTTCCCAAACTCATGGAGACTAATGATCACTTTTTGGAAAACTTTAAAAAGAGTTCTTTCTACCTGAATCAAACTAAAGATTTTGTTCGAAAACAGGTTGAAGAAATAGAAAATAAGCTTTCCTTATTTAACCAAGACTATAAAATCTTATCAAAGGAAAAGCTGGATCAGGAAAGCGATTTCGTAAAGTTTGAAATTTTAAAGAAATATGGATTTACTCAGGAAGAAGAAATCCCTAAAATTTTCACAGCTGAAAACAACAGTTCTTTTTTTTCAAAAGAATACCAACTGGTCATCAACCGTGACGAATTGATATTTATTGACCGAAATAAAGAGCAGAAGTCTACCGATGAAATTATCCTGATTGATCATTTTAATTTTTCTGAAGATCAAATCAATCTTGACCTCAAAAACACTATTGAAGAGATTGATGGAATCAATAAGGATTTTGAATGGGATTTTGATGCTGAAAAACTTCAGTTTCCACTACGCCTGAGAAAGCAGCAGGATGGTGATGAATTTTATCCTATCGGGTTTTCAGGAAAAAAGAAAGTTTCTAAATTTTTTAGGGACGAAAAATTATCTATTTTAGCGAGGCAAAAAATTTGGATACTGGCTGACAGCAATAATTCCGTACTTGGAATACTTCCTCTCAGACAGGACAGAAAATATACAAAGGATGAGAAAACAAAATGGAGTCTCAAAATTTTTAATGAAACGAAAAATGAAATTTAGAAATTGGTTTTTATTAATTCTACTATTTTTAGCGACAGGAATTAATGCACAGATAAAAAATCCTGTAAAGTTTAAATTCACCATCAACGATCTGGGAAATAACCAGTATGAAGCGGTTTTGAATGCCACCATGGAAAAAGGCTGGCATATTTACTCAAAAGATTTACCGGAAGACACTGGAATTCCAACTGAGTATAAAGTTTCAGGAAAAAATATCGAACTGATCGGAAAATTTACCGAGGTCGGTAAAAAGCATGAAGAATTTTCTGAGGCTTTTGGAGGAACTATTGTTTTCTATTCCAATTCGGCCGGCTTCAAACAGAAGTTCAAATTAAAAGATCCTGCAAAACCTGCAGATGTTACTTCGGAGATTACGTATCAGACTTGTGACGACAGGGTTTGTTTAGCTCCCAATACTTTAGAATTTAACCAAAAAGTAACTCCAAAAGGGGCTACTGAAGAGGCTGTTGAAGAAACACCTCTGGCAGTAAAAGACTCAGTAAAAACCGTTGAAACAGTTACTGAGAATGCTCCAAAACAGGAAGTTACCGTTTCAGAAGTTTCAAAGTTAGACCCTAAACAGCTGAAAATTGAAACATTAGATTTCAAAAACCCATTAACTGACTGTGGTACAGCGTCTACAAAAATAGAAGAAAATTACTGGACCTACCTGTTCTTAGGATTCATCGGAGGTTTAATTGCCTTGTTAACACCTTGTGTTTTCCCTATGATTCCACTAACGGTTTCCTTCTTTACCAAAGGAAGTAAAGATAAAGCAAAAGGAAAAAGAGATGCCATTATCTACGGATTTTTCATTCTTCTTATTTTTGTCTTATTAAGTATTCCTTTCCATATTATTGACGGGATTGCCGGAAATATCTTCAATGAAATTTCTACAAGTGTATGGCTGAATATTGCCTTCTTTATCATCTTTATTTTCTTTGCCGGAAGTTTCTTCGGGTATTATGATATTACATTACCAAGTTCTATTGCCAATAAATCTTCTAAAGCAGAAGAAGCCGGAGGAATCATCGGAATCTTCTTTATGGCACTTACACTGGTGATCGTTTCTTTCTCTTGTACAGGACCTATTTTAGGAAGTTTACTGGGAAGTGCGGTAACAGGATCTTCCAATGTTCCTATGCTGCTGACTTTTGCATTAGCAGGATTTGGGTTGGCTTGGGCCATTGTATTTGGGTTATTGGCTTTATTCCCACAAGCCTTACAAAGTCTTCCAAAATCAGGAGGATGGATGAATACCGTGAAAGTTGTTTTAGGATTCGTAGAATTGGCGTTAGCATTAAAATTCTTATCCAAGGCGGATTTGGTTTCCAAAACTTTCTTCTTAAAAAGAGAGCTTTTCATTGCCATCTGGATCATTATTGCTTTAGGGCTTGCTTTATATTTATTCGGGTTGATCAAGTTCCCGCATGATGATAAAAAACCAAAGATCTCTATCACCAGAAAGATCCTTGGGGTATTAGGTTTTGGATTTGTCATTTATCTGATCCAGGGATTAATTCCTTCTGAGCGTCCTAAACTTCAGCTGCTAAGTGGTATTTTACCTCCATTGAATGTTAGCTATTTCCACGATGAAAAAGATGGGATTTTAGGAATGCATCCGGAGCATGATTTTTTCAAAGCTATTGAAATTGCCAAAAAGGAAAACAAACCAATCTTAATTGACTTCACAGGATACGGTTGCGAAAACTGTAGAAAAATGGAAGAATTTGTCTGGAGTGAACCGGATATTCTACCAATATTACAAAATGACGTAGTATTAGCTTCTTTATATGTAGATGATAAAGAAGAGCTTCCTGAAGATCAAAAAACTAAAATAGACCTTGGAGAAGGACAGATTAAAAAAGTAAAAACAATTGGTGACAGATGGAGCTTATTCCAACAGGTTAACTTTAATAATAACTCTCAGCCTCACTATGTTTTAATAACTCCTGACGGAAAAGTGATCAATACCCCTGTTTCCGGATATATGCCAAAAGAGGATTTCAAAAAATTCTTAGAATGCGGAGTAGATTTTTTCAAGAAGACTAAATAGATACTACTTTATAATAGACTAAGCCTTATCAATTCTATTGGTAAGGCTTTTTTTTTACACTTATTAGAAATAGATCAACACTTACTAACTTGTTTCATTAAGTAAAGTCTTTTTCAATATATTTAGAAAACAATTCTAAATTAAACGCAAATGAAAAAGTTATTTTACATTCTGGCAGCCTTAGGCTGCTCTATTTCAATGTATGCCCAAGCACCCAATATCCAGTGGCAAAAATCACTGGGAGGAAGCAATCTAGAATGGGCAAAGTCAATCAAGCACACTACCGATGGAGGTTATATTGTTGCAGGACATTCAAGTTCCACCGATGGAGATGTCACAGGAAATCACTCCGGTGGTCAACTCTATATGACTGATTATTGGATTGTAAAACTGAACAGCTCGGGAGGGATACAATGGCAAAAATCATTGGGAGGCAACAGTATTGAGGAAGCAAACTCCATCCAACAGACAAATGATGGCGGCTATATTATCGCAGGCACAGCTGCTTCATCAGATGGAGATGTTACAGGAGGTTATGGGAGTTTTGATTATTGGATTGTAAAGCTTGATTCATCGGGGAATATTCAGTGGGAAAAAACTTTTGGAGGAGATATTGTTGAACAGGCTTATTCCATTCAACAAACTACTGATAACGGCTATGTCATCGCAGGCTATACCAATTCTTCAAACGGAGATGTTACCATTGCATATGGAGAGGAAGATTTCTGGATCATCAAACTGGATCAAACCGGAAATCTGCAGTGGCAAAAATCTTATGGTAGCAATAATAAAGACTACGCCTACTCCATCCAGCAAACTACAGAGGGAGGTTATATCGTAGCCGGCAGTACAAACAGCATAATCGGAGGCATTTCTTATAGCGACTGTCTGATTATAAAATTAAATTCGTCCGGAGATCTGCAATGGCAAAAAAAGATAGGGGGCAGTCATGATGATTACGCTACTGCAATAAAGCAAACCATAGATGGTGGATATATTGTAGCAGGGAACAGTAATTCTACAGACGGGGATGCTACAGGAAATAGTAATTCACCCAACATTTGGATTTTTAAACTTAACAATACCGGAGATATTCAATGGAAACAGTTTCTCGGCGGAACCGGTTATGATGGAGCTTCATCTGTTGAATTAACATCAGATAACGGCTATCTTATTGGGGGAACTACAACGAGCTCAACAGACCTCACAGACAACTTCTATGTTGCCAAACTTAATGCAACAGGCAGTATTATATGGGAAAAAAGCTTAGGTGGAAGTGCTACAGACCAACTGAATTCAGCAATAGAAACAGCAGATGGAGGATTTATTCTTACAGGTAATACAGACTCTAATGACGGAGACGTTTCAGGAAATCATTCAGATGGTTTTTCAGACTTCTGGATTGTAAAACTTATGCCTACCACAACATTGGCTACCGCGGAAGCTAAAGCCAACCAACCTATATCTTTCTTTCCTAATCCTGCCAAAGATTTTATTAATATCAGGAATCTCCCAGACGGATCAGCTGTAACCATTACAAATACATCCGGAAGAAAGCTATTGTCTAAAAATTATCATGAAGACAAAGTAATAATAAATACATCTCAGCTAATTCCGGGAATTTATATGATTCAAATTGAAAATAAGGGAAAAATCATTTTAAATAAAAAACTAATTCTAAAGAAATAAATTTCATATAGTTAAAAAACCTTAAAACCTTATGAAATTGAAACATCATAAGGCTTTTTCGTGCCAAATAATAATTAATTTTTGCAAACTCATAACATTTAAGAAATTTAGGTATAAACTTTGTATGAATTCAACCAAACTACGATCGGGTTTTAAAAGTTTTCATCAAATACCGTTTAACATTTAAAGTATTAATTATGGCTGAAGTAATCGCACAAGAAAAACAAGGCGGCAAGCAAAAAAAGAAATTAATAAGAGTTGATATGACTCCCATGGTAGATTTGGGATTTCTATTAATTACTTTCTTTATGTTCACCACCAATTTTACAAAACCCAATGTCATGGATCTGGGACTTCCGGCAAAAGGAGATCCCCCTTCAGGGCCTATCGTAATGGACCAGGAAAATCAGGTGACATTTATTCTTGGAAAAGACAACCGGGTATTTTATCATCAGAGCAATGCAACAGATTTAAATACAAACAACCTGAAAGAGACCGATTTCAGTGGGATAAAAATTTCAAAAATCATTGCTGAGGCATACAAAAATGCTCCTAAACCTGAAAACTTCACCGTCATTATCAAACCGACTGATGAAGCCAACTATAAAAATTTTGTAGATATGCTTGACAACCTTGCTATTGCAAAAAAAGAGCGTTATGGCGTTGCAGATATCAAACCTTGGGAAACAAAGGTTTATAAAGACTTAGTTCAATAAAAGAGAAAGAGCATTTTAAAAATGCTCTTTTTTGTTTACATTTGAATCAGCAGGAGTTTCCTGGAGATCCTCTGCCTTATTTTAACCTTTTATAATTTTGATATCATGCTGAACTTTGAAAAAAAAGGAAACGGAAAAGAAACTTTAGTACTCCTTCATGGTTTTATGGAAAACCTCTCTATATGGAGTGATATGGAGCCTCATCTTTCCAAAGATTTTTCACTTTTAAAAATTGATCTGCCCGGTCATGGACAATCTGAAATTCTGGGTGAAGTTCACACCATGGAACTGATGGCAGAGGAGGTAAAAAAAGTTTTGGATCATCAGAATTTAGAAAAAGTACACCTATTGGGACATTCTATGGGAGGTTATACTTCATTGGCTTTTGCCGAGAAATATCCCGATTCTTTAAAAAGTTTGACGTTGTTCTTCTCTACTTATTTCCCGGATGATGAAGAGAAAAAACAACAGCGTATAAAAAGCTACAGAATCATTAAGGACGCATTTGCCCATTATGCAAGAGCGGGAATTCCCAATTTATTCAACCCAAATGAAAAAGATATCCTTGAAGGCAAAATTGAAGTGGCCCTTGCAACAGCTCTTTCCACGAACAATTTAGGAGCATTGGCCTGCGTAAAAGGTATGGTAGAAAGAACAGACAAAAAACACATCATGGAAAACCTGCAGGCCAAAATACTGGTACTGGCAGGTAAACATGACAATGCTGTAAAAACAGATATCACCATTAAAAACCTTCCGGACAGAACCAACATAAAATCTTATGTATTAGACTGTGGTCACAATGGCCACTGGGAAAAACCAGGTATCTGTGCAGAAATTATCAACACTGAGCTTTTACATAACCTCCCTAAAAAGCTTGTATTTTAAAAACCTATGAAATTCGCTATATACACGATTTTCTTTCTTACATTATTAAGCTGTAAAAAAGAAAAACAAATTTCTACCGACAAGGTTCCTGCCGACTCTCTTACTGTTCAAACAAAGAAAAAAAGCGATACGGCACCCACAAAACCCAATCAGCAGGTTTTCAATTTCGTAACCGATCTATGCACCAGCAAGGGATATTTTGATGCCAATAAATACACTGAAGAAGAAATTAAAGGAGCCTATACACTGTGGTTTGACCTGAGAGGAATCATGCTTGATACTCCATCTGTATTTAGTCTTCAGGACCTTACGGAAATAAGACGTGATAATACCAAAATCCTGGCAAAATTAGATAAGGATTTTGCTAAGAAAAAAGCTTTTCTCGAGCATCTTACAGTCGTCAATGTACCCTATTGGCAAAATATAAAAAAGCTGCAATATGAATCACTTCTACAAAAGTACGAAATGGAAAAATTGCGAATAGCAGCTTATTCTGATCCATCAATACTTCTAAAAAGTAATACCGGTAACAAATGCCGGAATTTTACCACTGCCTTAAACTCAACGGATGAACAGATGTTTTCGGAATGGAAAAAACTGAGAGAACAGATGAGTAAAATAAATGCGGATCCGGAAAGAATTATCAACCTGTTTAACGAACACCTCAATTCACCGGACAAAAATGATTATGCTGCCATAGACCTGATTACCTTTGGATGGGGAAACTGTATGAACGGTGAAATCCAGAGCCCCTCACATGATGGCAGGATGAATCAAGAATTTGAAGCCCTTTTCATCAAGATAGATGCTGACTGTGATGAGCCATAATCAGCATTTATAAAAAATCCTGTATATTAGTAAAGCATAATTGACGCAATGGGTTTATTCTCGTTCAAAAAAAAGAAACCACCAGTTATCGGCCTTACTCTTTCAGGCGGAGGAATGCGTGGGATTGCACATATTGCAGTTCTGAAGGCCCTGGAAGAATATAATCTGAAACCACAAATTATTTCCGGAACCAGTGCCGGCTCTATTATAGGCGCTTTCTATTCTTTTGGAAAGACACCTGATGAGATGATGGAAATCGTCAAACATACTTCTTTTTTTTCAAGGTCATCTCTGAAGCTATCAAAAAATGGAATTTTCAGTTCCAATTTTATTTTAAAACTATTTAAAGATTATTTTCCCGAAGATAATTTCAATATTTTAAAAATACCGGTTTATGTCACTGCCACGGAAATGACCCATGGTATTGTTGATTTTTTCTCTGAAGGAGAACTTTTTGGCCCTTTGCTGGCTTCATCAAGCGTACCTTTCATCCTTCCTCCTGTAAGAATAGGAGACAAAATCTATGTAGATGGTGGTGTTTTAGACAATCTACCCATTGAACCTATTGTCAATAAATGTGATTTCCTGATCGCCTCCCATGTGAATTCAATAAGCTATGATGAATTAAAAAAGATGAGTCTGATGAAAGAATTTGACCGTATACTTCACTTAGCCATTGCAAAATCCGTTTATTCTAAAGTGAAATACTGCAATATATTTTTAGACCCTCCCAAGATGACAAAATTCAGCCTTTTTAATAAGAAATACATGGACGAAATGTTTCAGCAGGTCTACGAATATACATGTATTGAATTAGAAGAAAAAGGGTATAAAAAAAGCTCTCAGATCGAGAGCTTATAATAAAACTGTTCAAAATTTTTTAATAAAATCATCAAAAAGTACATAGAAGATTAAACACTTAAGTTGTTTTAGCACAAGCTTTGTGCATAATAAGTACATTTAAGTTTTGAAAATCTTTGATTTTCTTCTTATGTGGACTTTTTATACAATGGCATTTAGATTAACTTAAGTGAACTAAAGTGTTTAAATAAATACTTTACTGTTTTTAACCTCATTCGAATCTTTGATTTGTGGTTAAAAAATATCTGACCTTCTTATGAAATGAAAAGTTTAAACAGCTTTATTATTTTATATTTAAAAACTCTTCCTTTCCAATATATTGCTTGAAATTTTCAATAGTTCCCGCCAATGAATCGTAAGATTTTCCACCTGCAGCATTAATATGCCCGCCACCACTAAAGTATTTTCTGGAAAACTGATTTACATCTACATCATCCTTACTTCTGAAAGAAATTTTAATGAAATTCTCATAAAGGTCTTCCATGAAAAATGCGGCCATTTTCACTCCGGCAATACTTAGACCGTAATTTACAAATCCTTCTGTATCCCCTTTTTGGAAACCATATTCTTTAAGTTCGTTTCTCGTAAGGCTTAAAACAGCTACTGTACCCTCATTCACTACTTCTATTCTCCCCAGGATTAAAGCCAGTAGATGAAGACGGGAAACCGTATTGGTATCCCAAGTATTGGAAGTTATCATAGCAGGGTCTGCTCCTTTTTCTATAAGATTAGCTATTATTCTATGGGTAGCAGCGCTTGTAGAACGAAAACGGAAACCACCTGTATCAGTCATAATACCTGTATAAAGACATTCTGCAACATCCTGATCCACCAGTTTTTCATCATCCATCACTTCGATAAAATGATAGATCATCTGTGAGGTAGCCGGAATGACCGTATCAGAATATACATAATCAAATTGTTCAGGCTGCTGGTGATGGTCAATAAGAATTTTTTTACCCTGTGCTTTAACCAACCAGTCTCCCAATAGGCCAATTCTTGACGGAGCATTAAAATCAAGACAGAAAATCACGTCAGCTCCAGCAATCATATCGGAAGCCAGCTTTTTCTTGTATTCAGCGATGATTACTTTTTTAGATTCCGGCATCCACTTTAAAAATTTCGGAAAATCATTAGGAACAATCACTTCAGCAAGAATCCCTTTGGCTTTCAGATAATGTTTCAATCCCAGACTGGAACCAATAGCATCTCCATCCGGGTTATAGTGGGTAAGAATAACTATTTTGTTTTCAGGTTTAAGTAATGTATTGATTTCTAAAAGTTCTGCTGGTGTAAACATCGTTGTGTTTATTTTCGTTAAAATTAAAGTTTTCAAAGATAAAGCTTTTATATAAATCATTTAAATATTATTTTTGCACACAGAATTTCGTTTCTTATGAGGGATTTGTAAGTTTCTGATTAAAAAACATTTCAAATAATTTTAAAAAAAGATAGTGAAAATTTGTAGCTTATAAAAATTTCTATATCTTTGCAACCTGAAAATAAATAGATTAATTACGATTTAAATATATAGTAATGAGTAAAAGAACATTCCAGCCATCAGAAAGAAAAAGAAGAAACAAACACGGTTTCAGAGAAAGAATGTCTACGCCAAATGGAAGAAGAGTTTTGGCTGCGAGAAGAGCTAAAGGCAGAAAGAGTTTAACTGTAAGTGCTGCACGCGCTAAGAGATAATTTCTACCTTATCATATACAAATCATGCTTGAAAAGATCTTTTTCAGGCATTTTTTGTTGTTAAAATTTACTAAAATTTAGGTTGTATAAACTTCTTTTTCTATTTTTAAAAGTTGAAAAATTTTGTTAGAAAACAGCCTTTAAAATTAAATTATGCCACATACAAATATCTCCGGAGACAATATCATAAGTTTGCAGCATGCAAAGATTGCACAAAAAAACTTCACTGTTCTTACTGATGTAAATCTTAACATTAAGAAAGGTAGATTCTGCTATCTTATCGGAAAAACAGGTTCCGGAAAAAGCTCACTTTTAAAAACCCTTTACGGTCATATTCCATTAGCATCAGGGCATGGATCTGTTGTTGGATTTGAGCTGGCAAAGCTAAAACCTTCTGACATTCCCAACCTTAGAAGAAAATTAGGAATTGTATTCCAGGATTTCCAGTTACTTTCAGACAGAACTGTTGAAAAGAACTTAAAATTCGTCCTTGAAGCTACAGGATGGAATGATAAAGTAAAAATGGAAGACCGTATCAATGAGGTATTGGGAAGTGTGAACATGAAAAGTAAAAAGCATAAAATGCCACACGAGCTTTCCGGAGGAGAACAGCAGCGTATTGCCATTGCAAGAGCTTTACTGAATCACCCGGACCTTATCCTGGCGGATGAGCCAACAGGAAACCTGGATCCGGAAACCTCTAATGAAATTATGACTTTACTAAAGCAGGTAGCCCTTGAAAATGGAGCCGCAGTAGTAATGGCAACACATGATTATCATATGATCCAGAACTTCCCGGGCGAAGCAATCCGATGTGAAGACGGGAAAGTTTCCGTACTGGACACTGCTGAGCTATTTGAATAAGGCTTCAAAGAGTAAAGGATTAAATATAAGCTGAATAGTCAGCATCTAATTTCTAACCTTTACCTTCTATTAAAAATATGAAACTCTTTGGTGAGTTCAAGATATTGGTCCGAGTATTGTCTCGGACTTTTTTCTATAATAAAATCAGATTCTTCAAGATTTTTTTCCTGTAATGAGAATTCAAGAACCAATCTTTTAACTTTTGAATTTTCAATTCCTGTAATATTGACTCTACGGTTTAAAAACAAAGAATTTTCTTTCGCAATCGAAGTGAACACCTCTCCGGCTTCACTGGGAATAATCACAGATAAAAGTCCGTTTTCAGACAAAAGTCCGGCTGCATGGCCTATAAGCTGCTTAAAGTTCAGCTCTACTGTCTGGCGTGCAATTTTATCTTTATCTGATACAGATTCTTCAAAATAAGGAGGATTGGAAACAATCAAATCAAATGATTCCTTTGTATTGAAAGATTTAAAATCCTGATGTATATTCCTGAGTCTTGCCTGAAAAGGAGCGTTTTCAAAATTAGCTTTTGTAAGTGCTACAGCCTCTTCATTAATATCCAATCCTAAAAAAACAGCCTCAGGATTTCTCTGTGCCAGCATTAAAGTAATCAGCCCGGTTCCCGTCCCGATTTCCAGCACGTTCGATGCATTCTCAACATTTGCCAGCACACCAAGCAAAACCCCGTCTGTTCCTACACGAAAGACGTTTTCAGACTGCTGAATTTCAAACTGTTTAAACTTAAAAGATTTCACTATAAATTGGTAGGCAGTGTAATAATGAATGTTGACCCTTTCCCTACTTCAGATTTCACAGAGATTTCCCCTTTATAGTCTTCGATCATCTTCCTCACCATAGATAAACCAAGTCCCATTCCACTGTTTTTAGAAGTAAAATTAGGCTCAAAAATCCGCTCATACATATTATCAGGAATTCCTATTCCATTATCCTGAACAGAGATCATAACCCTTCTCTGATGTTGTTCTACATCAACATTAATAATTAATTTTCTATCTTCACTTTCTGCCTGCTTAGCATTGGTTACAAGGTTGGTGATAATTCTGGAAAGGTAAATCCTATCCATACTGATCATGATATTATTTTTATTAGCGTGCATAAAAACACTGTCATCATTGAAAACGCGTAAAATATCTTCAACTTCAGTATTCAGGTTGATCACCTCATTATTTTTTTCAGGAAGCTTTGCAAATTCCGAGAAAGCAGAAGCGACTGTAGCAATCAGGTCAATTTGATCCACTACTGTTTTACTCATCTGTTTTACCCTTTCCTTGATGTTTGGATCTTCCGGATCAAATTTCCTTTCAAAATTCTGGATGGTAAGCTTCATAGGAGTAAGAGGGTTCTTCACCTCATGGGCAACCTGCTTTGCCATTTCTCTCCAGGCTTCTTCCGATGCTTTGAAACGAAGTCTTTCTTTTTGATCCTGAATCTGCAGAATCATTCTGTTATAAGCTCTGGCCAAAGCATTAAGCTCATCATTTTTATAGTATCTTATGGGCCGCATTTCATTTTCAAACAATGTAATACGGGTAATCATATCTGAAAACTTGGTAATTGTTTTTGCAAGACTGTTAGACGTCACCCAGCTAATCCAGATACTAAAAAGGATAAGGAATATATCTACTAAAAGGATGTATTTAACATATTGATGAAGAACATCAAGGTAAGCAGATACATTATGATATAAAGGAATATAAACCACCCCTACAGGTTCAAGCTCATTATTTTTCAAAAGAAGATAGGAAGAAGTAAGCTTGGCATCTTTAGAAGCATCATATCTGGTCAGGTCTACCCTGGCATCTGTAGATAAGATTTTATTGATGATTTCTATAGGAATCGTCTTCTGCTCAACCAGACTCTCATCTTTATTGGAAAGTACGTAATTCCCTTTCAGATCATAAATAATAATATCATGTTGGTTAATATCTGCTATTTCAAAAATTTTATTGCCTAAAACTTTCGGCAGATCTTCTGTCGTGACAAGTGTCCGGCTAACAGCATAGTCAAGATACCTCATAACGGCATTGGTTTTCTCCTGCATGTCAATATTACTCTGCTGTAAAGAATTATTCCTTAAAACAAAGTATGGAACAAGCGAAGTTGCCACAACACTTAAAAAGCATACCAACAGGAAACCGAAAAACACCCGGTTCCTTAAGCTATATCCTTTATACTTATTTATTGACATCCTATCTTTTAATTAACCTAGCAATATACTTACCAATGATGTCAAATTCTAAATTTACCTGATCCCCTATTTTTAAATGGTTCATATTCGTAAATTCCCAGGTATAAGGAATAATTGCTATAGAAAACTGTGAATCTTCACTTTTTGCAACAGTAAGACTGATTCCGTTTACAGTGATTGATCCCTGAGGAACTGTAACAAAATTACCATCTGCTTCATACTTAATGGTAATAAAATAGCTTCCGTCTTTATTTTCAATATTGACTACTTCTCCTGTTTTATCTACGTGTCCCTGAACAATATGACCATCTAGCCTTCCGTCCATTTTCATGCAGCGTTCAAGATTAACCACAGTCCCCAGTTCCCATTTTCCAAGATTGGTTTTCTCTAAAGTTTCATTGATGGCCGTAACAACATATTGATTATCTTTAATCTCAACAACAGTAAGACAACAGCCATTATGAGCCAGACTCTGATCAATTTTAAGTTCGTTTGTAAAAGGGCAAGTTAAAGTAAAATCTATATTGCTTCCTTTTTCTTCAATCTTCTCAATAACGCCAACTGCTTCAATAATTCCTGTGAACATATTATTTTTTGCTAAATTTGTAAATTATAATCTTCAAAGATAATCAAAATGAGCCCAAAAAACCATAAAGTACGAGTAGGAATTTCAATCGGTGATTTCAACGGCATAGGACCAGAGATCATTATGAAGTCTCTGAAAGACAAAACCATTACGGATTTTTTCACCCCTGTAATTTTTGGTTCGGGAAAGCTATTCACTTATCAGAAAAATATTTTCAAGCTTAATCTTAACTTCAACTATGTTAACGAAGCTTCCCAAGCCCAGGAAGGAAAACTTAATATGGTGAATCTGACGAAGGAGAATGTGAATGTAGAATTAGGAGTTCCTACAGAAGAATCCACAAAAATGGCCATTGATTCTTTGGAAGCAGCTACAGAGGCATTAATGAAAGGAGATATTGATGTTTTGGTAACCGCTCCTATCAATAAGGATGAAATGGTGAAAATGGGATTCAAACACACAGGACACACTGGATACTTTGAAGAAAAATTCAGTAAAAAGGGACTCATGTTCCTGGTCACTGAAGATTTAAAAGTAGCGGTGTCTACCCACCACATCCCTATTGCTAAAATTGCAGAAAACATTTCTAAAGAGAAAATAAAAAAACAAATCAGAGTATTAAACCAAACGCTGATTGAAGATTTTCGGGTTCAAAAACCTAAAATTGCTGTTTTGGGACTTAATCCCCATGCAGGAGATGGTGGTGTAATAGGAAATGAGGAAATTGAAATCATTGCTCCAGCGATTAAGGAACTTTCTGATAACGGAGTATTAGCATTCGGACCTTTTCCTGCCGACAGCTTCTTTCAGCCAAGTAAATACAAGAACTTCGATGCCGTTTTAGCGATGTATCACGATCAGGGATTAGCTCCGTTCAAAACATTAGCGTATGAAGAGGGCGTCAACTATACAGCAGGACTTCCTTTTATAAGAACATCTCCGGATCATGGAGTTGCTTACGATATTGCAGGGAAAAATATTGCGGATGAACAGAGTTTTACCGAAGCTATTTTCACTGCCATTAGTGTTTTCAAAAACAGAAATGAATACAGCGAATTGATGAGTAATCGTCTGCAGCCTAGAAAAATGGTTTCAGACAACGGAGTAGATGAAGATCTTCCAGATGAAACTGAAGCTTAAATCTCTAAAATAAGTTTTAAATTAATTTGTTTTAGATTTTATTTGTTATTATAAAAAAAATGCATATTTTTGCACACTCATTTTATGGACAAGTTAAGAAACTATGACGTAAGCTTTTCCGGACTTAAAAACGGAAAACACGAGTTCAAGTTTGAGATCGATAAAACGTTCTTTCAATTATTTGAAACTGAGCAGGAATTTACAAATCCTAGAATAGCAGTGAATGTCTTACTGGATAAGCACACTACTTTCTTAGAATTTGAGATTAAAATCCATGGATTGGTTGAGCTGGTTTGTGATATCACAAATGAAGACTTTGACTATTCTATTGAAAATGAAATCAAGATCCTGGTAAATTTCGGAGAAGAATATGATGATAGCAATGAAGATGTTATTACCATTCCTTCCGGAGAGCATGCTTTCAATGTAGCGCATTTGATATACGAAAATGTAATGCTATCCATTCCGATGAAAAAGATTTCACCTAATGTAAGTGATGAAGATCTTAAAGTACTGGACCAATTCAGCCCCAAAGAAATTGAAGAAGCTGAAGAGGAAGAACATGAAAGTGACCCTAGATGGGAAGCATTAAAAAAATTAAAAGATAAAAATTAAATAAAATAATTTAAATATGATGAGATGATGAATCTCATCGCTCATCAATTAAAAAAGTTATTACAAAATGGCACATCCAAAGAGAAGACAGTCGTCCACAAGAAGAGATAAGAGAAGAACTCACTACAAAGCTGTAGTTCCTCAATTGGCTAAAGATGCAACAACAGGAGAGCTTCACCTTTACCACAGAGCTCACTGGCATGAAGGAAAACTTTACTACAGAGGTAAAGTAGTATTGGAAAAAGAAGTAGCAACTACTGAAGAAAACTAATCGAGGGATTTTCAAAAAAAACTCATTTTAATACAAAAACCGCCCAATTTTAATAAAATTAGGCGGTTTTTTATTGTTTTTTACGTTTTTTTGGTATCTTTGACCCAAAATCAAATATCAAATTTATGGACATTAAAGACATACAAAATCTTATTAAGTTTGTATCTAAGGCTGAGGTTTCAGAAGTAAAATACAAAACTAAAGATTTCGAAATCACTATTAAAACTCCATTAGCTGGAAGCGATGCTGTATATGCACAGCCTGCAGTTTACCATACTGCACCACAAGCAGCGGCAGCTCCGGCACCTGTTGCAACTCCAGCTGCTGCACCTTCTGAAAAAGCTGAGGCTGCTTCTGATGACAGTAAATATGTAACGATCAAGTCTCCAATGATCGGAACTTTCTATAGAAAACCATCTCCTGATAAAGATGTATTTGTAAATGTAGGTGATGAAGTTTCTGCTGGTAAAGTAGTTTGTGTCATTGAAGCTATGAAATTATTTAACCAGATTGACTCTGAGATCAGTGGAAAAATCGTTAAAATTTTAGTAGACGATGCTACTCCTGTAGAGTATGACCAACCATTATTCCTAGTAGATCCATCTTAATTTAGAAGTTAGATGTTAGACATTAGATGTTAGATTAAATTCTACATTAAAATAACATTATCTAATTTTCAAATTATCTAATTTTCAAATTGAAGAAGATGTTCAAAAAAATATTAATAGCCAATCGTGGCGAAATTGCAATGCGTATTTTACGTACGTGCAAAGAAATGGGAATCAAAACTGTAGCAGTATACTCTACTGCTGATAAAGACAGTCTTCATGTAAGATTTGCTGATGAAGCCGTTTGTATTGGTCCTGCAATGAGTAAAGACTCATATCTTAAAATCCCTAATATTATTGCTGCTGCGGAAATTACCAATGCAGATGCCATTCACCCTGGTTACGGATTCTTATCTGAAAATGCTAACTTTTCAAGAATTTGTCAGAAAAACGGCATCAAATTTATTGGTGCTTCTCCTGAGCAAATCGAGAAAATGGGAGATAAGGCTAATGCTAAGGCTACCATGAAAGCAGCAGGTGTACCATGTGTACCTGGTTCTGACGGTTTAATCGAATCTTATGAGCATGCTGTAAAAGTTGCTGAAGAAACGGGATATCCGGTAATGATCAAAGCAACAGCAGGTGGTGGTGGAAAAGGGATGAGAGCCGTTTGGAAAGCTGAAGACCTTAAAGATCACTGGGAGTCTGCAATTCAGGAAGCTGTAGCTGCCTTCGGAAACGGAGGTATGTACATGGAAAAACTGATTGAAGAACCTAGACATATTGAAATTCAGGTAGCAGGTGACCAGTTCGGTAAAGCTTGCCACCTTTCTGAAAGAGACTGTTCTGTACAGAGAAGAAATCAGAAATTAACTGAAGAAACTCCTTCTCCGTTCATGACAGATGAACTTCGTGAAAAAATGGGTGATGCTGCTGTAAAAGCTGCAGAATTTATTGGATACGAAGGTGTGGGAACTATTGAATTCCTTGTAGACAAGCACAGAAATTTCTATTTCATGGAAATGAATACAAGAATCCAGGTAGAACACCCTATCACTGAGCAGGTAATTGATTATGACCTGATCAGAGAACAAATTCTTCTTGCAGCAGGAACTCCTATTTCAGGAATCAACTATTATCCTAAATTACATTCAATCGAATGTAGAATCAATGCAGAAGATCCTTATGCTGACTTCAGACCATCTCCGGGAAAAATCACAGGATTAAACATCCCTGGCGGACACGGAATCAGAGTAGATACTCACGTTTATTCCGGATATAGTATTCCATCTAATTATGACTCTATGATTGCTAAGCTTATCACTACGGCTCAGACCCGTGAGGAAGCGATTGCTAAAATGAGACGTGCACTTGAAGAATTCTATATTGAAGGAGTAAAAACCACTATTCCTTTCCACAGACAATTGATGGATAATGAAGATTATCTAGCAGGAAACTATACTACAAAATTCATGGAAGATTTTGTAATGGATAGAAAATACGATAATCACTAAGATTATTTTAGAAATATATTATGAACTGCCTCTTAATTTGGGGCAGTTTTTTTATTTTAAATAAATAATTTGTGTACACTCTTAATGGAGGATAATACTTCTCAATTGTTTTTTGCAGAAATTTATACGTTTTTTTTCTAAGGATCCTGGCTTATTACTTATAAGAAAGATTCAAAGTCTCCGACCAATTTCAGGCTATTGATAGAAACCGTGAATATGTGAAGGTAAATTCCCCCTTTAAAACACCTCAATGAGCGTCAAAATATGCTTTTAATTATTACCACGCAGCATATTATCCTAATATTTATTCATCTCATTAATATTGCTTAAATTTGCCAAAAAGCAAAATATATGTCAACAGCAGAAAAAACAAAAAACTCACAGTATTTCATTGACCTTGAAGACAAACATGGAGCCCACAATTATCATCCTCTTCCAGTAGTTCTGGAGCGCGGAGAAGGTGTTTTCGTTTGGGATGTAGAAGGCAAGAGGTACTATGATTTTCTTTCAGCATATTCTGCTGTGAACCAAGGACATTCTCATCCTAAAATTGTGGAAGCTTTAGTAGAACAGGCTCAAAAACTGGCGCTAACTTCACGAGCTTTCTATAACTCAAGATTAGGAGAATACGAGGAAAAAATCACTAGTCTTTTTGGATTTGATAAAGTACTTCCTATGAACTCGGGAGCTGAAGCTGTGGAAACAGCCGTAAAGCTTGCCAGAAAATGGAGTTATGAGGTAAAAGGTATTTCAGAAAATGCAGCCAAAATCATTGTTTGTGAAAATAATTTCCACGGAAGAACCACTACAATTGTTTCTTTCTCTAATGATCCGGATGCTAATCAGAATTACGGTCCTTTTACACCTGGGTTTATCAAAATTCCTTACAACAACGTTGCCGCACTGGAAGAAGTTCTGAACAGGGAGGCTGGAAATATTGCAGCATTTTTAGTAGAGCCTATTCAGGGAGAGGCGGGAGTATATGTACCGGATGAAAATTTCCTTAAAAATGCTTCTGAAGTATGTAAAAAGCACAATGTTCTTTTTATTGCAGATGAAGTACAAACCGGAATTGCAAGAACAGGAAAGCTCATCGCATGTCATCATGAAAATGTGCAGCCGGATATTCTGATCCTAGGAAAGGCTCTTTCCGGAGGAATGTACCCGGTATCTGCTGTTTTAGCAAATGACAGCATTATGAATGTCATTAAACCCGGCCAGCATGGCTCCACATTTGGAGGAAACCCAATTGCATGTGCAGTAGCAGTAGCTGCTTTAGATGTAGTAGCTGATGAAAAATTATCTGAGAGAGCAGAACATCTGGGACAGGTTTTCAGAGCCGAGATCGAAAAGCTGATTGAAAAGACAGACCTTATTACAAAAGTAAGAGGAAAAGGTCTTTTGAATGCCATTCTGATCAATGATGGTCCTGAAAGCTCTACAGCATGGAACCTTTGCTTACAATTAAAAGAAAACGGACTATTGGCAAAACCAACACATGGCAATATCATAAGACTTGCACCACCATTGGTAATTACAGAAGAACAATTACTGGATTGCGTGAAGATCATTGAAAAAACAGTATTAGAATATTCAAAATAACTTTGGTAGATATTATTATTCCAATATATAAAGAGATACCTGATCGTGATGATTTGATTTCATTCAGTCAGGTATTTCATATTTTAGGAAGTTACAAAATCACTTTTATACATCCTAAAAGTCTTTCTCTTGATGCCTATAAAGATTTTAATGCTTCATTCATTAGTTTTGATGACCATTATTTCAAAAATATTTTTGGATATAATCAGCTCATGATGAATGTAAATTTTTATAAAAGTTTTTCAGAAAAATATATACTAATTTATCAATCTGACTGTTTTGTATTTAAAGATGATCTTATAAATTGGTGTAAAAAAAACTACGATTATATTGGGGCTCCCTGGATACGGAGTTCAGAACATATTCCTTTTTTTAAATTATTTTTTGATAAAACTATTGCCAAGTTTAAAGAAATAACCAACTTTAAAGGGAATGGAAAATGGCAAAAAAACAAATCTCTTCTTTATAATGCTGTAGGGAATGGAGGCCTGTCTTTAAGAAAGAGAGAAAAGTTTATAGAAGTTCTTGAAAGCATTCCAGAGGTAGTAAAAATTTATTTAAAACCTGAAAATACAGGGCAATTTTATGCCGAAGATGTGTTTTTTAGTATCGAACCTGAAAGAAATGGTATAATTTTTTCTAAACCTAATTATAAAGAAGCCTGTCTCTTCTCTATTGAGAACAAACAGGAGAAAGCAATGAACATCAATAAAGGAGAACTTCCTTTTGGCTGCCATAGATGGAATAAGGAGAAAGATTTCTGGAGACCTTATTTTTCTAAAGCAGGATATTCAATATAACAATGAACGACTTTAAAGATAAAAGTATCATATTAGCTGTTCCCAATCATTTTGGGCTACCAAAGGTTTTTAAAAAAAATCTTGAGTATCTTGGTTTTAAAGTTTTTACTGTAGAGCACGATTGCTCGCAGGTAAAACTTAGCGCAGAAGAGTCTTTAATTCATATTTATAAAAAGGCATTCAGCAACAACAGAACTTTTAAAGCCAAAATGTTAGCCGAAAAAAAGGAACATCCCCAGCTGTTTTTTCTTGATAAAATCAGCCATGCAGATTATGCCCTTGTGGTACGCCCTGACCTCTTCAGTAAAAATGTTCTGGCCAAAATTCAGGAAAAAAGTACTTACACTGTGGCTTACCAATGGGACGGAATGCAAAGATTCCCTTTAGCAGAAAATACCATACAATATTTTGACAGCTTTTTTGTATTTGACGAAAGAGATACCATAAGATATCCACAGACAAAGCATATTCACAATTTTTATTTTGACTATCTGCCCGAAAAACCTGAAGCAAAACAGGATCTTTTCTTCGTAGGGACTTTTATGAGGGATCGTATTGAGGAGCTTTGTAATCTCTCTATACTATTTCAGGAAAAAAATCTGAAAACCAATATCAATGTAATCTACACTAAAGAAAAACATATCAAGAAGTACCGGGAATATCCTATAAATTTCACAAGAACCGGAATGAGTTTTGAGGAAAATATGAAAAATGCAAAAGCTTCAAAAATTATTCTTGACTTTCAAAACACGATTCATAAAGGACTTTCTTTCAGGGTTTTTGAGGCCATAGGATACAGAAAAAAATTAATCACTAATAATGAATTGGTAAAAGAATATAGCTTTTATAATTCCAGCAATATATTTCTTCTGAATGACTATAATATGTCTGACATCACCCACTTCCTGGCGGATGATTATGTAGAATCTTCTGAAGACATATATCAGAGATATTCATTTAGTAATTGGATCCAAATTTTATTCAGTTAATTTAATAATTAAGGCTCCATGAAAACCTCAGTTGCTCTTTGTACTTACAACGGAGAAAAATATTTAAAATACCAGCTCGATTCTATTCTGAACCAAACTGTTCAAATAGATGAAATTATTATATGCGATGACGGCTCTACCGACTCTACTATTTCTATTTTAAATTCTTACCAGGAACAATACCCCGGTATTTTCAAAATCTATACTAATGAAAATAATCTTCGGAGTGTAAAAAATTTCGAAAAAGCAATTTCTCTGTGTAACAATGAGTTTATTTTCCTAAGTGATCAGGATGATATATGGGTTGATCATAAAGTGAAGGTACATTTGGATTACTTTGAAAATCATCAGAATATTAACGTAATAGCTACAAATGGCTATTGCATCACCGATAGTGGGGAAAGAAAAGAAATGTATTCTTTCTGGGATCTTCCTGCTATTGCAAAATCAACTGATAAAAACTTCAGTATCAAGGAAACTCTTTCTAAAGTTACCAATATTGCAACAGGAGCATCAATGTCATTAAGAAAGTCTTTTTTAAAGGAAATCATACCCATTCCGGACTCTGAAGGCCTACATCATGATGAATGGATCGCTTTTATTGCTGCTCAAAAAGATTCTTTCGTAATGCTTGATGAAAAGCTCTTCTATTACAGGATTCATAAACATCAACAAATTGGAGGTGTATTTTTTGATAAAAATGAACGATCCTTATTATTTCTTAAACGTACATTTGGGCTAATTCAGGATTTTAAAGGGTTATCAAAATATATAAAACGCCTTACCAGCAGTTATAAAAAGAATCAGCTTTATCTGGAATCTCAACCTCATCATCATGAAATTATAAAAACCAACATGAAAGAAATTGAAAAAATATATGCTGAAAAAGTAAAACTGATCAAGGCAGAGTATCCTGTAAGATCCCAAATTTTATTTATTCTGGATATTTTCAAAAACAAAAGGAGATTTTAAAATCTCCTTGTCATTTTTATACTTTCGTTGTAGTAAAGACAATATTATTATCTCCTAAAATTCCGTCAATAATACTTCTTTTTTTATTTACTTCTACTTCAAATCCAATAGCTTCTAATTTCTTATGCATTTCTTTTGCAAAAACCGTATACACCAGAATACCTTCATCACTTCTTATGGGATCTCCATGATATTCCGGCTTCATCAGATGAACAATCTCATTATTATCATCTAAGAATGCTCTAACCTCATCATTTTCTTTATCTTCATAATAAGGGACTGTAAATACATGTGCTCCTCCTTTTTTAAGTATTCTATGGACTTCGCTAAATGCTTTATAAGGATTCGGGATATGTTCAAAGACTTCTGTTGAAACAACTAAATCAAAGGTATTGTCATCAAATGGAATATTCATTAAATCAACATTAAGAACTCCATTCTGTTCTTTACCATACGTTTCATATGGACCGAAATATTCACTACACACATAGTTGTTGATGTGTTTTAAATAATGATGAAGAGCTCCGTTAGATTCTACATTATAAATCTTCAGCCCGGAATCTTTCTTTATTTTCCTCAAACTATTATAAGAGGTTTTATTCTTTTTATTGATCAGCTCTAAAATTCCCTCAGTCAAATGTCTTTTTCTGGAGTTTGAATTACATTTTTTACATGTTGCATCCTCTCTCAGATTCTCTGTTTTTATTTTTATCTTTCTAATGCTTCCACAAACATTACAAAATATAAAACTAAAACCAATTTTAACTAATTGTCTTTCTATTATATCACTCATAAATTTAAAAAGAAAAATTACAGAAGCTTATTTTTTATATAAACTTGCTATTAAATTAAGAACATTCTTCCCTTGTACTTCTCTTGAAAAAGGGTATAAAGCTTCCTTAGAATTATTTTTAAGTGTATTCCAAAGCCCTTCATTAGAATAAAGTTCCAGAATATTATTGGCAAAGGTTTCTGCATCATTAATACCACTTACCAACGCGTGTGTATTATGCTGAAGATTCATACCCTCTACTCCTATTGGTGTTGTTACAATTGGGAGTTCATATTCCAGAGCCTGACCTATTTTACCTTTAACTCCAGCTCCATATCGTAAAGGAGCTACAAATACCCTGGATGAATCAAACCATTCATCAACAGTTTCCTGATAACCCAATATCCTGATTTTATCTGAATTATACTTGCTTGTAAGCTCTTCAGATAATTCAGGTCCAATAACATTTACAAAGATAGTATCATCTTTTTTCCATACCAAAGGCATTATATCCTCAACCAGAAATTTCAAAGCATCAATATTAGGAAGATGTCTGAACCCTCCAATAAATAATAATCCCTTTCTATCTGTAAATCCGTTTTTATTAACCTGCTCTACTGTATGAAAATTACTTACCACATGTACTTTATGGATATCAATTCCATTTTGAGAGACGATCCCTTTCTCCACATCACTAATCGCTGCCACTGCATCAGAGTTTCGCATCGCAGAATATTCCAGCTCTTTAGTCTTTTGGTTTTTCTTATCCATTTTCGGAGTAGTCGGCATATACTCTTTCTCCCTTTCAACGCGTAAGTAATGCAGATCCACCATATCGTAAATAAATTTCTGTTTTGTGATATGTTTTTTAAGAATCTTATGCCAGTTTTTAAAACCATGTGGTCTGAAAACCCATATCAAATCAATGAGAGGTAATTTTTCAATGATTTGGTTATTAATTTTAACGATCTTATTTTTGGGTGTGACGTAATCCTGAAATACTTCTATTCCAAGAGATTCACAATATTCTATATATTTTTTATCCGTATCATTAAATTCCGGAATTCCCAATAAGATCTTATGATTCTGGGCTATCAGGATTTTAAAAATTTCGTCCAGTCTCCTCGAACCGCTATCCTGGTCATATTTAGGCATAGACTCCTCCAGAAATAGAATCGTTGGTTTCTGATAATTTTTGTAGACATTTAAATGCTTTTTATTATTAATTTCTAAAAACTTATCTCCCTCGAATCTTGAGTTCCATCTTTCTTTAAATTTCTTAGCATTTTTTTCAAGCAATATCTCTTTGTTACTGTCTTTTCCGGTGTAACTTATATTTTCAAAATGTAAAATTTCAGATTTTGGCTGGTAGTAAATATCCAGCCCCTGTACATATTTCAAGCGCTGGCAAAAGTCTGTTTCTTCATAATAGGCAGGTAAAAATTCTTCATCCAGAAGATTTAAATTTCCTGTTACATCAATTCTTTTAAACAATAAACTGCATCCGGAACAATAATCAACTTTTCTTAAAAAGTTAAACGAAGGATGGTCAATCGAATTAAATCTTCCCAGATTTACAATTTCACAATCTTTGAATATCAGACAGCCTGCTTCCTGTAAAGTATTATCCGCAAAAATCATTTTTGACCCTACCGCTCCTACATTTTCTTTGGTATCAAAAACATCAATCAGTGAGCTTAAATAATTTTCCTGAACCTCAGTATCATTATTTAATAAATAGATATATTCCCCGTTTGACGCTTGAATTCCTTTATTTACATTTCTAAGGAAACCCAGGTTTTCTATATTATTTATAACCGTAATTCCTTGGATTTTATTTAAGAATTCCAACGTTTCATCTGAACTGTTATCGTTAATAATAATAATTTCTTTGGAAATATTTTTATCATACTGCTCAATCGTATAAAGACAGTTGAGGGTATATCTGATTTGATTATAGACAGGAATAATAATAGAAACTTCAGGATTATGGGAACTACTGTTTAAATTAAATTCATAATTTCTAAAAAAGTCAAGGTCTAAATGATTGATTCCAATTTTTCTTTTGTTTTTGATGAATTTATTATCCCTTATTTTATTTTTAAAAAATCTTTTAATTCCCATTTTAAATTTATTATTTTGTCGGACCTTAGTAATTAAGGAAACGAAATTAAGCATTTATTACAAATTATGGGAAACAAAAAGGACATTATCAAAGTCGGATATCTGTTGTCTTATGATTACTCTTATATTTTCACTTCTATTAAACAAATTTATGATGAAGTGGACAGAATAGTAATCAGCTACGATGCCAATAATAAAACCTGGGCTGGAAATGATGTTCATATCCCGGATTCATTTTTTACTGAGATCAAAAAAATAGATGCTCAAAATAAAATCATATTTTACAAGGATACTTTCTTTATTTCCGGAATGCAACCTATGGAGCTGGAAACGAGGCAAAGGAATATGATGGCTGAAAAGCTAGGGAAAGGTGGCTGGCATATTCAGATCGATGGTGACGAATATGCTTATGATTTTAAAAAGTTATCTCAGTTTTTAAGAAGTCACCGCTATCTGTTGAAAAATCCTGAAAAGAAGTCTTTTAATTTTCAGGTTACTTTCGTTACCTTATTTAAACACAATGCAGAAGGATATTTTGTAATCACTCCTTTTGATGAAAAGTGTATGCTGATCACCAATGCCCCTCAGTACAAATATGCAAGACTCAATTATAATACAGAAAGAGTTTATGCCCTGAATTATTATTTGATTCATCAATCTTGGGCAAGAGATGAAGCGGAAATTATTGAAAAGATTAACAATTGGGGACATAAAAATGATTTTGACACTTCAGAATTTCTGGAATCTTGGAAAATATTAAACTCCAGTAATTATAAAGAATATAAAAACTTCCACCCTTTAGACAAAAGCCAGTGGAAAGAACTTTCATTCTTTCCAGCAAAAAATATTGATGAATTTATCGCCTCTTTTTCAAAGAAATATCCTCAAAATGAACTCAATCTTGATTTATCTTTCACAAAAAAATTGAAACTTAAAATCAGAAGTTTATTCTAATATATAAGTACTGATATAAAAAAGCGAGTCTCTCCGGCTTGCTTTTTTTATATCAAAATTTATAAAAAAAAATTATCTCACTAAATTAAGTGCTTCAACCCATTTAAAATCTATAAATTAAGTAAATTTGCAAAAATTAAAATTGAAATGGAGAAAGTAAGAGTACGTTTTGCTCCAAGTCCTACAGGACCTTTGCATTTGGGAGGCGTAAGAACCGCATTATATGATTATCTTTTTGCTAAAAATCAGGGTGGAGAATTTGTATTGAGAATTGAAGATACAGATACTGCACGATATGTAGAAGGAGCTGAAGAATATATTGAAGAAGCTTTAGAGTGGTGCGGAATCATTCCTGATGAAAGTCCTAAGAAAGGAGGGAAATTTGCCCCTTACAGACAATCTGAAAGAAGAGATATCTATGACCGATATACTGAGCAGATCTTAAAAACAGATTATGCTTATCTGGCTTTTGACACTCCAGAGGAACTGGATGCTATGCGTGCAGAATTTGAAGCAAGAGGTGAAGTGTTCTCTTATGATAACAAAACAAGAAACCGTTTAAGAAATACTCTGGCTCTTTCTCAGGAAGAAGTTCAAAGATTACTGGACGAAAAAACACCTTATGTAGTACGATTTAAAATGCCTGTTGACAGAGTATTGAATCTTGAAGACATTATCCGTGGAAAATCGTCTGTAAATACCAATACATTAGACGATAAGGTTCTTGTAAAAAATGACGGGATGCCTACTTATCATTTTGCCAACATTATCGATGACCATGAGATGGAAATTTCTCATGTAATCCGTGGTGAAGAGTGGCTGCCTTCTTTAGGACTTCACACTTTATTATACGAAGCAATGGGTTGGAAAGCTCCAGAATTTGCTCACCTTTCTTTGATTTTAAAACCTGAAGGTAAAGGAAAATTAAGCAAAAGGGATGGTGATAAATTCGGATTCCCTGTATTCCCGCTTGATTTTAAAGATCCTGCAACCGGAGTTGTTTCCAAGGGATATAGAGAGAATGGTTACCTTCCTGATGCATTCATCAATATGGTTGCTTTATTAGGATGGTCTCCTGCCGATGATAAGGAAATTCTTCCATTGGAGGATATGATCAAAGAATTTGATCTTCATAAAGTGCATAAGGCTGGGGCAAGATTCAGTAAAGAAAAATCAGAATGGTTCAACCACCAGTATATTCAGATGAAGTCTGATGAAGAACTTCTTCAGCTTCTTAAAAATACAGATCTTGATCTTTCCGGTTCTTCCGATGAAAAACTGTTAAAAGTGATTCAGCTGATGAAAGAAAGAGCTACTTTCCCAAAAGACATTTATGAAAACGGGAAATTTTTCTTCGAAACTCCAACTTCCTATGATGAAAAAGCATCAAAAAAAGCATGGAACGAAGAAACTTCTGCTATTTTAGGGGAATTAGCATCTACCCTTGAGTCTTCAGACTTTACTGCTGAAGCACTTAAACAGACAGTTCACGATTTTGCCGAAACTAAAGGTTTGGGAATGGGTAAAGTAATGATGCCTTTGCGTTTGTCTTTAGTAGGAGAATTGAAAGGACCAGACGTTCCTGATATTTTGGAAATCCTTGGAAAAGAGGAAAGTATCTCCAGAATAGGCAATGCCATAAATAATTTTAAATAGAATAACCATAATTTTTCATACATTTGAAAGATTTAATTTACTTCAAGAAATGGAATATTTAAGTTTCGAACTTCCTATCAAAGAATTAATGGATCAATACCAGACCTGTTCTTTAGTAGGAGAAGAAAGTGGTGTTGATGTAAAATTAGCATGCAGCCAGATTGAGGATAAGATTTTAGAAAAGAAAAAAGAAATCTACGAAAATCTTACACCTTGGCAAAGAGTACAACTGTCCCGTCATCCAGATCGTCCATATACCATAGACTATATCAACGGAATGGCAGACAAAGGCAGTTTCCTGGAACTTCACGGAGACAGAAACTTCGCTGATGATCCGGCAATGATTGGAGGATTGATTACCCTGGATGGTCAAAGAGTGATGATCATAGGAACTCAAAAAGGAAGAACAACTAAAGAAAGACAGTACAGAAGATTTGGAATGCCGAATCCTGAAGGATACAGAAAAGCTTTAAGACTAATGAAGCTAGCTGAAAAATTCAACATTCCTGTTGTCACTTTAGTAGATACCCCGGGAGCTTATCCAGGATTAGAAGCTGAAGAAAGAGGGCAAGGTGAAGCTATTGCAAGAAATATTTTTGAAATGGTTCAGCTTAAAACTCCTATTTTCACTTATATTATTGGAGAAGGAGCCAGTGGTGGAGCATTAGGAATAGGTGTAGGAAATAAGGTATATATGTTAGAAAATACGTGGTATACCGTAATTGCACCGGAGAGCTGTTCATCCATCTTATGGAGAAACTGGGATCACAAAGAAGATGCTGCCAATGCATTAAACCTTACTCCACAGGATGCTTTAAGAGAAAAGTTCATTGACGGAATCATTGAGGAACCTCTTGGAGGCGCTCAGTATGATCCGGAAACCACTTATTTAAATTTAAAGAGTTCTATTTTACAGAATATAAAAGCTTTTTCCAAGTTTACAGGACAAGAGCTTGAAACCCAGAGACAAGATAAATTCATTGCGATGGGTCAGTTTAAAGGATAAAAAACAAAAGGGTTAAGAAAATATTTCTTAACCCTTTTTTAGCTCTAGTCTTCTTCTAATCCGCAACATTGAGAGCAATTTCAATGTCCTGGTTAATTTTCTTCAATGAAGAATATTTTGCATCACAGACCATAGTGGTCAGTATATATTCTCCTTTATCTATGAGAATAAAGTTTTCTCCTTTGGCAGGAACACTCAGATTGTAATATTTTTTGCCATTTATTTTCACGATCAGGTTACAGCTGGATCTGTTTTTAATATTGACGTAGGCTTCATTTTTATTGATGTCATTACTAAAAAGATGGGTAAGCATGGCTGCTCTTCTTTTATTTTCTTCACTGGCCTCTGATTTGGAGGAACCTACACTTTTTGCTGAACCTACCGAAGCATAGCTTACACTTCTTTCTTCTTTTAATGCATCAATAGCTGCAGCGGTATTATTAGCCACAGTGGTTGTCTTATTATTAGAAGCAGAAGCTTTATTGGCAACCAGTATTTTGCCACTATTCAGCTCATTGTTTTTTACTATTTTTTCAATCTTCTCTTTACTAATCGGTTTGATTGTAGGTTTTGCTTCAGGAGAGTTATCGGCCATGATAATTTCCATCAGCTTTCTTTTAAAATAGTCTGTTTTTGCGTGCCCGGGATTTTGTTTCAGGAAACCTGCCACTATTCTTGCTTCTTTAGAAACCTCTGCTTCCTGCTCCGTATAGATGATCACTGTTTCTTTTTCTACAACAGCTTTAGATTTCGATCTTTTCTTTTTTTGGGAAAAACCAAGAGAAAAAATGCATATAAATAGAAGGAAGAAGAATTTTTTCATTAATCAAAACTTTAAAATAGTATTAAATATATTAATAACGTGAAAAGTCATTTTTTAGTTTATCATTAAAATCATTATCTTTGCACTGCTTTAAAATTAAGCTAAAAATTAATACTAATCTTAAATAAAAAATAATACATATTATGTCTTATACACCAGTTGCTGCTGACGTAGCGAAATTAAGAAACCAAACAGGTGCAGGTATGATGGACTGCAAGAAAGCTCTAGTTGAAGCTGAAGGAGACTTCGAAAAAGCGGTAGATATCCTTAGAAAAAAAGGACAAAAAGTTGCTGCTAACAGAGCTGACAGAGAATCTGCTGAAGGAGCTGTAATCGCAAGAGTAAACGAAGACAATACTTTAGGTGTTGTTATTTCTTTAAATTGTGAGACTGACTTTGTGGCTAAAAACGAAGCTTTCATTGAATTAGCTTACGAATTAGCTGAAATGGCAATCTTCGCTGCTACTAAAGAAGAGCTTTTAGCTACTGACTTCCACGGAATGACTGTTGCTGAAAAATTAATTGAGCAAACAGGAGTTATCGGTGAAAAAATCGAGATTGGATCTTTCGAAAGAATTCAGGGAGATTTCTTAGGAGCTTATATCCACGCTGGAAACAAAATTGCTGCAATCACTTCTCTTTCTGCTAAAGTAGACGGAGCTGACGAAGCTGCTAAAGCTGTTTCTATGCAGGTTGCTGCTATGAACCCAATTGCTTTGGACGAAACTAGAGTTTCTCAGGAAACTATCGATAAAGAATTAGAGATCGAAAGACACAAACTTACTGAAGAAGGTAAGCCTGCAAACATTATCGATAATATCCTTAAAGGTAAAATGCAGAGATTCTACAAAGACAACACTTTGGTACACCAGGACTTCATTAAGGACGGAAGTATCTCAGTTGCTGACTATGTAAAATCTGTAAACGGAGACCTAAAAGTAACAGGATTTGTAAGAGTAAGCTTAGTGTAATCAAGCTTTCAAAAAAAATATTTGATCCCGATGAATTTCATCGGGATTTTTTATGCAGTATTTCAGCTAATATGAACGCAATATAACACGAATTTTAAATATTCAATAATTACGCTATAAACCAGCATTGACAGAATTTTTTCATGCTAAAAATCAATTATTAATAATTAGATTTGCGGCCCTTATAATAATATATGAAAAAAATTCTACTGGCTATTTTCACCTCTATTTGTTTGTTTGTTAATGCCCAGTTAGACACAGAGCATTGGTTTGCTCCCATGTCTGCAAGTGATCTTCTGGGAACCCCTGAAGGGTATCTCTATCTTTCCACTAATGAAACAATCCCATTTTCAGTACAGGTTTACAATAACAACACTGTATTTTCAACGGTACAGGTAAGTAAAAATAACCCGATTCGGGTAACGGTACCCAACAGTTTTATGATCGCTTCTTCGGTGAACAGTCTCTTCAGATCTACTTCAATGGGATTATATGCAAAAGGAAGCAAAAAATTCTTTGCCAGTTTCAGATTTTCAGTCCCCAACCAGGCTGAGATTATTACTTCAAAAGGATTAGCCGGCATCGGGAAAAACTTTTTTGTAGGGGTAGCTCCTATTACATCGGCAAAAACTTACGTCAACTCCACCATTGGTGTTACTGCTACGGAAGACAATACCACGGTAACTTTATCCGGATATAATCCAAACGTTGTTTTTTCTGATGGTATTTCAGCTGCATCAAGAACATTTACTCTTAATAAAGGCAAATCATATATTATTGAGGCTCAAAGCACACTCGCCTCAGCAAATCTGGTGGGATTAGTAGGGGCAAAAATTACAGCTACGAAACCTGTATCTGTCACCAATGGAAATTTCAACAGTATTTATACTACCCAAAACAGCAGCAATGTGGATGTGCTGATGGACCAGGCTGTTCCTGTAGAAAGATTGGGTAAAGATTTTGTACTGGTCAAAGGAAATGGTCCCGCCAACTCAGGAATGGAAGCAGCCTTGGTGATAGCAACAGCAGACAATACTAAACTTACCGTCAATGGAAACCTGGTAAATAATATCACCCTTACTACCGGAAAATATTATATTGTGCAGGGTACTAATTATCTAAACCAGGGTAATGGAAATTTCAACATGAGTATTTCCGCTAACAACAATGTTTATGTCTATCAGCTTCTCGCCGGGACTTCCGGAAATACGGTTTATGCAACCGGAGGAATGAATTTTATCCCACCGTTAAGCTGCTTTTTACCCAAAGAAATTAATGAAATTGGATTCATTAATAAAATTGGGAATGACAGTTTTAATACTAAACTTAATATTATTACCCAAACGGGGGCAGCAGTAACATACAATGGAAATCCTATCATTGCAGCCAACGGACCTTACCCTGTCACCGGAAACCCTAATTGGGTCACCTACTCTATCCCTAATGTTTCAGGAAATGCCACTGTAAACTCTACAAAACCTGTAACAGCAGGAATAGCGGCCGGAAACGGAGCCGTTGGATATGGTGGTTATTTTGCGGGATTCTCTTCCGTACCCGCAATTACAAAAACAGGAGATTGCTATGCCGGCACCCGTCTTGAAGTAGACAGTAGTTATGATGCATACCAATGGTATTTTAATGGAAATGTAATTCCCGGAGAAACTTCCTATTTCATTAATCCGGAATTATATGGTACCGGAACTTATACCTGCTACATCACCAAGAATAATTGTGAGTCCAGACTTACATATGAATACGAATATACAGTCTGCCCACCCATATCCACCACAACCTATACGATCGGATCATGTAACACCAAAGTAATAACGCCAGTATTTACCAATTCTAATCAGAGCGTTGATCCTTCCCATACAAGCATTATCGTACAACCTGCCAATGGAACGGCTTCTATCAACCCTGTGACGGGTCAGGTTACATATACTCCTAATGCAGGACTTACCACCGACACTACGGACACCTTCACCTATTATATTCAGGGAAGTGGAAATCCTGCTTCATTTGAATATTTCAAAATTATAATTAACACCGATGTCCTTCAAACAAGCAATACGTCTTTAACCTCATGTACTGCAGGTAATGGAAACGGAACATTCGACCTGACCGCAGCCAATGTCACTCCGGATTCGGGGACCTCTGTTACTTATTTCACAAATGCTAATTTAACCGGCGCGATCACTACCCCAACTTCTTATACAGGACCTGTAGGAGCTGTTTATGCTAATGTAACCTCAGCATTTGGCTGTTCTAAACAAGCCATTATTACATTAGCAGCCTATCCTTCACCTAATATTAATACCAGTACCTTCAATGCTGCTATTTGTGATGATAATTTTGATGGAATGGTTAGTGTCAACTTCGCCAATATAACCCCACAAATCGTAACTAATTCTCAGAATTTTACAGTAAGGTACTATCTCAACCAGTCTGATGCTACTGCAGGAAATGGAAACATCCTTCCTGTTAACTGGACATACACAGCCGCTACAACAGTATACGTAAGGGTTTCTTCTATTTCCGGTGAATGTCCTCCTGCCTTAGGGCAAATAAACTTCAGTATTGGAAATAAAATTCCTCTACTAACAGAGACTGCAAAAGTGGATATCTGTGATAATGATCTTAACGGCTCAGAGACTGTAAACCTTACTGATTATAAAGTATTATTCACGGCAGATCCTTCTGTAGTGCTATCATTCTACACATCATTAGCGAATGCTCAGGCAGGAGTTAATCCTATTTCAGCTTCACAAAACCTTACTTCTGCAAGTGTTTTCTATATAAGATTCCAACATAATACAGCATGTCCTAACACCGCTACGTTAACCCTTACTTTAAAAGCTCCGAAAAAATCTGAAAGACTCCGAAATCAGGTTGTCTGTTCAAGCGAGAAAGTCATTTTAGATGCCGGACCGGGATTTTCCTCCTATGTATGGAGTACGGGAGCAACCAGTCAAACCATTACTGTAGGCGCAGGAAGTTATTATGTAGATCTTGGATTTAATGGATGTGTGTACCGTCAGACGGTGAATGTAGGAGTAGCCCAGGCACCTATCATTACAAGGATAGAGGTTGTAAATTCCACCGCCACCATTTATGTTACCGGTGGAACGGCCCCTTACCAATATTCATTAAACGGATTAAATTATCAGACTTCCAATGTTTTCACCGGATTATCCCGGGGAATTCATACAGTATATGTTTTAGGTTCAGACGGATGCAGTCCTGTAGTGAAAGAGTTTTTGGTCCTTAATCTTGTTAATGCCATTACTCCGAATGGTGACGGGATCAATGATGTATTGAATTATACTGATTTAAGAATAAAAAAAGACGTTAGCATTGAAATAGCAGACCGATATGGAGCTACTGTTTATAAGTCTTCTGATAAAAATTATGTTTGGGATGGCAAAGTAAACGGAAGGAATCTTCCTACGGGAACCTATTGGTATATTTTACAGTGGACAGAACCGGACACACAATTACCAGTTTCACATTCGGGCTGGCTTTTAATCAAAAATCGAGAATAATTCAACGTATTTATTAGTATTTTTTTAACAATATTTGAAATTTTATTTTAATTTTGTAGAAATCCTAACTCCATACACATGAAAAAATTTTTACTTAGCATAGTATTGTTTTTTTTTACAATTAATACAGTCTTTGCCCAAAGGGATACAGAACACTGGATAGCACCATACTTCAGTAATGCAGGCAACTATTCCAACAGGATATATTTGTCTACGGATTCTGTAACTCCTTTTGATGTAAAAATATACAACAATAATAATCCTGTTCCTGTTGCTACTGTTACAATCAGTAAAGGTAATCCTCAGTCGGAATTTATTGATCCCAGCTTGATATCGACTTCCACCACTACCGATGCTTTCAAATCTATTGGAAAAGGATTGTACCTGAAAGGCGATAAACCTTTCTACTGTAGTTTACGACTTGCTCAATCTGCCCATGGAGAAATTATCACCAGCAAAGGAAAAGCAGGTATTGGAAAACAGTTTTATGTTGCCACACCTCCAAATACAAACACTTCTAACAGCATTAATAATTTCACAGCGGGAATTATGGCTACTGAAGATAACACAACAGTAACGGTAACCTGGAATGGAGCTGGAGTTCAGTTTTATAATGGTACACCTACAGGAAACACCCAGACCTTTACACTGAACAAAGGAAAGTCTTTTATTTTTGCCGGTACTGGAACGAATACAGCAAACCTTAGTGGCTTCATTGGTGCTAAAGTTGTATCTGATAAGCCTGTAACCCTTACCAACGGAAGCTGTAACGGAAACTTCTCTTCTGCACCAAGTGGGTCAGATCCTATCCTGGACCAGTCTGTTCCTACCGACAGACTTGGAAATACCTTTGCTATGGTAAAAACAAGATCCACTTCTCCCAATCTTAATATGGAAGGTGGGCTTATTGTAGCTACAGAAGACAACACAGAAATATATTTAAATGGATCTACCACGCCTGTTCAGACGATCAATGCTGGAGGGTGGTATAGAATCAATGAGACGAACTATGTTACTCAAACCGGAGCAGGAGCTCATTCCAATATGTTTATTTCAACTTCAAGGAATGTTTATCTCTACCAGTTTATTGGAATAGATAATAGTGATGCAACCAATGGATTTAATTATATCCCACCATTAAACTGTTTTCTTCCAAGAAAGATTGACGAAATTGGAAAGATCAACGAAATGCCATTAGGACCATTAGGTGCAAGTACTACACCTAGTGATTTGCATGTAAAATTAAATATTTTGACTGAAACCGGAGCTGTAGTAACCGTAAACAATGCTACTCCTACAGCTGCTGAAGGCCCTTATCCCCTTACAGGAAACTCACAATGGGTAACCTATGCTATCAATGATATACTAGGAAATGTAACCATTACTTCTACCAAAGCGGTAACCGCAGGTATTAATGGTGGATACAGTACTGCAGGATATGGAGGATATTTTGCAGGGTTTTCATCAATCCCCGTTATTGCAAAAGTAACAGGAGAATGTGTTCCGGGATTAATACTGGAAGTAGATGATGGGTATGAAACCTATCAGTGGTTCCGCAACGGAACTGCAGTAGCAGGTGCTACTTCATTTACTTACACCCCTACCCAATCAGGAAACTATACTGTAAAAGTAACCATGGGAACCTGCCCACCCGTTACTACGCCTATCTATAAAGTGGAAACATGCTTAAAGCATACTACGCAGACCCTCAATGCATGTTCTACTAAAGTTATTACACCGGCATTTACCTCCTCAACCCAAACACCGGCACCAGGTACAGTAATGATTATTACTCCACCCAATAAAGGTACAGCCGTTATCAACCCGGCAACGGGCCAAATCACTTATACTCCCAATGCCAATTATCTGGGTCCGGATGTGATTGTATATAAATTCTGTGGAGCAGCTACCGAGTTTATCGACTGTGAAGAAATTACGTTAAAACTTACGGTAGTTCCTTTCATCGTACAGGATGCAAGCATTTCGGCATGTTGGTATGATGTAGCTCCTTATGCCTATTTTGACCTTACTAAAGCTAAAGTAACCGACTACAACGCGGTTGTAAAAAAATATTACCGTACACTCGCTGATCTTAATGCGGGTATCAATGAAATTACAACTCCAGAAAACTTTCCTGCTACAGGAGGTATTGTATATGTAAAAATAACAACCGCTGAAGGTTGTACTGCCAATGCAAAAATTGAGCTTATTGCATTGCCTATCAAAAAATCCCCTCTTCTTGTAGACCAGTATATCTGTATGGATGCTAAAACCAACATTGATGCAGGACCTGGATATGATTCTTATGAATGGAACACAGGAGCTACTACTTCAGGGATCAGAGATGTAGGAGTGGGTGAATACTCTGTAAAGCTTGGTAAAAACGGATGTTTCCTTATTCAAATTGTAAGAATAAGAAAAGCCGAAGATCCGGTTATCCAACAAATTGAGATTAACAACAACAATGCAACAGTTATTGTAACCGGAGGTAAAGCTCCTTACAAATTTGCAGTTGACGGAACGGTAAACTGGCAGGACTCTAATTCTTTCGCAGGATTATCAAGAGGACAGCATACATTCTATGTGAAAGATGCTTATGACTGTACTCCGGTTTCTGTTGAGATCACTGTCCCTAATTTATTAAACGCAATTACTCCTAACGGAGATAATGTAAATGATTATATAGACTACAGTGAACTGGCTTATAAAGAAAATCTTTCTTTTGTGGTATACGACAGATATGGAAACATGGTCTTTACCGGAAATAAATTTAATAACTACAAATGGGACGGAAGACATTTTGATAAAAAACTGGGAACCGGAACCTATTGGTATCATATCAACTGGAATGAGCCTAATAAAGAGAAAACTCCAATAAAATACTCAGGCTGGATCTTAGTAAAGAATATAGAATAGATCTTTAAATACTATTTAAAAACCACGATGATTATCGTGGTTTTTTCATTTATATACTATTGTTTTGCCCAACCACATCAAGTGAAAGAAGTTCCACAAAATCAAAACTTCAATAAAACACAATCATTTAATAAAGAAAATTGAATCTTGGTTTTGAGCTATAGTTTATCAATCACAATTGGGTAGCGCGTATTTTTTTGCCAATTCAGCAACTAATATTAAAAATATTTTCAATACTAACCAATTATTCTATTATTTTTGTAAAAATCTAATTTTATATCTATGAAGAAAATTTTATCCATTTTTCTGTTATTCTTTGCGGCAGTCCAAATGCTCTTTGCCCAAAGAGATACAGAACATTGGTTTGCCCCGATGGCAGCCAGATCAACAGTACTCAGCAATCCCAAGCAGGCTTTGTATTTTTCTACAGATTCTGTCACACCCTTTCCTGTAGAAATTTACAGTAATGGTGCTTTATTGGCTACTGTTACCATCAGTAAAGGTTCTCCTCAAACATATGACGTACCCTTAAACAGAATGGTTGCCAGTACCAATGGTGAACTTTTTACTCCAGGGAATAAAGGCTTATATACAAAAGGAACAAAACCCTATTTCGTTACCTATAGATTTTCAGTATCCAGTCATGGTGAGATCTTAACATCAAAAGGTAAAGCAGGAATCGGCACAAAATTCTATGCCGCTACAGCTCCTCTTGAAGAATTAGGGAGCTTATATAATTTCACCACCGGTATTTTAGCAACAGAAGACAATACAAAAGTTACTGTTTCCAATTATAGTGCTAATATTATATTTACTAATGGCTGGACAGGAGCTACCAACCCCACTATTACTTTCACCCTTAATAAAGGGCAATCTTACATTATTGAAGGAACAGGGGACAAAGCTTTGAATAAAGAAGCATTCATTGGAGCCAAAATAGAATCAGACAAACCTATTTCTGTTACCAATGGAAATTTTAATGGGCAGTTTGCTATACCTTCAACAGGATACTGGGATGGTTCCGATATTATTATGGACCAGTCTGTACCAGTGGACAGATTAGGAAATGAATTTGTGGTTGTAAAGGGAAATGGGAACATCAGTAAAAGGATGGAAGATGCTTTAATCATTGCTACTGAAGGAGGAACCCAGGTATACATCAACAATGGAACTACTCCTGTCGCTACTCTTGCCGAAGGAGAAAGCTACAGAGTAAATAAAGTAAGCAATACCAATTATATCAACCAAGGTAACAATCATTACAACATGTACATAAGAACGACAAAGAATGTATATGTGTATCAATTAATGGCAGGTATCGCAGATAGCAATGCTACTCTTGGATTCAATTATATCCCGCCATTGAACTGTTATCTTCCCAGAAAGATTGACGAAATAGGAAAAATCAAAGACCTTCCTTATTATACTACTCTAACCAGTCATATTGTAAAATTAAACATCCTGACTGAAAATGGAGCTGCTGTTACCGTTAATGGAGCTGCACTACCAGCAACCCAGGGACCATTTCCCGTAAGTGGAACGACCAACTGGGTATCCTATTCAGTGCCGGACATTACGGGCAACGTTACCATAACCTCTACAAAAGCTGTTACAGCAGGTATTTCAGGAGGAAGTGGTGTAGTCGGATATGGAGGATATTTTGCCGGATTCTCTTCCATTCCTGTAATTGCAAAACAAACAGGAGACTGTATCCCAGGATTAGTATTGGAAGTAGGTGACAGTTTTGATACCTATCAATGGTTCAGAAACGGAACACCTATTCCTGGTGCAACAACAAACTCTTATACTCCTACACAGTCGGGACGCTATACGGTAAAAATTACCGTTGGAACATGTCCTGCAGTAATTACCCCGGAATATAAAGTTTTCACTTGTCTTAAGAAAACTACTTTAACCGATACCGTATGTGATGTTGTAAAACAGATTGTTCCAACATTCACCAACTCTACCCAAACAGTAGTTCCGGGAACAGTAACGATTCTTACTCCTCCGACACATGGTAATGCCATCATTGATCCTGTTACGGGAGTGATAAGCTATGCGCCTTCTTTCGGTTATATAGGACCAGATACCATCGTATATCAGTTCTGTGGAAACGATCCTGAGTTTACAGATTGTGAAGAAATAACATTAAACTTAACAATATCTGAAAGCCCTGTAGTAAAGAATGCTTCATTAAGAACTTGCTTCATTGAATCAAACCCGGCAACAGGTCTGTTCAATCTCACCAATGCCTTGGTTCACGATCCGGGTAATTACACCAAGAAATACTACCCGTCTCTTGCTGATGCCCATGCAGGAACCAACGAAATTCTGACTCCAACAGATTATGTGGCTCCAACGGGTGTTGTCTATGTAAAAGTATCTAATGCAAATGGATGTTACAGAGTAGCAGAGGTAACTTTAACGGTATTGCCCCCAGTTAAATCTGACTTGTTAGCTGACAAGATCATTTGTATGGAAAATAAAACAACACTTGATGCAGGACCTGGATTTAAAAGCTACGAATGGAGCACAGGAGCAACAACTCAGTCTATACAAAATGTAGGGGTAGGAACTTATTGGGTAAAACTTAAAACAGGAGACTGTGTTACCTTACAAACAGTAAAAGTATACGCTTCTGAACAACCTGTAATTTCTAATATTGATATTTCAAACAATTCAATCACAGTATATGTGATAGGTGGAACTCCTCCTTATAAATATTCTATTGATAACCTTAACTGGCAGGATTCTAATGTATTTACCAACATGCCTAGAGGTAATGCAAGCGTATATGTAAAGGATGACTATAATTGTACGCCATTGCAGGTAGACATTACAATTCCTAACCTGATTAACGTAATTACGCCTAATAATGATGGTGTAAATGATGCCATTGATTATTCTGCATTAGCCAATAAAAACAATCTCGTTATTAATATTTTTGACAGATATGGAACTAAAGTCTATCAGGCAGATAAATCCAACGGCTACAAATGGAATGGAACACTGGATGGAAATAAGAAAATCTCTACAGGAAATTACTGGTATGAAATAGGCTGGACCGAACCAACCGGCAAGCAAACTGCCATTAAATTCTCTGGCTGGATTTTAGTAAAAAACAGAGAGTAAAAAATTATACATAAAATTTTCAAAACCACGATTTTAAAGTCGTGGTTTTTTTATTAGTTTTTCAAGGTTTTAATATCATTTATTATTAAATTTGTGATAAATACTAATACTGAATGAAGAAAATTCTATCTTTTCTATTTATATTTTCTATTTTCACCTTTACCTTTGCCCAATTAGACAGAGAACATTGGTTTGCTCCGATGATCGACAGAACAGGCAGCCCCAATCCTTATCAGAAAATCTATTTATCGACCAATAGAACCACTCCTTTTCCAGTTAATATTTATAATAACAATATTCTGATCGGAACGGTGAATATCAGTAAAAACAATCCTCAAAAGTTTGATGTACTGAGAGAATATATTATTACAACTCAGCAGGCAGACTTATTTACTCCTACCACAAAAGGGTTATATTTAAAAGCAGAGTTTCCTTTCTATGCTAACTTAAGATTCTCGGTATATAACCATGCAGAAATTATTACCTCCAAAGGAATTCCTTCTACAGGAAAGAATTTCTATGCAGCGTCTGCCCCACTCTCTGTAAGTAATACGATTCTGAATTTCATGACCAGTGTTTTAGCGACAGAAGATAACACGTCGGTTACCATTACAGGATACAACCCACTCGTACAGTTTTCAAATGGAACTACAGGAGCAACCAATCCCACGATGACTTTTACCCTGAACAAGGGACAGTCTTACATTATTGATGGTATTGGGAACAGTATTGGAAATTTTGACGGGTTTATAGGGTCAAAAATCACGGCAAACAAACCGGTAAATATCACCAATGGAAATTTTAACGGTCAATATGCCGGCGACTACCCTTCAAGTTCCGATATTTTAATGGATCAGGCGGTACCGGTAGAAAGACTTGGTAATGAATTTGCCCTTGTAAAAGGCAACGGAAGCATAGGAACTCATATGGAGGGTGCCGTAGTGATTGCCACCGAAGATAATACTCAGATCTATGTAAATAATGAAATTGCACCTATAGCGACCATCAATACCGGAAAATATTTTGTAATTCCCGACACAAAATATAGCTTACAGGGTGGAGGACATTACAATCTATACGTTAAAACATCTAAAAATGCATATGTATATCAGATATTAGCAGGAAGCGATAATGCGTTAAATCAGGTAGCAACCGGTGGATTCAACTTTATACCTGCCCTGAACTGTTATTTGCCAAAGCAGATTAATGAACTTGGTTTTATTAACGAAAATTTTGTTTACTCCAATGGAAATCCTTCAGGGATCCTCAATATTCCTACAAAATTGAATCTCATTACAGAAAGAGGAGCCAATGTAACAGTGAATGGGGCAACCCCGCTAGCGAGTACAGGGCCATATGATATGACCGGTACCACCAATTGGGTCACCTATGGAATTCCAAATGTAACAGGAACAATAACTATCGTTTCAGATAAAGCAATCACTGCTGGAATTAATGCAGGAAGTGATGCGGTAGGTTATGGAGGTTTTTTTGCGGGATTCCCCACACAGCCTGTCATTATAAAATCCGGAGGAGACTGTGCTCCCGGAATTATTCTTACTGTAGATCCTATTATTTATGACACTTACCAGTGGTATAGGAACGGAATTTTAATCACCGGAGCTACGGGATCTTCCATTACCCCCACTCAATCAGGCTACTATACCTGTACTGTAACCATGGGACGCTGCGCACCTTTAGTTACCGGACAATATAAAGTCCTGAACTGTACAAAGCTCAATACAGCAACCTATGACGTATGTACTACCCAAACGATAACACCTGCCTTTAGCAGCTCAACACAGACTCCCGTACCTGCTACGGTAGCCATTACCACAGCTCCTACTCTAGGCACAGCAGTTATAAACCCTGTTACCGGAATCATTACCTATACCGTTAATACTCCCGGAACTGCAGGAACTGATACTTTTACCTATACTTTCTGTGGGAATGATCCTGATTTTCCAGATTGCGAAACGATAACTGTCACCATCAATATTCTTGCCCTTACTGTAACAGACAGAACATTGAGTGCGTGTGATATTAATGGACTTGGTGTATTTAATTTAACCACGGCAAATGTCACAAACAACACCCCAGTTACCATTACGTATTACCCTACCCTAGCGGATGCCCAGACAGAAAATCCTGCGGCCCTGATAGTAACTCCGGATTCATATTCTGCACCGAATGGAACAATTGTATATGCTGTAGTAAAAAATAACCTGGGCTGTAAAAGCATAGCAAAAATAACCCTAAATCTGTATAATAAAGCCATCGTACTGGACAACTATAATGGGGTCTTCTGTGATGATAACCTGGATGGAACCGTCAATATTATCTTACCCAATATCACGACCATCGTCCTTAACAATCCGACGTATTTTACGAATGTAAGGTATTATGCCAACCTTACAGATGCTACCGCAGGAAATGCCAACACACTTTCCAATACCTGGAGCTATACCGGTCCTGTTACGATCTATATCAGGGTAGATTCTCCGGATGGATGTGCTACGGTGATTAAACCTTTACAATTCAGTATCGGGGCCAGGATACAATTATTAAAAACCTCTGCTAACCAGGATATATGTGATGATGATTTAGACGGAATAAAATCAGTTAATCTCACACAGTACATGGCTCAGTTCACAACAGACCCTGCAGTTACCTTTACTTTTCATGGAAGTTTGGCTGAGGCGCAGAATAACATCAATCCTATTTCTCCGGCTGTAAATATTAATATGTCTCAGACTTATTATATCCGTTTTGAAAAAAATGGAGTATGCCCGGAAGTGGCTTCTATTAAAATCACCATTAAAATTCCTAAAAAATCAGACTTGCTGAAGGATCAGGCGATCTGTCCTAAAATGACCACCACCTTAAATGCAGGTCCGGGATTCGACAAATATTTGTGGAGTACAGGAGCTTCAACCCCCTCCATCACCAATGTCCCCGTGGGAAGCTACTGGGTAGATCTTACCTCGAACGGTTGTGTGTACAGACAGCACGTCAACGTCACAGAGTTACCACTTCCCATCATCACTTCCATTGAGATTGACGGAACCACCGTAAAGATAGGAGCAAGTGGTGGCACCCCACCTTATGAGTATTCTCTGGATGGAGTGGTATGGCAAAGTTCAAATATTTTTCAAAATGTACCGAGAGGGGCTCACACTGCATTTGTAAGAGATTCCAAATTGTGTGAAGAGGTCAAAAAATCATTTGCGATCATTAATCTTATCAATACCATTACTCCAAATGGTGACGGATATAATGAAGGAATAAGCTATTCAGCTTTAATGGCTAATGACAACCTGATATTCAGAATTTTTGACAGATATGGAGCAGAAGTCTTCAGAGGAACTCCTGAAAACAAATATACCTGGGACGGAAGACTGGGTGGAAGATATGTACCTACTGCTACCTATTGGTATTTTATCAGCTGGACAGAACATGGAACCGGACTCGAGATAAAGTATTCGAGCTGGCTTTTGGTAAAACACAGATAAAGTCGATTATCAATGTATAAAAGGTTCCTTCTGTCATCTTAAACACCATTAAAACCAAGTTTATAACACTCATTAACAATTTAATACTAAAGTTTAATATAACTTTAACCACTATTCGCGATCTTAATAGGAACAAATTGCTGTATTTCTATGTAATTTTGCCTCATTATATGAAGAAACTGTTTACTCTATTATTATTGGTTTTCCTTGCAAAAATCAATGCTCAAATATATTCTGGAGAGGTATTTCTAAGAGATAATTCTATTTTATACCTTAACCAGGTTTATGTTACCAACCTTAATACACAGAAGACTGTACTCACAGACTACAATGGTAATTTTAACATTCCTGCCAATCCGGGGGATGTTATCCGTTTTACCTCTATTGTTACAGAGAGAAAGGATGTCAAACTCACCCCACAGTTAATAGAACAGAAAAACTTAATTGAGCTCAAGATAGCGTATTATGAAATACAGGAAATTGTACTCACCCGGTTCAAGCCTACCGGAAACCTTCGGTATGACGTAAACTCTATTAGAAAAGAAGATAAGAGCCTTGCCCTTAAAAAAGTAATCGGCCTGCCACAGCCTAAGGGTGACGGTACGCCGCCTGAACTTCCTGTTGCAGGATTGAGAGATGGTGGACTTACATTAAGCCTGGAAAGTATTTATGATATGCTCTCCGGAGAAAGGAAGAAAAAACAGCGTTATCTTGCCTACGAAAGAATGAATGGTTCGGTAAGCCAAATCAAAAATTATTTAGGAAAGGATTATTTCCTGAGGTTTAAAATCCCGGAAAACCTGATAGATAACTTCCTGCAGTTTGTGTATACGTCTGAAAATATTCAGCCTTACGTACTGGCCGGAAATTTTGAAGCCATTAAAATCCCGATTGAAAAATATATCCCGATTTATCAGAAAAGATTGAGAAACTCCCATCTTCAGGAAGTTGTTGGTAAGTAACACCTGACATCTTAGCTGAAAGCTATTCGGAAATCATACAGACTGATCCATGAGAATATTTTCATGGATTCGTTTTTTTCTACAAGGCTGTATGTATTGGTATGTTATAACCTTCAATTTCAAATATAGAAAATTCAAATTTCAACAAAGAAAATTCTTTACTATTCAAAAATATATGTATTTTTAGGTCACAATTTTGTGTTTAAAATAAAAACAATACTATTTCGTTATAGTAAACACTAATTACCACCAAACCAAATTAAGAGAAAGTATCCATTTTTAGCTTAATATTATTAATGAAAAAATTACTTTTACTTCTTGTTTCCGTGCTGTTCTTTAATATGTCTGCCCAAAAAAAGGGAAAAGACTATACTAATGTTATAAAAAGTAACAACATCTACGAGATCAATGCTTTCTTAAGAGACGCTCATCCTGATGATCCGCGAAGATCTGTTTTAAAACCCCGGGTCATGGAATTGATGAGGGAATATATCAAAAATGCCCATCCTGAGGATCAAAAGGTCAAAGATATGCAGGAAATGCTTGCCTTACTGAGAAGAAGACCTTCTACCAAGATCAGTTTTGATGAAATGAATGCCATTATCAAGCAGAAACAGATTGCAAAATACAAGGCAGAACTTGCTGCAAAACAGCCTACCACCGTATATACTCCGAGTACCAGTGCGAATACATTTGTCGCCAATACAACTACTAATGCAGCTATTCCGGATGCAGAGGCTGAAGAGTTCAATATGCTGATGGCAGTATCCCCTACTGAACATCAAAACAGAACGGTCAAAATACTTAATTCGTTGTTTGATAATGATCCCAATGCCAAAGAATGTATCGTCCTGATCCAAAATAAATCAGACTGTAATATTATTGTAAGAATGGAGGGAGTGGGAACTACTAAATACAGGCTTGCCGTTCCTTCAAAAGGTGAAAGCTCTGTGGTGATAGAAAAAGGACAATACCTTTTTACCAGCCTGGTATGCGGTGCGCAGTATGCCTCTCAAAAAACAGTCCAGCGTCCAATCATGGTAGCGTTAGGAAACTAGCTTCTTTCTTAGAAAAAGAACAGGCTTAAAAAATGACCAAAAAAGCCTGATAGGTATTATAATTTAAATTAGAATCATAAATTTTATATATTAAATACATTCATTCACTATACATTACGGTGATGATATTTTCGCTATCCCCAATCGTTTCTCGCTTCTTTTTTGTAATATCACTCATTGTAGTTAAAAGTAAACAGATCTGATCAATATCGTTAATTTTTTCATATTTTTGCAGTCATTTTATAAATTCAATGGGCAAGAATAAATTAGCAAGATTTGCAGAAAACAAAACATTACCAAATGTAATCCAACCTACAAGAGAAGATGCGCTGAAAGGCTTTGAACTGAAAGGGAACTGGAGAAAAGATTTCTTTAAAAATGATCATCCGATTGTATTGGAATTAGGATGTGGAAAAGGTGAATATTCTGTGGGACTTGCAAAAACGTTTCCTGAAAAAAACTTTATAGGAATTGATATTAAAGGAGCAAGATTTTGGTTTGGTGCAAAGGAAGCTGTAGAAAGCAATATGAATAATGTAGCTTTTTTAAGAAGCCAGATTGAGCTTGTGGATCATTTTTTTGCTGAAAACGAAGTAGATGAGATCTGGATTACGTTTCCTGATCCTCAGATCAAATATAAAAGAACCAAACACAGACTGACACATCCTGACTTTTTAGACCGATATAAAAAGTTCCTGAAGCCAGGTGGTATTATTCATTTAAAAACAGATTCAGAATTTTTACACGGATATACACTGGGTTATTTACAGGGAGCAGGCTACGAAATCATTAGCGCTCACCATGACATTTATGGTGCACCAGAATATGATCCGAATACGGAACATTTGAGAGATATTAAAACACATTATGAAGAACTGTTTTCAGCTAAAGGAAAAACGATAACCTATATTAAATTCCGGATAAGCTGATGAAATAACTTAAATTGATGAAAAAAAAATTTTTGACGATTTTATTTTTCACCTTCCTTACCCCCATCTTTACTGATGCTCAAAAAGGCAGTAAAGACATTCTTAAAAGCACAAAAATCAAGGAAATTGAAGAATATTTAAAGAACGCCCATCCCGATGATCCCAAAAGGAGTGTTCTTAAACCCAAACTCATTGCTTTAAAAAATGCTGAGTGGACAAAAGGAGCCCATACTGCCAAACCTATGGAGGCAAGGCCTGTTATCTCCGATATTCCCAAAAGCGTCTTAAGAAGCCCAAATTCCAGTGAAGCTGAAGAATTTAAGAAACTGATTGCTGAAACATCTGAAGAGCACAAAGAAAAGACAGTAAGGCTTCTGAACGCAATGCTAAGCGAGGATATTACCCGAAAAGAAGCTATCCTGCTGTTTAAAAATAATTCGGATTGTAATATCGTTCTAAGGATTGAAGGAAAAGACTATTATAACTTAGCTGTTCCTGCCCATGGAGAAAATGTTGTTGTCATTAATAAGGGTTCTTATACCCTAAGCAGCAATGTTTGCGACCTGAAATACTTCTCTCAAAAAGAGATTAAGAAAAGTATATTTATAACGATTGGCAATCCGGGTCAGTCCCCGGCAGAAACAGATAATAATACGGAAACGGATCTAAAAAAAATGACACCGAAAAAGTCTTCAAAAACAAAAAAAAGCAAAAAATAAAACTGAATGAAAAAGCTATTGTTCTTTATGGGCACATCCATTATCCTTACCAGCTGTAATGTTAATTATGGAAATTACCCCATAAGAAACCCTTACCCTTCCGGTAATTCCGGTAGTGCTGCCAGCACAGAAAGAGAATATAGCGAACTGATCAAGACCTATAAACCTGAAACCGCTGATGTTCTTAGTGATCTTCTTAATAATGATGATCCGGGCAATCCAAGGACCTCTCTTTCCATAGAAAATCAATCCTCTTGTAATATGGTCCTTACAGTAAGCGGAAATAATTTCTTTAAAAAAATACCCATAGCTTCTGGAAAAATAGGCTATACTATGGTCCCTAAAAATCAGAATTACAGATTATCCGGTATGGTATGCAATTCTTCCTATCAATCGACCAAGTATATCACAACCTCCTATTCTGTAAAGCTTTCAAGATAAATAAAAACCCACAGCATGCTGTGGGTTTAGTTTTTTCTTTATTTTCAGTAAGCAAAACAAATTCAGTATCATTACCAAAAATTTAGAGACTGTTTAAATTTCTAAATTTGATTTTTTATCTAACATTCAAATCTTTATCCCAATCACATTCTTTAAGGATTTTTTGATTAAAAAGATGATGTACCGATGATGTGTTTTTCTAACGCAAAGCTTTAGCTTCATTATCCATAGTTTCAGGGAGCAAAGGATAGAATTCGTCGAAGCCTATGGATAAGCATACATCTTCTCATAACCAAACATATAAAATTCCTGAATACAATGTAAACAGGTTCTTAAAATAAAAAAACGCCGGATAAAATCCAGCGTTTTTTTTATAGTAAAGAAATTTCTTTAATTATTCAGCATCGAAATCAGCATCTGTATCAGCAGATACTTTTTCTCCTTCTTCTTTAGATTTTTCTTTATCAGCTTTTCTTTGAGACTGACCTTCTTTGATAGATTCAGAAACTACGCTAAGGATCATATCAATAGATTTAGAAGCATCATCGTTTCCTGGGATAACGAAGTCTACTTTTCTAGGGTCAGAGTTTGTATCAACGATACCGAAAACTGGAATACCTAATTTCTTAGCTTCAGTTACCGCGATGTGTTCTCTTAAGATATCAACTACAAATACAGCAGAAGGAAGTCTAACCATGTCAGAGATAGAACCTAAGTTTTTCTCTAAGTTAGCTCTTTGTCTGTCAACTTGTAATCTTTCTTTTTTAGATAAAGTTTCGAACGTACCGTCTTTTTTCATTTTGTCGATAGAGTTCATCTTCTTTACAGCCTTTCTGATAGTAACGAAGTTCGTTAACATACCACCTGGCCATCTTTCTGTGATATAAGGCATATTAAGTTCTGAAGCGTGTTTTGCAACAACTTCTTTCGCTTGCTTTTTAGTTGCAACGAATAGAACTTTTTTACCTGCAGAAGTTAATTTTTCTAAAGCGCTGCAAGCTTCATCTAATTTAACTGCTGTTTTATGTAAGTCTACAATGTGAATACCGTTCTTCTCCATAAAAATGTATGGAGCCATATTTGGATTCCACTTTCTAGTCATGTGACCGAAGTGTACACCAGCCTCTAAAAGGTCTTTTACATTTGCTTTTGCCATGTTTTCTGTTTTTGTTAGTTTACTTTCCGTCTTTTAAACAATCAACAACTTCTTTAGATGGGAGAAGCGTTTGGATGCTAAACGTAACGGGCAATGTGGCGTAAGGCTTTTTGCTTTTAGCAATGGGCATTTCGCCGAGATTAAGTTTAAAAAAAATTTAATACATTTCTGTAGCCAATAGCCAGTAGCCATTCGCCAACATGAAATCTTAACGTTTTGAGAATTGGAATCTCTTTCTTGCTTTTTTCTGACCTGGCTTCTTTCTTTCCACCATTCTTGCGTCTCTTGTAAGTAAACCAGCAGGCTTTAATGCTAATCTGAATTCAGCATTAATTTCGCATAAAGCTCTTGAAATACCTAATCTGATAGCTTCTGCCTGACCTGTATTTCCACCACCGAATACGTTTACGGTAACGTCATACTGACCAACAGTCTCAGAAAGGATAAACGGTTGGTTTAATTTGTAAACCATCACGTCTGTAGAGAAATAAGTTGCAGCGTCTTTACCGTTTACTGTAATGATTCCAGAACCTGGTCTTACATAAACTCTTGCTACAGAAGTTTTTCTTCTTCCGATTTTGTGAACTATAGACATAATTAATTATTTAAATTCGTTAACATTAATTGTTTTAGGCTGTTGAGCTTCATGCTTGTGCTCAGTACCTTCATATAAATAAAGATTTTTAAGGATAGCAGATCCTAGTTTGTTTTTAGGCAACATACCTTTTACAGACTTCTCTAATACCTTTAAAGAATCTTTCTTTTGAAGTTCAGCCGCAGTCATAGACTTCTGTCCACCAGGATATCCTGTATGCCAGATATAAGTCTTATCAGCCCACTTGTTTCCGGAAAGTGTAATTTTCCCAGCATTCAAAACGATTACGTTATCACCACAATCTACGTGAGGTGTAAAATTCGTTTTGTGCTTACCTCTCAAAATCTTTGCAACCGTAGAAGCTAGTCTACCTAACGGCTGTCCTTCAGCGTCTACCACAACCCATTCTTTATTAGCAGTAGCTTTGTTCGCTGAAACAGTTTTGTAACTTAATGTATTCACACGTTTTAGTTAAAGATTAAACATAATTTTCCCCTAAAAGGGTGTGCAAAGGTACAAATTATTTTTGTAACTGAAAAACATATTTTATTTAATCTATAGAATATTGCTTTCGTGAGGGAACGTTAATAGATTTTAACACGATGTTAAACTTTGGCATAAATCTTGTAAAAAATTTTTGCGATGAAAAAAAATTTTAGAAGATTCTAAAGACACAAATGATAAAGAAAAGAGTTTATTCCCAAAACTCTTTCTTTTTTTTATTTTTCTTAATGATTTCCGTAAAAACTTATTAATATCATTATTTTATTTCACGAAATAATTATATTTGCGCCAAACCCAGAACTATGAGCCACGGAAAAATCAGAGAAGATAAAACCTGCTTAAACTGCGGGCATCAGGTCGAAGAAAGATTTTGTCCCCATTGCGGACAAGAGAATATTGAAAGACGCCAGCCTTTTTATTTTCTTTTCACCCACTTTATTGAAGATTTCACCCATTATGATGGTCAGTTTTGGGGAACACTGAAAAATCTCATCTTCAAACCAGGAATGCTTACCAATACTTATCTGGAAGGTAAGAGACAAAAATTTGTACCTCCTGTAAAATTGTATATTTTTGTCAGTTTTATTACTTTCTTCGTATTTGCCCTTTTCCCGATGGTTAAGCTCAATTTTGACGGCAACAACAATTCCAAAAATACACCCAAAATAAGTTTTTTTGAAAAAATAAAATCACCCGAGGTTCAGAAAATGTTCGACAGTATAAAAGCTGAGCGAACGCTGACCAGAAAAGATTCCTTATCCATACAAAACCTAAATGTATTACCGGATACCGTCACAGTGAATGAAATAAAGGAAGTCTTGAAGATGAACAAAAAAATAGATAGAGATGTTGAGTACGGAGGTTACAAAACAAAGAAATCTTATGACTCGGCTGCCGCTAAAAATCCTTCTTTTCTTGATTTTATTCAAATACCGTTAGCTCATAAATTCTTTGAACTTAAAGAAAAAGGAGTAACCAAACAGGAGATCGTTGTCAATATGATAGAAAAATCATTCCATAATCTCCCAAAGGCTCTTTTCATTTACCTTCCTCTTTTTGCTTTCTTTTTATGGATTTTTCACAGTAAGAAAAAATGGTGGTATTTCGATCACGGAATTTTCACCCTGCATTACTTCTCATTCCTTTTATTGAATATCTTATTTATATTCTTACTCTCCAAATTGGTGGGGGTAATAAGTTTCAGGCCCATTAACCTATTGTTGTATTTAACAATGAGCGTCCTGCTATTTTACAATATTGGATATTTCTTCATCGCTCACCGCCGGGCTTATCATGCCCATGGAATGGTAAGTTTTATAATCGGACTTACATTATTAACCGTTAATTTCTTTGCGTTTATGTTTTTGGTGACCGGTCTTGCCTTAGTGAGCTTCCTGATGATTCACTAGTACAATAAGGAAACCTTTTATTTTCTTAATGACTTGCTACCTCTGAAGCTTGCAAATAAATAATAAGCAACAAAAACTGTAGAAAATTTAAGAATAGACGGAATAGCCAGTTCAAGTTTAAAAATCAAAGTTCCCACAAGAACCAGAATTCCCATGGCTACAAAAGACAATCCCATTTTTTGGGGCAATGTAAAGTTCGGGGTATCGAGATAATAGGCAATCCCCCAGGCTAAACCAAAGGCAATGGCATAATAGATATCCAGACCTAGATTTTCTGAACTCAGAAAGAAATAATTTATAAGGAAGCTTACTACCGTTCCCAACGCGAAATACATCAAAGCTTTTTGCATACCTGTAAAAATATTTTGCAAAAGTAGAGAATTTAATTTGAGAATTTGGAAATGAAAACACCCAATTCTCCCTTTCTGTAGTACTCCTGAAGCCTTAAACTCTCAAACCCTCAAACTCCCCGACCTAAAATCGGGGAGTTTTAATTAAATAACGACTTGCAATATAATGGAAATCAATACTATAAAATCAAACACAAGGTTCTTTTTTTATTGTTATATTTGAAAACTTAGAAACTTTCTAGAATTTTTATGGAAACCCAAAAATATACTCCAACCAACAAAGTAAGAATCGTAACAGCTGCCTCTTTATTTGACGGGCATGATGCTGCGATCAATATTATGCGTCGTGTCATTCAGGGAACCGGATGTGAAGTGATTCACCTGGGACATGATAAATCAGCTGAGGAAGTTGTCAACACAGCTATCCAGGAAGATGCCAATGCTATTGCCCTGACATCCTATCAGGGAGGTCATAATGAATATTTCAAATATATCTATGACCTGCTAAGAGAGAAAAACTCACCACAGATTAAAATCTTTGGTGGCGGTGGCGGTGTTATCCTTCCTGAAGAAATCAAAGATCTGATGGACTATGGAATCGACAGAATTTATTCTCCGGACGACGGCCGGGAACTGGGATTACAGGGAATGATTGATGATCTGGTAAACAGAGCAGACTTTGCTACAGGTAAAGAAATTACTGAAGATGACTTAGATGCCATCAGTTTTGAAAACTCGACAAGTATTGCCAAGATCATTTCTGCTGTAGAAAACTTTTCTGAAGAAAAACCTGAACTTGTAAAAGCTATTGACGAAAAATCAAAAGATTTACATATTCCAATCATTGGGATCACGGGTACAGGTGGAGCAGGAAAATCTTCATTGACAGATGAATTGGTAAGACGTTTCATCCGTTCAAATCCGGATAAAAAAATTGCCATTATTTCTATAGACCCTTCTAAAAAGAAAACAGGAGGAGCGCTTTTAGGAGACAGAATCCGTATGAATGCGATCAATGATCCCAGAGTTTATATGCGTTCAATGGCCACAAGAGAAAATAACGTTTCAGTATCACCGTTCATTCATTCTGCTTTAAATGTATTGAAACTGGCACATCCGGATGTGATCATTTTGGAAACTTCAGGTATTGGCCAGTCCGGTTCGGAAGTTTCTGATTTTGCAGATGTTTCCATGTATGTGATGACTCCCGAATATGGAGCCTCCACTCAGCTTGAGAAAATTGACATGTTAGATTATGCCGATTTAGTGGCTTTAAATAAATCTGATAAACGAGGTGCTCTTGATGCACTTCAGGCGGTAAGAAAACAGTTCCAGAGAAACCATTTACTTTGGGAAAGTCCATTGGATGAAATGCCTGTATACGCTACAAAAGCATCTCAGTTCAATGACCATGGAACAACAGAATTATACAACAGGCTTGTTTCCAAAGTAAACGATAAATTTTCCGATTTACATTTAAATACTTTCGCTGAACAGGAAATTACAGAAGAAGTAACGATTATCCCTCCAAAAAGAGTTCGTTACCTGTCTGAAATTGTTGAAAACAACAGAATATATGATGAAAACATTGAAAAACAGGCTGAATTAGCCAGAACAATGTATCATATTGAAGGGGTTAAAAAAATTATTTCCAATGAGGCATTAGATGCGGAATATCAAAAAGCTGAAAAGGAACTTCAACAGGAAAACATCGACTTCCTGAAGTCTTGGGAAGATACGAAAAAAGCTTTCCATGAGGAGTTTTATTCCTATTTCGTACGTGGAAAAGAAATTAAAGTTGAGACTTCTACAGAATCTCTGTCTCATTTGAGAATTCCAAAAATTGCATTACCAAAATACAACGATTGGGGGGATCTGATCAAGTGGAAAGGCCAGGAAAATCTTCCGGGAGGATTCCCTTACACGGCAGGAATTTATCCTTTTAAAAGAACAGGAGAAGATCCAACCAGAATGTTTGCAGGGGAAGGAGGTCCGGAAAGAACCAACAGAAGATTCCATTACGTTTCTGCAGAAATGCCTGCTAAACGTTTATCAACAGCTTTTGACTCTGTAACTTTATACGGTCAGGATCCTGCTTTACCACCGGATATTTACGGTAAAATCGGAAATGCAGGAGTTTCTATCGCCACTCTGGATGATGCCAAGAAACTGTATTCAGGATTTGACCTGGTGAATGCAATGACTTCCGTTTCAATGACGATTAACGGTCCGGCTCCAATGCTGCTGGCTTTCTTTATGAATGCTGCCATCGACCAGAACGTTGAAAAATACATCGCTGAACATAAACTGGAAGCTAAGGTTGAAGCTGTATTAAAAGCAAAATTTGACGATAAAGGGTTAGAAAGACCAAAATATAACGGAGAACTTCCTCCATCCAACAATGGTTTAGGATTAAAACTTTTAGGGATTACAGGAGATGAAGTAATTCCTGCAGAAGCTTATGCTGAAATTAAAGCCAAAACAATCGCCACCGTTCGTGGAACGGTTCAGGCTGATATTTTAAAAGAAGATCAGGCTCAGAACACCTGTATTTTCTCTACTGAATTTGCTTTAAGACTGATGGGAGATGTTCAGGAATATTTTATCACAGAAAAAGTAAGAAACTTCTACTCCGTCTCTATTTCAGGATATCACATTGCTGAAGCTGGTGCCAATCCGGTTTCGCAGCTGGCATTTACATTGGCTAACGGATTTACGTATGTAGAATATTACCTAAGCCGTGGAATGGACATCAACGATTTTGCTCCGAATTTATCTTTCTTCTTCTCCAACGGTATCGACCCTGAATATTCAGTAATCGGACGTGTAGCAAGAAGAATCTGGGCAAAAGCTATGAAACTGAAATATGGAGCTGACGAAAGAAGCCAGATGCTGAAATACCACATCCAGACTTCAGGACGTTCACTTCACGCTCAGGAAATTGATTTCAATGATATCAGAACTACGCTGCAGGCACTTTATGCCATCTATGACAACTGTAATTCATTACACACCAACGCTTATGACGAGGCTATTACAACGCCTACAGAGCAGTCTGTAAGAAGAGCAATGGCTATTCAGCTGATCATTAATAAAGAATTAGGGTTAGCTAAAAATGAAAATCCACTGCAGGGATCATTTATTATTGAAGAACTGACAGATCTTGTGGAAGAAGCAGTATATGCAGAATTTGACAGAATTACGGAAAGAGGCGGTGTTCTTGGTGCTATGGAAACGATGTACCAACGTTCAAAAATTCAGGAAGAATCTATGCATTATGAGTGGCTGAAACATACCGGAGAATATCCAATTATTGGAGTAAATACTTTCCTTGGAAAAGACGGTTCACCTACGGTTCGTCCGGGAGAGGTAATCCGTTCTACGGAAGAAGAAAAGCAGGTTCAGATCGAAACACTTCATAATTTCCAAAAATCAAATGAAGATAAATCTGAGGAAGCTCTTAAAAAATTACAATATGCAGCCATCAATCAGCAAAACCTTTTTGGGATTATGATGGATGCTGTGAAATACTGTTCTCTTGGACAAATCACCAATGCTTTATTTGAAGTGGGTGGCAAGTACAGAAGAAATATGTAATACCCTGAACAGGAGATTATAAAATTAAAACCTCAAGGAATTTCTTTGAGGTTTTTTTGTATTTTTAATCCAAAACTTTTACCAATGAAGAGATTAATCATGAAAAATTATTTTAGCAGAGCCTTAATGGTAGTCACGCTCTTCCTGACCTCAATTCTATCTGCCCAAAAGCGAACTGAAGATTTTACCATCAGTCTTCCCACTAAAAAAGTAGATAAAAGCTATTATAAAACAATCAAACTGATTGACCGCAGAACGGACACCACTTCATTAGGCATTGTTCAGCAGGGGCTTTTAAATGCTAAAGCAAGAGTTGTTTCTGCTTCAAGTCTTTCCAGCCAGTTTCAGAATGTACTGAACGGCATCAATGGAGAAAATACAGAGGATGGGACTTTAGTTTTATATCTTAAACAGCTCTATTTTGCAGAGCTTACGGCTAAGCTAAGTGAGCATGGCTATTGTTATTTTCAGGCATTTTTATTTTCAAAAAATGACGATGGAACTTATTCTTTGATTGATCAGTCGGATAAGGTGATTGATCACAGGGCAACTGATGTCACAAAAGAAACCCTCCAGAAAGGAAGCGAAATGCTTATTGACTTTATTAGTACTAATGCTGCTAAAAAACCTGAAACCACTCATCACTACACCTACGAACAGGTTAAAAACTTTGATGATACAGCAAAAGAATCGATCCCTTTTTATAGTTCATCTCCATTGAAGGACGGAGTTTATAAAGACTATAATTCTTTAAAAAATCAACAACCTGATCAGGAGATTTCTAACGTAAAATTTTATGGTAATGCTCCCAAAATCGTAAGAATCTATGAAACTGCAGACGGAAAAGAAAAAGAGATTAAAAAAGAGGATATCTATGCAGTAGTATATAAAGGTGAACCTTACCTCTATCTTTCTATAGAAAATCTGTTTACCAGAGCAGAGAAAAGAGACAATGATTATTATTTCATTGGAAAAATAAGATCAGATCCCAATAGAGGAAGCATGATGGTCACCGGTGCAGCATTTTTTGGAGCCATCGGAGTCTTGATTATGACCAATCCTGCATACCCTTTTGAAATGAAAATCAATTACTTTAATGGAGGATTCATTCCTGTGAAAGAAATTCAGAACAAAAGATACTAATAGCTAAAATCTCCCTATTTTTGGGAGATTTTTATTTTACAATGAAACCGAAAGCATTATTCAACTGGAGCAGCGGGAAAGATTCTGCCCTGGCTCTTTACAAAACACTACAGGAAAACCGGTATGAGGTCACGACCCTGCTTACCAGTATCAATAAGGAGTTTCAGCGAATTTCCATGCACGGAGTTCATGTATCTCTTTTGGAGCAGCAGGCTGCCAATATAGGAATACCCCTGATAAAAATGGAACTTCCGAAAGAACCTTCTATGGAAGAATACCGGGAAATCATGAATAAAACAATGTCTGAAATACAGGCTCAGGGGGTTACCCATTCTGTTTTTGGAGATATTTTCCTCGAAGATCTTCGTCAATACAGAGAAGAACAGTTAAACAGTATCGGCATGAAAGCCGTTTTTCCTCTTTGGAAGCAAAATACATCAGACCTCATCCATGAATTTTTAGATCTGGGTTTCAAAACCATTGTAACCTGTGTGAACGGGAATTATCTGGATAAAAGCTTTGCAGGTCGGATTATTGATCAAAATTTCATCAATGACCTTCCTAAAAATGTAGACCCTTGCGGCGAAAATGGGGAATTTCATACCTTTACGTTTGATGGTCCAATTTTTAAAAACCCGATTCAGTTTACAATAGGTGAAACAGTAAAGAAAACATACCCCAAGCCTAAAGCAAATCCTGAAGAAGAGGACGGAGAATATATTTTCTGGTTCTGTGATCTGCTATTAAAATAAGCCTGTGAATATTTATCAGCAGGCTTTTCAACATATTATTTTATTTCAGTAATAATTTCATTCATAAGATCAAATACTAGCTGAATATCCTTTTCGCTGGTCATCCAGTTGACAAATGCAGCTCTTATTCCGTTATGCTGGTTATAAAAAGTAGGTGTCATAAAGACTTTCCCTGTATCATTAAGCTTTTCAAGAAAGCGCCCTACCTCATCCTCCTTTACCTCATCCTTTAATGTAAAACAAACCGTATTCAATCGTACCGGGGCCAGCAATTTAAAATCATTACTGTTTTCAATTAACTCTCCAAACTGTTTTGCCCATGATATATTCTTATCTACAATCTCCTGATACCCTTTTCTACCGTAAGCCATGATAGAGAACCAGGCCGGAAGCGCCTTTAATCTTCTTGAGTTTTCAGGAAGAAAATTTAAATAACTGAAATTTTCCAACGGATCTCCCAGATAAGGTGCATTTGAATTCTGAAAGGTTTCTACCTGCAAAATTTTATGTTGTTCCCTGATTAAAAACACAGCACTTTCATAAGGAACATTCAACCATTTATGACAGTCTACCGTAATACTGTCAGCATATTCCCAACCTTCCACAAGGTGTTTATATGACTCTGAACACGCTGCAAATCCTCCAAAAGCCGCATCAATATGCCACCAGAAATTATATTTCTCTTTTAATTCACTGATAGCCTTAAAATCATCAAAATCCACTGTATTTACAGTTCCCCCACTTGAAATCAGGATAAACGGCTCACCCGTAAGTCTCAGAATATGTTCTTCAAGATCTTTGATATTGATAGCCTCACGGTTTCCTTCTTCTGTTTTAATTTTAACAATATTATCACTTCCCAGCCCTAGTAATGACAATGATTTTATGGAAGATGAGTGTGGAGTTGCAGTCAGTATTTTTACTGTTCCGGAAACCCCTTCTTTCGCAATATCTCTTCCCTGTTCTTTTCCTAACCATTGACGGCCCACAGCCAGGCAGGTAAAATTCGACATGGTGGCTCCTGATACAAAACCTCCGAGAAAGCTTTCCGGAAGCTGAAGAAGTGTAAGCAAAAGCTGTATTGTTTCGATCTCTATATTCGCTGAAATATCTCCTTGTCCTGATACAGTTTGAGTATTCTGATCATAAATAGTAGCCAGCCAATCACCCACAATGGATGCCGGAGTAGCTCCTCCTGTTACAAAGCCCCAATACCTGGGGCCTCCAGATCCAACCATTATCGGCTCGAATTTTTCATTGAAAATCTGTAGCGCTTTTTCCGCTCCATAGCCCGTCTCCGGCAAGCTCTGTAGCTCTGGTATAAAAGTATGATCTATAGAAGTCGGTCGGTCTGTAATATTATTCAGATATTCTGTTCCCTGTCTTTTTATGATATCCAACAGGTAATCAATTTGTTCTGAATCACTTTTCAAATGTCCTTTCATGATGGTAGATTGCTTATAATCCTTTCAAATGTATTAAATACTCTTTAAGTTTAGATTAAGTTCCTATAAAAATACCGTTAAATTCATTCCTAGCACGCATTTTGCATCCTTTTGAAACTTTTAAAGATTTCACTATCTTTAGAATACCCTATTGAATTTTAAAAATAAAAACACCTGATCTTTGCTCACAAGAATATATTCCCATCAATGATCTGTGGTCTCAAAACATATTGAAATAATTTATAACATATAACACAAACACCCGTGATAAAAAATTTAGCACTCCTGGTATTATTCTGTTCTTTACTCTCATGTAAAACTGAAATTTCTAAAGCTCCCATTGATAAAAATGCCGTCATTGACTCTACCATTACCGCTTTTCAAACCACTCTTTTGGAACAGCAGATTGATTCTGTCTTTAAAAAGTACCATTTCAATGGAAGTGTGGCTGTCTTTAAGGATTCTCTGCAGCTTTACAGAAAAGAAAACGGGTATTCAAATTTTAAGAAAAAAACAAAAATTGACAGCAATACCATTTTTGCCATTGGTTCCGTAAGTAAGCAATTTACTGCAGCTCTGGTTCTGCTTCAAATGGAACAGGGAAAACTGAATGTAACCGATAAGGCCTCTAAATATGTAAAGGAATTTCAGAATAAAGACTATGAACATATTACCATCCACCAGCTTCTCAACCATACTTCCGGGCTGAATCTTCTTGGTGGAAAACTGATGTTTAAAAGCGGTTCAGGCTTTCATTACTCCAATGACGGGTTTAATACGTTGGGGAAAATTGTAGAAAAAGTTTCCGGTAAGTCTTATGATGAAAATGTACAGGAGCTTTTTAAAAAAGCAGGAATGACAAATTCTTCCACAGGAAATACCTTTAAAGGAAATAATTTTGCCAGTGCGTATGTTGGAAACGGAACACTCTGTGAAGAAGTTCCGAATATGCCGAAAAGATTAGACGGAAAAGAGATAGGAACTCCTGCCGGAGGAATACTTTCTACCGTTCAGGATCTTCACCGTTGGAACAATGCTCTTTATGGAGGTAAAATATTGAAGCCGGAAACCTTAAAACAATTTATGGCAAAAAGTGCAGAAAGACATCATGCCATCTTTGGAAAAATGGGCTATGCCTACGGAATCATGCTGAATATCGGAAAGCCCAACTCCTATTTTCACAGCGGATATATAAAAGGTTCCCCTTCTCTGAATATCTATTACCCGGCAACAAAGACCTCTGTGATCATCCTCTCCAATATTGCGGATGAAGCAAAAGGAAAAGGCCTGGTGTTCAAACCACATATTGAAATAAAAAAGATTACAGATAATCTTGAGAATACATTAATGCAGCTAAAGCAAAAAAAAGAAGTACTTTAGCTTTCATTCATTTCAATGGTATGAAGAAGATGTATTTCATAGCCGTCTATCCTCCAAAGGAAATCATAGAAGAGGTTAAGGTTTTCAAGAGTGATTTTGCTCTGGTTTATGACAATTCTAAGGCATTGAAAAATGATGCCCATATTACTCTTTTTCCTCCGTTCTCCAGAGAAACGGAGCTGGAAAGTGATATTTTCACAGCATTTCAGAAAATTGACACCCAAATGTCTCCTTTTGAAATTGAGCTCAATGGTTTTGGGAGTTTTCCCAATCCTAACAATCCGGTGATCTTTATTCATCCGGAAAACAATCCTCATTTAGATGAGCTTCACAACAAGGTAAAGCAACAGTTTAATTTTGCGAAATATTCTTTCCATCCCCATATGACCGTTGGATACAGAAATCTGACCTGGGAAAACTATCTTAAAGCCTGGGAGAAATATCAATCAAAAGAATATAAAACTAAATTTCTAGTTGATAAAATTTTACTTCTCCGCCATGATTATAAATGGATCCCCATTGCAGAGAAGAATCTGAGAGAAGCATAAAAAAGAAAACCGGCAATTATAGCCGGTTTTAAATTTTAATTATTCTTTTATTATTTTCTGAGAAATAACGGGCTGCCCATCTTCTGTCACATTGAGCAGGTAAGAACCTGAAGGAACATTTCTGATATCAACATAGATCGTTGATGAATCTTTTAATTCAAATCTTGTGGAAATCAGTTTTCCAGAGGCGTCATAGATTTCAACTGTAGTATTTTTGGAAAAATCCTGTTTTCCACGGATAGAAAATTCACCATCACCAGGATTCGGATATATACTGAACTTTCTTTCTATTGCCCTTACATCTGCAACTCTAAGCGTCGACTTACTTAAGGTCCATGTAATATTGGTAAGATGAAGTGTACTATGGCTATCTACTTTTAACAGCGGACTATTATCTGTTACCGAAAATAGCAGAGTATTGTTTCCATTGTTCAGCTGAGCCGGACTAAGTGTTAAAGTATTTCCTGTTGCACTTAGAGCAGTACCGTTCAATTTCCAGGTGTTCACTAAAGTATTGGGAATCGGAAGGACTTCATTCACCGTAAACGTCATATTGGAAGTAACACTCACTGTTGTATTATTAGCCGGAGTATAAGAATCTACAGGGGAAACTAAAGAGTGGATTTTTTCAATAATTGCTTCTTTACAAACGGAGCAAAACTGCTGGTTAAGGTACCTCATCTCACAGCTCTGGTGCGGTCTGAACCAGCTTGGGCTCTCCGTATACGGATAGACTCCCACACTGTTTAATCCCACCCAGTTTTTCCATTTTATAGTAGCCGGATTAGAGTTTTGGGTTTTGTTGGGTGACTCCAGAGAACCGGCAAACCAATATTCATCTGCCAATTTTCCAAAAGAATGCCCCAGCTCATGGACTACAATTTCACTGGCAGAACCATTCAAAGAAGCGAAGGCATAGGTTCCTCCACAACCTCCATATTCTGTAGAATTACCCAACACATAGGTGATATCATAATCCGGGATATTAGCAGCCAGAACCTGCCCAACTTTATTGGTGGTATTGCTGTAAATACATCTGTGAACCCCAACATCAAAGGTAGACCCCAGATAATTATTGGGATTTGAAACCGGTATAACGGGTTCTGTAACGTCTGTAGCTGTTCCCGGATGCTTTACTCCTGTTTCAGCAGAGACTACTTTCACCGCATACGCATTGAAGTAATTTTTGTATTCTGTATAAGGACTTTTGGTGAAAAGATAATTAATGGTTGACTGAGCAGATGACACAAAAGAGGTCTGCTGGGCAGAAGTAAAACCATCCCCTAAAACTGCAATAACAATACGTTTATCATTGCTGCCATTCTGTAAAAGGGGCACTTTTTCAAATACCTGTCCAAAACAGCTGCTTCCCACAAGAAGAGATAATAATAATTTTTTCATGATTATAGTTTTTGAGTGAATAATAGCTGTACACCATTGTCTGTGGCTTTTTCAATTTTTACAAGACCCATATTTTCAGAATAGGGAAACCTCACACTGAACTCTGCATTTTGAAGTGAAGCTTTATGCCGGGACATCCCTTTTTTTTCGTAGACTTCAAGTTCCGGATTCAGAGGATCTTTTACATGCTGTTTGGCAATTTCTTTGCCTCCCGTTTCTACAAGCGTAATAATAAAATCTCCATTTTGAACTTCTTTTCGGTCAAAAGAAGGCATTGACTTCATCTTACCTTCTGAGATTTTGCTTTCCTGAAGGATAATTTTTTCACTTCCGGATCTGTCTTTATCTGCTTTAAAAAACAAATAAATAATCCGTTCACCTTTTTCTACCGTATTTTCTACGGCCACGCTCCTGTACGAAGCTAACCCACTCTCTTTCTGAAAACTACAAAACAGAAAAGAGGGAACGATTAATAAATTGATCAAATTTTTCATGTCTATTTTTTTTAAAGTTAATAAACTTTTAAATACAAATCACTCCTATTTGATTTTTTTTGATGACTGAAAAAATGGCAGAAAGTCCTTATCTTTGAACCAATGATTTCAGAGAAAATAATTTTAGGTATTGATCCCGGGACAGCCATCATGGGGTTTGGTCTTATTTCCGTTAAAAAAGGTAAAATGGAAATGATCTCCATTCATGAACTGATCTTAAAAAAATATCCTAATCACGAAACGAAGCTTAAATATATTTTTGATAAGACGTTAGCGCTCATTGATGAATTCCATCCTGACGAAGTAGCTCTTGAAGCCCCTTTCTTTGGAAAAAATGTACAGAGTATGTTAAAATTGGGACGTGCTCAGGGGGTAGCCATGGCTGCCAGCCTCCACAGAAATATTCCCATCACAGAATATTCTCCTAAAAAAATTAAAATGGCCATTACCGGAAACGGAAATGCCAGTAAAGAACAGGTAGCAGGAATGCTTCAGAACCTTCTTAACCTAAAAGAATTCCCCACAAAATACCTGGATGCCTCCGATGGCCTTGCCGTTGCGGTATGCCATCACTTCAATTCCGGAACCATTACAGACACAAAATCATACTCCGGTTGGGATAGTTTTTTGAAACAGAACCCGGATCGGTTGAAATAGAAAAAGCAAAAATACTTCGGTTTTTTTCTAGATTGTGGAGAAATAAAACCATCTATTGAGATAACCACGCAACTGACACAATCTCTGGAAGTATCTTTAGATTACCTGTAGATCTACAGATATTATATTGGATAAAAATATTGTTGCAAAAATTTTTGATAGCTAAAAGCTAAAGACAGACAACATGTCTTCGCTCTCCTAGGTGTATTCCTGAAACAAACTAAATTGCAAAGCATTTTATAAATAATAAAGCCACTTATCGAGTGGCTTTATTTATCTTCTATCTTTGGCTCTTTCTTGTTTCCTAACCAGTGTAACCATCTAGTATATTAATACCTAACTTAAAACATCACTTCTTTTTTATAACGACCATAATGCCCATGTTTCTCTATATAGACTATCATTTTTTTGCTTATTGTCCAAGTAATTGATTATGTTAAAATTGGTTTTATCTTTATTAATAATTTTATCCTCAGTATTTCCAAAGTACAATAAATCATTAGCATTATTATTTCCCCGTTAAAAAACCACATATTCATTTTTACTTCTTGTTTCAATATAGTCATCTTTCGGTGTTATTATCCCGTAATATTTATCAGGTATCAAATAAAGTTTTCCTCTCCAGCTTTTCCACATGGTAATATATTCTCTATTAGTGACTCTGAAAAAGAACGGCTTTGATCTTATCTTACCAAAGAAATAATATTCCAATGAATGTAACAATGACTTTTAGCATTCTTTTCATATAACGTTATTTAGGACCACTTAAATAAAAGTTAAAGATTTTATCAAACAGCTATTGGCTATATTTATTATTTCTACAAACAACTGTTCTTTTTCAGAATATTTATAATTTCAGGATATTCTTTTGCTGAATGATCAGCTTCATGATTAATCCAGTCTTTCATGTAGATAGGAGTCTCACTATTATCAGAGTTGTATTTTTTATATAAAAAAAGATTACAGTCTGCTCCTTTCTGCAAAAGATACAAAACTATATCGTAATTACGGGATAAAGTTGCCGAACCTAAAGCTGATCCTGACTGACTACCATCGTTATAATTAATATCAGCACCATTCTGAACTAAAAGCTTCACTATAGTCAAATATCCACTTCCAGAAGCTGTAATAAGAGCTGTTCTCTTGGTTTTTTGCTTTTCTTTCCCTTTGATACATTCTACATAATTAACATTTGCTTTGTATTTAATCAACTGTTCAACATATTGGGTTTTATCCTTAGAAGACTCTACTACCTCAATTAAAGGAGAGGTACAATGAGAAGAATCAGCAATATTTGGATTTGCTCCTAACCTTAATAACTCTTTGAATGCTTTATAATTATCATTGTAAGAGCTTAAATGTAAAAGAGTTTTGCCATATTTACGTTCCTGGTAGTCTAATACTTTAGGGTTCTTTTTTACTTCTTCATCTATTTTTTCAACATCATTATCCCAAACTGCTTTTGCTAATCCCCAAGCAGGAGTATCTTGGAATAATCTATAATCAGCACCTAAAAGTTTATTCTTATCGACCTTTTTATCCTTGTCGATTTTATTGCATGATATTATGGCAAGTAATAAAATATATAATCCTATTTTTTTCATTTTACTTTTTTTTAAAATAACGAGTATCAATTCCAAACTCTCTTAATATATTGTCTATGCTATGTCCATTATATACAGAACTTGATGATCTCGCTTTAATATAATGTCTTTTACCATTAACATCTGGCATTAATTCACTATTATTCTGTAATTTATTAAGTGGGTCGGTATTCATTATATAAGCATTTATTAATCCTTCCGTTCTAAGAGCTGCAGTTACACCACTAAACCAACCTTTAACGTTGGAATTATCTCTCCCATTCAAATATTTAGTTCTAAGTCCAACTCCCGCTGCATTAAAGGTAATAGCTTCATTTCTAGTAAGATTTGAATTGAGAGCAGCAAGCCCACCACCTAAAGAATGGCCTGTAAAAGTAAGCTCAGCATCACCCACTTGATTAGAAATAGCAACTGCATTTTTTGCCGATATAGAGTATTGAGCAGATTCTCCTAAAGGTTGTGCTGCATCTGCGAGACCATCCTTAGCAATATCTTCTGTTCCTGCTGTTGCATAAGTAAACTCTGTTTTACCATCAACAGTTCTCTCATAAATTTGAGACTTAAAGCCTGATGATTCATCATTGAGAATTACATTTTTGCCAAAATCTTTTTGAGAAACTTTCCATCCACCAATAAGTATTCTATCCGATTTGTCACCATATACATGCGCTGCCATTGCAGCTGCTTCTTTGGGTGTAGGCTTCATTGCCTGTCTACCATCTGGATCAATAAACATTATTGGATTATCAAATGTATAATTATAAGGGCTAAATCTCGTCATCTTTTCCGCCAGCGGATCCATAACACCCCATCTACCAATATCAGGCATATAGAATCTCGCTCCATAATCATACATCCCTGTCTCCTGTAGCTCCTTTCCATTGTATTTATATTGATATACCTGTGTAGATGTTTCAGTATAATTATGAAGCAACCCAAAAGGATAATAATTATTAACATCTATAATTTCACCTGACTTCCATTTATTGACACAGCCCATTTTGGGAATACATTCATTAACTTCATAGTCTATGGGTTGAATAATTCCATCTTTGTTAGTGTCGGAATAACTTAATCTTACATTCCCAAGATGATCTGTAAAATTGTATATATATTGCTGCTTCAATGCATCATAATATCCCTCCGATGTAGGAATAATTCTCAACTTTACCACAGGTATTTCATTAGGATCCTGAATATAGCTTCCTTCTCCATTCCATGATTCTATATCAAAGGTAGACTTGTACTGGAATCCATCCAGATAATCCACTTCAATCTTATTTCCAAAAAACTTCTTCACTTTTGTCCCATTCGCTTGATAAATATATTTGGTAATATTTGAGCTTTGAACAATCTGTTTAGGTAAATTTAAATAATTATATTCAATCGAAGAAATTCCTTTATCAGTATTTGATGTCATATTTCCATTAGCATCATATTCAATTGTGTTTCCTCCAATTGGATAACCATCATTGTTTTGAGTTGCATCTTTTACTTTCAAAAGCCTGTTTCCTGTATAAGTGTAGCTCAGAGCATCGATATTCATCGCAGCGCCCGAACTTGGATTTTTAGAATTCCGGGATAGTACAGTAATATTACCATTCAGGTCATATTCAAGATATTCATCATAAAGGCTATTCTCAGGAACAGTAGCCAGAGGTTCTGAATAATGACCAAACATCAACCTATTCTGAGTATAATAACTGTATGAGTATCTTTTCAGTGTATTATCATTAGGTGTTCGCCAGTCAACCTCTGCAATATTTCCGTTATATCTTGCAGGCGCATATGAAGTATTAATAGGATTGTTGTATCGGATGGTATAACCAAACAACTTTCCATTCAAATCAGCAGGATCATTGATCTTAGTCATCCAGCCTCTTATGTTATATTTATAATCAATCTGCTGAAGAGGTGCTGTAGCAACCACTCCTCCTACTTTTTTACTTTCTAACTGAGACAATTCATTGTATGTATTCTGTGCCAGAATCTCTATAGGGTTACCATTGACCTGATGGGTCAGTTTTAGCACTCTGTTTTGAGGGTCATATGTAAATACCTCCCGTGTAATTTTCTCTGTATCAGCTGGTATTCTTCTATGATACGTATTGGTTTGAAGTACTGTTCCTCCAAAATCCAGCTTATGGTTTAATACCGTATACCCTCCAAGATGGTTGTTACTTCTTGTTCCTATTACTCTTCCTTTGGTATCGTACCACGTAAAGTTTTTAGTCCATTGATCATCCTCTATATTCTTGACATAGCTCGCTAAAGGAAGTCCCTGGGTGGAGCGTTCCTGAGTAGCATTATCCGTTAGAAGAGACTGGGAAAAAGCATTGGTAACAGGTGGAGATCCTGCAGGATAAGTATCATAGTAATTAACAGTCAAAACATTTTCTAAGTTATGAAAATAGGTATTGGAATAATAGATAGTCATTCCACTTCTTATAAACCCTTGGGGCTCTCTGTTTTCAACAACTACAACGTCTGCAATTTCATTCTGCATTTCGGTTCTCCCACCACCAGCCCGGGATCCAGTATAAGCAGTTCTTCCGAACCTGTCATATTTGGTAATCAGCCATTTATTGTGTTGTCTCATATTAGCATCTTGGGTTATAATCAACCTGTCAGCTTTGTCATATCCCATAAATTCCCAGCCTTTTCCAGGAAGTTTCTTTTCTACCAAGCGACTTTTTTCATCATAACGATATTCATAAGCCAAAGCATCCTGCTCGGCAATGCCCCATGTTTGCATTTTGGAAAGCTTAGGGGGAATTACCCATGCTAGCTGGTCATATTCGTTATAAACATAGTAAGTATCCGCATTTTCTGTAGTACTCATTACTTTTCTTACCATCAACGTCTGACCTTTCCCATTTTTGAATTCAATGGTTGGGTTGCCGTCTTCATCGGTCACTGTATTTTTGTAGAGCTGTGCTGCGTCATAAGATCCCCCGTATTCGATGGTTGATTTGGTCGCATTGTTCTCCCACACAGTTGTAGTGGTATATTTTATAACTTCTCCTGTTATATTCACCCCATAATCAAATTTTACAGGTTTACCGGACCAGTCATTTCCCACCTGGATCTGCTGCTGGATTCTGTCTAATGGTGAGTTCTCCAGTATTTTCTCTGAAAACGGTTTTTCATTAGTATAAAGACCTTGCGGATCTCCTACCGGAAAATGCTGAAATGTTGAAGTTTGAGGGTAAATTGCTCCATTTTGAGTTCCGGATTGGGGTACAGGAAGATAGTCTCTTGTCTGTCTTCCAAAACCATCATAGAGAACAGGAGTTACCACATCTTTTCCTTGTGGTGAAGCTTTCACATTAACGACCTGTTTAGGTCTTCCCAATCCGTCAAAATACTGAACCATTTCAGCAGATTTTGTAGCCGTAGCTCCATTGTAATCGAGATAGGTTTTAGCCTGGATATAGTTTTCTGTATTAGGTAACGGAGCTAGCTGTGCCTGTAAACTCCCTGTTAGCAGTACTCCTATAGGGATTATTATCTTTTTCATCATTATTAGTTTTTATAGTTGTACTTCATTTCTTTCAATACCTTTCCATTCGCATCAGCTACTTTTTCAAGTCTACCTGCTGCATCATAGGTATAAAATTCTGTGATCCCTGTTGGCGGAGTGATACTTCTGACCCCTATCAGTGGATCATATGTGTAAGTAGTCACCGGGGAATTAGGAAACTGAGCTCTGAATGCTTTGAAAGCATCTAATAAAGCAGTTTCATCATTATTGGAACCTGCAGCTCCATCCACGTCAGAAGCGTTTACAATAACACTGATATTGGATGAAATCTGAGCATAGGTTAGTCCTTCTACTTTAGCGATAGGTCTGGTATTATTATAGCCCCAGATAATGACTGTTGGAACACCATCTTTTGTGGTGTACTGCAGTAAATTACCTTTTGAATCATATTTGTCATAAGTGATTTCTGTTGATTGTACCCCGGTATTAATTCCATAAGAAATGACTGAAGTAGGAAATAAAGTTGCAGGGTCATCATATTTGGTCTCTGTTTTTGAAAGCATTTTACCGGTAGAGTCATTTGCATTCTTCCTTTTTGTGACAATAGTTTCTAATGGAATACCGATCATATTAGCAGCGATCAGCTTCTGATTTCCTTTTTCATGAGCATAACTATACGCAGTTTCCTGAATTGTATTATCAGGGAAAAGGTTTTTTGATAAAGTTACCTGATAATGCAAAGGATTATTGTAAAAATACTCGGTTTCTGTTTTTATGGGAATATTGTTTAAATAACTTATTTCTTGTTGGTTCTTCAACAAGTAGCTTTCAATAACATTCCTATACATGTCTCCATTAAGTTTACCCTGTAAGTTACATATAAGGGTAGTACAGCCATTTGCAACCGTAGTGTTATTGTATACATGGTCAAGATCCAAATTAAGTAAATTAGGATAGGGCGAAATATTAAAATCAAAATTATAATTATAAAATACATTTTTAATCTGGGACAAATATGAATTGACGATTTTTTTCAAAATATTACCATTATTATCATAATAATTGCTTTCCAATAATCTTCCTCTCATACTCGCTCCCATATTAGAATTAACAGTGCCTTTAGGAGATGCATTCACAATTCCTAATGGTGCATTATCAACATTATCTATCCAATATTTATTAACAATAGCTCCTCCCAAAGGTCTCAGTTCAGTTAAATACTCATAGCTAATTCTATTTGAACGACTATTTAAAGAATTTTGATAATTTGTTGATGAAAAAGAAATTGTATTTCTGCAGTTGTTCTCAACACTTGTTGAACCCCCACTTCCACAATTATAAAATACACAGGAAAAATCCCACGGATTAAATTCAAATACATGATTCAGTGATGTTTTAACATCTGTAATGTTTGGAAGATCATTATATTTGAAATTTCTAACCTCACTCTTTACTCCATCAAAATCTTCTAAAGACGCAACCCTCAAGCCACTATAATTAACCTCCTCATCTACTGGGGTAGTAATGAAATTATATTCAATTCCCAAGGTATGTGCTCCTTCAGAATACTTGACAGTAGATTTATATGTTATTTTGTAAGTATCTCCATTAATGGTTTTGATAGGAACAAATTTTGTTGGAGTGCCGGGCCATGCAACTGTTGATTCTTTAGATTCAAAAGTTGTATCCTGATTTGTTGTTCCGGTATAAAGCACTTTCCCTTTTGAAATATTCTCAATTCTAAGGTTATGAGAACTTTTAGGATCTACATACACCCCTTCACATACACTTTCTGACAAAAAATTGTCTATATATATTTTAGACCCATTTGCAACAAAACTAAAATCTGAGGTATATGAAGTATTAGTTCCAACTCCGGTACAACGGAATTCATTACTTAACCCTTCTGAACTAAATGATGTTTTTTCAACTCTTCTTGTTGTAATATTGTTTTCATAATTGATTAGGGTATATCCCTTGGTAGGGTAGATGATTTTCACTAAACTTCCGTATTTGGAAATCGTTGGATTTATTGAACGATTTGCTTTATCTACATTTGAAAAAGAGTTTTTAATAACAGTTTTAAAATAATTATCATTATCAAAGTCATTTATATTTAAAAGGCTGGCAAAATTGTTTCCATTGGCATATCCAAAATTATCTTGTTGATAAGATAGTCTAGCGGGTAATAAATTGGGTTTGTTATACTCAAATTTATACTTTTCATTATTTCCAAAATCTATTTCTTCGAGAAACAATCTTTTTTTTACATTCCCTTGGTTTGCTATTTTTGCAGGAAGTTGACTAGCAGGGCTTGAAGAGTAAAAATAATTAAAATTAATTGTTTTCACTTTATTATTTAAGTTATAAACCTCTATTTTTTTCAAGAATATACCCTGATTATAATCCTCTCTATTTTCCTGATAATTAAATAGTATTTTTGAAGATTCCGAGTAAATTTCACTGATGGCCTTTGCTGTACTGGATTTAAACGAAGTTAAACATTCATTAAATTTTGGGTAAGAAGGGCAACCTGTATTTATTGGTATTATATTACCAATTGTAACACTCTCAGAATAGTCATATGGATACTCTTTCCAATGGTTTTTGTATTTAAAAAAAATAGAACTATTATTATAATTAATTTCTTGTAAAAACCATGTACTGGCAACAGGTAGACCATAATTTTTGGAACACGCTGTAATTGTTTCTGATGTTTCAATAAAATCACTGTGCCCACCAAATCTATATGTTTTTCCATCTGGCATAGTAAAAATGAATTTTAATACTTTAGGCCCGTAAACAATATCTTTTTCTACTTTTGCTTTTATTCCTTCTACATTTGAATTAATATATACCTTGTCGTTATCAATAAAAAAAGTACCCGAATAGCCATCAAAATTAAAACTGAACCAATCTTGCTCATTATCAACCTTTGAATAATCCCCCATCTCATCGGTTTTAACCCCAGACTTATATAATAAAAGTGCTTTTTCTTTTACATTTTGCAAATAATAAGTATCATCGTAATTACCATTCAGAATATCTACAATCTCATTAGATTCAGGTCTAAATGTATACCCCTGGCTATATTCGTCAGGCTGATCTCTGACAATCCTAGTAATCATACCTCCTGTACTTAAATTCCAATTCATTCCAACAACACCCGCTATATCGTTGACCTTAACCCCATCATTGTAATATGATAAAGATAAATTAGTATTTAGCGTTCCATCATTCAATGTATATAAAGGGATTGTATGATTAAATCCTCCACTATTATTACTAACAGAGAGTTTACCATATTTAACAAAATTATAATTATCTATGGATGGAGGAATAATATTTGACAATTTGTTTCCAATATTATTACTCTGGCTATATAGTATTTGGGAAATAGATATTCCAACCCATATTAAAATCTTCTTCATAATGATTTTTTAATCAGTTTAGCATTTGCTGTTTTATTCGTATCCGTTTTGATGGTCACCAGGTAAGCGCCTTGTACAAGAGCCTGTGTACTCAACTTGGTAACATTGTTTTTAGTTTTTATACTCTGAAGCTGTCTTCCGCTCATATCGTACAGCATAATATCAGCTTCTTTAAAATTAAAGCCGATTTCCACATAAGCATAATCGGATACAGGATTCGGATAAATCTTGATATCATGCTTTTCTATTAACTGATCCACCTGTTTGTCTCCCAGCTTAACGATCTTCCAGTTCTCTTTTCCTAATTCCTCAGCACTGGTTCCTGCCAGAATAATAGAACCATCCCTGTTAAGTTTCAAATCCGAAAGTCTCTCCTCTCTTTTTCTAGAATCTCCATTCACATGTTTTCTCCACTGTTCATTGCCGTTGCCATCCAGATACAACATCCAGAAAGTCTCGTCGTCCTTCTCTATTCGTCCTTCCGCCTGGGTATACCCTCCCAGCAATATTCCTTTCGTGGCATCTTGATTCCTGGATCCTGATTCTTGGCTCTGAATCACATTCATTCCCATCAAAACATCCCTGTTCTTGAAATTGTAGGATTTCTGCCATTGTTCATCTCCTCTTTCATTCAGTGAGATCAGCCAAAGGTCTGTGCCTTCTTCAATTCCTACTGATTTGTTTCCTGATCTGTCGGATCTGGATTCTCCTCCGATGATAAAACCGTTTGAAGTTATAGCAAGGGTTCTGATATGGTCATCGCCTTTTCCGCCAAAGTTCTTTTCCCATTCTACTTTTCCAGTTTTATCCAGCTTTACAATCCAGTAGTCGCCTTCACCGAAATTGCTGCTGGCTTTTGGCATTTGGCTAATGGCTATTGAGGAAGCGGGTCTTTCAGTCGAAGGTTTAGTCTCAGAATTTCCAACCCCGGAACTCCTTGAATAGATTCCTAACAATGCTCCGCCATCTTTCGTGGGTATCATTTTTTCCACTTCGTCCAACCCTCTACCCCCCAGAATAAGCTGAGAAAGCTCTTTTCCGTCTTTATCCAGTCTGGTGATCCAGACATCTTTTGAACCGTAACCTTTGGATGAGTTTTGAATATTTCCAGCCACAAAAAAGCCTAAGTCGGTGGTTTGAATCACGGCTTTAGCTTCTTCATCTGAGGAAGTTCCCAAGGTTTTCTGCCACAGTTCATCCCCAAATTCATTCAGTCTGATCAGCCAGATATCCGATCCCCCTTTGGAATCATCTTTTTTATCCAGTCCTTTTCCGGAATAAGAAGTACCGGAAACCAGAAATCCACCGTCCTGGGTGGTCACAGTTCCTGATAAATAGTCGTGGTTGTGTCCGGCAAAATATTTCTCCCAAACCTGTTCTCCCTGCTGGTTGAGTTTTACCAAATGAAAATCGTAACCGTTATTGAGCTTTTGGTTATTGGCAGCTAACGACTGGCTTTTAGTCTGAATACTGCTTCCTGTGATAAGATATTGCTGGTCAATGGTTGTGATCACCTGATTGAGAAAATCCTGGGTGGAAGATTTGATGTCTTTCTGCCAGATGACTTCCTGGGCAGAAAGACTCAGAGCTGCGCATAGAGACCATGCACCGAGATAAAGTTTTTTCATTCTCTGTTTTTTTAAGTTATTGTCAATTAATTCGGTTGCAAAAATACCCTTTTTACCTCACTATCGAAAGATTTATTAGCATGAACGATTACAAATTCATCATCCATTAACTTCTTTATAGGTTTACGTTATGTTCGTTCAAAAATATTGCTCAACAGCCACAAAACTTGTCGTATAATCATTCAAAAAAAGTAATTAATTCAAAAAAGGACTTTTCATATTTTTTTAAATTACATTCAATTTAACATATTCATATAATAGTTTGTTTTACAAAAAATTACGAATAAAAATACGGTTACTTGGTAAAACATAATACTATCTTTTACATTGGTATGATTTTTAGTATTACATTTGTATAAATTTTCAGTTATGAAAACAAACCAACAAACTATAAATCAAGGGAATCATAAAATAAATTGGTTCCAGCAGTTTCTGATGGTATGTTCCGGCGGAAACATCCATATTTTGAGAAAAACCCCAAGTGAATGGAATAAATTTTCAGGAATTGGAGGGATCGTTCTTTTCACTGCAGTATTTGCTACTTTATCTGCAGGGTATGCCATGTATACGGTATTTGATAATATCTGGGCTTCTGTAGGATTTGGAATTCTATGGGGATTAATGATCTTCAACCTGGACCGTTATATTGTTTCATCCATTAAGAAAACCGGAACATGGTGGAACCAGATCCTGATGTCTATTCCGCGTTTGATTTTGGCCACCTTTTTAGGAATTATCATTTCGAAGCCTTTAGAGCTTAAAATCTTCGAAAAAGAAGTCAACAAACAGCTGAATACCATTATACAAAGAAATAAAAAGCAGCTTCAGGGGGAAATGAGCGGAAGAATCCTTCAGCAAAGCGGACCCTTTGAAACCGAGAAGCAGCAGATTTCAGAAAAGATAGCCCAATATCAAAAATCCTATGATTCAGCGTCTGTAGAACTGGAAAAAGAAATTTTGGGAAAACAGTCCGGACTGACCAGTGGAAAAGAAGGTTTCGGGCCTAATGCCAAACGTAAACAGCAGTTAAAAGAACAGCGCAGGCTGGATCTTGAAAATTTTCAGAAACAATCTGCTCCCAGACTGGAATATCTGGATAAAGAAATATCCAAAGTATATACTAACCTGGAAACGGAAAGAAAATCTTCAGAAACCTTTGAAGACAAATTCAACGGTTTTGCAGCAAGACTGCAGGCTTTGGATGAACTTGGCAAAAATTCAGCCATCATCGGGCTGGCAGCAACTTTCATAATGGGGCTTTTTATCTGTCTTGAAATCTCTCCTGTTTTGGTGAAATTAATATCCCATGTAGGACCTTATGATTATCTTTTAGAAAAAACAGAAAATGACTTCAGACTGTATTCCAAGGAAAAAATTGAAAAAGGAAATGCGCTGACCGATTTTCGGATTGATGATTTTAAGGATAATTTAAAAAAATAATGTATTTTTCAAATATGATTATTGATAAAGAAGAGATCCGGAAAAAAAAGAAAAAGCTGGATGACTGTAAAGCTTTTCTCAAAAAAGAATTCATTGGAATAGATAAAATTATTGATAACCTGATGGAATACATTCAGGTATGGTATCTGATGCCTGAGATTCTCACCCGCCCTGTGGTGATCAGCCTTTGGGGGATGACTGGGGTAGGAAAAACAGATCTGGTAAGAAAGATGGTCCGGTTTCTGGATTTTCAAAACCGTTTCGTGGAAATAGAGCTCAGCAATAGTGATGAAACCTCATGGAGCAAAAGCGTTGCAGATATATTTCAAACGAACGGTCTCGGTGATGAGAAACCGAGTATTGCTCTTTTTGACGAGATCCAGCGCTTTAACACCCTTGAACCAGACGGAACCCCAGTATCCCAAACTAAATACACAGATTTCTGGGAGCTTTTAAGCGACGGGCGCCTTAGTAAAAGGGAACGTGAAGATCTGGAACATTATCTGTTCTCCTATCTTTTGAGGAAAAAGGAAAATGAAAGACGAAAAAAAGGCGGTGAAACAGATCTGGAAGAAAACCCCTATCTCAATCTCTGGGATGCAAAAGAGCTTAAGAAATACCTCAGCATGGAAGATGATGTCATGAGCATCATTGATATGAAAGAGGAAGATATGATCAAGCTGATCCGTAAGAAACAAAAGGAAAAGAAAATCTATGAACCTGTGGATTACAGCAAAATGCTGATCATTATCAGTGGAAACCTGGATGAAGCTTTTCAAATGTCCCGCGAAACCAGTGAAGCTGATATAGATGCCAATATCTACCATGCATTTACCAAGAAAATTACAATGGTGGATATAAAGAATGCATTAGCCAGAAAATTCCGCCCTGAGCAGGTTGCCCGATTTGGTAATATCCATCTTATTTATTTTTCACTAAAAACAGAAGATTTTTATAAGCTTATTCAGCGGGAGATCAATAACCTGAGACATAAGACCAAAACAAAATTTGGTGTTGCCCTGAAAATTAATAAAAATATCAACGAGCTTATTTATAGAAACGGAGTATTTCCTGTACAGGGTGTTCGTCCCGTATTCAGCAGTGTAGTGGATATTTTGGATACCAACCTCAGCAAGTTTCTTTTTGAAGCGATCATGAATGAGGACAAAACCATAGAAATTGATTATTTGATGGACCGGAAGATCATTACCGGAAAAATAGGCAGCAGAATGGTTGAAATTCCTTATACGGGAAGAATAGACAGCATACGCCAGGCTAACGAGCAGGATGCAGTAGCTAATATCAGCGTCCATGAATGCGGTCATGCCGTTTGTTATATGCTTTATACCGGATTTGCCCCGTTACAGTTGAAAAGCAAGGTAGCAAGCAGCTACGCTGCGGGTTTTACCTTCCCTCATCAGATACATGATACAAGGGAAAGTATTCTGGACAGAATTAAAATTTATCTTGCAGGAGGTATTGCTGAAGAAATTGTTTTTGGTGAGAAGAATGCCAGTATTGGAAGGAGCCACGACAGAGAACAGGCCACTACTCTTGCTATAGATTATATCCGAAAATATGGTTTTGAGGAGGATTTCCAGGCCACCTATAATCTGGAAGACTATCCTCACCGTATGCAGCAGCATATTACTGATGAGAGGGTAGAAAAACTGATACAGGATCTTGCCAAAATAACCAGAGAAGATCTTATTCTCCACCTGGACCTGTTGAAAGATATAAGCAAAATACTGAGTGAAAAAGGAAGCATGCTTCCAAAAGAAATTTATGATATTGCTATTAAACATCATGTAAAGGTAAATATCAAAGAGGAAGGCTACCTGCATATTGCAGACTATCATAACCTTCTCCATCTTTAAAAAGACTTACATCATTATACCTAAAGCTTTCGGACTCCCCGGAAGCTTTTCTGTTTTATCCGGGAACATTTTTTGCTCTGGTATAGCATGCCATCAAGTGTTGTCAACAGCTTTATTTACTTTCCTGAAACTGAAATATTACGCGTTATATATCAGTCAGGAGCTGTTTATGACTATCTTAATGTACCACCAGATATTGTTGAAAAGTTTGGAAAAGCCAGGTCGAAAGGTATTTTCTTAAATAAAGTGATTAAACCCAGATTTACCTATTCCAGAATAGACTGAATAAAAAAGCCTTCAAAAGTATTTCACTTTTAAAGGCTTTCTATTTAAACAATATTAACTTCTTTTTTATAAAGAGTAGTTCGGAGCTTCCTGAGTAATGATGACATCATGTGGGTGGGATTCTTTTAATCCGCTTCCTGTGATCATCACTAATTTGGAATCTTTTTGTAAAACTTCAATATCTTTAGCTCCACAATATCCCATACCTGCTCTTAAACCTCCGGTTAACTGGAAGATCACATCTTCTAGTTTCCCTTTGTGAGGTACTCTTCCTTCAATTCCTTCCGGAACGAATTTTTTAGCTTCACTTTGGAAATATCTTTCTTTTCCTCCTCTCTTCATTGCAGAAAGACTTCCCATCCCCTGGTAAGATTTGAATTTTCTTCCCTGGAAGATAATCTCTTCACCCGGTGCTTCATCTGTTCCTGCTAAAAGAGATCCTAGCATCACTGCTCCTGCTCCGCTTGCAATTGCTTTTACAATATCTCCGGAAAGTTTAATCCCTCCATCTGCAATGACAGTAACATTTTTAGATTTAGCGTATTCATATACATTATAAATAGCTGATAACTGAGGTACACCTACTCCGGCAACCACTCTCGTTGTACAGATAGATCCAGGACCTACTCCTACTTTAAGAACGTTAGCTCCTGCTTCAATTAAGTCTTTAGCAGCGTCAGCCGTTACAATATTTCCTCCTACGATATCTAAATCCGGATATGCTTTTCTGATTTCTGAGATCTTGTCCAGTACCCCTTTCGAGTGTCCGTGTGCAGAGTCAATCGCTATGATATCAACACCAGCTTTTACCAAAGCCTCGATTCTATCTAATGTATCTTCTCCAACGCCAACTCCTGCACCTACAATAAGACGCCCTCCCTGATCTTTATTAGCATTAGGGTATTCTAATTGATTATCGATATCCTTGATGGTAATTAATCCTACAAGCTTATTATCTTTATCTACAATCGGAAGTTTCTCTACTCTGCTTTTAAGAAGAATTTCTTTAGCTTTTTCAAGGTTGGTATCTTTATCGGAAGTGATCAGATTTTCTTTTGTCATGATCTCTTCCACTTTCATATCAAGATTTTCCTGATATTTCACATCTCTGTTGGTAATGATTCCTATCAGAACATTATCAGCATCTACTACAGGAAGCCCGGAAATTTTGTATTTCGACATCATTTCTTTGGCCTGTCCTAAAGTATAATCTTTAGACAGGGTTACCGGATCCGAAATCATTCCGTTTTCGGAACGTTTCACACGATTCACCTGTGCAGCCTGCTCAGCAATGGTCATATTTTTGTGAATAAAACCTAAGCCTCCAACTCTTGCCAAAGCAATCGCCAGATCACCTTCAGTAACAGTGTCCATCGCAGCAGATACTATCGGAACATTCAGCGTGATTTTGTCGGTAAGTCTTGATTTTAATGATACCTGGTTAGGTAAAACTTCTGAATAAGAAGGGACTAGAAGAACGTCATCGAAAGTGATGGCTGTCTCTACAATTTTGTTATGAATAGACATCTTTACTTTCTTTGCAAAATTAGGTTATTTTAGTGAGATATGAAAATCATTTTTAATAGTTTACATAAAAATTAATAATCTATAACTTAAATCAAAAAAACCATCCTTTAATAAGAATGGTTTGATCACAAAATAAATCTAGTATGTTTGAAACTACTTGTTACAAATTATTTTTACGTTACCACAACTTCTGTTATTTAACCGGATTGCCATTTTCATCCAGATTTTCAATATGAGTCTGGTTATTTTTATCGACATAAAGCCTAAGCCGAACCTTTCCTTTTGTATCACGGATAAAAACACCTACATCTCCGTTGGATGTTTTTCCTGCAAAAAAGCGCTCGCTACCAAATTTCCCTTCTTCACGGAGCTTTGCATATGCTTTTTTACTTGCGACAGGATCATTTAATTTTTTCAGGGAATCATCGAATTTCATAACCGCTTCCAACGGAAAGTCGTCCGGTCTGTCCCAAAGTTTTAAACCATATACTCTTTTTTTATCGCTTCCTGTGCCTTCAGAGTATTGCAGCTGCATCACCTGATCTGTACTTCTCTGATCCACAGAATACACCATTCCCGACCCTTTTTCATTACCGTCATATACAAGCCCTCCACATTCATCACCTAAAGAATTAAAGAAGATCATACCCGCTTCTCTTTCTCTCGGTTTCATTTCTTTGTGATTGGCCATTCCGGGATGCTGTCTTTCTTTATTGCTGATGACCATCTTTAAGGTGCCGTCTTTCTCTACAATATTGATACGTTCCACATCTATTTCCTTAAACTTCTCATGGGAAGACTGCATTTTGAATGCAAGAATAAAAAACAGAATACAAACCACAGTAAGCGAAACAGCATAAATCTTAAGGATACGTACCTCCTTTACTAATTTATCGATATTAAAATTGTTTTGGCTCATAGGCAATTAAATTACTTATCTGAAACAGAATTGATGATCTTCGATATATCATCTGCCGTAAAGCTTCCTTTTACATCTACAAATACCAATTCTTTACTTGAGTTTACAGTAATCAGCATATTTTTAATAGCATCTCCATTCTGTTTTACGCGTACATTCACATTTTCACCATCATGTTTTACAGTCGCCCAGTCTTCGTAGTTGTTATTATTTAAATATTTAGCATAATCATTCAGCATTTCCTTGCTTCCGTTTTCCACGGTAAGGACTTTGATTTTAGAAACCTTTTTGATCAGATCAATGACCTCTTCACTTTCGCCATCTTCTCTTAGGGCTTTCTTGATAAAAGGCTTCGCCATCATTAGGGGCACATTTATGCTTGTAAACTTTGCTCCCTTGAAATCATACCCGGAATCTGAAAAGAAATCCATATTGGGCTTTCCTGAGACGATACAAGACTGAAGTGTAAATACCGTGAGGAAGGCAAGAAAAATGTTTTTAAGAATTTTCATGATGGTTGTTTTTTAGTCTATGGCTTTTAATGAGCCTCCTGAAGTTTTGCTGATATTGGATTCTATTTCTGGATTTCCTTTATATCTTACCAGTCCTCCTGAAGATGCTCTCACTTTTAATTTTCCAGATACGCTGACACTAAGGTTTCCGCCTGATGTCGCTTCAGTTTCCACATAGTCAAACTTTAAATCTTCTGCTTTACAAACAGCTCCACTGCTGATATCAATGATTCCTGAATTGGCTTTTCCACTTAAGCTGGTACTGGATCCGCTTGAGCTTTTAATGGATACATTCCCTGCAGTCAGTCCCGCTCTTACGCTCGCTCCCGATGAAACAGACAGATCTACAGCCCCCATGATTTTAAAATCACCTGTCAAATGAGCTCCGGATGATGCATCAATTCTCATATCTTTTTCCTGGATTGCATTAACTACTGTAAAGTTGGATCCTGATGAGATATCAATATTATCCATTTTTGGAGAAGACACATTAACGCTTAAGTTTTTGAACCTTAAGTTTCTCACTCCTTTATTATCGATATGGATCTTCAATACTCCATTTTCTACTTTTGTAACAATATATTGCAGTTTATCAGCATCAGCAATCACCTTAACGCTGGTTGGTTTTTCCTGCTTGAAAACTACATTTACGCCTGTACTTACCTGAATTCCTGAAAACTCACCCACATTTCTTGCCTCTCCATTCAGATAAGACACATTATTTTCTGAAGTCAGTGTATTTCTTGTATTGGTTACAGGATTCTTTTTTGTTTCACTGGAATTAATAATCTTGCTGACATCATCCATAGAAAGCTTTCCGTCCAGCATCACAAAAATACTTTCTCCGCCACCACCGTCAATGCTCAACAGCAAATCATCCAGCATCCCATTTTTAGCTTCGGAAGAGAGGAACTTTACTTTTGCACCGGCATTATTTACCGTCATGATCTCGCTATAGTTGAGATTCTTCACATAAGAAGCTACATCTCTGCTTAATTGAGAAAGGTTGTTCTGAACTCTTTGGCCGTCGGCTGTATTTCCTTTTTCCGGATTTTCTGTGATCAGAATCTTCAATCCATTAATTTTTGACAATAATGGTTTTATCTGATCCAGCTGTGAATCATCAATATTCAGGCTGCTAAGCATTCCAAACATAGGCTTGGCAATTTTAATGGAAGTAACCCCTTCCACTTCCTGATATTTTTCAAAAAGCTGATCGAATTTGTCTTTTTGCCCATATACATTAAAAAAATGGGAGAAAGCAAGTGCGAATATTATGAATAGTTTTTTCATGAGTCAATTTTATTTTTAAGTTAATGATTAGTACTGATCAGACCTACATCTTTTTCAGTTAATAATCGTCATCTACCACTTTAGGCTGTACCAATTTTTCACTAACGTTATTTGCAAATATCTGGAATGAATACTTAGTCACATTGATGGCTTCTTCTACGTTATCAATTCTTTTACCGTTAACAATAACATAAGAATTTTCATAGCCTGTAGAATCTTTCCTTGTTTTATTGTTGAAAGAAGCGTTGTTTACATATCTCGGCTTTCTCTCTTTTTTAAGCCTTCCTCTTTTTGGCAGGATCTCATCCAATACATCTTTTTCAGCAACAGAATTCCCCTGAAAAATAGAGTCTTTTTTTGCTCCTGAGATAGAATCGGTATGATTAACTGCTACCTGGCTCTGATGGTCATTATTTTCTTCTATAAAGTCAGACTTTTGTCTTAATACTTCATCTTTCACTAATTTTTCAGCATCCTGAGCACCTGTATTCTGATAGGTATTGAAAACGAATCCAATACTGAAAAGTAACAGAACAGCTGCTGCCATCCAGAACCATTTTGGGAAAGAAGGTTTATTCTTTTCTAAAGGAATAATGGGAGTTATTTTTTCTTCAGCATCTTTTTCTTCAGTCTGCTGAAGAAAGTCTTCAAAACTCCATTCCATTTTCTCCTCCTTTATATCCCGGAAGATTTCGTCGTATTTATCTTGTAATTGATCTTTTTTCATAACTCATCAGTTGTGTAATTTGTTCTTTTACTTTTTGTCTTGCCCGCATCAGGTTTACCCTTACTGCATTTTCCTCCATTTCCAGCATTTCAGAAATTTCGGAAACTTCATACTCCTCTACATCTTTCATATGGATGACCATTTTCTGTTTTTCAGGAAGCTGGTTGATAAATCCTATAATATATTCTTTAAGATTATCAATCTCCATACTGTAGAGCTCTGATTTGTGGAGCTGCATATCTGCAAATCCTATTTTCACGTTATGATGCTTCAGGCGGTTCAGACATTCATTCCGGACAGATTTCAGCGCATAGGATTTAAAATTCCCAAACTGCTCAAGCTCCTCCTTCTTCTGCCAGAACTTCATCATCAGATCCTGCACAATATCTTCTGCTTCATCACTGCTCATGACGAATCTTTTCGCAAAACGATACATCTCGTCTTTGAGAATAAACACCGTATTCTTGAAAGTTTCTTGGGTCATGAGTTTTGTTTCTTATAGGTAAGACAATTGCTATTACCATTCTATTACATCGAAAATAAAAAAAACTTCAAAATAATTGAAGTTTTTTTTATTCCCAGATTAATAGGTATCAAAAATATGTTTTAAAATCGCCTTGTCATCGTCTGTTAGAGAGACTTTTCGTCTTCCCATAGCTCTTTCTGCAACTTCATATACTTTATCCAGTTTAAACCTTTCATCATCTTTAAGCCCACCCCACGAAAAGTTTTCTACAAGATTGGGAGGAAAGCCCGGTTTAAAAATGTTAGAGGCAACACCAATAACAGTTCCTGTATTCAATTGGGTATTGATTGCTGTTTTTGAATGGTCGCCCACAATCAGGCCTGCAAACTGTAAACCTGTATCTTCAAAAGCTTTGGTTCTGTAGTTCCAGAGTTTTACGTGGCTGTAGTTATTTTTAAGATTGGAAGAATTGGTATCAGCTCCGAAATTACACCATTCTCCGATAACAGAATTCCCGATAAAACCTTCATGTCCTTTACTGGTGTAGCCGAAAATGATAATATTGTTTACTTCACCTCCTACTTTACAATGTGGACCAATAGTAGTCGCTCCATAGATTTTGGATCCAAGATTAAATTTAGAGTCATCCCCTAATGTAATAGGACCACGAAGATTACAGCCTTCCATTACTTCGGCATTTTTACCGATATAGATTTTCCCTGTTTTGGTATTCAGGGTAGAGAATTCAATCTGCGCTCCTTCTTCAATAAACAAATCTTTCTTATCTCCTAAGAAACCGTTGGTAGAAGAAAGCTCCTGTGAAGTTCTTCCTTTTGTAAGAAGATCAAAGTCAAAATCAATAGCATAATGATTGTACGTAAAAAGATCTGCAGGCTTTTTAAAGAAAATAAGCTTTTCCTTAATATCCGTCATTTTTTCAATCTGATGTAAAGAAAAATCCTTCATATTAATCCTGGCCGCCACCAATTCGTCTTCGTATACCAGCGCCTCTCCCTGTTTAAGGTCTTTGATCTGCTGAATTACTGATTCTGTAGGCAAAAAATTGGAAACCAAAAATAGGCTCTCCGTATCTTCAGGATTTTTAAACTTATTCTGAAGATAGTTTTCTGTAAAATAAGAAACTTCATTATTTCCCAGAATTTTCTGCCATCTTTCCGAGAAGGTAAGGATTCCGCATCGCATTGCTGCAACAGGACGGGTAAAAGTAAGTGGAAGAAAGTCTTCCCAATATTGTGCGTCTGAAAATACTAATTGCATTTTGTAGAAGTTATAGATTAGAAGGTAGAAATCAGAAACAAAGGGCCGGAGGTTTTATCCTCCGAAATAAACTACCTGTTTCCGGATTCTATCTGAAAACAAAAATACAAAAAGATGTCATAAAGTGACATAAAAAAAGTCTTCCAAAAGATTGGAAGACTTCTATATTTTGATAGCAAAAAATTACTTAGCGAATTTTTTGTATTTGTTCATGAACTTATCAACTCTACCTGCAGTGTCAACTAGTTTTACTTTACCAGTGTAGAAAGGGTGAGAGGATGAAGAGATTTCCATTTTGATTAAAGGGTACTCTTGTCCTTCATACTCGATAGTGTCTTTTGTTTCTGCAGTAGACTTGCAAAGAAACACCTCGTCGTTACTCATATCTTTGAAAACAACAAGTCTATAATTTTCTGGGTGAATTCCGTTTTTCATAATACTATTTTTAAAAAAATTAAAGTTTGCTTCCGAAATAGTAATGGATATTTCTCTGCTAATTTTAGGTTGCAAAAATACAACATTTTTTCAAATATGCAAATACTGAATTCAATATTTTTTTAATGATAAGAAATTCAAAGTATTTTCGTTAAATTTGGAACTTACTTAAACTTTAATTTCGATGAAATTCAAATTATTACTGGCTTTTTCTTTCTGGGTACTGCTTGCCGCAGTATCATGTAATAAGGACGATATTACGTTCGATGCCCCTTCACAGGAGCTGCGTTTTTCCAGGGATACGGTATTTTGTGACACAGTTTACCACCAGGTTCGTTCAGAAACATATGTTGTAAAAGTATATAATAATGAGGATAAAGATATTTTGATTCCAAGGATTAATCTTGAAAAAGGAGCTGCTTCCTTATATAGAATCAACGTAGACGGAAAACCGGGATATGACTTTAAAGATGTTCCTTTAAGAAAGAAAGACAGTCTTTTTATTTTTGTTGAAATAGCTCCTGAAGCTTCGGGGCCTGAAGCCATTGCCGAAGATAAGGTTCTTTTCACAGGACCTGCAGGCCAACAGCATGTCACTTTATTTTCTGTAGTTCAGGATGCTGAATTTTTTATTCAAACCTCCACTAATCCTAATGTAATTACAAATCATACGACCTGGAATAATAATAAAGCCAAAATCATCTATGGGAATCTGACTGTTAATCCGAATATCATGTTGAATATAGAGCAGGGTACGAAAGTATATTTCCATCAAAACAGTGGAATGAAAATTTCTTCAGGTGCTACTTTAAATATCAACGGAACACAGGACGAACAGGTTATTCTTCGTGGTGACAGAAATGATTTGGATCATGATACCCTTCCTAAAAACTGGAATTCAATAAGAATGGAAGCCAATTCTACACTGAATATGAACCATGCAAGACTTTTTGGAGGAACCAGAGGACTGGATATGAGACAGACTACAGCGACTATTAAAAATTCATTCATCCATACCTTCTTTGAATATGGAATCTACGCAGTAGGCTCTACAGTTAATGCCAACAACCTGGTAATGAATAATTGTGGTTCATCCTGTATCGGGATTTTCAGAGGGGGAAATCACACCTATACTCATGCCACAATTGCTAATTATTCCAGAAGCATGAGTTCTTTTGACAGAACAGGGATTTTTGCAACCAATGAATGGAAAAATGATGCAGGGCAGACAGAGCAGGGAGCCTTACAGCAACTTACCCTGCAAAACAGTATTGTATATTCTGACAGAGATAATTCCGTTCATTTTGAACAGACACCGGGGCAGCAGTTTGAATTCTTAATTCAAAACTGTTTGTTAAAATATTCAGGAACCTCAGAAGCAGGCTTTCCTTTCGACAATAATACCAACGTGGTACAAAGTATCAAAAATGAGGACCCTCAGTTTGTCAATTATTTCATGGCTAAAATGAATTTAAGGTTAAAAATGCCTTCTCCGGCAAGAGGTAAAGGAAATGTAACCGTTGCAGGAACAGTACCTTTTGACATCGTGAATGTATCCAGAACAACTAACCCTACTCTTGGAGCTTATCAATAATGGAAATCACTCATCTACAGCAACAGGTTGACGAATGGATAAAAACCATCGGTGTACGATACTTTAATGAACTTACCAATATGGCTATGCTGACAGAGGAAGTGGGTGAAGTAGCAAGAATCATCGCCAGAAGATATGGTGAGCAAAGCGAAAAAGAAAGTGACAAAAGCAAAGATCTTGGAGAAGAGCTGGCAGATGTCCTTTTTGTTACCCTATGTTTGGCCAACCAGACAGGTGTCAATCTGCAGGAAGCGTTCGACAAAAAAATGAAAATAAAAACTGATCGGGATAAGGATCGCCATCAGAATAATGAAAAATTAAAATAAGATCCCACCATCAGATTTCAGGTCCCAGACAATGAATATCTGAAATCTGATGCCCGGATTTTGAAATATGAAGAAATAATGAAGCTAGAAAAATCAACATTAACTGGAGATAAAACAGTACAGATCAGCGGTTCGAAAAGTATTTCGAATCGTTTATTGATTTTGGAAAGTCTGTTTAGCAATATAAAAATCGGAAATCTTTCCAATTCTCAGGATACGCAATTGCTTAAAAAAGCATTATCGGCAAATACCGATGTGGTGGATATTCACCATGCAGGAACAGCCATGCGTTTTCTTACGTCCTATTATTCAATTCAGGAAGGGAAAACAACAGTTCTTACCGGCTCAGGGAGAATGAAAGAAAGACCGATCAAAAATTTGGTAAGCGCTTTGAGAGATCTTGGTGTGGACATTGAATATTTAGAAAATGAAGGGTTTCCTCCTTTAAAAATCACAGGAAGAAAAATCACTCAAACCCAGGTGAATGTTCCTGCCAATATTTCAAGTCAGTTTATTACATCGCTTCTTCTTATTGCAGGAAAACTTGAAAACGGACTGAAGATTAATCTTGTAGGCGAGGTAACATCAAGATCTTATATTGAAATGACCCTGGATATTTTAACAAAGTTTGGAATTAAAAGCAGCTTTGAAGGAAATACCATTAAAGTAGAGCCCTACCACGAGGAAGGTGCATCTTCAGCATTAAGCTATGAAGTGGAAAGTGACTGGAGCTCGGCTTCTTACTTCTACTCTATCTGCGCTTTGGGTAGAAAAACCATTCATTTAAAAAGCTTTTATAAAGAATCTACACAAGGGGATTCTGCTATTGCAAAAATCTATGAAGACTTCTTCGGAATTAAAACTATCTTTTCTGAAGATGAGCATAAAATCACATTACAACCTCAGCCGGATTTTTCTTTTCCTGAAAAGATTGTGCTGGATATGAACAACTGTCCGGATATTGCACAAACGCTTTGTGTAACGGCAGCAGCACTACAAATCCCTTTTGACATTTCCGGATTGGGAACTTTAAGAGTGAAAGAAACCGACAGATTACTGGCTTTATATAATGAGCTGAAAAAACTGGGAACGGAAACAGAAATCACCGATTTAACGATCCAATCTACCCATTTTGGAAATCCGCAAGAAAATATTTCTATCAAAACCTATCAGGATCATAGAATGGCGATGAGCTTTGCTCCTTTTTGCCTGATTAAAGAACTTAATATCGAAGACGAGGATGTTGTAGAAAAATCGTACCCAATGTTCTGGGAGGATCTGGCTTCTGTCGTTACGAAATAATTTGAAAATTTAAGAATGTGGTAATTTGAATATGGAATCAAAAAATCATTTCAAATTGCTACATTTAATACACCATATCCTTCCATGAAAAAATATTTAATTTTATTTTCTTTGGCACTTCCATTGTCAGTTTGGGCACAATATCTGCTTCCCAATGAAGAAATCCTGTATTCTTTTGAAACGAAAACAGGAAAGAAAATGGCCTTGGTAAAAGATAAAGAGAATGAATACATTCAGTACCGTTTTGGAAGTAAAGATCATGTAGAAATGGAATTTCCCGCTGAAAAGACAAAAGACAGCTGGAAAAAGTTCAAGTACAGATCTTATATGAGAGGTGGAGGAAAACAGAATGCAGGAATGGAGCTCAACTATTTGACCTTTACCAATAAGGGGTATCAATATCAACTTTTCAGAACATACTACGCAGAAGACAATTCCTATTCTACGGGTATTACAGTAACTGATACTAAGGGTAAAGAAACCGATATTAACGGAATCTACAAAACGATAAAGGGCTGTATGTGCCACTTGGAAGAATCCGGATTGATTGAAAAAGAAGATACCGGATTATAAATTCAAATATATCTGTATGAAAAGTCTTTTCTTTATTACTTTCTTATCCATCACTTTCTATAATGCCCAGGGTCTGAAAAATTTTTCAACACCTAAAGGATATACAAAGATTGCCGAATCTAAAGGAGATCTGGATAAGGACGGGAAAGATGAAGTGGTTTTGATATTTGATACGGATCAAAAAGCTTCCGCAAGCACAGACTATCCGGAATTTAAAGATTACAAAAGGGTTTTCTACATTCTGAAAAACGTAGATAACAGCCTTAAGGTCTGGAAGGAAAACTCCACCGTTCTTTTTTCAAGCGGAATGGGTTTCTATCCTGAAGAGAATACCCCTCCGGGAATTTCTATCAAAAATAACGCCCTGACCATTTCTCAGGCATTTAATACCAATTCAAGACATACCCAAAATTATAGCCATACCTTCCGGTATCAGAACGGTGATTTCTTTTTGATAGGCTCTCATGATCAATTTGAAGATACCTGTGATTTCAGTTTTTTGAATGAGATCAATTTTTCAACGGGAAAGGTTATTGTTAATAAAGAATATTCATCCTGTGATGATGAAACAAAAGCTCCCGACCCCTCTCACAAAGAGTTTACCCACAAGATGAAGACTCTTATAAAGATGAATGATTATACCATTGGAAAGCACCGATTCAGAATTCCCGGCTCTACCGATGATTTCATTTTTTAGGAGGTATATTTTCTTCTTTATTCCCATCATACAAATTAATTATCTCTTAAAATTAAATTAACTCCTTATATCTTGACATATTCTTATTTTTAGGTTACATAAAAATATAATAAAACTATGTTCAAGAACCACATGAGACGTTTCACAATGATCAGTCTTAGCATTGCCACCGCAAGTTTATTTTTCTCGTGCTCAGATTCGAGCATCGAAAGAGATGTAAATGATAAAGGGATAACAGCTCTAGAAAAAGCCAATTCCAGAAATGCAGCACTTCCTATAGCTATGAACAGCTGGATGTCTGGTCTTCAGGATAATATTTCTATTTCAAGGATTTCTATTCCGGGAACTCATGATTCCGGTGCTACCAGAGAAATCCCTTCTAACAGTGGTACGGCAAAAACTCAAAACCTAAGTATCGGCGAACAGCTCAATACAGGAGTACGTTTTCTGGATATCCGTTGCCGACATATTGACAATTCTTTTGCCATTCACCATGGTCCTATTTATCAGAATCTGAATTTTGATGATGTACTTAATGCCTGCTATGCATTTCTGGAAAGTCATCCTTCAGAAACCATCATCATGTCTGTGAAAGAAGAATATGACGCTTCCAATACTACCAGAAGCTTTGAAAGTACTTTTGATTCGTACATTCAGAAAAATCCATCAAAATGGGATCTGGGAACCAATATTCCCACTCTTGGACAGGTAAGGGGAAAGATCAAATTATTAAGAAGGTTCTCAGCAGGAACAGCCAAAGGGATCAACGCAACTTCATGGGCAGACAATACTACATTTGAAATCAATAATAACGGCGCTCCCATGAAGGTTCAGGATTATTATAAAGTAACAAATAATGATGATAAGTGGGCCGGAATCTCTTCTCTGCTGAATGAAGCAAAGAACGACGGCACCAATAAACTTTTTGTCAACTTTACAAGTGGCTATAAACCCGGAATCTTTGGAATACCTAGCATCCCTACAGTTTCCAACAGCATTAATCCTAAATTGAAAACTTTCTTCCAAACCAATACACAAGGATCTTATGGGGTAATGCCTATCGACTTTGTCAATGCTGAGCTATCTGAGCTGATCGTCAAAACTAATTTTTAGAATCTTAAACTTCTAAGAAATATAAATACAAAACCGGCTGTTTCAAAAGTGAAACAGCCGGTTTTATTATCCAATTAATGCTATCTGCCTATAATTTTTATCTCTTGCAGATTGAGCAGATATATCAATAGTCTGCGCAATCTCCCAACTGTGTGAGAGCCCAGACTAAAATGCCCTTGAGTTTATATTTACAGATTATTTCTGAATGCCATATGCTGCCAAAATCTTATTGAAGATCTCTGTATTTTCAAACAGGCCTGTAAATTCTTTGGAATTGGGTCCGTACGCAAATACACTGGAAGGAATTGAAGTGTGATCATTGGTACTGAAGTTTCCAAATATCCATCCGTCTTTAAGGCTCCCATCAAGAAGGGTTAGCCCTCCTGTTTCATGATCACCAACAACGATCACTAATGTCTCTTTATTTTCATCAGCAAACTTCATAGCCTTCCCTACCACGTGATCAAAATCCAATAACTCGGTCACCAGCTGCTCAATATTATTGCTATGTCCTCCTCCATCTGTCTGTGACGCTTCGATCATCATAAAGAATCCTTTTTTATTGTTCTTTACCTCATTTAAGGTAAGGTCAAAAGCATCTGCCAGCCAATTTCCTCTTCCGTTTGTAATTCTCTGCGAAGCTAGAGGATCAATAATCAGTGTACGGTTGTTTATTTTACTAACAGATTTTAAATCATAGAACACATCTACTTTTGCCTCTTTAAATTTTTGCAGGTTTTCCCGGGATAATCCACTGGTAGGACCTCCGATTAAAATTTTTGTTTTGGAAGAAGCAAAGTCTTTCAGGATCGGCTCCGAGCTATTCCTGTTATCTGAATGTGCATAAAAATCTGCAGGTGTAGCATCGGTAACATCTCCAGTAGAAATCAAACCGGAAACCATTCCTTTATCTGCAATAATATCAGGAATCTGCGCCAAAGCTTTTCCCATATTGTCTACTCCCACAAATGTATTTTTGGTTTTCACACCTGTAGCAAAAGCGGTAGAACCGGGAGCCGAGTCTGTAATATAAGCATTGGAAGAATTGGTTTTGGACAATCCTGTAGACTTCATATTAAAAACATTCAGCTTTCCTTTATTCGCTGTAAATGCAGCATAGTACTGTGGTAACGACGTTCCGTCCGGAATCAGAAGAATTACATTTTTTACTTTTTTAGCTACTCCGTCCATTTTATAGGTCGGCGTATAGGTGGTGTATTCTTTTGTATTTTTATAAAAATTTTTAGGAATGGTATTCATGAACTTTTTAAGATCCGGAATATGATCAGTATTGATATAATCCACTCCCATATCCATAAGATTGACCCAAGCATTAGGGAAATCAGGAGCTCCGTAAAAACGCATTGGCTTTTGCTGAACATGTGCTTTTTCTACTGCTTTTTTAATCTTATCGGTTTCTTCATCCCTTGGAATTCCTTTCCCATTCCATTTTACAAGCTCAGGTAAATCTGCACTGAACATTCCTACCCTTTTCAGTTGGTCCGGAGTATAATTTTTCTCAAGATCTCCATCAAAATAAAGGTAGCTGGGATAATTTTTAAAATCACCCGGCTGAGGCCTTCCTCCCGTAATCACTATTTTAATACCTGAATCCCCTGTAATCTCAGGATATTTCTTCAAGGTATTTACCAAGGTGCTTAGACTTGTTTTGTAGTCCTGTTTGATATCGATAAGCAGCTGTAGCTTTTTATTGGCATCCGGATAAATATGTCCTTTATTCAATTTAATCTGTTTGGAGATATTGTCCAGATAAAGGCTCTCTAAAGTCCGGTCTGAAGACAGTTCTTTTTCTGTATGGGCTACCCATAATTTCCCTTTTACCAGGAAAACATCTGCTTCAATAGAGCCAAAATTAGCATAATAAGCCTGCCAGAAAGGGATTTCCTGCATATAATCATTATGTGAATGGGCATTGCCTACACTATAGTTTACATAATTCTGTGCCTGATTCTCAGAGAAAACAGCCAGGGCCAATACAGCCAAAATTTTTGATAGTTTCATAATACCTTTGAAAAAAACTATATCACCACAGCAATGCTGTGATGACATAGTGGATAATATATATTAGATTAACATTTTACCAACCTTCGTTTTGTTTAATAACATTATGGCTGTTTACAATTTCAGCTTGCGGAACGGCCCATACATTATGTACTGCAGGGTTAAAGTTTCTTGCCGCCCATACTTCCTGATTATTTATCCCGTGAAGGGGTTTTGCATACGTTTCTTTAGCATCTCCCCAACGGACAAGATCTCTGTGTCGGTCTGCCCATTCTCCTGCTAGCTCACAACGTCTTTCATGCTTCAGGTCAGCCATAGTACATCCGAATTTTGGAGCTAAACCGGCACGTTTTCTTATCATATTGATTTCCACGTCAGCATTGCTTCCTTTCATCAGTAAAGCTTCTGCCTTGATCAGGATTACCTCAGCATAACGCATAATCGGAACGGCAAGATCTGTACACGGATAATCTCCGTTGGCACTTACATGGCCACTGTTCAGCTGATATTTAAAAGCATCCATGTATTTATTAAACTGATAACCGGTAAGGGAATTGGAAGAAGCATAGGTTCTTTCAGTTCCGTTAAAAGTAAATTTATCACCCAGTTTTAGAATCGTTGTACTTCTTCTGAGATCCCCAGCTTCATACTCATCATACAGTTCTTTTGTCGGCTGGAAATATCCCCATCCATTATATTCTCCCCAACCTTTGTTTTCAAGCATTACTCCCGGAAGAATACTTCCCACTGAATTAAATTTAGGGGTACTTGGTATGGACCAGATATATTCTGAGCTATAGTTATTTTCGGCTTTAAAGACATCTGTATAATTGTTCAACAGGTTTCTGTTTCCTTTTGTCATGACTTCATTAGCCCAATATTCTGCATTCTGCCAGTCTTTCATAAACAGATATACTTTTGCTAAAAGTGCCCATGCTGCAGCTTTATGGGGTCTTCCGAAATCCTTTGCCGGAAGCTCAGCCTGAGTTGGCAATAATTCGGCTGCTCTTTTCAGGTCATTCACAATATAGTTGTAATTCACCATCACATTAGCCGCTCTTGGAATAGGATTGGGATCCGGTTCTTTTGTGCGGTCTATAATAGGAATACCTGCTTTTTCATTTCCATAGTTATATGCCAGTTCAAAATACATCCGGCTGCTCATAAATAAAGCTTCACCTAAATATTTATTCTTTATAGCTGCTGAAGCCTGAATATTATCAACGTTACGGATCACACGATTAGCAACTCCGATCACATTATATCTTTTGTTCCATTGGGTTTCCAGATCTCCTGCTGCGATATAATTGCTGCTGAAGTTCTTGGCATTATCTGCCTCACTCTTTGCTCTTCCTGTTACCATATCATCACTGGCATTAATGAACCAAAAGAATCCTCTTCCGTAAAACTCTCCGTCAGACAGAGGTTTATACATGGCATTGGCACCGGTAATCAGATCATTTTCCGTTTTCCAGAAACTGGCTTCCGTAGGGGTTCCTTCCGGTTGAACATCCAGCTCTCCTGTACATGATAAAAGCATTGCCGATATTCCTGATACTAAAAATATTTTATTGAAAAATTTCATTTTTTTACTTTTTGTTGTTTAAAAATTATAATCCTATTTCCACCCCGAAAATAAATGAGCGTGACTGTGGATATCTTCCGGTATCTACCCCGTAAGAATTCATTCCTACTTCAGGATCAAAACCTGTATATTTAGTAATAGTGAAAAGATTATTGGTGGTCACATAGATTCTAACCTTATTCACATCCAGCTTTTGGTAAAGCTCTCTCGGTAACGAATACCCGATGGTCAGGTTTTTCAGTCTTAAGTAAGAACCGTCTTCCACATAGAAATCTGATACCTTGGAATAGTTTCCACTTGGGTCACCATGTACAAGCCTTGGAATATCAGTATTGGTATTCTGAGGAGTCCAGGCATTCAGGATATCTCTGTCCATATTATAATTCTGCCCTGTTCCACCTGGATTTAGGGAAATAAACTTCATCCCGTTAAAAATCTTATTCCCGTATACTCCCTGTAAGAAAATATTAAGGTCAAAATTTTTCCAGGTCATATTGTAAGAAAATCCATAAGAGAATTTAGGATATGGACTGCCCAGATTTACAAAATCCTGGTTACTCAGTACTCCTGTATTTCCATCTTTCTTCAGGAATTTAATATCTCCGGGTTTTGCATTGGGTTGAATTAAATTTCCGTTGGCATCTTTATAATTATTAATCTCATCCTGAGACTGGAAAATACCACCTGTCTTATATCCGTAAAAAGAATATAAAGGATCTCCTATTTTTATACGGGTTGGTTTCAATACACCTCTTACTCCATTGTCATTAACAAAAATTTCATCTACATCAGCAAGTTGCTTCACCGTATTTTTTAGTTGACTAAAAGTAACTCCCACTGAATAAGTAAAATCCCCGGTCTTCTTACCATTATAGTTAATTCCTACTTCATAGCCTTTATCCTGAAATAATCCGGCGTTTACATACTGGTTATTATAGGTAGCTGTACTGGGTAAGCTCACATTAAAGATCTGATCTTTAGAATTTTTCACGAAGTAATCAAACTGTAAAGAAAGACTGTTGTGAAGGAAAGAAGCATCTACCCCAAAGTTAGTTTGTTCAGATTTCCCCCACTTCAGATCCGGATTGGGACGCGTCGTAGCATAATAAGCAATATTCTGTGAAGGGTCCTGTCCAAAAATCACATTGTTATCTCTTGTCATTAACGGATTAACTGCCTGAGGAGAAATACCTCCAAGATTTCCCAGAATACCATAGCTTCCCCTAAGTTTTAAGTTTGACAACCAGGAAATATCATTCATGAAATTTTCTCTGGATACTACCCAAGCTCCGGAAACAGCATAGTAATTAGCAAAACGGTTCTGCTTTGCCACTAATGAAGAACCATCACGTCTTCCCAGCAAACTGATGATATACTTCCCTGCATAATCATAATTTAGCCTTGCCAGATAAGATACCAAAGCCTGTTTGAACCTATAACTGGATACTTCTTTATTGGTATCTGCTGCATTCTGAAGATGCTGGAAAACATCTGCCTCACTTCTGAAATCAAAGGATTTTGCCAGGAATCCATCCTCCACAGTTTTCTGAAAAGTAAAACCTGCCAGGAAGTCGAAATTGTGTTTACCTGCAGTAAACTTATAGGTAAGAAGCTGCTCCGCAAGGGCAGTAGATGTATTATTAGACTGATATTCTAAATTGTTTGTATCAAATATTTTCCCAACCTCCAACACCCTGGAGGTAAAATTCTTTACGTTTCCAATTTTAAATGTCTGTGAGAAATTGGAACGGAATTTCAAATCTTTTGCCAGCGTAATTTCGGCATAAGGATTAATTAAAATTTCATGGGTAGGATTCCTGATATTGATCCTCTTAAGATAGGCTGCCGGATTGATCATATCTCCGTAACCACCGGCCACATCAATGGGTAATCCTGAAAAAGCACCTGTTGGGGTATACACCGGAACATTCGGTGGATAATACATCGCCGCAATCAGAGCTCCCGTATATCCACTTTTAGTATCTGCTGTATTTCCATCAGAATAATTGTAGTACATATTCTCACCAATCGTCAGCCAGTCTTTCACCTTATGCTCAGAGTTCACTCTGAAATTATATCGCTTTGCCTGAGTATTCAATAAAATCCCTTCCAGTGCTCTGTGGTTCATTCCAACATAAAATCTGGACTTTTCTCCACCACCGCTTAAATTAAGATTATATTCCTGGATCGTTCCCGTACGGAAAATCTCTTTCATCCAGTCTGTCCTGGTAATTCTTCCGTCAGGATATTTTTCAGGATTAAAAGCAATGGGTAAGCTCCCCAGCTTACCTGCATTTGCATAAGCCTGGTACATCACATCCTGAAATTCAGCCGCGTTTAAAGACTCTTTCAATCGCCAGGCCTCGTTAATACCATATTTAACGTCAAAGTCTACAGTGAGAACTCCTTTTTTTCCTTTTTTAGTGGTAATAAGAATTACCCCTCCGGAAGATCTTGCTCCATAAATTGCTGCAGAGGCATCTTTAAGAACAGAGATATCCTGAATATCATTCGGGTTAATAGATGGAGTTCCGTTGAAAACCACTCCGTCTACCACGTAAAGAGGAGTTTCTCCGTTAATACCACCTAAACCACGGATATTTACTTTGGGAGAACCATTAGGATCACCTCCTTCATTCACTACCGTTACTCCGGGAGCTTTCCCCTGAAGGACCTCTCCTACTCCTGACAGAGATCTGGAAGTAAGCTTATCTAATGAAGCTTCGGTAACAGCACCGGACACTTTGCTTTTTTTCTGTGTTCCGTAACCTACTACAATAACTTCATCAATGGCTTTTTCTTTTAAGCTGTCTTTTTTTTGAGAAAGAAACATCGGTGAAACCGATATCGCACCAATAAGTAAAACCCTCCCCGTCAGATAAGAAACTGAAACAGGGACTTTAAATACATTCATGACATCCTTTTTAATTAGATGCAAAATTAGACCAGCCCAGACCCGGACAGCATTAAGATTTCCTTATGTTTTTATTAAGAAATTTTAGCTTAATCCGATATTCGCATACCACATACAAAATACAACACGCTGATTACAAAACAGATAAACAAATAAAGTAATCATTCCATTTATATTATGAACAGCATTAAGATTAATTTTAGTTTAAGTTTAATCATTCCGGGACAATATCAATCAACAGATACCCCATCATCTTATATTCAGATATAATAAATAACAGACTTCCCTTTTCTTTTTTTACATTTGCTGAAAATAGAGCTTTCTTTAAGCATACTGATACAATGAACCTCATCAGACTGTTTAAAAAGGAATAAAAGAACAATTAAATCATACAGATTAAATGACCATTATCATCACAGGAACATCGTCAGGAATTGGTTTTGCATTGGCCGAATATTTTGGTAAAAAAGGGAACAAAGTATATGGTTTAAGCCGAAAACATACGGAAAGTCAATACTTCACATCTATTCCAACGGATGTTACCGATAATACAGCTGTTCAGAATACTATTACAGAAATTTTAAAATCAGAAACAAGAATCGATGTTCTGATCAATAATGCAGGAATGGGAATGGTAGGCGCGGTGGAAGATTCTACCAAAGAGGATATTTTAAAATTATTCAGTCTGAATCTGGCAGGCCCTGTTCAGATGATGAGCGCTGTTCTTCCGAAAATGCGTGAGCATCAATTTGGAAAAATCATTAATGTTTCCAGTATCGGAAGTGAAATGGGGCTTCCTTTCCGTGGTTTTTATTCGGCATCAAAATCGGCATTGGATAAAGTAACTGAAGCGATGAGGTATGAAGTTTATCCATGGAATATTGATGTTTGTTCTCTCCATTTGGGTGATATCAAAACCAATATTGCGGAGAACAGGGTGATGGCTCAGGTTTCAGAGCCTTATGCAACTGTATTCGATAAGGTATATGCTTTAATGAACTCTCATGTCAATGATGGAACAGAACCTGTGGAAGTCGCAGAATATATAGAAAAGCTTTTAGGAAAAAATAAATGGAAAGCTCATTATTATTTTGGTAAATTCGGGCAGAAAATTGGAGTTCCGTTGAAATGGATTCTTCCCCAGGGAGTTTATGAGAATTTAATGAAGAAATATAATAAACTGGACTAGTTTCAGTTATTAAAAAGTTATTTATATTTTAAACGATTAAGGTATATTGAGTTGTTAAGAATGAGGATAAGTTTCGCTTATCCTGTTAATTTACTAAAGTCAGAGTGACTGTGTCTGTACCTCAAGATAATTCTTAATGATGTAAGCCCAGCTAAAATTGAAGTTATTTCTGAAAATATTTTTTGTACTGTTCTGCGTTTTTATCCAAGCGCAGAAAAAGCATTATTGGCTTATTGACACGGAAACAAAGGTTAAGAAAAAGGTCAAAGACTCGGCATCTGCTGTAAAGTTTCTGGATTCACTGGCCCAGAACAATTATTTCTTCACGCAGCTGAAAGAGGTAAAAATAAAAGGAGACAGCACTGAAATTTTTTTCGACAAAGGTAAGAACTATAACGAAACATATGTTGACCTCTCCGATTCTATCGTTCAGAAGCTAAAGGTTCAGAAAGATTTCTTCACCAAAAATTTAGATTCGACTAAAAAAAGCATCAACAAAAAATATATTGATGACGGCTATTCCTTCAGCAGGATTAAATCAAAATACAAAGGCAAAAAAAATGGATTTCCCGTTATAGAACTGGATATCAATAAAAATGATAAAAGAACGATTGACGGATTTGTAGTCAAAGGTTATGAAAGGGTTCCAAAAAGATTTATTAAAAATCTGGAAAAAGAATTCAAGGGAAAAACCTATGATGATAAAAACCTTATAGCTGTCAACAAAAGTTTTCAGAGCCATCCTTTTGTAACATTAGAGCGCCAACCTCAGACTTTATTCACCAAAGATTCTACGAATATTTACCTGTTTCTGGAAAAGAAAAAAACCAATACTTTCGACGGGGTTATAGGTTTTGGAAATGATAAAACAAATAAGTTTACCTTAAACGGAACCATGAATGTGAACTTCAGAAATATGTTCAATGGTTTTGAAGCTATTAGCTTATACTGGCAGAGAAATCCGGATAGAGGGCAGACTTTTGACCTCCAGGTTGATATTCCTTATCTTTTCAAATCCAATATCGGACTGAATACAAAGGTGAATATTTACAGACAGGATTCTACTTTTGCCAATGTTAAATTCCTTCCTGCCTTTTATTACCACCTCAATAACCGGAATAAAGTCGGTCTGCGTGGAACTTTGGAAACTTCAAGTATTATCGACTCTTTATATACCCAGGGAAAGGATTATAACAAAAGAGGGATAGGAATCTGGTATGAGATGACAGAGCCTACTGACATTGATCTTTTCCTTTATAAAACAAAGATCAGTGCAGGATATGATTTTTTAACAACAACCTATACAAAAGATAACATCAAAGCGACCCAAAACCAGTTCTACTTTTATGGGGAGCACAATTACCATATTTCCGGAAATCATTTTCTTAATATAAAAGGTGAAGGCCGGATGATGGATTCTAAAATGGAATTTTCCACCAATGAATTATTCCGTTTTGGAGGCTGGAATTCCATGCGGGGTTTCAATGAGAACTCCCTTGCAGCAGATTATTTCTATTATGGAGGTTTAGAATACCGGTACTTAATTGGTAATCAGGCATTTTTTGACCTCTTCGGACAGTACGGACAGCTCAACAATAAATCACTGAATGTAAAGCCCAAACTCTACAGTGTCGGGCTTGGTTTTAATTTCTTTATCCCGATAGGATTGATGAGTTTCCAGCTTTCCAATGGTAATGAATTTGGAAATCCCTTTAAGTTCAACGATATTAAAATTCACTGGGGAATCCTGAGCAGATTCTAAAAATTCCTTTTTCCTTCATTTTCGGAACTCCTTAATAAATAAAATAAAGTGAAAAATATCTTCTAAATATTGCTTCTTATTTTACCATTTTATTAATTATTATTGTTAAAAAATATTAAAATCGTATTTTTAATTTAACATAATATTAAAATGCTGGTAATAATGTCAGGGTATATTTGCCTTCAAAAAAATGAAGAAGACTTTAGCTACTTTTGCAATTTCTCTGCTTCCTCTTTACTTTACAGCTCAGGAAATTAATATTTCAGGAAATGTAAAATCTGAAAACGGAACAAGTGTTTCCGGAGTCAATATCACTGACAAAAACACCGGTAAAACGGCAAAAACCGATGATCTTGGTAATTTCACCATCACGGCTAATCCCAAAGATATTCTTGAATTTTATGCTCCGGACTTTTCTTTATACACTATAGAAGTTTCTTCAAAAAAACAGTATGCGGTGACCCTGAAAAAAGTAAATGAAAAGCAACTTGAAGGTGTTGTTATCACAGCTTTGGGGATTGCAAAGAAGAAGGAAAAGATTGGGTATTCTACCCAGGAAGTAGGCACCAAACAGTTTGAAACGGTTACTACACCAAGTATAGGAAATTTATTTTCCGGTCAGGTAGCCGGTCTTAATGTATCCAATCCTACCGGAATGCAGCAGGCTCCGGATTTTACTTTAAGAGGAAACTCCAATCTGGTTTTTGTGATTGACGGGGTAATTGTAGAAAAAGAAGTTTTTCAAAACCTGGATCCAAACAATATTGAAAACATCAACGTTCTGAAGGGAGCTACCGCTTCTGCATTATATGGTTCCAGAGGAAGGTATGGAGCTGTTCTTATTACCACTAAAAGTACTAAAAAGAAAGGCTTTTCTGTAGAATTCTCACAAAACACCATGATTACCGGAGGCTTTACCAATCTTCCGAAAACCCAAACTGAATACGGAAACGGATCCCATGGAAAGTATGAATTCTGGGATGGAGCAGATGGTGGTGTGAATGACGGAGATATGATCTGGGGTCCAAAATTCACTCCCGGACTTCAAATCGCACAATGGAACAGCCCTATAAGAGATAAAGTAACAGGGCAGATTGTCCCTTGGTATGGAGCCGTGACAGGAACCCAGTACAATGATAAATCAAGATATGAAAGAGTTCCCATCGACTGGAAGTACCATGATAATTTAAATACATTTCTGAAGCCGGCAGTTATCAACAATAATAACTTCTCTATAAGCTATAAAAACAATCAGGATATATACAGACTTTCGGGGAATTTCATTAATTATGATGACCGGGTTCCCAATTCTTATCTGCAGCGTTACGGTGTGAATTTTTCTTCGGAAAATCACTTAGGGGAAAAGCTGATCTTCAATACAAAATTTAATTTCAACCAGACCTTTACACCGAGTACCCCCAATTATGACTACAATCCAAGCGGACATATGTATACCATTCTGATCTGGATGGGTGGTGATGTTGACGGAAATGCACTGAAAAATCATATGTGGGTTCCTGGAAAAGAAGGTACTTCACAGGCAAACTGGAATTATGCATGGTACAACAACCCATGGTTCGGAGCTGAATATTATAAGAATAAGAACAGAACCAATATCATCAATGCTCAGGCCGGTCTGGAATATAAGGCTACAAAAGATTTCTCTGTAAAAGGCAAGATATCTATTGTTGAAAACCACAATAAACAGGAAAAATTAAGTCCTTATTCTTATTTCAATTATGATGCTCCAAGAAGTGGAGGGTATATCCTTAATGATTCCAAAACATGGAACCTCAACTATGATGTATTGGCTACTTATAAGAAAAAGATATCTGAAAACTTTGATTTTACCATCAATGCCGGAGGTTCTACATTCTACTATAAAAATAATATAGACAATAAATCTACCGATGGACTGAAAGTTCCGGAACTGTATACGCTTGACAACTCTATTGGGGCTATAAAATATTACTCCTATCTTAAAGAAAAACTGATTTACAGTGCCTATTCAACCATTGATATTGGGTTATATAACGCCTTTTTCATCAATATTTCCGGGCGTAATGACTGGTCTTCTACGCTGCCTAAGGCTAACAGATCTTATTTCTATCCGTCAGCTTCCGTTAGTGCTGTCATTTCCAACCTTGTCAAAATGCCTGAAGCGATTAATCTCTTAAAGCTTTCCGCATCATGGGCAAAAGTAGCGTATGACTTTAAACCTTATTCTACCAGAAACTATTATGCAAATAACGAAGGAATTACCTTTAATGGAAATCCTACCTTCTATTACCCTACTATTCTGAATATTGAAAACTCTTTAAAGCCTGAACAAACCAAGTCTTATGAATTGGGAGTAAGCGCAGGGTTGTTCAAAAACAGGGTTAGCTTGGATGTCACGTATTTCAGAACTCTGGATTATAATAATATCCTTAAGTTTCCAAGTGCCCAATCATCAGGTTTTACCTCTCAGTATGTCAACGGGAATGAATATACTACAAAAGGACTTGAAATTTCATTAGGATTAGTTCCGGTAAAAACCAAGGATTTCACTTGGAAATCACTGATCAACTGGAGTACTTATGAACAAAAGCTGACTTCCATTTATGATAATATGCCCAACTACAACAATATCAAGCTTGGCGAAAGAATGGACAGCTACTATGATTATACCTGGCAAAAATCTCCGGACGGGAAAGTTATCCTTGATGCAAAATCAGGTATGCCAACGAGAGCAAATGCACCGAGCAACTTAGGGCACTTCAACCCGGACTGGACTTTCGGATTTAATAACAACTTTAAATATAAAAAGATATCCTTAAATATTGGAATCGACGGAAGTATTGGTGGGATAATGAGATCTCAGGTAGTGGAAAAAATGTGGTGGGGAGGAAAACATCCTAACTCTACTGCTTACAGAGATCAGGAATATGCCAACCCGGGAACTTACTACTTCGTTCCGGACGGAGTGAATTATAATCCAACTACAGGACTTTACACCCCTCATACCAAAGCAATCAGTTTCCAGGATTGGGCACAAAATTACCCTTATCAGGCAAGAGTTACCCAGGATGAAAGTGATGTATTTGCCAATGTCTTTGACAGAACTTTTATCAAACTAAGATCTGTAGTTCTTGAGTATGATTTTTCATCGTTACTCAATCCGAACGGAGTAATCAAAAGCTTTACCGCAAACATTTCGGCTTATAATCTGGCGATGTGGAAAAAATCTAAAAACCTTTATTCCGATCCTGACTTCCAGATCAAAACAGGCAGAGAAGGCGACATCAGTAATGATATCCAGGATCCTTCAAGCAGATGGTTTGGAATCGGATTTAATCTTAAATTTTAATTAAAGTACAGAATACAATGAAAAATAATATAAATGGTATCACTAAAACTGCATCGCAAAATGGTAACACTGCGAAATGGTTCACTCTAAAATCGCTGCTTATTGCCGGAACTTTGGCATTAGTATCATGTGAATCCAGTCTTGATACGATCAATGAGAATCCAAATGATAAGGCTAGTGTAGATCCCAAAGTACTTCTGACCTATGTTTCAAAAGACGCTTTTCAGATAAACGGTGATAATATGTATGCTTCCCGAATGATGATCGGAACGGATGGCGAGAACACCTACCAGTATATGAAATGGAATGATACCTCTTTCGAAGTCTATACAAAAGGGCTTTTGAACACGGTAAAAATGATGCAGGAAGCTGAAAAAATCAACAATAAAAATTATGTGGCCATTGGTAAGTTCTACAGAGCCTATTATTTCTTTAATTTAAGTTTAAAGGTTGGGAGTATTCCTTACAGTGAAGCTATAAAAGGAGAATTTGGAATTACCCAGCCCAAGTATGACAGCCAGGAAGCTGTAATGTCCGGAATTTTATCTGAACTGAAAGAAGCCAGCAGCCTTATCAATTCCAATGATAAGATCGAAGGTGATATTGTCTATAACGGAGATGCTGCCAAATGGAAAAAGCTGATCAATGCTTTCCGTCTGAAAATACTCATCACAATGTCTAAAAAAAGCACGGTTGGAAACTACAATATCGCCACAGAGTTTGCTTCTATTACAGGAAGCCAGCCTTTGATGACCTCCATTGCCGATAATGGTGAACTTAAGTTTGCAGATGCTGCGGACAGCCGGTACACTATGTTTAATAACAGTGGTTACGGATCTAGTTTATACATGGCTGATTATTTTATCAATATGTTCAAGACCAGACAGGATCCACGTTTGTTTACATTCGCAGCTCAGACTACCGGTGCAAAAGAAGCAGGAAAAGCAATTACTGATTTCACAGGATATAACGGAGGAGATCCTACCTCTTCTTATTCTGATAATGCAGCATTAATCACAGCAAAAAATATTTCTAAGGTAAATGACCGTTTTTATAAAGATCCTACCAATGAACCATCATCAGTTTTAAGCTATTCTGAACAAGAGTTTATTCTGGCCGAAGCTACGGCAAGAGGCTGGATTTCCGGATCGGCAAAAACACATTATGACAATGCCATTAAAGCAAGTTTCAGTTTTTACCAGACCTATGTAAAAAATCCTAACCAGTATTTTGCAGGGTTCAATGTGAATCAGTATTTGGCAACACCATTGGTAGTTTACGATGATGCAGCTCCTCTACAGAATCAGCTGGAAAGAATTGTCACTCAAAAATACATGACCATGTTCCACCAGGCACAATGGACCTCGTATTATGATTATCTGAGAACAGGTTATCCAAATTATCCTCTGAAGACCGGAGTTCCTGCTCCATTTAGGTTCAGATATCCACAGTCTGAGTACAATTACAACAGTTCTAATCTAAAGTCTGCCCTTTCGGCACAATATGGAGGAAATGATAATATTAACTCCAAACCTTGGTGGCTTCAGTAAGATTTTAATTATTTTTATATTCAACAAGAAATCGCAGGAAAATCCTATTAACTTGCGGTTTCTTTCTTATTACGATTGAACATGAACAGAAGAGAATTTTTAGAAAAATCGAGCCTTTTATTGGCCGGATTGGGAACTTCAAGCGTTCTTCATCCTTCTATCCTAAAAGCTTTAGCCATTGAACCGGCAGCACTGTCTACTTTTTATGATGCAGAACATATTGTCATCCTGATGCAGGAAAACCGTTCTTTTGATCATGCTTTTGGTGCTCTTAAAGGAGTAAGGGGATTTTTAGATCAAAGGGCTTTTGTAAAACAGGACGGACAGTCTGTTTTTTTTCAAAAGGACAACAACGGAAAATATGCCGCTCCTGCCAGGCTGGATCTTAAAAATACAAAATCCACATGGATGAGCTCCCTACCCCATTCATGGTCTGATCAACAAAAAGCCTTAAACAAAAGAAAATATGACCAATGGCTTCAGTTCAAAGCCTCAGGAAATAAAGATTATAAAAACATCCCGCTTACTTTAGGATATTACAACCGTGAAGATCTTCCGTTTTATTATCAGCTAGCCGATGCATTTACTATATTCGATCAGTATTTCTGTTCTTCACTTACCGGAACTACTCCCAACCGTCTCTTCCATTGGTCGGGATCTCTTAGGGAACAGCAAAATGGTAAGGTAAAAGCCAATGTTTATAATGACAATATTGATTACGATAAGGCCAGGCAAGCCAAATGGAAAAGTTTTCCCGAAATTTTAGAAGAACAAAATGTTTCATGGCGGATCTATCAGAATGAAATAAGCCTGCCAAAAGGAATGTCCGGGGAGCAGGAAGCATGGCTAAGTAACTTCACAGATAATCCTATTGAATGGTTTTCAAATTTTAATGTTAAATTCTCAAAGGGATATTTTCAAAATATTCCCAATATCATCAGCTATCTGAAAAAAGAGATTGAAAAAAATCCCGATCAGAAAATAAGACTTGAAGCTATCATTACTGAATTGCAGGAAGATCAGGTAAAATATCATCCTGATAATTATTCAAAGCTTTCCCAAAAGGAAAAAAATCTTCACGAAAAAGCATTTACCACCAATTCTAATGATCCTGATTTCTGGAATCTGGAAATTGGAAAAGACGAAAACGGAGAAAGATTAGTCGTTCCAAAAAGTGATGTCCTGTTCCAGTTCCGAAAGGATGTAGAGGAGAAAAAACTTCCCTTGGTCTCATGGCTGGTAGCCCCTGAACATTTTTCCGATCATCCGGGATCTCCATGGTATGGGGCATGGTATATTTCTGAGGTTTTAAATATTCTGACCAAAGATCCTGAAACCTGGAAAAAGACCATATTCATCATCAATTACGATGAAAACGACGGATATTTCGACCACGTCCTTCCTTTTGCGCCACCCATAAATCCGAGTCAACCGGTTGATATGAATGGAAAAGAAGGAGTGGAATATGTGGACAAATCTCAGGAATATATGTCTAAGCTCCCATTACAGGACCATGAAAGAATTGAAGGTACCGTAGGTCTGGGATATAGAGTTCCCATGATCATTGCTTCGCCATGGACAAAGGGAGGTTTTGTGAATTCAGAAGTGTCGGATCATACTTCTGTACTGCAGTTTCTTGAAAATTTTATCAAGAAAAAATTTAAGAAAGATGTTCATGTGGACAATATCAGTGACTGGAGAAGAGCTGTTTGTGGAGATCTTACTTCTGCTTTTAACTCTCCGAATGTAAAAGCTCCTCAAATGGACTATCTGAATCAAAAAGATTTTGCAAAAACCATTAATGCAGCCAAAAACAAACCAGTTCCTGATTTGAAATGGTATTTTGAAAAAGAACTCCATAATACTCTTCTGCATATTCAGGAAAGAGGAACTAAACCATCCAATCCTCTTCCTTACCAATTCCATGTTAATCTGGAAGGAGGAAAGATCAGGATGTCCAATTTAAAAGACAATGGTGTCCCTTTGCTTTTGTATGACAGAACCCAATTCAACAGTACAGATTATCATTTCTCCTATGCTTTATATGCCAAACAGGAACTGTCGCATCCTGTAGGTGCTGCTATTTATGATTATGAAGTTTTCGGTCCTAACGGATTTTTCAGAAAATTTAAAGGAAATTCCAGCCCGGAAATAGAGGTTATGCTCATCAATCAAACTCCCAAGAATCAGGTAGAGCTGATTTTCAGAAATAATCAAAAAAGAAATATTTCGATACATTTAGAAGACCTGTATGAGAAAAATAAGAAAACTATATCCCTGCATCAACCTGAAGAAAAAATACTGATCGATCTCAGTAAAAACAAAGGCTGGTATGATCTAAAAGTAACCTTGGAAGATTATAGCTGGCATTTTGCAGGAAGAACAGAAACCGGAAAAGTTTCGATCTCAGATCCCCATTGGGCTTAAAATATTCTCAATAATTTCACAAAAATCCTGTACAAAACGTACAGGATTTTTTTCATATTACGCCTCACAAATTCTTTATTATTTCTCAATCATATTCAAATATTAAGATGTGGTATGTAATAATATAAAAAAACATGTATATTTTTTTCATAGTATGTTGAATTTTATTAATTTCACTCAACTAATTATTTACATCATGAAAAAATTAAAATTAACAATGGCAATGTCTTTATTAGCAATTGCTGTATCTACTACTATCAGTGCACAAGATACCAATACTGATAGTCATACGATCACCATTTCAATTCCTGAAGTTGCCCTGGTTGACATTGAACCTGCTGCTACTAAAAACCTTACACTGGGATTCACAGCTCCTACTGAAGCCGGAAATCCTATTATTCCAAGTACTGCCAACACTACGCTTTGGCTTAATTATTCTTCTATCAAATCTGTTGCTGATCCTACACGTAACGTAACTGTAAGCCTTAATACCATCATTCCTGGCGTAGATATTCATGTAACTGCAGCTGCAGCTACCGGATCCGGGGCAGGAACATTAGGACTATCTGCAGGATTATTAACATTAAGTGCAGCTGACCAAACTATTATTTCTGGTATTGGAAGTGCCTACACAGGTAATGGTGCCAATAACGGACATAATCTTACCTATGCTCTTGCTGCAGGAAGCGGGCCTGGGGGAGTCGCAGCTTATGCAGATTTACAGGCAACAGCCACTACACAAGCTACCGTTACTTACACGATATCAGACAACTAGAATTTAAATAAAATTCAATTCTGTATTTCAAAAACAAGAAGAAATTGCCTGTCAGTTTCTTCCTGGTTTTGTATTATTTAATGATTTAATCCAAACTTTATATAATGATAAAGCGTATTCTTCTTTTGATCACCCTGATTTTGCAGTTTAGCTTTTTACATGCCGGCATTGTGATTCTCAACGGGCTTACGCATTCTTATAAAATAGAAAACGGAAAAGTTTACAAAGGGAAAATAGGTATCGAAAATACTGGAAATACGGCTCAAAGTGTAAAATTATTTTTGCAGGACTTCGCCTACAATGCCGATGGGACTACCCATTATACAGCATTACATACCAATAAAAGGACTAATGGTGACTGGATTAAACTGAATACAAATCTAATCACGCTGAAAGGGAAAGAAAAAACAGAGGTATTTTATGAAATCACGGTTCCTGATCAGGTGGTAGATCCGGGTAGTTACTGGAGTGTAGTGATCGTAGAACCCGTGGATGATATAAAGCCCAGTGATAATAAACCCGGAGTGAATATCACCTCTGTAATACGGTATGCTATTCAGGTCATCACAGACTATGAAACAGAAAAGGCCAAACCGGACCTTAAGTTTGAAAGTGTGAAAGTAGAAAAAGAAGATGGAAAGCAAACCGCAAAAATTGCCATAGCCAATAAAGGAAACCTTTACTGTAAACCAACAGCCTCTATTGAAATCTATAACCGTAAAACAGGAGAAAAATTGGGAACCTATGCAAGTTTAACAATGGGGTTACTCCCTTCTACCTCTAAAACATTTTACATCGATATCAGTAAAATACCACCGGATAAATACCGTGCTATGATAATGGCCACAGACGAGGAAGAGAATGCTTTTGCACTCAATGTGGATTTAGAAGTAAAAAATGATTAGAACTTGGACATTATTTATTACCCTACTCTTTTTCCCGGTATTTATTTTTTCTCAGAAACAGTCAGAACGATTGATCAGTAAAAAAGATAGCCTAATGCCGGGAATGTCTACGTCTATTCCCTTTACATTAGAAAATAACTCGGATGAGAACAAAACCTATGACATTTCAACTACTGTTTCAAATCCACTTATTACCCCAATTTTAGAAAAGGGAGAATTCCAGATTGCTCCTCATGAAACTTCAGTATATCTTGTTCCTTTACGTATTGCAGCAGAAACCTCCCAAGGTTTCTATTCAGTAACATTATATATTACAGACCGTCATACTGGAATATCCTTTGTAAAATCCTCAAAAATTGTGGTTTCCGGGAACAGAAAGCTATCTGTGACCGGATTAGATTCTCCCGAATTTATAAGGGCCGGGGAAACCATCCGTTCTTCTTTCCTTTTAAAAAATAATGGAAATGTAACTGAAGATATCATTCTGGAAAGCAAAAATGCCATTCTTGATCATGATGCATTACTGGTCTTAAGTCCCAATGAGTCGAAGATCATTAGTATCCACAAAGTAACTAATCCGGAACTCCGGCAAAATGAGTTTCAAAACCTGAATCTGTCAGTCTATCCAAAAGGGAATCCCAAGGAAAATCAAAGTATCTATGTAAGTACTCAGGTTATCGCTGTAAAGCCCACAGAAAACGACATTTACCACAGACTTCCTGTGTCTGCCTCCCTATCCTTTATCGGAATGCAGAATATGGGTGTTTACAATGACGGTTTCCAGGGAGAGATTTATGGTAAGGGAACTCTGGATAAAGAAAATAAAAACCAGATTGAGTTTCGTGCCGTCACACACAATCCTATAGAATTTAATACATTCACCCAATATGAAGAATATTTTGTAAACTATAAACGGGATAACTTTTTTGTTCACCTTGGTGATAAAACTTATGCTTCATCCTATTTAACGGAGTTTGCAAGATATGGCCGCGGAGCGGAAATCCGATATGACTTGAATAAAGTAAGTCTGGGTGGTTTCTATAATCATCCCCGGTTTTTCAGAGATATTAAAGATGAGTTTAATATCTATTCAGCCTTCAGGATCCGAAAAGAATCAGAACTGTATGTAGGATATCTTTATAAAACTCCAAGAGAAGGGGAAATCAATTACAGTAATGTAAAATTAGACTCTGACGCTCATCTTCCTTATGCTAAGGGAAAATTCAAGATTTCAAGAAACATTAACCTTTCCGGAGAATTTGCCTACAGTACCACCAAAAAAACAGACGGAACAGCTTATATGCTACAGGCTGAAGCTATTTTTGAAAGGTTCAACGGAAATATAATGTATATCAAAGCAAGCCCGGACTTTGCAGGGTATTTTACAAATACCGATACCTTTAACGGCAACATTTATTATAATATTTCCAAAAAGTTAAGTGTTTTCGTTAATTATATGCAGGATGCCAAAAATTTTCAGCGAGATACCTTGCTACTGGCTGCACCTTACAGAAAATACTTCCAATATGGAGTGCAATATAAATATCTTCCTACTGGTTTCATTGTGCTTAATAACGGATATCAAACCTATCAGGATCGTTTGGAACCCAGACAGTTTGACTATTATGAGCGATACTTCAAGGTAAGTATCAATCAGCAGATTGGCATATTTCAGATGAATCTTGAGGGGCAGTTTGGTAAAACGGATAATTATCTGACAGGGTTGAATGGGGATTCCAGTTTTTACTCTGCCAATTTCTCATTTCAAAAATTCAAAACATCTTTTAATCTATTTGGAAGCTATGCTATCACTTCAAGGTATCAGCTACAAAATCAAAAGATCTTTTATTACGGTGCCAGAATCTTCAGCCAGTTTTCTGATAAAACCAGCCTAAGTCTTTTTTACCAGAACAATTATATGCCTGAAGAATATTTCAAAGACAGAAATTTATTTGAGCTTCTGTTCCATCAGCAGTTATTTTCCGGCCATGAGGTTGACCTTTCGGGAAGATATTCACTGCAAAGGGGAGAAATAGGAAATAAAGATTTTATATTTTCAATGCGTTATACCTGGCGTCCTAATATTCCGGTGCAAAAAACCGCCGAATACATTACTTTATCCGGAAATATCAGTAATCTGGGGATAAAAAAGACAGAGGGGATAAGATTAATGCTTGGAAGCTATTTATCAATTACGGATAAAGAGGGAAACTACTTATTTAAAAATGTGATTCCCGGTAATTATTTCCTGGAAATAGACCGTTCCACCACAGAAATTAATGATATCCCTACGTTGGCATTTCCAGCAGCACTTTCGCTTATTAATAAAGAAAATATCTTTAATTTCGGATTAACTACAGCAGCTAGTGTACAGGGTCATATTCAGTTTGTAGAAACAGCGGACAAAGACCAGACAGGTATTTCTGAATGGTTAGCTAAAAAAGATAAGAAGAAAAAGGAAAGTATCATTATAGAAGCGATCAGCAATGATCAGACCTACCGCAAAATCTGTTTTATAGGTGAGGATTTTGACTTTACTTATCTCCGCCCGGGTGACTGGACAGTGAAAGTGTATCGAAACGGTCTTGATAAGCGTTATAAAATTTCAACCAATAAATTCCAGTTTACTTTAAAACCTTCTGAAACAAAAAAGCTAAGCATTCACGTTGTCAAACAGCAGATAGAAATCAAGTATCAGCAGGAGTCCTTAAAAGTAGGTTATAATGAAATAAAAAAGAAGAAATGATGATGATCCGTTCCATAGCATTAATAACATTCTTTATTCTCTCCGGTTCAGTGTATTCCCAGACCGCTACCAGTACTGTTACCCTAACTTTACCTGTAGTAACGTTAATGGATGTTGAACCTACAGGAAATTTTACGTTGAATTTCACAGCCCCTACCGAGGCTGGAAATGCTCTGGGCAATCCGACTCCCAATACATCAAAATGGATCAATTATACTTCTGCTATTGCTCCCGGAGGACTTACCAGAAAAATTACAGCATCTGTAAGTAAAGTGATTGATGGTGTCAATATAAGACTACAGGCTGCTGCTGCTTCCGGAGCAGGAGGAGGAACATTGGGAACTTCTTCAGGCCAGGTTACTCTTACGGTCACACCTGTTACCATTATTAGTGGTATTGGAGGTGCTTACACGGGAAATGGGGCAAACAACGGTCATAGGCTTACCATTTCATTAGTTACGGGTAATTATGCTCTTTTACTGCCACAGGCCAATACGACGGTTACCATTGTTTATACCATCACTGAATAAAAATTGAAAAATGAAAATCAAGAGTCGCTTTCTCAGAGAAATACGCTTACAAAAATATATATACCTTATTGCTTTCACAATGAGCAGTTACCTGAGTGCGCAAACCATAAATGCCAGTGGAAGTGGCTGGACCGTAAGCGTACCTTCTATTACTGAAGCAGGAAATAATTATGCCGGAACTTATGAGAGTGCCACTAACATCACAACATTATCCGGATTTCTACCGGGATCTTTCTTAAATCTTCTTTCAAGTGGGGCCGCCAAGGTCAGTATGCATTATAATCCTGTTTCCTGGAACAGTGCGCTGCATCTTTACACAAGAAGAAGCGGAGGAAGTACTGTTATTAATGGACTTTGTATTCTTTGCACTGCAACGATCAACGGAGGAACTACTTATCTGGAAATCCCCCCAACAACGGATACATCATTTTTTACAATAAACTTTACCGGAGTTTTAGGACTTGGTAACAGTGTCAATTTCTCAGCAATTAATGTACAGTTTCAGATAAGTGGTGTTTCTGTAGTCATTCCTGCTAAAGCATATAGTGCACAAGTAGTTTTTACCATAGGTCCAAATTAATTTTTTTAAACCAGTCTTTTAATAACACCTGTAGAAAGTGAGTACTATACATTCTGATGATTAAACCCTATACTTATCATGAGATCCATATAAAAAAGTCCTTCATCAAATGATAAAGGACTTTTTTGTATATAATTTTTTATTAATGCTTTGCCCACCAGAGAGGTGTTAAAACAGCATCAGCTCCTCCAAGCAACTGCACTGCTTTATCATAGCCGGTTTGGTCAGTATTTCTGAATGTACTAGGATATCTTAATCTCTGTGGGAAATTCTGAATAGAATTAGTCATATAGTTTCCTGAATTTAAATTAGGTAAATTCACCAATGGGGTTTCCACGGCCGGATTTTCAAAGAATGGCAATCCTAATCTTCTCTGATCATTCCAGGCTTCTAGCGGAAGCCAAGGTGTATTGGCTAAATATTTTTGTGTGATGATCTTCGTTAGCTTATCATTTTTAACTGATCCGTTTTTGTAAATAGTATTCACAGGATATTTAATATCAACAGAAACCAGATTACCCGTTGCAGGATCTTTATATTTCATGCTATGACTCGCTCCGGGTTCTGTTATATGAGTATAAGAAACAGAAGTTCCGTCACGGTTGTAATCTGTGGAAGCAATATACTGTCCATAGAATTGTGATACTCCATTATAAGTAAAACTGTCCTGTATTCCTTTATTATAAGCAGCTTCGTCACTCATTGGAACAGACCATCCTTTTAAGGCAGCTTCTGCCATAAGGAAATACGTTTCCCAGCTTGCAAAAAATATCCTGGAGTTTTTACTTTCTCTGTATTGCTTACCTAATGCAGGCATACATCCCACGACATTTCTTAATGCATTTCGCTGTCCTTTTACCCCCCAATTTCCAATGGTATAAGCATTCCAGGTATTCACAGTATTGATTGTGATTTTAGAATTATCTGCAAAAGTAAGATCACCATAATTGGTGGTAGCCTGGTTAGTGTAGGTTGGATAAAGAGAATAAACAGGACTTGTCAAATCACCCGGAATATAGAATGTTTTATAAGCTCTTGGGTCAATTTTATTAGGGAGCCCATCCAGCCAATATCCGGCACTAGGATCATTTGTCATTGTCGTAAACTGCTGATCATATTTTATTCCCACATAATCAGGGGCTTTCACAGCAGTATGTTGGGCTGAAGGTAGCTGATCCGTAGAATTAATTCCTCCTAATCCAATATACATATTATTGAGCGTCGCTGATAAGATTTGGGAATTCCATTCTCTTGACATTACCCCTGACAAAGGATCCCATCCTGTTTTTTCTGCTACGGTAAAATTATCTGTACTTGTAACGATAATCATGTTTGAATTAGCTGCTGCTTCAAACTCAGCTTTTGCTTTTGCAGGATCTACTTCGGCAATTCTCATGGCAATTCTCATTCTCATAGAATTGGCATATTTTACCCATTTACTCCAATTAAAACCATATACCATATCATAGGCATTGGGATTATTTGGAACACCTTGATTGGTATCCATTTTAGCTACAGCATCTTTCAGTTCATCCAAAATAAAATAGTAAACATCCTTTTCAGAATTAAAAGTTGGATTTACTCCCTGAAATGCTTGGATAGGCTGTGGTCCAAAATTATCAGAAAATTCACTCATTAAGTAAGCTCTCCAAATTCTCGACATTTGAATGATATTGTCATAATAGGGTTTATTCTGTCCATTAGCCTTTTTTTCATTGGCAATCTGAATGGCCGCATTCACATTGTTCTGCCATTCGGAAATATATTTCCAATATTCAGAAGTCCAGGAATCGTCATATGATCCTCCGGCGATTCCTGTAGTCAGATGTTGTCTCGCTGCAGTTTTCCAATAAAGAACAAAAACACGTTCTGCAATATTGGGATCCTGCTGCGCTCCTAAAATGGAGTTATTTAGAAAATATTCCGGTTCAGATTTACTGATATCAACAGAATATGGATCTTTATTAATGTCTTCAAAATCATTACATGCAGTACAACATGCAGCCAATGTTATTAAAGATAAAATATATTTTTTCATGATGTTAATTTTGAAAGTTAAAAGCCTAATGTAATAGTGAACAGATAAGATCGCGTAGTAGGAAATGCCATATTTTCAAATCCTACAGCATTCGAATTGATGGCAAATACAGATTCCGGATCTATTCCTTTTGCTTTGCTGTATATCATCCATACATTATTCGCCGTGAACGAGACTTTAGCGCTTTGTAAAGCTAATTTCTGAAAAATACTTTTCGGGAAACTATAAGAGACCTGAATATTTCTTAACCTGATATTGGTAGCATCATAAATATTTTGCTCTGTGATTCCAAGATTACCGGTTGTAACAGCAGCCCAATAATCCTGTTGTGTCACTTCCTTTGTATTATTTGTATACCCACCACCAGCTTGTGCTACTACGGCATCAACTACGAAATTGTCACGTCTTCCACCCGGAGCAGTATCAGCGGCAAGCCCTGCTCTTTGAAGTGCCACCTGAGTTGAAGAGAAAAATTTCCCTCCAATTCGTCCATCAATCAGAAAAGAAAGTCCAATGTTTTTATATACAAAACTATTGGTAAACCCAAACAAAGCTCTAGGATTTTGATCCCCCAGATAAGCCGGATCCGGTGCTGCTTGAGGCAATCCATTTTCACCTACAATGAGCTTTCCAAAGTAAGGACTATTAGTGTCCTCCACTCTTAAAAATTTCGTTCCGTAAATGGCGCCATACGGTTTTCCAACTTGTGCAAAGAATCCAGCATTATCAAAACCACCTAAAGGATATATGGATACCTGATCATTAATCTCATCAATCACACTTTTCAGCTTAGAAAAATTGGCATTTATGTTCCATACAAAATTTTCATTTTTAAAGATGTCTGAATTGGCAACCACCTCGATCCCTCTGTTATGAAGACCTCCTGAGCTTATCTTCATTTTTTCATAGCCAGAAAGAGGGTTCATTGGTAAATCAATCAATTGTTTTGTAGCGTTATTATTAAAATAACTTACATCTAATGATACTCTATTAAAGAATTTAAGATCTAAACCAACTTCAAAAGTTTTCAATTTCTCAGCTTGCAGATTGGCATTATAAAGAATCTTTTTTCTACTCAATATGATATGTCCTGTGGGATCTGTGGAAGGTACATAATCATTATATAATTCATAAGGATTAAGAGAGTTACCTGTTACGGCATACGCTGCACGTAATTTAGCAAATGTCAATACCTTTGAAGTTGTACCATTCATTTTGTTCAACATTTCTGTTAACACTAAAGATGTACTTATAGAAGGATAAAAATAGGATCTGTTTTCAAGATTTAAAGTGGAAGACCAATCATTTCTTGCAGTCGCATTAATGAACCAGTATCCATCATAATTGATTTCCGCTGCTGCAAATACGGAGTTAATCTTTTTCCAAAAATCAACCTCATTATTAGCTATAGCAGCAAGATCACTTGTATTACTTACGCTAAATACATTGGGAAGAATAAGATTTTGAGTCGCAAAGTACATTGCCTTTGTTCTGCTTTCCATCATTTGCCCATATACGGACACTGATCCACCCCATTTTCCGAATAAATTATCTTTCTTAGCAGTAAGACTTGTTATATAATTGTTTTCATAAAACTTCTCTTCATTTGTTGCATAAGAATTTTTACGTGAAGATCCTGTCCACACTCTTGCATCAGAATTCAAAGAATAAAAATCCGTACCTAGTCTAACATCTGCACTCAACCAGTCATTGAACTGGTATTTAAGATAACCGTTTAATAAAAACCGGTCTTTCTTGTCAGCATTAAGAGCATTATAAGCCGTCCAATATGGATTAATTCCATTAGGGGTAATCCAGCGAGATGTTACTTCATTTTGAGTTTGCCCTTCACGATAGCTCCTTATATCAATATCCTGAGGCATAAGAAGTATAGTAGGATAATAATTACCATCTCCCTGTCCTCCTGAAGGTCTATTTTTAGCTTTTGTACTGATATATTGCGCCTTCATCTCAGAAGTCCATCTTTTATTAGCTCCAAAAGTTGAATTCATTTTAGCCATAAAATTAAACCTCTCATATTTTGAATTAGGAATCTGGCTGTTATCATTTAAATAATTAGCTGAGGTATATAAGCTGGTCCCTTCGCCCAAATTTTCCTGAAAGCTTAAAGTATGCTGTGAATTGATCCCGGTTTTGAAAAAATTCTTTAAATTATCATATCTTTTCGCTCCTGATGTTTCAAAACTAGGCCCCCAAGAAGATGTATTATCACTATTAGCAGGATTTGGTATACCGGTAAGTCCCAGACCAAAACTTTTCTGCATATCAGGTTTCATAAAAAGAGTTTCAAAACCTAAGCTTGTAGAATAGGTAATTCCAAGTCCTCCTTTTTTCTTACCCGTTTTTGTTGTTATCAAGATAACACCGTTACCTCCCCTTGAACCGTACAATGCAGAAGCTGCACCTCCTTTAAGAACAGAAATACTTTCTATGTCATCAGCATTAATATCGCTTAGTCCATTTCCCATATCCAGATCCGGATTCCAGAAATCATTATTATAGTTCCCGTCGTTTTTCCGGGGTTTGGAGCCCAGGCTATTACTTAAAGGAACCCCGTCCACCACAATAAGAGGTTGATTATCGCCTTTAAATGAATTAAATCCCCTGAGGTTTATTCTTGAAGAAGATGCAGGTCCAAAACCGGCTTTTATGACTTGTAGTCCAGAAACCTTTCCTACCAAAGCATTGGTAACATTTGTTTCTTTAGCATCAACAAGGGTCTGTCCTTTCACATCCTGAAAAGAATATCCCAAAGCTTTCTTCTCCTTTTTAACACCATAAGCTGTTACAACGATCTCATCAATTTTCGAAGCTTTAGTTGAGTCAGTATTCTGTGCATACAACCCATTAAAGCAAAAAAATACAGACGGGAGAAGTCCTATCTTAAATATTGTTCTATTCATATAATACATAATGATTTGAACAAATATAATATTTTAACAGTATTTAATAGTACACCATTAAAAATTAAATAATATACATGAAAATAACATTGATTTAATGGGAGTTATCTAAATAAAAGCTAATGATTTCCTGGTATACATAAGGGAAAATTGAACATTTATAAATGCAAAAAACGTTTGAGAACTATAGAAAATTAAGAAATTAAAAAAAGAAAAGAAAATTAGAGTTATCTAAAAAATAGAAACCTATTTATTGATAATTGGAATGATGAGTTAAGAGTTAAGAGTGATAAATAACAAACAGTCAATGATTGACTCCTGATTGTAAAGTCAGCTTATCCAGGATACGGGTATTCAATAGGGACGGGCTTTAGCCCGTTCTCATAAAAATACAAAAACAATCCATCGGCTTTAGCCCAAACATAAGCCAGTATAATTATCTTGCGTACGTTGCCATTCTTAAGTTTGGGCTAAAGCCCTATTGGAAAATCGTTTTTTGTAAATGGGCTAAAGCCCATTTCTATTGAATAATGAAATGAGTCCCAGAAATAATAAATGAGGAGTGATGAGTTATAAGTATAAATAGCAAATGGTCAATGATTGACTCTTGATTGGAAAAATTAGTTTATCCGGGATATGGATATTCAATAGGGACGGGCTTTAGCCCGTTCTTATAAAAATACAAAAACAATCCATCGGCTTTAGCCCAAACATAAGCCCGTATAATTATCTTGCGTACATTGCCATTCTTGAGTTTGGGCTAAAGCCCTATTGGAGAATCGTTTTTTGTAAATGGGCTAAAGCCCATTTCTATTGAATAATAAAGTGAGTCCTAGAAATAATAAATGAGGAGTCTAGGAAAATATCTAAAGATTCTTATAAGTATTGAATACTAGAGATTGTATTCTGGATAAATAGTTCTTTGTATATATAAAATAAAAACTCTTCAGGAATTTAATCCGCTACTATCATACTCCACCTCCCTTGTCATCCCGTAGGGATCTCAGTATTGAGATTTCAATATATGTTCTAATGAATAATGAGTTAAGGGTTGAGGGTTGACAGTGCTATCACCTATCACCTATCATCTGAGTTGAGTATAAAGCAAAAAAAAAATCCTCTATCTTGCGATAAAGGATTTTTTAAAAATAAAATAAAAACTGGCGGCGGCCTACTCTCCCGCGTTAGCAGTACCATCGGCGCTGGTGGGCTTAACTTCTGTGTTCGGAATGGGAACAGGTGAGCCCCACCGCTAAAACCACCCTAAATAAGGTATATAAGGTTGCAGGTTATAGGTAAAAGGTTGCAGGTTTTCCCTGCTTCCTAATAGATAACATCTGCTACCTGTTTTAATTCGATA
>NZ_FWXM01000014.1:0-4613 GCF_900176315.1 Chryseobacterium sp. YR221
GACCTTGTTCCATTGTGTTTAGAACGTTCAGCGGATATGCTGACGGCTATTCTGGGAGTTTTAAAAGCCGGCGGAGCGTATGTTCCTATGGATCCATCATATCCTGTAGAGCGAATCCGTCATATTCTGGAAGATACCGGGGCGAAAATAGTGCTGGCTCATAGCATTGCAGCATCAACAGTTCAGGAAGCCTGCAGTGGAATTGCTACCTCAGTACTTGTGCTGAATGATGCAGAACTGGAAAGAACCCTTGCTGAGAGCAGTGTTTCCAATCCTGTTACCGAGGTAGGTCCTGACCACCTTGCCTATGTGATCTATACGAGTGGAACGACAGGAATGCCAAAAGGCGTAATGCAGATTCACCGAAATGTAGCACGTTTGTTTAGCGCTACCGATCACTGGTATCATTTCAATGACCAGGATGTATGGAGTTTATTCCATTCGTATGTGTTTGACTTTAGTGTATGGGAAATCTGGGGCGCCTTTTTCTATGGTGGAAAACTATTGGTACCGTCCTCAGAACAGACCAAAGACACAAATTTATTCTTCAGTTTATGTCTGAAAGAAGGTCTTACGGTGCTCAACCAGACACCAACCGCTTTCTATCAGTTTATCGATACCGCTCTTCAGCGTGCAGAAGATCTAAGCAGCCTTCGCTATGTTATATTCGGAGGCGAAGCCTTAAACCTGGCCTCCTTAAAACCTTGGTATGAACGTTACCGTTCCGCACCAACGCTGATTAACATGTATGGTATTACAGAGACTACGGTCCATGTAACCTACAAGAAACTGAGTGTAGAAGATTTAGACAGAGCATCTCTGATCGGAGAGAATATTCCGGATCAGGGGATGTATATTTTGGATAATCATCTTCGGGCAGTTCCTATCGGAGCTGTAGGAGAACTGTATGTGGGAGGAGCCGGAATTGCCCGAGGCTACTTAAACAGAGCAGAATTAACAGCCGAACGTTTCATTGCGAACCCTTTCCAGACTTTGGAAGAGAAAGCTTCAGGCAAGAACGGAATCCTGTATAAAACGGGAGACCTTGTCCGCTATCTTTCCGATGGGGAATTAGAATACATTGGCAGAAATGACTTCCAGGTCAAGATCCGAGGTTACAGGATAGAATTAGGAGAAATCGAAAACAGACTTCAGGAATATGCTGAAGTAAGACAATCCGTAGTGTTGGCTAAAGAAAACAAAGCGGGGATGAAATACCTTGTAGGATATTATGTATCAGACACTTCTATAGACACCGGTCATCTTACGTCTTTCTTATCGGAAGCTTTACCGGAATATATGGTTCCTGCTGCGTTTGTCCATTTAACCTCTTTACCATTAACGATTAATGGAAAACTGGATAGGAGGCAACTGCCTGAGCCTGAGTTTACGGGGGGCAGAGAATATACGGCACCCGAGAATGAGTTGCAGGAAAGACTGTGTCAGATCTATGGAGAAGTTCTGGGTCTGGATGCAGGAACAATTGGAATCAATGACGATTTCTTCAGATTAGGAGGAGATAGTATCATCAGTATACAGCTTGTCAGCAGAATACGGCAACGTCTGGATATAAGAGTAAGTGTTAAAGATGTCTTTACTTCAAGATCCGTATTGAAGCTTTCTGAGCTGATTGAGATCAAAGAAAAAGAAGAGCAGACCCATATTCTGACAGAGCAGGGGACGTTGACAGGAGAATTATCTTTCCTTCCTATCCAGGAATGGTTCTTTGATTTGGTAGAACAGGGATATGTAGGAGACCTTAACCATTGGAATCAGTCCTTCTTGATTAAAGTTCCTGAGTTAAGTACAGAATTACTGGAAGAGAGTGTGAGATTGCTCATTGAAAGACATGATGCATTCAGGATTTATTATCCGAAAGAAAATGGAACTTACACCCAGCAGTATGGAATAGAAACAATATCAGCTATCAAGTATCTGGATGTATCAGGACTCCCATCAGAAGATCTTCCGGGAATATTGACGGAATGGCAGGCACAATTTAATATAGAAAAAGGACCATTATTCCAGATAGGATATATTAAGGGCTATGAAGACGGAAGTGCAAGAATTTTCTTTGCTCTTCATCACCTGATTATTGATGCGGTAAGCTGGAGAATTATTACCGAAGATCTGAAGAATTTGTATCAGACTCTTGAGAAAGGAAATACAGTGGAAACTCCTTTGAAAGGAAGTAGTTACCGCCAGTGGATTGATGCCATAAAAGGATATAAACAGGATAACCCGGAATCCAGAGAAAAGGAACTTACGTATTGGAATCACACGGTGGATACTGTGGGACAGACTAATGATGCCCTGGCAGAATTATCTTCTTCTGAATATCATTTTGCCAATCTTATGTTGGATCATGGATATACAGAGAAATTAATCAGAGAAGTACATCACGTCTATCATACACAGATTAATGATTTGCTATTGTCAGCCCTTGCTTCTGCTCTTTCAGATCTTACGGGAGAATCCCGACATGCTGTCCTTCTTGAAGGGCATGGTCGTGAAGATGTTTTTAATAATCTTGATATTACAGAAACTGTAGGATGGTTTACTTCTATGTATCCATTATTACTGGAAACAGGTAATGATGTAAAAGACACGGCTATTCTGACTAAAGAATCGTTGAGAAGTATTCCAAACAATGGAATTGGTTACGGTAGTCTTGTAGGCTATACAAAATATGCTCTTCCAAAAATCAGTTTCAACTATCTTGGACAGCTTGACCAGGAGGAAAGTACCGGAGAAAAAACATGGTTTATTTCCGGAGAAAATAGCGGAAGTTCCATGGGAAGTCAAAACCGTGATAGCTATATTATCAGTATAAACGGTGCAATTGCAGATGGTCAGCTTCGTTTTGGACTCTCAGGATATCTGTCACAAGATCAGATCAATCTGCTGACAGAAAGATTTAAAGAATATATAAAACAGACGGTTGATGAACTTCTGGCAGAAAACAGAAGCTGGCTCACTCCATCAGATACAGAAAATATTGTTGGGAAAGAACAGCTGATGTATATTCAGAAGTCAGGAGCCGTTGAAGGAGTATATCTTGCCAACAGTTTACAGGAAGGATTTGTATACCATGCACTCAACCAGGGAGATAAAGATGATGCCTACAGAGTACAGCTGGTATGGGATTATAAGGCCGGAATGGATTTGAATAAGCTTAAAGATGCATGGATATACACGCAGGAACAACTTCCTACCTTACGATTAAGATTTGACTGGAGTGAAGAGATTGTTCAGATTATCGATAAGAAAGGAAACCTGGACTGGCGTTATCATGATATCAGTGAGATGAACGATGAAGATCAGGAAAACCTGGTCAAAGAAATGACTCAAAAAGACCGTTTCGAAGTATACGACTTATCTAAAGGAAGCCTCTTCAGAGTGTATATTTTCAAACGTTCAGAAAGCCATTATAGCTGTCTCTTCAGTAATCACCATGCCATTCTTGATGGGTGGAGTATGCCTATATTCCTGACGCTTATTCATGAGGCCTATCTTAAACTTGTTAAAGGACAGGAGCTTTTACCTGTTCCGGATAAAGCGTACGCCGAAGCTCAGAAATACCTTCAGGAAAACAAGGACAGTAACAGCAGTTTCTGGAAAGATTATATGGGACTTCTGGAAGATCGTGAAGATTTGGGAAGCCTAATCAAGGAATCTCAAAAACAGATTGACCTTTCAGAGTATAAGCAAATAGTAGATCACCGTTCGATAAAAATGTCGATAGTAGGTGAACAGTATCAGGAACTGAAGAAGTTTACATCCGAAAACGGATTTACAATCAATGCTGTACTTCAGTATTTATGGCATAAACAGCTTGGTATCTACAGTGGAGGATCCACAACGGTAGTAGGAACTACGGTATCCGGACGAAGCTTACCGGTGGATGAAATAGAATCCTCTGTAGGACTTTATATTAATACTTTACCTCTTATTGTGAACCATACAGAAGGTAAAGTGGTAGATATTATATCTGAGATTCAGCATAGAATCAGTGAGCTGAATACCCACAGCAGTGTGAACCTGGCCAGCCTTCAGCATGATGGACGCCGAATTTTCAGCAGCTTATTTGTATATGAAAACTATCCCGCTCCAAAAGGAGGAGAAGACAATGAGCTATCATTTGTCTTTAAAGGTTCAGTAGAGCGACTCGACTATCCATTAGGAATAGTGGCCTACGAAACCGGAGAGGAAGTGACTTTAAATATCAGTTATGAAGGATTTTTGTTCGATGAGAAGATGATCAATCAACTGATCGGAGGAATGAATACTGTTTTAGAACAGATTCTTGAAAATTCTGAAATTTCATCTGATCAATTATATTACCTGACCAAAGACCAACACACTCAGTTATCAGGGTTATGGTCTACAGAAAGTGATTATGCGAGTGACACTACAATTCAGGCGTTATTTGAAGCCCAGGTTGAAAGGACTCCGGATCACATTGCCGTAGTATATCAGGATGTAAGGATGTCTTACCGTGAGCTTAATGATCGTTCAAACCGTCTGGCTCATTACCTTATTGAAACTTACGATCTTCAGCCTGATGACCTTGTTCCATTGTGTTTAGAACGTTCAGCGGATATGCTGACGGC
>NZ_FWXM01000004.1:0-574375 GCF_900176315.1 Chryseobacterium sp. YR221
ATCCTGAAGTAAAACAGTCTGTGGTATTGGCCAAAGAGAACAATGCGGGGATGAAATACCTTGCCGGATATTATGTATCAGCCGGAGAGCTGGATAATGAACTCCTTACTGAGTATTTATCCTCCTCTTTACCGGAATATATGGTGCCGAGTGTCTTTGTTCATCTCACCTCTTTACCATTGACCATCAATGGTAAGCTAGACAGAAAACAGCTTCCTGAACCTGATTTCAATGGAGACAGAGAATATGTAGCCGTAGAAAATGAGTTACAGAGAACACTATCCCGAATTTACGGTGAAGTGCTGGGACTTGCCCCTGAAAACATCAGTATCCATGATGACTTCTTCCGATTAGGAGGAAACAGTATCATGGCGATTAAGTTAGCTGGTAAGATCAAGCAGGAACTTGGTATACAGGTGAAAGTGGCTAAGGTACTTACTCATAAGACTATAGTTTCTCTGGCCAATGTATTAAGTGGAGAAGATCATAATGATGAACAGATAACCATAACCCCGATAGCAATATCATCGCCTGAAGAGCAGCGTTTATCTTTTGCACAGGAAAGACTTTGGTTTATAGAAGCGTATGAAGGAGGAAGCAGTGCGTATAATATTCCAATGACTGTTATTCTGAATCAGAAAACGGATGTTTCCGTTCTGTGTAAAGCTCTTGAAGCGGTAGTAATGCGTCATGAAGTGCTCCGCACATTGATCAAAACGAATGAAGATGGAATAGGGTATCAGATAGTTACAGATTTTATTCCTGAATTTAAAATAACAGAAGTAGAGACGAGAGAAGAATTGGATCAGCACATAAACAAATGTGCCAATAAAGTCTTCCGTCTGGATTCAGAAATTCCTGTAGAGATCAATATCTTCAGCTTCAAGGGGCAGCAGTATCTGTCTGTTGTGATTCATCATATTGCTTTTGACGGATGGTCTACAGAGGTCTTTTTAAAGGAACTGAGCAGTCTCTATCATACATTATCATTAGGAATAGCTTCTACACTTCCTGAATTGAAGATTCAATATAAAGATTTTGCATTATGGCAGCGTAATTATCTTTCAGGTAAACGTTTGGATAGTCAGATTGAGTATTGGAAGGTTAAATTCGATGATTATCAAAGTCTGGATTTACCAACGGATTTCCATAGACCTGCAGACATCTCTTATGAAGGAGAAACAATTAATGTTGATATATCAGGAGAAATATCCGAAGGGATCAGAGGGATCTCCAGAAACCTTGGAGTAAGTGTATACAGTGTCATGCTGAGTGGATATTATCTGATGCTTTCAGCCTATTCCGGTCAGGAAGATATTGTAGTGGGAAGCCCTATTGCCAACCGTCATTATGCCGGTCTTGAAGATATCATCGGTTTCTTTGTAAACACCCTGGCTTTGAGAGAGAAAATTGATTCAGAGCAAAAGGTAAAAGACTTTATCCTTCAGGTGGCAGGTTCGGTGACGGAAGCACAATCTCATCAGGATCTTCCATTCGAGAAGCTTGTGGAAGAATTAGGAGTAGAACAGGATACATCCAGACACCCTGTCTTCCAGGTAATGTTTGGACTGCAGAATTTTGGTGGCGGAGATTCAACTGCTAAGGAAGATGAAGTCTTATTCTATTCTTTTGATGGTGAAGTTGACTATCAGGCTGCAAAGTTTGATCTGACGACAATGGTGAATGATGGTCCGGAAGCGATACAGATGACCTTCAACTATGCAACCTCTCTGTTTAGAAAAGAAACAATTGTCCGTATGGCAGATTCTTATCAATTCCTTCTGAACCAGATGGTAAAATCAGGAACAGGGAATACAAGAATTAATGAGCTTTCTCTGATCGCGGAGAAGGAAAGCAAACAGATCGTAGACGTTTGGAATAATACCCAGAAAGGATATCAGGATAAGTTTACGATTCATCAGCTTTTTGAAAATCAGGTTGAAATGACTCCTGACACTACGGCTTTAGTCTATCAGAATATAAGATTATCCTATCGTGAACTGAATGAAAGAGCCAATCGTTTGGCCAATCACCTTATCAATGAATATCATCTTCAGCCGGATGATTTGGTACCTCTATGTCTTGAGCGTTCTGAAGATATAATTATTGCAATCCTTGCTGTGATGAAAGCAGGAGCGGCATATGTTCCTATGGATCCATCATATCCGGCAGAGCGATTTAATCATATTGTAAAAGATACTGAGGCCAGAGTGGTTCTTACCCAGAAAAATGGAGTCAATACATTAATAGAATCTTCTTTAGGAAAAGCAGAGTTGATTGTACTGGATAGCGAAAAGGTTATAGAAAAGCTTGATCAGTCAAACTCTGGCAATCCTGCTGCCAAGGTAAGCCCTGCCAATCTGGCTTATGTGATTTACACCAGTGGAACGACGGGACTTCCTAAGGCAGTAATGATTGAACATTCTGGAGTGATCAACCTTATAGAATCAATGATAAAAGTTCACCGACTTGAAGAATACCAGGAAGTGGGATGTTTTTCAAATTATGTATTCGATGCCTTTGTCTATGAAGCATTTCCGGCATTATGTAACGGGAATACCTTGTGGATGTATAGCAATGACCTTAGAACATCAGTGAACGAACTTAATGACTATATCAAAGAAAATAATATAGAAGTTTCCTTTATACCACCAGCTTTATTGAGGGAGGTTATAGATCATGGAACCAACTTGAAGCTGATTTTTGCCGGAGGGGAAAGTTTCCCTGCCCTGGATAAAAATATTGAGGATATCATCTTGGTAAATGAGTACGGGCCAACCGAAGGAACAGTCTGTACAACACTTCATTATTATAAAGAAGATCGCAATCCATTAAATATCGGGGATCCTATCAACAACATGACGGTTTATGTATTGGATGCCCATTTCCGTCCTGTTCCTGTAGGGGCAGTAGGAGAGCTTTATATAGGGGGAGCGGGTGTTGCCAGAGGTTATTTAAACCAACCTGAGCTGACAGAAGAACGCTTCCTGAACAATCCATTCCAGACGTTAGAACAAAAAGAAAAAGGAAAGAATGGACGGCTATATAAGACCGGTGACTTAGTACGCTGGCTGGCTAATGGTGAATTGGAATATATGGGCAGAAATGACTTCCAGGTGAAGATCCGCGGATATAGAATTGAGCTTGGAGAAATTGAAAACAGGTTACTTCAGTATTCTGGAGTGAAGCAGGCCGTTGTTCTGGCCAAAGAAAACAGAGGAGGAATGAAATATCTTGCCGGATACTATGTTTCTGATCCGGTAATAGACCCCCATATGATTTCTGAATTCTTATCAGAAACACTTCCGGATTACATGATTCCGAATGTGTATATACATCTGGAACGTCTTCCTCTCACTATCAACGGAAAAACAGACAGAAAACGCCTTCCTGAGCCTGAGTTTATCGGAATATCAGAATATGCCGCTCCTGAAAATGATCTGCAACGAAAACTTACCGGTATCTATGGAGAAGTATTGGATCTGGATCCGGAAGGAGTTAGTATTCACGATGATTTCTTCAAATTAGGAGGAAATAGTATCATGGCTATTAAACTGATCAACAGGATACAGCAGCAGCTGGATGTTCAGCTCAAAATTGTAGAATTGTTTAAAGAGAAAACGATAAGTAAACTTTCTAAAACGATAATGAGCTACGGGAAAGAGTATAAGCCTATCGTTGCCTTTAATCAGGAGAATAGCAATCCAAAAATGTTCCTGATACATCCTGGAAACGGAGGTTGTGAAATCTATCAGTCATTGGCAGAACAGTTAAAGGCAGAATATAACTGTTATGGAGTAGATTCCTATAACTTATACAATGAAGAGAAGATTAGTAACTTGAAAGGGCTTGCTCATTATTATCTGGATCATATTGATGACATCCGGAAAGATAATCATCAGGAAGAATATATCCTGTTAGGATGGTCTTTGGGTGGAAATATTGCACTGGAGATTGCCTCAGAGCTTGAGAACAGAGGACATCAGAAAATTACAGTTTATCTGCTGGATACTATTTTCTACGCCTCTGATCAGAAACTGGTAGAATTCCTTTCGTTTCCTACAGATGAAGAGCTGAGTGAGAAACTGAATATTCCTGTTGATGACCGTCAGTTTACAGCCACTAAAAACTTTATGTCAGCTGAGTATACGATTATTAAAGAAAATATTTCAAATAATCTTACTTCAACAAAAGTGGTTTTATTCAAGGCAATGCTTGAGGGAGAAACCTTCAATGAATCATTTAACAGCCATGTACAGGGATCAGCCTATAATAATGTAGATTCCATCATGGAAAACCGTGATTTATTATCTGTTTATCCTATTAATGCATCCCATCAAACGATGCTGGAACAGAAAGAACAGATCATTGACCTAATCCTTAAAACAGCTGCCAGTAATTAAAAAAACATGGGAGATGGTAAGAGACCTCCCATGTTCTAAACTATACACACTAAAGAAAACCTATGAACAGAACAACATCATATAAACCGCAAGTATTTTTATTGCATTACGCAGGCGGAGACAAAAATTCCTTCCGTCAGCTGATTGAAAATTTAGAACCCTTTTTTCAGGTAGTAACCCCTGAACTTCCGGGTAGAGGAGATCGTATGACAGCATCCTTTTTAAAAAATAAACAGGATGCTGTAGCAGATCTGTTGAGTCAGGTAAAAAAAGAACGGAAAAAAGAAGTTCCATATCTCATATACGGCCATAGTATGGGAGCTATTTTAGGACATGAGATTTGTCTTGCAATGGAAGAATCTATGGATGCTCCCGCCTATTTTGTTCCAACAGGATATCCTGGCCCCAAAATAAAAAATAACCCACCTATTGCGGGACTGCCAAGAACAGAGTTCTTTATGGAGGTAAGAAAATTGGGTGGGCTTTCGGATGAAATAATGGAGTTTGAAGAATTACTGGACTTTTTTGAACCCGTACTCAGAGCAGACTTCGGATTGCTGGAGAACAAGGAAAACATTCCTTTTTATGAAAAAATAAAGACTCCCGTTTTTGCTGTAATGGGAAAAAATGAACGATATGCCCTGAACATAAGAAACTGGGCTCATTATACGGAATCCGAATGTGAATGTCAGATCGTAAACGGGAACCATTTTTTTATCAATCAAAACTTCAATTACCTTGCGCAAGTCATTAAAAATCTAATGAATGCAGCGATAGCTTAATTGTAAAATATTCATACTTACTTTAAAAAAACAACCCCTACTTATGCAAAGAAAAAAAGATTACGCATTGGTTTTTATTTTTATCACCATCCTGATTGATATCATTGGAATAGGGATCGTTGCTCCCGTGCTGCCTACCCTTATTTTGAAGCTGTCAAATGGAGATTTAAGTACGACAACACAGTATATAGGGTGGTTTATATCAATATATGCCTTAATGCAGTTTATATTTGCCCCAATCCTGGGGAATCTTAGTGACCGCTTCGGACGAAGACCTGTACTCTTATGGTCTCTATTGGGACTCGGAATAGATTATCTGATTCTTGCATTTGCACCAAACCTTATGTGGTTGTTTGTGGGGCGGATAATAACAGGAATTATGGGATCCAGCATGACTACTGCTACTGCATATGTTTCAGATATCAGTACACCTGAAAAGAAAAGTCAGAATTTCGGAATGATAAGTGCCGTTGCAGGGCTTGGATTAATCATAGGACCTGTGATTGGAGGATTGCTGGGGCAGTATGGTGAACGAATCCCTTTCTATGCCGCCGCCGGGCTGAGTCTTCTTAATTTTATGTATGGCGTTTTTGTATTACCCGAATCTCTTAAAGAAAGCAACAGAAGACCTTTTTCCTGGAAAACTGCCAATCCTATAGGAGCCATCAAAAGCATTAAAAAAGAGATATTGGCCCCTTCACTGATTGTTGCTTTTGTATTCATCGCTTTGGCGGGTCATGCTATGCAGAGCACCTGGAATGTATATGGCATGGAAAAGTTTAACTGGAAGGCGGATATGATAGGATATTCATTAGGGTTTTTTGGCGTTTTAATGGTGATATCCCAGGGGTTGTTTATTGGATTATTTATCAATAAGCTGGGGCAGAAGAAATCAATCATGATTTGCATGTTTATTTACTGCGTCAGTCTGCTATTATTTGGGTTAATAACTAAGTCATGGATGGCTTTTGCCGTCATGGTTCCTTATGCATTAGGAGGGATGGCTACCCCAATACTTCAAAGTGTAATTTCTTCCAAAGTTCCCGATAACAAGCAAGGGCTCCTTCAGGGAGGATTGTCGAGTATTGGCAGCATTACTGCTGTTTTTGGACCTTTGCTAATGACCAATGTATTCGCTTACTTTACCTCTAGCCACAGCCCCGTGATTTTCAGTGGAGCTCCTTTTGTCTTAGCTTCTGTTTTGGCCTCAATTGGGAGTTTTTGTGTGTACGCTGCAATAAAAAACGAAAAATCTTAAAAACAGCAATAAAAGACAACTCCAGATTGTACCACATCAATATCTTTGCAGATCAGTACTTTTGATTTGGAAGAATATAAAAAACGGATCATAAAAGTGATCCACTATATTGACAATCATCTTGACACGGACCTCTCTTTGGAAAAAATAGCAGAGGTCAGTGCCTATTCTCCTTTCCATTTTCACAGAATATTTAAACTTATTACAGGAGAAACACTTCAGAACTATATTATCAGAAAGAAAATAGAAAAGAGTGCTTTCTACCTGGCGGTGCATAAAGAGGCTGAAATTAAAGACATTTATTTCGATCTTGGATTCTCAAGCCATTCGGTTTTTAGTAAAACATTCAAAAAATATTATGGAATTCCTCCATCTGAATTCCGTAAGTCAGCACCTGAAACATTTCACAAGATTTTACAAACACAAAGCAAGAACGGACAAGTTGATACGGTTTTCAGCCAATACATTTGCAGTATTGAAAACCTATTAAATTGGACTACAATGAACTTAAAAATCGAAGTAAAAGAAATGCCGGAAATGAATCTGGCAGCAGTGATGAGTCTTGGGTTAGCCCAGGTAGAGCCCTCTTACAATATTCTGATAGACTGGGCAAAAAAGGAAAACCTGTTTCCGGGAGAAAATGTTAAAATGATTTCTGTGTATCATGATAGCTTTAAAATTACCCCTGCGGATAAAGTCAGAATTCATGCCTGTATGTTATTGGATGAAAAACTGGATAAGGCTCAGGGAGAGATATTTTCTGAAAGTATCGATGCCGGAAAATTTGTTGTTGGAAGAGGAGAAGTAACGCTTCATGACTTTGAACAATGTTGGGTATCCTTGTTTTTATGGATGAATAAACATGGGTATTCCATGAGGAAAACATTCCCTTTTGAAATCTATCATTCCAACTTTAAAGAACATCCCGAAGGAAAAATGATTGTAGATTTCTGTATCCCTATTCACTAATTTTCCATTCAGTAACCAAACTATGCCTTTCAGTAAATTTTTTTTACAAAAAGGCATTTCTTGTAATATTTTTGACCAAGAAATTAGAACCATGAAAATACAAGGACAAAAATTACTATTCCTATTTTTCTTTTTAGCTTTTATAATGGGATATACCCAGGTAAAAGTCTCAGGAAGGGTAGCTTTTAAAAATAAGGGAATAAGTGAGGTAAACGTTACACTCAAAGATACTTATGATGGAGCTACAACGGATGGGCAGGGAAACTTTTCTTTTGAAACCTCCGAAAAAGGAAGCCATATCCTCACCTTTACACATCCAAAATACGAAACCGTTGAAAAATCCATTGTTATTGAAAATCAATCTGTTGCTGTAAATGCAGATCTGAAGGAGCAGATCAGTGAGATTGATGCGGTAGTTGTTTCTGCAGGATCTATAGAAGCAAGTGATAAGAAAAGGGCTACCGCACTGCTTACTCCTATTGATATTTATACCACAGCAGGGGCAGATGGGCAGATATCTTCAGCATTAAACTATCTTCCGGGAGTTCAGAAAGTAGGTGAATCCGGAGGCCTTTTTATCAGGGGAGGGACAGGAACAGAATCCAGGATTTTTATGGATGGAAGCCTGATCAATAATTATTTCTCTAATTCTATCCCCGGAATTGCAGGAAGAGACCAGTTCAATACCTCTCTTTTTAAAGGGAATATATTTTCAAGTGGCGGATATTCTGCTCTTTATGGCCAGGCCCTTTCCGGTGTGCTGATGTTGGAAAGTGTTGATCTTCCGGATCAGAGTTCTTATGATATTGGGATTTCTCCTATTTTTTTGAGTGCCGGATTTCAAAAATTAGGCGCTAAAAAAGACTATTCCTTTGGCGCTTCTGTAGGATATTCAATTTTAAGCCTGATGCAGAAAGCCCTTAATTTCAATACAGATTTTATTGATGCTCCGCATGGACTTAACGGTGACCTGAATTTTAGAGTTAAAACAAAATCAGGAGGCTTTTTTAAGTATTACGGAATGTACAATTCCAATACAATGGGAGTGAGGTCAGAAAGTCTTGAGCCGGAATACGACTTTGGACTGGTAAGACTCAAAGGGAAAAATACCTACCATAACCTATCGTTCAGACAGAAATTTGGAAAATACCTGCTAAATGTAGGAGGCTCGTATTCCTATAATGAATCAGATCTTAATTTTTCTACAGAAACTCAGGAAAGAGAATCAGATAGAACAAAACTGCTGACAGATGGAAATTATATCAATTTTAAAGCAGTACTCGAGAGAAAGATTAATAAGATCAGTGCGGTAAGAGGAGGTTTTGAACTGAATAACACCAATGAAAAACTCAATTTTGAAGAGGTGCAGAAGAATTATAAAGACTTAATTTCTTCAGCTTTTGTAGAAACAGACCTTGGATTCAGTAATGCATTATCTGCAAAAATAGGGGTGAGGGCTGAGCATTCTTCTTTTCTGGGAAAAAGTAATATTGCACCCCGTTTTGCATTAGCCTATCGTCTTGCAAGAGACTGGACAACCTCTTTGGCTTACGGACTTTTTTATCAGAATCCTGAAAGCAAATATATCAATGGCCCGGCAGAATTAGGTTTTCAGAACTCACAACATTTTGTTTTCCAGGTGCAAAGAAGTTCAGAAGGAAGAAGTTTACGCCTTGAAGCTTTCTATAAAAAATATGATCAGCTGATTAAAACATTTAATGTTATCCCGGGAAAAGAACAAAATCAACAGATTCAGACGGCTCTGAATAACGATGGTTACGGATATGCAAAAGGACTGGAACTGTTTTGGAGAGATAACAAAAAGACATTCAAGAATATTGATTACTGGGTTACCTATTCATTCCTGGATTCAAAAAGAGATTTCCTTAATTATCCGGTGAGTTTAAAACCAAATTTTGCAGCAGAACATACCCTTTCAGCCGTTGTTAAAAGATTTATTCCGGAGTGGAAAATGGGAGTGAACCTTTCTTATACCTATGCTAAAGGCCGTCCCTATTACGATATTGCTTCTACGTTTGATAACGGAAAAGCCATTAATTATACCAGAAATGAGGGAAGACTGAAAGATTATAATGCCCTTAATTTCAGCATCAATTACCTTCCGAATCTTGGAAAAAAAGACGCAAAAGCATTTACGGTGCTGGTATTAAGTGTTTCCAATGTTTTAGGATCAAAAAATGTATATGGGTACAATTTTTCTGTGGATGGCTCACGAAGCTCAGCGGTTGTTCCCCCTGTCAATACCTTTGTATTTGTAGGAGCATTTATCAGCTTTGGAGTCGATAAAACAGAAGATGCTATTAATAATAACCTATAAAAGTCTACCTTAGACCAACCATTTAACTAACTTTTAAAAAATAATATAATGAAAAAATACCTTTTAAGCTTTGCTTTAGCTTGTATGAGTTTAACTGCTTTTGCACAGACAGATTATGAAAAAATCATGACTGAAAAAATAGCTAAAATAGAAACCTGTAAAACACCGGAGGATTTTCAGACCCTGGCCAACGATTTTGAGAGAATAGGAAGCAAAGAAAGCTCACAGTGGCTGCCTCCTTATTATGCCGCTTTTTCCCAGATTCAAAAAGGAAGGGTGATGATGAGAAACGGGAATATGCAGGAGCTTGATGGCGTGGCATCACAGGCAGAAAAATTTCTTGGGCTGGCTCAGAGTCTTGCAGGAGCTGATAATGCTGAAATTCATCTGTTGAAGAAAATGGCTAATTCACTAAGAATGATGGTCAACCCTGCGCAACGTTTTATGACCGATGGGGCAAGAGCTTCAGAAGAACTTAATATTGCCGAAAAACTGGATGCTGCTAATCCCAGAATTGCCCTGATTAAAGCCGAAGACATTTATTTTACGCCTGAACAGTATGGCGGAAGCAAAACAAAAGGGCTGGAATTGTTTAAAGAAGCATTGGTCAAATATAATAACTACAAGCTTAAGACCGCACTGGATCCCAATTGGGGAAGATCCGAAGCAGAATACTTTATCAGCCTTCCTGTTGAGAAAACCAAATAAAAACACCAGCAGAAGAGCAGGAAAAGGATGTCTCTAAGGCTTAAAACCGATTAACTCAAAAAACCTTCATCCCATGAAGGTTTTTTTATACCATTCAGGATTAAAAACCGGCCTTTCGGTAAGAAATAATTTTTGATACCTTTAATAAAAACTAATTTTGAGCTAAGAAAACGATCATGAAGCGTAATAATTTTATAACCTTGTTTTGGGTCTCTCTGGCCGTATCCATGTTTTTCTTTTTTGCCTTTACATCAGAAAAGACCATCGAGAATTTCCTGTATACAATCCTTATTTCCATGCTGTATTCTTTCGTATTGGGAGGGGGAAACGGAATGCTTAACAGTTTTCTGAATAAAAGAATTCCCTGGGCAGAAGCAACAACGAAAAGAGCAATTTTAAGTATTGCCTCTATTCTTATCCTGAATTTTGTGCTGGTTTATTTTTGTAATTATGTCAATTTTGTACTGATCCAGAAAGCGGTGACTACAGAAACATTTTTTTCGGAAAAATATAATTTTATCAATTGGTTTACCATAAATGTAGCATTGCTTATCTCTGCCTTTCTTCATGCAAAAGGCTTTATGGAGGAGCTGAAGAAAACATCCCGGAAAGAAGTGGTGGAGCAGAAGCTTATTGCAAAGTCTGCCAATGCACAGTTTGAAAGTTTAAAGAACCAGCTTGACCCTCATTTTCTTTTTAATTCATTGAATGTTCTCAGCTCTCTGATTGATGAAAACCCACAGCAGGCCCAGAAGTTTACCGCCTCAATGTCAAAGATTTACCGCTATGTACTTGAGCAGAAAGACAAAGAACTGGTGACGGTAGAAGATGAAATTGAATTTGCAAAAACCTATTGTAACCTTTTAAAGACAAGATTTGAAGACAGTGTAGATTTTGTCTTCGATGTTGCCAAAGAAGACTATCAGAAATATGTGGTTCCGCTCTCGCTCCAGCTATTATTGGAAAACTGTATCAAACATAATTTTGCTACTTCCTCAAAACCTTTGGTCATCAGAATATTTTCAGATGGAGGAACCCTCTGTATTGAAAATAACCTTCAGGTCAGGGAGCAGATCAAAGAAAGCTCAGGGATAGGACTTTCCAATATCGTACAGCGCTATGCTCTCCTTACCAAAAGGAATGTTTTTATTGAAAAATCAGAAGATTATTTTAAAGTAAAACTTCCGATGCTTTCAGCTAAACCCAATATTGTCAGTGTAAAACCTGATGATGAAATAAAAGCATACAAAAGAGCACAAAAAAGAGTAAAAGAAATCAAAGGATTTTATACCAACCTGATTTCTTATTGCATTATTATTCCCTTTTTAATTTTTATCAATCTCTTTACGGGAAGCCGCAGTCACTGGTTTTGGTTTCCGGCACTGGGATGGGGAATTGGCCTGGCTTCCCATGCGTTTCAGGTCTTTGGTATTGGGGAGTCCTGGCAGGAAAAGAAGATTAGAGAAATTATGAATCAACAAAAAAACAGAAATAATGGAAACATTTGACGAAAATGATATTCAATACCAGCTCGCTAAAAAACAGGTAGACAGATTGAGGGGCTTTTATGGACATCTATTTGCTTATATTGCTGTAAATGTGATGATTGTTGTGTACAATTGTGCTAATCTGAAACCCGGAGAAAGTTATTTTCAGTTTAAAAACTTCTTTACAGCGACATTTTGGGGAATTGGTCTCCTGGCCCATGCGGTAACGGTTTTTATACCCAAGACCAATTTTATGAAAAGATGGGAAGACAAAAAGATCAGAGAACTGATGGAAAAACAAAACTCTAAAGAAGACTGATAAAGGAAATTGTATAAAAAATCTTCATCTTTAAAAACAAACAAATGGACGCATTACAAATCGTATTTACCGTTTCTATGGTGATTTGGTTTCTGAGTGAGTTTTTGTATAAGAACATACTGAAATCCAATAAAGAAGATAAAAAGAATAAGGATAAATCTACCTTGAACATTTTGTGGCTGGCCATTCCTTTCTCGATAGCTTCTTCCATCATGATTTCCCATAGTATCCACCTTTCGATAGCCAAAGGAAACTGGATTCTGTATGCAGGAGAACTGCTTATCCTTACCGGAATATTTTTCAGGTTCATCATCATCAGGTCCCTGGGGAAGTACTTTACCGTAGATGTAACCATAAGACAGGATCATCAGATCAAAAAAGAAGGATTTTACCAATACCTGAGACATCCGTCTTATGCCTTTTCCCTGCTGACCTCTTTGGGATTAGGGTTGTATTTAAATAACTGGATTTCACTGATTTTTGCTTTTATTCCTCCTTTTTTAGCCTTTGCTTACAGAATTAAAATTGAAGAACAGGCTCTTATAGAACAATTTGGAGAAGAATACATCGAATACAGAAAGAAAACAAAGAAACTCATCCCATTTATCTATTAATAAAGATTCCCATCACTTCCCCACGGTTTTTATTTAATCCAAATTTCAATCCTGGATCTTTCTAAAGTATAGCCATTTACAAATCAGTTTTTACACATCAGGGCTTTAGCGGTATGTCATTTTATGGCAGATAAGATCTTTGTGTCTTTACAACAGCAGAATAGGCGAAAACTCTTTGCTGGCTTGCGATTTCTGAAAACAATATATCTGTTAATTCCCGAACTTTTACCATTCGGATAGCATATTCTACCATTCAGTAATATAAAGTTGATTCAGGGCTGTTTTCCTTCATACATTTGAATCAGCAAAAACAAATTACTAACCTTAAAAACAACGTATTATGGAAATTTTATCATCAAGTAAAGAAACACTAGCCTATCAAAAAGCTTCCAAAAGAGTAAAAGAATTAAAAGAATTCTACGGGAACCTTACCTCGTTCTGCCTGGTTATTCCTTTTTTAGGAGCACTGAATCTTTTGACGGCTCCCGGATATTTATGGTTTTTATGGCCAATGCTTGGCTGGGGGATTGGAATTGCCTTCCATGCGGTTAATGTCTTCGGAATCGGAAAAAATTGGGAAGAGAAAAAGATCAGAGAATTAATGGCTGAGGAGAAAGGAAAAACAAAAACATTATAATCATTTTTAAAACAAGTAACAATCATGGATTACAATACAGCATACGAAAGAGTGAATAAGATCAAAAAGTTCTATAAAAGCCTTTTATGGTTTGGTATCATAGCAGGAATCATTCTTCTTAATGACTTTTTGAAAGATCATTTTGCAGGAATTAACATATTCAGCGGACATCTTTTTCTGATAATTTGGGCGATAATTCTTACGATAAAAGCAGTAAAACTATTTGTTTTTGATGCTGAATGGGAGAAAGAGCTGATCGAGAAAGAGCTTGGAAAAAACAAAAAGCCAATAGATTTTTAAAACTGTCTGCTTTTATTTAACTTTATTTCCTAAAAACTGAAATTAAAACGAATAACCTGATGATCAGAACTGTCATTATCGAAGACGAAAAACCAGCTTCCAGAAAACTGGAAAGAATGTTAAGCAATTTTCCTGAAATTGAGGTCGTTGCCAAAATAGAATCTGTGGATGAAGGAGTAGAATGGTTCACGGAAAATGAACATCCCCAGCTGATATTTTCAGACATTGTTTTAGGTGACGGATTGTCTTTCGATATATTTGAAAAAATACCGACCAAAGGTTTTATCATTTATACCACAGCTTTTGATCAGTATACCCTGAAAGCATTTAAATTAAACAGTATAGACTATCTTTTAAAACCTATATTGGAAGAAGACCTTTCGGGAGCTGTGGAGAAATTTAAATCATTTATTCCGGCAGACAATACAACAGGCTCTCAGGATATCAAGCAGCTGATCAAAAAGGAAAAATCTACTCTTTCCAGGGTGTTGGTAAAGATTGGATATAATCTGAAGATTGTGCAGACAGAGGAAATCAGCTGTTTTTTCAGTGAAAACAAAATCGTGTACCTTCAGACACAGGAACGCACTTATCCTTCAGATTTTACATTGGATGAACTGGAAGATATTCTGGAAGAGAAAAAGTTTTTCAGAGTAAACAGGCAGTTTATTATCAATTCTGATTTTATTAAAAACATTCATACCTCACCTTATTACAAAGTGGACCTTGCATTTCAGCCAGACGAAGAAATTACAGTAAGCAGAGATCGCGTCAAAGACTTTAAAGATTGGCTGGTAAGTTAGGATTGGGAAGCCAATGCTTTTAATGTGAGGGAAGCTTAGATTTTTAAAGTGTAATGGAATTAATTTCAAGTGATTACATGAGTTATTCTCACGTAAATATTTAACCCATTAAAACATAACCATGGACCTTATTATTCTATTTTTCAAGTTTTTTCTTGAGATCTTTTATCCTCAAAGCTGAACTCTTTTATCGGCTCCAAACTATGGATTAAGAGGAGCTTATTGCCCGTAAAAATCACTGGCTGATTTTATAAACTCATGAAAACCAGTGGTAACTTCTTTCTTATTTTTATGAGTGAGCGGGAAGGGCACCATATGAGAATACTCAAAAGGAAAATCCTTGATCTCAACTTCCACATCAATATCTCTATAACCTCCCTGCAACGTGTTCAAAGCTTCAATAGGAGGGGCAACATGATCCTGTTCCAGTACATATACCTTTATCTGTGACTGAAGCTCCCGGATTCTGTCTTCCCTTTCTTTTTGAAAATAATTATATCTGAGCATCTTTTTAAACCAGCTTTCCTGTGGATGTAACGCCTCATTTTGGTAGTGCTTTAACCGTTTGTCTGTTTTAAAATCTGAAATTAATAACTCAGTAAAGGCAGACTGGACTTTAATAGCAGACTGAGCATCCATAATATATTTTGAGATCGGAAACATCCTGTCAATCGTCATTCCTCCACAAAAACAAAAAAGCCTGGACTGTGAAAAATAGCCTCCCGGATCAGCCATTTTGATAATCATGGAAAGGAAAGAACCAATAGAATACCCAAATAGGTCTAAGCTGGCATCTGCAGAAATACTATTTATTTTATTGTTTTTAATGTCTTTGATCACTTCGATCATGTCAGAATAAGTCTGTAATCCTGACCAGAAAATTCTTTGCGGATGGGCTTCCAGTCTGGAACTTATTGCCGCATTGACAAAAGAATAATTAGTGTTTTCAGGATATCTTTCTTTCCTGAAGTTGACAATTTCTGTCATATGCTGACGATCACTCCAGATGGGATCAGCACGATTCATATGGAAGGCGATGGGAAACAGGATAATGGCCTTATGCGTTCGTTGAGCAAGCTCGTAGGCCCAGGGTAGATATTTATCCCACTTCTTTTCATTCAGTCCATGGAAAAAAATAATACTTCCTTTCGCTGTTTTCACATCAGCTCTTTTAAGAATATAATATTCAAAATTTTTGTTGCAGTCTATGTCAAAGTCCTTTGTATCTATCGAAGGCTGATCATACACCAAATACGCTTTCTCATTGATTTCCGGCTGGTGATGGTGTTTTACGCATTCTGAATTGGTAGATCCATACAATAATCCTGAGGCTTTTGATAAGAAAGGAATAGATTCTATGGTTACATTTAAATCCCTTATTTCTGTATACCCTTTTTTGGAATCAAAATGACTTTTCAAAACTTCATATAATTCATAATATTCCATAATAAGATAATTAAGGGTTTATAATTAGAACTATTAATGTATGTAATTATTACTGTAATGCACAGATTTTAAGCATTTAAATGTATTCTTGGCATAGGAGAGACGCCTTGTAGCAACTTGAATTTCCGAAGGTAGGAAGGTGGTAATTTTTAAACCTGCAATGTTTTATTCAATTACCTGTAATCTATCCTGTTAGCTTCAGTATCTTCAAGCTGTTTCAATATGGACTCCGGGATCTCATCACTGTCTATCGGAAAACTGATGGAATCCGAAATAAAATTTTTCCGGTCTGCTTTCCTGAAGATTTCAAATAAGGCTATAGGCTCCTGATTAAAACTGATACAGGTGCTGATGAAATGAAGTTCGTGCAGCTTATAGTCCGGATTTTTAAGCTTTTCTTTGATATCTTTTATCCTGGAAACAAAATGCCTCTGACGGATAAAAGTATTGCTGTTCATGATAATAAAAACATAATCCGAATAAGCGGTCACTTTCCCGAAATACTTATGATGGTCACCTCCGCTTCTTTCAATGAAGTATTCTCCCGTGGTTTCGGATTTATAGATCTCCATGGCAGAGCGCCAGATCCTGTCTTCTTTGGCCAGTAAGGGGTTTTCCGGAAGATTTCTGTTGTAAGAATACCAACAGCCTATCAATCGGTCTAAAAGAGCGGTATTCGGGGCTGCATTATTCATATCAATTTTAAGATCATTAAAATTAAAAGCTTCCGTATTGGAATTAATAAAATCTATATAATTTGAGTAACCTAAAACTCTGACAATCAAACTTATCTTTGCCAGATTGGGACGGCTTAAAACAGCGTTTTCGTTGTGGTGATATTTCTTTAATTTATTGATAATCAAGTGTTCATAAAGGTAATTCAACCCTAAGAGATCCGGATCTTTTTTTATCTCTTTTTCAGAATAATCACTGATAATGAGGTCATTAATTTCGGCACTAATGTAAGACCATTCCGTTTTGGTAACATCTTGCCAATGGTTTTTCTTTAAAAATTGCCGGCTTAAGAAGTTCATGAGCTTCTCAAGGTGTAAAATATCTTCTTTTTTCATCTGTTTATTTTCTTTTTAGGTTTCAGATGGAGTTCGAAATTCTGTAAGACTAATTTAAGATTTTTATCGATCCAAATGAGACTATTGGAAGACTTTTATATTTTAAAATCAGTAGATATTTGAGTAGAAAAATTAAAATCAAAACAATGGAAACAAAAATGGTATTACAAGACGAGTCTCTTTGGAGCAGGATCCAGGGATTTTCCTTAGACGCCCCTGATGCCGATTTTCCTTTTTCCAAAAAACTGGCAAAAGAAGAAAACTGGACGGTAGATTTTGCCCGGAAAGCAATTGAAGAATATAAAAAATTTGTATATCTCTGCTGTATACTTCCGAATGGGGCTTCCCCAAGCAAAATAGTAGATAAAGTATGGCATATGCATTTGATTTACACTCAAAATTACTGGGAAGAATTTTGTCCTGATATTTTAAAAAGAAATCTTCATCATCACCCTTCAAAAGGAGGAACAAAGGAGATTACAAAACATCGGGATTGGTTTTCAGAAACCCTGAAAAGCTACAAAGAGATTTTCCAGCTGGACGCCCCCTCCGATATCTGGCTTCAGAAAGGAGAAAAGCAAAATTGGAGGACTTGGTGGAAAAAGCTTCGTTTCATACCGTTACTGGTTATGCTTTCAACACTGTCATCCTGTCTCGGTGAGATTGTCATAACCCTGGGATCCGTGATACTTTCAATCGCTGTCATTTTTATCATCAGCCTCATTGCTACCACATTTCAGGAAAATAAAGCTAAAAACGGCAATGATTCCGGAACCGGTTGTGGAGGAAGCAGCTGTAGCGGGGGAAGCAGTTGTGGAGGAGGAGGTTGCGGAGGCGGTTGTGGTGGCTGCGGAGGATGTGGAGGGTAAGAAATACCAATTAAAACAAGAATTATGAAAAAATACATCATCCATTTAGCTCCGTTTATCATCAGTTTGATATGGCTTGTGGCAGAATGTCAGACTTTTAATCCCATTTTTCTAAAAGGCCCTGAATTTCTAACATTCTACTTAATTCTTTTACTGGGCTTTTATGCTTCCGTTTTTGGACTGAGAGTAGTTCAGGAAACAGTTTCAAAAACCACTTTTTATGGTCTGGCTTTCATTTTTGGTTTAGGGATTTTAAAACTGATCAGGGGAATAATGCTGGATAAGCCGATTGGTTTTTTAGTGATGATCCTGGTTCTTGAATGCATTGCAGGAGCAGTATTTATTCCATCTTATTTCAAGAATACACGCAAGTAATTGGCTTTATCCAAAAATAAACCCGAAACAAAATAGCTTCGGGCTTATCTATATTTAGATATTATATATCTTTCTGTTTTTCCTTTGTAGGTTTGTTGCCGTATTTTCGGACCATAATAGAAGTAAGAACCACTAAAATGAGACTTAATGCAATGTTTGAATGATCGGGATGTACAATAGCCTGGTATAGATTATAACCAAAAACGGCAGATACTAAAGCGATCAGAATATTGTTTGCATAAGCATACTGGTTTTTTGTAGTCGTTTTCATAGGAATATTTTTTATTGTTATGTACTCAGTAAGTACAACAACTTGATAAACGTTACAGAAAACTTTCAAAAAAAAATCTTTTTCAAAGAATATGACAATATAGTATACATACAGCCACTCATCTCCCTGAAATTTAGATTCCCGATCTCTGCTATGCAATTACGCCACTTCCGATAAGTTCGTCATCAATATACCAGGAGGCAAACTGTCCTTCAGCAATAGCAGACTGAGCTTCCTCAAATTCAATATAAAAAGCATCTTCAAACTGATATAAAGTAGCTTTCTGCAAAGACTGTCTGTATCTGAATCTCGACATAACCTCCATGGATTCCCCATTTTTCAGCTTCATATCTTCACGTACCCAGTGCAGTTCAGCATTATCAACTTTTAAAGCCTTTTTGTATAATCCCGGAAAATGACTTCCTTCGCCTACAAAAATGATATTGTTCTCCATATCTCTCGATACAATAAAACAGCTTTCTTTATGACCCCCTATTCCTAGACCTTTACTTTGTCCGATGGTGAAAAACTGTGCTCCCTGATGCTTCCCGATTACTTTTCCATCAGCTTTTTTATAATCAATCTTTCTCGATAAAAATATAAGCTCTTCCTCTTTGGAAGAAAATTCTGGTATTTCTTCAGAAAACAGAGGTGAATCTTTGAAGATCTCTACGATTTCCCCCTCTTTAGGTTTCAATTGTTGCTGTAAAAACTGAGGAAGACTTACTTTTCCAATAAAACATAACCCCTGAGAATCTTTTTTATCAGCTGTTACCAACCCTATTTCTTTTGCAATCTCTCTTACCTGAGGCTTTGTAAGCTCTCCAATAGGAAACAATGCTTTTGACAGCTGATCCTGACTCAGCTGACAAAGAAAATAAGACTGATCCTTATTATTGTCTTTTCCTGCTAAAAGATGGAAAATTTCTTTACCGTTTTCGTCAAAAGTGGAATTTACTCTTGCATAATGTCCTGTAGCTACTTTATCAGCACCTAAAGACATCGCTGTTTTCATAAAAACATCGAACTTTACTTCTCTGTTACACAAAACATCAGGATTCGGAGTTCTTCCTTTCTCATATTCCGCAAACATATAATCCACAATACGTTCCTTATACAGCTCGCTCATATCAATCACCTGGAAAGGAATCCCAAGCTTCTGAGCGACCATTAAGGCATCGTTGCTGTCCTCAATCCAGGGACATTCATCTTCTAACGTTACGGAAGCATCATTCCAGTTTCTCATAAATAAAGCCACTACCTCGTGACCTTGTTGTTGTAGCAAATATGCTGTAACACTAGAATCTACACCTCCGGAGAGGCCTACTACTATTTTCATTTTATTTCAATTTTACGAAACTCTTAACGGGAGTTCTTAGTTTGATGCGGCAAAAATACAACTAAAAAAATTCGTAAAAAAACCATAATTTTAAACATTGATAAAAACGATGTTAATATAGAAAACAGTATTAACGAAGTTTCAAACAGCTATATGAAGATGAAAGTGATGAAGTTGTTATAAATGACCTTAGACAAAATAAATAGATACATATGAAAAAGTTTATTATTCCATTGATGCTGATATGCTCAGGATCAGTTTTTTCCCAGATTTCAGTCGGGACACCCACTCAGGAAACCAATAGATGGACTTTCGGAGGAGGAATTGGGGTGGGTTTTGGAAGCAACAGTTCTTTTTACCTGCAGGCATCGCCAAGAGTAGGGTACAGGCTTACTGAAGATCTTGAAGGGGGAGTTGTAGGGAGTGTTTCATGGCAGACTTCAGATTATTATAAGTCTACGATGTTTGGAGTAGGCCCGTTTGTCAATTACTACTTTGCAAGATCATTTTATCTGGGCGCCAATTTTCAGCATTATTTTATTAATTATAAAGACAAATACTATGATTATAAATACAATGAAGAAGAAAATGCGCTCTATCTTGGAGGAGGATATATGCAGAGAATAGGCAATAATTCTTTTATGCAGATCGGGCTGATGTATAACGTGCTTTATAAAGAAAACTCTAGTGTATTTTCAAGCGGACTGATTCCTAATATAGGATTTGTGGTGGGGTTATAATACGGTTTGTCTGTCCATATAAGATCCATGGAATATTGGTTATTAAAATAATTTATCAATCGTACCGAAAATAATCACATCAAAAAAGGGGTAATGGACCCCCATAAAAAAATAAAAGCATCGGGAAATTCCCGATGCTTTTATTGGTATTAAATTATTTATTTAAGATTGAGGAGAAGACTTTTCAGCCGCTGATTTCTTAGGCTTTGGAGTTTTTCCTACTAATCCGTCTTTCGCTTCGTTAAGTTCAAGAACCACGGTTTCTCCTTCGTTCAATTGTTTATTCACAAGCATTTCTGCCAGTAAATCTTCAATATACTTCTGAATAGCACGCTTCAATGGTCTTGCACCGAAATCTTTATCCCATCCTTTTTCAGAAATAAAGTCTTTAGCCTCTTCAGTTAATTCTACTTTATAACCTAATTTTTCAAGTCTGCCATAAAGCTTGTTAAGCTCAATATCAATAATTTTCTTGATATCGTCCTGTACAAGAGAGTTGAAGATAACAATATCATCAATTCTGTTTAAGAATTCCGGAGCAAATGCTTTTTTAAGGGCATTTTCAATGGTACTTCTTGCTCTTGAGTCTGTATTGGTCTTTTTCGCTGAAGTTCCGAATCCTACACCGTCTCCGAAATCTTTAAGATCTCTGGTTCCGATATTGGAAGTAAGGATGATGATCGTATTTCTAAAGTCGATTTTTCGGCCCAAACTATCGGTCACGTGACCCTCATCAAGGATCTGTAACAGAATATTGAATACATCAGGGTGAGCTTTTTCAATCTCATCCAGAAGAACCACAGCATAAGGTTTTCTTCTTACCGCTTCCGTTAATTGACCACCTTCTTCGTATCCAACGTATCCCGGAGGAGCTCCAACCAATCTTGAAACGGCAAATTTTTCCATGTATTCACTCATGTCGATTCGGATCAGAGATTCATCAGATTCGAAAAGCTCTCTTGCCATTACCTTCGCAAGTTCTGTCTTACCAACCCCGGTGGTTCCAAGGAAGATAAAGGTACCAATTGGACGGTTAGGGTCTTTAAGACCAGCTCTGTTTCTTTGAATAGCCTTCACTACTTTCTTCACAGCATCTTCCTGACCGATCACTTTTCCGTTCAGTTTCTCATCCATCTGAGCTAATTTATCCAGCTCATTTTTGCCCACTTTCGTTACAGGAACACCACTCATCATAGAAACTACTTCCGCTACATTTTCTTCTGTTACGGTTTCCTTCTTCTCTTTTACATCTTTGTCCCATTTTTCCTGTGCTGCATTCAGTTCCATCTGAAGACGTTCCTCCTCATCCTTAAGCTTTCTTGCCTCAAGATAATCCTGAGCTTTTACAGCTTTCTGTTTCATTTCTTTGATATCCTCAATTTTCTTTTCAAAATCAATGATCTCAGTAGGAACTTTCATGTTCTTAATATAAACACGGGAACCGGCTTCGTCCATAGCATCAATTGCTTTGTCCGGTAAAAAACGGTCTGTAATATATCTTGATGTCAAATTGACACACGCCAAAATCGCCTCAGGAGTATAAATGACATTGTGGTGCTCTTCATACTTATCTTTGATCTGGTTTAGAATCTGAATAGTTTCATCAATAGAAGTAGGTTCCACCATTACTTTCTGGAATCTTCTCTCTAATGCTCCGTCCTTTTCAATATACTGACGGTATTCATCCAGAGTAGTCGCTCCTATGCATTGAATCTCTCCTCGTGCCAAAGCCGGTTTAAACATATTGGAGGCATCTAAACTTCCTGTAGAACTCCCTGCACCTACAATGGTGTGAAGCTCATCAATGAATAAGATGACATCTCTGTTTTTCTCCAGCTCAGTCATAATTGCCTTCATTCTTTCTTCAAACTGACCACGGTATTTTGTTCCGGCCACTAAACTTGCCAGATCCAAAGTGATCACACGTTTTCCGTAAAGAACCCTAGACACTTTTTTCTGCTGAATTCTTAAAGCCAGTCCTTCCGCAATAGCAGATTTACCAACTCCCGGCTCCCCAATAAGAAGCGGGTTGTTCTTCTTTCTTCGTGATAAGATTTGAGAAACCCTCTCAATTTCTTTTTCACGACCTATTACAGGATCTAATTTTCCATCTCTAGCCAAAGAAGTTAAGTCTCTACCAAAGTTATCCAATGTAGGCGTTTTACTTTTTGCAGAACCTAAGTTTCCTGTAGGCTTTCTCATCTGCTCAAATTCCTCTCTTTCATCATCGTCATCATAAGCACTCATCTGTGGTGACTGCCCGGAATTTTTAAGCATAGTCTGGTACTCTCTTGAAACGCCCTCATAGTCGATGTCATAAGCCCCTAGAATATTTGAAGTAGGATCCTCATATTTATAAAGAATGCCTAAAAGCAGGTGAACGGTATTAATTTCATTGCTTTTATACTGTCTGCATTCTAACTCTGCACGCTTAATGGCATGATCTGCCATCTTGGTGAAAGAAATATTGGTAACCTCCTCAGAAATAGGATTTAGACTTGCTGTATTTAGAGTTTCAATTTTTCTTCTGATTTGTGTTAAATCCGCATTAAGGTTTTGAAGGATTTCTTTTGCAGAGTTTTCCGTTTTTATAATACCTAAAAGTAGATGTTCTGTATTGAGAAATTCACTTTTCAGCCTTTTAGCTTCGCTTTTGCTTTGTTTGAACACCTGGCTCAAACCTTGTGAAAACTTATAATCCATAATATATCTCATTAGAATAAAAGCAACGTTGCTTTTTATTCATTATCTAAATTACAAATATTTTACCAAAAATCAATTAATGACTTTATGGCAGAAAAAATTTTATTATCTTATTGAAAATGATTAAGTTTGTTATTCGTAAAAAATCCCCATGAATCCTGAGATTACTACTTATATTGGCTATTCTGCTTCCGTTTTTATCGTATTGAGTTTCATACTGAAAGATGTAAGAAAAATCAGAGTCGTTAATATGATTGGCTGTATTTGCTTTGTCATTTATGGTATCTACAACGGAATGCTTTGGCCCGTAATCATTCCAAACGGACTTATTTGCTTTATTCAGGTCTATCATTTATTGCTAAGGAAGAAAAGCTGATGAGAAAAAATATCATTATATCTGCTTTCAGTAATTTATATACAGATCAGCGCATTGAAAAAGTATGCAGAACCTTGTATGAAAATGAATATCAGATAGACTTGATAGGAAATGACTGGAATGGAGCAGGGAAAATGGAACGTCCATATCCTTTCTCCAGAATCCATCTGGCTTCAAAAAGCTTAAAAACGGCTTACTTTGAATTCAACTGGAAATTGTACCATCAGCTAAAGAAAAAAGCAGATCAGAATACAATTCTTTATGCTAATGATGTTGACGCTTTACTCCCCAACTACCTTATTTCTCAGAAATTAAATATTCCATTGATTTTTGACAGTCATGAAATTTTTTCGGAAATGCCTGCCGTTCAGGGTAAAATGTCACAAAAACTATGGCGGTATTTGGAAAATACAATTATTCCAAAGCTGGAATTCATGATGACGGCAAGCGGAAGCTACGCCCAATGGTTTCAAAAGAAATATGGAATACATCCTGTAGTGCTCCAAAATGCCCCCAGGAGAATAATGTTTGATGCTGAAATTCCTGAAAATAATCCCAAAATGCTTTTGTATCAGGGAGCACTCAATCCTTTTCGGGGAATAGATAAAGTGATTCTTGCTATGCACCATCTTGACGATGTGGTATTGAGCATTGCAGGAGATGGACCAAAGAAGATGGAATATGAAAACCTTGTCGCTACAGAAAACCTTCAGCATAAAGTACAGTTTCTTGGAAAATTAATCCCTGAGGAGCTGAGAAATATTACGGTGAAAGCAGACTGCGGAATGAGTATCGAAGAAAATGGGGGAGACAGCTACCTCTATTCACTGCCCAATAAAATTCTGGATTGCATTCAGGCTCGGGTTCCTTTAATTATGTCAGATTTTCCGGAAATGCAAAATATTAAAAATCAATTTGATATAGGGGAGATGATCAAAAGCCATCATCCTGAACATATTGCCGATGCCATAAAAAAGGTTTTAAATAAAGGCAGAATCAATTACCAGCAGGAACTTGAAAGGGCTTCAGAAGCATTGTGTTGGGAAAATGAAGAAATAAAACTACTTAACGTCATCCAAAAAGCTGCTCAATAATTTTTTAAAATTATTGAATTTATCCTATTTAATTTTATATTTTTATCATATACAGCAATGATTTATTGATCAGGTGCAATGAAAATTGAATTAGAAAATTAAAAGTCTAAAATTAATTATCTTTGCACAAAGAAATTGGATTAAAAATGACCATTAAAGAAAAACAGCAGGAAATTATCGACGAATTTGCGTTTCTTGAAGATTGGGAGCAGAAATATGAGTATATCATCGACCTTGGTAAAGAATTAAAAGGGCTTTCAGAAGATAAGAAAACAGACGACAACCTTATTAAAGGCTGTCAGAGTAAAGTGTGGATTGATGCTGAGTTTAAAGAAGGAAAACTTTTCTTTAATGCAGACTCTGACGGGATATTACCCAAAGGAATTGTTTCTCTCTTAGTCAGTATTTACAGTGGCCATTCTACCCAGGAAATTTTAGATTCAGATTTTGAATTTATTTCAGAAATAGGATTACAGGAATTCCTTTCCCCGTCAAGAGCCAACGGATTGATGGCAATGACCAAACAAATCAAATTTTACGCTGTTGCTTATCAATTGAAATCATAACCGTGACCAGAATTTTAGCATATCGTTTTTCTGCATTTGGAGATGTTGCCATGACGGCACCTGTTTTCAGAGAGTTTCTGGAGCAAAATCCTGATGTGGAAATTATTATGGTTTCCAGGAAGAATTTTGAAGCTTTATTTGCGGGGATTCCGAATGTGATATTTAAAGGAATTGATCTGGATGATTATAAAGGTTTTTTTGGATTAAGAAGATTAAGCAATGAGCTGATCAAGGAATTTCATCCGGATTTTATTGCCAATCTTCATGATGTGATCAGGACTAAAGTCTTAGATAAATTTTATGCAAGGAAAGGACTGAAAGTCTTTAAAATAGATAAAGGAAAAGAGGAAAAAGAACACCTTACTGATGTTTGGAATCTCAATAAAGTACAGCTGAAAAAAACAGTGGAGCGGTATGCTGATGTATTCCGGGCAATGGGCTTTCAGGTGACACTTTCTCAAAAACTGAGACCTCTTTCCGAAAATAAATCGGGGATAGGCTTTGCTCCTTTCGCTCAGCATAAAGGGAAAATGCTTCCTTTGGAGAAATCATTTGAACTGGCTAGAATACTCGCAAAGAAAAATACTGTCTATTTTTTCGGGGGAGGGAAGAAGGAAACAGAGACCCTTGAAAACTGGGAAAACCAGATCCCCAATACAAAAAGCCTTTCCGGGAAGCTGAGCCTTACGGAAGAACTTCATAAGATCGCAGAACTGGAAGTGATGGTTTCCATGGATTCCGCCAATATGCACCTGGCAAGTCTTGTGGGGACAAGGTGTGTTTCCATATGGGGGGCAACGCATCCTTACGCCGGATTTTTAGGATTTGGACAGCGTGAAGAAGATGTGGTTCAGGTAAAAGATCTTACCTGCAGACCTTGTTCTGTTTTTGGCGACAAAGAATGCTACAGGGGAGACTGGGCATGTCTTGAAGAATTCAATATTCAAAAAGTGATAGAGAAAATCTGATGCCATGGAGCTTTCAATCTGTATTCCTATATTTAATTTTGATGTCCGTGAACTGATCGCTGGTTTAAAAAAAGAAATTGAGACCAATGGTATTGATGCGGAGATCATCTTGATTGATGATGCTTCAGATCTTTCCTTTAAACAGATGAATGCTTCTCTTCAGGATAATGTTCAACATTTGATTTTTCTGGAAGAAAATATTGGGAGATCCAAAATACGAAACCTTTTTCTGCAGTATGCCCGTGGGAAGTACCTGCTGTTTTTAGACTGTGATGTAAAGGTCGATAGCGAAAAATTTCTTCAGAACTATTTGTCCAATATAAAACAGCGGCCAGATATAGAATTAATATATGGCAATTTTAAAATTGCAACTCAGTATGCTGCTACTCTCAGAAACAGATACTCTGTAGAAAGAGAGATCTTTTCGGGAGCTCAGTCCACTGATTTTTCATTATTTAAAACCGTGAACTTTATCATCAAGAAAAATATTTTCGAGAAGTTTCCTTTTAATGAAGAGATGACAGACTATGGCTATGAAGATTTTATTTTTGCCAAACTTCTTGAGCTGAATAAAGTAAAGTTTCTGGCAATTAACAACCCTGTCATTCATTTTGATGATACCACTAATGGAGTTTTTCTGAGAAAAACAGAAATAGGCATGAATTCTTTATTCAAGCTTTCAGAAAGCGGTCAAAATAATGTTTTTATAAAAGATATCAAGGTATATAAGGTCGCAATGAAATTAAGGCAATTAAAGCTGTCTTCTCTGTTTCTCTTTGCCTATGGAATTTTTGAAGATAGCATAAAAAAGAACCTTCTTTCGGAACACCCACATATGAAGTGTTTTGATTTTTATAAGCTGGATGTTCTGATCAGGAAAATGAAATAATTTTTTTACGCTATAAAACAAAAAAACTCTCAATTTCTTGAGAGTTTTTGTGGGCCCTGAGGGATTCGAACCCCCGACCCTCTGGGTGTAAACCAGATGCTCTGAACCAACTGAGCTAAGAGCCCTGAAATTTTTTGAAAGGCTTCAGTATCCTTTGTGTGGGCCCTGAGGGATTCGAACCCCCGACCCTCTGGGTGTAAACCAGATGCTCTGAACCAACTGAGCTAAGAGCCCCTATAACTTGTTTCCTCGTTTAGAGTGGTGCAAATATACGACTTATTTAGAAATCTCCAAATTTTTTTCTAAAAATTCTCCAACAACAAAGTTACTTCCGCCGATAAAAATCATATCTTCATTTGTACATCGCTCTTTTGCAGAAAGATAGGCTTCCTGTACAGAATTAAAAATTTTATAAAAAATTTTTGCCTCACGAAGTAGATTTTCATAATCTTCGGGATGTCTTCCCCTATTGACAGATGGTTTTGCAAAATAAAACTCAGAATTTTCAGGAAGTAAATCCATCACTTCATCTATTTTTTTATCGTTCACAAACCCCAAAATAACATGCTTATGCCTGTCTATAGAATTCAATTGTGAAAAAACATACTCCAAACCTGCCTGATTATGTCCCGTATCACAAATAGTAAGCGGATTTTTTGAAAATTCAAACCAACGGCCAATGAACCCTGTATTTTGATGGACATTCAGTAACCCTTTTTCAATGGCTTTGTCAGAAATCTCAATACTTAATTTTTTTAATTCTTCAATCATAGCTAATACCACCCGGATATTCTTCTGTTGGTAGTTCCCTTTTAAGTCTGAGGTAAGGGTAGTATGAAATAATGTTGAATCTATAAAAGGAGCATTTTCTTGGGCTGCCTTTTTGCTGATGATATTTTTTACCACTTCATTTTCGTCACCGGAAATAATGGGGGTATTAGGCTTGATAATCCCTGCTTTTTCTCCCGCTATCTCTTCAATAGTATCTCCCAGTATATTTTGATGGTCCAGCTGAACATTCGTTATAGCTGAAATCAATGGACGGATAATATTGGTTGAATCCAGTCTTCCTCCTAATCCTACTTCAATAATGGCAAAATCCACCTGTTGCTGGGCAAAATATTCAAATGCCATAATGGTCGTAAACTCAAAAAATGAGGGGCGGATATCTTCAGGTAAATTTTTAAGCTTTTGTATAAAATCAAAAACAAATTCCTTATCACAGTTTTTCCCATTGATCTTGATACGTTCTGTGAAGTCGATAAGGTGAGGAGAATTGTATAATCCGATGGTATATCCTGCCTCCTGCAGTACAGAAGCCAGCATATTGCTTGAAGAGCCCTTGCCGTTTGTCCCTCCGATATGGATGCATTTTATCTTCTCCTGAGGGTTTCCAAAAAAGGCACAAAGTTTAATAATATTATCCAGTCCTGGTTTATAAGCTTTCTGCCCGTCTGTCTGATAGTTGGGCATCTGTACGAAAAGCCAGTCTATAGCTTCCTGGTATTGTTCATGTGTCATGGTACAAAATTCTCAAAAGTTTTATTAAAATGAAACAATAATTTTTTCAATTTGTAACTTTTTTATATTTAGTTCGTCTAATAGGGAAAAATCTTAATATGAAATCGTTGTGATTTACAAATTACAGTTCTGATGAAGATGACACGATTCCATATGACCATTAAGAACAAATAAACATATACATATGAAAAAAGTTTGGATTATCGTTTTTGGATTAGGCTGTTTGGGATTGAACGCTCAAAAGAAATGGTCCTTAAAAGAATGTGTAAGCTATGCAGTGGAGCATAATCTTCAGGTTATCCAAAATCAATATAACAAACAATCACAGGATGCCAATCTTAAAATTGCCAAAAATGGATATTTACCATCCGTTTCAGGAAGTTTTGGAAATACCGTCAGTTTTGGACAAACATCTTTTGGTACCGGGAGTTTAAGGAATGACAGGTTCAGTAATAATGCTAGTATTGGAGCTGATATTTTGGTATACAATAATGGGAGACTGGAAAAGACTGTCAGAAAAAGCCAGTTTGATGTAGAGGCAAGCCTTTATGATGTAGAGGCTATAAAAAATGATATTTCTTTACAGATAGCACAGCAATATTTAACGACATTGCTGAATAAAGAAATTGTAAAAATTTCTGAAAGTGCTGTAATTAATGCTCAAAAACAATTCGACAGAGCAAAAATAACGACGACTGTAGGAACAACAGCACAAACCGTTCTGGCAGAAGCAGAAGCTGCGTTGGCCAGAGAAAAACAAAATTTAAAAACAGCACAGGTAAATGTAGGACGGAGCTTATTCGCTTTAGTTCAGCTTTTACAGCTGTCTGAGTATAAAGACTTTGATGTTGAAGATGTCACTGTTCCGGATCAGTTGGCCCCTGAACTAAAATCTGTAGATGAAGTTTTATCTATAGCTTATGAGTCTCAGCCTCTTATAAAAGCAGCGGAAAGCAGGGTAAATTCTGCAGAGGCTCAAACAGAGGTTTCCAAGACTGCTTTTTGGCCTACTGTAACAGCAAACGTTGGAATAGGAACTTTCTATAATAACCTTTTGAATACGGATAATGTAGGAAACGAACTTGTTTATATTAAGGAAAAAGGATTTTTTCAGCAGTATAAAGATAACTTTGGACAACAGGGAGGAGTTTCTGTAAATATTCCTATTTTTAATAAAGGAATAACAAAACTACAGGTGCAGCAGTCTAAAATAAATGAGAGTATTGCTAAAAATACACTGGAGCAGCAAAAACAAACGATAAGACAGAATATACAGAAAGCACAGTTTGATACCGATGCCAATTACGAAAACTATCTGGCAGCGGTAGAGGCAGAGAAAAGTTCAAAGCTGGCTCTGGATTTTGCGGATAAGAGCTATGCTGCAGGTAGATCAACCATTTATGACGTAAATGTTGCAAGAAATAATTATGCAAATGCACAGGGATCAGTAGCGCAGGCGAAATATAATTATCTTTTCAGCCTTAAACTGTTGAATTTCTATGCAGGAATTCCATTAAGTTTATAAAATGCCAATTAAATCATTAGAAAAATATTTACCACCAAACACACTTCAGTATTTAAAAATCTGGTTTTCAGATTATTTTATTCATATAAAAGTTACTAGGAACAGGAATTCCAAACTGGGAGATTATAGAAAGCTTCCGGACGATTCCCATGAAATTACAGTAAATTCTACTCTTACTCCGCAGCTTTTTTTCTTTGTTCTGACCCATGAGCTGGCTCACTTAATTGCCTTCGAGAAATATGGAAGAAGAATCTCCCCTCATGGCAACGAATGGAAAGAAACATTTAGAAAAATGCTTATTGAAAGTCTTGAAATTTACGATGAGGATCTAAAACCCATCATCGTTAAGTTTTCCAAAGCACCTAAAGCAAATTTTATGGCAAGCCCCGATCTTGTAAGATATTTTCATACTGAAAAACAGGATGATAGCCTACAATTTATTGAGGAGCTCCAAAAGGGAGAATTTTTTATATATCGCAACGAAAAGTATTTATTAGAAGGTCTGGTTAAAAAAAACTATCTTTGTAAGAACCTGGCTACTGGAAGGAAGTATTCTTTCAAACCTTTAGCAAGGGTAGAAAAATGTAGCTAAGAATGTTAAAATCAGATAGATACTGTGTGATAATGGCAGGTGGAATCGGTAGCCGGTTCTGGCCGATGAGTACACAGAAATTTCCAAAACAGTTTCAGGATATTTTAGGAGTTGGGCGTACTATGATTCAACAGACTTATGACAGAATCAGTAAGCTTATTCCTAAAGAACACATATTCGTGATTACGAATAAAGAATATGTTGCGCTTTCTCAGCAGCAGCTACCTGAGATTCCTGAAGAGAACATTGTAGGTGAGCCTCTGATGAAGAATACAGCGGCTTGTAACCTGTATATGGCTAATAAGATCGCTGAAATTAACCCTGATGCTACTATGATTGTCCTTCCGGCGGATCATTTGATTCTTAAAGAGGATGTATTTTTGGAAAAAGTGGAGCTTGCTTTTGACCTTGCTTCAAAACATGATTACCTGGTAACCCTAGGTATTACTCCTACGAGACCTGATACAGGATATGGATATATTCAGTTTGTAGAGAAAAAAGGCTCAGAATACTTCAAAGTAAAAACATTTACGGAAAAACCCATTCTTGAAATTGCCCAAAATTTTCTGGAAAGTGGAGACTTCCTTTGGAATGCCGGAATATTCATCTGGAATATAAAAAGTATCCATCATGCTTTTGAAATGTACCTTCCTGAGATGATGCAGCATTTTATGGCTTGTGAGTATAATTCAGAAAATGAAAACAGCTGTATTGAAACCATTTACCCTAAGGTACAGAAAATTTCTATAGACAACGGTATTTTGGAAAAAGCAAAAAATGTATATGTAATTCCGGCCAATTTAGGCTGGAGTGACCTGGGTACATGGACATCAGTATACGAAAATACGGATAAGGATGAAAACGGTAATGCTGTAAAACTAAAGCATTTGCTAACCTACAATTCCAGAGGGAATATTATCCGTCTTAAAAACAATAATAAAGCGGTCATCATTGATGGCCTTGAAAATTATATTGTTGTGGATACCGATAAGGCTCTTCTTATCTGCCCACGCGATAATGATCAGCTGATCAAGGATTACGTTCTCGATTTAAAAAGCTTCAAGAAAGGAGATAAGTTTATGTAAAAAATTGGTATATTTCTGCTGATTTTTAAATTATGATAAAAATTACCACCCAATTCACAATTCTTGTATTTGTACTTTTAGGATTCCTGGGACATGCTCAGGAAAAGAAGAAGTTTTCAAACATTCCAAATATTCTCCAACGTATAGAACCCGATGATAAAATAGATTCATGGGTGCTGGTATACAATAGCTATGGCAAAGGTCAGGAGCTAAAAACGTCCGGAGGAAAGATAAGCTATACCCCTCAGTTTTCAGGTTTTAACCTGTTCCCAAGTGAAGACAGCTTTTATTATATAGCTTATTCTTCAGGAAGTAAGATCAGCTATATTTTGGATGTGGAAGGGCTGAAAAAATTTGTAGGTAAGATAGATAATGCTGAAGAGGCGGCTATTGTTTTAGCTGCTGACGGATATCTGGTTGACGAAGAATTTAAAGATCTTGCAGGCAACTATCATGAAGACCGGACCCATTATTATTTGGATCTTGGTAAACTGACTTCAAAAGAATGCCCGTATCAGAAAACTCATTATACATTGACTGTAAGTAAATCTACAGGAGACATAATCCAGGTGAAAGATAATGGAACCTATATTGAGCTTTATAATAAAAAATGTGCTAATAACCCCCGTCTTTTAAAGATCGAGAAAAAACAAGAACCAAAAGATGAGCCTAAAAAAACAACCCAACGAAAATAAATTTTACGAAACGGAACGATTGATTCTCCGTCCAATGTCTTTGGAAGATAAGGAGCTTATTTTTGAACTTTACAACAGACCCAAGTTTATCCAGTATATTGGTGACCGTAATATTAAAACACTTGAGGATGCTGAAGACTATATCAGAAACAGATTTATTCCGCAGATTGAAAGATTAGGGTATGGAAATTATCTTGTCATGACCAAAGAAGGCAATAACAAAATTGGTGGAGTAGGGATCTTTGAGAGAGAAGGCCTTGATGTAGTAGATATAGGATATTCTCTATTGGAAGAGTTTGAAGGTAAAGGATATGCTTATGAAGCTGCTCAAAAGGTTAAATCCATTGGGATGGAAGAATTTGGACTGTCAAAAATATCTGCTATCATTTCAAAAGATAATGTGTCTTCTCAAAAACTGATAGAGAAACTGGGGCTGAAATTTCAAAAACATGTTACCTTACCCGGTGAGGATGAAGAATTAAACTATTACGAAACAGAGTAATAATTATAAATAAAAATACAAATAGATTCACAAATATCTGTTGCGAATCTATTTGTATTACAAGACTATCCCTCCAAAATTTGCTCGGCAGCTGTTTTTGAAGTTACTTTTTCAATCACTCGTGTACAGATTCCGTTTTCATCAAAAATAAAGGTCGTTCTTACTATTCCCATATAGGTTTTTCCAAACGTTTTTTTCTCTTGCCAAACTCCGAATTTATCAATGATATTCCGGGTTTCATCCGCAATAAGGTCATAAGGGAATGCAAATTTGCTGTGAAAATTTTTCTGTTTCTTTACAGAATCTCCACTTACTCCCAATAATTGAAACCCTTCTTTTTCAAGTTTGGAATAATTATCACTCAGATTACAGGCTTCTACAGTACATGTTGGGGTACTGGCTTGTGGATAAAAGAAAACAACCAGCTTTTTTCCAATCAACTTTGAAGAGGATACTGTTTCTCCATCCTGATTTATTACTTCAAATTCAGGTAATTTGTCTCCAACTTTCAGCATAATGATTTAATTTTGTTCAAATTTAAGGGTTACATGACAAAAAAGCAAAGAGCTGAGCTCGTTCAGATAGAACTGGATAAATTATATCCCACTACACCTATTCCATTGGATCATACCGATCCATATACACTAATGGTTGCTGTTGCACTTTCTGCGCAAACTACTGATAAAAAAGTAAATCAGGTTACTCCTGATCTTTTTGCCGTAGCAGGAACGCCACAAAGAATGGCGAAACTGGAAGAGTATCAGATCAAAGAATTGATTAAAGAAATAGGACTGTCCAATACCAAGGCCAAAAATCTGAAAAGAATGGCAGAGCTTTTATTAGAAAGACATCAAGGAATAGTTCCTCAAACATATGAAGAACTGGAAGCACTTCCCGGAGTGGGGCATAAAACGGCTTCCGTAGTAATGAGCCAGGGATTCGGATTCGCGGCATTTCCGGTAGATACTCATATTCATCGTTTAATGACACAGTGGAAGCTGACTTCAGGAAAAAATGTTGTGGAAACTGAACGCGATGCAAAGAATTTATTTCCGGAAGAGGTGTGGAATAAGCTTCATCTTCAGATTATTTTCTATGGCAGAGAATATTCACCGGCCCGAGGAAAAGGGGAGAAAGATTTTATCACTAAAATGTTGTTTGAAAAGTAATGATTGCATTTTTAATGCAATGCTCACAAAGATTTTATAACAAATCGCATTGAAATGGCTCGCAAGGGCACTTCGTTGAGCAGTACAACCGTCTCTTTGCTGAATGAAATGCCTTTGAAAACCTAAAAATGGGAATATAACGACCCTGTGATGCTGTATGGAAGCCTAAATGTCTAATAGTCTTCTATGATAATTAATCTGCCCCAAATGATAATCCAGATGAGTGACCAGATGGATCAGGAAATAGTCTGTGGTCATTTTATCTTCAAAAACCACAAGAGGGTATTCTTTACCGAGATCCTCTTCAGATAGCTGGCTGAGAACAGTGTCTACCATAGATAGGGTTGCCTGAACTTTTTCAATTAGCTCAGCTTTGGGAATGTCTTTCAAGGAAAACTCAAGGTCACGATGTCTTATATACCCGGTTTTTCCCAGTTCTGTTCCGATAAAATGGTTAAGATTGCCTACCAGATGGAGGCAGAGATTACCTCCGGAATTGGCGATGTTTTTATCGGTTCTCCATAGATTTTCCTCATTTTGATAGGCTTCAATTTCTGTTTTTAATTTATTTAAATCTCTACTGTAAAGAGATCTCAGACTCGCTATGATCATATCTTAATTTTAATTTTAAAATTATTGAAATTTATTGAACGAAAAAAGGTGCTGTTTAATTCAGCACCTTTTAAATTATCTAGATCAAGAAACTATTTTTGTTTTTTAGCCCAAAGCTCCATTTTTCTGTTCAGAACCTCCAGAGGAAGGCATCCCTGGCTTAATACTTCATCGTGGAAGCTGGCCAGATTAAACTTGTTTCCAAGTTCTTTTTGATACTTCTCTCTCAATTCCCGGATTCTTAGTGATCCTATTTTATAGCCCAGAGCCTGGCCAGGCATAGCCATATATCTTTCCACTTCTGCGGTAGCAGACCCTTCATCATAAGAAATATTACTTAAGAAATATTTAATGGCTTCTTCTCTGGTCATTTTTCCGGTGTGTATACCTGTGTCCACGACCAGTCTTACTGCTCTCAGCATCTGGTCACTCAGGTATCCCATTTTCTGATATGGATCTGTATATAATCCGAATTCAGGGCCCAGGGTTTCGCAATAATGTGCCCATCCTTCTCCGTAGGCTCCAAACCATCCAAATCTCATGAATTTTGGAAGGTTTGTATTCTCCTGTTGAAGAGAAACCTGATAATGATGTCCTGGGATGGCTTCATGAAGGAAAAGGGACTCCATTCCTGAAGTAACATTGAATTTTGAAGGATCGGGAAGAGGAACATAAAAAATACCTGCTCTTTTCCCGTCCGGAGTTCCGGGAATGTATTCAGCACTGGCGCTGGCCTCTCTGAATTTTTCCGTTTGTCTGATCTCAAATTTGGTTTTTGGCGTGACATTAAACATCGTTTTCAGCTTCGGGGTAATCTTGGCTAAAATACTGTTAAAGCCATTTAAAACTTCTTTAGAGGTTTTATAAGGCATTGCTTTTGGATCGGTTTTAACAAAAGTGATGAATTCTTCCAGTGTTCCTGTAAAACCAACCTGTTTTTTCACCTTTTCCATCTCTGCACGAAGCATGGCTACCTGCTGCTGTCCGATTTTGTTGATCTCTTCCGGTGATTTTTTAGTAGTAGTCCAGCTTTTTACATAATAGCCGTAAATTTCATTTCCATTGGGAAGGCTGTTGTAGCCGTCATTATCTCTTGCTTTTGGAAGGTATTCTTTTTCCAGGAAATTACCCATTTTAGTATAAGCAGGAATGATTTTTTTGGTAATGGCATCTTTATAAAGTTCTGAAAATTTATCTTTCTGAGCCTGGGTGAAACTTTTCGGGAAGTTTTTAATAGGACCGTAGAAAATATTTTTTTCCATGTCAGGGGTGATAATTTCCTGAGAGGTCATTTGGGGAATCATTTTGACAACCAGTTTTTTGGGAAGAACAACTTTATTGTTGATCCCTTCACGGAAGTTTTCTGCTGCTGCATCCATCCATGCCGGAAATTTTTCCATTCTTTTCAGCCAGTCGCTGTAATCTTTTTCCGTTTTAAAAGGCTGGCTTCCCTCTCCACTTCCGTACAGCGGGAAATTTAAAGGAAGACCTCCAAACTGAGTAAAAGGAATATATTCAGGATGATAGGCATAGGCCTCAATTTTATCTTTTAAAGTATAATCCAGCACATCATAAACGACTTTGTTTTCGTCGGAAAGGCTCTTGTAATCTACATTATCCAATTGTTTTTGTACCGAATTGTAGAAAGCCACTTCTCCTGAAATAAAATCTTTATCAATATTAATAGGAAGCTGGTCATTGTATCTTGTATCTCCCTGGGCTGTAGCATCCAAAGGATATAGTTTAAGATACTGTTCATAATAATTGGAGGCAATGGAATCCAGATTGGTAGGAGTAACTTTGGTAAGGGGAGAATCGGTCTTTTTGCAGGATGCAAGACTTATCATCAATCCCAATCCCAAAATACTTTTCGATAAAACATTTTTCATTTTCAGAATCTTTATGAAACAAAAGTAAGTATTATTGGGTGATTCAGACCCATCATTAAACTTGAATTAAAAAATTATTTTCAAAATCCTTTTAACTTTGAATCAATTTTTTATCTTTGTCTAAAGCATTTAACAATCATATTATTACAGTTCTTTTTTAAGAAAAAATGAAAGGGATTTTAAAAATTTACCATCCGGACGAAACATTAAAGTACAATATCAGAAATACTTATTGTAAAGCAGTCTACAGCAACCAGCAACATTTTTTAGAGGTTGAAATTATAACGGATGACAGTTTGGATCACGTAGATGATGATTCATTACAGTACAACTTTCCACAGCTTTCACTCGAAGTTTTCGATTTTCCGATTGAAACATCAGAACTGGAAGGCAAAACGATAACAATCAGTGACTCTGATGAGGAAACTTATACAGAAGTAGACCTATTCGATGACGAAGATGCCTACATCTATGATAATGAGCTTCTTTTTGAGAAAAACGAAGAAGGCGAGCTTCAGGTCATCTGGAAAGGAACCATTGATGATTTCTACACGGGATCTGATACACCGATTCCTTTTAGGTTAAAGTGCGAATTCAGCCAGGATGATATTGAGGTAGACGAAGACTAAACGTCGCTACTCCTAATTTTTTATATCAAATATCTTTTCAAAATTTCTTTTGGAAAGATATTTGCTGTTTGTCATTTGATAACAAACTTTAAGTTGTTTTTAAGCAATTTTTAAGATATCAATTCATAATATTCCACTACATTTGTTGTTAAAACTTTTATAAAATTCACATTAATGCTGTTAACGGAACTTACTCAGATTTTATTTGCGCAAATTGCTACACCCGTAGTTGCTACAGACAATTTAGAATTTTCATTTTGGAAGATCATGTTCCACGGAGGAGCTTTCGCTAAAATAGTGATGGCTATTGTACTGTTGTTGGGAGTGTTTTCTTTGTATCTGTTTTTTGAAAGATTCTTCTTTATTAAAAGATTAACGTCAAAAACGGATTCCAACTTCATGAATAATATTGAAGACTTCGTGAAAGCAGGAAAGATTGAAGCGGCTGCAGATTATTGCAAAACGCAAAACTCTCCGGAGGGAAGAATTTTAGAAAAGGGAATTTCAAGATTAGGACGTCCTGTTTCTGATATTGTGAGTGCAATGGAGGCTCAGGCTCAGGTAGAAGTGGCCAATATGGAGAAAAACCTTAACCTTTTGGCGGTGGTTCCAAGTATTGCTCCGATGTTGGGACTTTTAGGAACGGTGATCGGGATGATTATTGCATTCTTTAATTTATCACATGCAACAGGATCTTTCTCCCCAAAAACACTTTCAGAAGGTATTTATACCGCTTTAGGGCAAACAGCTGTAGGTTTGGCAGTTGCTATTCCTGCCAATTTTTGCTACAATATTCTTTTAACAAGAATTGACAAGTTTGTATTGAAAGCTCAGAATATGTCTGGAGAATTTTTAGATCTTATCAACAAACCTTTATAAATCTTTCTTATGAAATCGCTACCCCAAAAACCTTTTCAGGAAATTATTAAGTGAGCGATTCCATCTGACCATTAACCTATTAGAAGAAACAGATGAAAATTCAAAGAAGAAATAAAGCGAATCCGGAATTCAGTTTAGCAGCGATGACAGATGTTATCCTGTTGATGCTGATCTTCTTTATGATAACCTCCTCTGCAGCTAACCAAAGTGCAATAGAGGTGAATCTTCCAAAAGCCGGAGCGACTGAGGATAATATTCCTAATCCTTTAACGGTAAGCATTAAACCTGATGGTTCATTTTTTGTAGATGATAATCCGGTGAATAAAGGAGAGCTGGAGCAAATTATTGTTACTAAGCTAGCCAATCAGACCAATAAGTCTTTTACCATCAGAGCAGATGAAAATACACTGCATAAGGATGTGGTTTTTGTGATGGAAATCGCTGAGAAAAACAAACTTAATATTGCTATTGCAACCGTTAAAGATAAATAAGTAAGAATCATTGAAGATGAGAAGCTATACTGCAAACAAAAACGAAGAAAATAAAGATAGGGTAAAGAGTGCTTTGCTTACTGTCCTTATTTGGTCCGCCGTTTTGCTTTTTGTTTTTTTATATAAATTAAAACCCGAACTGGATAAAGATCCGGAGGTCATCACAACGATGCTTGTTAATTTCGGTGACAATAGAAATGGAAAGGGAATTGAAGAACCGGCCGAGCAACCGGGCAGTTTAGCGGCTGCTACGGAGGAGGTTACTCCCGAGCCGGCGGAAACACCCGTTCCTGAAACAAAGACGGTTGTAAAGCCCGAGCCTGCACCGGAACCCAAGAAAGCTGACGTGAAGGAAAAAGTGATCACAGGAAATAATTCGAAAACAACGGTTCCCAAAAAAGAGGAGGCAAAAAAAGCTGAGAAAAAAGAAGCTACCAGTACCAGTGCTTCTAAAAATACTAAAAAAGCAGGGGCTGCCACTGCTAATTCCAAAACCGGAAATGGGGATGGAAAAGGGAATGCAGCTATCGGAAACCTAATCAAAGGAAGAGGAACAAAAGCGGGAAGCCAGGGGACCGGAGATGGTATTGGAAACGCCGGAGATCCTTTAGGAGGAGATGGAAATGGAGACAGTAAGGTAGGGATAGACAGAAAGCTTGTTGGCTATATTCCGGGAACAATGGGTCGAGGAGGAGCTCAGCCTGCTCATAGTTGTACCGCAAGCGGATCTATTACCATTGCTTATACCGTAGATAAAGCAGGAAATGTGGTTTCTGCAAAAAGATCAGGAGGCGTTTCAGACCCTTGTGTATCTTCTACATCCGTTTCATGGGTCAAGAAGTATGTAAAAGCAGAAAGAGCCAATACATCCTCCACAGGAAGTTACAAAATAACATTTTAAACATACAAAAGCACTTTATTCAAGTGCTTTTTTTATTTCATTAATTCTGTTGATGACGGGAAGGGCAAAAATTCCGCTGGTCTGAAGATACAGCTCATAAAATGTTTTTGCTTTATCCAGAAAATCATTGTTTTGACCTTGTTTCCCTGTGAAATAGAAAAGATTACCCAGCATTTCGTAATAGTCTTTATGATCCCTTTCCTGTCTTTCGTTGACCATGTCTATCAGTTCTTGTTTAGGCTTTGAAGAGATTTCTGTAAAACTCATCTTGAAAATATCCCTCATCAATGTATCAAAATCCAGTTCTTTCTGCATTAAGCTTTCTTCCGGTTTATCTAAAATAAGCTTTTCCAATGCCTGGGTCAATTGACGGATGAGGCGTAGCGTAAATTCTTTATCTGTAATCATAATGTTTGTTTTGTTGCTAGTTATTGAGTTATGTTCGCCAGCTTAGCAGGACGTATTTTATAAAGTTGTTGAATTGTATTATTCGGCTTTTCTTTAAACCTGTACTGACAGGCAGTAACTGGTTATGCGAAAAATAAGTACGCCAGAGCGATAGACGTAATAATACCCACCAGATCGGCGAGAAGCATGGCAATTACCGTGTATCTCGTGTTCTTTACAGCTACGGCGCCAAAATAAACGGCGATCACGTAGAACGTGGTATCTGAGCTTCCCTGCAGAACAGCAGCAAGCTGTCCCTGGAAGCTGTCCGGACCAAAAGTACTCATAGTATCTACCATCATTCCTCTTGCTCCCGAACCGGATAGAGGTTTGATCAGTGCTGTGGGAAGCCCGTCAACAAATCGGGGGTCCAGGCTGGCAACATGGGCAACCCATTTCATTCCGTCAATGATTACATCAAAAACACCGGAAGTTCTTAATAACGAGATGGCAATTAACATTCCCACTAAATAAGGGATGATCTTTACACAGGTGGTAAAACCTTCCTTTGCTCCTTCGATAAAAGCATCAAAAACATTGATCTTTTTATAGACGGCACCTAATACGATTGCTAGAAATATAAAGAGAATCAGTCCGTTACTTAATACTTTACTGAAATCATCCAGTTCATCCTTGCTTAGCTGTACCAGATAAACGACCAGTAAAGCGATCACTGCAGAAATTCCTCCTACATAAGCAATAACTACCGGCCGAAGCAGATTGATCTTCTGATATAAAGAAACAATAATCATTGCAGCTAATGTGGCTGCAAAAGTGGCAATCATACAAGGAAGGAAGATATCAGTAGGCGTTTTTGAGCCCATTGATGCCCTGATAGCAATAATGGATACGGGAATCAGGGTCATTCCTCCGGCGTGAAGGCAGAGGAACATGATCTGAGAATTGCTGGCGGTATCTTTATTGGGGTTTAAGCTCTGTAAACTTTCCATGGCTTTTAACCCAAAGGGTGTTGCCGCATTATCAAGTCCCAGAAGGTTGGCGCTGAAATTCATCAGCATATGCCCGAAAGCGGGATGGTTTTTAGGGATGTCGGGGAAAAGCTTTGAGAAAAAAGGCTGAATAAAACGGCTCAGAAGATTGATTCCTCCAGCTTTCTCAGCAATACTCATAAATCCCATGAAAAGGGTCATGATCCCGATAAGACCTATACATATTTTTACAGCTGTTTCCGAAGTTCCAATGACACCATCGGCCTCCTGAACACGGTAAACTTTTACATTCTGCTTTAAAGAGTCTGTTTTATAGTGAATTCTGCTGTCTGCAAAATCATTTTTCTTCATCAGGCTGTCTCTGAAGATGGGAGTGAGGGTGCTCATCTGCTGTGATGCAATCTGAACCGTATCTCCACCTTTCCCTACCACCATATCATTGAAAATGGTTTTGTAGTGACTTGATGAAATGTATTTTATACTTGCAATGGCAATGGCAATGATAATAAAAGCCGACCAAATTCTGCTGAGAACCATCCGATGTAATTAATTGTTTAAACTTATCAAAAATACTTTAAACCACAAAGGGGACAAAATAATTAAACACTTAAGTTTCTGTAAAGTAAATATCATGCAGCTGAGAAGAGCCCTTAAGGTTTTGAAAATCTTTGATTTCTGTCCTGTAAATGTTTTATACAGGTTTATTATAACACAGAGCCTGCAAAGTTTCCTAATGAGGAATTTTACACTCGCAGAGGCGTGGTACTTAGCCGTGGCCCTTCAACTGGAAGATATGGCTGAATGAAATGCCTTTGCGAACAAAAATATCCGGAAGGTTATATCCTCTGTGGGTTCTTTGTCGGTAGAATAGAAGAATTTACTCTTCCAGATAGACCAGGTGACCCGAAAAATCATCATCCAGATTTTTCAGGACTTTGGCATTGTCCATTTTCTTTACCAACCCATCAATGAAGAAGCTCTTTTCAAAAAACTGACGGTGAATACCCGGCAGAAGTTCCATGAAATAATCCATTCCTATTTTGTTATTATGAAGGTCCATCTTTGTTTCCAGGGGTTTATTGGGAAACAGTTCTTCATGCATATCCGTTATTCTTTTGCAAAAATCCAGTGCCTTTTTAGGGGAGGAAACCTTACAGCAGTATGAGGTGATAAAACAACACCATAATGCATGTCTGAAAGCATTTCCTATACCATTATTGGAAGCTGTTGCCGGGAATTTCTTCTGTGCAATGGTGAAAGCCTGAACCGTGGCATGAAAGCTTAATATGGCAAAAAGAGGATGGGGGAGAACGAGCGATAAAAGACGTATAATCTTTTTAAAACTCATACTCCGGATGGTATCAAAAATTATTTTAAAAGTCCTCATAAATAAAAATCTCTCCCCAATTAGAGAGAGATTGTATTGTTTAGGTTAAAGATACTACGCTTTTACCGCTAAAAAATTAACCGTTTTAGCTACAGTATCCTGAATTTCAGTTCTTTTTACAATAAAGTCTACAAATCCTTTCTCCTGTAAGAATTCTGATGTCTGGAATCCTTCCGGTAAGTCTCTTCCGATCGTTTCACGGATAACTCTTGGTCCCGCGAATCCGATAAGAGCTCCCGGTTCAGCCATGATGATATCAGCAGTCATAGCGAAAGAAGCTGTAATTCCTCCAAAAGTAGGGTCACAAAGGTAGGCGATGTATAAAAGCCCTGCTTCTGAAAGCTGAGCAAGCTTAGCCTGAACTTTAGCCAGCTGCATCAAAGAATAAGTAGCCTCCTGCATTCTTGCTCCTCCAGACTGACAGATGATCATATAAGGAAGTTTGTGCTGAATACAGTAATCTACTGCTCTTCTGATCTTTTCACCCATTACAGAACCTAAAGATCCTCCGATAAAAGCAAAATCCATACAAGAAACCACCATTTCAGTTCCTTTTACAGTACCTACAGCATTTCTGATGGAATCTGTAAGTTTTGTTTTCGCTCTTACTTCTTTTAAACGGTCTTTATAAGGCTTTGTATCTTTGAAGTTTAAGATATCAATACTTTCAACATTAGCATCCAGTTCGGTAAATTTACCTTCGTCAAAAAGGATGTCAAAAAATTCTGCACTTCCTATTCTCACATGAAATCCGTCTTCAGGAGAAACATAGTTATTTCTCTTTAGTTCATCGTGTTCCACAACTTTTCCAGATGGAGTCTGATGCCAAAGGCCTTTTGGAACATCCTTTTTTTCATCAGTAGAAGTGGTAATGTTTTTTGCTTTTCTTTTAAACCAGTCGAATGCCATTTTTTATTTGTATTAATGTACGATGTATAATGTAAAATGTATAAAAACAGAGTGTTAGAATTGCCCTGTATTTTATACATTTTACTTTTTACAAATTTATTTTAAAGTATTTACGTTATTTAAATCTTCAAATGCTTTCACCAATCTTGTAGAGAATGTATCCTCACCTTTTCTTACCCAAACTCTTGGGTCATAGAATTTTTTGTTAGGTTTTTCCTCTCCTTCAGGGTTTCCGATTTGGGCTCTTAAATAATCAATATTGTTTACCATATAATCTCTTACTCCTTCTGTATAAGCAAACTGAAGGTCAGTATCGATATTCATTTTGATTACTCCATAGTCGATCGCTTCTCTGATCTCTTCTAAAGTAGATCCTGAACCTCCGTGGAATACAAAGTTGATCGGCTTGGCAGCAGTTCCGAATTTTTCCTGAACATATTTCTGAGAATTGTCAAGAATTTTTGGTGTAAGAACTACGTTTCCAGGCTTGTAAACTCCGTGTACGTTACCAAATGCCGCAGCAATTGTAAAGTTGTCAGAAATAGCTTTTAGTTTTTCATACGTATAGGCTACATCTTCCGGCTGAGTATATAATTTAGAGTTATCAACGTCTGAATTGTCAACACCGTCTTCTTCTCCTCCTGTCACTCCGATTTCTACCTCAAGAGTCATCTGAAGTTTAGCCATTCTTTCGAAATATTCAGCTGAGATGTGAAGGTTTTCTTCTAAAGATTCTTCAGAAAGATCCAGCATGTGAGAAGAGTAAAGAGATTTTCCTGTCTGCTTGAAGAATTCTTCGTTAGCATCCATTAATCCGTCGATCCAAGGAAGTAATTTCTTTGCACAGTGGTCTGTGTGTAAAATTACTGTTGCTCCGTAAGCTTCTGCAAGAGTATGAATATGTTTTGCTCCTGCGATAGCTCCTAAGACTGCAGACTTTTGTCCGTCATTGTTTAATCCTTTTCCTGCATTGAAAGCAGCTCCGCCATTTGAAAACTGGATAATTACAGGAGCATTTAATTTTGCTGCTGTTTCCATAGTAGCGTTTACGTTGCTTGATCCAATTACATTGACTGCAGGTAATGCAAATTTGTTTTCTTTAGCATACTGAAAAATATCAGTAACTAACTGACCTGTGGCAACTCCTGCCGGAAAAATTCTGCTCATGTTTTACTTTTTATTATAAATTTATTAGGTGTTTTTTTATTCCTGTAAAGGTAATCATTTTTAGGAAATGACTAATTTCTTTTGTCTCTTCCCCAAAGTAGCTTCTGGCGAATGGTTTCGTAGAAACTTAAATTATTCGGCTGTACCAGAAGAAGCTGAAAACTTGCCTTCCTGATGATGATTTCCTTATCTGTTTCAATATGTATTAACCTGGAATCTAAGGAAAGAGAATATTGGGGTACGCGGCTTTCTACTTTGAATTTTATTTCTACTTTATCATTAACCACTAACGGCCTCACATTCAGGTTGTGAGGAGCGATGGGAGTGATGACGAAGTTTTCGTTGTTGGGAGAAATAATAGGTCCGCCACAGCTTAGTGAATAGGCCGTAGAGCCGGTGGGTGTTGAAATAATCACGCCATCTCCCCAAAATACATTCAGAAATTCATTGTTGATGAATGAATCTACAGTAATCATTGATGTTGTTTCTTTCCTGGAAACGGTAACATCATTGAGTGCATAAGGAAAAGAGCCTTCCAGCTTTGGAGAAACCACTTCTATCACAGAACGGCGGCTTGTTTTTACGTCTCCTTTTAAGATAGAATCTAATTCTTTGAATGCTTCTTCTTTGGTGAAAAAAGCTAAAAATCCTAGTCTTCCGGTATTGACACCTACGACAGGGATCTCAAGATCTTCAATAAAGGTTAAAGAATTAACAATGGTCCCATCTCCACCAAAAGTGAAGAAAAGATCCACTTCTTTATCCACAAGATCCTGCTTATTGTTAAAAGTCTCGAAAATTTTCGAAAATTGAAGCGCTTCAGCCATTTCATCATACAGAACGGATTTTACACCCCTGCTTTCAAGCTCAGAGATAAACTTGCTTAAGTATAAAAAAGTATCAAGATCTTTTTTCTGAGAATATATAGCTGCCTTCATGTTATATTTCTATGAATTTTTGAAAAAAACCAAATCGGTCTTTAAACAGATCGGATTTCTCATCAGAATAATATTTTTCAACAATTCTGTAATCATACCGGTCAAAAGTTGAATCTATCGAGGCCAGGTTTTCATTACTAATCTTTATGGTGATGTGAATAACTTCATCAGACATAAAACTTATAAATCCCCCATAAAATTTTGAATTATTGCTTTCAATAATATTGGCGATCTCGGTCATCGAATATTTTCTGGCAGGAGTTTCTATGGTAAGAATAGCCCCTGTTTCTGAAAATAAAGGATATCGGGAAAGATCCTGAAAAACATCTTCACAGGTAATATACCCTAAATATTTTTCATTCTTATTGATTACCGGGATCACGTTAGAACTGAAAGTATAAAACAGACGGATGCTGTCCATGACATTGCTGTCTTCCAGAATGGCAAACCGCTCAAGCTGGTGTTCCAGATCCTTCAGTGTACCTCCATCTTCCTCATAAAGGAAGTCTTTGGCAATGGCCCCATAAAAATGGTGGGATTTTTTAATGAAAATATGGGTATATCCAAAATCTTCTAACATATTCCTTGCTGACTCTATTGAGTCAGATAAGCTAAAACATGGGAAGTCTTTTGAGATATAGTCCTTGATAAACATTGTGCTAATTTATAAAAAATTAAATGAAACTTTTTCTGAAAACGCGACTTTTTTTGAGATCAAACAAAAAAAATGACCTCAAAATTTGTTCGTACCGAAAAAAAAAGTACCTTTGTCGCCTTTCATTTTTACTTTTTATTAGATTTATTTCAAACTGCACTGTCTATTAATGACATATGCAGTTTTTTTATTTTAGGGCTTTCGCAAATTCCCACATGACAATTCCGCCACATACACTTACATTCAGAGAATGTTTTGTTCCAAGCTGTGGAATTTCCAGAAATACATCAATATTGGGTAATGCTTCATCACTGATTCCCTCTACTTCATTTCCTAAAATCAGGGCGTATTTTTTTGATCTGTCAATCGTGAAATCTGTAATGATCTGACTGTTGGTGGTCTGTTCAATCCCTATAATTTCGTAATCTTTGCTTTTCAAATCAGCAATAGCTGTATTGATATCTTTTTCATGCGCCCAGTCTACACTTTCCGTAGCACCTAGCGCTGCTTTATGAATCTCACGATGAGGCGGTTGCGGAGTGATTCCACAAAGAATAATTTTTTCAATTAAAAAAGCATCTGCCGTTCTGAATGTTGCCCCTACATTGTGCATGCTTCTAAGATTATCTAGAATGATGACTAATGGAATCTTCTCTACTCTTTTAAATGTTTCAACATCTATTCTTTTAAGTTCTTCCAGCTTTAGTTTCTGTACCAATTGTATTATTTTGTTGAGATTAATTTTCCGTCTTTGTAGACCTCTGTTTTTTCAATACTTCCGTCTTCACGGTAATAAATTCTGTTGCCATTACGTTTATCGTTGGCTAATTCTGTTTCTCGCTCTAATTTTCCGGACGGATAGAATGTTTTCCATTTTCCGGTAGCAAGACCATTGTCATAATATCCGATTTGCTTTATGGATTTTCCATCTTCATGAAACACCTTGGTTTCTCCATGCAACTTTGCAAATTTATAATGGGAGATTTCTTCTACTTTTCCTGAGGGATAGTAAAAAGTACCTGTAAAGCTGTTGTCATATATATTTTTGTCTCCGTTGGTAAAAACTTCCTGAGAGGTCAGAATACCATCTTTACCATAATAAGACCATTCTTTTACCTTGAAGCCTTTTTTATATTGTCCTTTGGTTTGTATTTTTCCATTGTCATAGTAAAAAACAGCATCCCCTTCCATTTTTCCTTTTTTCCATTCCACCACATTTTTTACCTGTCCGTTCTCATAGAATTCCTTACAGCTTCCTTCCTGTAATCCGTCTTTATATCCGCAGGGTTTCTGAGCCAAAACAGCAACGGACGTGGAGAAAAATAATATAAAAAAGTATTTCATAGCTATTTTTATTTCAAAAATAGTAAAATAGTTATATTTGATTCAAAAATTAACAATGAAAAAATTACTCACTTTATTCACACTGATGCTTGCCTTCATGTATTCAAAAGCTCAGAACACATATTATCCGCAGGCTTTTTTTGACAAAAAGATGGCCAGGGAGATGCTTTCTTTTGGGAATTCTACTATTGAAGGAGTCGCATCTACGAAACAAAAAAACAACTGGGGAATCAAGCCGCTGCTTGGCCAGAAGCATTATGCCCCCAAAGGAACTGTTGTAATGCTTTTTCCGGTAACTCCTTATTTTGAAGAGTTTTATAATATGAGAAAAAAGTATGAGAATAAAAAAACTACCGTTTATATGTCCGAAGATGCCTTTAAATATAAGCTTGAAGCTTTAATTGATGACTACGGACGTTTTAAATTCGAAAAATTAAAGCCCGGGAAATATTATCTGGAAACGATTGTTAATTTTACCGCAACAGCAAGTTACCAGCAGCAAACCGGAACTTCGGATGCTTATAACGGATATGGAGGCTATTTATATTCTACACCTATTTATCAGACTTTCTTTTATGGCTATTCAGCCGGGAACAGGGAAAGTAAATTTGTAGAAATCAAACAAGACGGAGAACTTAAAGAAATCAGCCTTTAAAAGGTTGATTTCTTATTTTTTACCCATAATCTGATGAACATTTTTTTCAATATTCTGGGCTAACATTTCCATAGGAATGTCATTTTCATCATTATTAAAAGGATCTTCAATTTCTTCTGCGATAAGCTCTAAACTCATCAGTACATAATATACAAAGACCGTAAGCGGAATCATAAACAACCCGATAGTAATGACGTACGCAATAGGCAGAGCAAAGACATACAGAATAATAAACTTCTTAATAAAAGAGGAATAAGAATAGGGGATAGGGGTATTTTTAATTCTCTCGCAACCTCCGCATACATCCAGAAAACCAGATAGCTGAGTGTCCAGATACAGCATTTCAACCTCTGAAACTTTACCTTCTTTTTTTAATTGATTCAGCTTATGGCTTAAAAGAATAACAATTTCGCTTGGCCCATGGTTTTTTAGTGATTGTTCAATCTCAGAATAATCCTCATCCAAAGCCAGCCTTGTAGATTCTTTGGAAAGGTGTTTGGCCAAAAAGTGAGGGAAGTATTTTAAATACCTCGCAATTTGCTCGGCATCCTGACGGTTATCAGCAAGAATTGTATTTATTTTTATGGCAAAATTTCTGGAATCATTGACGAGCTTTCCCCATAATTTTCTTCCTTCCCACCATCTGTCATAGGCTGTATTTGTCCTGAATACCAATAAGAGCGATAATACAAACCCCAGTAAAGAATGGATCATCCCTACATTACTGATCCCTGATTTTGAAGTCAGGTGAAAATATTCCACCTCTAAATATTGAATTCCCCAGGAATATAATCCTATAAGAATCATACTTGGGAAAAGTATTTTTAAAGTATCACTTTTGTGTAAACTGAAAAGGATTTTAAGGAAATGTTTGGTATTATAGGCTCTCATAAATTCGCTTGTACTACAAATATAATTTTTTTTCATTTAGTGTTCATATACGGGGACCTGTAAAGTATAAGTTAGCGTTTTTGATCTTTCCGCTCTTTTGTCCTTTGCCTTCTTTTCTTTGCTGTGATATTTCCGCAGTTTTCAAAAAATCACTATTTTTATTTCGCACAAAATACCAAAATAATGATCCTCGAAAACGTAGATGTAGTGAACGATATCAGCAAAGAAGATTTTCAAAAGAATTATTTTAAAAAACAAAAGCCTCTTTTGATTAAAAATTTTGCCAGCCGATGGGACGCTTTTGATCTGTGGAATCTGAGCTATATCCGTGAAAAGGCGGGTGAGCAGGAAGTTCCGTTATATGATAATAAGCCGGCTGATGCAGCAAAGAATTCAGATGCACCGGTGGCGAGGATGAAAATGAAGGATTATATTGACACCATAAAAAGTAAACCCTCAGATCTGCGTATCTTTTTTTATATTATTACAGATAGGCTTCCGGAGCTGCTTAAGAATTTCACTTATCCGGATTTAGGGATAAAATTTTTTAAAAGACTTCCTACATTGTTTTTTGGAGGGAGTGAGGCACATGTTTTAATGCACTATGATGTGGATTTGGGAGACTTTATGCACATTCATTTTGAAGGGAAAAAGAGAATTTTATTATTTGATCAGCAGCAGTCTGCCTTTTTGTATAAAGTACCATTGTCTGTTCATACCATCTATGATCTGGACTATGAGAATCCGGATTATGAAAAATTTCCGGCACTAAAATATGCCAAAGGCTATGAAATTTTCATGGAACATGGTGATGCCCTTTTTATTCCGGGAGCATTCTGGCACTTCAACAGATACCTGGAGCCCGGCTTCTCATTGTCCCTAAGAGCCCTTCCCAATAAACCGAAAGTTTTTGCCAATATGCTGTATCACGTTTTCATTATGAGATATACGGATAAACTTATGCGTAAATTTTTTAAAGGTAAATGGGTAAATTACAAACAGGAATGGGCCTATAAGAAGAGTTCTGAAGCCTTGGAAAGACATCTGAAAACTGAAAAGTAACGCGTCGAAGCTTAGAATATTCAATTTTTAGTGCTAAGCTCGCAGGATTTTTGAACTATTAATTGATAAAAGTTCGCAAAGGCGTTACATTTTAAATTCACGCTATTTATTAATCAATCCAAAAAGTTTCGCATCCACGAACTTTCCTTTTTCAAAGAAATAATCTTTTAAAGTCCCTTCTTCATTAAAGTTTAAAGAAGATAACAGCTTTTCGGAAGAAATATTAGCAGGATCAATAAAAGCATCTACACGGTGTAACTGCATAGTTTCCAACCCGAATGTTAAAATGGGAAGAATAGCTTCTTTCATATAAGATTGTCTCCAGAACAAAGGATTCAGTTCATAACCAATCTCTGCCCTGTAATGTTCCGGATACCAGTTATGATAGCCACAAGTTCCAATTACTTTATTTTCAGATTTTAATTCCAGTGCCCATCGGAATCCTTTTCCTTTTTCAAACTCAGTGTTGAAGTGGTGGATGATGTTTTCAGCATCTTCTTCTGTTTTGAATGCTTCCAGATCATAATATTTCATTACTTCCTCCAAAGAAAAATACTCAAAAAGGTCTTTTGAGTCTTCGGAGGTAAGTTGGCGTAGCAGAAGTCTTTCAGTTTCTAAAACAGGAAATTCCATAGACCGTATTTTATGGTGAAAATACAATTAATTCCTGATAGGGAAAAGTGTATCAAAGATTAACCGATAAACAATTCTGTAACCATGGATTTATTTTTTTAAATTTGGGGCTCATTTTTTACTATGGCAAAATTGAAGAAGGAAACTCCGTTAATGACTCAATATAATACCATCAAGGCTAAATACCCTGATGCGCTTTTACTTTTCAGAGTAGGGGATTTTTATGAAACTTTTGGGCAGGATGCCGTGAGAACGTCTCAGATTCTGGGAATTGTCCTTACCAAAAGAGCTAACGGGGACGGAAGTATAGAATTGGCGGGATTTCCCCATCATTCAGTAGACTCTTATTTGCCAAAACTGGTAAGGGCAGGGATGAGAGTGGCCATATGTGACCAGCTGGAGGACCCTAAAATGGTAAAAGGAATTGTAAAAAGAGGAGTGACGGAATTGGTGACTCCCGGAGTTACATTCAATGATCAGGTATTAAATTCAAAAAAGAACAATTTCCTGCTTTCTTTACACAAAGAGAAAGAGAAATACGGAATAGCACTGGTAGATATTTCTACAGGAGAATTTTTAGTGAGCGAAGGAAACCTGGAGAAGCTTTTACACATTGTCAGTACCTTTGATCCCAGTGAAATCATATACCAGAGAAGTGTCCAGATTCCTGAACAGTTTAAAAACAAAAATGCTTTTAAACTTGAAGACTGGGCTTTCCAGTATAATTTTGCCTATGAGAAATTAACCAATCATTTTAAAACATCTTCTTTAAAGGGGTTTGGTGTAGAGAACCTGCCCTTAGCCATTACCGCAGCAGGGGCTATTTTTGCCTATCTGGTAGAAGATACCCATCATAATCTGCTTGCTCATATTACCAAACTTCAGGTTATTCCACAGGAAGATTATCTGATGATGGATAATTTTACTTTAAGAAATCTGGAGATTGTATATCCCAGCAACCCACAGGGAAAATCACTTTTAGATATTATAGATAAAACGTCTACTCCAATGGGAGGAAGGCTGTTGAGAAGGAGAATTATCCTTCCTTTAAAATCTGTGGATGAGATTATGAGAAGGCTTTCTCTGATCGACTTCTTGAATGAAAATGATAGCCTGAAATATGAGATCTGCCAGCTGTTAAAATCAATTTCTGACCTCGACAGATTAATGGGAAAACTGGCAGCGGAGAAAATCTCTCCGAAAGAGCTTGGATACCTTCGTCAAAGTTTAATCAATATTCATACAATAAAAGGACTCCTGCATCCACATGCCGATGTATTGGCCTGGCTGGAACCTCTGTATGACCTGGAAGAACTGATTAAGTTTTTACAGAATAATCTTAATGAAGAACTTCCGGTAAGTATTGCCAAAGGAAATGTCATTAAAAATGATGTTTCTGAAGAACTTGACAGATTGAGAGGGCTTCAAAACAAAGGCCGGGGATTCCTTGATGAAATGTGCCAGCGTGAAATAGAAAGAACAGGAATTACAAGCCTTAAAATTGATTTTAACAATGTTTTCGGATATTATATTGAAGTCAGAAATACCCATAAAGATAAAGTTCCCAATGACTGGTTAAGAAAACAAACCCTTGTGAATGCGGAGCGGTATATTACGGAAGAATTAAAAGAATATGAAAGCCAGATTCTGGGTGCTGAAGAGAAAATAAGTGTCCTGGAGAATGAGCTTTACAGAAATGTTTGTGCTGAAACAATGGTTTATATTGACCAGATTCAGGAGAATTCCAATATCATTGCTCAGCTTGATGTAGCTTCCGGATTATCGGAACTGGCTGTTTCTGAAAGTTATACAAAACCTGTTTTGAATGACGGATATGCTATTGACCTGCAGGAAGCTAGGCATCCGATTATTGAAAATGCACTTCCTTTAGGGGAAAAATATATTCCAAATGATATTTTCTTAGATAAAGATTCACAGCAGATTATCATGGTTACAGGGCCTAACATGGCCGGTAAATCGGCAATACTGCGTCAGACAGCCATTGTCTGTCTTTTGGCACAGATCGGAAGCTTTGTTCCTGCGAAACATGCTGAAATCGGACTATTGGATAAAATTTTCACCAGGGTAGGAGCTACAGATAATATTTCTGCCGGAGAGTCTACTTTCATGGTAGAGATGAATGAAGCGGCAAATATCCTGAACAATATTTCCGAACGAAGCCTGATTCTTTTGGATGAAATAGGACGCGGAACATCTACTTATGATGGGGTTTCTATTGCCTGGGCTATAGCAGAGTATCTTCATCAGCATCCTACACAGGCTAAAACCTTGTTTGCAACCCATTATCATGAGCTGAATGAAATGACCGTGAATTTTGAAAGGGTGAAAAACTTCCACGTTTCCATTCAGGAAAATAAAGGAAATATTATTTTCTTAAGAAAACTAATTCCGGGTGGAAGTGAACATAGTTTTGGTATCCATGTCGCAAAACTGGCCGGAATGCCTGCAAAAGTGGTCAACAGAGCCAATGAAATACTAAAAACCCTTGAAGCCAGCAGAACGCAGGGTGGAGGAACATCTGAGAACATTAAAAGAGTAACAGAAGAAAACATGCAGCTTTCTTTCTTCCAGCTGGATGATCCTGTTTTGGAGAATATCCGTGAAGAACTGACAAAAATAGATATCAATACACTGACACCTATTGAAGCTTTAATGAAACTGAATTCTATAAAAAAAATGATTGGAGGGTAATCCAATCATTTTTTTATAATTTTTTATTGTTGTTAGCAGCAGTATCCATCGTTGCCTCTAGGGCCAATAATCAAAAAATGGCTTACTCCTCTCAGTTTACATAAACCTTCTGCACAGGCAGCAGCACCGCCATTGATGTCTTTCAACTCATTCTTCGTAAGCTTTCTCTTTTGAATGTCTGAATTTTTCATAATGATTGAGATTAGATTTACAGATTTGAATATCTTATTTTTTGATGCTGAGACAATTAGCAGCAAGGTCCGTCCTGAATACCATAGACTCCGGACATTTCCTGTCCTGTATTCGGGTCAAAACAGCTCAATACCAATGGGCAATGAGGTCTTGCTCCACTGATTTCTTTCATTTCTTTTTTTGTAAGTTTTCTTTTTTGAAGGGTTGACTTTTTCATAATAATTTTAATTTGGTTGTATGCTAATATACAATTTTATTAATTAATTCAACTGATAGTGAGTGAAATAGCCGTTATTTTTGTAATAAAAAAGAGAGCTTAAAGCTCTCCTGTATTATAAATGATTGTATTCGTAGGTGGTGATTTCCGTATTGGTAACAGAGCTGCCTGTCTTATCATAATATTTTCGGGTATCTTTTATAGGATAGCCACTTGCATTGTATACATAAATGGAGTTAAATATAGTCCATTCGGTTCCTCCGGAAATAGAGTACTGAACCACATTTTTGTAGTCTGTGACATTATGCGTTGATCCGTTTTCATTTTCCTGATCCATCAGTTTCAGATATCCTGTTACATTTTTGAACGGAGCATTTTTTGTATCATAAACGATAGGCTGTAAGGTACCGTTTCCTGTATCAAATCCTCCTGATGGGTTAGGACTTGCCACCGTTTCAGTCCAGTTTTTTAGTGAACCATCTGCATTTAATACTGCGTTTCGGGTATACGTTTTTATCATACTGGAGCCTCCTGTAGATAAAGTAACCACCATTTTTACATTATTGGGTGCCGGATAGGTATATGTGATTTCTGTAGTGGATGAGGGGTTAGAAGACGTATGTACAGTTGTGCTTTTACTTAATCTGCTGCTGCTGTCATAAGTATAGGTCGTGGTGGAGGTAGAATTGGATCCGGTAGTAACCGACTTGGTAATCAGGTCTCCTGTATAGGTAAAGGTGGTAACAGTTCCATCCGTAAGGTTTTTAGATTCAGATAATTTGGTTCCGTTATAGGTATAGGTAGATACATCTCCATCTGCTACCATCTTGGTTACAAGAACAGGCGTGTTATTATTGTTGTTGTTATTATTATTCCCGTTATTGATTGCAGCTTCAATATCATCATTACTGCTTGAGCAGGAAGCCAAAAAGAAAATTGGCAGAAGTAAATAAGTTTTTTTCATGATCTTTATTTAATGGGTGTAAAAATATCAAAAAAATCGGGTGTGAATAAAAATAATTAATGAAAAATAGAGTTTCTCATTGATTTATGGCTTTTGTGCTGCAAATAACCACTAAGACTATTATAAAAAGAGGAGAAGGTATTACCCATAATGACAATAATCAGATGCTGGTAAAGGCCTTATTATTGTAATAGCCTTCATTGAATTTAAATATAAATTGTAGATTGTGACCTGAAAAAAACATAGCTATGAATAAAATATTTTTAGGAGTCTCATTAATTGCTTTATTCTCATGTAACAAAGAAGCAAAAGAACGAGCTGAACAAAGAATTCATGATTCTGTAGCAGTGGTATATAAAGCGTATGTGGACTCAGCGACCATTGCCCGTAGAGGTTCTGATTCCATTATAAAAGCTGAGAAAAAATCTTTTCAGCAACACCCGGGAATAATGTCTTGCGAAAATGGAACAATGAGTTATACGGGTACCAGGCCTAGATCTAAAAATAAGAGCAAGCAATAATTAGCTGCTTTTTAGTAAACTTCCTTATCTGATAGGGATTGAAATACAAAACTCTAATATTCCCTGTTAATGAAAACAATCTATTCCTGAAGTGAATGATTTGAACAGGTTTCTGGTTTACAATTATTTATTAAATTTGAATATGAAGAATTTATTAACAATCCTGATCATCTTTCTATTCGGTACCTTTTGTAAAGCTCAGCAGACGGAAGTTTCTGTTTTGAAATATGAAGATCTGGAAAAGAAAATTCAACTGGAAAAAGATAAGCTTCTGGTAGTGAATTTTTGGGCAACTACCTGTGCTCCATGCGTAAAAGAGCTGCCTCATTTTATGGAAGTGAATCATCAGTATGCAGGCAATCCGAAATTTAAGATGATTCTTGTTTCATTAGACAGACTGGTAGATAAAGAGCGGGTTTTAAAATTTATTAAAACCAAAAACCTTAGTGCTGAGGTTGTTTTGCTTGATGATATTAAAAGAATGAATACGTGGATTCCGAAATTTGAAAAAAACTGGGATGGAAATATTCCGGTTACCCTTTTTTATAAAAACGGTGAGAAAGTATATTTCAATGATGGAGAAATGAGCAAAGAAGAACTTGAAAAAATAATTACAGAAAATTTACAATAAATAATTGAGTATGAAGAATTTGAAGATTTTATTAGCAATATTCGTTATGGGTCTGGGACTTTTAAGTTTTACCACAATGAATGATGACAAGCACGCATCTCAGCATGAAAAGATCAACTCAAAAGGGTATGAGGTAGGAGACGAAGCCGCAGATTTTAAGCTGAAAAATATTGATGGGAAAATGGTCTCGTTAAGTGATTTTAAAAGCGCTAAAGGTTTTATTGTAGTTTTTACCTGCAACCATTGTCCTTATGCAAAGAAGTATGAAGACCGGATTGTAGAATTGGATAAAAAGTTTAAAAACCAAGGGTATCCGGTAGTTGCCATTAATCCCAATGATCCTAACGTACAGCCTGAGGATGGTTATCAGCAGATGATTGAAAGAGCCAAACTGAAAGGGTTTACCTTTCCTTATTTAGTGGATGAGGGTCAGAAAATTTATCCTCAGTATGGAGCAACAAAAACACCTCATGTTTTTCTCCTAAAGAAAGAAAACGGGAAAAACATTGTAAAATATATTGGGGCCATCGACAATAATTATGATAATCCGAATGATGTATCAGAATATTATGTCCAGGATGCTGTCAACGCTTTACTCAAAGGAGAGCCGGTGAAAATGTCAAAAACTGTTGCTATCGGATGTACGATCAAAGTAAAGAAATAATATATTTGCCTAGAATTATAATCGGCATTCAAAGAATGCCGATTTTTTATGTCCAATATTTTATCATAATAAAGGGCTGGATCCAGTATACATAATCAATATGAAATTTAAATTAAGCCTGAAATATCTGCTTCTCAGTATTTTCATTTTCCTGATAGAGGTATTAATTGCTACTGAACTGAAGAATGTCTTTTTTATTAGGGCCTATCTTGGTGATGTTATTGTAGTACTACTTCTTTATACCCTCGTAAAGAGTTTTGTAAAGGTAAGCAATAACCGGAAGCTTATTCTCGGCATCCTTGCGTTTTCCTTTGTGATAGAGTTTGCTCAATACTTTAATATTGCAGAAAAACTAGGGTTCAAGCCAGGAAGTCTGATGTATATTGTGATTGGAAATTCTTTCTCATGGATTGATATTTTGTGCTATGCCGTAGGGTGTCTGTTTCTATATGTCCTTGTACAAATAAAGCCTCCAAAAAATTGAAGGCTTTCTATTTAGATTGATGTATTCTATTTTACAGTCTTAAAAATCAGTGGCTGTCTCATTCTGACCCTCACCTTTTCCCCATCTTTTTCTCCGGGAATCCATTTGGTATTTATTTTTTTGAGTGCTTTTATGAATTCATCCCTTATGATTACATTTTTGTAAGATTCTATTTTTATATTAGACATACTGCCATCCTTTTCTACAACAAACATTGCGGTAGCAGAAGCTTCTTGAATACCCAAGGCAAGTAATGGCTGTGTTTGGAACTGACTTACGAATTCCTTTCTAAAAGCCTCTAACCCACCTGGAAATTCAGGATTTTTATCTTTTACTTGCGTGTTGACAGGAGAAACAGAACTCGCTTTCGGACGTGTGCTAGTAAGTGATTCCCGTTGGGCCTTGGCAGAAAATAAGCCTAAAAATACAAGGGATAAAAGCAGATGTTTTTTCATTATTTTAATTTTATCTTCCAAAACTGTCATATTTATCCTCTGCATATTTTGTAAATCGGTTTAGTAAGGCAACATTTTCTTTTTCCAGAGGAGAAAGTTCGTTATCAACGTTATTGGAAACCGGGATATACCAGTCTGTTTGTTCAAAGAAATTTCTGTAGGTTTCTTTTTTGAAAGAATAACCATGTCTGGCAAATACAGAGTTTTTAATGATCTCGAGATCCAGTTTTCTTAGGTTTTTAAGATCTTTTTCTGTCAGTTTCTGCTTAGATGCATTTAGCTCGAATATGGCTTCAGAGGCCACTCTGTTTTTAGAGGTTTTATAGCTTTCTGTTTTTCCGGTCTCCTCATCGGTATATTTTTCTACAAATTCTTTCGGATTAGACCAGTCTACCAGATTAGAATCTTTATCCAGCATGAAATTCGGATTATAAACAAATTCTTTTTTGGTTAATTTAAGTGTTTTAACAGGTGCTTTTACAGCTGTTTTATTGAAAGCGTTCCATTTTCCTGTTAAGCTGTCACCGTTGAGTTTTACTTCAAACCGGCCATCGGTTTTATCATTTCCCGGCTCATCCAGCACAAAGGATTTTGAAGTTTCATTAAAGACCCCTCTGAAAGGACGTTGATTTCCACTTACAATACTTTGTCCATATACGCTGTCCTTTGTTATCCTGTTGATCTTTAAGGAAATTCTCTTATAGGATCCCCCTTCATACTCGGAACCATCCGATTCGTCAATCATTTTTTCCATACCGGCAAATTCACCGGTATACACTCCATAATATTCTTTATAGATTTCCGGGATTACCACAGAATCTTTTTTTGCGGTCAAAGAATCTTTTCCTGATTCACTGGTTTTTCCATCTTTTTTACAGCTTATTAAAGAAACTGCCAATAGAGCGGTAAGGGTGTAATTTAAAATTTTCATATCTGTTTTTTGGTAATTAAGTATTCAATCAAAAGGATATTGGGAACCCAGCCCAGCCATGCAATGACCTGATAGACATCCATAGGATTGGGATGGAATAAATATACGATAATAACTTTCCACATTCGTAGGGTAATCGCAGATAAAGTAAGGGCAAAGCTCCGCCACATCCATTGCTTATGCTCTTTAAACTTTTTCTGCCTTGCAAGCTGATACGCTTTATACGTCGAAAACCACCATAAAAAGCCTAAAATAACAAATGAAACCTTTGAAAAAAGGCCTCCGTTAGCAAAAAATCCCATATAAATACCGGATGGGGCAGCTGTGATGAGAATGAGAAAAATATAAACCTTTCCCATATTTCTATGAAAATTACGGAGTCCGAAATTTTTGCGGATAATAGATAAAAACCCGGAAAGAAGAACAAAAATACTGGTATAAACGTGAGCATAGAAAAAAATGAGATATTCAGGTCTCTGTACTACCTCAGTCTGTTTGATCATTAAAAAACTCACATTAGGATCCAGCGGAATATATTCCAGGGTTATTTTAAGCATCAGCCAAAAGAAATACGTAAATCCGATAATAAAAAGGATTCTAAAGAAAATTGCCGTATTTCTTCTGGTTGAAAGCATTTTAGTTAATCAAAATGGGCAATAAAAGGAACAGTAAACCAATATTTTACAAGATTTTCCTGATAAGAAGCCGGTGTCCATTTGGTTTTCAGTGATGTGATGGCTCTTTCTACTTCTTTGTTAAAAGCTTCATTGCCCCCTGTTGTTGTAAGACTTTCAATTTCTCCTTTCACATTAATGGCAAACTTTGCATAGGATGATAGCTTACCACTTACTCCCCGGATAGACTTGATATTTATATTTTGTGCGATTTCTTTTCGAAATGCATTCATTCCTCCCGGATATTCTGCGGGTTTTTCAGCTGTTGGATCAAGATGTTCGCGGTCAGCTTGATGTACGGTCTCCTGTGTTTGAGAAAAAGCCAAGGTAGCTCCTAAACACAGTATAATTGTCATTAGTTTTTTCATCGTTATAGGGTATTTAAGTCTTGTGCAATCAGCCAGCCTTCGCTCCAGCATGCCTGGAAATTAAAACCTCCTGTTACGGCATCTATATTGAGAACTTCTCCGGCAATATAGAAATTAGAAAGGATTTTTGAAGACATATTTTTGAAGTTAATCTCTTTTAAATCAACACCTCCGGCGGTTACAAATTCATCTTTGAAAGTTGATTTTCCGGTTACCTGCAGCTTTTTTCGGCAAAGACTTTCCAGGATTTTCTGCATTTCCTTTCCGGAAATATTGGCTACCTGCTTATTAAGGTCAATTTTTGAAACCTCCAGTATTTTTTGCCAGAACCTGTTTGTGATATCATAGATCTTAGCTTGTCCAATAGTCTTTTTAGGATTGCTTTCCTTGAAACGCTGAAATATTTCCTCTGCTTCATCCATCGGTTTTGAGATGAAGTTAACTTCAATTTCAATATTGTATTTAAGCTTGGCAAGACTAATAGCTTCCCAGGCAGAAATTTTTAAAACCGCAGGTCCCGAAAGCCCCCAATGTGTAATAAGGAGAGGCCCGCTTTCCTCTGTTTTCAGTTTGGGTATTGAAATCTCTGCATTTTCAAAACTTGTTCCCGGCAAATCTTTCAGCAGTTCGTCTTTGATATTGAACGTAAAAAGAGAAGGAACAAGATCAATAATTTTATGCCCCAGAGTCTCAATAATTTTCAGTGATTTTGGAGAACTTCCGGTAGCATACACAATATAATCTGCCTCAAAATCCCCTAAACTGGTTTTTACAATGTACTTTTCATCTGTTTTTTCAATCTCTTTGACCACACATTTTGTCTTTACAGAGACATTTTTCTTTTGAGTCTCATTCAAAAAAGTATTGATAATAGTCTGTGAAGAATTGCTTTCAGGAAAGGTCCTGTTGTCGTTTTCAATTTTCAGTGGTACGTTGCGCTGATCGAACCACTCCATGGTGTCACCCGGTTGAAATTTGGTAAAAACACTTAATAGCTCTTTATTTCCACGGGGATAAAACTGTACCAGTTCTCGTGGGTCAAAACAGGCGTGGGTCACATTACAGCGTCCACCTCCGGATATTTTCACTTTCTGAAGGACATCCGAGTTCTGTTCCAAAATGGTAATATTATATTTCTTTTCGTCAAGGTTCGATGCACAGAAAAAGCCTGCTGCACCGCCTCCGATAATAATGATCTGTTTCATGTATATGCAATCCTATGCTGAAGATTATTTTTCCAAAAGTACAATTTTTATAAACCATCTTATTTGAGTATTTTTGAAGAATATAATTTTATGATCCTAAAAACGATTTTCAAATGATATTTTACCATAAATTCGAAGTACGTTGGAGTGATCTTGATGCCAACAAGCATTTAGCCAACTCATCATATGTACAATATTGTGCTCAGGCCAGAATGGCCTTTATGACCAAAGAGAAAATGGGAGTTACCCAACTAAGCAGATGGGGAATCGGCCCGGTTATGCTGCACGAAAGATATTCTTTCTTTAAAGAGATCTATGCAGATCAGACGGTTATCGTAAGCCTGGAAATAGACGGTTGTTCAGAGGATTCCTCTATCTACCGTTTTGTTCATAAATTCTATACTCCGGATGGGGCACATTGTGCAACTTCTGAAGCTACAGGGGTATGGATTGATATGATGCTGAGAAAAATGACAACTCCTCCAGATGATGTCGTGGAGGCTATGAATAAATATAAAACCCCGGAAACCGTGGTGCTGTCAAAAGAGGATTTCAAAAAATTCCCTTTCCACCCACATAATATTGATCCGGCGGAATTTAATCAATAAATAAAAGTTCAGCGTTTAATGTCGTTAAAACGATTACTTCATTGAGCTTTGTACAAAAAAGAAATTTTATGTTTGAAGATAAATCACAGGAGCTGACTCCCATTTCAAAATTAGGAGAGTTTGGTCTTATTAAACATCTGACAGAGTATTTTCCACTATCCAATGAATCTTCGGAACTTGGAGTAGGAGATGATGCGGCAGTTATTAATCCCGAAAATAAAAAAGTAGTCCTTACAACAGATGTTCTGGCGGAAGGAGTGCATTTCAATTTGGGCTATGTTCCGTTAAAGCATTTAGGCTATAAAGCTGTTGTAGTAAACCTCAGCGATATTGCAGCCATGAACGCGGTTCCTACTCAGATTCTTGTATCTCTGGCCGTTTCCAGCCGTTTTCCGGTGGAAGCTTTGGAAGAGCTTTATGCAGGAATTCAGGCAGCATGTGCAAGATATAAAGTCGATTTGATTGGAGGTGACACGACGAGCTCCAATTCGGGACTGGTCATGAGTATTACTGCTGTAGGGATTGAAAATGGGGAGAATATTGTCAAAAGAAGCGGTGCAAAAGCCAATGACCTTCTTGTGGTGACAGGTGATTTAGGAGGTGCTTATATGGGACTACAGATTCTGGAAAGAGAGCATGCTGTTTTTCTTGCCGACCCTAATATGCAACCGGAAATGGAAGGCTATGATTATATCCTGGAAAGACAGCTGAAACCTGAAGCAAGAACGGATGTGAAAGCTATTTTGGAACAACTGGAGATTAAACCAACTTCCATGATTGATATTTCAGACGGTCTGGCTTCTGAGATCCTGCATCTTTCAGATCAGTCAAAAGTAGGATTCAGACTTTATGAAGAAAAAATACCTATGGATAATCTTACCATTACGACTGCCGATGAAATGAATCTAAATCCGGTAATGACGGCATTAAGCGGAGGTGAAGATTACGAATTGCTGTTTACGATTTCTCCTAATGACTTTGATAAGATTAAAAATCATCCGGATTTTACGATTATAGGTCATGCTGTGGAAAAAGAAGACGGAAACTTTATGGTAGCAAGAGGATCAAACCAATTGGTGGCCCTTACAGCTCAGGGCTGGGACGCTTTTTTAGGCAACCAGCAGAACGGATAAAATTTATTTAATTGTAAATATTGTAGGAGACCGCAGCTTTTTTCGCTGTGGTTTCCGTTTATATACTCGTTATTTCGCTATGAATTCATCAGAAAAAAATATTCCCGTTCATCATCTGACTTCTGAGAAATTTCAGTTGAGTACCTTACAGACGGGGCATCCGGAAAATTTTAATGATATCCACCGGCATAATTTTTTTGAAATTATATGGTTTAGTAAGGTTCCGGAAAACAGCCGTCTGGAATTGGATTTCGAAAGCCATCTTCTTCGTAACGGACAGATCTGTATCATTGCTCCGGGGCAGGTGTTTAATATGAGGTTACAGGGTGAAAAAGGATATGTCTTGGCGGTGACAAGAGAAATATTTAAAGAAGCCTGTGCTATTGAATCCATACTGACCGGAGGAACAGCTCCTTTTTCTTTAGACCCTCATAGCGAAAAAGCCTGTACTGCCATAATATCACTTATGGAACAGGAATATAAAGGGGCTTCAAGAATTGAACTGCTTAAAACGTATTTAAGAGCATTTTGCATTATCATTGCGGAACAGATCAATTTGCAGGATCCTTTAATGAAAGACAGGCAGCGGATCCAGAAGCTGATCAGTCTGATAGAAGAACATTACACTGTTCATAGGGATACCGGGTTCTATGCAGATAAAATAAAAATCAGTTCCCATCATCTTAATGATATTGTACGGTTGTCAAGAGCAACCACGATTAAGAAAATGGTGGCCCAGCGGCTTCTGCTGGAAGCAAAAAGAGAATTGAGCTTCGGGGCTTTAACGGTTAAGGAAATTGCTTTTAAGCTGGGATTCAGTGATGCGTCTTATTTCTCACGATTTTTTAAAAAGCATACGGGAGATAATCCTGACAGCTTTAGATCCGGAAAAGTCTAATCTTCAGAATGTTACTTTTTTCTTGCTTTAAAATAGCTCTAAAACACAGTGTGTTAAAAATAACCCTCAGTTTGTGCTAGTCTTTCTTCAGTTCCTGTCTTGGGTGTTTCTACTTTTTAAAGCAACTTTGCAGACAGAAAAAAACGCCTGTGAAGGCTTATACTATTTATGAAGAATTTGAATATTGTAGTGTTTATTCTGGCACTGCTGAATACCCTGGAGTCACTGAGTATAGATCTTTATCTTCCTGCTTTTCCAAGCATGGCCCAAATTTTTAACACGGATATTGGACATATACAGATCTCAATTTCTGTTTTCTTTGCCGGATTTGCCTTTGGTCAATTATTATGGGGACCCTTGTCCGATAAAAAAGGACGTAAACCCATGCTGTACTGTGGTCTTTTGCTTTTTATTGTAGGCGCAACAGCTATATTTTTCACATCAGATATTTATGTGTTATGGGCAATGCGTTTTCTGCAGGCCTTTGGAGGAAGTGCCGGGATTGTTATTGGACGGGCTATCATTATTGACCTGTATGATAAGCAGAAATCCGTTACTATTTTCTCCCAACAGTCCCAGATCAGTGGTATTGCTCCCATTGTAGCCCCATTACTGGGTAGTGTATTTCTTAAATTCTGGGGATGGAACAGCTCATTTGCATTTCTAGTTATTATGGGAATCATCACCCTCTTTATGGTATATCGATATGTTCCTGAAACTAATGCTAAAATCAGCCTTCCGGATCAGATTGAGAATGAAAAAGGGTTGAAGGATCAGCTGAAAATGATCATTACAAATAAAGATTTCATCAACAGTACCATGATTGGGAGTATTGCCTTTGCTTCGCTTATTATTTACATTTCTAATGCTCCATTCCTGTTTATGGAGATCCATGGATTTTCCAGCGGAGTTTTCAGTTTCATATTTGCTTTTAATTCATTAGCGTTGATTACTGCCGCTTATATTACTCCAAAGTTGATTAAAAGAATAAGTAATGCAAAGCTTTTATTGATTGCTACACTCGTGCTGTTGTGTGTCTGTGCACTCCATATTCTGATTGCTGCCGGAAACCTTTCTGTAGGATTGGAAATTGCAATGCTGTATTTATCATTATTGGCTATAGGGATTTTATTTCCTATTACCTCAGCACATGCTTTGTCTCCTTTTAAAGAAGGCAGGGGTACCGCTGCTGCTTTACTTGGATTTATGCAGTTGATGGTTACCTTTCTGATGTCAGCATTGATAGGTTTTTTAGAGGCAGATTCTATTATGCCGATGGTGATAGCGCGTACAGGAATTGCGGTGATTGCTGTTTGGTTTGGCTATCGTATTTTTAAAACTCAGAAAAGTGCTGCCTAAAACAATACAGTGATTATTATTTCTCTGCCAGGATAGGACTAAAGAAAGACATAAAATCTTTTTCCTGCTCTTTACCCAGAGAAACGGCGCCATAAGTATTAAGGTGGGAGGCATTATAATACATCAGCGTATCCTTGTAAAAGGGTATGCTTTTGAATATCTCCCCTTTAGACAGATCGTAGAGATAGACATTCTTATAAGTGGCAGCAAATTTTTCCAAAGCCAGCTTATTTTTTTCTTTACCGATGATTTTAAATGAGGCTGAAGTTCTTTTGATATAATCACGGTTTACTTTTACAGGATCCCGGTTGATAGATGGAAAAGTATTGAATACAATCAGCTTTTGATCCGGCCGTAATGATCCCGCAAGTTTTTCCAGAGATTCATAAGCAGACATAGGTTCTATAAAGGAAGAGCTGTTGATCATGATAATCCTGTTCTTTTGAATATTCTGTTGGGTAAAATCCACAAGCTGCTGGGCAGCATCATAAAACTTCACTTCATTGCTGGTGTAGTCCTCTCTTTTTACTCCTTTTAAAGCAAGAACACCATCAGTGGTCACCGTGGAAAAAGAAAAATCATTTCGTTGTCCTATATAGTCTAAATAAGGTTTAATGCTGAGTGCATGGCTGTCACCGATAAGTAAAATGCGATTGTTTTTTGACGTTTTATCTCCAAAAACTTCAATATTTTTTTCATTATGGGAAAGTAGTCCGAAGGTCGGAGAAGTATAGGCTTCCGGAATTTGGTAAACAGCAGTAGCTTTCGGAACTAAAAAAGCCATACAGATCAATAGAACGCCTCCTGAAATAGAGTAGCGGATAAGGGTGGTATTATTCTTTTTTCTAAAGAAATTCTCAATAAACCGGTAGGAAAACCAAGCTGAGATAAAGGTCAGAATACAGGTGAAAACAACTTCACCGGGACTTAGAAAATATTCATCATGATAATATCTTATAAAAGAGATGATGGGCCAGTGCCACAAATAAAGTGAATAAGACAGCTCTCCCAAATAAACGGGGATTTTTTTTGCAAAAAAATCAGAGATAAGATTGTTGCCGGTCACCAATAAGTTTGCTGTGGCGATGGTCGGAATTAACGCGATTACTCCCGGGAAAAAAGAATCTTTACTGATAAAAACAGCAGATAATATCAATACCAAAAGGTTTAGGAAAACAAAGATTGTATTGCCCGATCTGCTGAAATTGATTTTATTTTTAAATGCAAGACTGTAAAAACTTCCGATCAGGAACTCCGGAATTCTGGATACTAATGAAAAATAAGTCGAGGTATTGCTGTTATCTATAAACATCGAAATGCTTGTATAGGTGGTAAGAACAATAATGAGTAATACTATGACCGCAGATAAGTATTTTCTTTTAACCCAAATAAGCAGTAAAGGAAGTAACAAATAAAACTGCATCTCAATGGCTAATGACCATGTATGGAGAAAAGGGTTCTCATTCAATGCTGCTCCGAAATAAGAATCTCCCCTGGAAAATAACAGATTGGAAAGAAAAACAATGGAAGCTCCTGCAGACTTTTGAAGTGTCCAGATATCCCTTGCCAGATAAATAAAAGATCCTGCAAGTGTAGCCGCAATAATAAGAAAAAGATAAGCAGGAAAAATTCTTTTCAGACGCTTCCAGTAAAAATCATAAAAGCTGAAAATATTTTTATCCTTTTGATCAATAATGATAGACGTCATGAGATATCCTGATATGACAAAGAAAACATCTACCCCAATAAAACCACCCTGCAGCCAGGTGTAGTTTATATGAAAAATAAAGACCAAAAAGAAGGCCAGGGCTCTGATTCCCTGTATATCATTTCTAAACTGCATCAGATGATTTTATACTGACAAATATAACAGAATATAAAGACTTCATTTCAATGGTTTGTTGTTTTCTTGATCCTGTTATTTGATCCTCTTGTCATAGCATTCCGGCACTTAATCAAGTAATTTTTGTGAAGAATGGTCAAAGGGCTCTCTTTGTGTAAAATTTAAATTATGAAGAGAAACCTTTTGACGGTTTTCTGCTGTGTATTGCCATTAGGCTATTGGATCAATGCCCAATCCGGAATATCCGGTGAGCTTAAAACAGAATATATTGCTTCCTCCAGCTATATCCGTCCGGAAGACAGTGTAAAAACGGATTCCAAAAGTGACTTTAAAAGAGTAGACCTGAATCTTAGCATTCCTTTGTCCGTAAAAAAAGACACTAATGGTAAAGTAAAGGCCTGGTCCATGCTCCTCGGTGGATCTTATGCAAAGATGACCCATAAAAATTATGAGAAACAGCTATTTCCAGATCAGATGCTGAATGCCCAGATTGGAATACAGCATTTGAGGCCATTAGGAAAAAAGTGGAGTATGATGATGACCGCAACGGTAGGCGTGTATACCGATATGGAAGACATCAGTTTTGATGATGTACTGGGGCAGGGAGGTATATTGTTTATCAGACATTTTAATCCTAATCTGGCACTGGGTGGAGGTCCTGTTCTTACCACAGCATTTGGAGTTCCTATGATTATGCCCTGGATTTATTTTGATTGGAAGACGAATGGGAAAATTAAGTTCAATATCAATTTCCCGGAAGGAATGGAAGCCGGCTATCAGTTTACCGATAAATTTGCATTAAAAGCAGTGGTTAACCTCAGCGGAATGTCCGTAGAAAGGAATAAGGATGGGAAGTCTACCTTGCTGGGTTATCAGCAGATCACCGCCGGAATAAGACCTGAAATAAAACTTAATGACAAGCTGAGTCTTCGCCTTACAGGGGGAACAGCCTTATTGAGAAGTTTCAGTGAAAGTGACAGGAAAATCAAAAGTATCTTCAGGGAGAAGAAGGTTGCCGATCCCAAATTTGCAAGTACATTTTACGTCGCTCTTGCCTTACGCTGGAACTTACCATAACAAGACAGTTGAAGAGGGAAAGTATCCTATCATTCCCTCTTCTTATTTCCAAATTTTTCTATTTACTGATAAGCTTTTTATAGACAACCTGATTGAGCAGTTCTTCTTTTCGGGTACGGGAAATAGGAAGCTCTATTTTATTGATAAACAGGCGGCCTCCGGAAATCATATCAATATGTGTAATATTAATCAGAAACGATTTATGGATCCTGAAAAAATGTTCCGCAGGTAAAGATTCTTCAATGGCTTTCATGGTCTGATGAATGATCAGGGATTTATCTTTAAAATGAAGTTTGGTATAATTCTGCATACTTTCAACATATAGAATATCCACCCAGGAAACTTTGATAAAAGAATCAGACTGTCTTACATACAGAAATGGATCATCCAAAGGCGTGTTTTTTTTCAGTTTTTCACTGATGATAAACTGTTGCTGGGCTTTATTGACGGCCTGATAAAACCGGTTAAAAGCAATAGGTTTTAAAAGATAATCGGCTACCTGCAACCGGAATCCTTCCAGTGCATATTCGGAATACGCGGTGGTAAGGATACATAATGGAGGGTTTTCAAGTTGTTCCAAAAATTCAAGACCACTCAGGTAGGGCATATTGATGTCCAGAAAAAGAAGGTCAATTTCACTTTCTTTTACTTTGGAATCTGCCTCCAATGCCGTTGCACAAGTGCCTTCAACGGATAAAAAATCTATCTGATCTGCCAGTGCTTTAAGATGGAATCTGGCTAATGGTTCATCATCTATGATCAGACATTTCATTTTAGGGATATTATTGCTCATTCAGATAATTCTAGGGTTAAAGTGACTTTATAAACGTGGCCGTCAGATTCTATTTTTAAATCATGAGAATCCGGATATTGTAGTTTTAAACGTTTTTTTACATTTTGAATACCAATTCCTCCGGTTCCATCCTTCTTTTTGTACATTACCTTGTCAGAGTAAGAATTTTCTACATATAATAAAAGACTGTTGTTTTCTTCTTTACATGAAATTCTGATATATCCGGTTTGTCCGGGAAGACGGCAGACATATTTAAAGGCATTTTCAATAAAGGATACCAATAGCAGAGGAGCTATAGAGGCTTTTTTATGATCAATGTGCCAATGTGCCTCAACCTCCAGTTCATTTCCCCATCTTAATTTCTCCACTTCCACCAGGTTTTGCAAATATTCAATTTCTTTATCCAGAGGGACCAGGTTTTGATTACAGTGATAGAGCTGATACCTTAAAATATCTGAAAACTTCATCAGTAAAAAATCAGCGAGCTGAATATCTGTTTTCATCAGTATATGAATATGATTCAGGATATTGAATACCACATGCGGATTGATCTGATCCTGCAGCAGCTTGAGCTGGTTTTCCAGGTGAGCCTGCTGGAGAAGGATATGATCCCGCTCTATTCTTCCGTGTTCCTTATAAAATTTAATACCACAGGCTGATCCGTTAATCAGAAAAGAGGCGGGAAGGGCCATATAAAATCCTTGCCATAAAATAGGGAGATGTCCCCTAAAAGTAGGAGGAAGGTTCGTTTTAGGAGCAACTTCCAGATAAGTGAATATGACAGAATAAATGATACTCAAAAGAAGAATGACAATAGTGGACTGGATTAGAAAGCTTCGCATTTTTTTCGACCGTAAAGCCTTGGGAAGGAGTTTGGTGGTTAAAAAATGAGTGAACATAAATGAACTGAAGGTAATGATCAGGGATTGAATCATGGCCAGGTATTTCTCTGTAGCAATCTGAAAATTGCACCATAATACAACGGCAAAAACAAACCAGAAGAGAAAGGTGAAAATATATTCTTTTGAAAGAAAAGATTTTGTCATGAGAAGAAACGGACTAAGTTTATAAAAAAATAGAAACTGCAGAGACACAGTTTCTAATGGTAAAGATAATTTAAGTTTTTAGAATAAGAAATAACCTATCCCAAGGCTGAAACTGTGGGGCTTGGATTTAAATTCTTTGCTGATGCTTGAAAGTCCTGTTTCATACCTAAGGTCTACGGTGAAATTCTTATAATCTACACCTACACCCCCTGTAAGCCCGATATTGGATTTGTCAAACTTTTTAAAACCCTCCTGAAAAGCCTGGGGAGCTGAAAGGTTATTGTTAAAAGCATAGCTGTACACTCCACCGGCAAATACTCTTAGATTTACATCGTCTGTTTTAATGAGCTTATATCCCACTACCACAGGAATATCAATGGCATTCCATGTCAGCTTTGCTGAGGTTCCGTCTTTGGCTTCGTAAGATGTTTTTCTTTTGTTGAATAATGCTTCTCCTTGTACATAAAGACTGCCGATATCCATTCTTGTCATGATTCCTGCCTGATATCCAAATCCGTATTTTCCTTCCAAGGATGATTCCGTTGAGGTTTTTGTAAAATTTGTACCTCCTTTGACTCCGATGTGAAAAGCCGGGGTCTGTTGCGCCTGAGTATCTATTGAGCACGTAATGCATAATAATAGCGAACCGAAGGCTAAAAGTTGCTGTTTCATAAATTGATTGTTGTTAAAAACTTGGTGCAAAACAACAAATCGGGAGCGTGAGGTGAAACTTTATTTGATGAACGGTAGAAATACGGTGATAAGGCTCATCTTTTGGAAGAAGTAGAAAAGCCAGGGATAAAAAAAAATCGAAAGATTTTTCTTTCGATTGAGATGGTTAATAAGGTTGTTCTTCACAAATGATTGGTGGAAAACATCCACCTCCACCACCTCCTGGATTTCCTCCTCCCACAGCGATACATTGTCCCGGGCTGCCGTCCTCATACATTTCACAGGCTTTTCCATAAGCACATTGGCAGTCACTTTGGCAATTATAAGAATCGCCACCCATATGGCAGTTGTCTATTCCGTTACCAAGAATTGTGGACAGGTCTTTTCTCAAAAGCTTTTTCATGTTTTTCATAATGTAATTTGATGTTAAATGTTAATAGTTTGTTTATGAAAGTAAATATAATGAAAAATCAGATGGGTTTTGCTTTTAAGTATCTGTCAATAAGTATAATGTGGGAATTATGTTTGATATTTTCTGAAAATAATAATAAAAAATAAACCCACTTTGCAGTGGGCCTATATTTTATTTTTTAAATGTTAACGTCAAAGGAATAGAGACTGTAGAAGAGACCGGTTTCCCGTTGCTTTCTGCAGGTTTCCATTTACCTTTATCTCGGATACGGTAGAATGCCGCTTCAATAAAGGCGTTTACATCCTCATTATTACCTTTCACTTGTGGATCAAGCGCATTTCCTTTAGAATCTACTACGAAGCTTATGGTCGCTTTGTAAGAACCTGAAGCAAAATTCAGAAAATCAAGATCAGTTGCATCATGCAGAAGCTGATGAAAAGCTCCTTTCCCCTTTTCATATTCCGCTTCTTTGGTGACCTTGCCTTTTGTAGGCTGATCTAAAGCAATTATTTTCTTGTCTTCCGTGGAAAGCTGATCTAAAGCATTTTTGTATGATGTTATTTTTTCCTCAGTAAGAAGCCACTCCTTCTTGGTTTTTAGATCATTAGGCTTAGGGTATTTTTTATACAAAGCCGTTTTCTTTCTGTCATAGCGAGAGTCTGCTCTCTGAAATTCAGAAATTTGGGCACTGCTGAAAACAAAAACAAAAATGAATGCTAATGCTGAGAGTCTTTTCATCAGTAATTAAGCTTTTACAATATTAATGATTACTTCAGTTGCTTTTTCCATGCTTTCTAAAGCTACGTACTCGTAAGGTCCGTGGAAGTTGATTCCTCCGGCAAAGATATTGGGACATGGAAGCCCCATATAAGAAAGCTGAGCTCCGTCTGTTCCTCCTCTGATCGCTTTGATCTTAGGTTCAATACCTGCTTCTGTCATTGCTTTTGCCGCAAGATCTACAATGTGCATTTTACCTTCAAACTGTTGCTTCATATTTCTGTATTGCTCCTTGATCTCCACTTCAGCAGTTCCTTCACCATGTTTTTGGTTGAATTCAGCTACTTTTTCTTCCATGAATTTCTTTCTGGCTTCAAATTTATCAGCATCATGATCACGGATGATATACTGAAGTTTAGCTTCAGAAATATCAGCAGTGATATCCATTAAATGATAGAACCCGTCAAAACCTTTAGTGGTAGAAGGAGTTTCATTTGCCGGAAGGCTCTGTGCAAATTCGGCAGCTAAAAGCGCTGCGTTGATCATTTTTCCGTAAGCATAACCAGGGTGTACACTTAATCCGTGGATTTTCACTACAGCTCCTGCAGCATTGAAGTTTTCATATTCAAGTTCTCCAACTTCTCCACCATCCATTGTATAAGCCCATTCTGCTCCAAATTTTGCCACATCAAATTTGTGTGCTCCTCTTCCAATTTCTTCATCAGGGGTAAATCCTACAGCAATTCTTCCGTGCTTAATCTCAGGGTGAGCAATCAGATATTCTGCAGCCGTTACAATCTCTGCACATCCTGCTTTATCATCAGCACCCAGAAGGGTATTTCCATCGGTTGTAATTAATGTCTGACCGATATATTTTTTTAAACTTTCAAACTTTGAAGGGGATAAAGTGAATCCTGTAGTCTGGTTCAGCAGAAGATCATTTCCGTCATAATTCTTCCAAACCTGAGGATTTACATTCTCTCCGCTGAAATCCGGTGAAGTATCATAATGTGAAATGAATCCAATAGTAGGTCTGTCATCGTTTTCCAGGTTAGAAGGAATATATCCCATAATATAACCATTCCCATCAATGGAAACATCTTCCAAACCTATGGTCTTCAGTTCTTCAGTAATATAATTGGCAATATCCCACTGTCGTGGAGTAGAAGGTGTTGCTTCACTCTCAGCATCACTGGTTGAATATATTTTTACATAACTAAGAAAACGGTTCAGTAATTTCTCTTTCCACAAAGGGTTGAATTCTATTGTACTCATTAGATTAATCATAAATTTTAACAAAGTTAGCAAATTTGCCGCTCAGAATAGGTTATTTGCGATTGAATATCAGTTATTGAAATTTTACATCGGATATAAATCTTTGAAAATCAAAATAATGTTAGATTTGTATGTATCGTATACGAACTAGTTTAGTTTTATTATATTTGAGAAAATGAAAAGTACCAATGTTTCTAACTGAATGCCCAAGAGATGCCATGCAGGGATGGGGAGAGTTTATCCCTACCGAAAAAAAAATAGATTATATCAACTCTTTAATGGATGTTGGCTTTGATGTATTGGACTGCCTGAGTTTTGTTTCACCAAAAGCAATTCCACAGATGGCAGACTCTGATGAGGTTGCTGAAAATATTGATAAATCCCGTTCCAAAACTAAAGTTTCTGCAATTATCGGAAACTACAGAGGTGCTGAAAAAGCATTAAAACATGCTTCAGTAGATATCCTTGGATTTCCCTTCTCTATTTCTGAAACATTCCAACATAGAAATACAAACAAAAGCCAGGAAGAAGCTTTTGAGGAAATTATCAGAATGCTTGAGCTGACCAGAAGTGAAGGAAAGCAGCTAAACATTTATTTCTCCATGGCCTTTGGAAATCCATATGGAGAAATGTGGAAATGGGAAGATGTAGACCACTGGGCAAAAAGATTTTCGGAAATCGGTGTGAAAGATATTCTGCTTTCTGATACAACAGGAGTAGCGACTCCCGAAACTATTGCTCTTTTATTTGAAAAAATTCCTTCAAAATATCCTGAGATCAATTTCGGAGGACATTTCCATAACCGTTACGAGGATTCTTACTCGAAATTAAAAGCGGCTTACGACCAAGGTTGCAGAAGGTTCGATAGTGCAATTAAAGGAATCGGAGGATGTCCTATGGCTAAAGATGATCTGGTGGGAAATATGCCTACTGAGCAGGTGATCAACTTTATGAGTGTTGAAAAAGCAGATCACAAGCTGAACCTCCTAAACTTTGAAAGTTCTTACAATAAGGCTAAGGATATTTTTCATTTTTAGAATGAATTAAGAACCCAATCTCTCACAGATTCTGAGAGAAGTAAAAATATCAATAGGAGCGGGCTTTAGCCCGCTTTACTATATTCAAATATCAATGGTTTTAACCAAAATCTAATTATAATTAACCCCAAAAATCAACAAAATGTCTCCAATAATTTCACCTTCTGAATTAAAAAAACTAGCCACAGATAACCTTATTATTCTTGATGCGAGAACCGGAAAAGATGTTGTTCAGAACTATCTTGAGAAACATATCAAAGGAGCATTATTCATCGATTTGGATAATGATTTGGCGGAGATAGGAGAGAATGCTGCTTTTGGGGGAAGACACCCGCTTCCTTCCATAGAAAAATTTGCTGAGACCCTTTCAGACCTGGGAATTTCAGAAAATTCTGAGATTGTGGTATATGATGATAAAAACGCTTCCAATGCAGCAGCAAGAGCTTGGTGGATGTTAAAGTCTTTTGGGTTCGAAAAGGTACAGGTACTTGATGGTGGAATGCAGGCCGCGGAAAAGGAAGGCATGGAATTTTCGTCAGGAGAAGAAAGGGTTGAAAAGACTCCACTGATTAAAAAAGATCATTGGTTTCTACCTGTTTCAAAACTGGAAGAAGTTGAAAATGAATTGAAAAATGATTCTGCTACTGTTATTGATGTAAGGGATGCTTACCGATATAGAGGAGAATCGGAACCTATTGATCTGGTTGCCGGGCATATTCCGGGGGCAATCAATATTCCTTTTTCAGAAAATTTGGATGAAAACGGATTCTTTCTGAGCCCGGAAGTTCTTAAGGAAAAATATAAGAAGTTATTGGAAAATAAACCTGAAAACCTGATTATTCACTGTGGTTCAGGGGTTACGGCTTGTCATACGATTTTGGCGTTAGATTATGCCGGATTTACAATTCCTAATCTGTATGTAGGCTCGTGGAGTGAGTGGAGCAGGAGAGAAGGAAAAGAAATTGCAAAAGACCTGTAAAAACATAAACCTCAGATATTTCTGAGGTTTTATATTTTATAATAATTAAAGCATTCCCAGTTCAAACTTAGCTTCCTCGCTCATCATATCCTTGTTCCAGCTCGGTTCAAAAGTAAGCTCTAAATCAACACTTTTTACATGTTCTACTTCTCCAACTTTATCTTTTACTTCTTGTGGAAGCGTTTCGGCCACAGGGCAGTTGGGGGTAGTAAGTGTCATTACAATTTTTACGTCTACATCATCGGAGATCTGTACATCATAAATCAGCCCTAATTCGTAAATATCCACCGGTATTTCAGGGTCATATACGGATTTCAGTACTTTGATGATTTCTTCACCAATGTCAGCAATTTGATCGTCTGTAAATTTCATTTTTTAATCTAGATTGATATTCCTTTTCAACAAATCTTCCTGACGCAAGCGCCGGAAAATATTTGCCAAAGTTAAGACATCTTTTTCACAATAATCAACTATTCGCTGCAAGTCTTTTTCTATGTAGTAGATTGATGAAACCATTGACCCGTCTATATCGTCTTTTGGAGTAGGAATTCCAAAGACATGGGCAAGGAGTTCAAGGGACACAAAACTTTTATAATCTCCGAATTTCCAAAGCTCCATGGTATCGATATGAGGAATCTCCCAGGGCTTTTTTCCGAACATCTGAAACGGAGCCGGAGGCTGCATTCCGTTGATCAGATATCGTCTGGCAATCCACGGAAAATCAAATTCTTTTCCGTTGTGGGCACAGAGAATGACATCCCGGAGCCTTGGGCTGTTGAAAATCTCCCCAAACTCCTGAAGCATTTTTTTCTCATCATGTCCTGAGAAACTTTTGATCTTTAATGTTTCATTCTTTTCTACCATTCCAATGGTAATGCAGATGATTTTTCCGAACTCAGCCATAATGCCGGCTCTCTCGTAAAAGTCTTCTGCGGAAATATCTTCTTTTCTCTGAAACCTTGTTTTTTTGTCCCAGAGGTATTGGTCGGTTTCCGATAATTCATCCCAGGAACCAGCCTGTGGTACGGTCTCGATATCAAGAAACAATATTCTTTCTAAAGGTATGTTCTGTATCATGTGTGTTTTGGTTTGTTATCCTACCTGCATTCCGTTTTTGGTGGGTAAGGAAGGAGCCAGAAGAGTGACATCCTGCTTATCTTCACCATATAGCCCTAGTACAAGGCATTCGCTGAAAAAGTTGGCAATTTGTTTTTTAGGGAAATTAACCACAGCCAGAATCTGTTTTCCTATCAATTCTTCTTTCTGATAAAGACTAGTGATCTGTGCTGATGATTTTCTGATTCCCAAATCTCCAAAGTCTATTTCCAGCTGATAAGAAGGGTTTCTTGCTTTTTCAAAATCATTGACGGAAAGAATGGTTCCGCATCGGATATCTATTTTTTCAAAATCTGCCCAAGTGATGTCTGGTTTTACGGTCATGGTAATACGTTAATTAAATGTTCTACTTCAGTTTTCTGTTCTGCATATTTTTGCTGTAATTCTGAACCTTCTCCCATTCTTCTGTAATATTCAAGAGCTTTGTCTCCAAAGAATTTTTTATGAAAGTCTGAAACTTCAGGTACCTGGGGGAAAACTTTATGAAAAAGCATTTCGTAGTACGCCTGAAATTCCCGCTCATTTTTATCCTCTATTACCTGTCCTGGAGCTTTTTGTCTCACATGGAGCATTTCATGGGCAATCATATTCAAAACAAGGTTCAGATCAAAATCGAATAAATTTTTCGGGATCATGACCATCTGCGGACCTCCCAGTTCTCCTTCTGCCGTAAGAAGCATCGAAGTAGGGGAAAGCTCCTGCCTGAATCCAAACCCTGCAAAGTTCTCATGTTCCAGATGAAAAGAATGGATCAGGTATTTCGCTGCATCCAGGATCTGGTCATGTTCCTTATAAGCTTCAAGGTGGAGGTTGATCTGCTCGAAATTCATGCTGAATAGGTTTTAAACAAATGTATTAAAATATTGAGAATTAAAAAGTATGTTTTGAAGAGTAACAGTGTCAAAAAACTGAGATTTTGTATTGATTAAATTCTTCTCTTTCAATTGTACCCCTTCAAATAAAAAAATCTGTGTCTAATTCCATCCACCTATTCTTTGCAACTTTACTATAAGATAAAATCATAATAACAGACGCATGAAAATCACAGTAGTAGGCTATAAGAAAGAAGCGAGACTTTCACAGGGAGTGGCTAATGATGAAGATACAGAGCTCATTAGCTTTTTAAAAGATAGAGGGTTGGACGTTGTTCCTAGTATTTGGAATGATAAAAATGCAGACTGGAGCAGCTTTGATGTTGCCATTATCAAGTCTCCATGGGATTATCATAACCATCTGAATGAATTCCTAAGCTGGCTGGATCAGCTTGAAAAACTGGGTGTTAAGGTTCTTAACCCCGTGGAAATTATTAAGTGGAATAGCGATAAACATTATCTGGGGGATCTTGTGAAAAAAGAACTACCGGTAATTCCTGCAGAATATCTAAAAAAAGGGTCTTCTTTTGACAAGCGTTTTTTCGATTATTTTAATGCTGATAAACTGGTGGTAAAACCCTGTGTAAGTGCCGGTGCACAAAATACAATCACTGTTGACAGAAACAATTTTAATGAACGTTCTAAAGAAATAGATATGCTTCTGGAGGAACAGGATTATATGGTACAGCCTTTTGTAGAAGAAATCAAAAATGGGGAATGGTCATTCCTGTTTTTCAACGGAAAATATAGCCACTGTTCATTAAAGACTCCTAAGGAAGGGGATTTCAGGGTACAGCATTATCATGGTGGAAGCATCAGCTATCCAACACCTGACCCATTGCATATAGAGCAGGCCGGCACCTATCTGAAAAGCTTACCTCAGCCCACATTATATGCAAGAGTAGATGGAGTACTGATTGATAATAGCTTTAAGCTCATGGAACTGGAGCTGATAGAACCCTATTTGTTCCTGAATGGAGACACCCTTTTACTGGAAAATTACTACCAGGCCTTATTGGCTTTCATTTCTTAAAATATACTAAACCACCTCAGCTGTGAGGTGGTTTTTTTATTTACAGTTTTTCAAACTTTATAACCGGAATAACAGCTTTATCCTGAGGCGGATCAATCGTATTGGAGAAAAATAGTCCTCTTTTGGTCGCTTCCAAAAGAAATTCACCATTAGAAAATGTACCGTCATAATTGTCTGCCATCACAGAATAAATGACTCTTCCGAAAGTAAAATTATCATTCACTGTACAGTTCATATTTTTAATCTGATACACCTGTTCAGATGGAACCTTCTGACCAGATTCCTGCATGATTGTTTTTATGGTAGAACTCAAGGGATCAATAATAATATCTACTTTGACAGGTTTTTCCTGACGGTCTTTTGTGAAAATCATCTTATCAGATATCAATCTGAGCTTCTGTGTACATTGAACAGGATTTCCTTCCTGGCTGTTGATGACCTGGGCAAATGATTGTATATATCCAAAAAATAATAAACACATCATATACCATCGGTAATGAAAATGAATAGATTTCATAATAACTTATTTTGGTGCTTAGATAAAAATACAAATTATATCAAAATAAAAAGAAAGTTTTTAATTTTCAGATAAGATGAGGTGTCAATAAAAACAGGACCGGAGATTTTTCTCCGGTCCTGTTAAACAAGATTAAGTGTAAAATTTAGCCTTTAAAGGCAAAAAGGATAATTCAAATGTGTGCAGATTTTTATTGATTCTTAATCTATGTTTAAGGGAATTGATAATAAGGGGACTTTATTTTTATAAGCCATTATTATCGTTTTGCTTCTATGGAAAAGAGATTCCACAAGATTGTATTTATAAGGAACCATCGTCAGTAAATCCGAATTGGTAAGTTTCACCTCCTCTTCAATGGCCTTGATGATTTCAATAGATTGGATCATTTTAAAACTGTATTTAATATCATCAAGATCATATCCGGAGTTCAGATCAATGTCATGAATGACTTCTGTAAAATCTTCCAGTCTCTCACTTACATTGAACACTTCAATTTCAGCTTTGAATTCGTTGATGAAATTATAAATATCGTTCATGGCAGACCAGGTCATGCTTTTGTGGGTGTCATAGGCAAAAAGAATTTTTCGGATTCCCGTATATTCTATGTGGGCGGGAATGATCAGAATGGGCTTTTTGAGCCGATGGATCGTTTTAGTGACAATATTTCCCAGTAATCTTTGTTCAAGCGTTTTCTCCGCCATACCCATGACCACAAAATCACCACTGTTCAGTTGAATACAGTTTTCAAGTTCCTCAATAAAGTTGCCCGAAGCCAGATAATACTGTGTTTCCAGATTGTATAAACTTTCCAGCTCCGAAGCTTTCTCCGAAATTTTCTTTTGGTTTTTAAGCGTCTGTTCATGAAAAAAATCGGCAGAAGCCTGAGCATTTAATGCATGAATAGAAACGGTCTGTAAATGGAACAGAACAATTTTATACGTATTTTCTTTAGCCATAGAAGCTGCATAATGAGTGGCATTTTCTGCTTCTTTGGAAAAATCTGTGCAGACAATTATTGTTTTCATTGTACCAGAATTGATCCTGCAAAACTATAAGACAAAACCTTTCTATGGTATTAAAAAGATGGTGACATTGCATAAAATGATGATGAAATGTCTTTTTAAGGTGATGAACCGTTACCTTCCAGTTGAAGTCTCCTATTTTACGTTTCAGGTACCGTTTTGGCGGTCTCGTTTGAAATGAAAGATATTCTTATAAAATCTATTTTTATATTTACAGCCGTAAAGCTCCCAATATGAATAGGATTTCTACATTCAGAAAAAATATAGTCCGGAACAAAAAGATTCTTTCCGCAATGAAAAGAAGACTGGCTATATGGGCTGTAGCGGTGATTACCTTTTATGTTTTTTCCTACCTGATTGATCCGTTTGATCCGGCCTGGCAACTCTATTTAAAGGATCCCCTGAAGGTGATCGTGGAGGATATTCTGTGGATATTTCTCTTTTCCGTTGTTATTTCCGAGGTCAGTATATTTATTGACAGAATGCTCAATAAGCTGCTTCCCTGGAGCAACCGAACGGTAAAGCGTTTGCTTCTTCAGTGTATTATCCAGATTGTTGGAAGTGTACTGATTGTTATTATCATTAACTTTATTATTGATTGTACTTCAGTAAGTTTACCGGAAATGGATGCCCGAAAAGAATATACCCTATTGGGACAGTGGATTGCCACCAATATTGTGGTATCCCTTACCATCAGTGCATTTAATACAGTGGATTATTTATTGGAAAACTGGAAAAAAACAGCAGTGGAAGCGGCTCAGCATAAACTGAGGGCTTCAAAACATAAACAGGCGGCGATGGCGGCGGAACTTCAGGCTCTTAAGCTGCAGATAGACCCCCATTTTATTTTTAACAATCTCAGCGTACTTTCTGAACTTATTCTGGAAGACCAGCAGCTTGGGTATGAATATTCTGAGAAGTTTGCTAGGGTGTACCGGTATCTTCTCGTTAACTCTAAAAAAGATATTATAGCCGTAGAAGAAGAGCTGAAATTTTTAGAATCCTATATTTTTCTAATTGAAAAGAGAATTGGAGAAGGAGTTGTCTTTAAAATTGATATTCACGAAGACTACAGATCCATGTACACGCTTCCCCTTTCCCTGCAATTATTGGTTGAAAATGCTATTAAACATAACCAGACCTCAAAAGCGAATCCCCTGGAAATACATGTGTATACAAATTCTAATAAGGAACTCGTGGTTTCCAATACATTTTTGCCATTAATTAATAAGCCGGATTCTTCAGGAGTAGGGCTTGCTAATATTGTTGCCAGATATGAGATCTTAGGGTATATAAAACCCATCATAGAGAAAACAGAAAATCAATTTATTGTAAAACTCCCACTGATATGAAGCTCAATAAAATTTTAATAATAGAGGATGAAAAGCCTAATGCAGACAGGTTAAAAAGGCTATTGCTAAAGCTAAGACCTCATGCGGAAATAGTATCTGTAGAAGATTCTATTATTTCAGCGGTCAACTGGCTTGAAAATAATGCTGCTCCGGATATGATTATGATGGATGTACGGCTGGCGGACGGATTAAGTTTTGAGATATTCAATAAATTTGACATAAGAAGTCCTGTAATTTTTACAACGGCATATGATGAATATGCGGTGCAGGCTTTCAAATACAACAGTATAGACTACCTTCTGAAGCCTATAGAGGAAGAGGAACTTGAGCTGGCTTTAAGGCGTTATGAGACTTTTATAGAAACAGTACCATTTGTGGGAACAGCCATTGAAGGACTGCTGAATTATATCCAGCCTAAAGATTACAGAAAACGTTTTCTTATTCCACATCGGGATGGCTATAAAACAGTTTTGTCTGAAGACGTTTTATACTTTTATACAGAATTGGGGATCAGTAAAGCAATGCTGAATACCGGGAGTGTTGAAAACGTTCCTCAGACATTGGAAGAGCTTGAAAAACAGCTGGATCCGAAGTTCTTTTTCCGGGCTAACAGGCAGTTTATCATTCATATAGACTCTGTGAAACAGATTTTCAACCATTTTAACGGAAAACTGAAGCTGGAATTAAGAAAACAGCCTGAAATAGAAGTGGTTGTGAGCCGGGAAAAAGCCTCTGCATTCAAGTCCTGGCTGGATTACTAGCATATTGATGATTAAAAAATATAAGGTTGCTTTTCAGAAAAAGCAACCTTTTTTTATTGGGTGAAAATGGATGTATTAAGACTTCAGAGTTTTGAAATTATTCCGTTAAAAATATCCATTTTTCGGTTTTGATCAGGCAAAAACCCTCTTTTCTTTTCATTTTTAGTATCATACACTTCACCTGCGATTAATTACGTTTCACTTGATTTCTGCATGAATTCCCTTAGTATATGAACTTATTTTGCCCCTGTAAAATTTAAAATCAAATGTTATGAATTATAGAACAGGATATCTGGTACTTTCACTTACGGCCGCAGCAGTATTGTATTCTTGCGGTTCAGGAAATGGTCAGGAAAATGCCCAGCAGACGCAGGCATTACCTACAGATTTTATTCAGGTAAAGTCCGGAAATGAAGATGTTTCTACAGGATATCCCGGAAGCATAGAAGGACAGGATAATGTAGAGATTAAAGCTCAGGTGACAGGGTATCTGGAAGCAGTATATGTGAAGGAGGGCCAGTATGTCAGCAAAGGACAAACCTTATTTAGGATTAATCCATCTGTGTATAATGAGCAGGTTAATACCAATGCTGCCGCATTAAAATCCGCATTGGCAGCTCAGGAGACAGCGAGATTGGAAGTTGAAAAACTGAGACCTCTTGTAGAAGGAAAAGTAGTTTCTGATATGCAGCTGAAAACGGCTAAGGCGAATGTAAAAGCAGCAGCAGCACAAGTGGCCCAGGCTCAGTCTTCGTTAGGTTCTTCAAAAATCAATGCCAACTTTACATACATCAAAGCTCCGGTGAGTGGATATATAGGAAGAATCCCAAACAGGGTAGGAAACCTCATCAGCCCTTCGGATGCATCACCGCTGACTACTTTATCAAACATTAGCAGTGTAAATGTATATTTTTCAATGAACGAAGCAGACTTTATTGCCCATAGCAGAGCTGCGGCTTCAGGAGAAAATGCTGACAATGTAGAACTTATTTTAGCCGACGGTTCCACCTATGGATTTAAAGGAAGACTGGAAAATGCAAGTGGAAATTTCGACAGAAATACAGGAAGTATCCAGATGAAAGCCGTTTTTCAGAATCCTGATAAATTGTTAAGATCAGGCGGAACAGGAAGAGTGATGATTCACAATGCTTTAGATGGCGTGGTGAAACTTCCTAAAACTTCCGTAAAAGATATTCAGGATAAATTCTTCGTCTATAAACTGGAAGGTAAAGAGAAAGTAAAAATGATGCAGATTGAAGTATCAGGAAGTACTTCTCAGGATTACTTTGTGAAAACAGGGGTGAATGCAGGAGACAAGATCGCCATCAACAGAATAGATGCTCTTACAGACGGAGCACAGGTTGTGGCTAAAGTAACTCCTTCGAAATAGTTGTATAATCATTCTTAGAAAATTCGAAAATGTTAAAAAAGATAATAGACCGTCCGGTACTGGCGACGGTAATATCCCTTATCATTGTCATTTTGGGGATCATTGGATTAAACCAGCTGGCAGTGACCAGATTCCCGGACATTTCTCCACCTACCATTACGGTTTCAGGTTCTTATCCGGGTGGAAACAGTGAAACGGTGATCCGTTCTGTGGTAACTCCTTTGGAAGAGCAGATCAACGGGGTGGAAGACATGAGCTACATGAAATCCACAGCAAGTAATGACGGAACATTTACCATCTCTGTGATATTCAAACAGGGAGTAAATGCCGATCAGGCGGCGGTAAATGTACAGAACAGAGTACAGCAGGCCACACCGATCCTGCCTCAGGAAGTAGTGAGAATGGGTCTTACTACCTCAAAACAACAGAACAGTATGGTGTTGATTTTCAATATCTATACTGAAGATAATAAGCAATATGATGAAACCTTTCTTCAGAATTTTGCCAATATCAACCTTATTCCACAGATTAAAAGGGTAAAAGGAGTAGGGCAGGCACAGATCTTTGGAATTAAGGATTATTCCATGAGGATTTGGCTTAATCCACAGAAGATGTCTTCCTATGGATTGGAACCTTCTGATATTTCCAATGCCATTGCAGATCACAGTTTAGAATCTGCACCGGGTAAATTGGGAGAAGAATCAAATGCAGCCTTGGAATATGTTATCAGATACAAAGGAAAAAAGAATAAGCCGGAACAATACGAAAATATGGTGGTTAAAAATGACGGAACCAATGTGATCAGGCTTAAAGATGTGGCCCGGGTAGAATTTGGATCCATCAACAATACCGGAGATAACCTTTCCAATGGTAAGAATGCAGTGACTGTAGCCATTATGCAGACGACAGGATCTAATGCCAATGAAATTGAGATAGGAGTCAATAAAGCGATTGATCAGCTTTCAAAATCATTCCCTCCGGGTATAAAATATACCAAGGTGATGAGTACTAAAGAAAGATTGGATGAAGCAACAGGACAGGTGAAATCTACCCTGATAGAAGCCTTTATCCTTGTATTTATTGTAGTATTTATCTTTTTACAGGATTTCAGGTCTACCATTATTCCGGCCATTGCAGTTCCGGTAGCCATTATTGGTACATTTTTCTTCCTTTTGGTATTAGGGTTTACGATTAATGTGTTGACACTGTTTGCCCTTGTACTGGCGATCGGTATTGTAGTGGATGATGCCATTGTAGTGGTAGAAGCCGTTCACAGTAATATGGAAGGGACTAATCTCTCGGGAAGAGAGGCTACGCACAAAGCGATGGGTGAAATTACAGGAGCTGTTATTTCCATTACATTGGTGATGTCTGCCGTATTTATTCCGATTGGATTTATGTCAGGTTCTGCAGGATTATTCTATAAGCAGTTTGCCTATACATTAGCCATTGCGATTATTATTTCTGCAGTGAACGCTCTTACTTTGACACCAGCTTTATGTGCGGTATTCTTGAAAAACCACCATGCAGAAGAAGGCGGAAAACCAAAAGGCTTCGGACAGAGATTCGCAGTTGCCTTTAATGCAGGGTTCAACAATATGACGGAACGCTATGCAAAGGGAGTAAGATTTTTAATCGGGAAAAAATGGATCGCAGCAGGATTGGTAGCCGGAATTATAGGGCTTTCAGCATGGTTGATGTCAAGCACTACCAAAAGTTTTGTTCCGATGGAAGATGATGGATTCTTCATCTATTCATTGAGCATGCCACCGGGAACAGGTTTGACAAAAACAACTGAAGTATCCAATAAAATCAATGCGATTTTAAAAACAGTAGACGCTGTTCAGGAGAATACTTCCATTACAGGATTTAACTTGTTAAGTAACAGTGCCGGACCTGCATATGCAATGGGGTTTGTAAAATTAAAACCTAAAAAAGAAAGAGGTGCTGTTCAGGATATTGATGAGATCATGAATATTGTTAACGGAAAGCTATCTGTCATCAAAGAAGGAAGTGTCATGAGTTTCAGAATGCCGCCGGTAGAAGGGTATGGAGTCACCAATGATGCAGAGATTGTCCTTCAGGACCGTATGGGTAGAGATCCTCAGGTTCTTAAGTCTAAGGCAGATGATGTGATCGGACAGTTGATGAAGGTGCCGGAAGTGGCTTATGCGTATACCATGTTTAGAGCAGATTATCCACAGCTTGAACTGGAAGTGAATGAAGATAAAGCGAAGCAGCTGGGAGTAAGTATTGCCAATTTATTAGGAACAGTACAAACGTATTTCTCTGGAGATCAGTCTCAGAATTTCTCCAGATTCGGGAAGTTCTACAGAGTAAATATCAAAGCCGACGGTGTTTTCAGAATGGATGAGCAGGCGTTTAATGATATTTTTGTGAAAAATAATAAAGGAGAGATGGTTCCTGCCAATACCCTAATCACTTTGAAAAAAGTATATGGTCCGGAATCCGTTCAGCGGTATAACCTTTATAATTCATTGAACATTAACGTAGTACCGAAGCCGGGAATCAGTAATGGAGCCCTGATGGATAAAATTGAACCAACCTTGAATAAACTTCCATCTGACTACAGTTATGAATGGACCGGTTTAAGTTTGGAAGAAAAATCAGCTGGAAATCAGACTGCTGTCATCCTTGGATTGTGTTTACTTTTCGTGTACCTGCTTCTTGCAGCACAATACGAAAGTTACATTCTCCCGTTAGCAGTAATGCTTTCCATTCCAACGGGAATTGTAGGAGCATTCCTTGGAATTAAAGCCATTGGACTGGATAATAACATCTATGTACAGGTAGGATTGATTATGCTTATTGGTCTACTGGCAAAAAATGCAATCCTTATCGTGGAATTTGCGATTCAGAGAAGGAAAGCAGGACTTTCTATTCTGGATTCTGCACTGGAAGGAGCGAAAGCAAGACTGCGTCCGATCATCATGACCTCATTAGCCTTTATTGTGGGAATGATTCCACTGATGATTTCCACCGGAGGAATGGCTTCAGGAAATAAATCGATCAGTGTGAGTGCTGCGATAGGAATGTTAAGTGGAGTCGTTTTAGGAGTATTTGTAATTCCTGTGCTGTATATGTTCTTCCAATATCTGGACGAGAAATTTTCATCCAAAAAGAAGTATCCTGTAATCCAAAATCAATTGACAAATGAGAATATTTAATATAAAGAATTTCCTTATTTCAGGCGCAATGGCATCGGTACTGGTGTCCTGCGCCGTGGGGAAACCCTATGCAAGAACAGATCTTCAGATACCGGAAACTTATAAAGAATCCGTACAGGTAACAGGAGATACGGTGGTGCTTCCGTGGAAGACGTTCTTTAAGGATCCTAAACTGATCGGTTTAATAGATAAAGCCTTAACCAGAAATAATGAAGTAAATGTTGCGCTAAAGAATATAGAGCAGCTAGACCTGATCTACAAGCAGGCTAAATTATCTCTTCTTCCAACACTGGATCTCAGTGCAGGGGCCAACAGAAGCTGGGCTTCTACCAATACCCTGAACGGATCACTTAATGAACAGTTTGCGGGAACAACGCATATGGATGATTTCAGTGCCAGTCTGAGGCTTTCCTGGGAAGTTGATATCTGGGGCAAGGCAAAAATGCAGAAGGAATCTGCTGCTGCCGAATATTTTGCCCAAAAGGAAAATCTGAATGCTGTAAAAAGCCGGATCGTTGTCCAGGTGGCGCAGGCTTACTATAATCTGATAAGTTTAGATGAACAGTTAAAAATAGCTGAGCAGAATATTGAACTAAGCAACAGTACCCTAAAAATGATGGATCTCCAGTTTAAAGCAGGACAGATCAATTCTTTGGCGGTGCAGCAATCGGAAGCACAAAAGAAAACGGCAGAGCTGCTGATCCCCTTGGCAAAACAGAATATTGCTATCCAGGAAAATGCATTGAGCATTCTTTGTGGAGGCTATCCGGATAGAGTAGAAAGGCAGGGAACATTGAAAACCATGATTCCTGAAAATAAACTGTCAGAAGGGTTACCGGCGCAGTTATTAAGTAGAAGACCGGATTTGAAAATGGCAGAACTCAATGTTGTCAGCCTGAATTCAAAAACAGGATTGGCGAAAGCAGCCATGTATCCCAGTATAAGTTTATCTCCTCAAATAGGTATAAACTCTAATAAGTTCAGCTCATGGTTTGATATTCCCGGTTCTATCACCAAGGCTATTGCTGCTAATCTTGCTGCTCCTATTTTTCAGAAAAAGCAGCTAAAGACAGCATATGAAACAGCCTTGATAGAACAGGAGAAAGCTGCCATCAATTTTAAACAGTCGGTAATGACTGCCGTTGGAGAAGTTTCTGATGCTATGGCAAAATCTAAAGGATCTTCTGAAAGATTAGAGCTTTTAGAGCAGCGAACAGCCATTTTAGATAAAGGAATTAATGATGCACTTAAGCTGTATAAAAGTGGTATGGCAACGTATTTAGAGGTAATAACGGCCCAAAATAATAAACTTCAGAATGATCTTGAAGCTATTAACGTTACCCTTGAAAAGTTAAATGCTGAGGTTGATCTATACAGAGCACTGGGCGGAGGAGTAGAGTAGAAGGTAAATAAGTGATCAATAAGAGAGGAAGCTATATCATATAGCTTCCTTTTATTTTGTAGAATCTGTAATTGTAAATATTTGACTCTGTTAATCAGTGTTTTATGAAAAGATTCATTCTTTTTTTGAAATTCTGTGCAAGATTTTAAAAGAATGGGGTTTATATAAGTGAGTACTCAGAATAAGAAATGTTTAATGTAAAAAAATAATGTAATGAAGAAATTTACAGTACCCAAAATTTTTATGGCTGTTTTAGTTGTATTGGCAGGCCTCACTTTATTTTCATGCCTTGATAATGATAGTCCGGAGATCCCTCCTGTAAAGTTGGAAGACCTTAAAGGGAATTATAAAGGAAGATTGATCACAGTACAGGGCAATTCCAGAGCAGAGAAAATAGTAGATTTTAAAGTAAAAAAAGATACCATCTCATTTGCTGAATTTCCTATCAAAGAAATTGTAAAGTCTGTAGTGAAAGACCCGGCGAAAGCAGAAACGGCTCTCAACGCAATCGGAAAAGTGAAATATGATCTGCAGTATACGGCAACGGTAAATACGGCAAATAATGTTATAGAGTTGGTTTTTACGCCTAAGGTATTGGAATTTAAAATTCCGGTAGATGGTGTAAATAAGAATACAACAGTTGTTTTGACTGCCAAGCAGAAAGGATTTTTTGTAGGAATGGATCACTCATTAAGATATGCTTTGGCTGCGGAAAAGATTACTGTAGACGGGGTCATATTAGATCCTTTTGAAACAATCAATTATAATTTTCCACTCTGTATAAAGAACTAAATAATAAATATTACCAAAAATGGATTGTGTTTTATATGATGCAATCTATTTTTGCTTAAAAATTTTAATCAATATTCAATCGGATACGGTAGCTCTACATGGAGGAAAATAAAGAACAGATTTTGGTAAGACACCTTCTTTTGAAGGAGGAAGCCGCATGGAAAGAGCTTTTCGGAGCCTACTCCGGTAATCTGACCTATATCTGTTCCCGTTATCTGACTGAAAAGGAGGATGTTCATGATGTGCTGCAGAACAGTTTTATCAAAATGTTTCGTTCAATAGACTCTTTTGAATATAGGGGAAACGGTTCTTTAAAAGCATGGATGACCCGGATTGTGGTCAATGAATCTTTAAAGCATATTAAGCAGAATACAGATACAAAATCAACCGTGGAAATAGAAGATCTCCCGGATCTTCCTAATGATGAAGAACCTGATTTTGAGGAAATTCCAAAGGCTGTTATTATGGAAATGATACAGTCGCTTCCGGATGGATATAGAACGGTATTTAACCTGTATGTATTTGAAACAAAAAGCCATAAAGAAATCTCCGGGCTTTTGGGAATTGCAGAGAATTCTTCTGCTTCACAGTTTCATCGGGCAAAAGGATTGCTTGTTCAGAAAATAAAGGAGTTTAAAATGTCAAAAAAAGCACAATATGAATAATGAATGGTTAAATAACCTGCGAAGCAGAATGGACGACCATGAAGAGGATGTTCCGGAAGGATTGTGGGATGACATCAGAGATGAATTATTCTCTGAAGAAGATAAAGATAAGATGATTACCGGTTTTATTCCTGAAGAACAACATGAGATAGGAAATAATAATGGGCATAAAGTAGTTGACAAGCGTTTATTTTACCGTATTGGTGGTGCCGCCGCTGCCGCCGTATTGCTGTTTTTTGTACTGCAGATTGACTCTCATACAGATAGACCTGAAACCATTTCACAGAATGCAGATGGCCTTAAAGAAAAGGTAAAAAAGAATATAGGGATAGAAAACCCGCAAGACCGGGGCAGCTCTGCTGCTGAAGATCAGATGAGTACCGGGGCTTCATTGGCAGAAACAACAATAGAAAGAACGTTAAGAAAAATAAATGATATACAGCTTTTCAGTAAGGAAACAAAGAATGATGCAGAGGTCGTTCAGGATATAGCCACAGTTCCGGAAACAAAAGTAGAGACCCGGCAAGAGACTGAAATTTCTCAAAAACCTCTTCTGGTTGAGAAGGCCGAAGATGAGCCAATGAAAAGGAAGGAAGCTGAGGAAGCTCTTTTTACACCGGAAAAGAAGAAGGAAAAATATGCTGAAAACAAAAAATCTAAGTCTGAGAAATCCTGGATGTTGAGCATGCTCACAGGAAACGCATCATCAAATGTTGCAGAACAACAGTTTCCAGGGTATGCTTCTATGAGTGGAAAACCGATGAATATTGAACAGGTGTGGACTACTTCCACCTATGATGATAACCCGCTTACCGAAGTATTGCTTGCCAACCAAAGCCAGCCTGTGGAAGCGAAGATCCGTCATAAAATACCGGTTACTCTGGGACTGTCCCTTTATTATAATTTAGGGAAAAGATGGGGAATCGGGACAGGATTGAATTATACGAAACTGACATCGGAACTTCATTCCGGAAGCCATACCAATTATATAAAGGGAGTGCAGACGGTCCATTATATAGGAATTCCTGTTCAGGTTAATTATAACGTAGTTCAGAAAGGAAGGTTTACAGGATATGTTACAGGAGGGGCGCTCGTAGAAAAACCTGTTGGGGGAAATCTTACCACGAACTATGTAGTAGATGACGAAATAAAGGAGACGACAAAAGAAAGCCTGGATAATAAATCCCTGCAGTTTTCAGTAAATACAGCGGTTGGACTTCAGCTGAAAGTCATCGACAGATTCGGAGTGTATGCAGAACCCGGAATTGGATATCATTTCAAAGAAAATAACGCGCTGAATACAGTCTATAAAGAGAAACCTTTACAGTTTAATGTAAAGTTCGGGATCAGATTGCTGCTCGATTGAATATAAATTATTGATCACACCTACACTCACATTAAATGTATAAATATGAAAACAAGACTAATTTTTTTAACATTTTTAGTATTCAGTGTACTGAGTATCAAAGCACAATGTAATCCTACCATTACCAGCCCCAGGCTTGGAGTAAAATTTCCGGACAAGATTTTATTCTGTAATGTGGAAGATGAAATACTTTCTACACAGGCATTTGGCAGTTACCAGTGGTATAAGCAGGCATGGACGTGGCAGACTCCCAATAATAATCCGTGGGTAGCAATTCCCGGAGCCACATCACAGCAGCTCACGATTAATGGAAATGACCAGCTGTATTATTTTAAAGTAGCCGTTATACAGGGAGACTGTACTGCGGAAAGCCCTGCAATTATGGCAGATGGATTTGTGTATGGGCTTCCGGCGATGATGTCTACCTATACACCGGGAACTTATGAGGAAGTGGATCTTGGAGTAGTGAATGTATGTAATGGAGCTTCTGTAAAGTTTGATGATATATTTCCTGTTGTATATGGCAATCATACCTGGTTTAAATGCGTTCCAGGCAGCAATCCTCCGGTTGCGGGAGACCCTTGTATCATCGCTGGAGTGAATGGAGATTCTTTTACCGCTACAGAAACCGGAAAATATGGATTCTATGCCTGTACTGAGTACTGCCCGGACCAATGTGAAATGCTGGATCCTTTTTCATTCGTACAGCTCAATTTCGGAAACTGGGAATTCTGCGAAAATTTAGGAACAGGAGAAACAAAGCAGAAAGATAATAACCTGAAAATTTATCCGAATCCTACAGCTCAGTTCCTTTATATCGGAAAAGAATCTGATAAAGTTTATAAGGAAGTTACAATTATAGATATGTCCGGAAAACTTGTGTTGCAGAAAAACGATCACAAGTACAACCAGGCCATTGATGTAAGTCATCTTGTTCCAGGTAACTATATTATTGTTTCTAAAGGTTCAAACGGCAACGTTTATAAAAATAAATTCATAAAAAAGTAGAAGATTAAATAATCTTTTTTGTTAGTTTTAAAGTGGAGGATCGGTACAATTTATTTGTACCGATTTTTTTTAGCGATCATACAATCTACAGCAATACACGGGAAGGCATTATATTTGTGCATATATCCATCATTACAAACCCTTACCTGTGTTGAGTTCTGCTACTATTTTCTCTGAGGGGAACAATGTTTTTTCTTATTCCAAATCACATTCTTTAATGATTTTTTTGATTAAAAAGATTATGTACTGATGATGTGTTTTTCTAACGCAAAGCTTTAGCTTCATGATCTATATTTTCAGAGAGCAAAGGATAGAATCAACGAAGTTGATTCGTCTAAGCGTATGGATAGGCATACATCTTCATCAGCGACAAGGTCGCATCACTTTGCCCATTTAAAATAAAGCGGAATTATTCATAAGCTTTGCGTTCATCTTTTTAATCAAAAAATAATTTCAAACTCTTTTCATTTCTTTTCTCCGGGATAATAGGGACCGCACTTCTTGCATTTTTTGGCTGTGCGGCATTGTAATGCCAGCCGCAAAGTATATTCCAGAATAATAAAATACAGATCAACCTGTTTCATTGTACTCACAATTTAGTTCGTTATTGTAAATGATAAAATACTTATGGAATTTTGATTGATCTAAATTTGACTTAGCGATGAAAAAATTAAGAGCAAGAGATTTAGGAATTCCATTTGAGGGAATTCCGGGAGAATATAATTCAATAACGGATGTTAAAGGTGTAGAAGTAGGGTACAGTACTATTATTTCAGATGACATCAGTTTTTCAGCCAGCAAGAATCCCATAAAAATAAGAACGGGTGTGACGGCAATATTTCCGGTAGGAAAAGAAAAGAAATTCAGCCCTGTTTACGCAAATTGGTATAGCCTGAATGGGAATGGTGAAATGACGGGGACAACCTGGATTACAGAATCTGGTTTTTTAGAATCTCCCATCATGCTTACCAATACCAATAGTGTGGGGACTGTTTTAGACAGTGTTTTAAAGTGGTATGTAGATATCAATTGGTATAAGACAGATGACTGGTGGTATACCTATCCTGTTGTTGGAGAAACTTTCGATGGATTCCTCAATGATATATATGGATTTCATGTAAAAGAAAAACATGTATTGGAGGCCATTAACAATGCTTCTTCCGGAGTTTTGGAAGAGGGAAATGTGGGGGGCGGAACAGGAATGATGAGCTTCGGATTCAAAGGGGGAACGGGAACTTCATCAAGAATAGCCCGGATAAAAGACACTTCCTATACTGTGGGAGCTCTTGTACAATCTAATTTTGGGATTAAAAAGAATCTTACGATCGCCGGAGTTCCTATAGGGCTGGAACTTAAGGATTTTGAAAGCTCTATTTTTAATGGACCGCCTACATCAAGAAGACAGGAAGGAGATGGCTCCATTATCGTTGTAATAGCTACAGATGCACCACTTTTACCTCATCAGTTAAAAAGAATTGCCCAAAGGGTAACGATAGGCATAGGAATGGTCGGAGGACGTGGAGCAAATGGCTCCGGGGAAATATTCCTGGCGTTTTCTACTGCCAATAAAGATGCTTTTAACCGAAATGAAAATACACAGGTAGAAACGATTTCGAATGATCAGATGACACCGCTCTTCGAAGCAACAGCTCAGGTCGTTGAAGAATCTATAATTAATGCTATGGTAGCTGCGAGAACAATGGAAGGGGTAAATGGTAATACAGCTGTTGCACTGCCCCATGATTTACTTATTGATGCCTTACAAAAGTATAACCGGCTGAATATAGAATAGCGATCGGCTTATGGTAAGGAATGATTGTGACTGCTATTTTTTAGACGTAATTGCGGATCCTATACTGGCTATAATTACGGAGAGTACAGCTAATGTTTGAATTAGATTTAAACGCTCTCCCAGGAATATAAACCCTGATAGTGCTGCCAGAGCCGGATGAAGGCTCATAAGGATGCTATAGGTTTTTGAAGATAAGTTTTTGAAAGCCCTCATATCCAAACTAAAAGGAATTGCACTGGATAATAATGCGACACATATCCCCAATAATAACCATTTGATATTTAATTTTTCAACAAAACCATCATTTAATCCAAATGGTAATACCAGTAAAAATGCAAACCCCATCCCTAAAGCAACGGCATCAATAGATTTCATTTTTTGGGACACCAGCTTTCCACATAGAATATATCCTACCCAAAATGTGCCCGCTAAGGCTGCAAGTGCTATACCTCCTAGATGAATGCCATTTGTATTGCTCCAGGGAGTAATTAAAGCAATACCTAAACCCGCAAGACCCGCCCAAATAAAATCCTGGTATTTTCTTGATAGAATGATCGCTAAGGCTAAGGGACCTGTAAATTCTATAGTAGTTCCTAATGCCATCGGAATGAATTTAATGGCATAATAGAAAGACAAATTCATTCCTGCCAAACAAAGTCCGTATAATAAACACCAGGCATAGTCAAATCTGTTTCTGCCAACTATTTTTACTTTAAAAATGACCAAGAGCAATAACGATGCAATTCCCAATCTTAAGCTTACAGTTCCGGCAGGACCCAAAACAGGGAATAAAAATTTGGCTATTGCAGTTCCTGACTGCACACATGCCATTGCTAAAATGACCAGATAAATGCCTAGTGAATGCTGATTTATTTTTTTTATCATTATTTATAACTTTGTATCAAAGTTGCTACAATGATTAACAATGGGCAATAACGAACAAAATTGTTAGTAGAATGAAAAAGGAAAATTCAACAAATAGCATAAATAGCCAATACTTGCTAAATACCTGTGATTTTAATTATGTCCTTCAGTTAATTAGCGGCCGATGGAAATCGCAGATTATTTTTTCTATTGCCCATGGAAATAACCGGTTTAGTCTGATAAAAACCGATTTGGAAAATATCTCTGACCAGGTTCTGGGCAGACAATTAAAAATGTTAGAGAAGGAGGGGATTATTGAGAAAGCTGAAATTTCTGAAACCATACCGAAAGGAATTAAATACTCCTTTACGCAAAAGGCAGATTCGTTAATTCCTTTATTGCGCCAGCTTTGTTATTGGGGAGGTCAGAATAGATTGACAGAATAAAATTGTATTTCATACTCATATCAAGACTATTCTGAGAGCATATTTCGTTGATATGTTTTTAGTTATCCCTATTTTTCATAGAATATTATCAAGGCAAAATTCAATTTTCTAAAATAGCTTATTGGTTATATTTACTTGAAAAAACACACCCATGCTGATAAAAATTTATGGAAGTGCCATTCACGGAGTTGCCGCTCAGACGATTACTATTGAAGTGAATGTAGATACGGGAGGAGTGGGATATCATCTGGTAGGTCTTCCCGATAATGCGATCAAAGAAAGCAGCTACAGGATATCTGCGGCCCTTAAAAATGTGGGTTACAAAATTCCCGGAAAGAAAATTACAATTAATATGGCGCCTGCGGATCTCAGAAAAGAGGGATCTGCTTATGATCTGAGCATTGCTATCGGTATTTTGGCGGCTTCAGATCAGATTTTGGCTGAAGAAATCCAGCATTACATCATTATGGGTGAGCTTTCTTTAGATGGAAGCCTTCAGCCGATAAAAGGAGTTCTTCCTATTGCAATCCAGGCCAGAGAAGAAGGCTTTAAAGGGATTATTCTTCCGGTTCAGAATGCCCGCGAGGCAGCAATTGTTAATGACCTGGAGGTATATGGAGTGGAAAATATCAAAGAAGTCATTGATTTTTTTAATGAGGGAAAGGCACTTAAAAAATTGACATTAGATACCCAAAAAGAATTTCAGGATAAAATCAATGATTTCCCTTTTGATTTTTCTGAAGTGAAAGGACAGGAAGCCGCAAAAAGAGCTATGGAAGTTGCCGCAGCCGGAGGGCATAACATCATTATTATCGGTCCTCCGGGAAGTGGAAAAACCATGCTGGCTAAAAGAGTTCCCAGTATTTTGCCTCCGTTGACCTTGAAAGAGGCATTGGAAACCACAAAGATTCATTCTGTAGCAGGAAAAATAGGAACCGAAGCTTCATTAATGACTGTGCGCCCCTTCAGATCTCCACACCACACGATTTCTGATGTTGCTTTGGTGGGAGGAGGAAGCTACCCTCAGCCGGGAGAAATTTCTCTTGCTCATAATGGAGTATTATTTCTTGATGAAATGCCGGAATTTAAGCGGACCGTGCTGGAAGTGATGAGACAGCCATTGGAAGATCGTGAGGTCACCATCTCAAGAGCCAGATTTACGGTCAATTATCCCGCAAGTTTTATGCTGGTTGCCTCAATGAATCCCAGTCCAAGTGGCTTCTTTCCGGATGACCCCAGTAATACATCTTCTGTTTATGAAATGCAGCGGTATATGAATAAACTTTCCGGACCGCTTTTAGACAGAATTGATATCCATATAGAAGTGCAGAAGGTGGAATTCGAGCAGCTTTCCGAAAAAAGGAAGGGCGAAAAAAGCAAAGAGATAAGAGATCGGGTAGTAAAGGCAAGGAATATTCAGAATAAAAGGTATGAAAATCTGAATATCAGCTGTAATGCACAGATAGGTCCTAAAGAAATTGAAGCATTTTGTGAATTAGACGAAGCCTCTTTCAGCCTTATCAAATTAGCTATGGAAAAATTAAATCTCTCCGCCAGAGCATATGACAGAATCCTAAAAGTAGCCCGAACTATAGCCGATCTTGAAGAAGCTGAGAAAATCCTGTCCTATCATATTTCCGAAGCTATACAGTACAGAAGTTTGGATAGAGAATTTTGGAACGGATAGTTCCAAAATTCTGCTTTCTATTTATATTGCATTATAAATTCTTTCTCGATGTGATTGTTGAGCGCTTTGAGTTCCCGTTGTTTTTCTAATGTCATCTGTCTGTAGTCGTAAGCCTCTTCATTTCCATTCTCGTCAGTATACGATGTTATCTTGTTATTGATCATATCTTCAAAAGGATTGTTGTATCCTGTTTGCTTGAGCTTAATGTATTTTTGCTTATCGATGAGTAAGGGCTTTTCCCCAAAATGGGTTTCTACAATCCCTGAAGTATCATATTCTTTATCTAGCCTTTTATTTTTGACCAATGTAAAATGAAAATAATTATTGCTGTCATATATTTCTAGGATCATACCCGGAAGCCCCCGAAATTTATAAGGACCCTCGGGAATTGGGATAGTGTCTGTAAACCATGCTGTCCATTGCCTGCCTCCAAAGTTGGTTGCAGCTGCCTGTACTTTTAGCTTATCCAGCATTTTTGTTTGAGGTAGAATGATCCATTTCATTTCATCATTGGTTTTCATTTGGGCAGTTATATTGCCAACTATGAAATAATTTGTGTTATTGAAACTGTTTCTTTCTCTACTGATATAGTGATACAATTTCGTTCTTTCATATTCTGAATCTGAGCTTGGATTTTTCATTATACTGTCATTTTTCTGATCAATTAATGAATAGTATTTTATCGATTTAGGGTTGATGTCGGTAATGAAAAATTCCTTTACTTCATAAGCTGCAATGGTGTCAGGCTTAAATTTTAATTCGTAGTAGAACCTGTTACTTTGAGCATTTACACCTACGCCTATACCTAATAACAATAAAAAAAAGAATCTATACATTATGTGTTGATTTGTAGTAATTCAACCAAAAATCAAACCTCTTTTTTCTTATTTTATTTCTTTTAAGAGAAAGATGACGAATAAAATTAAATGTCTTGTTTTTTAACACGTTTTAGTTTAAAAATTACCAAAAAAAGTGGAGTTTATCTGTTTTTGCTTTCATAAGTTTCATTCTGCAATGTGGGGTCTAAGTTGTAATTATATAACAGTCAATAGATTTTATTATGTTAAATTTGATTATTGAATTGTTAATCATAATAAATTATAAAATAATTAAAGTTGTATTATTTGGTTCTTTAGTGAAATATATAAAATAAATACGCCCATTTATTTTATATATTATTTTCGATAGTAATAAATAACGCAAAAGCTTTATTTATAGTTCTGCATACCACATATGCAGATCGCTTGGATCACTGTTATATCTTCTCCATTACAAAGCTTCCCGTACACAACCATTTATTTATGAAATGCGTTATACGCATTGTTTCTGTTGAGAAAACAGGTATACAGAGTAAGATGGTTTTGTATCAGGTTTTGATAGGTCTTTACAGATGATAAGAGCTGTGAATACAATAAACTTTTAACCAAATCAATTTAAAATGTTAAACACAACATCCACAATAGCGGAGCTGTCAACAGGCTCTGCTGTATTACTCTCCTCTGAACAAAGAGAAAAAATTCTGTATAGATTTAATAAAACCGGTTGGGATTACTATGATGAAGAGACGCTGGTATCTCTTTTTCTAAAACAGGTGGAGCTTCATCCTGAAAATACAGCTGTTGTTTGCAAAGAAAGGCACATCACTTATGAAGAACTAAACCGGAGAAGTAATCAGCTTGCCAATGCGCTGCTGGAAAAAGGGATAAAAGAGGGAATGTATGTTCCAGTATGGCTGGACCGATCCCTGGAATGGGCTGTCGCAATTCTGGGAATTCTTAAAACAGGAGCGGCATATGTTCCTATAGATCCTGCTTATCCTGTAAAAAGAATAGAATATATGCTGGCAGACACTGCTGCTCAGGTCATTATTACCAATCATTCATTAGGGATACTTTTGTCAGAAAATGAAAACGTTGCGGTTTTTGATCTGGATCAAATGGAAAATCTGGATTATTTACCTTCCCAACAGCCGGATATTAAAATTCATCGGGATACTCTTGCATATACCATCTATACTTCGGGATCTACAGGAAAACCAAAAGGGGTAATGGTAAGCCATCAGGCTATTCAGCATCTTGTGACCTGGCATAATCACCATTTTCATGTGGATTATACTTCAAAGTTAACCGTTGTAGCTGGGTTAGCATTTGACATATCAGTATGGGAAGTATGGTCAGCGCTTACTTCAGGGGCGACGGTTTTTATAGCTGATCATGAAGAAAGGACAAATGCAGCTGCTCTGGTTGGTTTTTACCATAGAAATAGGATTACACACGGTTTTGTGCCTACCATTTTAGCACCTGAAGTTTTGGAAGAAACCAAAAAAAATAATGATCTGTCATTAAAGTACCTTTTTACAGGAGGAGAGAAACTAAAGCCTGTTCTAACCTCTGAATTAAGCTATGAGCTGGTTGATTATTACGGCCCTACTGAATGTACCGTATTTGCTACATTCAAAAAAGTAAAGGATACAAAGGGGCAATATCGGTCTTCAATAGGTAAGCCGATAGCTAATGCAAAAGCTTATATTTTAAACGAACAGATGGAGCCACTGCCTATAGGAGCGGTAGGAGAATTATATATGGGAGGCACTCTATTGGCAAAAGGTTATCTCAATAACGAAGAACTTACCGCAGCAAAATTTATTGTTAATCCGTTTAATGAAATTGAAAGGCTTTATCGCACCGGAGATTTAGCAAGATGGCATGAGGATGGTGAGATTGAGTTTTTAGGAAGGATAGACAGTCAGGTAAAAATCCGTGGATTTCGGGTTGAGTTAGGCGAAATAGAGAGAACTCTTACTCAGCAGGAAAATATCCGGGAAGCGGTAGTGATCATAAAAGAAACGGATGGCAGTAATAATAAATACCTTGTTGCCTTTATCGTACAGGAATCTGCTATAGAAAAGGATATTACCTTGATTAGAAATCAGCTGAAAGAAGAGCTGCCAGGGTATATGATTCCCTCCCAGATTATTTTTATTGATAAACTTCCCATAACAACAAATGGAAAAACAGATACTCATGTTTTAAAAGAGTTGGCAGCCAAGGAAGCCAGAGAATTCGTTTCTTTTGAACCACCTACAAGCGAAACAGAAAGAATAATTGCTGATATCTGGTCTGTGGAGCTGGAAAGACCAGTCATTAATATCTCAGATGATTTCTTTGATATTGGAGGTAACTCACTGCTGGTGGCTGTGGTAGCAGTAGCATTAGAGAAAAGGCTTAACGTAAAAGTATATTTGAGAGATATCTATCAATATCCTGTATTACAGCAGCTTTCTAAAGTTTTAATCAATAGGTCCAAAGAGGTAAAGGAAACGGCTCCTGTAGAAGATATGGAGCCTTATGTAGAGCTTCAAAAAGATGTTTATCTTGCACCCGGGACGGTGTTTGCAGGAGATTTTGATACTGAACAGCTGGAAAATCCCTCTGTAATATTTTTAACAGGTGTGACCGGATTTGTAGGCATCCACTTGCTGCAGGAACTTTTGGATACTACAAAAGCTGATATCTACTGCCTGGTAAGAGCACAGGATGGGTTTCATGCGATGGAAAAGATAGACCGTTGCATCAAGCAGTTTCATATTTCTCAAAAACTGGAACAGAAATCAAGGATTATTCCCATCATTGGAGATCTCTCGTTACCTTCATTAGGACTATCGGATGATATATTTACAATGCTGGCAAAGAAAGTGGATCTTATTTATCATTCAGGAAGCTCCGTGAATTTTATCGAACCGTACTCCTATATGAAAGCCCCTAATGTAGAGGGCTTACGGGAGATTATAAAATTTGCAGGAGCAGTAAGAACCAAATGTCTTGCTTTATTATCTACTATTTCGGTGTACAGTTGGGGACATGTGTTTACCGGTAAAATGGTAATGCTGGAAGCTGATGATATTGCGCAAAACCTAATGTCTGTAAGCAAAGATATAGGGTATGTAAGAAGCAAATGGGTAATGGAAGCGGTAGCCGACCTGGCAGCAAAAGAAGGACTGCCGTTAATAACATATCGTCTGGGATATGCAATGTGTCATAGTGAGACCGGTGCAAGCGCTCCTTATCAGTGGTGGTCGGGATTAGTGAAAAATTGTGTGGAGTTTCAATCCTATCCGGCACTTAAAGAACTGAGGGAGGGGCTTATCACGGTAGATTATATGACGAAATCCATGGCTCATATCACTAAAAATAAAGAGGCCATAGGTAAAAAGTTCAATCTGATTGCCAGCCCGGAAACCAACCTGACTCTGGAGGATTTCTTTGGTTTAATGAAGGAATATTATTCCTTTACACTAAAGGCACTTCCTTATAAAGAATGGAGAAAGCAATGGGAAGATAACAGTAAAAACCGTCTATATCCTTTAACCAGTCTTTTCAAGGACAATATGCATGAAGGGCTATCCACGGTAGAGCTTTATCAGGATACCTATATCTGGGATTGCTCGAATGTTATTCAGTTTCTGGAAGGATCGGGTATTCAAGAACCTGTATTTGATAAAAATATGCTGGATTCTTATTTAAAATATCTTGAGCTTCCTGTAACATAACTTTTTAATTTAAAAAAAGGAAGCTACTATCTTAGTATGGGTAATCATTTTCTTACCATAACAAAATATATGTTTGGTTTAATTCTGATTTGGTTCCGGTTCCTGAAACCAACTATTCAATGTATACATATGATTTTAAATTATATAATAGGTTGGCTTTGAGTGGCGGTGTATATATGATGTACATGTGATGTAGGTTTTTTTTGGCAATGGTTATCTTCATAATTAACTTTGTTTTCATTAAAACACAAAGGTTATATAAAAACAAAATCTTCACAGTATTGATAGACCTGGAAAGATTGATAGTAAGTAGATTACTCTGTATTTTTTAAGAGAGATTACTATTGAATAATTGGTAATCTCTCTGCTTTTATTATTATGCTTTTAAAATCAATGTTGTGATTGAATTTTAATTGACGTTCCACTTCTTATTAAACATCTAAATATTACTTATGAAAAACAATCAGTATTTTAAAAAGATTGGTAAGTTTTACCATTTTTTATTCTTTTCCGTATTTTCATTATTGGTTCTGGCTTCTTGTTCAAAGGATAACCTGACTGAAGAGAATATTTCAAACCCACCAGAATCCGGTAATCTTAAAAAAATGGGAGACCTTACCGTGCAAAAAAATGTAATGATCCTTAATGATCAATCCGTAGCATCAATTTCTAATTTGAATAATCAGGGAATTACATTCAGTAGTGTCACTGCTCAGACAGATAGTATTAAAGTAGGAACAGTCATTGTAGGAACAAAAGTAGAAGGAGATCACGTGAATACGATTCTTTCCAAAGTAACTTCTATATCCAAAACGAATAATCAGTTGAGTGTACAGACCTCGAGTGCAAAGCTTGAAGAGTTTATCTACAGCGGTACAATCAGCGGTATTTATGATCCATCTGGTAAAGCTCCAATTCAAGTGGATGGCAAAATGGTCAACTATATCCCCATAGAAAACTTTATTTCTGAGGACATGAATACTAAAATTACTGCCATAGAATCCAAAAACAGAAGTAGCCAAAAAAGCATTATTCTTAATCGTTTTAATTTTGATAAAACTTTCCCCATTCCTACTCAGCAGGTTGGCCCTGTAACTATAGCTTCTGATATTAAAGTAAATGGTGGGTTTACTCCTATAATAGATTATAATATTACTTTCTCCTGGGGACATTTATCCGATTTTAAAGTGAACTTTATAATGGATGACATAAGTCTTCAGTCGTGGGCTAATATTCAGTCTTCAGCAGGATATACAGTGAGTGTAACAGATTATTTAAATATTCCTATTGCTCCAATTGTTCTGGGTCCTACAGGACTTATTTTGAGTCCCACTATTGCCGCTGGTCCTTATTTGGGGGCTGCTGCAACTGGAAAAGTTCAGGCCAGGTTATTTGATATTGGGGGTAAGGCCAATTTTCTTGTAGGAATAAATCCTGACCTTAATCATGATCTGATATATAAGGGAGGTCCTGATCTTAATAAGCTAGAGGGTGATTTAACTGCCGAAGTAGGCATAGAAGCCAAGGGTGCTGTAGGCTTACTTTTTGTAACAGCCCCTATAGCCAATTCGGGATTAAGAGGAAGAGTCTCTGCTTTATCTGCTTTAGGCTTGCAATTAATTCCTGATAGGAAAGGAACTTTTGATGTAAAAGGTAAAATTCAGGCTGATATGTTTTATGGATTTGGAGTTTCTCCATTCAGATATGAAGGAACATTCCCTCTTTTTAAGAAGGAGTATTCAATATACCATAAGGAGCTTAATTTTTAGCAATCATAATTTTATGACATCCTAAAAGGATGAGAAAGCAGTGAAAATGAAAGTTTTTACTGCTTTTTTATATGCTTAAACTAATGTTTTTTGAAAATTTGACTATCAGCTTTACGGATACAATGGGTGACAATTTGTTTCACGAACATCACTATTTCGTTGAAACAGTATGAAGAAAAATAAACATTTTTATGTTAATAAAAGTTAACGTTTTTTTATTATTAGGTATTGGTTATGTTAATATTTATTTTGAAAAAAAGATTAAATTGCATTCAATAAGATATTAAAACATTAAATATTACTGTAAAAAATACATGAAATATATGTTTTTAATAGGTATTAACATTTGTATGAATATCATGTGATAGATTGTTTTATTTATCAATCTATATTGAATAAGTAGGGATAGAATCAATAGTGTTTACAAGATAAATAATTTTTAGAATATCATTAGAAGTGTTAAAAGTGGGATATAAAAAACAGTATCAAATTTTTTTTCTGATTTTACTTTTTTTGGGTGGCTGTAATAAAAAAAAGGATATTGCTTATCTAAATGAGGCATTGGATAGAAGCGAAAGATTAAGACTGGAGGGTAAAAAAGATGAGATGGTTGCTTTAAATAAAAAAATAATCAGCATCTCAAAAAGAGAAGGATTTGAAAAAGAAGAAGCCTTGGCATATGTCAATCTTTCCTTTATATACAGAACAGTGGGGAATTATAAATTGTGCCAGTATTATCTGGAATTGGCTGGAAAAATAGCAGTTCATGTTAAAGATAACTTTCTTTATACCAAACTCTATCATGAATATGGAGAGATGAATTATGCCATAGGGTTAACTTATAGAGCTTTAGACTATAATTCTAAAGCTATTTATTATGGGAAAAAACTAAATCAGAGAGGTTGGCTGTTGGGAAATATTTATGAAAAAAGAGCTGAGTTTATTCTCAGTAAAAATAGTGACTCGGCTTTTATCTATTATCATAAAGGCTTTGATGTAGATCCTTCAGCTTTTAATAGTTCTTTAATTGGCTACTATCATCTTCAGCAAACCAAGAATCTTGATTCGGCTTCCTTTTATATCAACAAAGCCATTTTACTTTTAAAAAAGAAAGACTACTGGACATCCAAATGTGGAGTGGTGTATTCTCACTATGCACAATTGCTTTTCGAACAAAAAGATTACCCCAAAGCATTACAGTTTTATGAGAAATCTTTGCAGATCTTACAAAGGACAAAACGGATAAATAAGCTTCCGGATTTGTACCGTCAGATAGCATTAACCTACAAAAAGCTTAATAATACTGAAAAGGAAAACGAATATCTTCTAAAATGCATGAAGCTAAGTAATCATTTAAAACAGTCTGGAAATGATGCATTAGATCTTTCGGTGAGTAAAACAATAGAAAAAAAGGAGACCAGTCCTGAAATAATCTTTTTTTCAATATCTATAGGAATATTGTTTTTGCTTGAAGGTGCCCATTTTTTATTTTTTAAATATCAGACCGCCGGAAATATAGATATAACAATTCCTCCCAATGAAGCTCCCGATAAAAAAGTGGTAATATCTAATGACCATTTCTCGGAATTGTATGATTTATTAAAAACGAATGATGTTAAATTTCTCAATAGATTTGAGGAAATTCATCCTGCTTTTTTTCAAAAACTTTTGAAAATCAATGCCCAGCTGACACAGTCAGAATTATCTTTATGCGCAATGATCTGGCTGGGATTTTCTTCAAAAGACATTGCCGATTTATCCTTTATGCAGCACCGATCAGTACAAACTAAAAAGGGCAGATTAAGAAAAAAACTCAATATTTCTTCCGAAACAGATCTTTATAATTTCTTTAAAAATCTTTAATGATTTGTTCGTTTGCGTAGTTAAGTAAAAAGAGCTTCCCCCTAAAAATATTGTAGGATTTCTGGTTTAGAATTATATAAAAAATCCGGAAGATTTCTTCCGGATTTTTTATATAATATGATATTTAATTCACTGTTACTTTGATCACATTTTGTACAGGAGGAACCGGATATGATGTTCCCACTTTGGAAATCACCATATTTTCACTCTGTGGAGTTCCTCCAAATAAAGCCTGATGGTTTCCTGCTCCCGGATATTGATCAATGCCGGTCCCGGAATCAAATAAAGCTGTTCCGGACGTAACATCTCCTTTTATATTGGCATCAATATTCTGTTCATTGGCGTAGAACCAGTCATTGGAGAATCCAAACATGGTAACATAAGCAATTTTGTCGCCCGGATCTGCCTTAAAGCTGGCAGTAACCTTATTTCCTGGTGATACAGGTGCATTTCCGGCAATGAAGACCCCTTTTACGTTCGGTGAAGATTGTAAACTGTTCTGAAGTTTGGCAACATTTCCCATTTGTGCAATCTCCTTTAACCCCATTCCGCTATCCTTTTTTCCTAATTCGTAGATCGGGTTCTTATCACCTCGATAAACAACTACCAGGGCAGGGGAGAGCCCTGTCATAATTCCCGTATTCGCATTTAGTTTTGTCATCATTTTTGTGATGCTTCCCATTTGTGCAATATCGGTAATCTCGGGGTTGGATAATGTGTTAGGCATAAAGAACGGAGTGCTGTTTAATAGCTGAGAGCCATTATAATTGGAAACAGCCCAGACTCCGGGAGAAAAAGGTGTTTCATGAGCGGTTCCACCGGAAGTATTGGTAATGGTTAGGGTAAACTCAGACGTTACATCATTATAAGCAAGATTCAGCTTCATCAGTTGTGATGCAATGACATTAGGAACCTGCATAATAGGTTTGCTTTCCACTAATCCCGTCATATTGTCTTTGGTTCCATTATCCCACAAAAGTACTTCTGACGAAACATTACCAGTTATGGCATTCCCATTATTATCAAATAATTGTATTCCGGGTTGCTTAGAGGCAAAGAACCAGTCTTTGGAAGCACCATACATAGTTGAAAACATTAAAGACTGAGCTTTTCCAGCGCTGAATTTAATAGAAACCGATTGTCCCGGTAAGATCACCGGCTGTCCCGTTCCCTGAAAGCTGCCACTTTCTACAAAGTCCTTAGGGGTGACAACATTCTCAAAAGTAATACTTCTCTGAAAGGACATATTTCCCATCATGTCATCATCAGAATCGTTACATGAATAAAGACTAAATGCAGCGATAAGACCTGCTGCTGTACATTTTAAAAAGTTCTTTTTCATAAGATAATTTTTTATAGTTATAACTGTGCTAAAACTATAGTCGAAGACTTTCTAACATCCTGACAAAAAAATAATTATTTTCTTATGAGTTGACCCTTAGTAAATAATACGTCGAGTTTTGTCGTTAGGCAGGACAATATTTGCAGCAGGACAAAATAGATGTATGAATGCACCTCTTGACCTAAGAATTAACTTATAATCAAAAAAATATTAAATGGATAATTTTATTGTTTTAACTAAAGATTTTGTAGCCAATGAAAGTGCGGTGGTAGATATTAAATCATTCGGATTGGGAAGTACGTTGGGCTCATTGGTATTTCAGAATAAAAAGGGCCAGTCTGCCACATTTTTATGGCAAAAAAATATAATGCCCGACAATACAGAAAAAACGGGATACTTCAAAGAAGTTACCAATGAACTGGGGGTGAGAATTGCTCATTATGACGGATTCATCACCGTTACCAATGGTGGGGGAGTTCAGTATCTGGAAGCAGAATTAAAAATTTGAGACAAAGAAAAGGAGGCGTATGCTATATTCCCTTTTTACCGTCTAAGATCATCTGTATCATTTTGATCTTTCTATTTTCTCTTGTTTCAGGCTTCTTAGCTTCTTCAATCCAGCGGATGTATTCCTTCTTGTGAGTGTAGCTCATGCTGTCGAATATTGTTTTGGCTTTAGGGTTTTCATTAAAGATAAAAGCAATATCTTCTGCAATGGCTATAATTCTTTCCTCCTTATCTTCCATAAGAGAAACGGAAACCTCATCTCCAAAAGTTTTTCCAAGCTGCTTCCTTACTTCCTGGGTTAGTCCTAAGAGGTGGCAGTCGGTTTTCATTTTGGCAAGGCTTCCCCGGTATTCTACCTGACCGTCAAAAACAGCCTTGATCCTGACCAGTCCTTTTTTTCCAAATATATCTTCAGTAGAAAAAGGAAACTCTACATAGGCGGCATTCATTTCTCCATTTTGTTGAATGGTGGCTGTAAACTCTATTGTTTTAGGAATCATGATGAAAGATTTATTATTCAAAAATAAAAAAACCGCGAAAACTAAATTTCACGGTTTTAAAAATAAATCAAAAGAGATTATTTTTTCTTTATTTTCTTAGGTGCTGTAGTTGTACCTGAGTTTTTAGATTTTGTATCAGCAGGAGTGTTTTCACTTCTTACAAGCTTTAGCTCATCCACTAATCTTCTGGCACCAGCATATTTGTCAATTGTCCAAAGAACAAAACGAACATCTACGTTGATTGTTTTCTGCCATTCCTGTTCAAATACGATATCTCCGCTTAATGCCTCGCTGTTTCCGTCGAAAGCAATACCGATAAGGTTTCCGTCACCGTCAATTACCGGAGAACCAGAGTTACCTCCTGTAATATCGTTGTTAGAAAGGAAGTTTACAGGCATATAACCTGCAGCATCTGCATACTGTCCGAAATCCTTAAGGTTATAAAGGTCGATCACTCTTTGAGGAAGATCAAACTCTTCATCGCCTTTCTTGTATTTTCCTACAAGACCAGTCATGTCTGTATAATAGTTATCTGTAATACCGAAATAATTTCTGTCATTTCTGATAGGAAGTTTATCTACAGTACCATAAGTTAATCTCATAGTAGAGTTAGCATCCGGATAGAATTTTTTCTCAGGCATAGCCTTCATTAATCCAGCTAAGAACAGACGGTTATTTTTTGCAAAATTATCATCTACCTTAACATATCTTTCAGTGCTCATTTTTTGATCTGCCATGATTCCGTTAGCTGTTTTCCAAAGTGGATCAGCATCAAGCTTTAATGCATCCGGATTCAATAAGAAGTTCGTAGCAGAAGTTTTGTTAGCAAAAATTGAAGAATAAGCCAGGTTAGAAACTGTTTTAGCGTCTAATCCTAAAATAGTAGCAGAAGCTACATCTTTATTTTTAACTCTTGCCTGGTAAAGACTTGTCATAGCGGCAAGCATCTCTCCTTCCAAAGAAGGATTGAAGTTTTCATAAGCACCTTTGATTGCAGCTTCTGTTTTAGCTTTCATGGCTAATCTTCCCTGCATATCCTGAGCAGCATAAGCCTTAAGAGCAGAACCTACCTGTAAAGCAAGAGAGATATATTTTGTGTTTCTTGCAAACTGTGAAGCATAGTTTCTCTCAACATTTCTGTCTGAAACCTGCGTGTAATAAGCACCAATGTCCTCCAGAACACCATCATAAGCATCGTTTCCTGGCATTGCAGCCCATTTTTTATAAGTATCTTCAATCTTCTGTTTGTCAGAGATGGTTCCGTTTTTATCTACTGCATCAATAGTTCCCTGTCTGTTTTTCCAGTAGTTCGCTACAGAAGCATATTGAGAAGCATAGTTAAGCTGAGTCGCCTTATCCTTATCCATATACTTTTTCATTACGTCCATAGCCACTTTAGAAGCCTCTACCCATGCCGGATAGTCTTTGTTTACCATTTGCTGAATTCCGTAAGAAGTCAGGTAACGGTTAGTTCTACCAGGGTATCCTAAGATCATTGAGAAATCCCCAGGCTTAATTCCCTTAAGAGAAACCGGAAGGAAATGCTTAGGCTTCAAAGGAGTGTTGCTTGGAGAATATTCAGCAGGATTTCCTGCAGCATCAGCATATACTCTGAAGACTGTGAAGTCAGCAGTATGTCTTGGCCACTCCCAGTTATCCGTATCACCACCGAATTTTCCTAATGAGGAAGGTGGAGCACCTACTAATCTGATATCTTTATAATCCTGATATACGAAATAATAAAATTCATTTCCGTTAAAGAAATCTCTTACCACTACAGTATATTTTCCGTTTTCAGAGTTTTCTGTCTGGATTGCTTTTGTTTCAGCATCAATAACAGCTTTTCTCTCTGCTCCGGTCATATTGTTGTTTAGTTTAGAATTGATTCTCTGCGTAGCATCATCCATTCTTACTAAAAATCTTACATAAAGATCCTTTGCATTAAATTCGTCTTTTTGTTTCATTGCCCAGAAACCATTCTTCAAATAGTCTTTTTCTGGTGTAGAAGCAGCCGCCACAGCGCCATAACCACAGTGGTGATTGGTAAATATCAGTCCTTTGTCAGAAACAATTTCACCAGTACAGAAACCTCCAAAGCTTACAATAGCATCTTTTAAGCTTGAATTATTTACTGAATAAATTTCTTCAGGCGTCAGGTGTAGACCTTCTTTTTGCATATCAACACCGTTAAGTCTTTTGATGAGCATTAGCAGCCACATCCCCTCATCCGCCCTCATCTGAGCAAAGCTCAGCAAGAAAGTGAATAGTAGAAATAGTCTTTTCATTTTATAATATAATTTTTGTGTCGCTAATTTACTAATTTTTACGATATTCAGTCCCAGATTGGTATGAAAATGGAATGATAATGCGCATGAAAAAAATACTAGTATCACTTTTTACCGTTTTATTTCTGGGTCTTGTCTTAAATTGCTCTGCTCTGCCGGATAAAAATCCTGCCCTTCAGAGACAATGGATGCTGATTTCTTTAGATGGTTTTTCTAAAGATCAGCTGATTGCCAATAAAGCGGAAATCAACCTCACCGGGAAGATGGAAGATGGTAAAATTCAGGGAAGTGCTTACATGGGATGCAACAGAATGTCTTTTGCTTTAGAATTTAAAAAAGGAGGGAAAGTAAAAATATCAAATGGAGCGAGTACCATGATGGCTTGTCAGAATATGGAGCTGGAAACTTCTTTTCAAAAGAAATTTGATACGATGACCAAATACACTGTAGAAGGGCATTTCCTGACACTTTCTGATGAGAAAGGAAATACAATGAAGTTTGTAGCTGCTGATTGGGATTAATCTTAATTATCATTACCAATATATAAAAGTCCGCCGGATTGGCGGACTTCTTTTGTTTGAAAAATCTAGATAGGTTATTAGCTTTTAAGTTATCAGTTTTTTGGAATTGTTTTTTTTATTTGCTCCAGCGTTGCGGTATTGGGTAATCCTGTTGTATTATTTGTGTTCCTAGAATTCGTTGTATTACGGGATGCCTGTCTGTTGGGAATTGTCGTTTTTATTTCTTCAAGGCTTGCTGTATTGGGAAGTAACTTCCCGGAACCAGATGGCGCCTTAGGTTTTGCTTCCTGTTTTTTCACTTCCAGTCCCTGATCTGAAACCAGAGCCGTTGAGGAAGTTTTTTTCTCTGTTTTTTCCTGATTGTCTTTTACTGTCTTTGCTTCCTGTTCCTTTGCTTGTTTTAAAACCTGAGCCTGATCTTCTGTCGGTGCTGCTTGTTTATTTTCCTGGGCATAGATAACGGAGCTTAAGAATAATAACAATGTGATATATACTATTTTCATGACGGTTTATTTTATGTTGACTAATACCTGAATTTTTCCAATTTCTTTCTGATCATAATCCTGAAGGGATTTTCCAATCACTTGCCCTATTTTTACCTTTTTAAGGCTGGCTTTCATGGCTACTCCCGGTGTTGAAGAAGTCACCAAAAGATCTCCTCTTTTTATCTTTCCGTTTTCCAGGCATACTTTAGTGGGGATTACCCCGATTACACCCATAGGAACTTTATCTGAGATATCGGTATCAATATGCTCTTCCGTAAGAAGTACTCCCGGTTTGGTAGCATATACACCGGCAACAAGGTTAGAGTAGGGTTTTGATGATTTTTCTACGGTTCTGTCAGAATTTACTGAGATCACTAAAATATCTCCGGTTTCATATTCGGAAATTTTTCCCTCCACATCAAATGCTTCGGCAACGTCAGCCCCACTGGCTTGTGTTCCTCCGTTAAAAAATCCTCTTCCGGCTTTGTTGATTCTGGCTACATTGGTTGAAGCACTCTGGTAGACGGCAATATCACCGGATGGTCCCTGATGATTGACAAGTAAGGTAGAGCCCGTCCCCGTAGTGGTTACATGTACTACCGGCTGGCCGTTACTGTTATTGAAGTTCGCAAATCTCCCTGCTTTACCTGTACCAAAATTGGGTATAAAACCTGAGATCGCATTACCATTTCCATCACAAGAGGCTTCAATACCATCACCCGTTCCACCGGCATTGGCCGTAATCCCATTTCCGTTTCCTTCTGTTAAGGCTAGTAAAGCGGGACCATTTCCTGAAGCGTTTGATGAGTAAAATAAACCTCCGTATCCTCCGGTTCCGGATGATAAACCATAAATACCGGCTGTCCCGAAATTGGCGAATATCGAATTGACCTCCCCTTTGACTGCCGGAGAAGTTCCCTGAGTTTTATCCACTTTGAAGTTTCCTGCAGTACCATTTCCTACTGTGGTTACCGTAATTACATCACTGGTGTTGGCATCATTAAAAATATTGAACCGTCCGGCACGTCCGGTTGCAAAAGATGGAACCCAGGCATACAATGCATTTCCGTTACCATCAATATTGGTTTCAACACCATTACCGTTTTTGCTCGCATTAGCGGTAATTGCATTTCCGTTACCATCCGTAATAGCAACCAGTGCGGCTCCGTTACCTGAAGGATTAGAAGCATGAAATAAACCGGCAAAACCTCCTGTTCCGGAAGAAATACCGAAAACACCTGCTGCTCCAAAGTTTCCGAAAATAGTGTTGACTTGTCCTCTTACTGCCGCTCCAACGCTATTGGTGTTGTTGACAAGAAAAGAGGCTGCATTCCCCTGTGTATTGTCAGGGATGTTTCCATTGCCATTAGTTTCTACCTCAAACGTATTATTGGTTGTATTGGTTTGGTTCAGATTTTCAAATCGGCCTGCACGGCCTGTACTGTTATTTAAACCTACCTGTCCATAAACTCCTATACCGGTTCCCGTGGCATTGGTGGCAATAAATCCTCTTACCCCATATCCACCTCCGTCATTTCTACCCACTACAGCTCCGGCAATATCACTGGTTGTTCTTCCTACCACTGCTTCACCGGCTCCGCTATTATCTCCTATAATCCCTGCAGAAGTTTGGGCAGACGTGATACCGTGTACTGCAAAGCCACTTCCTGTTGAACTGAAAACACCGGTTCCGTTTCCGGAAGTCGTCACATTGATGACCGTTCCATTTCCTAGAGTAGAAGCATTAAGAACATTATTGTTATTCGCATTATTGAAGATCGCAATGTTAGCAGGAATTCCGTTGTTACTGGTCGCAGAAAGTCCCGTTCCTGTATTGCTGTTTGCATATACCCCATATCCATTTCCACTGGAATTTCCATACACCCCTAATCCATTGGGAGTAACACCATAAACACCCCATCCGCTTCCGTTTTGGCTTCCCCAAACTCCTACTCCAAGGCCTCCGGTTCCGTTATTGATCCCGCGTACCCCTGAAGAAAAACCTCCGGGACCCGTACTGGTCACAATTCCTCTTACTGCAGCAATACTTGAAGTGGCTGTATTATTAGTCCCTTCTAAAGAAGTTCCATCTCCATCATTCGTTAATGAAAACAAAGTAGAAGCATTATTTACCGTATTGGTATAAGGAATGGTAAAGGTACCGCCACTGTTTCCTGCGGTCTTGGCATACATAGCGTACGGAACACTTAGCAGTTGGCTGGTTCCTGTAATGGTATAATTGGTTCCTCCCGCAGGGTCGGTTTCAGTTTTTAAATAATAGTTTCCTGATGACCAGTTGATCGAAGCAAATGTTCCTGTAATAATGGTTCCTGTTCCTATTTCAAGGCTGATAAGACCATTGGTATTGGTATTTCCGGTAAGTCGTTCAGAATAAACCTCTGCTCCGGCAGGAGAACCCTGCAGTATACTTACCTTGACAGCGATGGCCTGATTGCTTAGCAGTTGTCCGACGCCATTTCTCATGACGGCCTGATAACTCATTTTTTCAGGAGCCTGTGAAAGCCCCATAAAGAAGCCTAAGAGAATCCAGGACAGTAGTAATATTTTTTTCATGGCATTTATTTTTTAATGATTTTAAAAGTTTTAATGTTTTCTCCATTCCTGCTAATTCTGATAATATACATGGCAGAAGGCAGAGCAGAGAAATTAAGCTCAGATTTTGATTGTAAAATCATATCTTTTTTGATCAGTTTGCCCTGAGAATCGAATAACTGATATTCTGAATTCTTATAATCGTTTGTGGTAAAATCCAGATACAAATATTCTTTAAAAGGATTAGGGTAAATAAGAATGTCTTTCTGATCTTTTTGATCTGATGAAGCTTCCTGGGAGGAAAGTGTGGTGATTTCGAACCCCTGCTGTACCCCTTCAAGAAGCTGAATGGGAGTGCCTTTATTGAGGTATGCAGTCTGGCCTATACTGTAAGATACAGAACCATTGCCTGATGACGCATCCGCTCCGGTAGCCAAAAGTGCTGACTGGGCCCGAAAGATGACGACAGAAAATACAAGCAAGGTGAGGCAATAAATAGATTTTTTTTTCATGAATAGCAGTTTTTAGGTGATTAGTAAAAAGTTTTTTTAAGGGCAAATTTGGGAAGACTAAATTACCACCTATGCACATCGGATTATAGAAAAATAGACCAACGGCAGAAATAATCGACCAATGGCGTTTTGTGAATTATTGTTGAAGAAAGTCTGTGTTTTTAGGGCTCGAAAAAGGAGAGGTTATTTTTATAAGCCCTGCCTATCGGAAGCTTGATGTGGTGGGTTAATTCTATTTCATGGCAGCTTTTTCCCCGGATAAGATGTCTGGGTACGGCATAGCTGCGGTGTATTCTCACAAAAGAATCAAAGAAGTTTTTAAGAAGCAGGTTTCCTAAAGAATCGAGGATACAGTGATTTTTTTCCAGTGTGATAATCCGGGTATAGTCTTTCAAGGCTTCCAGATACAAAACATCTGTTTTTCTGATCTGAGAAATATGGCCACCTTCTTTTATCTTAATAAAATTTTCCCCAAATAGGGCATCATAGCAATCGCACTTTTCTTTTACTTTGAAAAAATCAAAAAGCCTCTGCATGGAGTAATGAAACCGTTCTGCTGTTAGGGGTTTGGTTATAAAGTCCAGGGTGTCGATTTCAAAAACAGTAGCGGCCAGCTCAGGATGGGAGCTCACAAAAATACAGGCAGGTATTTTATGGGCCAGTTTTCTGAATTCCGGACCACTCATTCCCTTTAAGTTGGTTTCGATAATAAGAAGGTCAATGGGAAGGTCGAGATAGGGAATTGCTTTTTCTGCCGAATCGAAAGAAGCGACAATTTCTATATTTTCATACGGTCTGATATAATGCTGAAGAACCAGCTTATCCAGTTCATCATCATCAATAATCATACACTTAATTTGTGTAATCATGATCTTCTGGCAATTAGTCTAACTATTTTAAATTTAAGATTTTAAAATCTTAAAATTATCACATAAAGTTATTGATTTTTATGAAACAATACTATAGCGGACTTAAAATTATATTAAAAAGTGTTATTAAATAAAATTTGATTTTGTTTTTTTTCTGAAAAATATTATCTTGTAAAAATCATAAACATAGATAGAATTTCATGTTAGAAAAGAAAGAACATAATTATGAGAAAGCAGTCTTGGTGGGTCTTATTACACAGCACCAGGATGAAGAAAAACTACTGGAGTATATGGACGAACTGGAGTTTTTGGCTTTCACAGCAGGAGCAACCGTACAGAAACGCTTCACTCAAAAATTAACCCAACCTGATTCCAAAACCTTCATCGGAAGCGGAAAAGCAATTGAGATAAAAGAATACGTAAAAGAAAATGAAATAGGAACTGTCATTTTTGATGATGAACTTTCTCCTTCCCAGCTTAAAAACCTGGAAAGAGAGATGGAAGTTAAAATTTTGGACCGTACCAACCTTATTCTTGATATTTTTGCTCAGCGGGCACAAACCTCGTACGCAAGAACTCAGGTGGAATTGGCACAGTATCAGTATCTTTTGCCCCGTTTGACAAGAATGTGGACTCACCTTGAGCGTCAAAAAGGAGGTATCGGGATGAGAGGTCCCGGTGAAACGGAAATTGAAACTGACCGTCGTATCATCCGTGACAGGATTACCTTATTGAAAGATAAGCTGAAAACGATTGATAGGCAAATGGCTACCCAGCGTAATAACCGTGGAAAAGTAGTTCGTGCAGCTTTAGTGGGATACACCAATGTGGGAAAGTCTACCCTGATGAATTCCCTGTCAAAATCTGAAGTTTTTGCTGAAAATAAATTATTTGCAACGCTGGATACTACCGTACGAAAGGTTGTGATTGGCAATTTACCGTTTTTACTTACCGATACCGTAGGGTTTATCAGAAAACTACCCACTCAGCTGGTAGAATCGTTCAAATCCACATTGGATGAGGTACGTGAAGCGGATCTTTTGATTCATGTTGTAGATATTTCTCACGAAAGTTTCGAAGACCATATAGAATCTGTGAATCATATCCTAATGGAAATCAACGCTCATCAAAAACCAATGATCATGGTTTTCAATAAAATTGATGATTTCAGCTACGAGAAAAAAGATGAAGATGATCTGACTCCGGGTACAAAGAGAAATATTTCTCTTGAAGAATGGGAAAAAACATGGATGGCAAAATCCAAATACCCTACTGTTTTTATCTCTGCACTGACGAAAGAAAACTTCCCGGAAATGAAGAAGATGATTTACGATGAGGTTATGAAAATTCATATTTCCAGATTCCCATACAATGATTTCCTTTTCGAGTATTTCGATAACGACGACGAAGAAAACAAGAATTGATGAAATATCCCTTTTTTCTTCTATTCATATTTTTTTCGGTTTTTGGCTTCAGTCAGAAATCAAAAATTGATATGAAAGCTATTGAGAAAAGTCTAAACAAGAGTGATTCCCCGTACAATTATGAAAAACTTATTTTTAAGTACAAGGGACTTCCAAGATCTTTAGACAGTATAGAATCTCAGTATCTTTACTATGGAAGGAATTTTAGAACGGATAAAATTATCACCTCGGATGACCGCTTTAAGGGCCTGGCAGAAGCTTTTAAACAAAATAATTTTGAAGACTGTATAAAGCAGGGAAAAGCCTTGTATGGTACAGATCCTACCAATCTCGATATTCTGCTGATTCTTCTCAGAGCTTATGATTCTATCAAAGATGGAAACAATTTTATGCACCACTTGAATCAGTTCCGTTCATTAGCGGATGGAATAAAAAGCTCCGGAGATGGTAAATCTGAAAAAACGGCTTATCTGGTTAATTCCGTGGGAGACGAATATATTTTGCTGAATATTTTGAAAATTGGGCAGGATTATACCAGAGGTTCAAAACCTTCCAAAGACGGAATGTTTGACATCTGGGAAAAAGAAGGGGTTAAAACCTATATCAAAGTACTTTATTTAGATTCATAAATTAATTAATTTAAAAAACACTTAGTGGAGTTATATTATTCATTCTCAGCATTAATCGTATTAGCATCAATATTCGCCTATCTTAACTATAGGTTCCTTAAACTTCCAAGTACCATCGGAATAATGGTTATTGCCATTGTGGTTTCTATTTTCCTGGTGTTGTTCGGAGAATCGGTTCTTCCAAGAACCTTCGGACATCTTCACAACCTGATGAACAGTATTGATTTTACAGAGGTTCTGATGGGAGCAATGCTTAATTTTCTTCTGTTTGCAGGAGGAATTCATATTAACATCAATGATCTTAAGGAGCAGTTTAGGCCGGTATTGATATTTTCTACGGCGGGTGTTGTCATTTCCACTTTTGTTGTAGGTTTTGGAATGTTTTACTTACTGCCTTATGTAGGAATTAAACTTCCTTTTATTTTCTGTCTGGTATTTGGAGCATTAATTTCTCCTACGGATCCTGTAGCAGTTCTGAGTGTTCTGAAACAGGCTAAGGTTTCCAAATCACTCGAAACAAAAGTAGCCGGTGAATCTCTTTTCAATGACGGTATGGCGGTTGTAGTCTTTACAGTGGTTTTACAGCTGGCAGTCGGAAAAGAAGTAGATTTAAGTGTTGAAAATATCGGATTGCTTTTGCTTCATGAAGCGGGAGGAGGTATTTTACTTGGGGTTTTACTGGGATGGGTTACTTCCAGGCTGATGCGTGAAGTAGATGATTATATTATTTCCGTACTGGTAACGCTTTCTGTGGTAATGGGTGGTTATCTTATTGCAAGACAAATGCATATTTCCGGTCCGTTGACGATGGTTGCGGCAGGATTATTTATGGGGAATTTTAACAGGAGTTTCAAAATGAAATCTGTTACGCAGGATTATTTAATTAAATTCTGGGAACTGATTGATGAGATCCTGAATGCTGTATTATTCCTGTTTATCGGGTTCGAACTTTTGATGATTAAAGATCTGAAACACTTTATGATTCCAGGAGTATTAGCCATTGTTGTGGTTTTGTTTGCCCGGTTTATTTCCATCTGGGGACCTACGAAATTCACCTCTTTGAGGCGAAGCTTTAGTCCGCAGACCGTAAAAGTGCTGGTTTGGGGAGGAATCCGTGGTGGGGTGTCTATCGCACTGGCGATGTCTATTCCTAAAAGCGAATACAGTGAGATCATTCTAAGTATCACATATTGCGTGGTAGTATTCTCTATTATTGTTCAGGGGCTTACTATTGCCAAAGTTGCCAATCCTAATAAGATCGCAAAGGAAGAAGAAGAACAGGAGGCGGTGGTGCAGGAAGACAAAGCTTAATATGTCACACTAACAGCAGTTCAATATGAGTAGTATTGTCAAAGAAATACAGGAGGCATTAGCCGTTTTATCAATTCCTGAGAAAGCTGAATTTTTTCCAAGATTCTTCAAAACCGGAAAGGGAGAATATGGAGAAGGAGATTTGTTTTTAGGAGTGACGGTTCCGGATCAAAGGTCTGTAGCTAAAGAATACTATTCAAAAATCAACTTAAAGGAATTAAGCGAGCTGTTGGCCTCGGAATATCACGAACACAGGCTCACGGCTCTCTTTATGCTGATTTCAAAGTTTGAAAAAACAAAAGATCAGGCAATGAAAGATGAAATAGTGGTTTTCTATCTTCATCATCTTCCCTATGTTAACAATTGGGATCTGGTGGACTCAAGCTGCTATAAAATTCTGGGCAGATATGCCTTCGAAAATCAGAAAGAATACCTTCTGAGAGACCTTTCAGAATCTGAAGAAATGTGGCATAAGAGAATTGCTGTAGTGGGAACTATGCATTACGTAAAAAAAGGATCATTTGATCTTACCAAAGAATTGGTGACCAGAAACCTGAAACATACCCATGATCTGATGCATAAAGCAAACGGATGGCTGTTAAGAGAAATGGGGAATAAAAATGAAAGAGAATTAATCAGTTATCTGAATCTGTATTATAAAGAAATGCCGAGAACTTGCCTTCGGTATGCTATTGAAAAGCTGGACGAGGATCTTCGCCAGAATTATTTGAAAGGACAAATCTGAAAAAAACGGAAACAATAATAGCATCATTGTATGTCTTAAAAAACTACCTGAAAACAGCTATTTATGTCCAAAAAATCAAAGACTGTAAGGATTTAAGGCCGAAATTGAGTAGTTTTGTTGTCTTAAACCCAAACATGAAAAATATTCTTAAGCTATATATTCTGTTTTTGCCTTTACTATTGCTGACAAGTTGTTTTGATATTTTAGACAAGATTAATCTAAAAGCTGACGGAACAGGGGAGTATACTATTATTCTTAATGCGAGCAAAAGCAAGACACGACTCGCTTCAATTTCTAAAATGGAAACGATTAATGGAAAAAAAGTTCCCAAGAAGTCAGAAATTGAAAATAAAATCAATGAAGCCGCTAAAATTTTCAAAGGAACACCGGGAATCACTAATGTGAAGACTTCGGTGGACTTTGATAATTATATCATCAAGCTGAGCTGTAATTTCAAGAAAATTGAAAACATCAATGCCGGGCTAGAGAAGCTGAAAGCTCAGAATATACTGGGTAAAATGATCCCTACACAGATCTACAGTCAGAATCTTGAGAAAAAGGTATTGACGAGAAACAAAGTGAATACATTCAAAACGGATTACGACAAGATGAGTAAAGCCGACAGAGAAGTCTTTAATGGTGCTAAATATACTTCCGTAATGCAGTTTGAAAGTGCTGTGAAATCTCAGACCAATACCGCTTATCAGCTTTCTCCAAATAAAAAGGCCATAAAAATGGACGCTGATATCTTAGATGTAATTCTTCAGAAAAAACAATTACAAAATACAATTCTTTTCCAATAAATTTCTAACATTCAACCATGAAATCTATAGTTTTAAAAACACAGAAAATTATTTTCTTAGTCTTTGGTTTTACCATGGCTTTAGCCCAAAATAGTATGAAAGTTCCGAATGATGTCGTATTTTATATGGAAGTCAATGGGAAACAACTTAATAACAAAATCAATTGGAATAAACTTAATCCTTTGCTGCATGAGCTAAGCAAAAAGAGCAAGGAAAAACCTTCATGGACGGATTATTCTAAAACCGGAATTAAATATGATGCTGTTCAGTATCACTATGCCAGTTTTAATGATTCTATCAAGACCTATCATACTCATTTTATCATCGATAATAAAGAAAAGTTTCAGGAATTCATTAATTCCGTGAAGAAAAAAGGACAGGAAACGTCCCAAAAAAATAATTACTCTTACGTTGATATAGATGATGATATTTTTGTTGCATGGAATGGAAGCCGTGCAGTTCTTAGCATGATCAGCTACACTAAACCCTATAAAGACCTTTGGAAAGATGAAGCGGCAACGGTTGCGGACAGTGTTGCCATCGCAGTTGATAGTGCTGTTGTTGACACAGTCTATGCTGAAGAATTGGAAAAGCCGTTTGATTATAAAGACGAAATAAAAATTCTCAAAGAAGATATTAAATACCTGAGAGAAAGCATCAAAGATAATAACACGGAGATTGCAAGAATTCAGAAGGATATCAAATACCTGCAAAAACACCATCAGTATCCTAAAGAAAAAGAGAATGTTTTGAGTCCGGAACCAGAAGTAGAGGAAAATTATGGTCCGGAGTATGATGACTCTGAGTCTGATAAAGCTTACCAGAAAGAACAGGATTCTATCCGCAGAGAGAATTTCAAGATTGTAAAAAAATATGCTGAATCTCATTTTGACAGATATTTCAGTTCCAACCTGGAAGTGGAAGCTTCTAAAGAAATGTTGACTTTCAAAGATGTGAATTCTGATGTTTTCGTCTATACGGACTACGGAAAAATCGTTAATGACGGAATCTACGGTAAAGCGATGAAACGCTACGATTTTGGACAGGTTTTCCAGAATATGTACAACTCAAACTCTGCTTATAACTTATACTTTGACAAGGATAAAGTAAAGCTGGTGAATAATTACCAACATAAAAATGCTGAGATGCAAAAAAATATCTCGTCAATTTATAAAGGAAAAAAGAACAGAAAGCTGCTGGACCTTATCAATGAAAAGAGTATCGGGTACTATGCCGTTAATGTAAACGGAGGGAAAGTTTTTGATGCCATATACAGTCTTATTCAGGATTCGGGAGATGCGAAATATAAAAATGAAGTAGAGCTGATCATGGAAACGATGAAAATTGTTTTGGATGAAGAAGCCATTACTAAAATAGCCCCAGGAAACGGAATTTTTGTTTTGAATGAGCTGAAATCGAAAAAAGTAGACTATACTGATTATGAATATGATGAGGACTATAACGAAAAGGAGGTTAAGAAAACCAAAGATGTAGCAGTTCCTAATTTCACGTTTGCATTTGCTACAGAGAATGAAGGCTACTGGAACCGTATTTTCAATGTATTGACAACGAATAAAAAGCTGGCTAAAAACTTCTCGAAAGTAGGAAACTTTTACGCTTTTAAAGACGATAAAAAAGAAGGATATCTTGATCAGTTGTTCTTTATCGTAAAAGATGGTGTGGTCTATCTTACGAGTTCTCAGGATAATATCACTACTAACAGTCAGTCTGAAGTTTCCAGAAAATGGGCAAAAGATTCATCCAGATATCCTTTGTCGGGAAGGTTGGATCTTCAGAAACTTCTAATCGGTTTAGATAAAGAGTTTAAAAGTCCTTCAGAAAGAAAAACAGTGGATCTGTTTAGAAAAAATGTAGGAGAACTGTATTATAAAACCGAAGTGAAAGGTGAGAGTATACAAACAGAAATGGACTATAATATTAAAAATTCTTCTGAAAACAGTCTGATGTATTTCTTTGATCTGTTTAATGAGATTTTTAAAATAAAAGATTCAGAGAAAAAAACACCGGTATTGTAGATGAATAAAAAGAAAGTTATTGCCCCGTTAATTCTGTTGCTGGCTGTTACCGTTTATTTTGTACTTTTCTATAAGGACAAGAAGCTCAGGTTCATTCCTGAAAACGCTGATGCAGTGGTTTTAATAGACGTAAAGAATCTGACGAGGCAATATATTTTCAGCCTGATTACGCACCCTTCCCAATGGGGTAGTAAAACAAAAGGGAAAACTTCAGCTTCCCTAAAAGATTCGGGAATTAAAATCCCTGATTTTTTACAGATTTTCCACCTTAAAGGCGGGCGGGCTTCAGAATGGTATAGTATCATAGAACTTAAAGATCCGCAGAAATTTACTGCATTTTTAAAGCAGCAAAAGTTTATCAGTAAAGGAAAGAATATTTTCCAAAAGGATCATATTTTTCTAAGTATAGAAGGCGAAAACTGTATTGTAGGAACCTCCGGTTCAGGTCTTGGACTCATAGACAAACAGGTTTTTCAGGCTTCCTTCAAAAGCATTTTAAATGCAGATCAGTTTATTCAAAATACAGCAGGGAGTATTTCTTTTCTTACAGGGCAGAAAATCCAAAGTTTTTCCATTGAGCTGAAAGATGATGAAATTGAAATAAAAAACAACTCCAATCCGGAAATAGTCAATGCGGTTGTCTCAAAATTACAGCAGGGAAATCATTTTTTAGAAGCAGAATTAAATGCTGACAACATAAAAAACTATACTCATTTTTTTGGTGTAAATAAAGGAGATTCACTACAGATCAACCATGTTAAGGTAACTGCAGATCTGGAGCAGGTAAATGATACCATTATCACGTATGGTTATGATGATAACTTTAACGAGATTGAAACAAAAGCATATCAGAAGATTATACAGCCGAACTATATTATTGATTTTCAAAGCCGGGTTCCTGAAAAAACCTGGGTGTATTTTCAAACTAAAAAATGGATCAATGCCCAGAATCAATTCACAGCTATTCCTTTTCAGCCCAATAATGCCAGTAGAGATACTGCCGGAATTGTTGTAAGGTCTACCAGAAAACCAATACAGCAGTCTCCAAAACTTGAAAAAAACTATGTCTTCATCAGAAACAGTGAAATGCTGTTCTCTTCTTTAAGTACGCTAAGTAAAACTGAAAAAAGAATCATTTCCGATATAGATTATGTCTTTTATGGTAATGAAGCTCAAAATTATTGGGTCAAAGTAAAGGCGAAGAATGGAAAATTACCCTTAATTTTGCGATGGTAAAATCTTTCATCCTAAAAATGACCCTATATTAATGGCTCCATCAGAAGTTCTCTTACTAAAACAGATCACACATTATTTTTTACATCTGGTTTTCCCGGTGTTTATTGCGCTGATTTTTTTTCGTAAAAACTGGAAAAAGGCATATCTTATTATGCTGGCTACGATGCTTGTAGATCTGGATCACCTTTTTGCCAATCCCATATTTGATCCATCAAGAAACAGTATAGGTTTTCATATTTTACATTCCTATTATGCAATTGCAGTATATGTTTTGATGCTGTTTTTTAAAGGGAATGTCAGAATTGCGGCCGTTGGGCTTTTGTTTCATATGCTGACGGATTTTCAGGACTTTACCCTATGGGCTCATTAAAATATCATTAATATTTCCTTTTAACCTTCCGAATTTTATAGATTTTTCGTATTTTGTAATCACTTTATGAGATTCAAAGAACTTTTACATTATACTTATATTTTTCCTGTCCTTACGGTCGGTTACTATTTTTCCGGACTCATGGGAGGTGGTGTTATATATGACATCATTGCGGGGATTTTTCTTATTGGAAGCGTTTTATCGGCAGTACATCATGCCGAGGTTGTCGCTCATAAAGTAGGAGAGCCTTTTGGAAGTATCATTCTGGCTTTATGTATCACCATTATTGAAGTGGCACTCATCATCTCACTGATGGTAGCCGGCGGAGATCAGGCGATCACGCTGGCCAGAGATACCGTTTTTGCAGCAGTAATGCTTATCCTGAATGGAATTTTAGGTATATGTATTCTGGTAGGCGGCGTAAAATACCATGAACAGTTCTTTGCAAGAACTTCTGCCACCACTTACCTGGTGAGTATCGTTTCCATTCTGGTGCTTACCCTTGTGCTTCCTAATTTTACTTCCAGTGTCAATGGTCCTTTTTATAATGAAGCACAGCTTATTTTTATTTCCATTGCCTGTCTCGCTATTTACGGAGTATTCCTGATGGTACAGACAGTACGCCATAGAAGCTATTTCATCGTTCCTGATGAGCATCCTGAAGAACATTATATTCCCACATTAACGAAGACATTCATAAGCTTTGCCTTTTTGGTGATTTGTCTTATCATTGTCGTTTTAATGGCAAAAGGGCTTTCTAATACTATTGAAGAGATGGTACAGAGTCTGGGAGCTCCAAAGTCTTTGGTAGGGGTAATTATTGCTGCTGTAGTGCTTCTTCCTGAAGGAGTTGCCGCCATACGTGCTGCGAGAGCCAATCAGATACAGTCAAGTTTAAATCTGGCGTTAGGTTCGGCGCTGGCAAGTATAGGGTTGACGATTCCGGCGGTATCAGCGGTATGCATCATGTATGACATCCCATTGGTACTGGGATTGGACAAAAAAGATATTATCCTGCTTTCTTTATCCGTATTTATTGTCATGCTTTCGTTGAGCAGAGGAAAAACAAATATCCTGTACGGAACCGTTCTTTTAGTCAATCTGGCAGCCTATATCTTTACGGTAATTGTTCCTTAAGAAAAGGGGAATTCTTTATGGGTAAAGCTCTTCGCTGAAATTTTATTCCAAGCCGGGAACTGTACTAGAGTTTTCTGGCTAATTCCATTTTAAATGCCATTAATTTGGCAATGTTTTCAGATTTGTAGATGGCCATGTCGGCATTTTCACCCACAAAGTTTTCTTCAATAGTGGTTCGCCAGAGTTTCAGCCATTGATCAAAGTGTTTTTGTTCCATAGCCTGCAGCTCATTGATGGGGAAATGTACACCCATGGGATTTCCTTTATACGTCATCTGTCCAAAAAGAATAGATTCCCAAAAAGAATACATTTTCGGAAGATGCTGATCCCAATTTACTCTGGCAATATCATTAAAAAAGAATCCAATAGTTTCATCTTTAACAACTTTGGTGTAAAATGAATTGACAAGGTGCTCAATATCTTCTCTTGACTCCAGCTTTTTCATATTTCAAATGTACTGCAAAATCAATTTAAAAATCAAATCATAAGATTGATAAATTTCATGAAAACAATATTTTATCTTTGTACCGAAGTAAAGACGAACAGAAGATTTGCTGATTCAAAAATTCCTGAAGTTCTTTAACTGAGAAAAAATACAGAAAATGACAAGAGGATTCAGAAAAAAAATCCGTCAGAAAAATACGGAAAACAGTGGCTTCGGAAGTAATGCATCAGGAAGATTTATCAATAAAGATGGGCTCCCGAATGTTCAGAGAACGGGGGTGAACGTTTTCAATAGGTTAAGTTGGTATCATACGATGCTGAACCTGTCATCCTTCCGCTTTATTTCCTATCTGGTTGTAGCCTATATCCTGATTAATCTGGTATTTGCAATGATCTATTATATCATTGGAGTAGAACACCTCACAGGAATAGATAAGAGTGATCCTCTTAACGAATTTATTGACGTGTTCTTCTTCAGTTCGCAGACATTTACAACAGTAGGGTATGGGAGAATTGCCCCTGTGGGTTTTATGGCCAGTTTAGTGGCTACTTTCGAGGCTTTTTTAGGATTGCTTACCTTTGCTATTGCTACCGGACTTTTTTACGGGAGATTCTCAAGACCCAGGGCTTATTTAAGATTTTCTGATATTGCTGTCATTGCCCCTTTTCAGGATGCCGCAGCATTGATGTTCAGACTTGCGCCATATAAAAACAATGCCCTTACGGATGCTGATGTTATAGTGTCCGCTGCAATTGAAGTGATTGAGAATGGTGTTCCCAAAAGCAATTTTTATAGATTAGAGACCCATTTAAGCAAAATCAATACCCTGGCATTAAACTGGACGGTAGTTCATAAAATAGATGAAAATTCACCGTTTTATGGATTTTCAGAAGAAGATTTTAATGCTACAGATATCGAGCTTATTGTTCAGGTTCGTGCGTTTGATGAAGTTTTCTCCAATACAGTCGTTCAGAGGTCTTCCTATGTGACGGGAGAAATTATTTACGGAGCCAGATTTGTTCCCATGTATTATCCGAATAAAGATAATCAGACAACAATTTTAGATCTGGATAAAATTAATGAATATCAAAAGGAAGAACTTACCGCTTCGGTAAGAAATAAAGAATAAATGGACTTAGATTTTTATAAAAAACAGGCTTTACAAAAGCAGAAAGAACATAAAAAGTTTTTGGATGGATTAAAGAAGAAACCTCCCAAAAATCTGGATTATGTGGTTCAGGAAACCCATGAAGAAGTTTTTGAAGAGATAGACTGTTTGCAATGTGCCAATTGCTGTAAAACAACCGGACCTTTATATACTGAAAAGGATATTGAACGTATAGCAAAACACCTGCGAATGAAGCAGGCGGATTTTGAAGCGAAATTTCTGAGGGTGGATGAAGATAACGACAAAGTACTGCAGAATCTTCCATGTTTTTTTCTGAATAATGACAATACCTGCTCTATCTATGAAGTAAGGCCGAAAGCCTGCAGAGAATACCCTCATACCGATCGTAAAAAGATTTACCAGATCAATCATCTGATGCTGAAAAATGCAGTGATCTGCCCGGCTGCTTTTGAATTTGTAGAAAAAATGATGAAAAACATTACGAAATAGGATATTTTACTAAAACCTCTTAAATAATTATAAAGTACGTTAAATAAGATCTTTATGGATAATTTTATAAATGATGTGTCGTTTAGTTTAAACAATCATTTAAATATTACATTATGAAAAAGTTATTTTTAACGGCAGCGTTTACATTAGTCGGAGTAATCGCAGTATCGGCTCAAACACAAACACAGAAGCCAGCCGAAACTACTACTAGTAACCAAACGACAACTCAAACACAACAACAGAGTCCACAGACTACCACAGACTGGAGCACCTCATCAACAACCAGCGGACAAAAACAAACAACTACAGCGGATGCTTCTACGGCAACTCCTGCAGCGGATGCTACAGTAAGTACGGGAAGCACTGCGGAAGCGACTAAGCCTGCAGAAGCAACTAAAGAAGAGAAGAAAAGTAAAAAGAAAAAGTAAAAGTAAAACATTTTAGTAAACACCAGAAAGAATCCTGAAATCTAGTATTTCAGGATTTTTTTTGATCAATTTCTATGATTCTGAATGCTACTATCCTTCGGATTAAATCAAGAGGTAAATCCTTTGTAATGGGAAACTGTACCGCTCCTTTCGAAAACTTGTAATTTCCTTCTTTAAAATCCTTCTCAAAGGTTTTTATTCCTTCAGCACCAGGGTAAAAGCCAATATGATTCTTATATGCTGCAAAATAGACCAATGGCTTTCCTTTATATTTGAAAGCCGGCATTTGGTAGCCTATATACTCTTCCAGGTCAGGAGACTGAGCAAGGATGTTTTTTCTCAGTTCCTCTAATTTCTCCTGAGTTTCTTCCGGAAACAACAGGAAATATTCGTTGGTATTTTTGAAGGTGTTTGTCATAAAATAAAAATAAAAAAAGTGCTGCATATAGCAGCACTTTCTCCTTTCACTTTTTACTTTTTTCCCATTATCCCGGGAACAGGCTGTATCAAAAAAGGTCGGGATTTTTTCCCAACCTTATATTTTATGTTATACAACTCCCTGAGCCAACATTGCTTCTGCTACTTTTACGAAGCCGGCAATATTTGCACCTTTTACGTAGTTTACATAACCGTCTTCGTCTTTTCCGTAGTCTCTACAAGCTTTGTGGATACCGATCATGATCTCCTTTAATCTTGCGTCTACTTCTTCAGAAGTCCAGTTTAAACGGATAGAGTTCTGAGTCATCTCTAGTCCTGAGGTAGCAACACCTCCAGCGTTGGAAGCCTTACCAGGAGAGAATAATACTTTATTATCAAGGAAATAGTTGATGGCATCCAGTGTAGAAGGCATGTTAGCTGCTTCAGTTACACACAGACATCCGCTTTCAACCAATTTCTTAGCGTCTTCTAAATCTAATTCATTCTGAGTTGCAGAAGGGAAGGCAACATCACACTTGATGTCCCAAGGACGTTTCCCAGCGTGGAATTCAGCAGAAGGATATTTTTTAGCATAATCTTCAGCTCTGTTGTTTCCTGAAGATCTTAATTCTAATAAATAATCAATTTTCTCTCCGCTAATACCGTCTTTATCATAGATGTATCCGTCCGGTCCTGAGATAGTTACCACTTTAGCACCTAGTTCAGTTGCTTTTTTGATAACTCCCCAAGCTACGTTTCCGAAACCTGATACCGTTACTGTTTTACCTTTGAAATCTTGTCCGATCGTCTTAAGCATCTGCTCAGCGAAGTATACTACACCATATCCGGTAGCTTCAGGACGGATCAATGAACCTCCGTAAGCAAGACCTTTTCCGGTAAGAACTCCTGTAAATTCGTTTCTAACTTTCTTATATTGTCCGAATAGGTATCCGATTTCTCTTGCTCCTACACCGATATCTCCAGCAGGTACATCCGTTTCAGGACCAATGTGCTTACATAACTCTGTCATGAAAGCCTGGCAGAAACGCATTACTTCCATATCAGATTTACCTTGTGGATCAAAATCTGAACCTCCTTTACCACCACCCATTGGAAGGGTTGTCAATGAGTTTTTGAATACCTGCTCGAAAGCTAAGAATTTAAGAACAGATAAGTTAACTGTAGGATGGAAACGAATTCCCCCTTTGTATGGTCCAATAGCAGAGTTCATCTGAATTCTGAAACCTCTGTTAACCTGGATCTCTCCTTTGTCATCAACCCATGGAACTCTGAAAATAATGATTCTTTCAGCTTCAGCCATTCTTTCAAGCAGCTTCATTCCGGTATATTCTTTTTTGGTAGCAATGAACGGAATTACTGTTACGGCAACTTCTTTTACAGCCTGTAAAAATTCCGGTTCGTTAGGATTTTTTGCTTCAATTTTTGCAATAAACTCTTGGATTTTCTGGTCAATATTATATTGTTCCATATATTAAGGTTGAATATTATTGTCAACAAATTTAATTTTTTTTTCAAGATTCACAACACTCTATTTTAACATTGTTGAAAATTAAATAATAATGTTTCAGAATATTATTAAATTAATAATTTGCTATTAAATTTTATTAAAAATGAAATGTTATGTATGAAATAATGCAATATTAAGAAATCGTTAATTCTTAAATTGCGATAAATTGCCTCCCGGAAAATGATTTTACTTTCCCTAAAAGCTCCAATTCTAAAATGATTGGTAAAATTTTGTGTGAGGAAATTTCAATTTCCAGCGAAAGATCGTCTAAAGATATCTGTGGATTCTCTTTTATGTATTGATATATTGTCTGTTGAATATCAGTTAATTGTATGACAGATTCACTGTATGGGAAAAGCTCTTCGATTTTCTCCGGAGGATCATTCAATCCCAGCAGATTGATAAGGTCTTTCAGGGTTGAAATAGCAGTTGCTTTATGATGGAAAATCAATTGATTACAACCTTGGCTGTAAGCGTCAGTAATTTTTCCCGGAAGCGCAAAAACATCCCTGTTGTAGTCATTGGCAAAAGTTGCCGTACTCACAGATCCTCCTCCGAATCCCGTTTCTACAACAATGGTGGAAGGGGAAATTCCTGCCACAATTCTGTTCCTTTGAATGAAATTTTCCCGGTCCGGTTTTCTGGTTGAGCTGAATTCGGTAAGCAATACTCCTCCCTCCTGAAGAATTTTTTCTGACAGTTTTCTGTTGTTGGCCGGATATAAAAACTGAAAACCATGAGCAAGTACCGCTACGGTGGGTTTTCGGTAGTGAATAGATTGTTCATGCACCTCTTTATCTACTCCCAATGCAAGACCACTTACGGATAAAAATGGAGCAGAACGGGTAGCTTCAAAGAAATCATGAATAAATTGCCGGCCATAAGTGGTCATATTCCGGGTTCCTACTATGCTTACCTTACGAAGTGAATCATCAAGCTTCCCCTTTTGATAGACTATGGCAGGAGCATCCTGACATTCATGAAGGTGTTGGGGAATTTCTTTAAGATGTCTGAGCTTGATCTGGATATTATTTTTTTCGCAAAATTTTAATTCTTTTTCTGCAAAATCCAGATGTTCTTTATTTCCTATGTCAGAAACGGTTTTTGATCCCATTCCTTCCAGTTTTTTATATTCTTTTTTGCTCCTTTTCCATGCTTCTTCTGCACTTCCAAAAGCCCGGACAAGTTTATAAAAATTAATGTCACCAATCTGGCTGCATTCGCGGAGAGCGACGGCATATAAATATTCTTCGGAAATCATGTGTGTTTTTTTTCAAATGTAGTAAAAATAAGCTTTTACTTCTTTCTTAATTCCTCCAAATGATTCCAGATATCATCTCTCTTTTTATAAGGTAATTCCAGAAAATCTTCAGGATGGTTTTCTTTATATTCCTGCCACAATTTGTCATCCTTTTCACTATAATAATTAGGAAATTCCCAGATATATTTTTTCTTTTTTTCGCCTACATTTTTAAAAGCAAAAGCAATAATACTTCCTACGACTGCACCGGAAAGGTGAGCCTGCCAGGAGATTTTACTCGGCTCCTGCATCGTATAGAACAGCTCCTCAGGAAGCATTCCCCAAATTAAACTTCCATAATACAATACGACAAGCAATGATATGGTAAGCAGCTTTGTATTCCATTTAAATACTCCGCTGAAGAAAAGGAAAAAAGCAAGAACGTATACCACCCCACTGGCTCCTATGGTACAGGTGTACATATAATCACCGGTAAGAATGTCGATAGGGGGAAGCAGCCAGACCAAAAGCCCTGTTGCCAGCCAGCCGATAATAAAGACCTTATTGGCTACTAAAGGATAAAACTGGTACAGCAGAAACATCAGGGCAGCAATAGGAATGGAGTTTCCTATGATATGATCTATATTTCCATGTAAAAGGGGAGATGTAATCACCCCCAACAATCCTTCGGGTACTAAAGGGATAATAGCCCCAAAGCAACTTCCAAAAAAGCCGCGCATCTGTAAAAAGTATCCGAACCACATTGCTGAAAGCATCAGCAAGGGGTATATAATCGCTCTTTTGGAAAGTACATTTTTAAACATGTAGATTTTATGTCAAATCAAAAGCCAACGATAAATTTCGGAAAATTTGTCGATGAATCATATTCTACTTACCTGATTTTAAGACAAAAGGTATCAATTTTATTTTATGAAACGAGTATTTTGGCATTGAATTTATTTATACACTACATTATTGAGGCTAAAATCTGATGAAAAATGAATTTTTTGAAGATCAATTAACCTTTAAAAAAAATTATATTTAATATTTTTGCATTGAAAATTTTTAGAAAATGAAGCGGTTTTTATTAATTCTTTCCTTTTTCATAGGGATTTATGTAAGTGCACAAGAAGAATTGAAAAAAGATTCTGTAGTGGTAGACACAGTAAAATACTGGTCAGTGTTAGGAAAAAATACAGTAATGCTTAATCAGGCTGCCTTTTCCAACTGGGTAGGTGGTGGAGCGAATAATGTAGGTTGGCTTGCGGGCATCAATTACAATATGACCTATGAAAAAGAAAATGACCTTTGGGAGAATATCGTTATCATGGGATATGGACAAAATGATACCAAAGGTTTAGGAATAAGAAAAACTCAGGACGTTTTAAATGTCTCTACCAACTACGGGAGAAAATTTTCCAAGAGTTGGTATTTCTCTTTGGGAGCAGGCATACAGTCACAGTTTGCTCCGGGATATGAAGATGGCAATAATCCTGAGGCAAAGAAAATTTCAAATTTCATGGCCCCGGGATATGTAAACGTCGGTATGGGTATTACCTACAGGCCCAACGATGATTTGACGGTAACTTTACGTCCTACCAACGCCAGATGGACGTTTGTACTAGATAAAAGTCTTCAGCTGGCAGGAAATTACGGTCTGAAAAATGATGGTGATTCTTCACTATTGCAGTTCGGTTTTTTGGGAACGGCAATATATAAAGTGAAAATTATGGAAGATATTCATTTAACGAATACGGCTTCTGTCTTTTCCAATTATCTTGACCGTCCTGATAGGTTGGTGCTTGCGTACGGAGCTCTTTTAAACCTGAAAGTTAATAAGTATATTTCCTCCAATATAAGTTTAGATTTGCTGTATGATCATAACCAAATAGAGAAAACCCAGCTAAAACAAACCCTGGGAATTGGCTTTGCCTATACGCTGGATAATGGGGTGAAGCGCTCTGACCGTAAAGACAGCCAGTGGTGGATTAAGAAATAGGTAATAAAAATATAGAGCAGTAAAAAGTACTCCAAACCGGAGTGCTTTTTTTGTGGATGATGGTGAGGTCAACTTAAGTAGTTTTAAGTTTAGACTCTGTTTTTTCTGAGAGTTAAGTTTTTAAATATCTTATTTTTAACTAGTTACACGTGATATTTAAACCTTGTTAAATTCAAATTAAAGTGAATATTACCGGGGCGTAAATTATTATTTATACATTTGTAAGGAAAATAATTAATTATGAAAAAACTTTTATTGATGGCTTCCATTTCTTTTGGGGCTATTGTGGCAGCACAGGAAACTAAAACTGCAGCTCCTGCAGCTGATACTGTTAAAGCCTGGTCTATTCAGGGGCAAAACACATTAATGCTTAATCAGGCTGCCTTTTCCAATTGGGTAGGAGGTGGAGCCAACAACGTGGGATGGCTTGCCGGTGTCAATTACAACCTGACTTACGAGAAAGGTAAAGATCTTTGGGAAAACATTATTATCCTTGGATATGGCCAAAATAATACCCAGGGTACGGGGGTAAGAAAAACCCAGGATGTTATCAATCTTTCTACTAACTATGGTAGAGAATTTGCCAAAAACTGGTACTATTCTATGGGAGCTAGTCTTCAGACTCAATTTGCTCCGGGATATGAGGATGGGAACAATCCTGATGCCAAGAAAATATCAAACTTTTTTGCACCGGGGTATTTAAATTTAGGAGCAGGTGTTACCTACCGTCCTAACGATAATTTTACGATGACCCTTCGCCCTGCCAACGCAAGATGGACTTTTGTTCTGGATAAAGATCTTCAAAAAGCAGGAACTTATGGCCTTAAAAACGATGGAGATTCTTCGCTTTTTCAATTCGGTTTCCTGGGAACAGCTATTTACAAGCTGAAAATCATGGAGAATATCAGCCTGATCAATACGGGGTCTGTTTTTTCAAACTATTTAGATCATCCGGACAGATTGGTTCTTGGATATAGTGGAGTCCTTAATATGAAGATCAATAAATATATTTCTACCAATGTAACACTTGATTTATTATATGACCACAACCAGATCAAGAAAACCCAGCTAAAACAAACGTTAGGGGTAGGGTTGGCCTATAATATCGATAACGGAAAGAAACGTTCAGAGAACAAGGATAACCAGGGTTGGCTTAAGAAATAATCTTAATCACTATACATAATAAGAAAGCACTTCAATTTGAAGTGCTTTCTTATGTATCAATTATATAAGTCTTAAAATTCTAAATCAACTTCTAATTTCTCCGCCAATAGCTTTGAAATTTTTTCTTTTAAAGGCTCAATGTCGATATTCTGCATCGCATCATTCGCAAATGCATATAAAAGAAGTGCCTGTGCTTCTTTTTTAGAGATACCTCTTGCTCTCAGATAAAACAGGGCGTCTTCATTAAGCTGACCTACTGTACATCCGTGAGAACATTTTACGTCATCTGCAAAGATCTCCAACTGAGGTTTTGTATCAATACTTGCCCCTTCACTTAATAAAACATTGTTGTTTTGCTGATAGGCATTCGTTTTCTGGGCAATTTTGTCAACAAAAACTTTCCCGTTGAAAACTCCGTGGGCATTGCCATCAAAGATACCCTTGTAGTTCTGATAACTTTCACAGTTTGGAAAATTGTGGTGAACTGCGGTATGGTGGTCTACCAGCTGGTCTTTTCCGATGATGGTAATTCCGTTCATGAATGAATTGATATTTGATCCATTATGAATGAAATCCAGGTTATTTCTTACCAATTTACCTCCAAAAGAGAATGTATTTACAGTGGTTAAGCTGTCTTTCTCCTGTTTTGCAAAGGTATTATCAATAAGATATGAGGTATTGTTATCGTTCTGAAGTTTATGCCAATCTGCTTTTGCATTTGGATAAGTAAAGATCTCCGTTACGGAATTGGTCAATACATAAGTACTGTCAAAATTATGGTGACTTTCAATCACTTCCACTTTTGCTCCCTCTTCTACAATCAATAGGTTTCTTGTATTGTAGAATGTGTTTTCTTCCTGATTCTGAGAAATATAGAAAATATGAATAGGTTTTTCAATCACCACATTTTTAGGAACTTTTAAAAAGAATCCATATTTGCAGTAAGCAAGATTTAAATTGGTGAAAGCCAAATCCTTAGCTGCAATACTGTTAAAGTACTGATCGAAAACTTCTTTATGCTGCTCGTCATTCAATGCATAATTGAATGAAAGAAACTCTGCATTTTCAATAGAAACCTTAGAAAGTTCCTTATGAAGCTGCCCGTTTACAAAAACGATCCAGTCAAAATTTTCTTCTCCTAAGTGTAGTTGGTCAAACTGCTCTTTGGTGATGTTATGGTTCTCTTTTGGAAAGAAATTGTAGTCTTTCTCAGTGATCTCCCTTAGGTTGGTATATTTAAACTCTTCGTCTTTTTTGGTAGGAAAACCTGTTTCTGCAAACTTTCCTAAAGCCTGAACTCTCGTTTCATCCAAAAAACGGTGACGAAGTGTACTGAGAAATTCGTTATGATTATTTAAAATTTGTTCGTTTAAACTCATTGTTTATTTGAAATTTGAGATTTGAGATTTGAAATTACGGACGGTTAAATTTATTGCTATTATGTTCGATAGTTTTTAAATATCTTATAAAGCCGGAAATCATCTTTGATAAATCCGTATAATCCTTTTTCAAATCATTAAATTCATTTTCGGTAATAAAATTTCTATCAAATGCTCTGATTAATTGAGATCTTACTTCACCACATGAACCTTTTGACATAGATAGAAAATTGATAAATTCTTTATTTCCCTCCCTTTCAAAACCTTCTGCAATGTTATCCATTACAGAAGCCGATGAACGGTCTATTTGATTTTTAATGTTTAGACTGCAATTTGAATTTTGTACGAGTGAGATGAAAACTTTCTGGCATAATTCTCTGGATCTTTTCCATATTTCTAAATCCTCAAAATTATTTATAGTTGCCATAATTTCAAATCTCAAATCGCAAACTTCAAATTAGTTAAGCAGCCAGTCGTAACCCTTTTCTTCAAGTTCTAACGCTAAAGATTTATCACCTGTTTTGATGATTTTTCCATTGGCTAAAACGTGAACAAAGTCAGGTTGAATATAGTTAAGCAATCTTTGATAGTGTGTAATCAAAAGAACTGCATTTCCTTCATTTTTAAAGTGATTCACCCCATCTGCTACAATTCTTAATGCATCAATGTCTAATCCTGAATCTGTTTCATCAAGAATGGCCAGTTTAGGATTAAGCATCATCATCTGGAAGATCTCATTTCTTTTCTTTTCACCTCCGGAGAATCCCTCGTTTAATGATCTTGAAAGGAAATCTTTTTTGATCCCTAATTTTTCGGACTTTTCACGAATGAGAGCAAGCATTTCTTTTGCCGGCATTTCTCCCAGTCCGTTTGCTTTTCTGGTTTCGTTTAAAGCAGCCTTGATAAAGTTCGTTACAGAAACTCCCGGAATTTCCACTGGATACTGGAAAGAAAGGAAGATTCCTTTGTGCGCTCTGTCTTCAGGAGCATCTTCACTGATATCTTCACCCTGGAAAAGGATTTCTCCACCAGTTACTTCATAATCCTCTTTTCCTGCGATTACAGAAGAAAGTGTGGATTTACCAGCTCCGTTTGGCCCCATGATAGCGTGAACTTCGCCCGGCTTTATTTCAAGATTAATACCTTTTAATATTTCTGCGCCATCTTCAATTTTGGCGTGAAGGTCTTTTATTTGTAACATTCTTGCTAACTTTTTCTTTTTATAATTGTATTAGCTTCCTCTGTATGTGGAATATCCAAATGGTGATAAAGTAATAGGAACATGATAATGTTCATTATTTTTTATCTGGAATATTACCTCAATAGACGGATAGAAGCTTTCTATTTTTTTGTTTTTATAATAATCTTCTACAAAGAATACGAGTTTGTATTTTCCGTAATTATTGCTCTTTTGGTATGGTAAAAAATCTGAAACCCTGCCATTATTATCAGTTTGCTTTTTACCTATAGAAACCCATTGCTGGGTTGTTTCATTATATTTCTCCAGTTCAATTTTTACATTTCCTGCAGGTTGTCCCTGCGAAATGTCAAGAATATGACTTGAAAGTTGAAATCCCGTCTTTTCCTGAGCAGAAAAGGCCAAGAAAATGAATCCAAAAAATAACAATAAAAACTTTTTCATAGAGACCATTTTCTCAGTGGACTATCCAACTGAACCTTCTAATGAAATTTCTAATAATTTCTGTGCTTCGATAGCAAATTCCATTGGAAGTTTATTTAAAACTTCTTTGCTGAAACCATTCACGATCAGGGCAATTGCTCTTTCCGTATCAATACCTCTTTGGTTACAGTAGAAAATCTGATCTTCTCCGATTTTCGAAGTCGTTGCTTCGTGCTCCAGTTGTGCCGTAGGATCTTTGATTTCAATATAAGGGAAGGTATGTGCCCCACATTCATTACCCATCAATAAAGAGTCACATTGAGAGAAGTTTCTTGCCCCTTTAGCAGTAGGCATTACCTTTACCAATCCTCTGTATGAGTTTTGAGATTTTCCTGCAGAAATACCTTTTGAAATGATCGTTGACTTGGTGTTTTTTCCAATGTGGATCATTTTTGTACCTGTATCTGCATATTGGTGATTGTTTGTCACAGCGATAGAGTAGAACTCTCCGATTGATCCGTCACCTTTCAGAATACAAGATGGATATTTCCATGTTACTGCAGAACCTGTTTCCACCTGTGTCCAAGAGATTTTTGCATTTCTTTCGCAAAGTCCTCTTTTTGTCACAAAGTTGAAAACACCTCCTTTTCCTTCTTCATTACCCGGATACCAGTTCTGAACAGTTGAGTATTTGATCTCTGCATCATCCATTGCAATAAGCTCTACAACCGCAGCGTGAAGCTGGTTTTCATCTCTTGACGGAGCAGTACATCCCTCAAGATAAGAAACATAACTTCCTTCATCAGCAATGACAAGAGTTCTTTCAAACTGGCCTGTTCCTGCCTGGTTGATACGGAAATATGTGGAAAGTTCCATTGGGCATCTTACTCCCTTAGGAATATAGCAGAAACTTCCGTCAGAAAATACTGCGGAATTCAATGCTGCATAAAAGTTATCTCCTCTTGGAACTACTTTTCCAAGATATTTTCTTACTAAATCAGGATGGTTTTTAATGGCCTCAGAAATAGAACAGAAAATAATTCCTTTTTCAGCCAATGTATCCTGGAAAGTGGTTTTCACAGAAACTGAGTCTATTACAATATCTACAGCTACTCCTGAAAGTCTTTTCTGCTCTTCGATATTAATCCCTAGCTTTGCGAAAGTTTTCAATAATTCCGGGTCCACTTCGTCAAGGCTTTCCAATTCAGGTTTTGCCTTTGGAGCAGCATAGTAACGGATTGCTTGAAAATCCGGCTTTTCATATTTGATGTTTGCCCACTCAGGCTCCACCATCTTTAGCCAGATTTTGAAAGATTCCAAACGCCATTCAGTCATCCATTCAGGCTCTTCTTTTTTTGCAGAGATAGCACGGACGATATCCTCATTCAAACCAATTGGGAAGTCTTCATAATCAATCTTCGTTTCCCAACCGAATTCATATTTTTTATTTTCTAGATCGACTCTTAAATCGTCTTCAGTATATTTACTCATTATTTTTTTTTATTTCAGATTTTAGATTTCAGGTTGATTTCTGATTTCTAGTATCTAATGTCTTTTCTCTAAAGACTAAATGATTCTCCACATCCACATGTTCTGGATGCATTCGGGTTGTTAAATACAAACCCTTTTCCGTTCAATCCTCCTGAGTACTCAAGAGTTGTTCCTGCTAAGTATAAGATAGATTTTTTATCAATAACAATTTTAATGTCATTATCTTCAAAAATCTGATCTGTGTCTGTTTTTTGGTTGTCAAACTTTAAAACATACTCTAAACCAGAGCATCCGCCGCTTTTAACACCAACTCTTATATAATCTTCAGCAGGGTTAAAACCATCTTCTGTCATCAGCTGAATGGCTTTTTCCTTTGCGTAATCTGATACTTTTATCATTGTATTTATTTAGAATGATTTAATTAGGCAAAAATACGAACTAATTTCCGCAATCTCAAATCGAAGATATCTATTTTAATGATTCTGATCTTAATACGACATTTTAATTTCTGGGATTAGTGTTAAAGATGTATAAATTTTCTCTCAAAGACCTGAATACTTTTAACCTTGAATTCTATTTTTCATCTATAAATAAAATGAACAATGAAACAAAAAGTATTAATTTTTTTTGTATTGTTTTTAATGGTAGCGTCTTATGGACAGACTACAAGGTATATCTATGAAACTTCAGTGAACCCGGATTCAATTAATCTGGTAAGCATGAAAATTGAAAAAACTTTTTTAGATATTAAAGGAAACCGTTCTTTATTTGTCAGTGAAAATAAATTGAAAAAAGATTCTCTTTTAAATTCTTTTAGATCGGAAATAAAAGAAAATAATAGAAAAGGAGATAAATATTTTCCAAAACAGGAAGGGAAGAGACATATTGAACCTACTTTTTTTGAATATTTTGTTTCAAAGAATATTCCGGAGCAAAAAGTATATTATTATGAGAAAGCTGCCGGTAAACAAATTTATTATCAGGAAGACAGACCTTTGAAATGGGAAATAACCCAAACTGTAGAAAAACAGAATGGATATCCTGCTCAAAAAGCTGTTGTCAATTTTGGAGGCAGGAGTTGGACTGCCTGGTTTACGAAAGATATTGCTATTTCTGATGGTCCGTACAAATTCTCGGGATTACCGGGGTTGATTGTGAAACTGGAAGATGATAAAGGAGATTTTAAGTTCGATCTTGTTAAGAAAATCCAGATTAAGGATGCTTTTGAGGAGCCTATAAATGCTGATGCAAAACAAAGTACAAGAATTAATTTCCACGGAGATAAAGCAGCTTTGGAACTAGAGTCTAATAAAAACAGAAAATCTATGGCAGGAAATAATGGAGGAGAGAATATGGGTTTTAATGGAGAAGGAAGACACGGAGGCGGAATGAGAGGCGGTGGTCACCCGGGCGGAGGAATGCGGGGAGGTATGGGTGGAAATCATCAGGATTCTCCTGTACAGCAAAATCAAGGAGCAGAACATTTTTCTTTTGGAAGTGGCTCAATCCAAAATCCTATTGAATTAAAATAAAAAAATATAAATGAAAAAATTAGGTATTATTGCTTTGGCATTCTTTATACAGCATGTCTCTGCACAAACCAACAGATTTGTGTATCAGGTAACTATGAAACCTGATGCAGAAAATAAAGCGGATATTAAAACTGAAAATGCCTATTTGGATATTTCTCCTGAAAAATCAGTCTTTTACTCTGAAAACAGAATCAAAAGGGACTCTATTATGCAAAAAGCATTTCAGGGAGGTGGCGGAAGAGGAAGTGTGAGTAGGGATCAGATGGAAAATTTGAGAACGAATATCAGCTATTCTGTAGAAAAAGATAAAACGAATCAGAAGACTTATTTGAAAGATAGAATAGGAAGGGATAGCTATTCTTATGAAGAAGACAGACCTCTGAACTGGAAAATTTCCTCAGAAACTACAAAAATTGGGGAGTATAAAGTTCAAAAAGCAGAAACTGATTTTGCTGGAAGAAAATGGACTGCCTGGTTTACTACGGATCTTCCATATCAGGATGGACCCTATAAGTTCGGCGGGCTTCCGGGACTGATTGTAAAAGTAGAAGATGACAAAGGAGATTATTCTTTCGATTTGATGAAAAACTTTAAAATTGCTGAATTTCCTGTCCTGAACCAGTTTGGAACTCCAATAAAAGTGAAAAGAACTGATTTTATAAAGCAGCAGCAGAAGTTCAAATCTGATCCTGCGGCCTTTATGAGTCAAAGCGGAGGACAAGGTGGATTCGCCACTACGATGAGAGTTGGAGGAGGAAGAGGCCCGGGCGGAGGTGGAAACCAAAATCCTGCTGATATGAAAAAAAGAATGGAAGAGAGGGTAAAAGAAGAAGCTAAGAAAAACAGTAATCCCATTGAATTACAATAAATAAAAATCCCTGAAGAAATTTTCTTCAGGGATTTTTTTATTTTTATTCTGTCAGTTTATTTCAAAAGCTGGTTGAAAGTGTCTCCTTGTCTGATATCACCACTATTATACCCCTTCATGAACCATTCTTTACGTTGTGCTGATGATCCGTGGGTAAAACTTTCCTGATTAACATACCCCTGAGCTCTTTTTTGGATATTATCATCTCCCACAGCCTGTGCTGCATCTATAGCAGACTGTATATCTCCAGGTTCCAGAATATGTTTGGAGTCATCCGTTTTCTTGGCCCAGACTCCGGCATAAAAATCGGCTTGTAACTCTGTGGCCACAGAGACTCTGTTCATCTCTGCTTCTGAATATCTTCCGCTTCTTCTGAGGGCATCTACTTTTTGTGTTGTACCCAAAAGAGTTTGTACATGATGTCCTACTTCATGAGCAAGAACATAAGCCACTGTAAATTCGGTAACCTTTGCTCCAAATCTCTGTTGAAGTTCATTGAAGAAACTCATGTCCATATATACTTTCTGATCAGCCGGGCAATAGAAAGGTCCCATTGCAGATTCTGCCACACCACATGCAGACCTTGTCGTATTTTCAAAAAGGACTACTTCTGGTGCAGAATAGGTCATCCCATTTTCTTTAAAGATCTGATCCCAGGTTAAAATATTCCATTTGGCCATCATATCGACCATTTCACCGATCTGCTTTTCATTGGCCGTAAGTTCTCTTTTTTCACCGGAATTTCCTGAAGACTGTACGCTGCCGGAATTCAATATACCGGAAGGATCTCCTCCTAAAAAGAACACAATTGCTGCTATAATTAAAGTTCCGAGTCCGCCGCCTACGATCATACCACCTCCTCCGCCTCCGGAACCACGGCGGTCATCAACGTTTCCGCCTCTGTCGTCTGTCCATTTCATACTAATAATTTTATGGGTAAATTTAATTAATTTAAGTTAAAACTATATCAATCAATATTTTAAAAATATCTCAAGTTTTTATCTGTTCAGCTGTTTTGTTTTTAGCCAATAGGAGGTAGACTGATAGGCTGAAATCGTTTCATCTATCAGTTTCTGATTGGTATTCTTCAATAGTTTTTCGTTATAATACAGCTTAAATTCCGGTGCAAGATCACTTTTTTCCAGTTCTAAAGAATATTGTTTTGCCTTTTTCACCGGAGAAATGACCGTTAGATGTCCGTCTTTTATAAAGCCCAGATCCTGATAGGTGGCAACATACGCTTTAGGCTGGAATTCTTTTTTGAAAACATCCTGACCCAGAAACTTAGACTGATAACTGAAATTCAGAAGTCCTAAAACAGTAGGCATTATATCGATCTGAGACATCAGTGAATTAAACTTTTGAGGCTCGATAAATCCTTCCGAGAAGACCATTGCAGGAATTCTGTATTTATCCATTGGAAGTTCTGTTTTCCCTGCACTGGAAGCACAATGGTCAGCAATGATAACAAAGACTGTATTTTTGTACCAATCCTGCTTTTTAGCCATGTCAAAGAACAGTTTAAGGGAATAATCTGTATATTTTACACCACCTTCACGGGATTTTGAGGTTCCCGGAATATCAATTCTTCCATCAGGGTAAGTGAAGGGTCTGTGATTGGAAACGGTCATCCAATGATTAAAAAACGGTTTTCCTGATTTTGCTTCGGCATTCATCACCTGGATTGCTTTTTTAGCCATATCTTCATCAGCAACACCCCAAACATTGGCAAAACTGATTTCTTCAGGTTTAAAATTATTTCGGTCTACAATACCATACCCGTTTCCTCCGAAGAAGTCCTGCATATTATCAAAATAGCTGTATCCTCCATAGAGAAACTTAACATCATAGCCCTTAGACTTGAAAACATTTCCTGTTGTAAATTTGTTTTTGTTATCATCTCTTTTAATAATACTTTCTCCTGCTGTAGGAGGAATACAAAGAGTTAAAGCTTCCAGACCGCGTACGGTTCTGTTTCCTGTAGCATAGAGATTCGTGAACATCAATGACTTCTCTGCCAGACTGTCTAAGAACGGGGTGATTTTTTGAGTATTTCCATAATGCTCCATAAAATCTGCAGAAAGACTTTCTATGGAAATCAGGACTACATTTTTCTTTAGCTCGGGCTGTTCAGCCACAATATTCCTTGCCAGTACAGGCGGCGAATACTGGCTTAAGAAATTCTTTTCTGCCTGCTGTTGATTGATCTGTGAATAAAACTGGAAATAATCGAGCTCATTATGGGTAAAGGCCCAATAGAACTTAGGAATTCCATTCGCTTCAATTTCATCCGCAAAAACATTGTCAGACTTTATCTGCATTAATGATGGGATCACTAATAAGCTAATTCCACAAAGAACAGCATAGGAGCCCAGCAAAATCATTTTTTCTTTGAAATTGGGAAGTTCCAGAAGCTCATTTTTTGTTTTTTTATAAATGAACCAGGTAATAGATAAGGTTACTATAAGTATTGCTGAAAATAATGGAACTACAGGGTAGCTTTCCATAATATTCCCAATCACTTCATTGGTGTAAATCAGATAATCTACTGCTATGAAGTTATAACGTACTCCGAATTCATTATAGAAGAAGTATTCACTTACTCCATTAAAGATGATGGAAAGTACATATAATAAAAGGGTAATAAAGTATAATGTGTTACGAATCTTAATCCTTTGAGTGGGAAGGAAGAGCATGAGCCCAAAGAAAAAAGTCTTTATTCCTACAAACGCTAGCGCAACTTCTGTTACAGAACCTCCGTACTGCTTGAAAATATTGTTCGGAATGAGCCATATATAAAGGAAAAACAAGACTAATATCCCAAAAATAATATAGCCGTAGGGCTTTTTATATTTTGAATTGGAGAGAAATAAAAAGTAGAGTGCCAGTAATGCACTGGCCAGTATGAAGACAAAGAAATCATTCAAAAGACCAACTAACAAGACTTTTATTATTTCAAAAAACCCAAAACTAGCTGTGGTAATAGGGTGAAAAAAGAAGACTGTCCTTATTATTAACGAAATAATAAGATAGAAAACTCCTAAATATAGGAACGGTTTTATTTTTTTTAAAAACATAGAGATACTGTCTATAGTAGTTTACACAAAGATAGTTTTTGTGTCTAACTTTTAACAAAAAAAAATAAAAATATAGCGTTTATGAGTAAGATTTATGAATTGAAAAAATAAATTTTCAGTCTATTTATTTTTCAACTGTTCTATATGTTTTTGCATCGATTCAATAAAAAAGGACTATTAAAAATAGTCCTGTGTATCGTGAAGGGGGAATCAAATTAGGAATGTCCGAATCCGATATTTCCTTTTTTATCTGATAATTTCTTTTTGAAATCAATCATTCTTAAAGCGGTTACTGCTGCTTCAACGCCTTTGTTTCCTAAGTCACCACCACTTCTGGCAATAGACTGTTCTTTGGTGTCGTCAGTCAATACGCAGAATATTGTAGGAGTATCCGTCATGATGTTACAGTCTTTGATTCCCTGTGCTACTGCAGAGCACACATAGTCGAAGTGAGGGGTTTCCCCACGGATCACACATCCGATGGATATCACTGCATCATATTTTCTTTCTTTGCAAAGCTGCATGCTTGCATAGTTCAATTCAAAAGCTCCGGGAACAGGAAAAAGTTTGATATTTTCAGGTTTTACCCCTTCTTTTTCAAGTATTTCTAAAGCTGCATCACGAAGATTGTACGTTACAAAGTCATTCCACTCAGAAAAAACAATGCCGATAGAAAAATCTTCGGCATTAGTTATATGAAGTGGCTTGTAATCGGAAAGATTAACTGTTGCCATTTTTTAATAATATTTAGTCATTTCAATATAAGAATCAGACATTCCGTTGTCATAGTCCTGATATTTCTCGTCAATTGCTGAGAAGTATTTTTTAGCTTCCGGATTTTTCTTTAATCCTAAAGCTACGATCCCTGCTTTTCTTGTGAAGAAATAAGTAGTGTAAGGATCATTAGACGCTGTTGCTGCCTTATCCAATAAAGCTAAAGCCTCATCGTTTTTGTTAAGACCTGATTTAGCATCCGCCATAGCTCCGTATTTCATTGCCATTAACGTTTTGTTATCAGATGAAAACTTATCTAAAAGGTCGTAAGATTCCTGGAATTTTCCTTCTTTAAATTTCAATAATCCGGCATTGTAAGCAGAAAGTTGTCCTACACTAGTCCCGGAATAATCATTGTATGTACCTACAAAACCAGGATTTGCAGCAGATTTTCCACCTAAAGCTTCTTTATCTTTACCTTCTACAAGGTTTTTTTGAGCAGCAAGGAAACTTTTTACAGCTTCAACATTCTTAGGAGCAACTACAAATTGCTTGTATCCGAAGAATCCTAAAACTCCTAAGATTAAAACTCCAAATACAATCCCTAAAGGTTTTGAATATTTTTCAAGAAATCTCTCAGTGTTTAAAGCCTCTCTGTCAAGGTCTTTAAAGAACTCAACCGTTTCTTTACCTTCTTGCTCATTCTGAGCATTCTTTCCCAATTTTGCCATAAGTTTTTAAAAATTGAACTGCAAATTTAATTGTTTCTGAATGATTTACAAAATACTTTATCAGTATTATTATGCAAATGTTATGAAATAGTATCTGTTTATCATAAAAATGCTTCGACTCCGCTCTGCAAGACTTTTTTAAACCAACCTTTTGTTGATGTTGTCCTGCAGAGCGGAGTCGGATAATTTATGCTATAAAGTCCTTAGTATTCTAAGATATGATAGATTTCGGCACCGAACTTTTCAAGTTTTTCATTTCCTCCCAGGCCTTTTAAACCAATAAGGAAACTGAACTGAGAAGCGATTGCTCCTTGTTTTTCCACCAATTTGGCTGCTGCTTCGGTAGTCCCTCCGGTAGCCAAAAGGTCGTCATGTATCAGTATTCTCTGTCCTTTCTTGATTTGCCCTTCACGGGTTTCTATTTCAGCAGTACCATATTCCAGGTCATATTTCTCTGAAATAATTGGGGGCGGAAGTTTTCCTTTTTTTCTGATGAGAATAAAAGGTACTTCCAATGCTACTGCAATGGCGATTCCAAAAAGGTAACCTCGGCTTTCTATTCCGCATACAGCGTCTATTTTTCCTTTGCTGAAGGTAACCAAATCGGCTATTACATCTTCATATAGTTTTGGGTCTAAAAAAATGGGTGAAATATCCTTAAACTGTATTCCTGGTATTGGAAAGTCAGGGAAATTTTCAATTGTTTCTTCTAGTCTTTTGATCAGTTCTGCTGAAGCCATTTATGGGTTTATTTTATAGCTGGAAATTTTCCAGTCTCCGTTTACATTTTTAAGTCCGAAAGTTACTTTTAATGAAGTCGTTTTACCGTTTTTATCGGTTACATCATACGTTGCATTGACACTGGCTCCGTTAGGATTGGTAGCGCTTGTCGTGATGTTCTTTACGCTTACATTTTTTACAGATCCAAAACCTGAAGTAGGGTTTGAGAAAGACTCATAGCTTCCCCAGCTTGGGTTATTGGAGGCATCATATGCTGCTTTTAAGTTTTGAGAGCTTACACTATTCAAAAACTTGCTTACTGTATTTTTAGGGTCTGCGGTAGGTTGCTTTGGAGCTGCCGGTGCTGTTGGAGTTGCAGTACCTGGTTCTGTAGTGGTGGGTGTAGTTGAAGGATTATTTGGATCTACCACAGCGCTTGGCTGCTGAGTTACTGCTGTAGTATCCGTTTTAGGAACAGCAGGCACTTTCAGGGCAGCAGCATTTACATCAAGCCCTATTTTTGACATCTTGAATGTTTTTGCCGTTGTTTTTACTGAAACAGTGATGTCTATTTTATTATCAACTACTTTTGCCGCCGGAATAGAGGAGAATTTAAGGTTAAATCCTTTAAAGTTATTATCCTGCATCAGGTTTTTGGCTGTAGAAAGTCTCACTCCGTTGCTGAAAACCTCCAGTGTTACCTCTAGCCCTGCTCCTGTAAATGATACCGGATTTCCTGCAGCATCTACAAGTCTTGGAACGATCTGGATAGAGGTAGGAGCTCCTGCTCCGTCATCACCCATGGGCCTTGTAACAAGGCTTAGTGCTCCTGCTTTTACATCATTAGGATCACTTTCTTTAGCTTTATCATCTCCGAAGATATTCATTTCTCCCAATGAAGGCGGGCTGGTACTTGCCCATTCGATTCCGTTTTTCTGTGCAATTTCGTCTGCCAGTGTCAGGATTTCAGGCACTTTTTTTCCGTCAATCAGTTTTCCAAGTGCTTTTAGCTCGTTCACATCCCCATCTGCTTCTACACCGAATGTCTTAAGGATATAAAGAGCTTCATTAAACTTAATCTGTTTAATGGTTGATAAGCTGGAGGTCATATCATTGATACTTGACTGCAGCGTTTTAGTATTCGTAGCATCTACATGATCTTTCTTACATGCTGTAAAAAGCAACAGACTGAAAACAAGTAGAAAAGAAAACTTTTTCATTTTTATTTGGTTTGTTGCAAATTTAATAAAACCTTTATTAATAGTGGATTTTATTTTTTATTTTGTTTTTCCTTCAAATCGTCCTTAAAAAATGAACTAAAGATAGTCTGCATATTAGGGAATGACGGATCCTGCCAATACTGGGTTTTATAGTTGCTATAGTCTTTATTAAACTTTACTTGATCCATATCATTACTATCACTGAAGTTCATTTCTGAAGGATAAAAGTTTTGGTAGGAAATAACCTGATTGTAGTTTTCCTCACTTTTATGTTTTAATTTAATAAAAAGGATTTCATTAAATTCCAGTAGATCTTTGAGTGTTTTTTGAGAATTCTTTTCAAAAGCGATATTCTGAATTCCTCTCAGATCAAAAAAACGGAATCCGAATAGGGCAAATTCTTTTTGCTGCAGGTATTCACCGGTAACCTCAATTTCATCTTTGCTGCTGCCTTTAAGTTCCTTGATTTTTATGTTTTTCTTTTTATATTCATCAAGGGTTCCCACTTTTTTCATATTGGGAATTCCTAATGAGCTTCCATAATCCCAAAAAGCGGTCTGGTTCTTTTCTTTCTTAGGATCTATAAGTCTGTACACTCGATATTGTTCCACATGACTGCTTTTTAGCTTTTTCGTTTTATTATCGAAAGTATAGGTTACAATTCCATCGGCATAGGCATTCAGTTTATTGTTGACCGTAACATAAGAATTAAAATTCCCTTTGATAAGGATATATTTTGCAGGTTTATTATTTTTAATGACTACCGTTTCTATTTCTTTTACCTGATCATTGATCTTAATAACAGGCTGGTCAAAATCTGAATAGGAGAGTGTGGCCACCAGAAAATTATTATAGACCAGCTGGAATTTTTCCTGAGCCGGGGATAAGGATTGTTTATCAATTTTCCCATCAATATCAGAGTAGGCGAGTATACTACCGTCTCTGCCGAAAACCGAAACCTTTGGAAGAGGAATGTTGCTTTTTTCGGAAACGAAAGTAATGGTCTGGGCATGGGTAAAAATGGAGACCATACAGAATAGCAGGTAAACCAGATACACTTTTTTCATAATACTGTTATTGGGGTTAGTCATCAGGCTTATGAATATGCAGGAAATGAATCTTAAAAGGGCAGCAATTGGGCTGACGGCATAAAAAAAGACTGATCGTTTAACAATCAGTCTTTTATAATTTTATTTTGTTACAAGTCCTTAGAAAGGATACTCATAAATTTCAGATTCGTGTAAGTAAGGGTTTCCTGTAGGGATCAGCTTCAATTTAGATAAAGCAGAAAGTACAGTAAACATAAACAATCCAACTACGAATAGGAGAGCTCCCAAGATTAATAAGAATACTTCAGGAGTGTTCCAGTATGGTCCTACCGTTCCAGGCATTACCATGTTGAAGTAATCTAGGATGTGTCCTAAAATAACTACTACAGCCATTACCGTTACTACTTTGTAGTTTCTCTTGATGCTGCTGCTCACTAATACCAATAGTGGTAATAAGAAGTTTACAATAAGCATTGGCAAGAATGTAGTTCCATAGTGTTGGAATCTTCCAAAGAAGTAGTTAACCTCTTCCGGAACGTTGGCATACCAGTAAAGCATGAACTGAGCGAACCATGTATATGTCCAAAGCATACTTGTAGCGAAAAGGAATACTCCTAAATCGTGTAAGTGGTTGTCATTGAACTGTGGTAAGAAACCATTTTTCTTAAGATAAACACTTAATAGAATGATTACAGCAATACCACTTGAAAGGCAGCTAACCATTGAATACCAGATATACATTGTAGAATACCAGTGAGGGTCAATAGACATCAACCAGTCCCAAGCCCAAGCAGCAGAAGCAAATCCGAAGAATGCAATATATCCTACTGCCCATCTGTAAAGCATTTGATACTCAACTTTAGATTTAGTTTCATCTACTTTTTTAGACTGAGCTTTCAGTTTCCATGCAAAGAATGAAGCACCTACTACATAAATGATCGTTCTGATAGCATAGAAAGGTATATTTAAGAATCTTTTCTTTTCGAATAAAATTACGTCAAAGTGTGCCGATTCAGGATTCGTTAATTCCGGATCCATCCAGTGGAATAGGTGGCCATTGTGAGTGATATTCAATATCATCATAATAACCAGAATTGCACCTCCGTAAGGAATATAAGAAGCAATAGCTTCCATTACTCTTGTAATAATAATTGGCCAACCAGCGTGGGCAGCATGCTGAATACAGTAGAAAAACAATACAGCACAACTTACTCCAAAGAAAAAGACAGCTACAAAGTGCAGCGATGCTAATGGCTGGTTGTGAACCTGAAGCTCAGCATGCTCTAAATGAGCTGCGTGATCCTGTGGTCCAACCATTTCACTTGAGTGGGTAGGAGCATTATGACCTGAAGCATGAACAGCTTCCATCATTTGTTCTATTTTCTCAGTAGAAAGTCCTTTATTCATAAAGAAACCAATACCAAACAGAACTAAACCTACAACAAGAAGTATTATAGAAGTTGATTTTAATTTTGGTGAAAAACTATACATTTCTTTTCTTATTTTTTAGTTTCGGTAGTCGTTTCAGTTGCTGGCGCCGCTGCTGTAGCTGCTGCCGGTGCTGCTGCTCCTTTTTTGAAAGCACTCATCACATACATTGCCACTCTCCATCTGTCTCCTGCGTTCAATTGTCCCGCATAAGATCCCATTGCATTTCTACCGTTTGTTAATACATAATGAACAGATCCTACAGTAATTTCTCTATCAGCATAGTTCGGTACACCAGAGAAAGCACCTGTTTGTACGATTGGACCTTGTCCATCACCTCCTGTTCCGTGACATGCAGCACAAGTACGGTCAAACAACATTTTTCCTCTTTCAATATCTTTATCAGCGTTTGCCGGATTAAGAGGAGAAGTTGTCATCTTCTTGGAAGCGTCATATCCTGCATTGTATTGATCTACATTTTTAGGAAGTAAACCTTCTTCAAAGATTCCGTCTTTATTTTGAGCCACTGAACCTTCTACGGGAGCAAGACCAGTTGCAAAGCTGTTTTTTACAAACGCAGGGATTTCATTCTCATGATCTGAGTATGCATCCTGAGCTTTCATCAATGGGTCATAAGCTACCGGGAAATACATGTCCGGGAAATATACCAATGGCGCATTGTCTTTTGGTCCGCAAGAGTTAAGTAAAACTGTAGTTAAACCTAAAACTGCTGTAATTTTTAATACATTCTTTTTCATTTTAAGCATCTTTAACAGTTATTTCTTCAACTCCAGTTTCAATAAGTAACTGTTTTACAGATTCTACATCTTCAGTTACAAATTCCATCATGAATTTATCATCAGTAGTTCTTGGATCCGGGTTCTGAGCAGGAGCTCCGGGATACATTTTGTTTCTAACTAAGAAAGTTAAAGACATCATGTGAGCTGCACAGAATACCATTAATTCGAACATTGGAACTACGAATGCCGGCATATTGTGTGCCCAGTCAAAAGCTGGTTTACCACCAATATTCTGAGGCCAGTCATGGTTCATTACATACCAGGTAACCGTAGCACCGATAGTAACACCATAAAGAGCATATAGAAAGGCCGCATCAGAAATTCTTGTTTTCTTTAATCCTAAAGCTTTGTCTAGTCCGTGAACCGGAAACGGAGTATATACTTCGTTTATTTTGATTCCTTTATCGTTGAATGCTTTAACGCCGTTCATTAAATCGTCGTCGTCAGCATAAAGTCCGTATACAATTTTAGTGGTGCTCATCTCCTTCTTTTGCTTTATAAGTTTCACCTGAAATTTTCAGAATCGATTTTAATTCAGCCTGTGCAATTACAGGGAATGTTCTTGCGTATAATAAGAATAATACAGAGAAGAATCCGATTGTTCCTAAGTATACACCCACATCAATGATCGTTGGTTTAAACATAGTCCAAGATCCTGGTAAGTAATCTCTTGAAAGGTTGATAACGATGATATCGAAACGCTCAAACCACATACCGATGTTAATGATCAATGCAACAATGAATGTCCAGATAATATTGGTTCTTGCTTTCTTGAACCAGAAAGATGCAGGAACAACAAGGTTACAGATAATCAATGACCAGAAAGCCCACCAGTAAGGTCCTACTGCAGCACCTGGTGAAAGGTACGTAAAGTCTTCAAATCTTGATCCAGAATACCATCCGATGAAATATTCAGTAGCATAGGCTACCGTTACCATACCCCCTGTTAAAACGATTACGATGTTCATAATTTCGATATGATACATGGTAATATAATCTTCAAGGTGACAAACTTTTCTAGCGATCAACAATAGGGTCTGTACCATTGCGAATCCTGAGAAGATCGCACCAGCTACGAAGTAAGGAGGGTAAATTGTAGAGTGCCATCCTTTAATAACTGAAGTTGCGAAGTCAAAAGATACCGTTGTGTGTACCGAGAATACAAGTGGAGTTGCTAAACCTGCAAGAACCAAAGAAAGTTCTTCGAATCTCTGCCAGTGTTTTGCTTTACCACCCCAACCGAAAGCTAAGAAAGTATAAATCTTCTTAGTCCAAGGAGTTTTTGCTCTATCTCTGATCATTGCAAAGTCAGGGATTAATCCCATAAACCAGAATACAGTTGATACTGAGAAATAAGTTGAGATCGCAAATACGTCCCATAATAGAGGAGAGTTAAAGTTCCCCCAAAGAGAACCGAACTGGTTTGGTAAAGGGAATACCCAGTATCCAACCCAAACTCTACCCATGTGAATTACAGGGAAGATTGCTGCCTGTACAACCGCAAAGATCGTCATCGCCTCTGCAGATCTGTTTACAGACATTCTCCATCTCTGTCTAAATAATAATAATACTGCTGAGATTAGGGTCCCGGCGTGACCGATACCTACCCACCATACGAAGTTGGTAATATCCCAACCCCAGTTAATAGTTCTGTTAAGCCCCCATGCTCCAATACCTGTCCCGATAGTATAAGCGATACAGCCGAATCCATAGATGAATAGAACTAGCGCAGCATATAATGAAATCCACCATAATTTACCTGCTCTTTCTTCGATAGGTCGTGCAATATCTTCTGTGATATCGTGATAAGTTTTGTGACCAATAATCAGAGGTTCCCTTATCGGAGCTTCGTAATGTCCTGACATTTTTTACCTATTTATTATTTAAACTTTATTTTTCTACTCTGTTTCTTACTTTAGTATGATAGAACACGTTTGGTTTGGTTCCGATCTCCTCTAGTAAATAATATCTTCTGTTGCTAGAATATAAATCTCTAACTTCAGATTCTTTGTCATTCATGTCTCCGAACGTCATTGCTCCAGTAGAACAAGCAGCAGCACAAGCACAAGAGTTTTTAAACTCAGCATCTGTTACTTTTCTGTTGTCTCTCTTAGCTGCTAAAATAGTAGCCTGAGTTTCCTGAATACATAGTGAACATTTCTCCATTACCCCTCTAGTTCTTACAACTACGTCTGGGTTAAGTACCATTCTTCCTAAATCGTTGTTCATGTTGAAGTCGAACTTGTCATTTAGGTTATACGTAAACCAGTTAAAACGTCTTACTTTGTACGGACAGTTGTTTGCACAATATCTGGTACCGATACATCTGTTGTAAGCCATATGGTTTTGACCTTGCTTACCGTGTGAAGTAGCCGCTACCGGACATACAGTTTCACATGGAGCGTGGTTACAGTGCTGACACATTACAGGCTGGAAGATTACATCCGGATTGTCTGCAGGGTGATTTAGTGCACCTCCTTCTTTATTGAAAGCAGTACCGTATAATTCTGGTACAGCCATTCCTTCTTTTAATCCTTCATATACCTCTACTTTCTGTCTTGAAGAATAGTAACGGTCAATTCTTAACCAATACATATCTCTGGACATTCTTACCTCTTCTTTACCTACTACAGGAACGTTGTTTTCAGCCTGACATGCAATAACGCAAGCTCCACAACCTGTACAAGAGTTTAAGTCGATAGATAAGTTGAAGTGAGGACCATCTGTATCATCAAAAGCATCCCAAAGGTCAATTTTTCTTGCTGGAAGTGCTCCACTGATTGTGTGGTATTCCAAAGGCTTGTTCCATCCTTTGTGCTCGTCATCAAAAGGTACGTTGATGAATTCAGCTAAAGGAACTTCCTTAGCAATTTCGTAACGTCCCATTAAGGTGTTTTGAAGCTGGATACCTGCAAATTCGTGATCTTCTCCTGTCTTTTCAATCTTAACTCCTGAAAGAGCCAGGTTAGAACCATCAAATAATGGATAAGCATTTACCCCTGTATCTGCAGTAGCTCCTGAGTTCTTTTTACCATAACCAAGCGCTAGACCTACAGATCCTTCTGCCTGACCAGGTTGAATGAATACAGGAACATCTTTTATTGTTACTCCGTTTACAGTAAGGTTTACGATAGAACCATCCAACTGCATTCTTGCATTAAGATCGTTATCAATCGCAAATTTCTCTGCATCTTTAGGAGAAATTGTCAAGTAGTTATCCCAAGACATTCTGGTAAGAGGATCCGGTAATTCCTGCAACCAAGGGTTGTTTGCCTGAGTACCATCTCCCATTGAAGTCTTAGTATATAATACCAATTCTAATTCAGAAGCTTTAAAGTTTCCTAATTCAGCAACCGCCTGTGCAGCGTTTCCACCTGCATAAGATAATGTTGTTGCGTTGTTAGAAGTAACGATACCGTTATATAAAGCCTTATTGAAAGAAGTAGCACCTAAGATAGAAGCTGAGCTAGCTTTTAAATAATCGTAGTAGTTATTAGCAGCATTGTTTTTTCCATTCTTCCAAACCAATAAAGATTCTTCAATCTGTCTTGATTTATAGATTTTCTGGATCGTAGGCTGCATTAATGAATATACGCCTGTCTGAGGTTCAATATCACCCCAAGATTCTAGCCAGTTAGCTACAGGAATTACAGCTTTTGCTGCTTTGTACATTTCATTTTTCTTATCAGCAACAGCTACTACACAAGCAACTTTTGATAAAGATTTTTTGAAATCTTCTCCTTTTGGATGAGAGTAGATAGGGTCTACATTGTTTGCGATCAATACGCCAACCTGACCAGCATTTACCCATCCTAAGAATTCCTGATATCTTGCTTTATCAAATTCTTTCAGGAAGTTCGCTTTACCAGTGAAAGCTACTGAACCTAATTTTTGGTTGATTAAGTGTGCTAAAACCTGTGCTCCTTTAGAACTGTCAGCTAAAACAACAGCTTTGCTGCCTTTTGCTTTAAGTTCGTTAGCAATTTCAGTAGCCGTCTTATCAGAAGTACCACCACCTACGATTGCATTGTAAACTTCAACTAAAGTTTTGTTTACAGCACTTGGCTTTAATCTGTATCTTGAGTCAGCATTAGCACCTGTCAATGACATATTGGATTCCACCTGAATGTGTCTCAACATGTTTGGACCTGGTTTTCTTGCTGCTGCGTAAGAAGTTTCTAAGCTTGAAGCATTATAGTCTCCTAAGAAATCAGCCTGGAAAGAAACTACCAATTCAGAACCTTTAAGGTCATATACTGGTAATGCTCTCTGTCCGAATACTTCCTGAGCTGCATCCAGAGACGCAGAGTAAGGGAAAGCATCATAGGTTACTAATTCTGCTGTAGGATATTTTGCTTTGAATTCAGCAAATAGCTTTTTGAAAGTTGGTGAAGCAAAAGAGTGTGACAAAAGCACAATCTTTTTACCTGCAGCTTTCGCATCTTCCAATCCTTTAAGAACAAAGCTGTCTACTTTATCGAAAGTTTCGTCCTTACCATCCAGTTTAGGCTGCTTTACTTTATCATTATCATAAAGAGAAAGTACACTTGCCTGAGCTCTTGCGTTAGTTTTACCTAAATCACCAGCTGCTGGGTTTGGATCAATTTTGATAGGTCTACCTTCACGAGTCTTTACTAAAACACTGGCAAAGTCGAAACCATCAAAATAAGTGGAAGCGTAATAATTGGGTACTCCCGGAATAATATCATGTGGCTTTACCACATAAGGAATTGTTTTGATTACCGGAGCTTCGCAGGCAGCTAATGTAACTGCTGCTGTAGAGAATCCTAAAAGCTTTAGGAAATCTCTTCTTGAAGTACTTGATCCGTTGTTCTCAGCATCTCCAAGGAAATCTTCTACCGGAATTTCTTCCTGAAACTCTTTCTGAGCCAGCTTATTATTTAAAGCTGGATCTTTAAGTTCATGAATACTTCTGAATTGTATTTTGTTTGAAGCCATTTATACTTCTAATTTTTTAGTTATTAATAATGACATTTACCACACTCAAGACCTCCAATAGCATCTACAGTGATTTTACCTCCATCCTTAGGATATTGTTTTTTCAACTTGTCATGTAGATTCTTGAAGTACTCTTTATTATAACCGTTGTTCATATCAACTTCAGTAGTTCTGTGGCACTCAATACACCATCCCATAGTAAAGTCGTTAGCCATTTGAACAACATTCATTGTATCAATTTTTCCGTGACAAGCTTTACATACAACATCAATTTTGTTGTCTGGATTCTTTTTGTTGAAAGAATTGATGATTGCTTGCTCACCAGCTACTACGTGTTGAGAGTGGTTGAAGTACACGAAGTCTGGCATGTTGTGGATTCTTGTCCATTCAACCGGCTGTGTTTTTCCTGTGTACTGTTGTTTTGCAGGATCCCAACCTGTTGCAGCATAGATCTTCTGGATTTCTCCGTCATAGAATGCCTTGTCTTTTCCTGGCTCCATGTAGTGATCTGCGTTGTATTCAGAAATTGTTCTGTGACAGTTCATACAAACGTTCATAGAAGGAATTTCAGATACTTTCCCGTATTTAGCACTAGAGTGACATAACTGACAGTCAATTTTCTGTTCTCCAGCGTGAATTTTGTGAGAGAAGTAGATAGGTTGTTCTGGTTTGTACCCTTTGTACACCCCGATCCACATTAACCAGTTCCATACTCCGTAAGCTGCAAGAATAGCCAGAATAGTTAAAGCTATCTTACCTACGTAGTGGAACTTCTCATACATTTCCTTGAACGAACGAACTCTTGTTTCATTAAGACCCGCTAATTCTTCAGACTGACCCAGTGTTACCAGTTGTCTTAGTTTTACCAAGATCCAAACTAATAAACCTGCAATCGCTAAAAGAGAAATGATGACAATGTTTGTAGTAGTTTTGTCTGCAGGTGCTGCCGCGGCTGCGCCAGTTGCAGGAGTTGCTTCCGGTTTTTTCTCTTCCGGAGCCGGAGGATTAGTAGTGAAAGCTAAAATGTCATCAATATCCTTCTCTGTAAGATTAGGAAACTGTAACATCTCAGTCTTATTATACTTTTCAAAAATCTCATTGGCGTATTTATCCCCAGAAGCTCTAAGAGCTTTGTTGTCTTTGATCCACTTGTGAAGCCAATCTTTGTCTACACCGCCCTCTGTCTTTACACGTTCTACAACCCCTTTTAATGGTGGTCCAATAACCTGTTTGTCCAGCGCGTGGCATGCAGTACAATTCGCTTTGAAAAGTTTCTCTCCGTTTTTAGGATCGCCGTCTTGCCCGTAAAATGAAGCACTGGTTGATAGCAATAAGCCTATTGCGATCAACGTTTTTTTATAATGCTTTCTCCAACTAATCATTTAAATTATCTTATGTTAGTAAAATTATTGAACATATCAATCCCGCAAAAATAATATTTTTAACACTAATTTAACGGCATATAAAAAGGGGAAAATGTCATTTAAGGTTAATTTGTATTGATTCTAAATAACCTGTTTGGTATAGTTTTTTAATTTGTATAAATTTGCGGAAACAAGTTTAAATGAGAAATCTGATCAAAATATTTTCAATATTATCATTATTAGGATTTTATAATATTGAAGCACAGCAAGTTGTTAAAAAGGATACGCTTTCGGGAACGGAGCTTGTCATGACAATGGATTCAAAAATTAATGCTGCCTTGGAAGGAATTGAAGGTAAATGTTCCAAAGTTGCGAACAATGTTCCAACTAAAGATTCTAATAATACCGATAATGGCATTTCTACTGGAGGCATGACGAAGCCACCTAAAATTTATGTTCCAAATAGAGAGCTTACCAATGCTGAGATTTGTAAAAAAAATCCTAGAATTTTAGGATTTAAAATTCAGATTACAACAGTGAAAAGCAATGAGGAAGCTAATGAGGTGAAGGCTTATTTCAGAAAAAGATTTCCCAATCTTAAGGTGGAAACGGATGCTTCTTTAAGACCAAATTATAAAATTTTAGCTGGAAGTTACTTTACAAAACAAAGTGCTGCAGGTGATCTTTCAAAAATCAGAGAATATTTCAAATCTGCAGTTGCTGTACAGTACAGAATTTTCTGTGCGGAAGCAAAATAAAGGAGATTTGATTTCAAATACTAAAAAGGCTGAGAAACTATTCTCAGCCTTTTTTATTGGTAATAAGTTTCCAGGAACCAGAAAAACTCGGACATTCTATACCAGTTGTTGGTCAGCAGGTAAACAAACAGCAGAGCAACGGTCAATGTTAAAAATGCTGATATTCTGGGTGATGATCTGTAAGCATAGAAAAGCCATCCTATGAGCAGTGGGTAGACAAAAACAAAGTGTCCTCCATAGATGTAAGAGGTGTGAAGACCGAATCTCATAACACAGTGGATGATCATATCAACAAAAAATGAGATCATAATAATCTGGACCCATTTGTTTTTAAAATTCTTACAATAACTCCAACTTATCAGTGCCAGTAATATTCCTACGAAAATATATGAAAACACTGATGAATACGACTCCATATAAAGTGCTTTAAAGGAAAAGCCTTTCATATTGTGTTTGTCAGAGATGATAAAACTTGGGAATAAAATATTACCGCCAAAAAAGAAAGAAAGGATCATATCCCAGGTGGGTATGGATTCTACATTAGAGAATTTTTCATACTGTTGGTTGGTTTTTGAAAAGATATTCTGATACTTAAAATCAATTCGGTTCAGATAGAGTAGTGCATAGCAAATAATGGCGATAGCTCCCCTTAGTACTGCATTACCTACTTTCCTCCAATCCCTGAAAAGACCTTTTTCAAAAAATACCGGAATAAAAACCTTGACAAGATTGGTTATAGTAAGGCCTCCAATGCTAATGACTGCCAGTGATAACGCTGCTGTAGGTGTTTTTTCCTGTTTTCTTAGTTTGATGGCCGCATAGTGGTTGTATAGGCTAAGTAAGAATAGAGTGTAAGTGAAGTTTTCAGGAGTGAACGACAGGATGATATTCGTTGAAAAAACACCAAAAAACAGGATGATGAGTACATTAAGCGGTAAAGGAAGTCTGATAATATTTTTTAAGTATTTAAAAACCTGAACAATATTCAATGTGATGATGATGTTGCTGAACCATGCCAGTGTAAGCCTGAAATTAGCATCCATTTTACCTCCTGAAATAAAAAGTGAAAATTCTCTGATCCAATTGAAAAAATAATAGGACAGGGGGTGTCTCTCGAAGCTTCCTCCGGTCATAAGGATGGATTTGTTATCAAAACTAAAGTACGCATCCCATGGAATTCTGCTGTCAAATATTATTCTGTAGTTGAGTGCTATGTAAGATCCGAGGATTCCATAGCAGGTGATAAAAAATATAAAAACAGCCACTTCTGTATAAGTGGAAGGAAATACCAGCTTTAAAAAATGAATAAGTTTTGTTTTGATCAAAGACACGGGTCAGATTTTTTGCAAAAGTAAAAATAAAAAGCTCACCATATCAGGTGAGCTTCTAAGATTATATAAATTTAAATCGCTTAGTTTTTTACTACTTTTCTTGTAGAAGAACTTCCGTCCGTAAATACCACCTTTACTAAGTATGTCCCTTTTGGGAATGAAGATATATTTGGATTTTCGGAATTTGTCTGTAGTAATGATTTTCCTGTCATATCAAAAACGGAAGTAGCTTTTATTTTTTTATCAGTTTTGATATTGATTTCTCCTTTAGTAGGATTAGGATAGATGTCTAAAGATGCTTTTTTTGAAACGGCTTCATGAGTGGCTAATGTACCGCTGGTAAGAACCTGAACGTCATCTAAAGAAACTGCATCAGCATCTGTTGCTGTGTACTGAAACCTGATTTGAACATTTGCCTGTCCGGCATAAGCAGATAAATCTTTTTGAACTTGTACAGTGTTGTATAAATCTGTAGCTTCGTTTCCATCTCCATCATCAGTGAAACCTGCTTCTGTATCTTCATCCCAAAGAGTTGTCCATGTGGTTCCACCATTTGTTGATATCTGTGCAATGAGGTTTCCGTTGTCTAAATCGATCATATAAGACCATCCTACTACCACTTTAAATTTTAATGCAGGATTTGTTGTTCCTACCAGGCTGAAAGATGGGCTTATCAGGTTGGCAACATTGTTTGATGCTGAATAGTCTATTGCAGCAGAAGTCGTTCCATTAATGGAATAGGTTGTTACTGCTGCTGCTCCACTTGATGGAAAAGTACTAGCTACATTAGATGGTCCCCATGGTCTTGAGGCTAAAGTTGCTGATCTTGTCCATCCTGTAGGGGGGAAGGTTCCTTCAAAACTTTCAGACAGTACTGTCTGCGCGCTGCTATAAAAGCTTGCTAATAATGCAAAAGATAATAGAGTTCTTTTCATGAGAATATTTTTTTTCTAAAATTAGTAAAAATATTTTAATGACATAATGATTATTCAATATATGAAGAAAAATATTAACTTTTTGCTAAGAACTACAGGAAAGTGTAGAACATCCGGTAATGTCATCGTAGTTGTTTGGCCGTTTGGCTGAAAACTCCGGATACCTCTCCTCATAAGGGTTTTCTAGTGCATCTGTTAGTTTTTCAAGCATGCTTGTTTCCCCAATACTGATCTCTTCAATACATTCATAGAGAAGATAGTTTCTTAATGTGAATTTAGGGTTTGTTTTTTTCATTATAGCTAAAGACTGTTCCCTTGAAACAGTGTTTAGGCTTAGCCGGGAGTTGTATGTACTAAGAAAATCCTCGAGTTTTTTCAGTTTTTCATCATTCACAAGACTGTAGGAAACACGGTTAAAGAAGTCTTTTACATCAGTAGTTGAAGTTGATTTTTCTAGATAATTGAAAAATAAAGTGTAATCCAGCTGTAATTCCTGCATCAAACCCTGCCAGTTGGTAAAAAAATCTTCATCATCTTTAAGCAACTCATCAAAACCGAATTTTGCACAAAGCATTGTATCGTGGCTTTCCCAGAAATGGGTACCAAAATGATTTAAGGTATCTTCTAAAAATTTCTCATCTTTAATTAAAGGATGAAGAGCATTGGCAAGCTGCCAGAGATTCCATTGGGCAATCTGACCTTGTTTTCCGAAAGCATATCTTCTTCCCGGAAGATCCGTTGTATTGGGCGTAAAATTCAAATCGTATTCATCCATCATTGAATAAGGTCCGTAATCTATGGTTAGTCCTAAGATAGACATATTGTCTGTATTCATTACTCCGTGCACAAAGCCTACTCTGAACCATTCAACAGCTAAATTGGCAGTTCTTGTACAGACGTTTTCAAAAAAATCTTTATATCTCTGTATGCCTGACGAAGTCACTTCAGGAAAATAATTCTCAATGGTAAAATCTACCAGTTCCTGTAAGGTTTTATATTCCCCTTGGGCAGACATGAGCTCAAAATGTCCAAAACGGAGAAAGCTTTCGGCGGTTCTTATGACCACAGCTCCTTTTTCCAGTTGAGGATTTCCGTTATACATCATATCACGAACCACGTCTTCTCCTGTAAAAGCAAGACTTAAGGCTCTTGTAGTAGGAACTCCCAGGTGATACATTGCTTCACTCATCAGATATTCCCGTACAGAAGATCTTAATACGGCTCTTCCGTCTGCATGTCGCGAGTAAGGGGTTGCACCAGCTCCTTTCCATTGCAGTTCTGTTTTTTTGCCTAAGTCATTTTCAATTTCTCCGGCCAGAATCGCTCTTCCGTCTCCAAGCTGTCCTGCCCAGTTTCCAAACTGATGGCCGGCATAAGCTGTGGCATAGGTTTGAATGTTTTCGGGAAGTCTGTTTCCAACCAGAAAATCCAGATCTTTTTCTTCAAAAACTCCTATTCCTATTTCTTCCGAAAGCGTTTTGTTGAAGGCTATTAATTTCGGATGATCAAATCCTGCTGGGCTAATGGTAGCAAATAAAACCTTGGGAGTATTTCTCTGTATAAGGTTACCGGAAAAATCCCCTGGAAATTTCTTGATGAAAGGCTGTCTGATACGTTCGATATTCATACCTCAAAGGTATTAATTATAAAAGAAAAGACCTTTCAATAATTTGAAAGGTCTTGTGTATTTCTAAAAGAGAATTTATTTATTAAAATCTACCTCATCGTTAGAGTGAAGATTCTCATTGATGTTTTCCTCTTTCTTTTCTGTAGTTTTCTTAGGAGTAGGGTCTGCTGCTCTAGGGTTTTTAATTTCGTCGATTGTTTGAAGACTTCCATCATCTCCATAGCCTCCGCTTAAGCCCTTAAGGTTTGAGCAACCGTCTTTCCAGTCTGAAGGTTTAATGAACTTATCATCCGGTGATACTCCCAGGGTTTTATCTGCCCATACCTTTTTCATATAGATAGCCCAAATTGGTAATGCCATTCTAGCTCCCTGTCCTTCACCGGTTCCAAAGAAGTGAGTTGCTCTGTCTTCCCATCCAACCCATGCTCCGGTTGCTAGCTTAGGAGTAATCCCCATAAACCATCCATCAGAGTTGTTCTGTGTGGTACCTGTTTTGGCTGCAATCTCTACACCTTTTGAAATCCCTCTTCTTCCAAGTTCTCCTGAAGCTGTTCCGTACTGTGCAACACCTTTCATTAATTCAATCATGGTGTAGGCGTATAATGGGTTCATGACTTCTTTCGGCTCAACATTTACTTCTTTGATTACTCTTCCGTTGGCATCTTCAATTCTCCAGATCATTTCCGGTTTGTTGTGATTTCCATAATTGGCAAAAGTACTGTAAGCACCTAGCATTTCATAGATGGTAATATCTGATGAACCAAGGGCAATTGTATTGTTTCTTGGGATGTCTTCCGTTACTCCAAGATCTCTAGCAGTCTGGATTACTGCGTCTACGCCCGTCATTTCAATCAGTCTTGCTGCAATCGGGTTTTGAGAGTGTGCTAAACCGTCTTTTAAAGTAAGCATTCCTCCCCTTCCCGGAACATGCCATCCATTGTGGTCATAAGTTCCGTTGGAAACTGTTGAACAAGGGGTCATTCCAAGTTTCATGATTGCTGTAGCGTATACGAAAGGCTTGAAGGTAGATCCTACCTGTCTCTTACCTTGTTTGATATGATCATATTGGAAGTGCTGCCAATCGATACCTCCTACCCAGGCTTTGATTTCTCCGGTTCCCGGAACCATAGACATTAGTCCAGCCTGTGCAATCTGCTTGTGGTATCTGATAGAATCCCAAGGTGACATTTCCACTTCTTCCTCTCCACTCCATGTAAATCGGGATGTTTTGATAGGTTTTTTAAACTCCATCATAATAGAATCCTCAGGCATACCATCAGCTTTTAACAGCTTATATCGGCCGGTTCTTTTCATGGCCTGAAGCATTACCTGGCTGATCTGTTTATCTGTAAGATAGTAGAATGGTCTGTTTTTTCTTCCTCTTTGTTCAGCGTCAAATCTCTTTTGAAGATCTGTTAAGTGTTCTTTGATTGATTCTTCGGCATACTTCTGCATTTTAGAATCAAGAGTAACATATATTTTTAAACCGTCTTTATAAAGGTTTAGCTTTTTGCCGGTTTCTTTTTCATATCCTGCCAGGTATTTGTCAATTTCCTTTCTCAGGTAAAACTTATAATACGCGGAATATCCGTCAGTGATGCTTTTAATAGGGTGGAAGTCTACTTCCACAGGAGTATTGATTGCTTTTTCATACGTAGCAGCATCAATATATCCGGTTTTCTGCATTTGATCCAATACAACATTCCTTCTTTCCTTTGCCTTTTCAGGGTATCGGTAAGGATTGTTTTTTCTTGGGTTTTCAAGCATGGCTACAAAAGTTGCCGCTTCAGGCAGGGTAAGCTCCGAGGTTTTTTTATTAAAATAAACCCTGGAAGCCATTTCAACACCGTTTGCATTGAAAAGGAAATCGAATTTGTTGAAATAAAGGGTGATGATTTCTTCCTTTGTATATCTCTTTTCAAGACTTACTGCTACTACCCATTCTTTAAGCTTTTGGAAAGCTCTTTCTACTTTGTTTTGAGAAGCCGTTCCCGTGAAAAGAAGCTTTGCCAGCTGCTGGGTAATGGTAGAACCTCCTCCACGTCCCCCTCCGTATGCAACGGCTCTGGCAATAGAGTATAGGTCAATTCCTGAATGTTCTTTAAAACGTTCATCTTCTTTAGCTTGTAATGCATAAATAAGATAGGGAGGAAGATCTTTGTAAACAATAGGCTGTGTTTTTTCTTTTTCAAACTTACCCAGAGTAACGCCATCTGAAGAGATGATTTCAGAAGCGACAAAGATATCCGGATTTTCAAGTTCTTTTACATCCGGCATTTCTCCAAGGAAACCTTGAGAAACAGCGAAGAAAAGGCCTGAAATTCCTAATACTACTGCAATGAGCCCAATCCAAATAAATGAAACCCATTTTTTCCAAGAGGTATTTTTCTTTTGCTTGGGAGGCAGAGGGAAAGTTTTCCCTTTATTTCCTGTATTTTTTCTGTTTTCTTCCATTTATGATTACGGTTTAGCCGTTTCTAATTTTACCCCAATATCTTCAATTCCCGGAAGGTTGTCATTCCTCATAGCCTGAGTCAGCCCGATTTCATATTTTCCTTTTCCTGGAAATTTATAATTCAATTTATACTGAAACAACGTTTCCTTTGTATCACCAAAGCCTGTACCAAGCCATTCTCCATTGGGTTTTGCCAAAACATAATTCAAGGTGTCGGTTTCCTTTTTTTTGTTCTGGAGATTGGTGAAATTGACAATGAACCTTATATTGCTGTAAGGATAATCGTTATTATTCCTTACAACAAATATAATATTTTTAGGATTCTGCGGATCTGAAATTTCAAGATTAAATTTTTGCTCACTTTTCTTATTCCATTTGTTATCAACGGAATTCATCATGACATCTTCTCCTGAAGAAGAAGTACAGCTAAAGAAAAGGATAAGGGAAAATAATCCTAAAATGTTACGCATCTTTATCTTTTTTTGGAGGATATTTCTTTTTAAATTTCTTCTTATTAGGGTTGGTTTGTGGCTTATTCTCAGAGTCAGCACTATTTTCTGTCTTTTCCACAGGACGTTTTTGTTGTGGATTAGGCTTTTGTTGTTTAGGCTGCTGATTTCCAGATTGAGCATTTGGATTTTCAGGCTTTTCAGATCTTTCCGGTCTGTCCTGTCTTTCCGGTCTGTTTCTCTTCTGTCCTTGCCCTTGCCCTTGTCCCTGCTGAGGGTTGTTTGGCTTATTCTGGTTATTTCTGTTTCTGTTTCCTCTGTTTTTCTTTTCGAAACGGTCTACATTGTTTTCCTGAATAAGGTCAATGCTTTGAAGAGGAGAGTCAGGTTGTTTTAAATCTTCCAGAGGAAGCGTTCTTTCGCCTCTTTTGTTCTTTGAAATTAATTTTTTTACAAGATCAATATCAAAATCATACCAGGCAATAGAACTGTCTACATAGGCAAACCACATTTTCTTTTTGAAGACATCTATTTTAATACAGAATGCTCTTCCTTTTTCTGTTTCCAAAACGGTTGAAGAAGATGGGAAATTGCTTAATGCATCCAGATAACTGTCCAGTTCGTAGTTCAGGCAGCATTTAAGCTTTCCGCATTGTCCAGCCAGCTTTTGAGGGTTGATACTCAGCTGCTGATATCTTGCTACATTGGTGTTTACAGATCTGAAGTCGGTTAGCCAGGTTGAACAGCAAAGCTCACGTCCACAAGAACCTATACCTCCTACTTTTGCCGCTTCCTGTCTGAAACCGATCTGTTTCATGTCGATCTTTGTTCTGAAAGAGCCGGCGTATTCTTTTATCAACTGTCTGAAATCCACTCGGGTATCAGCGGTATAATAAAATGTAATTTTTGAAGAATCACCTTGATATTCCACGTCTGTGACTTTCATTTCAAGTCCTAATCTGTGGGCAATTTTTCTTGCTTCAAGTTTTACTGCATCTTCTTTTTTTCTTGCTTCCTGCCATACCTCAAGATCTTTTTGGTTGGCTTGTCTGTATATTTTTAGTGCTGATTCTTCAGATGATTTTTTCTTTTTCATCTGAATTTTCACTAATTCTCCGGTAAGGCTTACAACACCTACATCGTGTCCCGGGCTTGATTCTACTGTAACTACGCTACCAATATGTAAAGGGATATTATTTACATTTTTATAAAAAGATTTCCTGTCATTTTTAAACCTAACTTCTACAAAATCACACCTGTTAGGTGCTGGATTGTTGATGTTAGAAAGCCAGTCAAAAACACTTAATTTATAACTATTCCCGCAGGTATTTACATTTTCACAACCACTCGCAGTCTTCTTGGGACCGCAAGAATGTGCAGAATCGCCGGATGTTTTGCATCCACAACTCATATTACTATTATTTATAATCTTGCAAATTTATGTATTTTTATCTTTATGCAATTCTAAAATATTTAAATATTCAATAACCTTGTTGTTTAATGTTAAACAAAATAAATGAATGTGTTTTTATATGCTCTTAAGTGTTTAAAAACAATGATTTTATAGTTTATTTTATTCAAAGTGTTATTTTAAACATAATTTTCTTTAGGTATATTGTTTAAAATATTGGGAAATATTAACAGACGTATTCAAAATAACTTTATATTTGGGTTATATAATAATAGTCTATGAAAAAAATATTAGTATCAACTGCTTTATTGGCGGGGGTTTTATCTTACGCAGGGGGCTTCAGAGTTTCTTTGCAGGGGGTGAAACAGTTGGCAATGGCGCATACTAGTGCTCATGCCGAAGACGCGAGTGTGACATTCTTTAACCCGGCGGGTATGTCATTTATCCCTTCCAAACTGAGTGTAGTGGCTGGAGGGTTTGGTGCAAGTAATAAAGTTACTTTTCAAAACTTAAATACTTTACAAAGCACAGAAACAGATAATCCTCTGGGAACACCTATCTACGCAGCGATTACTTATAGACCCATAGAAAAGCTTTCCGTAGGTTTCAGTTTTTCCACACCTTTTGGAAGTACTGTTCAATGGCCGGAAAATTGGGAAGGAAAAGAATTGGTACAGAAAATGGAACTGAAGAGTTTTTATTTTCAGCCTATGGTTTCTGTGAAGCTGGCTCCTTGGTTGTCTTTTGGTGCTAGTTATATTTATGCAAGAGGAAAGGTAGACTGGGATAAAGCTGTAACACAATTTAATGGACAGGTTAACATCAATGATGAAAAAGCCAGTGGACATGGATATGGATTCGGTTTCTATTTCAGACCTGACCCTAAGTTGGATGTAAGTATTGCATACCGTTCAGCAATAGACATGAAGGCTAAAAACGGAACAGCTACATTCAAGTTCCCTACACAGTCTCCTTACTCGCTGTTAAAATTAAATGCAGCAGGACAAGACGGATTTTCAGCAACTCTTCCATTGGTTGAAGAATATACCATTGGTTTAACTTATAAGGTTACTCCGAAATGGCAGGTTTCTGCAGACTTTAACTATCATGGATGGGAAAGATATAGTAAACTGGTATTGGATTTTGACAATGCACCTCTTGCAACAAACAATCCATCAGATCCGACAGTTCTTGTAAATCCTAAGAATTTCAGAAACTCCAAGACATTCAGATTAGGTACTCAATATGCATTCACGAATATGATTTACGGACGTTTGGGGGCTTATTATGATGAATCTCCTTATTCCAATGAAAACTTTATTCCTGAAACGCCTTCATTTAATACTTATGTAGTGACTGGTGGGGTTGGATTCAAATTGAAAGAATTTGGGATTGATATTGCTGGAGGATATGCAATGCCTCAGGCTAGGGATGTAAATAACTCTGCTCTTGGGCTTTACGGACAGGCGAAAGCTAAAGCGTTCTACTTCGGTCTAGGCTTATCTTATAATCCTTTTTAATTAAATGACTATGAAAAAAATTATAATATCAACAATTGCTGTCTCTGCACTTCTTTTCACTGTAACGAGCTGTAATACAGATTTCGATGCAGATGTGAAAGATATTCCTGTAACGAAAGGAGACGCAGATTTTTCAAAATATATTTCTTTAGGAAACTCTCTTACTTCCGGATATCGTGACGGTGCCTTATACAGTAGTGGGCAGAATGAGTCCTATCCGAGTATGATTGCCGGACAGATGAGACTTGCGGGTGGAGGAGATTTCAAACAGCCTCTAATGCCTAATGATGTAGGAGGATTTAACAACCTTCCTGGTTTTCCTGGGAAATTAAACCTTCAGATTGTTAATGGATCCCCGGCTCCGGTACCAAGTGCTCCGGCGGCGGCATTGGATCTTTTGCCTGCTGGCAGTTCTTATAATAATATGGGGGTGCCGGGCGCGAAGTCATTCCATCTGGTTGCACCTGGATATGGTAGCCAGGCGGGTCTTCCACTTGGAACTGCTAACCCTTATTTTGTAAGATTTGCTTCTTCTGCCACAACAAGTGTTTTGGCTGATGCTATGGCTCAGAAAGCGACATTCTTCTCTCTTTGGATAGGAAATAATGATGTGTTATCCTATGCTACCAATGGAGGAACAAACTCTCAGACTGCAGGTGGAGTTACAACATATACTACTGCTACAGTTCAGACAGGAAATACTAACCCGGCTACATACAGATCAAATGATATTTCTGATCCGGCAGTAGTGGCGGGTTCTATTAAAGGAGTTTTGGACGGTCTTAAAAGTGTAGGGACCACTAAAGGGGTTATTGCAAACATCCCTTATGTTACTACTGTGCCTTTCTTTACAACAGTTCCTTACAATCCTTTGACACCAGCTGCTTTAGGGGCTAACCTGGCAACTCTTAATGCGAGTTTATATGGTCCTTTAAAGCAAGCGCTTACGGCTTTTGGTGCGGGAGATAGAATTAATCTTCTTTCTACTACTGCTTCCAATCCTGTTTTAATTAAAGATGTAGCTCTTGCGGATTTATCAGCTCAGCTTACAGCAGCTTTAACTCCTTCTTTAGGACCGGTGATGGCTGGTGCTTTCGGACAAATCTTTGGACAGGCAAGACAAGCTACTCCAAATGATTATATCCTGCTTACTACAAGTTCTGTGATTAATACTACCGCACCTGGTGTGCCTGCTCCGGTAAATGTGTATGGAATTTCTTATCCTTTACAAAACCAACATGTATTGACAAAAACAGAGGCTGGTTATGTAAAAACGGCAACAGATGCTTATAATGCTTCGATTAAATCACTGGCTGACTCTTATGGATTGGCTTTTGTAGATGCAAATGCTAAAATGACTGAATTGAACGGTCAATCGGGAATTTCATTTGACGGAGTGAAATATACAGCGAAGTTTGTGACAGGAGGGGCTTTCTCTCTTGATGGTGTTCACCTTACAGGACGAGGATATGGTGTCATTGCCAATGAGTTTATTAAATCTATAAATGCAAAATACAGATCTACATTACCACAGGTAGATCCAAACAAATATTCTGGTGTTAAATTCCCATAATAATTGATAAAATAAAAACTTAGAGACCACAGGAGTAATTCTTGTGGTTTTTTTTTAAATTTGCAAAATCTTTTAAAAAGTAAAAATGGCCGATCAGTTAAGTTATCTATTTTGTACAAGAACCAGCAGGGACTTGGCAGAGAAAATTGCCCAGCATTATGGGAAAGAATTAGGGAAAATCAACTTTCAGGAGTTTAGCGACGGGGAATTTGAGCCTGTTTTAGACGAATCTGTAAGAGGAGGAAGAGTTTTCTTAATAGGATCTACGTTTCCACCTGCAGACAATCTTTTGGAACTTCTCCTGATGATTGATGCAGCAAAAAGAGCTTCTGCAAAGAGCATTACTGTTGTAATTCCTTATTTCGGACTTGCGAGACAGGACAGAAAAGACAAACCAAGAGCGCCGATCGGTGCTAAGTTAGTTGCTAACCTTCTTACTGCAGCAGGAGCAACAAGAGTGATGACAATGGATCTTCACGCAGATCAGATTCAGGGATTCTTCGAGATTCCGGTGGATCACCTTTATGCTTCTACTATTTTCGTAGATTATATCAGATCTTTAAATCTTGATAATCTTACCATTGCTTCTCCGGATATGGGAGGTGCAAAAAGAGCTAAAAACTACGCGGGTCACCTGGGGGCAGAAGTAGTAATTGCTTATAAGGAAAGAAAGAAAGCAAACGTTATTGAAGAAATGTTCCTTATCGGAGATGTGACAGGTAAAAACGTAATCCTTATTGATGATATGATTGATACTGCAGGAACACTTTGTAAAGCTGCAGACATCTTGATTGAAAAAGGAGCAAAAACAGTAAGAGCGATGGCCACTCACGGAGTGCTTTCAGGTAAGGCTTACGAGAATATTGAGAATTCTAAAATAATGGAAGTTATTGTAACTGACTCAATTCCTGTTAAAAATAATTTGTCAACTAAAATAAAAGTGCTATCTTGCGCCCCGTTATTTGCAGACGTTATGACGATGGTTCATGAGCATAGATCAATTAGCAGCAAATTTGTTATTTAATTGATTTTTAGCAAATTACAAATTAAAACTAAAATAATTTTTTAAATTTTTTATAAATGAAATCTATTACAATTCAAGGTACAAAAAGAGAAAGCGTGGGCAAAAAGTCTACAAAAGCTTTACGTGATGCTGAATTAGTTCCTTGTGTTGTTTATGGAGGTGGTGCACCTTTGAACTTCTCTGCTGAAGAGAGAGCTTTCAAAGGATTAGTATACACTCCTGAAGCACACACGGTATCTATTGAAGTTGATGGTCAAACAATTCCAGCAGTTCTTCAAGATATTCAGTTTCACCCAATTACAGACAAAATTCTTCACGCAGACTTCTATCAATTAGCTGACGATAAGCCAGTTGTTATGGAGGTTCCTGTAAGAATTACTGGACGTTCAAAAGGTGTTGTTGCTGGTGGTGTTTTACGTCAGTCTTTCAGAAAATTGAAAGTAAAAGCTATTCCTGCTAACTTGCCAGACGAAGTAGTTGTAGATGTTACTCCATTAAGAATTGGTAACAAACTTTACATCGGAGGTATCAAAGCTGAAGGATATACTTTCATGCACCCGGACAATGCAGTTGTAGTAGCTGTTAAGATGTCTAGAAATGCAATGAAAGGAGGTGCAGCAGCAGAAGATGATGAAGATGAAGAAGAAGCTGCAGAAGTGGCTACTCAATCTCCTGATGTTCCAACAACAGAAGAGAAATCTGCAGAATAAGAATTGCTTATTTAAACAATATAAGAACCTGTCAATGTATTTGGCAGGTTTTTTATTTGGGGTAAGGATTCAGGAAAGACAATAGGTCAATGAATCTGGCTGCTAGTTCCGGTTTCAATCTTATCCATCGAATATTTCTATTAACTGACAAGAATCAGGCTTCAATCCAATGTATCCTTTCGGAAAAAAAGCCGTAAATTTGAAGTGTTCTAAATAAGGACGTTTTAATTTAAAATGTAAATAAATGTTTGACATTCAGGAAATAAGAGACCAGTTTTCTATATTGGGCAGGGAAGTGAACGGTAAACCATTGGTTTATTTGGATAATGCAGCTACATCTCAAAAACCAAATTCGGTGTTGGAAGTCTGTCATGCATATTATACAGAACTTAATGCTAATGTTCACAGAGGAATTCACACATTAAGTCAGCTAGCTACAGAAGAAATGGAGCTTTCAAGAAGAAAGATTCAAAAATTCATTAATGCTGAACATGATTTTGAAGTTATTTTCACAAAAGGAACTACAGAAGGGTTAAACCTCATCGCTTATATTTTAACTCAAAAATTAAAAAAAGATGATGAGATTATTATTTCCTATCTGGAGCACCATTCCAATATCGTTCCTTGGCAAATGCTTTGTGAAAGAACCGGAGCAAAACTTCGTGTTATTCCGATCGATGAAAACGGGATTCTTCAGATGGATCAATTTGATCAATTCCTAAGTGAAAAAACTAAAGTGGTTTCTGTAAACCAGGTTTCCAATGCGTTGGGAATTGTCAATCCTATTGAAGAAATCATATCAAAAACGAGAAAAAATACGGACGCCTATGTTGTTATTGACGGGGCTCAGTCTGCTCCTCACTTCAATATAGATGTTCAGAAAATGGATTGCGATTTCTTTGTGTTTTCCGGCCACAAAATGTATGCTCCGATGGGAACAGGTGTTTTATACGGAAAACGTGAAATATTGGAAGCGTTGCCGCCATTTCATGGAGGAGGAGAGATGATTGCTACTTGTTCTTTTGAAGGAACTACCTATGCAGGTCTTCCGTTTAAATATGAGGCAGGAACGCCAAATGTAGGAGGAAATATTGCTTTAGGAGCTGCGGTGGATTTTATGAACAAAGTAGGACATGAAAACATTCAGAATCATGAAAATGCATTGTTGGAATATGCTCAGAGACAGCTTCTAGAAATTGGAGGCATTAAAATTTATGGTGAAAAAGCTAAGAGAACAGGTGTTGTTTCTTTTAACCTGGAAGGAGTAGGGATTTCTTCCGATGTGGGAATGATCCTGGATAAAATGGGAATTGCTGTAAGAACAGGACACCACTGTACACAGCCTATTATGAACTTCTTTAATATTGCAGGAACGGTAAGAGCCAGTTTCGCTGTGTATAATACTTTTGGAGAAATTGATATTTTGGTAGAAGGAGTAAAGAAAGCACAACGAATGTTGAGTTAAATGAATCAATACGATATACATAAAAAGCCCTGTCAGTCAATGATAGGGCTTTTATTATTTCTATACGGATATTAATCCGGATTTAAAGCGTAGGTTTCCAGTCTACTACCGCTCTGATGAATGCTTCTGCATTTTCTACAGGAACGTTAGGTAAAATTCCGTGTCCCAGATTAGCAATATACCTGTCTTTTCCAAAACGGTTGATCATCTCGGTTACCATTTTTTTGATGGTTTCAGGAGTTGAGTGAAGCCTTGCAGGATCAAAGTTTCCCTGTAGTGTCATCGTATGATTGGTAAGTGTTCTTGCAAATTCCGGCTTAATAGTCCAGTCAACACCAAGAGCAGAAGCTTTAGACATGGTCATGTCTTCCAGTGCAAACCAACATCCCTTTCCAAATACAACCACATGGGTAAGTGGACTTAATGCCTCAACGATCTGATTGATGTATTGCCATGAGAATTCCTGATAATCAGTAGGAGAAAGCATTCCTCCCCATGAATCAAATATCTGTACCGCAGAAACTCCTTTTTCTACTTTTCTTTTCAGATAAGCAATAGTAGTATCTGTAATTTTCTGAAGTAATAGATGAGCTGCTTCAGGCTGCTGGAAGCAGAATGATTTTGCAATATCAAATGCCTTACTGCCTTTTCCTTCTACACAATAACAAAGAATGGTCCATGGAGAACCCGCAAAACCAATCAATGGAATTGCATTGTCTAATTTCTGAAGGGTAAGTTCAATAGCATCAAAAACATAACCTAATGTATCATTCACATCCGGAGTCTCAATATTCTGAACCTGTTCCATTGTTCTGATCGGAGTATCCAACCATGGTCCAACAGATTCTTTCATCTTGAAATCAATTCCCATTGCCTGAGGAACTACCAGAATATCCGAAAACAGGATCGCGGCATCCAAAGGAAATCGACGGATAGGCTGTAATGTAATTTCAGCAGCAAGTTCAGGGGTCTGACATCTTGTAAAGAAATCATATTGGTCTCTCAGAGCAATGAATTCCGGCAGATATCTTCCAGCCTGCCTCATCATCCAGACAGGAGGTCTTTCAACGGTTTCTCCGCGAAGTGCTTTTAAATATAGGTCGTTTTTAATCATAGTTTATTTGAAATGATATTGCCATCATATTGCTTGCTGACAATAAGTATTTTAGTAGGTAATATTGTATAAGAGTTTTCTGTACCCTCTTCTTTTATAGCGTAAGAAAGAATAATATCGTCCTTCTCTCTAACCAGATTTTTAATTAAAAAGTCAGTCGGTTTATTGGTTTCAACTCCGATTAGTGCAATGACATAATTCTTAGAAAAATCAATGCTGGTTGGCTTACCATCCTTTCCCATAGTTGTTGCCATTCCGAAAATGTCATCAAATTCCTGTTGAGAGGTGATTTTTTTGGAGGTGACAGCATTCGTTTTGTAAGTGTTTTTTACAAAATAATTTTTTGCTTCAGTGTAGGGAACTTTAGCGGTTTGATTTGCTTTTTGCTGTGTACAGGAAAAAGTAATAAATAACGCGGTCAATAAAATTACTAAATTTTTCATATTTGTTTGTTTTTATAAAATTTCACTATCATATCCAAAACTGATACCAGATCATTACTTTCAGAGGTGAAGATCTTTCCCTGGGTATAGTTTCTCAGTTCTCCGGAAGTGGTTTCTCCAATCGAAAAAAGATTCATATTCTCCAGAGAATTTTGCTTTGCAAAACTACGAACTCCGCTCGGACTAAAAAATACTGCAGCATGATATTTTTCAGTTATTAAAGGATTGATTTCCTCTGTGTTATATACGGTGACCTTTTTATACTTAATGTTTTGAAGCGGTAGATCCTTATCCAAAACATTAATAGCAAGATTGCCACAGAAGTGAAGGAATTGTTCGTGCTGGCATTTTCCGATAATAAATCCGGAAAGGACTTCTGCATTTCTCAGTACTTTAAAAGTTCCAAAGCCATGTTTTCTAAGTTCTTTCTTTGTTTTTTCACCCACACAGTAGATCTTATTGTAATTTTTCGCAGTAAAATCTTCATTTGGTTTAAAGCCGTTTTCGAAAAATGAAGACACTCCATTGACGCTGGTGAAGATCAATGAATAATTTTTCAGATCAAAAGGTGAGACTTTTAGAGGCTGTGTCTTAATGACCTCAATACAATCAACCGAGATATCCTCTCCTAATTTCTTGGATATAATCGCTTGGTCTATATTTTTGGTAAATAAGATTTTCATGTCTTTACGTTTGAAACTGAAAAAGGAGGGGAGGTAAAATATAAATCTACAATTTATACTTTGAAATAATCTTAGATCTGGCTTTTGATTTCTGCCATCAATTCTTTTCCACCGTTTTCAAGAACTACTTTCGCATACTTTTCTCCGAAATTGTCTGTAGTGTTGTATTCGAAATTTTCATCAACAGCAATACAGTTTTTACCATCCAGAGAACAAAGTGCAGCTTTGAAACGGATCTGATCACCGATGATTTCTGCAAAAGCACCAATTGGTGCAGTACAGCCTCCTTCCAAAGTGCTTAAGAAATTTCTTTCAATTTCTACACAGATTTGAGTGGGTGCATGATTGATCTGTTTTAATATTTCGTTGATCTCAGGTTTGTCAGAATGTCCGGCTACAGCAATAACACCTTGTGATGGTGCCGGAATCATTAATGGAAGCATTTCATAATCAATTTCCATTTTCATTCTTTTGATCCCTGCCAGAGATAGTAGGGTAGCATCAAAATTTCCATCTTCAAGTTTTTGAAGACGCGTCTGGATGTTTCCACGGATGTCCGAAAACTCAGTCTCAGGATAATGCTTTAGCCAGAATGCTCTTCTTCTTAAGCTGCTTGTAGCCAGTTTAAGCTCATGGAATTCTTTGTTTCTGGAAGATTCCTTTCTGATCAGGATGTCCTGAGGATAATCCCTTTCCAGATAGCTAATCATCTCAATATTTTGAGGTAACTGGGTAGGAACATCTTTTAAAGAATGTACGGCAATATCAATTTCGTCATTCAGTAAGGCAATATCGAGATCTCTTGTGAAAACTCCTGTAATTCCTAAAGAATATAGTGGTTGATTAAGATTCTTATCGCCTGAAGAGACGATAGGAACAATTTCTGTTAAATAATTGAGGTTCTGAAGGTGCCTCGCAACCTCTCTAGCCTGCCAAAGTGCAAGTGCGGAATTTCTGGTTCCAATTCTAATGCTTTTCATTGAATTCGTTGTTTGGTTGTTCAACTAATATTTCGTGCATTAATTTACTAATTTCTTCGGCTTTTAAAGGGTTATCGATGATATATTTTGCAAAACGGTTGGTAATTTTCTGGATCATTTTATCAGAAAGTTCCATGTCCGTGATGTTTATGTATTTATTCTTTTTATAAAAATTATGCATCTCATTGCGTTCCATATTCTTTAAAACGGCTTTGAAATGATGAATATTGGGAGCCAGCTTTCTCTTTTTCTCCCATTCAATGAAGTCTTTCATCAGCTCCTTGATAATCTTTTCTGCTTTTGGAATCTCTTTTTCCCGTTGCTGAATAGTTTCCTGGATTTGTTTTGAAAGCTCATCAACGTCTATTAATGTTACATTTTTATTTTCAGTCACATTTTTTTCAACGTTATGCGGAATAGAAAGATCGATTACCAATGTTTCCTTTCCGTTCGGAAAATGAGACTGGTTGATAATAGGGTGCTTTGCTCCGGTCGCCACAATGAGAATATCCGTTTCCTTTAATTCCTTGTCCACATCAGAATAATCAACATGGGGAATATTATATTTCTCAGAAATCTTTTCAGCTTTTTCCTGAGTTCGGTTGGCTATTTTTATTTTAGGCTGGTAAACGTGTTTTACTAAATTCTCAACAGTATTCTGCCCAATTTCACCCACCCCTAAAAGAAGAATGTTTTTTTCATTGATCCTCTTTTGGTTGTTTAAAATATAGTGAACGGCAGCATAAGATACAGAAGCCGCTCCGTTGGAGATTCCTGTTTCATTTTTTATTCTTTTCGAAATCTGAATAGCAGCATTGATCGCTCTTTCCAGATAAGGATTGGAATTCTGTCTTTCTTTTTTAAAACGGGTATACGCTTTTTTGATCTGACCGATAATTTCAAAATCTCCGATAATCTGACTCTCAAGTCCGGCGGCAACTCTGAAAAGGTGTATTAAAGCCTCTTCTTTTGTAAGAATATTGGCAAACTGAAGGAAATCCGTAAGATGTACTCCAATTGTTTTGCAGTATTCTTCAGCCACTAAAAGATAATTGGATGAAGTGGTATAAATCTCAGTCCTGTTACATGTAGAAACCACAAAAGCATCACCAAGATCTTCCTGATGGACCCGGGAAACGAAGTTTTTGATGTTCTCATCAAAGAATGCAAACTTTCCTCTCGTTTCTACATCGGCCTTTTCGTAGCTTATGGAAAGCACGGCAAAATTCGATGTTTGATGGATGTTGGAATACTGTAACATAAGCAGTCGCAAATTTACGCTTTTTTTAATTAACCAGCCTCTGATAGTGTATATGATAATTATCGTAAAAAACTATAGAGACCATCCGGAATTTATTGTAATGGGTAAATTTAGCGATTTTCAAACCGGCTTTTTACCCATTTTTAACCCATAATTTCCCCTGTTAATTTTAGTTTAACTCAAAGTCTGTAAACATCTAAAGTAAAAGTTAATAAAGAATTATAAATTTTAATAAAATTTTAACCAAATTATGTTGGTGTGAAATTTCTTTAGTAGTGTTAAATTTATATCTTTGTAAACTTAAAATCAGAAGAAATATATGAGTTTATTTGATATGTTTACGCAAGAAATTGCGATAGACCTGGGAACAGCTAATACCCTTATCATCCATAATAATAAGATTGTTATAGATCAGCCGTCAATTGTAGCAATTGAACGTTCTACGGGTAAACCCATTGCTGTTGGTGAACAGGCTAAACATATGCAGGGTAAAACTCATGAGGATATCAAAACAATTCGTCCTTTGAAGGATGGGGTTATTGCTGATTTCCACGCTTCTGAGCATATGATCAAGGAGTTTATCAAAAAAATTCCTGGAATAAAGGGTAAATTCATACAGCCTGCATTAAGAATTGTAATCTGTATTCCTTCTGGTATTACTGAAGTTGAAAAGAGAGCGGTAAGAGATTCTGCTCAAAAAGTAAACGCAAAAGAAGTAAGGTTGATCTATGAGCCAATGGCAGCAGCAATTGGGGTGGGGATCGACGTACAAAAACCTGAGGGTAACATGATCATTGATATAGGTGGAGGTACTACAGAAATTGCAGTAGTAGCTTTAGGAGGTATCGTATGTGATAAATCTGTGAAGATTGCAGGTGACGTATTTACCAATGATATTGCATATTACTTAAGAACTCACCATAACCTTTACATTGGGGAAAGAACTGCTGAGAGAATTAAAATTGAAGTAGGATCTGCAGTAGAGGATCTTGATGTAGACATTGAAGATATCCCGGTACAGGGTAGAGACCTTATTACAGGAAAACCTAAAGAAATTATGGTTGGATATAAGGAAATTGCACGTGCATTAGACAAGTCTATTATCAGAATTGAAGATGCTGTAATGGAAACCCTTTCTCTTACTCCACCGGAATTGGCTGCTGATATTTACAAAACAGGTATTTATCTTGCTGGAGGAGGAGCGTTACTAAGAGGTCTTGCGGATAGAATTCACAAAAAAACAGGTCTTCCTGTATTTGTTGCTGAAGATCCGTTAAGAGCTGTTGTTCGCGGAACTGGTATTGCCCTTAAGAATATGGATAAGTTCAATTTCTTAATTAAATAATTTTAACTTTTTACGACTATATATCTGAATGGGATTTTTGCTGAGATTATTTTCGAAGAACACTCTTTTCGTCTTCTTTATATTCCTGCAAATTATTGCTCTGGTTTTGATATTCTCTAGAAATGCCATGCAGAGATCCTGGATAGCGGGCCAGACGGCTGCGCTGAATTCGTGGGTTTCCGGATATATTGATGAAGGAGTTACTTATCTGAAACTTAAACAGATCAACGAAGATCTTGTGATTCAGAATAAAGCCCTTATGACTGAACTTTACGGAAAAGAAGGAGGTAAAAATCCTGTTTTCAAAAAAGTTCATGATACCATAGGAGGGGGTCAAATCTATACTTTTGTTGATGGTGAGATTGTTTTCAACAGCATCAACCGAAGAAATAATTACTTTACAATCAACCGCGGCCGCAGAGATGGTGTTTTCCCACAAATGGGGGTAATGGCACCAAGAGGTATTGCGGGAATCGTTATCAATTCTACTGATAGCTATGCATTGGTTCAGTCTGTACTAAGTGTAAACAGGATCAGAATCAATGCGGCACTTAAAAATTCCGGATATTTTGGAACATTAACATGGAATGGGGATAATTCACGAGTGATGCATCTTGCCGATATTCCAAAATACGTTGCTTTAAAAGTAGGTGATACCGTAGTAACAGACGGAAAATCTGCCATCTTCCCTAAAGGGGTTATGATCGGTACTATTGCCGGTTATTCGGTAGATAATAAAACAGGCTTCTGGGATATCTCAGTTGAGCTGAGTGAAAAAATGGGAGCGTTAAATAAAGTGTTTGTAGTAAAGAATCTTAAAAAGGCCGAAGTGCAGAAGATTCAGGATACTATGCAGGCTGTAATAAAAAAAGAAAATGATTAGCAGAACTTTATTTACAGACATATTGATCATGATCTTCCTGGTTGCATTACAGATATTTGTATTGAACAGGATTACGTTGTTCGGAAAATATACTCCGGTACTGTATCCCGTATTTGTCATGTTCTATCCTTTTTTCAGAAATAAATTTCAGTTCCTGGCACTAAGCTTTTTAATTGGGTTGGCTATAGATGGATTCCACTATTCCTGGGGAATCAATGCATTTGCTACCACCCTGATAGCTTATTATAGAACATTGATATTCAGGACTTCCACGGATACTTCCACAGACTTTTTCTCTTTTCAGTCCTTACAATGGGCGCAGTTTTTGCTGTTTTTATTTTCAAGTATTTTCCTGCATCAGCTTTTCGTACAGTATATAGAGTTCTTTAAGTTTAGCAGGTTTTTTGAAATATTGTTTAATGTGTTGGTGACTAGTGTAATTTCATTTATATTTATAGTTATTTACGCATTAATATTTAAAATCAAACAAAAAGTTTGAACACACGTTATTTAAAAATCTTTTCCATCCTTGTTGTTATCGCTCTTATTTTTATAGCGAGGCTGGCTTATTTGCAGTTGTTTACAGACCGCTACGCACTGAATGCGGCCAATACATCCATTAAAATTGAATACGTTATTCCGCAGCGTGGGGTGATTTTTGACAGAAATGGGAAAATCATGGTAGGAAATCAGCCTGCTTATGAGATTTCTTTTACCCAGGGATTAATGAAACCTGATTTTGATACATTAGGCTTCTGCAGCTTGATGAAGATCAGCAAAAAAGATTTCATCAACAAAGTCAATATCATTAAAAAAGAAAAATATTATTCCAAGCTGACTCCAATGACGTTCATAAAGGACCTCAGCAGAGAAGATATTGCAAGAGTGCAGGAGATTATTTTTAAGTATCCCGCATTTACTATTGTACAGCGACCTCAGCGTCAGTATGAAGTTTCTACATCCGGAAATCTTTTGGGATATACCAGTGAGGTAAATGAAAGAGACATTAAAAAAGATTCTATTTATTATTTACCGGGAGACTTTATCGGAAAAACAGGGGTTGAAAAATCTTACGAAAAAGAACTCAGAGGAGTAAAAGGGATGAAATATATCCAAAAAGACATCAGACTCCGAAATATTGGTTCTTATAAAAACGGATCTCTGGATAAAGATGTTATTACCGGGAAAGACATTACCTTAACTATTGATTATGATCTTCAGAGAACTGCTGAAGAAATGCTCGTTAACAAACATGGAGCCATTGTAGCTATTGACCCTAATAATGGGGAAGTATTGGTGGCTGCAACAGGACCGGATATCGATCCTAATCTTTTCACCGGACCTAATAAATCAAAAAATTTATACGCTTTATCAAAAGATACACTTTACGAAAATAAACCTACATTCGATCGTTCCTTACAGGCAGGCTATCCTCCGGGATCTACTTTCAAATTATTAACTGCTTTGGCTGCAATGCAGATGGGAGTAATGGATGAAAAGACCGTTTTCCCTTGTGGCGGCGGGTTTTTCTATAAAGGTAAAAGAATTAAGGGGCATGGTGGGGCCGATCCGTTGATCCCTTCTATTCAGGTTTCCAGTAACTGTTTTTTCACCTATGCATTTATTGCCATCATCAAAAAATATCCGGGAAACCCTTCCAAAGGTGTTGACGAATGGAAGAAAATCATGAGCAGCTTTGGAGTAGGAGAGTTTTTAAATAATGATTTTGCCGTGGGGGCAAAAGGGAGAATTCCTTCCGGAGATTTTTATGAGAAGCGATTTAAAGCCATCATGAAAGCGAGCGGTTCTAAGAGAACTGATTTTATAAACTGGGATGAGATGTCTACTGGAGCCATTTATAACGGAATGGGGCAGGGAGATGTATTGGTAACCCCTATTCAGTTGGCCAATTATGTAGCTGCTATTGCTAACAAAGGATGGTATTATACTCCGCATATTGTAAAAGCAATTGATGGGAAAGCCAATCCTGATAAAAGATTCAAGGTTAAACATAAAACCCTTGTTGATCCTAAGCATTTTGAACCTGTTTTAAAAGGTATGGAAGCGGTGGTTCTAAGAGGAACGGCAAGAAGCTTAAAATCAAATGATTTTACCCAGCTAGCCAAAACAGGTACCGCACAGGTGCCACAGGGAAAAGATAACTCAATCTTTGTACTTATTGCTCCTGCTGATAAACCTAAAATTGTAGTGGTAGCCGTAATGGAACATGCTGGGTTCGGGGCAACCTGGGCAGGGCCGGCGTGTACTGTAATTGCTGAGAAATATATTACCGGTGATCTGAAGAGAGATAATCTCTATAAAAAAATGATCGGGGCAAGCTTTATGCCTGAGTATAAAAGGCAATGGGTAGCAGACCTTAAACGTAAAGGCTGGTATGTAGATCCTAAGCCAGACTCTATTAAGCGCAAAAGAATGCAGGACAGCCTGGAGCTTGTAAAGCAACAGAAAGCGAAACTACAAAAAAAGATAGACGAAGAAACTAAAAAAACCAAATCTGCGAAGCCATGAAGTGGACAGAAGGAATAGATAAACTTGGACTTGGACTGTATTTCCTGCTATGCATTTTTGCCATTGCCAATATTTACAGTGTAGACCAAAAATTGGGCGAAAAACAGTTGGTTTTTTTCTGTATTTCTGTATTTGTGGGGCTTATGATATTCTTTAGCAGAAGCAAATTCTTTGAGAATATGGCCGGTATTATTTATATTGGTGGGGTTCTCCTGCTGATAGGGCTTTTTCCTTTTGGTAAAGAAATTCTAGGGCAGAAGAACTGGTATAAATTCGGAAGTTTTACCATGCAGCCTGTAGAGTTTGCTAAGATAGGAACGGCATTGATGCTTGCCAACTATGTTTCCGGACCCGATTTTAATCTGAAAAACAGAAAATCTCTATGGACTACTCTGGCTATCATAGGGATTCCTGCGGCCGTAGTACTCGCTATTCCGGATGTAGGATCTATGCTGGTGTTCATTGCGTTTTTCATTGCTTTATACCGGGAAGGTTTAAGCGGACTTTTATTTGGGATAGGATTTATGTTTGCGGGGGTGTTCTTAGTTTCATTAGCTATCCCGCCGGTGTATGTGGCGGCTACCATTGTGTTGATTGCCGGGGTATTGATTGCGATGAATTATCATAGGATGTCCTGGGATGTGATCTCCATTTCCGGAATATCAGGATCTATCCTTTTGTTGTGTGGATTAGCTTTCGGGTCTCCTTACATCTTAGAGAAACTTCCAAAGCACCAGAGAGAAAGAATTGAGGTTCTTTATAAAGGGGAAAAAGCTTTTAGAGATACTTCAGGGTATAACTTATTATACTCCAAGACAGCTATCGGATCCGGAGGACTTTTAGGAAAAGGATACCGCGAAGGATCTGTTACGCAAGGTAAGTTTGTACCTGAACAGGAAACCGATTATATTTTCTGTACCGTAGGTGAAGAATGGGGTTTTGTAGGAAGTGCAGTGCTGATTTTGTGTTATATGGTTTATATAGGGCGGATCTATTATCTTGCAGAACAGCAGAAGTCCACTTTTAACCGCGTGTTTGGGTATTGCTTTGCTTCCATCCTTTTGATGCACTTTTCAATCAATTTAGGAATGGTTATGGGGCTTTTCCCAACGGTAGGGATTCCTCTTCCGTACTTTAGTTATGGAGGAAGTTCTTTGCTTGCTTTCTCAATGATGACTTTTATTTTCTTTAAACTTAATTATTCAGATAAGAACAGTTTGGTGTAAACGGAAGATTAAAAATGTTCTGTTTCCTTTTCTTTTTAATATCCATGAAAAAAACGTGGATGGAAAGTTCATTCCCAAAAATTATTAGAGCGTATGAAAGAGGTTTATATTTTAGATCAGAATTTTGAGAATACAGACTTTACACAGTTTCCTTTAGATAAAGGGGAATATGAGAACTGTATATTCAGGAACTGCAATTTTGAATATGCAGGGCTGTCGGAATTTAATTTTACTGACTGTGAATTTATAGGATGCAACCTGAGTATGGCAAAACTTATTAAAACGGCTTTCCGTGAAGTTATTTTTAAAGAATGTAAGATGTTTGGTCTCCAGTTTAATGACTGTAATGAATTTGGGCTATCTTTTACCTTTGACGGCTGCTCCCTGAACAATTCCGTATTTTATCAGACATCGGTTAAGAAAACCGTTTTTAAAAATTCGAAACTGATTGAAGTAGATTTTGCAGAATGTGATCTGTCTAATGCTGTTTTCAGTCATTGCGATTTGGCTGGTGCTGTTTTCGATAATACTAACCTTGAAAAAGCGAATTTCAGAACATCGGTTAACTATTCTATAGATCCCGCCTTAAACAAGCTTAAAAAGGCCAAATTTTCACTGTCTGAAGTCTATGGGCTGTTGTATAAGCTGGATATAGAAATTGATAAAAACAGCTAGGCTTTAGAAGTAATAGATTTGAGGTTGGAGGCTATAATAAACATTCGATCTTTTTTAATCATAATAAAATTCAATAGAGGTGGGCTTTAGCCTGCCTTTTCTTATTCATATGTCTTCCGTTCGCTTTACCAAAACTTAATAGGGAAATAGAATAAATAAAAAAGCCATCAGATTCTGATGGCTTCATTATTTAAATCAATTATTTATAAAATTAAAAATTTGCTGGTGTAGCTGGAGTAACCGCGGCTAAATTATTATAAGCTTCTCCTTCTTCGTTGATCACTCTTTTTGCGAATCTAAATTTAGGACCCCAATAAGAATCATTCAGTGAAGAAATCATTACTCCTTTTGATGTTGCTGCATGGATAAATTTAATTTCACCCTCTTCAGAAACACTTTCTACAATACCTACGTGAGAGATTCTTCTTCCATGAGAAAAGAAAATAAGATCTCCTTTCTGTAAGTTTCCTTTTTCAATTCTTTCTCCTTCCTGAGCCTGAGAAGCTGCTACTCTAGGTAAACTAAGACCTGCTGCTGCTCCGAAAACGGAAAGTACGAAAGCTGAACAATCAATACCGTTTCTTGTTGTTCCTCCATATCTGTAAGGAGTTCCCAAGTATGTTTCTGCCTCTTCAAGGATACCGTCAATTGTTTTGTTGTACTTCACAACTTTGGCAATCTCAGAATTCTTAATAGCTTTTTTAGCGTTAGCTAAAGTAGCAGCCTTTTCAGAAAGAAAAGAATCGATAAGTTTTTGCTTATCCTGCTCCATTTTTTTGCTATCTATAGAGGCTAGTTTGGCATCTGTTTTGTATTCTTTAGTGTAAGTAGCTGGTTTTGAAACTACATAATTAGTAGCACACGATTGCATTGATACAGTAGTAACTAAAGCAACTAAATAAAACAAAACTCTTTTCTTCATATATATTTGATTATCCGTGTTAAAAAGGAATATTTATTTTCAAAAGCATTACAAAAGTAGAGATTCCGAATAAAAGACCCCTGATATGATAATTGTCAGGATCTTATTTTAACACTATTTAACATATTGTTTACATATGTTAAAGAAAAATAAACCGCAACTGCCTATTTTTGGTAAGTGTGCGGTTTTTTTTATTATGATTCTTTAACAAATCATATCGATTTTCTTCTATAGATCGGGTTTTGTAATTTAAAACTCTAATTTTCCTGTTGTTAATAAAACCAAAAAATTCCCCGGAAAACCGAGGAATTTAAACTAATATGGAACTTTACAGATGTTATTTTGTAAACAACATTTCTCTGTATTTTGTCATTGGCCAAAGCTCATCGTCTACCATCATTTCAAGATCATCAGAAGCTTCTCTGATAACATCAAATAAAGGAATTACTTTAGTACAGTAAGATTCTGCCTGCTTTTGGCTATTTGATACAGCTTTTGCTGTTTCTCTTGCTTTAATAAGATCTTCAACACCAAGTTTAATCTTGGAAACGTTTTCAGAGATATCCGTGATTAAGCTCATTTGCTCTTTCGCTAATGTTTTGAATTCTTTATCTCCAAAGATGTCTTTCAGTCCTTTTACGTTTTCAATTAATCTGTTCTGATATTTTAAAGCAGAAGGGATGATGTGATTTCTTGCGATATCACTTAATACTCTTGCTTCAATATCAATGACCGTAGAATATTTTTCTAATTTGATTTCGTTTCTTGCCTCAACCTCTCTGTGAGTAAATACTCCGATTTCTTCGTAAAGGGCAACGAATTTTTTATCCATCTCCTGTTTAAGAGCTTCAGGAGTAGTCTTTAAGTTGTTTAAGCCTCTCTTTTTAGCTTCTTTCGCCCAGTCATCAGAATATCCGTCACCTTCAAACATAATGCTCTTACACTGCTTGATGTATTCTCTCAATACATTGAAGATCGCTTCGTCTTTTTTAAGACCTGTTTCAATAAGGGCATCCACTTCTTTTTTGAAATCGATTAATTGTTTTGCAGCGATGGTATTCATTACCGTCATAGACTCTGCACAGTTAGCAGAAGATCCTACTGCTCTGATCTCAAATTTATTTCCTGTAAATGCAAACGGAGAAGTTCTGTTTCTGTCCGTATTATCTAATAGGATTTCAGGAATTTTTCCAACTACATTTAATTTAAGGTCTGTTTTTTCGTCCGGAGAAAGCTTTCCTTCCGTTACTTTTTCAAGTTCTTCCAGTACTCTGAACAACTGACTTCCGATGAATACGGAAATAATTGCTGGGGGAGCTTCGTTGGCACCTAGTCTGTGGTCGTTACTTGCAGAAGCAATACTTGCTCTTAAAAGGTCAGCGTATTCATAAACTGCTTTGATAGTATTAACGAAGAATGTTAGGAACTGTAAGTTTTTCTTAGGATTTTTTCCCGGGCTTAGAAGGTTTTCTCCTGTATCAGTGGCTAAAGACCAGTTGTTGTGCTTACCGCTTCCGTTTACTCCGGCAAATGGTTTTTCGTGGAATAAAATATGGAAATGGTGCTTGTGAGCAATTCTCGCCATGATGTCCATCAATAAAGAGTTGTGGTCTACGGCAACGTTTACTTCTTCAAACATTGGAGCCAGCTCAAATTGGTTAGGAGCTACCTCGTTGTGTCTTGTCGTTACAGGAATACCCAATTTCATACATTCAATTTCCAACTCTTTCATGAAATTCATTACTCTTGTTGGGATAGAACCGAAATAGTGGTCATCCAATTGTTGTCCTTTGGCCGGAGAATGTCCCAGTAATGTTTTACCTGTCAATACAAGGTCCGGACGTGACTGATATAAAGCTGAATCTACAAGGAAGTACTCCTGTTCCCAACCCAGGGTAGGAGTTACCTTTGTAACATTCTTGTCAAAATACTGCATTACATTGGTTGCTGCTTCATCCACAGCATTCAAAGCTCTCAAAAGAGGAGCTTTATAATCTAAGGTTTCTCCTGTATAAGAAATGAAGATGGATGGAATACATAAAGTAGTTCCCATGATGAAAGCAGGAGAGGTAGGATCCCAGGCTGTGTAGCCTCTTGCTTCAAAAGTATTTCTGATGCCTCCGTTAGGGAATGAAGATGCATCTGGCTCCTGTTGGATCAATAAGTTTCCGCTGAATCTTTCGATTGCTCTCCCTCCTTCGATAGGTGTGAAGAAAGAGTCGTGTTTTTCAGCAGTGGTTCCTGTTAGAGGTTGAAACCAGTGTGTGTAATGGGTTACCCCTTTGCTCATAGCCCAGTCTTTCATTGCTACAGCTACCTGGTCAGCAATATGTCTCTGGATTTTAGTTCCTTTTTTTACAGCATCCATAATAGAATTGAATGCTTCTTTTGTTAAATATTCTCTCATTGTCTCTTCCGAGAAAACATTGGTACAGAATAATTCTGACAGTTTTGCAGGAACCTCAACAGAATTATCTTTTCTGAAGTCCTTAAATGGTAGGGTTTCTAGTGCTTTGAATCTTAAGGTTGACATATTGGGTGATTTTTACAGGGCAAATTTACAAAAAAAATGAAATGAAATCATTTTAACCCTAAAAAAATTAGGGGTGTTTTGAAAAATTATATAATTTAAACAATAGTTTAACGTTTTTGTAAGGGGTTAAAAGATATTCAATGTTTAAAATTTAATGTGTAAAACTCTTTTTTGAGGCTCAGATACTCTAAAAACACATGATTTGAGGAATGTCTTATAAGATACGAGATTATATGGATTAAAAGACTTGTTAAAAGATAGTTAAAATAAAATGGACAAAGATTTTGTATATTTGTGTGAAATTTATTTTATGACAAATTCTAGAGCAAGAGAGACAACAGAGGCTATCGAAAGATTATATATTTCTATGAGACACTTATTTTATAGAGGATTTTTCAAGCCAGGAGGAGTTTCAGGAGAGAGCATTAGAAGCTTGTTGAAAACAATCAATCCAGAGATTTATGGTACCATGAATATTCCAAATAAATTGGAGCTTGATGGTTTGATGTATGTTTTAGACAGGCTTCCTGAAGGGATTGAGGAATGTGCTTTTATTCATCTTACATCTGATGAAGGGTTTGATAAAGGAAGTTTCGAACCTATTGTTCCTAAGAAAAGAAGAAGAAACTGTTATAGAATAGACGAACACCAGATGAATATTGAGGTTCTTTTGGGCCGTTCCGAAATTTATGACATTCTTACCCACCTTACCTTCTTATTTATAGAAGCTGATAAAATCCGTAATCTGGCTTTCATCCAGGATGAAAACTGGAAGCCGACACGTGCCTTTAAAATTATTGAAGAGGTAGTGAAAGGAGAAAAGAAATTCAGCAGAAGAGAGAAAGAGGTGGCTCTTATTCATCTATCCTCTTTAATAGGAAGAACATTTGATGAGACATTGAGAGCTTATAATACTTTTGGAGATGATCATAATCCTGACCGTTTATTCAAAATCATTTACAACTTAGGGAAAGTAAGTCTTGAAGATGCAAAGCAGACCAGAGAAAGAGAAATTCATTTCAGTGCTATATTAAAGGAAAGAGTAGGACATCACTACTTTGGAGAGAAATGGGCTAATAAAGTGAAGGAGGTTTTATTTGAAAATAACCTTCATATGCGTCCGTTGCATATTATTTCTGCCAATATGCATTCGGTGAAAAATATGCTGTACGGTAATGAAGCTCTTAAGAAGAAGCATCATCATGATGTGGACTATAAAATGTATGAAGAGATTTCAAACAAAAAAGAACTTCGTGATAAAGTATCAAAGTATGCTTTAGATGAGGGGATGATTCATATTGCTGATAAAAGTGGAAGTAATATCGATGTTCAGATCATTGACCTTAGCAAAACAAATTTAAAGAATACTCCTTTTGGAGATATCAAGTTTGGAGGTGATGATGTAGTCATGGTATTTGACTATGCTTTCGGAGAGCAGGCTTTTGAGGTGATGGACGAGCTGCTGAGACCTTTCGAACATAAAGGAGAAGTCTATATGATGCATGTAAGGTCAGTTTCCATTATGGGGAAAGCCGGAATTCTTACAGGAGAAAAAGGGGATATTATGATTCCTACCTCTCATATCTTTGAAGGAACGGCAGATAATTATCCTTTTGAAAATGCACTAAAGCTGGACGACTTCCATGATGAAGAGCTAAAAGCATTTGAAGGCCCTATGATTACTGTTTTAGGAACTTCACTTCAAAACAGAGATATCCTTTCTTATTTTATGAATACTTCATGGAAGGCCATTGGTCTTGAAATGGAAGGGGCACACTATCAGAAGGCTATCCAGGTAGCTTCGAAGATCAGACATCATATTGCACCGGATCTGTTTGTATGTTACGCGTATTATGCTTCAGATAATCCTTTGGAAACAGGAAGTACATTATCATCAGGAGGATTGGGGCTTACAGGAGTAAAACCTACTTATCTGATTACATTAAGAATCCTTGAAAAGATTTTAAAAAGTGGAAAAAAAGAAGTTGCAGTTAAGAAATAGCTTTTGATTTCCTATTATAATACAAGCCTCAGATGTCAACACATCTGAGGCTTTTTATTTTCTGCAACACAAATGATTGTATTCTTTATATGGGTAGAATCTCCTGGAAAATCGATAAGCGCTTAAAAAACAATTCTTTAATTACTTATCTTTAAAGGAATATAAAAATAACCGATCAATGAGCTCTGCAGTACAATTATCAAAAAGATTCCGGGAGGTTTTGCTTGACGGCCTCTGGATTGCCAATACCAATTTTAAAGATCAGCTTTCCGGGGTAAGCTGGGAACAGGCTGTTACCAAGGTGAGCTCCCTGAATACCATCGCAATGCTTACTTTTCATATACATTATTATATAGCAGGAATTATTAACGTGTTTGAAGGGGGAGCCCTTGAAATAAAAGACCAGTACAGTTTTGATCTTCCTGTCATTGAATCTCAGGCTCAATGGGAAGAATTGCTAAGTCAGTTATGGGCTGATGCAGAAAAGTTTGCCGGGTTGGTTGAGCGGATTCCTGATGATCAGCTTGATGAGGTTTTTGCAGATGAAAAATATGGAACCTACAGAAGAAATATAGATGGAATGATTGAGCATAGCTATTATCATTTGGGCCAGATCACTTTAATCAAAAAATTGTTGACGAGCCAGTAAACTTATGTTTGTTAAAAGATTTTTAACAAAGTGAATTAAATTCAATCTAAACCCATACTAAACATAATAAAACCTCGGTATAACTCCTATTTGAGGTTCTTATTTAAATTACATACCTTTAGAAAAAAAATAAAATTTTAAATGAGAAAATCGGCTGCAATCATTTTTGCGTTTATCATTTCACAATTTCATGCTCAGCAAGGAGCTTATTATCAGCAGGCTGCAAAGTACAAGATGGATATTGATGTTAATGCTGAAAAATTTACTTATCAGGGAAAACAGACTTTAGAATACACCAACAATTCTCCGGACGAGTTGAATGTAGTTTATTTTCATCTCTACTGGAATGCTTTTAAGCCTAATTCCATGATGGATCAAAGAATAACTTCCCAGGGAAAAAATGGTGACTCAAGGTTGCAGAAAGATGGGATCTCAAGATTGGCATCTATTCCGAAAGATCAGGAGGGATCTCAAAATATCCACTGGATCAGACAGAATGGAAAGGACTTGAAATTTGAAATCCAGGAAACTATTATGAAAGTGTACCTGGCAGAGCCTATCAAGCCTAATTCCTCTACAACTTTTACCATGGATTGGGATGCTGTGATTCCACAGCAGATCAGAAGAAGTGGAAGAAACAACAGAGAAGGTGTAGATATGACAATGACTCAATGGTATCCGAAAATTGCTGAGTATGATTATGATGGCTGGGCAACTTTTGATTATATGGGAAGAGAATTTCATGCACCGTTCTCAGATTTTGATGTTAGTATTAAAATCAACAAAGATTATGTAATAGGAGCAGGAGGAATTCTTGAAAACCCAACTGATGTAAAAGGATATGATACCAACGCAAAAATTAAAGCGGAAAAAGATAAAAAAGTAACCTGGAAATGGACGGCTAAAAATATTCTTGACTTTGCATGGAGTGCAGACAGAGATTATGTAGTCAATGGTTTTGATGTTCCGAATGGTCCGAAAGTATATCTGGTTTACCAGAAAAATGAGAAAACAAAAGTTTGGGGAGAAGCACAATCTTATGTGATGAAGTATTTCGAGATCATGAATGCCCATTTCGGAAAATATGTATATCCTACTTATGCTTTTATCCAGGGTGGTGACGGTGGAATGGAATACGGAATGTGTACCATGATTCTTGGAGAAGCTAAAGACATTAAAGGGCTGATGGGATTAATGGCTCATGAAGGATCTCACTCATGGTATCAGCAAATGCTGGCCACCAATGAATCTGTACGTCCCTGGATGGATGAAGGTTTTACAAGCTATGCAGAAGGGTACACCATGCACCAGTTATTTCCGGAAGACCTTCCGAACCCTTTCGTAAAAACATTAGATGCTTACAGAAATTTTGTTAAAAAAGGTATTGAAGAACCGGCTGTATGGTTGGGAGATCACCATGATAACGGAACTTCCTATACTTATTCTTCTTATGTGAAGGGGGAATTGTATCTGGTACAATTGGGATACATTATGGGTGAGCAGAATCTTGCCGAAACACTAAGGCAGTATTATGCCCAGTGGAGTATGAAACATCCTTCAGACAGGGATTTCCTTCATATTGCCCAAAAAGTTTCCGGGATGGACCTGAAGTGGTTTCACCATTACTGGATCAACACAACAAAAACTATTGATTATGGGATTAAGGATGTGAAATATGATGAAAAATCCACCACAATTACCCTGGTAAATAACGGACAGGTTCCTATGCCTGTTGATTTCAGCGTAATGACGATGGAGAAAAAAATTGTAACCTATCAGATTCCTTTAAACATGACTCATGCATGGAAAGAAAATGATATCTATGGTAATTTCAAAACAATGCCTTACTGGCCTTGGACTCAGAAAGAATATACCTTTACCATTCCTTATCCGAAGTCTCAGCTATCAGTACTTGGTATCGACTTCAGTCAGAGAATTGCTGATGTTAATATGGCGGATAATTTTGTAGAAGTAAAATAAGAAAAGATAAACATATAGAATAATAAGGAGTATTTGAGAATACTCCTTTTATTTTTTTATAAATTTGGGAGCAGAATTTAAAATCTTAGCCTGTTAAAAAAAATCAATGAATTCAATTGTAATAAACGTAGGGAACAGCAATATCAGATTCGGCCTTTTTAATGGAGATAACTGTGATATTTCATGGGTCATCAATACTAAACCTTACAGAACCGCAGACGAGCTATATGTACAAATGCTGATGCTCTATCAGACCTATAAAATTGAACCAACAGAAATAAATAAGGTAATCATTGGATCTGTAGTTCCCCAGCTTACCAAAGTGATGAGCTCAGGAATAAAGAAAATCCATGGGATTACCCCTGTGATTGTGGACCGAAACACCCCATCAGCAGTTCAGGCCAAATCTAAGCAGATGGGAACGGATATTTATGCCAACCTGGTTGCAGCCCATAACCTGTACCCAAACAGGAAAAAAATTGTCATTGACTTTGGAACCGCACTTACTGCCAGCTGTGTTGCAGAAACAGGAGAAACTTTAGGCGTGATTATCGCTCCGGGAATTGTGACTTCTTTGAATTCGCTGATCAACCAGACAGCGCAGCTTCCTGATATTGAGCTGAAAAAACCGAAATCAGTGCTGGGGTTGGATACGGTAACCTGTATGCAGAGTGGAATGGTATATGGTTTTCTGGGAATGGTAGAAGGATTTGTGACCCGTATTAATGATGAGGTAAATGACGACTGTTTTGTAGTGGCAACGGGAGGAGTGTCTCATGTTTATAAGCCTCTGACAGATAAAATCCATGTAATGGACAGGCTTCATACTTTAAAAGGACTTTATTTTCTTGGCAAAGATTTATAAGCCTGAAGTTGAGTTAAATTGAATAATTTACCTCATCTTTACCCTAAATTCTTAATATAATGAACGAATTTCCAATAATAGAAACCGAAAGACTTATTCTCTCCCAATTGGAAGAGAAGGATATTCCTTTCATTACAGAGTATCTGCAGCATAGAATCTATTCAGATCTCACATCTAATATTCCTTATCCGTATACCGAAAATGATGCTCAACTTTGGATTACCATGTCAAAAGAAGCCTTTGAGGATCATACAGGATATACTTTTGGAATTCGTAATAAAGAAGGGCATATTATCGGAGCTATAGGTCTTCATGACCGTGATGATGATAAGGCTGAATTAGGATATTGGATTGCAATGCCTTACTGGAACAAAGGCTATGTGACAGAGGCTGCCAAAGCTATTGTACATTTTGGTTTTAAAAAATTAAATTTCAATAAAATTTTTGCCACTCATCTTCTTCACAATCCTGCTTCCGGAAAAATTATGGAAAAGATTGGAATGGAAAAAGAGGCTGTTTTGAAACAGGAGACTAAGAAAGACGGAGCGTATTTTGATCTCGTGATGTATTCAATTTTTAATGATATAAAATAAGAGGCTAAAGGGTATAGTAATGTGCTGATTTTTAGCTTACAAATATAAAGAAGGAACAATTACTCATTGTTCCTTTATCTTTTACTTTTAAAAAATTCTTTAACGATCATGGAACACTCATTTTCCATTATTCCTGTTACGATTTCCGTTTTTGGATGCAGGGAAAGATGCTTGTTGATAAAACCTCTCTGCTCGTCTCTTGCGCCTATCACTACTTTTGAAATCTGTGACCACGAAAGCGCTCCGGAACACATCACACAGGGTTCTAATGTGACATAAAGTGTACAGTTTTTAAGATATTTACCGCCAAGGAAATTAGCGGCAGAAGTTATGGCCTGCATTTCTGCATGAGCAGTAACATCGTTTAAGGTTTCGGTGAGATTGTGGGCTCTCGCAATAACACGGTTATTGGAAACAACCACACATCCGATAGGCACTTCATCCTTTTCAAGGGCAGCTTCTGCTTCCTGCAGAGCCATTTTCATATAATATTCGTCAGTAAACATTGATTATTCCATCGTTAATGTTAAAGGAAGTCTGAACTGGAATCTTGCAGGATCGCCTTTAGCGACAGCCGGGTGAAATCTTTCAGAAAGTGAGTATAAAGCAATTTCAGCCTGTCTGTTAAACGTGAAATTATCACCCTGAGCATGAACATTACTGATACTTCCGTCATTTTCAACAATAAAAGTTACACTTGTCTTGACTATTTTTACTTCGGTATGCACACCATCTGTATAGATAAGACTGGCCACCTCCTTCCTTAACGTATTGAGCCCTCCGGGATAGTTAGGAGCTGTTTCCAAATCACGGAACCTGTCACTGATATTGATGGAAGTCGCTTTCGGTATTTTTATAGCTTCCAGGTCTTCCTGGTTTCTTACCCGTAATAAGGCTCCTACCAATGCTGTATTTTCAATACTGTCCATTTTTTTCATAAAAAAGAGAAAATCTCCTTTTATCGCAGCCTTTTTAAAGGTGTTGGATTCTGCATCAAATTTTTTCCTGAACTCTTTATTCAGCATGGTTCTATGCTGGTCGTAATAGTTTCTCACGGCCCTGAATTCTTCCTTCTGCTGGGAAAGAAAAAACGAAGAAATAAAGCAGCTGATGGCAATAAATAAAGCTCTCAATACAGGTATATTTATGTAAATATAATTAAAAAATATGAGATAAAACCATTCCCGGTTAGCTTTCCAGGTAACGGTTCAGAGACTCCTGAAGATGGTTTCGTATGTCGTCAACTAAACATTTAGGTTCTAAAACGGTTACCTCTTTTCCATACGATAGAATTTCCTGCATAAAGTCATAAGTGGGATGAAGGAAAAACTCAAAATAGATCTCTTCCGGAGTTTCTTTGGTTTCTTTCTGTGACTGGTGAAGCGGAAAACTTCTGATATATTCCCCTTGATGACGGCTGCATTTCAATACGATATTTTGTGGTTTTTGTTCTGCAAGATTCATCACTCCAAATGCATTTTTAAAGTGCTCTCTGAAATTATAATTATACTTCTCACGGAATTTATTTTTCCCCACATCCAGATAATTGATTCTGTCTAATCCGAATGATTTTAGGACCTTATCTTTTGTGTCTATAGCAATAAGGTACCATCTGTCTTTAGATTCCTTCAAAGCAAGTGGATGTACTTTTCGGGAGGTCATCAGTTTGTTTTTATAATTGTAATGTTCAAAACTAACCACCCTTTTATTACGGATTGCAAAAAACAGATCATAAAAATGCTCCACACCGGTTGGTTTTCTGCTTTCAAAAAAAATGAAATCTGAAAAATCAGGATGAAGATTCAGGGCATTGCTTACCTGAAAAGATTCCAGTAATTTTTGGTTGTACTCATCCACTTCCATGATAGGGCGGCTTTCAATATAATACCGGTTGTCTCCCTTTTTCTTATTGTGAATAGAAAGGTTGAAAAGATCTGAAATCTCACGGATATCTCTTTGCAGTGTTCGGATAGAATAGCTCTTGATTCCGGCATCCTGAAATTCAAAAGAGTTTAAAAGGTATTCTTCCAGCTGAGTATAGGTGGCCGGGGAGCTTTCTAATCTTTTAATGATTAAGGCATATCTCGTCAAATAAAAATCTTTCTTCATGGTAAAATTTTGTACCACAAATATATGGGCTTAATGCGACAAAACGTGTCGTGTTATATTTTTTTGTGAAATTTTTCGAAAGAAAAAGCGGCCTTAGAACGATAAATATTCTGCTATAGAAGGTTAGCGTTTACTGAGCATCGCTATTATTTTTTAATAGCGTGAGGAAGGTTGACAATTTTTGTCTAGGATCAGATAAAAGAGAAACCAGCTACTTCCTGTTATGGATCAGGTAAGCAGCTGGTTTCATAAAATGTCAGGCTAGTGATATGAAAAAATTGCTTTAGGTAAAGCTATTCTTTAAATGATTGGGTGTATTTATAACACTGTTCTGGCTGCCCACTCTTTTGTGATGGTGAATTCAAAGGTGTTTTGAAAATGGCGAGATTGCAATGGATGCATAAGTATGGTGGACAGCTTCAGAACGTATAGTGTTTATGGTATATTTATAGTGTATCTTCTTCAAGTACATCGTTTTCAAAATCTTGTCTGAAGAAGTTTTCAATGTCATTGAGATAGTTTTCATAATCCATCTCTGCATTTTCGATGTCACTCCATTCTATAGTATAGAGATCTTCATCGAAGATAATATCTGTGTGGTGATTGGGTGTCTCCATGTTTTGTGTTTTAAGGTGTTGGTTAATTTTTGAACATATTTCGGGCTGTTCAGCATAGATCAATGTTGAATTCAAAGGCTTTTTAAAGTTTTTTATTAATTGTTTTTGTGCTCTTGTTTATATTTCAAAAATAATCGAGGGAGGCGTCAAAACTTGACGTATAAAAAAAATAACTCAAAAAAATTTTGAGCTATTTTAGTTTTAAGAAAAATCTTTGATATCTATTTCATCAGCAATAAGCATAATAATGTCCATTTCAGAAAGCATAGACTTGAGCTTTACTCCACCTAATTTTAAATCATCATCCGAAATAATATGCCACCAGACTTTCTGAACGAAATCCTCAAATGCTATTTCTGATGTATAAAGGCGGGTTGTTTTTTGTGCTGCTAACGCTAATATTTGTTTGGTGATATCTCTGCACTCATTCATTTTGGTTTCATGAGGCAGTAATACATTCAGGACACAGCTTTGTGCATCGTGAAGAAGGTTTGCTGTAATTCTGAGCTGGTTTTTTTTAGCATTAAAACTTCTCTCATCGCTGATTTTACCTGCCAGAATCTTACTTCTGAATCCTGCTATTTCTGAAACTTCACTGATGCTGTTTGTAGAAAGAATATTTTCTACAGACTTCAGCCATGAAAGCATTCTCTCAACAAAAAAAGGATCTTTTTTCTCCAGAGAAGAAACAATGCCTGGAAACTCCAGCAGCTGATCCTTTAACTGGGAAACTAAAATAAACTGTGACTTTTTCATTCTATTATTCAGGGATAAGTGTTTCTATAATATTTCCATTGATATCCTCATATCTTGACCATTCCATACCTGCTTCACTCACACTCATTTTAGCAAAAATCAGACATTTGGCATCCAGCTGCATCAACTTACTGGCCTCCACAATAATCTCACGGTCATCTGTTTTTTCAATAACTCTTCTGGCCTCCAAAACAATTCTGTCGAAAAGGCGGTCTGATAAAAACTGAGGATCTGTATTATTCCATGTAAAATTGGAAAGTGACCGGCAGTATTCCACGGTATATTTAGAAATAGGTTCAAAATACTGTATCTGAGTATCGGTGAGAGTAGGTTTGTTTTCGGCCTTGATTTTCTTTATATAATCATTATAACTAAGCTCCTGATTGGCTAAAAAATTCTTTAAATTCTGATCATTTTTTATATCAGAAGGATTATAATCCGCCTGAGCTACTTTGGTAATTTCGTCATAAGAAAAGTCTCTGAAAGGCAGGATAGGAGAACTTCCGGCTGCAGCAAAAGGAATGGTAAGATCCACTGTTCCCACTTTCATTCTTGGAATGGAAAAATGTTTCAATAAATCATCTTTAGCATATTCTTTTGCTATTTGTACAGTCTGTAAATCGGTCATTTTTCTGGCTGCTGCAATCTCAGAGACAATACCTCCTAAATATTCATTCAATTTTGGCATGATAATTTTTTTTTAATTGATAAAGATTTTTTAAAAGGATGGCTGCCGGAACAGCCATCCTGAAAATTATTAAGAAGGATTAGTTACCGGTGTTGCGGAAGCAACAATAGCATCTTCTAACATATCCATAATTTTTGAAAGTCCTGCAGGTAATTCATCGTTTACAGCTTTTACATGTACTCCCAACGTATATGTTTTTTCCGTGGTTGAAGTACTTGAGTTGGTTTTCTTATAAGAAGCTGAAGCGTTGAATTTAACTTTCCAGAATTTAGCGCTGATAGAAGCGCTTCCCTGGAATTCACTAGCAATACTCTGAGTTTCTACTGAATTAAGTTTTGCATTGAAATCAATAGTCATTTCATCAATTCTTAAAGCCGGAATCGTCAGCATAGAAAGCAATGGAACACTTAATTTTACTTCTGATTTTACTACGCTATCACTATTTTCAGCGGTGCTGGGAACTGATTTTGTATAGGTAAAATCTACATACTTAAGTTTTTTGGCTCCTCCTTCTGCAACACCCTCTTCAAAGCCAACCTCTTTAATAAAGTTGACCTGTGACATCGATGCATCATGCTGTGCTTTGATAGCCGCCTGCATAGGCCCTCCGATGTAAACGCTGAAATCTAAACTGTTTAATTCTTGTACTAAATTTGCCATAATTCTAAAATTGTTAAGGTTATTAATTGGTTAATAATATATAGTAGTGCTAGCAGACTAATATTCAATATTGAGCAATAATTATCCTGTTCAGTATTTGATCTACTGAAGGTTATTATTAAAAATAATGGGGATATGTTAAGTTTGGAATAAGCTTATTTAGCTTTGGTTTCCTTGGTTATTTTGTTTATTCAAAGATAGTTGACTCAAGCGTCAAAACTTGTCGTGTTATAATTTATTTTCACTTTTATTTCGTTTTTTGTGTATATTATAAACTGACCGGGTCAACTGTTTCATTCGATGAGAATTCATGATATAAGCTTTTAAGCTTATTTGGGTTCATTATAAGCCTTTAAGCTTATATTTTGTTTCTGATGAGTTTTTGTACAATCTGATTTAAAACTTCCCGGTTGTCATCAATATAACTCAGACCGGCCTGGATCAGGTTTTCAATATTGGAGCGCCTTACATTATCCATAGCCGGTGAAGCGTTTTTCAGAGATGGGTTCAGACGGTAATAATTTTTCTGATTTCTTAAACCTAATGTTTGAAACATTTGAGAAAGCTGATAATCTACCGTTTCTGCATTGGCAGACATCAGAATATCAATGATTGGATTTACCCATCCTATTTTTCCTGCTTTTTCTAATCTTTTAAACGGATAAGGACGGGATTCCACTCCGGTGCCTATAGAAATGATGATCATATCATTAACACCGGGATGATTGGCTTTCTGATGGTTTTTTAAAACTTCGGCAAAAGGAATTTTCCTGGCTTCTGCATAAGCACAAAGAGCAGGGTTATTCGCAAACATTCCCCCATCAATCAGGCTGAAGATCTGTCCGTACATAGATTTGATCTGTACAGGACTGAAATAAGTAGGGGCTGCTGCAGTAGCTCTGCAAATATCTTTTACATAAAAATTATCAGTACTGAGATTGGCTTCCCAGGAATTGAAAAGCTTGGCTCTTCTGTTTTCTATATCATAACTTGTAATTAAACACGGTTTTATTAATTCTTTTAATTCTAAATTTCCAAAAAAGTCATTCAGATTTTTTTCAAGGGCTTCTTGGGAAATTCTTTCATTCAGTAATCCAAATGGATTAACCAGTTTTTCCCAAAAAGATACCTGAAAGATGTCTCCACCCTTTTCAGCATATAATTCTAACCCTTTCTGGATAGAATATTTTGCCTTTCGGGTTTCGTCGGGGCATAAGATAATAGAAGCAATCAGACCTCCTGTACTGCTGCCTGCTACCAGATCAAAATAATCTCCGAGCCTTGCTGTAGGCTTATCATAGTACTGGAGCTGTTCTTCTATGTAACGTAGAATAATACAGGTAATAATTCCCCTTATTCCACCCCCGTCCAAAGAAAGAATGGTTGTCTTTTTCATGTGATGTTTTAATTGTTTGTTAAAGGGACACATGCAATCTTAAATCTCTAGAACCTTTTATTTTACTGGGAAAAATTAGTATTCTATATCGAGATTTCATTGCTTTTTTAGTGGTTTTCTTGTCAGGTAAAGGTAGGCGGGGAAAGCGACAGAACGTGTCGTATTATAATTAATTTCAGATAAAAAAGAATTAAAATAGGATATAATTCTGTTGATCTCTGGGCATTTTTAAAAGGGTTCTCCAATTGACTTTAATAAGATCTTCTCCCTGGGAGATATTCTTTTTTTCAAAGTGGGGAAGGTCTTTGAATGTTTTCCAGTTTCCACCCCAATCCCAGCCATGTCTGGCAAAGATTTTTACACACTCATACCAATCGGCAACCCGGTCATTATCCCAGTCTTTTGCGGTATCCCAGCTTGCCATTTTTCCGTCAATAATCAGACAGATATCTACAGCAAGACCATAATTATGAATGCTTTGTCCGGCTTTGGCATTGGTTACTTTTTTTCCTGAAGTAAGTCTTCCAATGGCATAAAGTCTTTCCTGTTCTTCAAAAGATCTCAGACCCTGGGTGATCCTTATTTTTGCTCTTCCGGTAAGTGCTTTGTCACATTCTTTTATGATCTGCTTTACTTCATCCCTGACCAGTGGGTGAAGTAACTGGATTCTTTCTGATGTTACTTTGTCCATATTTTTTTACTATTATAGAGCAAAGGTATAGGGCGGTAGCGACAAAACTTGACGTGTGTAGAATAAAAAATGTTTTATTCATCCTTTCTTGAATTGATTACTTAAAATAAAAAGGCTATTCAAATAAGCAATCCTTTGTTGTTTATATATGGAGATTAAATAGGTACGACCGTAAGACGAGCTGATTAACGATTGCTTCTGCAATTCTAGTTTAAAACTTGTAAAAGTATCGCGCGCGCGTCAGAAAGCAAAGGAGAAAAGTAATCTTGCAAATTATCGATTGGAGATTATTGAGAATTTATGTTATATAAAATCCTTGGTTGTCAATTTATTATAGAAAAATCGATTGTTTTTTTTAAAATAACATTAAAAAAAAATTAAACACGTCAGGTTTTGACGTTGCCCATATCCATCTTTGCCTCAAGAAAAACACAAGATCTTATAACAGTAACGATGAAAACTAACAACGATATAATACTGTAAAAATCTCTATTAAATAAGGCCTTCAAGAATACTGATCTCTGTCTTCAGCCTTATAAAAAATAGAATGATAATATGATCTTACGAAATACCTTACACAAAATATTAATTTGAAATTAAAACAAAATGGTAATTATTAAGTATGAAAATTTAACCCTTGCTTTAGACAGTATTTACAATATTTTAAGCTGGTATGACAGGGTATCGCTGCATACCTACATGCAAGGAAAAACTTTAGTAACAGAAAATGCTGCGAAACTTTTAAAATTTGTAAAAAGATACGAATGGTCTTCTCCAAAGATGAGATACAATCAAAATAATATATTAGAATATTATGATTCTAAAGTCGAAAATTGGTTGCCTGCTTCACGGTATATTGAGAATCATCCCGGATTAACAACTCAAATTCAGGAATATCTGAGTAATTAATTTTCACCAAGTAAAAGATCCAGTTATTAAAAGAAAAAATGTATGAAAAACACAAAACAGTCCTTAGGGGCAAAAAGAAATAAATTACTTCGATATCAACAAGTAATGGATGAATTTAACAAGCACGATTGCAGGTATATGCCTATTACCGTTATCTGGAGGGAGTTTATATATCCAAAATTTCATATCAGCAGAGATACTTTATATCGTATACTAAATACTCCAATAGAAGAGGAGCTTGAAAAAACAAATACTCCTCATTCTTTTTCTTAATTAAACATTAGTCATTTCAAAAGTATAGATTACTTTATATACAATCATTCCATTCGTGCGTTTTAAACGTTTATAATTTTCCCTTTTCAGAACGGAACAATTTTCAGCCGGGGAATAACCGTGTAATAAAGTATGTACTTTTTCCATCAAACTATGTTCTACCCAGTTTTCAGTGGTCACATCCAACCGTGGATTTGCGATGCTAAGTTTTAGTCTAAACTTACCAGTCTGCCTATTTTTTGGTGTTTTCGTTTGGTCTCTTCCCAAATCATTGTAGAATGCTCTGGATATGTTAAATAAACAACATGGCCAAGCCATGGCTATCTCTGGATTCAGATTTAATTGTCCCCAATCTTCTCCGATATAATTGAATTCCGTGATGCCGGAAAGGCGGGCCTGAATACTTTCTAAAATTGTCTTCATATGTACATGTAATTGTTTTGAATGATGCAAAGTTCTGCTAATTTGATTCAGGATAAAATATTGAATATGAGAATCGTACAGCTAAGTAAGAACGTCTTACAGATGTGTCTGCAAATCTGACAACTCTTTCCATATGAAGATTTAACATCGCAACTTTGCCTCAGAAAACAAGAGATAATTATCAAAATTTAAATTTTTAAAAATGCTCAAATTTCAACATGCAACTGTAAATAAGTTGCAAAATTCTGTAAAAAATAATTTTAAAAAACTTGTAAAAACAAAGTAAATGAACGGAGTAAAATTTGTAAGAGAAAATGGAGGTCTAAACAGATTGTTATCTGGTGAAGATCACATTTCAGGATTAGTAGTTATTGGCGAAGCGGCTCTTGAAAGCCAGTTGGTCCTATCAGTTGAGGAGCTAGCCGAAAAAGGGATCACGGTGGCAGCAATGCCGGTTACCTTTTATCAGATTAATGAATTTTTCAGGATTAATCCTGGTGCAAAGTTGTACGTAAAAGGAGTAAAAACATCTGATGCAACTTACTCAGAAGTAAAACAACTACAAAATTTCGCTGAAGGTAAACTGAGAAGAGTTGCAGTCTGTGACTTTAAAAGAGCGGCTTCAGAACTTTCTGCAGCTGTGGGAAGTCTTAACCAGGTCGCAAAAGATTTAAGAGCATTGAACATTCCTTTAAGTACATTCTTATCTGTAAAAGTTGCAGCTCAGGATATGGCAGCATTACCCTCTTTACATACACTGGATGCTGAAAATGTAAGTGTGGTATTGGGTCAGGATATGGGAGGATTAGGACGTTTCTTATCAGGAGCAAACCCTTCTTTAAGTGCAATTGGAGCGGTATTGGGTGCGAGCTCAAAGGCAAAAGTCCATGAATCTATCGCTTGGGTAGAAAAACAAAATTTAGTTTCTGGAGCATACTCAAAATTATTGGCTGATAATAATGAGCTGGCAAGAGAGATGGATGTTTTAGGATTCTGTGACGGGTCTTTATTGAGTTCTTATACCCCTCAACAGATTCAGGAAATGAATGAGAATGGATATATTTTCGGTATTAAATATGCAGGTCAGGCTGGATCTTACTTCAATGACAGCTTTACGGCAACCAAAAAGGATAGTGATTTTGCTTATATCGAAAACAACACAACTGTTGATAAGGCTATCAGAGAAATCAACAGAGTCTTAACCCCAAAAATTTCTTCACCTGTATACATCGATCCGGATACTGGATTCTTAGAAAATTCATCTGTATCTGCTTTAGAAGCATTATGTGATGACGTTCTGGACCAAATGGTAAGAGAGGGAGAGATCAGCGGATATAAAGTGTACATCAACCCTGCACAACAGATCTTGAGAGATTCAAAACTTGAGGTTGTATTAAAAATTGTTCCTGTAGGAACGTTAAGAGAAATTACTGTAAAAATAGGTTTAACATTAACAACTAACTAAAAATGGCATTAGAATTAGAACCATTAATCAATGGAAGAGAATATGGCTGGAGTGATATCGTGGTAAATATCGGCGGAGTGCCGGTAACAGGTATCAGAGCTGTAAAATATGAAGAGGAACAGGAAAAGGAAAACATTTATGGTGCAGGTAGAAACCCTGTAAGCAGAGGTTACGGAAGGGTAAAAGCTACCGCATCTATCACATTACTTTCGGGGACACTTTTTGCCCTGAAATCTAAAGCTCCCAAAGGACAGCTTCACAGAATCGCACCATTTACTGTTGTGGTAAGCTATCAGCCGGAATCAGGACCTGTGGTAACACATTTATTAAAAAATGCAGAGTTCAAGAAAACAGCTTTTGACTGGAAAGAAGGTGACATGAGTAAAGAAATTGAATTAGAACTTTTAATCTCTCACATCGTAGATAAATCTTTATAAAAATGAGTACAGAAAAATTAATATGTGGGCTTACAGAAGCTCAGATTGCCGAATTAAAAGCCCAACACGGGCTTTTAATTGAGGGAACAGTGAAACAAGGTGATAACGAATACAAGGCTATTTTCAAAGAGCCTGATTTCAAAACACTGGAAGCAACCGGTGCTATCGCTAAAAATAACGAAATCAAAGGAACGAAAGCCCTTTTCGACAATTGTATTGTTGCTGCAGATGACGCGATCAAACAGAGGGATTTCCTTCAGTTGAAAGCCGTGGAGTGCGTAGCCAATCATATGAATTCTTTTAGTGTTTCAGTAAAAAACTTATAAGCTCGCTAAATGGCGAGCAAAGTGAAAACGAACGCTGGAAAGGGGATGCTCTTATACGATCCAATTTTCATATGGATCCCGAGGAGCTGAAGCTTTCTCAATGGGCTAAACTTTACGCACAAGCTATGTGGCTGGAAAAATGGAAATTAGAAAATCAGGCTGAGATTTTAAGCAGCCTGTTTGGTAAAGAATAATAAAAAGAATTTATGATAAAAAAATGGATACAATATTTAATTTAGAGTTATTACGGAGCGTCTATGTTTTTAAAGACTTAAATAGTTCTATTAAAGATGTTAACACTTCTCTTGAAAAAACTACAAGCAGCATTCGGTCTTTATCTGATTCTTTTTCTTCTTTTACCAAGTCTTCTGTTGAAAAAGTAAAGGAACTGTCATCAGAGTTTAAAGAACTTACGAAAAGCATAGCCGCACCTCAGGTTGTCACAATATCTTTTGATAGTTCAGGAGCTATGAATGAGTTTTCAAAAATCAGTTCAATGGCTCAGAATTTTTCTGAACTGTCATATAAAGAAACCCTTACTCAATCTACAAAAATTGGCAGACCTAATTCTGCTGAAGGAAAAGGAGAAGATAAAGAAGAATCTGTTTTTGGAAAAATTATAGAGGTTGTTACTAAACTGGGAGAAGTTTCAGAAGCAATAGGAAACGTTTGGGATCTTATAGAAAGGTTCACCGGAAAAGGAAGAGATTCTGCATCCGGCTCTGGAGGAGGAGGAGAGCTTGTACCAGCTCTTGGAGAAGGTATTGGCGGTTTAATACAGAGAGCTTTACCCAAATTAAGAACTGTATTTACGGCGATAAGAACAGGTTTGTCTGGTGTAATGGCTTCCATTGGAGAAGTGGGGGCCGCATTACTAGCAATTCCAGGCGTTGGAGAAGTCCTTCTTGTTGTTGCTGCGGTTGTAGCCTTGGTTATTGCAATTAAACAGCTTTGGGAACATTCAAAACGTTTCAGAGAAATGATTGGATACATAGAGGGAGCAGGCAAAGCAGTATTCCATAATCTTGGGATTTATGCTACAAGGCTTTGGGAATTGGCAATAAAACCTCTTATAGATAAAACAGTTTCAGGATTCAGTGCACTTTTTTCATTCATTGGAGCTGTTGCTAAAGCAGCATGGTCGGGGATTGTTTTAGCCGTTAAAACAGCTGTTTCAACAATCTCAACTACGGCTCAGGGGGCTTGGTCTGGATTTGTCCTGGCTTTCAATATTGCTGTTTCAACATTAAAAGCAATATGGAACGGATTTGTTACAGGCTTCAAAATCGCTGTTTCAGCAATAACAACTTCAGCGAAAGCAGCTTGGTCTGGATTTGTTCAGGCTTTCAATATTGTTGTTTCATCATTGAAATCAATATGGAATGGATTTGTTACGGGCTTCAAAATTGCTATTTCAGCTATTGTAACTTCAGCAAAAGCGGCTTGGTCTGGAATTGTTCAGTCTTTTAATCTCGTTATTTCAGGATTTAGAACTGCCTTTTCATCTGTTATCAATCTGGCTAGAGGCTTGTGGGCAGGTATTACTGCAGTCTTTAGAAATATAGGGATAGCATTCAAAGCAGTCGGTACTGCAATTGTTTCGAGTTTTAGAGTTGTGTTTTCTGTTATCAGAGGGCTTATTGATGCTGTCTGGTCAGGGATTGTCTTGGTCTTTAACAGTGTTTGGAAATTCATTGTATCTCTCTTTAAAAGTGTTGTTATGGTATTCAAAGCAATATGGAGTACAATTATTTCAGTATTTAAAGGGATCTGGAATGTTATTGTAGGCGTTTGGTCGGGAATGACTGAGATTTTCTCAAAATTCAAAGCATGGATCTATGATGCAATCTTAAACCCGATTATTGAAACATTTAGCGGTGTTTGGGCTTGGATTACAGACCTTATAGATAAAATTATTAACCGTCTTAGCAGTTTATTTGAACCTGTGAAAAGATTGTTGAAACAAATATTTTCATCGGAAGGTACGGTTAATATCAATGAAGCAGGAGAGAAAGGCGCTAAAGGAAGAGGTGACGAATTTGAGGCTGACAAGCTGAGAGATAAAATTAAGAAAGATGGAAAAGAAAGTGGTGGTAAGTCTAAATCAGGTGATGCTTTTGGAGGAGATATTTTTAACAGTAAATATGAAAGACAGCTTGATTTCAAAAACTTTGGAGCTTCTGCTTTAAGTAACGTTCAGTCCAGAAATTCTGCCTTTGGAGGAAAAGGAAGTATGAGCGGAGGCTCCGGAATGGGTGGACAAAAATCTGTAGGAAACCTTAACATCACAAAACTAATTGAGAACATGAATATCTATAACCAAAACAATACAATGAGTAAAGATGCTATCATTCAAATGGTAAGAGAAGCTTTATTAACGGCGGTTGCAGATTTTACATTGGCTCAGAAAGATACTTATTAATATGGAAAAGTCAACATCATTTCAGTTTCCACCATTGGAACAAACAGCTAAAAGCGCAGGTGTAAACCTGGCTTACAAATTTGGAATGCAGACCTCAAAACCTCTTATCCCCAAAGATAAAATGGAGCCTTATTTTAATGAGATTTCCGATAATATGGGAGTTCCTAGATTATCCACTCTTATTATTAAAAGTAAATCCGGAGAGCCATTTGAGTTTGTAGACTGTATCATTACAGTAAATCAGGAAAAAAATATTGTATCAACAGCTTTACAAGGCAGAGATGGTACCATTAAAGAATATATAAGTAAAGGAGATTTCAATATAAGCATTATTCTGGGGATTGTAAATTATGCAGACATATACATTCCTAATGCGATTCCCGGGTTGGCTATAGAGACAACCTATGCATCAGCAGAATATCCATTAGAGAGGATAAGAAAATTTCATGAGGTTTTAGCATCAGATGAAACGCTTGGTGTTTCTTCAGACTTTTTATCAATTTTTAAAATAAATTCTGCTGTTGTCAAATCTTATTCTTTAGAACAGGAAACCTTTGGTAACAGGCAGAGTATCAAGATAGAAATGCTGTCTGATTACCCTTACGAAATACAACTAAAAGAGCAGCAGGATGTTAAAGTTAACCAGTAAGATTACAATAGAAGGTGAGAAAACATGGGAGTTTTATTCCATTAATAATTGCTCTATCGTTCAGGATATTACCAGTCTTACAGATACCTGTGAACTTACTTTACCTAAAAAGATAGTTTGGCAGGGGCTGGTAAATGACAACTTCAAAACACCCCTCAAAAGAGGAGACAAAGTGACGGTTGAGTTAGGATATGACGGAAAACTGAAAACCAGATTTACCGGATTTATCAAAACAGTAGATGCCAAAACACCTGTTGTCATAAAGTGTGAAGACAGTATGTTTCTTCTAAAACAGAAAAAAGTCATTCCGAAAGCTTTTAAAACCGCTTTGCTGAAGGATGTTATGACACATATCCTGGTAGATACCGGAATCGATTTTAAATTGGTTGATGATACCTTGAAAGTAGGTAATTACAGAACCTCAAAACCCACTGTCGCCGATGAATTACAGGAGTTGAAGGAGAAATATATGCTTAATTCTTATTTCAGAACCATTAATGGGAAAAATGTCTTGTATGTAGGATTGATCTATCCTTTAGATAATCGGGAAAAATACAAATTCGTTTACGGAAAAAATATTATTTCCGAAGACTTTGAATATCGGGACAGAGCGGAAATAAAAGCAAAAGTAGAAGCGATCAGTTTTGATAGTAAGCATCGAAAAATAAACGTTGAGCTGGGAGACGAGGATGGAGACGTTATTAAGGTAAGAATTGACGGATTAACCGAACCGGAACTCAAAAAATATGCCCAAGAATCATTAGACAGATATAAACAGGGAGGTTTAAAAGGATCTTTTGAAACCTTCGGTCAGCCTGAAGTCAATACATGTGATATAGTTGAAATATTTCCCGGTGAAGAAAAAAACGGAGTTTATTTAATTAAAAAAAATGAGATCTCATTCGGTATCAATGGCTACCGCCAGAAAATTGAATTGGGACAACCATTATCACCATGAAAGATATAATTCAGGCTTTGGCCGCTACAGGAGATGAGGTATACGCAAAGATTTGCGAAGTACTGGTAATAGATGAAGAAAACAAAACTGCTGATCTGAGACCTTTGGACGGATCTGCAGATATCCTGGACGCCTACCTGGTTACTGATGACGCAAACGGATCAATGTATCTTGAGCCCGCTAAGGGCTCTTTAGTTTGCGTTGTCTTTATCAGTAAGCAGATCGCATGTGTTGTGAACCCTTCTGAGCTTAAACAGTTTAGAGTTAAAATTAAAGGGGTAGAATTTCAAATGGATCAGGAAGGGTTTTTACTGAAAAAAGAATCCGAAACATTAAAAGCATTAATGGCAGATCTTATCAAAGAGATCCGAAGGATGAAATTCACCACCAACACAGGAAGTACCATACAGCTTGTCAATGACCCTCAGTTTTCACTCATAGAAGACAGATTTAAAAACTTTTTAAAAGATTAAAGAATGGCTATTTCAGAAGACAGACTTAAAAAAAGAATAAAAGACGCAATGATTAAGTGCCAGAAGGAGACAGATAATCCGGATGGTTCTCTTGATAAAATAGCTGAAGCTATTGCAAATGCTGTTATTGAGGAACTAAAAGCTGCGGTTGTCACAGGCACATGTCCTCCCAACGGAGGACCATTAACTCTAGGAAAAATAACATAAGATGAAAGATTTTATTTTAGAAGATTATGATCTGAACATATCAGGAGGAGATTTTGAGATTGGCGACAGCGATTCTCAAACCGTAGAGTTTGTATTGATGAGCAAACAAGGCGACTGGAAACAATATCCCGAAACAGGATGCGATATCGCAAAAGCTCAGCACGGAAGCATCAATGTACTGCTGGAACGTAACATCAGAGTACAAATGCAGGCTGACGGGTTCAATATTGAGAAATTGAAAATAACAGAAACAGGAATAGAAATTAATGGAAAATACAGCTGATTTTAAAGTATACGATCAACAGATCTGGGAAGATATTTCTATCTATCTGTATGGAAAAGCAGATTATGCAATGGACTTGGCAATATTGAACGGAAGTTCTGTGACTGATGATATTATGCCAGGGAAAACTATAAAAATATTTACAGATAAAGAGCTTAATCGGTTGGTTCTGTATAGTTTGCAGAGTAATAATTCTATTCCGGCCACAGCAGTGGACGCATCACAGATGATAGTTGAGCCCGAAGGTATTGGATATTGGATAATCAAGAAAAATTTTATAGTAAAATAATGGCACGTAAAATAGAAGAAATACAACAAAGCATCCTTTTCTCCAAAAATACAGAAAAGGAATTGGATGTCCTTACAACAAATAGTAAAACGGGTATCTGGCAACTTTGGATTTATATTGTATCCGTTGCTATCTGGACTCTCGAAACACTTTTTGATCAACATAAAGCTGAGGTTAGTGATGCACTGGCCCAATTAAAACCACACTCTCCAAGATGGTATCGCAATAAAGCATTAGCATTTCAGGATGGTTTTGCTCTTATCGAAGACAGTGATGTTTTCAGACCGGATTTTTATGATATAGTGACAAATAAATGGATTCCGGCAACGGAAGAGCAGATAAGAAATTCTAAAATCATAAAATATTCCGCAGTAACGGAAGCTGAGATTGAAAGTAGATTAATTATCAAAATTGCAACAGAGAAAGATAAAGAACTAAGTCCGATTTCAAATGATAAGAAAAATAATTTTGAAAAATATATCAATGAAATCAAAGATGCAGGAGTGAGAGTTACTGTAGTAAATTATGAACCGGATATCTTAAAACTTCAATTGAAAATATATCGAAATCCTCTTGTATTAGACGGAAACGGAACACTTATACTAACCGGAGGAGGCAATAATCCTGTAAAAGATGCTATCAGACAGTACATGAAAGATCTTCCTTTTAACGGAGAATTGATTTTAGCTCATTTTGTAGATAAACTACAGAAAATAGAAGGGGTCGAAATCCCTCATATTGTGGGTGCTTCTACCAGATGGATAGAGGCAACATCAGGAGTATATGGAGATTTCACAGGAGTGGATGTTAAAAAAATACCTAGTTCAGGATACTTCAAAGTACTGTTTGCAGATGAATTGAATCCTGATGATCCTTATTATGAGGAAAAACTTAAAAACTCAAGTACAATAGAATATGTGGTATAATGTAGATTTTGGAAAATTACCGGTACGCTTTTTACCAACGTTTTTGCGTAAACCTAAAATGGTAGCCTGGATAAAATCATTATGTTATCCAATTGGAGAGCTATATACTTCATGGAGCTCTAATCGTAATGATAATTTATATAAACTCGGACATAATGGGCAGGTTTGTTATTTACGGGGCGCTCTTAATTTTAAGTTTGATACTGATAAGAAACGGATCAGAATTTTGGAAGGGAGTCAATACAAGTACCAATATATTTATTTAGATAACATTCAGCCCCGGTTCCTGGGGACAATGTTCCTGTATCAAGACTCAGATTACGGAGATACAGGGGTAGATTTTATTGTAGAAGTTCCGAAAGGACTAACCTACGATGACTATACCATGAGAACAATGATAAATTTTTATAAACTGGCGTCTAAGCGCTATAAAATTCAGGAATACAATGAATAAATTTGATTTTAATCAGATAGGAGGGTTTCCTCTTTCAACAAATATATTAGATGGAATGCAAACAGCTTACTCTTTGTTTAATGCTTTGGGTGAGATCGCAGGTAATTTTGCCATTATTTCAGGATGTAACGTTAATGGAAGCACAGTTTCAGACGGTGTAGTTTACATTAATGGTGAAGTATTGGCTTTTAAAGGAGGGCTTTTAGGAAGTAATGTTATTATTTTAGAAGATCCGGAAAATAGAGATTTTGAAAATGGAGAAAGAAAAACGGTTTTACGCAAACGATTTGCAACTTTCGGATCAAGTGTAACAAACTATCCATGGGGAGATTTCAAAAGAGTTTTTCCAACGGTACAGATCCAAAGTTTTAAAGATAATTTTGAAGCCAGACTTGCAGCTTTGGAAAACAAACCATCAGCAATTCCTGCCGGAATGATTGCTATTTGGAATAAACCTGCAACGGTTCCAATTCCTGAAGGGTGGAAAGAATGTGTAGATCTTAAAGGACGTGTGCCTGTAGGTTGGGATTCTGAAGATAATGATTTTGCAGCGGTAGGAAAAACGGCTGGTGAAAGTAGTGTGAAATTAGCACAGGAACAGCTTCCTAATGTTCGCTTAAAAACCTTTAGAAATATAGAGGTTGAGGGTTATGGGCCTGAAAAAGGAATTTATGCTGCTGTAAAGGTGTCAAGTGGAGGTAAAGAAAACTATTATATTACAGGGACATGGCAAGAACCCAATTTTTATGAAACATCTCCTTTAGGAAGTGGGGCTTCTCACAACAACCTTCAGCCTTACCGAGTTATTCGTTTCATTGAATTTATAGGATAAAACTATGAGTACTGATAAAACGACATTAAAAAGCTGGTTTGTCACAGCAGCAAAACCAAGCCAGGAGCAGTTCTGGGCCTGGATGGACAGCTACTATCACAAAAATGAACTTCTTCCCATGAACGCTGTTTATGGATTGGAAAATGCTTTAGCCAATAAAGCAGAAGCTTCATCCCTAGAATATTTCGCCATTAAAGATGGAAGCAATATTGAAAATCTCGAACAATGGAAAGATAAGCTAAATATCAATCAATTAGATTCCAAAAAAGCCAATAAAGATGCTTCAGGATTATCTCAAGATAATATAATATCTTGGAAAAGCGCTCTTAATGTAGGGAAATTACCGGAAAATATAGCCACCAATGATGGAGAAGATGAAAACGGGGATCCAATCTCCGGAACATCCTACACCAAAGAACAGAGTGACGAAAAATATTACAAAAAAGTAGATTCTGAATATTTTAATCCTAATTATGTTCTGCTTGCTGATGGAACTCCAAAAGCAGCAGGAGATCTTGGGAAAAATATTGCCAATTCATCTCTTACATCTGTTCCAGGAGCTGGGATGACTTTAGGCTCTGCTTATACGTGGAATACAGCAGCTCAGGATTTCAGTATTACAGGACTTTCCGATAAAGTGAATGACTCTTCTTTCAAGAATATGCTGGTTCAAAACAACTCCGGACAGGTAGGATATGCCAATCTTAGTCAATTGTTTATGAAACTTCCTGAATATATGACTGTAACGCAAAGAAATGATTGGATTTCCAAAATGAACGTTGATATTGCCAATACCTATTTACAGCTGATTACCGTAATTGACGGAAACTTCATTAACGGAACTCAGGATCATGTTGTTACCATTTATGGATTGAATATTAACAAACTTCAGGGGCTTGATCAGGTTACTATGGAATTAATAGGGCCGGACGGAAACCCTGTTCCTGATAATATGTTTGATGTAACATCTTATTCTGTAAACAGTAATAGTGAATTGGCTGTAAGTTTCCACTTTGAACCTTCTTATACATTCATGACCGGAGAATATACTTTAAAAGTTATTCGAAAACTGATTATTCTTGGCGAAGTGGGCATTATTGCCTATAACAGTTATAGTGATCAGGTGATGCCTGAATCTGAATTTACTTTAACAAATAATGGCCTGGAAAGTGCAAGGTATTCGGCCGGTACTTTTTCTGTTACATCGACATTTGCAGGAAGTGCAGTGTTGGTAAGTAATAATCCGCTACCTGTTAATTCAGATTATGATATTATTTTCACAATTTCGAATGCCTTTATAGGCCAGAATTTTGGAGCAAGTACCCAAAATAGAACCTTGGATTTCCAAAGTGGATTATCTATTAATAAAACGGCTTTACATGTAGGAGCTGCATCAGGTGTTTTTGGTGCAGGATTAGGATCTTTGGAATCAGCTGCTTACCGAATTATTTCCGGAGCGACACAAATTTTAGGGTATCAGGTGCATTCAGATTTTGGTATGCTAAAGTCTATCTCGGTAAAAGTAGTTTTGCAAAAAAGAGGTAATCGATACAAAGTAATTATTTACAAACTGGAAGATAGCTCTTTATTATACGCCGGTACTTTTAATAATACTACAGGAGATCCCATTTACTTTTATACAAACTTTGTAAAAGGAGGATATAACTCAGGTTTAACGGCGAATATGACCGGATTAATACGTAGAACTTATATCTAAAATTTTCACAAAAAATATCTAATCAATTCATCTGATTTAATTTTTATCATCCGTTGCTTAAAGTAGAGTAGCGGATGATAGATCTTACATTTTAATTAAATATAAATAAATCAGAGTATAGCATAAATAAAACATGAGTACAGATAAAACAATATTAAAAAGCTGGTTTGTCACAGGTGAAAAACCTACACAGGAGCAATTCTGGGAGTGGATGGACAGCTACTATCACAAAAACGAACTGCTTTCCATGAATGCTGTTTATGGTTTAGAAAATGCTTTAGCCAATAAAGCAGAAGCTTCATCTTTACAATATTTTGCTATTAAGGATGGGAGCAATATTACAAACATAGAAAATTGGAAAGATAAGCTAAATATCAATCAATTAGATTCACAAAAAGCCAATAAAGATGCGTCAGGACTATCTCAAGACAACATAAATGCGTGGAAAAGCACCCTTAATGTGGGTGAATTACCAGAAAATATGGCCACTAATGATGGAGAAGACGAAAATGGAGATCCAATTTCCGGAACATCTTACACCAAAGAACAGAGTGACGAAAAATATTACAAAAAAGTAGATCCTCTATATTTTAATTCCAATTATGTTTTGCTTGCTGATGGCACACCAAAAGCAGCAGGAGATTTGGGGAAAAATGTGGCCAACTCTTCTTTGACTTCCATTGCTGGAGCCGGGCTTACCTTAGGAGCAGACTGGACAATGAATACTGCCGGATTACCTTATTCAATAACGGGGTTAAGCGATGTTTCAAACAATACAGCTTTTAATACTTTATTGGCTCAAAATGCAGCCGGACGTGTCGGGAAAACAAATGGGAAACAGCCTTTCTTAAACTTACCCGGGATTCTTACGGATACAGAAAAAGCAGCCTGGAAAACAGAAATGAATGGAGGATGGACTACCAATACAATGAGTATTGCGAATGTCTTTCCAAATGTAATTAAATCAGTTGATTACGGTGTTTTTATTACGGTCAATGGAGCTAATCTCAATATAAACAGTGCTTCTGCAGTCATCAGCATTATTAATAATACGTCAGAAATTGAAACAATTATTCCAAATTCGCAGATTACCTATGGTGATCCCAATTTAATTTCTATTTGGTTTAAGCCTAATACTTTTCCCGATGGTGAATATAGAATTAAAATATTCAATGGAGTGGCTACGGTTCAGACCAGTGGGCTCAACAATATTATCATTACTAATAATGCTAATTCAGTTGATATAAATGCACTTGTTTGGAATAAAATATCTTATAACCCAACCGAAGCAGATAATATTATCCGTATCAATGGAAGTACAATAGACTTTGTAACCAATACAAATAATAAACCTCTGGGAAATGATTTCTCAGTAGTGGGTTCCGCAAAATCAAATCAGATATTTTCAGGGACGGACAATTTTTCACTTAAAGGCTATATCATTTTAACAGGGAATGTGCTTTTTTATGGTGGAGGTTTAATAGGATTAGTGAATGCTAACAATAACAATAGCCTGACTATTGATACCCTGTCTTCTTTGAAAGTTACTATTGAAGGAAATAACTGGGCTGATGTCAGGAAGTCCATAAATGAGCAATCATCGGTTCGTATTTATGAGATTCCAAATCCTAACCAAGTACGTGTAGACTTTGTTATTTCAAAAAGAAACAACATGGTGAGTATGAGTATAAATCATAGTACGGCTTTTAATAACACAACTCAAATATATCAAACCGTGCAAAAAATAATTCCCGAGAATACACCTTTATCAATTGCTTTTAAGGGACTTAATTCTAGTAACTCAGGGGTGACGATAAAAGCAGTATTAGAAGAAGCTTATAAATTCTAATGTAAGTCTATTAGAATATAGAGCTGTCACAAAAAAACAATCTGTAAAAGTCTCAGTAATACTGGGACTTTTTTAGTGTTTTACATTTTCTTTCTGATGAGCAGGGATGATGTTGGGGTATTATTGTACAGTTTCTATTTAAGTTTTGATAAGATTGAAAAAATGGTTACGAAAATGCAGATTGATTGTATATTTGTAATAGATGTAGTCTTCAGACAGGTCATGAAGATAACGGATGAAAAATTAAAAAACACAATATCAATGCACACCGTATTACCCTTTTTGTTGGCAATGATAGCCGCTATTGTATTATTAAATATGTGGGCTGTTAAATTAAAAATCGCTTATCCTATTTTGCTGGTTGTATTTGGACTTCTTGTCAGTTTTATACCCGGTTTGCCTGCAGTAAAGATCAATCCCGATCTTATCTTTTTTATATTCTTACCGCCGCTTTTATTTGAAGCTGCCTGGTCCATTTCCTTTAAAGAAATGAAGAGATGGTGGCGTATCATTGGAAGCTTTGCTTTCCTTGTGGTGTTTTTTACGGCATTTTCAGTGGCCATTGCTGCCAATTATTTTATTCCGGGATTTACCATTGCCCTGGGATTTTTATTGGGAGGTATAGTGTCTCCACCAGATGCTGTAAGTACAGGTGCCATTATGAAATTTGTGAAAATTCCCAATACGACTGCAGCTGTTTTGGAAGGAGAAAGTTTACTCAATGATGCTTCTTCGCTTATTATTTTTCGTTTTGCCTTAATCGCTGTAGGAACCGGACAGTTTGTATGGCAGGACGCTTCTTTGGATTTCTTATGGATGATGATCGGAGGATCAGGAATTGGATTATTATTGGCCTGGGTTTTTGTACAAGCCCATAAACACCTCCCTACAGAGGCTTCTTCAGATATTGCACTGACTTTAATTGAACCTTATTTAATGTATTGGGTGGCAGAACAGTTTCACAGCTCCGGAGTATTGGCTGTGGTATGTGGTGGATTATATATGTCGGGAAAACGATTGATATTTTTAAACAGCACCAGCCGTATTAGAGGATATAGTGTCTGGGAAAGTTTTGTATTTATTCTGAATGGGATTGTATTTCTAATTATCGGATTGGAGCTTCCTGAAATCGTAGGAGGGCTGCGCTCTGAAGGAATAGCTTTAAAAACGGCAATTAATTATGGAATATTAGTGACCGTTATTCTTATTGTAGCCAGAATAATAAGCTCCTATGCTGCAATGATTGCCACCATTATTTTTCGTCCTTCTGTAGCTCCCAGGGCATCTTCTATGGGACGCCGCCTGATGATGCCTATTTTACTTGGATGGACGGGAATGAGGGGAGTGGTATCTCTGGCAGCTGCACTGGCTATTCCTATAACTCTTGAAAATGGGACTCCTTTTCCAAACAGGAACCTTATATTATTCATCACCTTTGTCGTAATACTGCTTACCCTTTTGGTACAAGGGCTTACATTGCCTTACTTTATAAAATATGGAAAAGTATTTGATGACTTTATAGACGAAGAAAAAGAAGAACTGGCCCGGAAGGAAATCAAACAAAAATTAAGACAACATGTTTATCATTTTCTTAAGAATAAACATGAAAGTGAACTTCATAGTGATGCAGGAATAGAACGGTTGTTAAGACATTGGGAGGAAAAAAATAAAGCTAATGATGCAGACTGGATGAATGAAAAATCCAAAGCTGTTTTTATCGAAATGCTTGAAAGCCAGAGGCAGTTTCTCACAGAACTTAATAAGGATATTTCGATTGATGAAGAGATCATTCGGCATCAGCTTTTCCAGCTTGATTTGGAAGAAGAGCGCCTGAAAATGATTTAAGACATATTGATCAACAGATACCGGTTTTTGAAGACGAAGTTAAAGCGCTGATGCGACAGAACGTGTCGTATTATAAAAATTTAATGACGTATAATACAGTGTGTTAAAAGTGGTGTTAATTTTTAACTGAAACTGATTTTATACTTTAAAAGTTCTAATTTTGTGTACATATTCATCCTTCATTATGTATGCTCTGGTAGATTGCAATAACTTTTTTGTTTCCTGTGAACGGACTTTAGACCCTTCTCTTGAAAACAAACCCGTTGTGGTGCTTTCCAACAACGATGGATGTGTGGTGTCCCGAAGTAAGGAAGCAAAAGATTTGGGAATTCCTATGGCAGCTCCTGCTTTTAAATATAAAGAGCTCTTTCAGAAGCATGATGTGAAAAGTTTTTCTGCCAAATTTGAACTGTACAATTACAAAAGCCAGCAGGTGATCAATATTGCTAAATCGTATGTTATTGAGTACGAAGTATACAGTATTGATGAGCTTTTCCTTGATCTTACAGGCTTTAAGTATATTGACATCCACGAATACTGTGATAAAATCAGGAAGGAAATTGAAGAAAAGGAAAACATTCCTGTAAGTATAGGAATTGCCCCTACCAAAACGTTGTGTAAAGTGGCCAATAGAATTGTGAAAGACTTTCCTGATCAATTTGATGGGGTGTATATCCTGGATACCCCTGAAAAAATTGAGAAAGCTTTGAAATGGCTCAATATAGGAGATGTATGGGGAATAGGAAGAAAACTGGCTGTAAAAATGAACGACAGTGGAGTTTATAAAGCCTGGGATCTTCTTCAGAAGCCTGAAATGTGGATTCGAAAGATCATGGGAATTCATGGGATAAGAATGCTTAATGAGCTGAAAGGAATCCGCCAGCTGGAACTGGATTCACCATCCCCTAAAAAATCTATAGCCGTAACCCGAAGCTTTATGGAGATGCTGACTCAGAAAGAGGAGGTACGGGAAAGGGTAGAAACTTTTGGGATGTATTGCTCTGAAAGACTGCGAAAACAGAGTACATGCTGTACAATGATCACGGTTTTTGTGCAGACCAACCGCTTTCGAAAAGATCTTCCCGAATATAAAAATGCCGTCACCAGAGTCCTTTCCAATCCTACCAATTCCTCTATAATTATTGGAAGGGTGGTGAATGAGCTTTTTGAATCGATTTATAAAGATGGTTTTCATTATAAAAGAGCCGGCGTTATAGTCAATGATTTTGTTCCCGAAGATCAAAGGCAGATCGGTCTTTTTGAAGAAGATACCCAAAACCAGCACCTTCCGGTAATGAAGGCCATGGATGCTATGAACCGCAAGTTCGGGAAAGATAAAGTCCGCCTTGGAAGTATGAGCGGTGAAAATACCTTTGGCAGGGCACAGCTGTCTCCTGAATATGAAGCTTTCTTAAAGAATAATACATTGCCTGAAGCTAATTTTAGGTTTCATTAGTGTTTCTTCTTGCCCGATAGTTTGAAGTCGGGGAAAACTTTCTGCTTTTTTCTTGCCAGGCATCTCTACTTTCTCTCATATTTCCAATTCCTCCCTTTGCCCTCTGCAATCCATTCCAAAGCCTGTTCCATCCTTTTATTCCGGGTAGCTTCAGTTTTAGCTTCAGTGATCCACGTGATATATTCTTTTCTGAACGAGGGTGAAGCTTTCTCAAAGACGTCCCATGCTTTTCCATTAGCAAGCAAAGCATCCTGAAAATATTCCGGAACTTCCATTTCTGTTTTGGAAGGAGCCGCTTTTTTCATGGTAACTCCCATATCCGTAAGTTCCATAGCTTCTTGAATGGCTTTCTTAAGTTGAGGTTTTGATGGAAGATCTTCTACCTTAGTGATTTTCCCCAGACTGAACATAGAATTCTTTTCTATATCCTGCGTCATTTCCTGCATGGTTTTCATCTCTTTTTCCAACCAGAATCCAAAGGTGCAGTGTTGCTTGAATGAAGCCATCGCACAAAGATTTTTTCCTTTGTACAAAAAATGGGGAAAACTCCACTTTATGGCTTCTTCCGCATCCGGACAGCATTCATGAACAGTCTCACGGATATAATGTAAAATCGGTTTGGCAAAATCCTGGGATTTTTCGATATAAGCATCTATTTTAGGGCTGTATTTCTCCATTGTTTTTTATTGAAATAATTGAACGGTTTCATTCACCAGGAACTTTACCTGATCCGGTCTTCCTCTGTCATTTTTAGGACTGTTGGAGTAGCTTCCCGTTCGTACAATGACTATATTATGCTCAGGGACCATAATAATATACTGACCCTGTAGCCCAAGGAAATAATAATGTTTAATCGGATTATCATGATTGATCCAAAGTCCCTGGCCATAGATTCCTGCAGATTTCTCTGTTGGGGTTCTCATGTCTTCAATAAAGCCGGAATTAAGAACCTGCTGATCTCCAACTTTGCCGTCATTCAGAAACAGCTGTCCCAGTTTTGCGAAGTCCCTCGCATTGGAATGAATACAGCAATATGTTTTCTCCATTCCGTAGTTGTCTGTGCTCCATTTGGCATTTTGTTCCATGCCCAGCGGAATCCAGAACTTCTCAGAAAGATAACTTGCCAGCGGTTTTCCTAGCGCTTTTCTTATTGCGAAACCCAGGAGCTGTGTAGATCCACTTTGGTATTCAAATCTTGTTCCCGGTTCTTCTTTAAAATTTCTTGTGAATACGGCTTTTACAAGATTTTTCCCGTAATAGGCTTTGGCGTTGGGGAGGAAGGGATTATTATAATTCTCATCCCAGTCAAGTCCGGCTTCCATCTGAGCCAGATTTTTAAGTGTGACTGTATTTCCGAATACCTTTTCTTTGAGTTCAGGATAAAATTCTGAAATTTTTTCATCAATACTTCCTATAATTCCTTCTTCCAGAGCCTTTCCCAAAAGCATTACCGTAACGGCTTTTGCCATAGAGAAAGAATTGGTCTGTGAAAGCTGATTATAACCGGCCCAATACTGTTCGTGAAGAATTTTACCATTTCGGATCACTACAAAAGCAGCTGTTTTAGACTCTTTTAGGTTATCAACTAAATGTTTAGGTAATTCTTTTTTGTTGTAGTCAAAATCTTCTTCCCAGAGCTCGGGTGCTTCAGTAGCAATAGGATTGCTGGGGAAAAGATTTCCGTCATCAATATAGGCGCTTGATTTTCCTTTAAAATAGGTTTTGGAAATACCACTAAACAAATAATCATATCCCAGGAAATAAGCTGCCACAGCACCCGCTGCAGCTCCACCTATCATATACTTTAATATTCTCATATTCACGTGAATCGGTCTCTAACAAATTTAGAATAATTTAGGTAAAAAACTGAAAAAGAATCAGTAAATCATTGAAATAAAAAAGCCCTGAAGTTATTCAAGGCTAAGTATGTTAATAAAGTAAATAATTACTTGTTATACTCATAAAGATAGGTGCGAACTACTGTTCCGGTAACAGAACTTGTCTCCTTCATTACTGACTTGGTAGGATAATCAGCATTGTTTAGAGTATGAACTCCAGTGGTTTGATTGGTATCATTTACAATTCCTGAATAGGCTCCGTTTAAGTAGATGAGGTTATTGTAACCTACTTCACCATCTCCACCACCATCTCCAAGGGAAAACATATCTATTTTTATAAGGCCTTTTACATTTTTCATAGGATTGTTATTGCCATCATAAGCAAATGTGACATTACGGGAAATTCCATTGTATGAATAGCTCATAGAAGCCAGATTCCCGGCATTATTGATGTACACATCTTTCTGGGTATATTTTATATCTGAGAATGTTGCAGTTGCTGGGTTATAGGTAGCGGAGTGATAATCGTTATACTTCACATGGTTATCGCTCAGATATTGGTAGTTTTCAGTATATACCAAAGTTCCCGCCTGTTCTTTATTAGTCACTTTTTCAGAAGCGAGTCTTCCGTTAGAATAGGTGAATTCTCTCATGATTTTCATAACTCCATTCCTGAATAGTTCAGTCTTTACAATATTGTCCCCGTCATATGTGTATAATGTCTTTTCGTTATCTGTAACGTCAAGGGCCTCAGTTATTTTGGTCCCGTCGTACTTATATTCTACAACATAAGACTGTCCGTCTGGAGCAACCTCTGTTAATTTTTTTACAAGATAAGGGGTGTTATTATTGCTGCCATTATTATTGTCTTCCGGATTATCGTCGGATGAGCTACAGCTTACGATCACTGCCATAGCCAGTGATGAAATAATTAATTTCTTCATAGTTATTATTTTTTTAGTTTTTAAAGTCCGTCAAAAATAATAATTTCCGTAATATATTCATCTATTGTGTGTAAAAAATAAAAAAGCCCTGATTTTTCAGGGCTCTTAAATTATATTTTAGAAAGTAAATTTCTGAAGTTGGTCTTTTCATCAATGATCCTTCTCAGTTCAGAAACAGGAACTCTTTCCTGCTTCATCGTGTCTCTGTCTCTTATTGTTACGGTGTGATCCGTTAGAGAGTCATGATCAATGGTGATACAGTAAGGCGTACCAATGGCATCCTGTCTTCTGTATCGTTTTCCGATTGCATCTTTCTCTTCGTAGAATAAGTTGAAATCATATTTCAGGTCGTTGAAGATATTTTCTGCATACTCTGCCAGACCATCTTTCTTCATCAATGGAAGAATAGCTGCTTTTACAGGAGCTAAAGCGGGTGGAAGAGATAAAACCGTTCTTTCAGATCCATCTTCCAATACTTCATCCTTAAGGCAGTGTGAGAAAATAGAAAGGAATAATCTGTCTAAACCTACCGAAGTTTCTACTACATAAGGAACATAGTTTTCATTTCTTTCAGGATCGAAGAACTGAAGCTTTCTACCTGAATGTTTCTCATGAGCTTTTAAATCGAAATCCGTTCTTGAGTGAATACCCTCTAATTCTTTAAATCCAAATGGGAAGTTGAACTCAATGTCAGCGGCAGCATTGGCATAGTGAGCCAGTTTTTCATGGTCATGGAATCTGTAATTGTCATTCCCTAATCCTAACGCTAAGTGCCAGTTCAGACGTTTTTGTTTCCATTGTTCGTAGAAATCTAATTCAGTTCCGGGAGCAACGAAGAACTGCATCTCCATCTGTTCAAACTCACGCATTCTGAAGATAAACTGTCTTGCAACAATCTCATTTCTGAAAGCTTTACCAATCTGTGCAATACCGAAAGGAAGTTTATGACGTGAAGTTTTCTGAACATTCAGGAAGTTCACAAAAATACCCTGAGCCGTTTCCGGTCTCAGATAAAGATCCATAGCACTGTCTGCGGAAGCACCTAGCTTAGTTCCAAACATTAAGTTGAACTGTCTTACTTCCGTCCAGTTTTTAGAACCCGTATCCGGATCAGCAATTTCAAGCTCTTCAATCAAAGATTTTACATCAGCAAGGTCTTCGTTTTCCAAAGATTTTGCCAGCCTTGAAAGAATAGCCTCTCTTTTTGCTCTGTATTCCAGGATTTTTGGATTGGTTGCTTCAAACTGAGCCTTATCGAAAGAATCACCGAATCTTTTCGCTGCCTTTTCGATCTCTTTATTTTCTTTATCTTCAATTTTAGCGCAGTAGTCTTCTACCAAAACATCTGCTCTGAAACGCTTCTTAGAATCTTTATTATCAATCAATGGATCATTGAAAGCGTCTACGTGGCCCGATGCCTTCCATGTAGTAGGGTGCATAAGGATTGCCGAATCAATACCCACAATATTTTCGTTAAGCTGTACCATAGCTTTCCACCAATATTGTTTGATATTATTTTTAAGTTCAGCCCCGTTCTGTCCATAATCATAAACAGCGGATAAACCATCATAGATCTCACTCGATGGGAAAATAAAACCATATTCTTTAGCGTGAGAAATCACTTTCTTGAAAACATCTTCTTGCTTTGCCATAATTTTTTTAACGTCTGATGTGCAAAAATATGAATTTGAATTCCAATTCCATGAAATTCAACAAAAAAAGCAGTAAATAAAAGTTCAAAAATTTACATTTTAATTTCCAGGAGCCGGGAACCTGCTTTCCACTATATCTTTTGCTTTGCAAAAGGATGCCGCTTCAATCAGGGCTAGATCGGTTGAAAATTTCTATTTTTGCCTCATGTTAGAAATTCTTTATCGCGACGAACATATTATTGCCATCAACAAACCCAGCGGATTGCTGGTTCATAAATCCTTCTATGCGGGAGAAGCTGATACTTACGCTATTCAGGAGTTGAAGAAACAGATTGGACAAAAAGTGTTTCCTGTACATCGGTTAGACCGAAAAACTTCGGGTGTTCTGCTGTTTACTTTAGATAAAGATACCCTTAGAATCATGAGCGAGCAGTTTGCCTCACGCGAAGTGGAGAAGAAATACCTGGCAATTCTTCGTGGCTGGACAAAAGAAGAAGAAACCATTGATTATGATTTAATTAATGAAAATGAAGTCAAGCAAAATGCAGTGACCTATTACCGTCGTTTGCAGACTTCGGAAATAGATTTACCCTTTTTAAAACATCAGACTTCGAGATATTCTTTGGTAGAAGCCATTCCTGAAACGGGAAGATTTCACCAGTTAAGAAAACATTTTAAGCATATTCTGCACCCTATTTTAGGCTGCCGTAAACATGGCTGCAATAAACAAAATAAGTTGTGGCTTCAAACATTTGAGATCAGTAAAATGACGCTTCATGCCCATCAATTGATTTTTAATCATCCTACTTCTAATGAAAGAATTACGGTAAATGCTACTATAGATGATGAGTTTGGAAGAGTAGGGAAGATTCTGAACTTTGATTTGAGTGCATATTCTTAATGTAAACCAAATATTTTAAACATTTTATAAAGAAATCTCCAAGATAGAGCCTTGCCAAGGTTTTAAACCTTGGCAAGGCTCCGTTACGACATCACCACAAAGTTTAATCTATTGAAATAAAAGATTGCAATGAAAAGCGGGAAATAGCTTCCACTAAAAAATTCTTATACCATTATATCTTGCAGATGTTCTTGCTTTATAGATACTGTTTATCAGACATTTTGATAAAAGGTCATAGGTTAATCCACGATTAATTTTAAAATGAGTAATTTTGTAAAACTTTTTTTCAATGTACAAATCGCTCATTCGTCCGATTCTTTTCAAATTTGATCCTGAAGAAGTACATCACTTTACTTTTTCAATGCTCAAGAATTTTGGATTTCTCACCAAATTATTTCTCCCAAAACCTATCGAAGACAAACGTCTGGAAAGAGAAGTTTTCGGATTAAAATTTAAAAATCCTGTAGGACTGGCTGCCGGTTTTGATAAAAATGCTGTTTTATTCAATGAATTGGGAGACTTAGGTTTCGGGTTTGTAGAAATAGGAACCGTGACACCAAGAGCTCAGGCAGGAAATCCTAAGAAAAGATTATTCCGTCTTATTGAAGATGGCGGAATCATCAACAGAATGGGCTTCAACAATGATGGGCTTCAGGCAGCAATCGAAAAATTAAAATCCAACAAAGGAAAAATAATCATCGGTGGAAACATCGGAAAAAATACCGATACAAAAGCTGAGAACTATACACAGGATTATCTGGATTGTTTTGAAGGTCTTCATCCTCATGTGGATTATTTTGTACTGAATGTAAGCTGCCCGAATGTGGGAAGTCATGCTAAACTTGAAGATGTAGAATACCTTCGTGAGCTGATTACAGAAGTAAAGAAAATCAATCAGTCAAAATCTGTACAAAAACCTATATTACTGAAAATTGCTCCGGATCTTAATAATACTCAGCTGGATGAAATTGTTGAGCTGATTGCAGAAACAAAAATAGATGGAGTAATCGTTTCCAATACCTCTGTCAACAGAGAAGGTCTTAAAACTTCTCCTGAAGTTTTGGAACAAATAGGAAATGGTGGTTTAAGCGGAAAACCAATTCGTGAGAGAAGTACAAAAATGATCAGATACCTCTCAGAAAAAAGCAACAGGTCTTTCCCGATCATTGGAGTAGGAGGTATACATTCTGCAAAAGATGCCATCGAAAAGCTGGATGCCGGAGCGAGCTTGATACAGCTATATACCGGATTTATCTATGAAGGTCCACAACTGATCAATGATATCAATCAGGAACTGCTGAAAAGAGCAAGCCGATTGCCAAGATAAATACAAAAGAGAGCTTTTAAGCTCTCTTTTTTTGTTTTATATTTCCATTACTTTGATTTGGAAACCGAAGCATTTTTTACATCCACGGTCAGAATATAAGGAGCAGAAGCATATGATTTTTTTACATTATACTGGAGTATATTGGGATCTTTGGTCTTTATCTTTTGGGTTTCAGATATTCCTTCCAGGCAACTTTCAGTCAGGAATTCTTCATAGTTTTTATAATTCCAGTTCTTGGTAAAATACAAAACCCGGTATCCTTTTTCACCATCACTGGCTCCGCACATTCCGCAAAAATTAAAATTGGACAGGTTTTCAAAATAAAGCAGTACCCTGTTTCCCGTACTGTAAACGGATGTTGATACCAGTGTATTTCCCCCCAGCCGGTTCATAAAATCAAATGTATTGAGTTTCTTATTATCCGGAAGAAGCAAATAATTATTGTACCGGTAGATCGTTGGATTGCTGGTGTATAATATAGCGGGTTGGGATTGCTTTCCCATATAGAACGTTCCGGATACCTCCTGTTTCGTATTGTTTCTTTCAAAGACTAATGCTTCTTTGGGTTTTAAAGTACGGGCAATGCTGTCTGTTTTTTCTACTTTACGCGGAGAAGTGATCACTTTCCTTAATTCCTTCGCATTCAGTGTATGTTTATTTCCAAAATTATAGAGATAAAGAACTCCCAGATCATAAATTCCTGTGAGTGGAATTTTCTTTTGATATTTATCGTAATAGTACCATCCGTCTATAAAATGCTGATACTGATGACAGTCCACAACCCCGGTATAATTAAGCTGCATCGTAACAGGAACTCCCGAAATTGCTCCTTTAAAAACCTGGGAAGAATCTGTTACAGCTTTTAATTCCACTTTTTGACTCATACAAAAGATAAAAAGGGGTAGGAGTACTGCTAGGCCTATTTTTTTCATGGTTGGAAGATGGTGGTTTTAATTTTTTTTTTTAAATAAAAAAGTTGGCTACGGTATAGATAATCAACCCTACCAGGCCGCCCACTAAAGTTCCGTTTACCCTGATAAACTGCAAATCTTTTCCTACTTCAAGTTCCATTTTTTCACTCAGCTCTTTTCCCTGCCAGTTTCCTACGGTTGTACTGATGAGGTTTCCGAACTGGTGTGTGTTTTTAAGAATATATTTATAGGCGGTTACACGGACCCAATGATCGATTTTATTCTGAAGGTTTTCATCAGTCTTTAGATTTTGTGAAAATTCATCCAGGTTTTTATAGAGATAATTTTTCAGTGCAGACTGCTCTTCCTGAAGCTCTTTCATGAGTGTTTTCTTGATAGAAACCCAGATGTCATTAGAATACTCATCCAGTTTGTCATTTTTCAGAAGTCCGTTTTTGATCGTTTTAAACTCATCTTCCCATTTCGGGTCTTCTTTAAGATCAACGGAAAATTCATAGATTTTTTGTGTGATTAATGCCCTGACTTCATGTTGGGAATTTTCTTCAATTTCTCTGAAAAAATCGGAAAGCCCGTCTGCAATCTTGTCTGCAATCTTATTATCCACAAAAGAAGGAACAAACGAATAGCTTCCCTGCTTTACCCGCTCTTTGATCATTTCATCATTTTCGATAATGTAGTCTTTGATCTGTTTAGAAAGATTGGTAATGATTCTCTGATGGTCATTCTTTTCCAGAATATAATGAATTCCGTTTCCTACGACTTTATTCAGTTTGATATCATCAGTCATGTCGGATACCTTCTTGCTGATGAATTGACTTACCGTAGAATCATCAAGCTTATTAAGAATATCCAGTACAATATCTGAAATATTTCTGATCAGGATATTCTGGTTTTTTTCTTTACCCAGCCATTCACCCACAAAGTTTGAAACCTTAATTTTTTGAATATAAGGACGTATATTCTGAGGTGAAAGAAAATTACTGACCACAAAACTTCCCAGATTATCACCGAGCCTCTGTTTACTGTTTTCGATCAGATTGGTATGGGGAATCGGTAGCCCGAGTGGATGGCGAAATAAAGCGGTTACAGCAAACCAATCTGCCAATGCTCCCACCATTGCCGCTTCAGAAAAAGCCCGGACATAGCCAATCCAATGAGAATGATTAGATTTCTGTAAAATGGTGGTGATAATGAAAATAACGGCCATCAGAACAAATAATCCCGTGGCAAATGCCTTGTATTTTCTTAGCTGTTTTCTTTTTGCTTCGTCATTCATATTCTCAAATTTACTAAATTTGGGTGTTAAACCATTTACTATTTAAACCATAAAAGACATAAAATTTTTATTGTAAAGACTTTGGAACACTTGAGTAAGTTCCTATTGAATGAAGTGTTTTACATTCCCCGTCATTTTTGTGGTTAAGATATAAGAAATTAAAATTTGTGATGAAATTTTTAGTTTCAATCATCATATTAATTTTTCTGCTGGGATGTAAGCAGAAACATCAACCTATTAAAATTACTTCTATGGAAAATAAAGAAGCAAAAAACAATCCATATTATTCAAGAACTGATACCACCAAGCTGAACATTTCCAATGAGGAATGGCAAAAAATTCTGGCTCCGGATCTGTACGCAATATCCAGAGAAGCGGCAACAGAAAGAGCTTTTACCGGAAAATATAATGAATTTGACGAAACCGGAGATTATTATTGCGCTGTCTGTGGAAACCACTTGTTTCGTTCTACATCAAAATTTGCAAGCAGCTGCGGATGGCCAAGTTTTTTTGAAGCAGATAAAGAAGGGGTATACTACAAAAGAGATCAGACCTATGGAATGGAAAGGGTAGAAGTGCTTTGCAAACGCTGTGACTCCCATCTGGGACATGTTTTTGATGACGGCCCAAAACCTACAGGACTGAGATATTGCATGAATTCTATCAGTCTGGAATTCGTTTCGGATTCACAAGAATAAAATCATTTTTATCCACTTGCTATGGGAGAAGAGAGTCTGGAAAACAGGAAACAAGTTTGGATCGCTCTGTCAGAGCTATATCTTGATACTGAGCTTCAGGAGTCTGATTTCATATATATAGCAAAAATTCTCCTTGAAAGCCCTTTTACTTTTGAGGAAGTAAAAAGAATTGACCAATTTGAAGTTTTTCCGGTCCTCTTTTCAAATCTGCTAAGTCCGGCAGGAGAATGGGCAGGATTTAATGAATTGCTATTGGTTAAAAATATTATGAAATGGATTGAAACAAGAAATAAGCTAGATATTTTCGCTGTCAAATGCATTTACCTTTTCTATGATAAGATAAATAGGAGTTATTGGAAAAGAATAGAAGAGATTTATAATCAGGCAGATGGAGGAAGCCTCCGTTAAAGTTTCTTAAATTGCGTTAAACTTTTTAGACTTATAAGTGTCTGACAGCTATGTTTTTATAATTTTGCCCCACTAATTTGGAATTAATATATTATTGAATGAAAGGATTTTATAGCGTAATAGGCCTTGTGTACATGGTGACGACTTCATTCTATCTTTCTCCAAGAGTGGCGATAAAGAATGAAAAGATTAATACAACAAAAACTGAAAAAGTAGCGGAAACGAAATCTGTAAAGAATGCTGAAACGGCATCTTCATCAGAAGTATTATACAAATCAATTGCATTTGACCCGGAACATGAATTAAACTATGAAGTGTTCTCAAAAGCATTGACGGGATTTGAAAATTTAAAAAAAGCAGGATTACTTACCGAAGAATCACATTTATTAACGATTTGCGATTTTTCTATGTCTTCCAATATGAAAAGACTTTGGGTAATTGATCTTAATGACAAGAAAGTTCTGTTCAACTCGCTGGTTGCCCATGGAAAAAATACAGGTGAAGAATTTGCGACGAATTTTTCTAACAAGGAAAGTTCGTTGCAGAGCAGCCTGGGATTTTATATCACGGATGCCACCTATCAAGGGGACAACGGATACTCTCTGAAATTGTTAGGAATGGATAAAGGCTTTAATGATGCAGCGTACAGAAGAGCAATTGTACTGCATGGAGCCAATTATGTAAGTGATGACTTTGCTGCAATGCATAAAAGAATTGGAAGAAGCTGGGGATGCCCTGCCGTTCCTAAAGAACTTACACAGCCTATCATCAACAGTATCAAAGGAAGAAACCTTCTGTTCATCTACTATCCTGATCAGAATTACCTTTCCTCCTCAGAATGGTTAAAAGCATAAGAGAAAAGCAGTCAATTTTGGCTGCTTTTTTTATATAGTCCTTGAAATCTTCCGGATATGAAGCTTCCTGTTTTTATAGTAAAAAATGGTTGTTTTTATTTTTAAATAATTAAATTTATCAAAGCCAACTATTTAAGTATTGACTAATATGAATGCAGAGCATGAAAACAACCTCGATATAAACCCGGCTTCGGAAATTTTCACAGAATTTATTCCGGCTGTAAGGCTTTTGAATAACTCAGATACCACATGTACATTCGAAAAAGGAAAAATACCTAGTCTGAAACATATACCCACTACAGGATTTTGGTTCAGTACCAAAACTGAAGAATGGGAGAAAAATGCACATGTTGCACCCCGAAGACAGTATGTCATTACAATCAAAGGAAATATAAAATTTAAAGTAAGTGATGGTTCAACATTTATAATTGAACCAGGGATTGTTCTTTTAGCAGAAGATGTTATGGGTGAAGGACATAGTTGGGAGATGGTAGAGAGTAAAGAATGGGAAAGGCTCTATATTCCAATGACAGAAAATACTGAAGATTTTTTTATTCCGGATCCAAAGTAATGATCTCTTATGTAGTAATCTACCCAATCAACGGGAACAAAATAAAAAATCCCTGCATGATAATGATATGCAGGGATTAAAAATTATTTCAAGCTAAAAATTAGCTGAATTTCTTAAATACAACAGTGGCATTATGACCTCCAAATCCGAAGGCATTACTTAGCGCAAAGTTGATTTCTTTTTCTTTTGCTTCTCCAAAAACAATATTGATATCCCTAGGAATGTTTTCATCAATACCATGAAGGTTGATGGTTGGAGGGATAATGCTGTTTTGAATAGCCTTAATGGAAAGGATCGCTTCAACAGCTCCCGCAGCTCCCAGCAAATGCCCGGTCATTGATTTGGTAGCACTGATATCAAGGTTTTTACTTCCTTTAAAGGCGTTATTGATTGCTTTCAATTCAATTAAATCTCCTAATGGAGTGGACGTTGCGTGTGGATTGATATAGTTGATGTCTTCCATATTGACACCGGCTTCTTTTACGGCCAGTTGCATTGCTTTAATCGCTCCGGCTCCTTCAGGATGAGGGGCTGTCATATGATAAGCATCCGCCGTCATCGCGGCGCCTGCCAGCTCTGCATAGATTTTGGCTCCTCTGGCTTTTGCATGCTCATATTCCTCAAGCACCAACGCTCCTGCACCTTCACCCATTACAAAACCATCTCTTTCCGCATCATAGGGGCGGCTAGCTGTGGCAAAGTCGTCATTTCTGGTAGACATCGCTTTCATAGTAGAGAATCCGCCAATAGAAGCAGGGGAAATAGCTGCTTCAGAACCTCCACTGATGATCACTTTTGCTTTTCCGAGACGGATATAGTTAAATGCATCCATTAATGCCGTATTTCCTGTAGCACAAGCAGAAATAGTAGTGTAATTAATCCCCTGAAGTCCATATTTCATGGAAATCATTCCTGATGCCATATTGGCAATGAATTTAGGGACGAAAAAAGGATTGAAACGCGGTGTACCATCACCTTGTGCAAAATCCATCACCTCTTTTTCAAAAGTCCACATTCCCCCTTGTCCAGTACCCCAGATTACTCCGGTATCAAAAGGATCCATTTTTTCAAATTCCAAACCGGAATCCTGAATGGCCTCTGAGGAGGCATACATAGCATATTGCGTAAAAAGGTCGCTTCTTTTTATTTCATTATGGGTCAGATACACTTTCGGATCAAAATTCTTTACCTCACAGGCAAAATGTACCTTAAACTTTTCGGTATCGAAATGAGTGATTAATCCAGCTCCGCTAACCCCATTAATACTGTTTTGCCAAAATTCTTCGACATTATTTCCTAAAGGCGTCACGGCGCCTAATCCTGTAATGACAACTCTTTTCATATCTAGTTACTAATTTTAAATAGGCAAAATTTCCATATAGTAAAACCGATTTACCGACAGTCTGTTTTGCCTTTTTATTGTATCAATTTTGTTTTAACCTGCAATATTATCAATTTTCTTTCGCTATACACGAATATTTAGATATATTATTTATGGCATAGCAAGTAATTTTGCCTGTAGAAAACTCTTTTATAGTTATAATTTATTTTTCTAAGATCATGGTGATACCCTGTCCACGGGCAGCGCAGATAGAAATAAACCCTTTTCCACTGCCTTTTTCATTAAGCAGTTTAGCTAATGTGGCAATAATTCTTCCGCCGGTTGCTGCAAACGGATGCGCAGCTGCAAGGCTTCCTCCTTTAACATTCAGTTTACTTCGGTCAATTTTTCCCAAAGATTTTTCTAGCCCAAATTTTTTTGCCAGGTCATCGTCTTCCCAAATTTTTATAGTGGCTAATACCTGGGCTGCAAAAGCTTCATGAATTTCATAGTAATCAAAATCCTCAAAATGCAGTCCTGCTTTTTTTAACATTCTTTCTGCTGCAAAAACAGGGGCTAAAAGCAGATTTTGTTTGTTTTCAACATATTCTATCCCTGCCAACTCTGAAAAAGTAATATAGGCTAAGACAGGAAGGTTATTGGCTTTTGCCCATTCTTCACTGGCTAGCAATACTGCTGAGGCCCCATCCGTAAAAGGAGTGGAGTTTCCGGCGGTCAAGGTACCATTTTGCCTGTCAAAAGCTGGTTTCAGCTGTGATAATTTTTCTAAGCTGGTATCACGACGCATATTATTGTCCTTATCTAATCCGAAAGCAGGCGTGATCATATCATCAAAAAAACCTTCATCATAGGCCTTTGCCATATTCAGGTGACTTTTTAAAGCTAACTGATCCTGTTCTTCTCTTGAAATATGATAATATTTTGCAGTAATTTCTGTATGTTCCCCCATAACAAGTCCTGTTTTAGGCTCCTGCCCTTTGTAAGGAACAGGCATCCAGTCTTTCAGTTTTGGGCTTAGCAGCTGTTTCAGTTTTCCGAATGCTGTTTTTTCTTTATTGGCTTTAAGAAGGGCTTTTCTTAATCTGGGTGCAGATTCAAAAGGAATATTGCTCATGGCTTCTACGCCGCAGGCAATGCCGCTTTCTATCTGCCCCAAAGCAATTTTATTTCCTATATAAATTGCCGCTTCAATACCGGTATCACAAGCCTGCTGAAGATCACAGGCGGGAGTGGTGGGATCAAGAGACGTATTCATTACGGTTTCTCGGATGAGGTTGCTCTCTGAGATATGCTTGATCACGGCACCACCTGCAACTTCTCCAAGAAGTTTACCCTTCAAATGGTACCGGTCTATGAGGCCGTTAAGGGCAACAAGTAAAAGATCCTGATTTCCCTGGTCTGTATAAGCGGTGTTCATTCTGGCAAATGGGATTCTGTTGTATCCTACAATAGCCACTCTTTTTGTTTCCATATTGTGAAATTTATGATGGAAGAATAATTAGTTCATGATCAATCATGTGGGTAATTGTATCCAAAGCATTATTCAAATAGCTTTGGGTACCCATGGTTTTTGAAAGCAGAATTCCACCTTCAATAAGCATAATAAATAGAGAGGCATATTTCTCAGCATCTACCTTTTCATTAATTTCTCCGTTTTTTTGACCTTGTATAATGACTGTTGATATTTTTGTCATCCATATTTCAAAAGAATTTCTGACATGGGGCTTAAGAGCCGGAAAAGAGTCATCTGCTTCTGTGGCTGCATTCATCAGAGGACATCCTCCATTGGAAAAGACCACCGGCCAGTTTTTTCTGTAAAATGTGACAAAAGCATGAAGTTTTTCAGCTGATGTAGGATATTCATCCCCAAAAGAATGCTGGATTGTTCTACTTAATAGCCCGGCATTGTATTTATAAACTTCAATAGCCACTTCATCTTTATTTTCAAAATTTCCATAAATACTGCCTTTGGTAAGGCCTGTGGCTTCTGTAATGTCTGATAACGATGTAGAAGTATAGCCCTTTGTATTAAATAAAGTAGCTGTTTTCTCGATGATATGCTGTTTCGTTTTTTCTGCCTTCGACATATGGGTACAATTCTGAATACAAATATACAAAAATATACCATTCGGTATATTTTGTTTGAAAATTAAATCTGAGTAGTGATATACTCAGATTTAAGATATTATAAAGTGAGATTTTACTGCTCTAAAGTAGCACTTAAAGTAATCTCAAAATTAAAAGCTGCACTTACAGGACATCCTTCCTCAGCAATCTTGGCGTATTTCTGGAATTCTTCTTCTGAAATTCCCGGAACTTTAGCCGTTAACGTCAACTCAGATTTTGTAATCTTTCCGATATTAGGGTCAAGGGTGATCACAGAAGTTGTTTTAAGCTGTTCAGGAGTAAAGCCTGCCTGAGAAAGTTCTGCATCCAATTTCATAGTGAAGCATCCAGCATGTGCTGCTGCCAGCAATTCTTCAGGGTTGGTTCCTACACCATCGGCAAAACGGCTGTTAAAAGAATATTGAGTCTGGTTTAAAGTGGTACTTTGAGTTGTTAAGTGACCTTTACCTTCTTTGATAGTGCCGTTCCAAACGGCAGTTGCGTTACGTCTCATAATGTTTGATTTTTATTTTTTAATATTGATTGATTTTGATGTTACAAAGATATGTCGATGGGTTGCCGTATTCAATAGATAAAAAGACTTAAATATTGTACTTTTTTCCCGAGCTGTAATTTTTCTTGAAATTAGTGGGTGTGCTTCCTGTTTTATGGGTAAAAAGTCTGTTGAAATAGGCCGGATCTTCATAGCCCAGGTCATAGGCAATTTCTTTAACGGGTTTATCTGTATAGAAAAGGAGTCTTTTTGCCTCTAATAAAATCCTGTTGATAATAAACTGGTTGGGAGAATCCAAATTGAGGTTTTTAAACTTATGACTAAGTGTTTTGGGCGCCACATGTAAGAGTTCGGCATAGTCTGCTACATGATGCTTTTCTCTGAAGTGAATTTCCAGGTGCCTGCTGAAGTCCCTGAAAATGTCAAGTTCACTGCCCGGAATTTTTATAATGTCATTATCCAGATTCTGCTTTTTCCACTTTCTGGTAGCCCGGATAATAATCTGTTTTACATAGGTTCTGATCATTTCTTCGGCCGAAGAGTCTTTCCATTCAAGTTCGTTCCTGATATTTTGAAACAGGTTTTTAATGATCACAGTTTCTTCGTGGTCAAGTTCTACGAAAGGTATTTCAAAGACATTATGAAAAAGAAGACCGTCGCACGCTACTTCTTTATCATGAATCTGGATACAGTAAAAATCGCGGTTATAATAAAGCAATACGGATTCTTCTTTTCCTTTTTCTATAACCAGGTGCTGATTGGTAAGAAAAAATAAAGCCGGTTTCTGTGTTCTGTAATGATTGAAATCTATGGTAAGCTCATAACCAGCAGGAATAAAAAAGACTTTAATATCTGATCTGAACTGATTCCCGTTTACCTTTTTCAGATTCTCTTCTGAGAATATTTCCAGTCCGAGTCTTTTATAGTGATCTTCAAAAATAAGCTGTTGAGACATACTTTAACTTTAATTTTAAAGATACGAAAAAGCATGATTTCATCTACATTAAATTATCAAAACAAGGAATATATAATGAGGTTTCTTTTGATAATGTCAGTCAGTTATCTGATGGAATGGTATGATGATGTGAAAAATAATATCGTTTTATGATAAAATAGTATTATATCTGTCAAGGCACAAAATTTAGATTTGTAAATATGAATTAAATATTAACGAAAATTAAATTGTTTGATAATAATTAGGTATAGCATTGATAAAGTGGTTAATATTTGTTTCATGTATTGATAATCACGCAAAAATATAAGATATGAAAAACAAAACTAAAAATTCTTTTTTAATGTTATTGATCTTAATTTTAATGTCTTTGAACTGTATTTCTTGTACAGGAGATGAAGGTACAGTTGATCCACAACAGCCGGATCCACTAGAAGCCATAAGTCATAAAAAATTTAAAGTAGTTGGATACTTCAACGGGTTAACAAGAGGAGGAGTAACTCCTGATTATTATAATCTAAGGGATATTCCTGAAGGTGTGGATATTGTCAATTTATTTCATCGCTTTTCAGGACTTTGTAATTTAAAGAGAGGAGATAGAACTCCGGGCGCAACCGGTGAAGATGCTAAAACACTGACTGAAATTGTTAATGACATCCAATATCTGAAGTCTAAAGGGACAATAGTAGTCCAAACCCAGTTTTTAAATGAAATTTTTGAAAACTATAAAGATGAAAGGAAAACAATAAAATTTCAAAACACCCCGGAAGATTATGATGCATATGCTAAAAAGGTGTCGGATTCTTTGAACAAGTGGGGATTTGACGGAATAGATCTGGACTTAGAACCTGGATATTCTACGACCGGAATCGATAGCAATGATTGGGATCTTTATGTACAGGCGTTTGCCAAATACTTTGGTCCTAAATCCAAATCCGGCAAATTATTAATCATTGATACAAATGTTGGGTTGTCAGAATTAAAGCTGTCACAAGAAACACTTACGAAAATCAGCTCCATATATATACAGGATTATTGGGGCAGTGAGGCTTATACCGACGGTAAAATTGATGGTTATGTACAGGCTGGTTTTCCAAAGGAACGGATCATGCTAATCTCAGCAGATTTTGAGGCGGCATATTCTTCTACGGATAGCAGCCAGGGACCATTGCGTCTGAAACAATATTATACTTCCCCGAAATATCAGTCCAAAGTAGGAGGTTACGGAGCATATGGATTTAATTTTGACAAGAAATTAGATTACAAATATTATCAGGAAATGATAGTAAAACTTAAAACTTATTAATGGAAATAAATTCTCCTGTGGTTAATGTCTTAACCTTCGACTGAAAGATATTCCAGAGAATAAAGAAACTAAGTATGAAAGCCGTTTCTACAAATTTGTGAAACGGCTTTATTTCTATAAATAAGGGTTAGCATACAAGTGTAATGATTTCCATTATAAAAATAACCGTAATTTAGTCATTCAAATTATGAGTGATAATTATGTATTTGAATACCATAAATTACTAGCTTTTAATTTTTCAAAACTGCCGCATGAGTGAATTAGAAAATATTTTAAGAGAAATAACTCCACTATCTCCTGAAGACAGTTTTCTTGTATTTGACAGGATCAAAGCCTCTTTTGATTTTCCATACCATTACCATCCGGAAATTGAAATCAATTTTATTTATAAAGGGAAAGGATACCGCAGAATGGTAGGCGATCATACAGGAGAAATCGGTAATATAGAATTGGTACTGGTAGGGCCAAACCTTCCACATTGTTGGGCTAATCACAAATGTAAAAACAGAAAAACGCATGAGATTACCATCCAGTTCAATCAGGATTTCTTTAGCCAGTCCTTGATGCAGAAAAATATTCTGAAACCCATCAATAATCTGGTAAAGGATTCAATACGAGGAATACTGTTTTCTACAGAAACGGCAGAAAAACTAAAAGATTCGTTTCTTAACCTCTCAAAAATGAACAGTTTCGAATCTTTTATTGAGATGATGAAGATTCTTAATGAGCTGGCTATTGCACAAGATAAAACGTTTTTGTCGTCTTATAGTATAGAGCTTGAAAGTTTTGCAGATAATGATAAAATGAAAATCGTTCATGATTTCGTTCATAAGAATTTTGAAAATAAAATAACACTGGATGATGTCGCTTCGCTTATCAATATGAGTAATGTTACTTTTAACAGATTTATTAAAAAGAGAATAGGGAAAACCTTTGTTAATTACCTTAATGAAATAAGAATCAGCTATGCTGCCCGTTGGTTGATGGAAAAAAATCTGACGGTTTTTGAAATTGCTTTTGAAGCGGGGTTTAATAATATTGCCAACTTTAATAAAGTCTTTAAATCCATTAAAAAAACAACTCCCACAGAATTCCGTGAGCAGTTTAAAGGAGTGAAAAAAATTGAATAATAGGGTAGCTTACTAGCATTTTAGCCTGAGAATCTGGATTTAATATCTGGATTTTTTTTGTTAAAAAGTGAAATAAAGCTACTTTAATTAGTAGAATATAAACGCATGTATATTGCTGTAAAATAGCCTATTGTGTTCTTTTTTTGAAAGTGTATGAAAGAATAATATCGTTTTATGACAAAATAGTATTATATCGGACTGCTAACAAAATTTAGATTTGCTAATATGAATTAAATCTTAACAAAACTTTAAATTATTTAATACATAAAGAGCATATTATTGTTTAAAAAATAAAAGAATTTGTATTAAACACTAAGGAACTATTTAAAGTGATGTAATTGATTTTCAAATAAATCTAACTAATCTAAACCTTATGAGAAAAGCAGTTATACCGGTTCTATTCGTTTTTTCCTTTTTGGCAAATGCACAAGAGAAAAAAACAGCCGACACCACTAAGGCAACCGATATTCAGGAGGTTGTTGTCACTTCTTTGGGGATAAAAAGACAGGCCAGGTCTCTGACTTACTCCAGCCAGCAGATTGGTGGCGATGAGCTTACGGAAGTAAAAACTCCCAATCTTTTAAATTCTATCAATGGAAAAGTTTCCAACGTGCAAATCAACAAAACGAATGGTGGTGTAGGAGGTTCTGTAAGAATAGTAATGCGTGGGGATAAATCTACAAGAAACAGCCAGCCTCTTTTTGTAATAGATGGTATTCCGATTATCAATAATACAGGAGGGCCGGATGCCATGGTATTCTCGCAAATGCCGGATACAGGAGATATTTTCAGTATGATTAATCCTGAAGATATTCAAAGTATCAACTTCCTGAAAGGAGCGTCTGCTTCAGCATTATATGGGTCACAAGGAAGCAACGGTGTCGTATTGATTACGACAAAAAAAGGCTCAAAAGGAAGAAGTAAACTGTCTTTTTCGTCAAGTCTTACTTTTGATAAAGCATATGATCTGCCGAAGCTTCAATACAGCTATCTTCAGACCACCCCACATAATCCCACAACCCATACACCGGGCTCTGAGGGAAGCTGGGGAGAAAAAGGTGCTTCAAAAGACTATCTGAACGATTTTCTGAACACAGGAACAACATTGACAAATAGCCTTACTTTCAGTGCCGGTAATGAAAAGTCTCAAAACTTTTTCTCTATAGGAAATACAACGAACGATGGGATTATTCCAACTTCTAATTTTAAGCAGTATAATGTCAATTTCAGGAACTCCAGTAAATTTTTAGATGATAAACTGACTTTAGAAGCCAATGTTATGGCTTCTCTACAGGATTCTAAAAACAGGGCGTCCCCGGGAAGATGGTTTTCTCCTTTAACCAGTATTTATTGGTTGCCACGAGGAGTAGATTTTGATTATTATGCCAATAATTATTCATACCTGGATAAATCAAGAAACCTGCCTGCCCAGAACTGGTGGAATATAGATTCTAATGGTGTTTTTTCTACAGAAGACCAAAATCCAATGTGGGTGCTCAACAGAAACCCTGTAACTACAACGAACAAAAACTTCTACGGATCAGCATCCTTGAATTATGCCATTAACAGTTGGTTAAATATTCAGGCCCGTGGAAATTACAGTTATTATTTCTCAGATACTGAAAGACAGATTTCAGCCTATTCTCTTTCAACTGTTTTGCCGGGAACCTATGAGGGACGAAAAAACGGAAGACTTATTAAAAATTCAATAGAGCGTACCACCAAATATGGAGATGTACTATTGCTGGGATCTCCGCATATCACAGATGATATCAGCCTGGACTTTACGGTAGGAGCAAGTATCTCGGATTTAAGATCTTTAACATCCAAAATAGATAATAGCTTGTTAAAGCTACCCAATCTGTTTACAGCTAATAATCTATACTGGCCAAAAGAACGGGATGAAAGTGTAGCTTCATACACCATATATAATGGAAACCGACAGGATCAGTCTGTATTTGCCAGTACTACAATAGGATATAAAAAATTGGTTTATCTGGATTTAACATATAGAAATGACTGGTCTTCAACATTAGCTGATCTTTATGGAAAAACCAATACTTCTTTTGATTATCAGTCTGTAGGGGCAAATGCTATTCTTTCAGATATTTTTACGCTGCCTAAGGCGATTAATTTCTGGAAAGTGAGAACTTCCTATGCAAGAGTGGGTAATGCATTGGATCCCATTTTGATCAATCACATCAGTGGTTTTGATGCAGGAACCCCTATTGGTTTCAGTGGTTCACCTATTACCGGTGAAGAATTTAAAGATCTTTGGCTGAAACCTGAATTAAATAAAACTTTTGAAGCGGGAACTGAATTGAGATTTTTGAATAATAGATTGACCTTTGATTTCACATATTACAAATCAAATACAACCAATCAAATGTTGAAAGATGTAAGTGCAATAGGTTTTGGTGATCCATATAATAATGGTAAAGTAACGATAAATGCCGGAAACATTCAGAATACAGGTTTTGAATCTGCTATTTCTTATGATATTTTCAAAGGACAGAAATTTGGATGGACAGCAACATTCAATGCTTCTTCCAACAAAAACAAGATAATAGAGTTATTACCTGTAAAGTATTTCCAGGATTCCAATATCAGTCTTGAATTAATAGGAAGTGGTTATAACAGACTTAAAGTAGGAGGCTCTTTCGGAGATATCTATGGGTTTGCTTTTTTAAGAGATGATCAGGGACGTATTATTGTAGATAAGAACGGAGTTCCCAGAAGAACAGAAAATAAAGATAATTATTTAGGGAATCCAAACCCTAAATTTATGCTTGGCTTCAATAACTCCTTTAATATTGGTAACTTAAATGTAAGCTTCCTGATAGATGGGAAGTTTGGAGGTAAAGTTCTAAGTATTACCCAGGCAATGAATGATCAGCTAGGAGTAAGTAAAACATCTGCAGATGCCCGTGATGCCGGTGGAGTTGTTATAGAAAATGCAGTGAAAGAGGACGGAACACCTTACACTGACAAAACAGATGCTCAGGCTTACTATTCAAGTATAGGAGGTAGAGATCCTCTAACAGAGGCCTATATGTATAAAGCTACTGCCATACGATTAAGACAGGCTTCTGTTTCCTATACTTTTAAAGTGAATTCAAAATACCTTTCGGATGCAACACTAAGTGTGATTGGGACCAATCTTTTCTTCCTTTATAAGAAAGCTCCGTTTGATCCTGAACAAGTTTCAGGGGTTAATCCCGGAGGTGTTGGGGTAGATATATTTGGAATTCCAATAACACGATCAGTAGGATTCTCAGTGAAATTAAATTTTTAATTCTGTAGTATGAAAAAATATTTTAAATATAAAGCGTTTTATTTGTTAATGGCTACAGGCCTGTTTACTGTAAGCTGTACAAGTGATTTTGATAAAATTAATAGTGAGTATACTCCAGGTTTAGGAGATGAGCAGCTGAATGCTGATTTTGGACAATTGGTATCTTCAATGAAACTTATGCAAAGAGGTTTGGTACATTATAATCTTGGAGTATATCAGTTGCAACAAAACCTGAATGCCGATATGTTTAGTGGGTATTTCAGTACCTCTAATCCTTTCAATGGAAATAATTTCAATTCAACATATTTTATGATGGATAACTGGAATGAAAGGATAATGATTACCCAGCTTGAAGATATTCTTAACAAGAAAGATATTTTTAAGGCTGTTATGGAGAAAACCTATCCGGGATATAACTTTGATAAATCATTGGCGATCATGGATATTATTAAGGTGGTTTCCAGTCTTAAAGTTTCTGATGCCCATGGACCTGTGATCTATAGTAAATTCAATAAACCGAATAGTGATGGATCTACTGATTTTGATTCTCAGGCCGATGCTTATCATTTTTTTATTGCGGATTTAACGAATGCCATTACAGTTCTCCAAAACGCCAATATAGCTGTTGAAGATAAATCGGTAATTAAATCGGCTGATGTATTTTTTGGAGGTGATACAGTAAAATGGATGAAATTTGCGAACTCTCTTAAATTCAGAATTGCCATGAGAATGCGATATGCGGCACCGGTAGATTCTAAAAAGTTTGCAGAAGAGGCGCTTGCATCTCCGGTAGGTCTTATTGAAAATAATACAGACAATGCGCTCATTAATTACGGAACGCCTTCTCCGATAGGAGGAGTGATTTATGACTGGGGAGATTGCCGATCAGGAGCTCCGCTTTTAGCTTACTTAAATGGATTTAAAGATCCGAGAATCAGTGCTTATGCCTTTAAAGCAACCGATCCGGCGGCGGCAGGACAATATATAGGGATTCGTCAGGGTATTGATCTGAAAGGAGATAAAACGTTCTATGTAAATTATTCAGTTCCCTTAGCTGATGCGGCAGGAGGTGCTTATTTTGCACCGGGAAATCAAAACGGAAAAGGGAAGATATTTACAGCTGCAGAAACCTGGTTTTTAAAAGCTGAAGCAGCTTTATTTGGATATACAGGAGCCGGTGATGCCAAAAGTAATTATGAAATGGGGGTAAGAACATCTATGGATGAATGGGGGAAAAGTGCTGATTACAATGCCTATATCAATGACGCCACTTCTGTGGAGCAAGCCTATACTGATCCCAAAAATACGGTCAATAATATTCCTGCAGGAAATTCAATGTTAAGTACTGTTACCATCAAATGGAATGAGACGGATAATCCGGAAAGAAAATTGGAAAGATTGATGACTCAAAAGTGGCTTGCTTTGTATCCTGACGGCTCTGAAGCCTGGGCTGAACAAAGAAGAACTGGATATCCTATTTTGTTTAAAAACGTATTGAATTCCAGTCAGGGAAATATTGATACAGATAAAATGGTCAGAAGAATACCAATTGCAACAAAATACCGTAATAATAATCCGGTTGGATATCAAAAAGCTGCGAGTACGCTGGGTGGTCCTGATATTGGAAGTACAAAATTATGGTGGGATAAAAAATTATAATTAATCAGAATCATTTATATACAGAGGCATCTCAAAAATCAGGTTGTACCCTGAGTGTTCATTTCGTAAGGAGAGGAGAATCTCCGATAATTTATTCTTCTATAGTTTCGTTTTAAGTCGGAATGAAATTTTGAGATGCTCTCTTTTTTTAGAACCTTATCTTAATATGGGAAAAAACAACTCTGAAACCCGTTCAATACAACCCATCCTTTGGATATCTACATTATATTTTGCAATGGGAGTACCCTTTGTAACCATTAATGCAGTTTCCGGGATTATGTATAAAGATATGGGAGTTTCAGATGCCCAAATTACATTTTGGACAGCTCTGGTTATGTTCTCCTGGACGTTAAAGCCTCTTTGGAGTCCTTTTCTGGAGATCTATAAAACCAAAAAATTCTTTGTTGTTGTTACCCAGTTTGCGATAGGAATTTTGTTTGCTTTGGTGGCATTAAGTCTTCCTTTGCAGGATTTTTTCAAATACAGTATTGCTCTTTTTGCGGTTATTGCCTTTTGTGGAGCGACTCATGATGTGGTGGCAGATGGAACTTATATCAGTTTCCTTACCAATAAAGAGCAGGCAAAATATATAGGCTGGCAGGGAGCTTTTTATAATCTGGCCAAAATTATCAGTAGTGGGGCATTAGTTTATTTTGCCGGGGTTTTAGAAAAAACAAAAGGGGTAACCCGTGCATGGATGATCATTATGGTGATTTATGCTCTATTGTTTTTTGTATTAGCTATATACCACTACCTGATTCTGCCAAAAGAAAACAAAGAAGTATCAGAGAAAGATAAAAAAACAGCAGGAAATGTCCGTCAGGAATTGCTGGAAGTCATTACCTCATTTTTTACAAAGAAGAATATCTTATGGTCTGTACTGTTCATCATTTTGTATCGTTTTGCTGAAGGATTTGCTATAAAAATTGCTCCGTTATTTTTTAAAGCGCCAAGGTCCTCAGGAGGATTAGGACTTTCAACATCAGATATTGGACTTATTTATGGAACGTATGGTTCTGCAGCATTTATTTTAGGATCTGTACTGGCCGGTTATTTTATTTCAGCCCGCGGATTGAAGAGATCATTGATATGGCTATGCTCTGCATTCAATATTCCATTTGTAGTCTATGCTTTATTAGCGTACTACCAGCCTGCTGATCTCTTACCGGTAGGAATTGCAGTAGTGGTGGAGTATTTTGGTTATGGTTTTGGGTTTGTCGGACTTATGCTGTACATGATGCAGCAGATTGCCCCGGGAAAACATAAAACAGCCCATTATGCATTTGCAACAGGTATTATGAATCTCGGAGTGATGATTCCGGGAATGTTCAGTGGAATGATCAGCGACTGGGTAGGATATAAAATGTTTTTTATCTGGGTACTGATCGCTACTATTCCGGCATTTCTTGTAACCCTATGGGTTCCATTTCCATATTCGGAAAATCAAAAAGAACAATAAATCAATTATTAAACAAATTTAAATAAAAAGTAAAAATACTTTATGACAGCTCAATCAGTAATGATCCCATGGCAGGATCGCCCGGAAGGTAGCAATGATATCATGTGGAGGTTTTCCGAAAACCCGATCATTAACAGATATGCAATACCAACGTCAAACAGTATATTCAACAGTGCTGTGATTCCTTTTGAGGATGGATTTGCAGGGGTATTCCGCTGTGACAACAAAGCGGTGCAGATGAATATTTTTGCAGGTTTCAGTAAAGATGGAATCAATTGGGAAATCAATCATGACCCTATTGAAATGAAGGCAGGAAACACAGAAATGATTGAATCTGATTACAAATATGATCCCCGCGTTACTTTTATTGAAGACCGTTACTGGATTACATGGTGTAACGGATATAACGGACCTACCATTGGAATTGGATATACTTTTGATTTTAAGGAATTTTTCCAGTGTGAAAATGCTTTTCTGCCATTCAATAGAAATGGAGTGCTTTTCCCTGAAAAGATCAATGGAAAATATGCGATGCTGAGCCGTCCAAGTGATAACGGACATACGCCTTTTGGTGATATTTATATCAGCTACAGTCCTGATATGAAATACTGGGGAGAGCACCGTTGTGTAATGAAAGTAACTCCTTTTGAAGACAGTGCCTGGCAGTGTACAAAAATAGGAGGAGGTCCGGTTCCTATAAAAACAGAGGAAGGATGGTTGCTTTTCTATCATGGGGTAATCAATACCTGCAGAGGATTCAGATATTCAATGGGAGCAGCATTGCTTGACCTTGAAGATCCTACAAAAGTATTGTACAGAACAAAACCTTATCTGCTGGCTCCGGCAGAAGTGTATGAACTGACAGGAGATGTGCCGAATGTGGTTTTCCCATGTGCTGCATTGACTGAAGGAGATAAAGTAACCGTATATTATGGTGCTGCCGACACAGTGGTAGCTATCGCGTTTGGATATATTTCTGAAATTATTGATTTTATGAAAAAAAATTCAATCTAAATGAGGTTTTTTAATATGTTGATCGGCTTAGTTCCCTTTATTATTGGGATATTTGTAATGGTTTTCATATTTTTAAACCAACTTTTAAAATAAAAAATTACTGATACCTCTTATCATGAAAAAAGAATTGCTTATCTGTTTTTTTACACTCCTGGTTTCTACGGTGAATGCCCAACAACAAAAGGGTGATGTCTTATCCTGGGTAGATCCTTTTATAGGGACAGGAGGCCACGGCCATACGTTTCCGGGAGCTACCACACCGTTTGGAATGATTCAGCTAAGTCCGGATCAGAATACTAAAAGTGGAGACTGGGACTGGTGTTCCGGGTATCATTACAGCAGTAAGACGATCATGGGATTCAGCCACAATCACCTTAGTGGAACAGGATGGGCAGATCTTGGAGATATTCTGGTTATGCCTACCGTAGGTCAGGTAAAAATGGTTCCGGGATCAGAAGATAACCCCGAGACTGGCTATCGTTCAAAATTCAGCCATGAAAAAGAAACGGCGGCGCCGGGATATTATTCAGTAATGCTCGACAGCTATGGAATCAAAGCCGAGCTTACGGCTTCTCAAAGAGTAGGATTTCATAAGTATACATTCCCCAAGAGTGATGAATCCAATATCATTATTGATCCAACCAATAAAATTTTTGGAAATATTTACCATACCCTGGTAAGTGTAGAGGGTAATAACAAAATAAAAGGATACTGCTACAGCAATGGTTGGGGAGGTAAGCGATTTGCTTATTTCGTGATGGAGTTTTCAAAACCTTTCAAATCTTACGGAGTGTATGCCGAAGGGAAAATCAAAAACAACGAAAAGATTGCCCTTGCTAAGGATGCGAAAGCTTTTGTAAGATTCTCTACAGAAGATAATGAAAGTATCGAAGTGAAAGTCTCTTTATCTCCGGTAAGTACAGAAAATGCACAGGAGAATTTTGATGCTGAGGCTACGAATGTGGATTTTGCAAAAGCTAAAGAAACGGCACAAAAGACATGGAGAGATCTTATCGGAAGATTTCAGGTGACAGGAGGTACAGACAGTCAGAGAAAGATTTTCTATACAGGGGTTTATCATACATTTATAGCTCCTAACCTTTATATGGATGCCAATGGAGACTATGTGGCTGCTCAGGAAAATATGAATACCAAATGGTTTACCAACTACAGTACCTATTCTTATTGGGATGGCTTCAGAGCAACCCATCCTCTGCTGACCATTATGGATCAGAAACATACCAAAGAATTTGCCAACTCCCTGATCAGCAGGTATACGGACCGTAAAGACCATATGCCTATCTGGGAATTATGTGGATATGATAATTTCTGTATGTTGGGTTATCACAGTGTATCGGTCATTTGGGATGCTATTTCAAAAGGTGTACCGGGTATTGATGCTGAAAAAGCCTTTGCTGCAATGAAAGATGCTTCTTTAACAGATAAAATGAGCAGCAGTGATGGTGGAGGAGGGCTAAACGATTATATTAAACTGGGGTATTCTCCTTCGGAAAACGGAGCTTCTGTTTCTGCCACCCTTGAATATGCTTATGATGACTGGTGTATCCAGCAGCTTGCAGAAAAACTGGGTAAAAAAGAAGATGCAGAAGTCTATAAGAAACGTTCTATGAACTTCCTGAATACTTTCAATAAAGAAAATAGCCACTTCTGGCCAAGACAGAAAGACGGAAAATTTTTAGCAGATTTTGCACTGAACGATTGGAAAAAGCTTCAGCCACACTGGGTTTCCGGGAATATCTGGGCATATGATTTTTTTGCTCCTCACCAGATTGACGAAATGATGAACCTGTACGGAGGGAAAAAAGGGTTTGAAGAAAAACTGGATAAAACATTTACAGAAGCTCTTAATATGCAGGGAGAACAGCATGTTGATATTTCAGGATTCATCGGCTCTTTAGGGTTTGGAGACGAACCGGGGCATCATGTTCCATATCTGTATAATTATGCAGGAAGTCCTTATAAGACTCAGAAAATGATCAAATATATCCGTGATAATATGTATGCGGCTAAACCTGATGGAATTGTGAATAATGAAGACTGCGGACAGATGTCGGCATGGTATATTTTCTCTTCATTAGGATTTTATCCGGTGACACCAGGGAAACCTGTCTATGCAATTGGTGCACCTCAGTTTCCTAAAGCTTCATTGCTGCTGGAAAATGGAAAAACATTTACCGTAGTAGCAGACAAGATATCCGATAAAAACATTTATGTTCAGAAAATGTTCCTGAACGGGAAAGAGTACAAGAGCTGGGAATTGAACCACAGTGATATTATGAATGGTGGAGAGCTGAGATTTGTAATGGGAAGTAAGCCTGTAAAATAAGACTAATAAAAATAAACGAAATAAAAGTATCAATGGAAAGGAGAAATTTTATTAAAACAAGTGCACTGGCAGGAGCCGGATTGCTGTTTACACAGAATGTTTTTGCAAAGAATCTGGTTATGGACGATTTTCCTGTTGTTCGTGTTCCCAAAGATAAAAGACATTTTACCAGTGAATCCGTAGAAAGTGCTATTGCGGCTTTTAAAAAGAAAGTAAAGAATAAAGAATTAAGCTGGCTTTTTGAAAACTGTTTTCCGAATACATTAGATACTACTGTTTTTTACAGTGAAAATAATGGAACTCCTGATACTTATGTAATTACGGGTGATATTGATGCGATGTGGCTTCGTGACAGCTCTGCGCAGGTTTTTCCTTATTTACAGTTTTCAAAAAAAGATGAAAAACTTCACAAGCTTATTTCAGGGGTTATTTATAAACAGACGAAATTCATTCTGAAAGATCCTTATGCCAATGCATTTTATAATGATGACAAAAAAATAAGTAAATGGAAAGAATACGATCATACAGATATGAAACCTGGTACCCATGAAAGAAAGTGGGAAATAGATTCTTTGTGTTATCCTATTCGTTTGGCTTATCATTTTTGGAAAACAACAGGAGATACCAAACCTTTTGATGCTAATTGGCTACAGGGCATTAAGCTTACCTTACAGACATTTACTGAGCAGCAGAGGAAAAAAGACCTGGGACCTTACAAGTTTGAGCGTACAACGGCTTGGGCTACAGATGGTGTTCCTATGGGAGGATATGGGTATCCTACAAAACCGGTTGGACTGATCAGTTCCATGTTCCGCCCAAGTGATGATGCTACGATTTATGGATTTTTAATTCCTTCTAATTTATTTGCTGTGGTAAGCCTACGTCAGGCAGCAGAAATGGTTTCTCAGATCAAAAATGAAAAAGGTCTGGCTCAGCAACTTACCAGCCTTGCTGATGAGGTGGATGCCGCCATTAAAAAGTACGGAATTTACAATCATCCGGAATATGGAAAAATATATGCTTTTGAAGTTAATGGCTTTGGAAGCTATAACCTGATGGATGATGCCAATTGTCCGAGCTTATTGGGTCTGCCTTATTTAGATGCCGTAAAAGCAGATGATCCTGTGTATGTGAACACAAGGAAATTTGTTTGGTCAGAAAATAACCCATTCTTTTTCAAAGGTAAACTGGCGGAAGGAATTGGAGGGCCACACATTGGGCTTGATATGATCTGGCCGATGAGTATCATTATGAAAGCACTCACCACTAAAGATACAGGTGAGATTAAATGGTGCATAGACACCTTACAGAAAACGCACGGTGGGACAGGCTTTATGCATGAGTCCTTCCATAAAGACAACGACAAAAAATTCACCAGAGAATGGTTCGCATGGTCGAATACTTTATTTGGAGAATTATTATGGAAAACCTTTAACGAAAACCCGGAGCTGCTGACATAGCCCCCTTATTTTATATAACCCTTCTTTCTTAGGTATGTTTCTTTAAAAAACATACCCGGGGAGTGGTATATAGAATCCCGACACCAAAAACATCAAAATAATGTATACAATGAAAAAAAAATCCTTTTTTATGGGCCTGATGGCAATGATGCTTCATTCAGGCTCTCTTCTCGATGCACAACAGCTTAATAATCCTGTTGGGATATGCTATGTGGAAGTGAATAACAACAATATGCTGAATGCAGGATCCTATACCCTGCAGAACAGTGGAAAACAGCTTTTTGACGTCGCTATTATTTTTGCGGCCAATATTAATTATGATGTGTCCAAAAGCAGAGCGTATATTTCAAACAATAATAATGTTACCAAAGTATTGAATGATGTCGATACATATGTGAAACCTTTACAGCAAAAAGGAATTAAGGTTTTACTTGATATTCTGGGAAATCATCAGGGAGCTGGGATCTCCAACTTTCCGAATAGGGAAGCTGCGAAAGATTTTGCCCTGCAGATCGCAAATACTGTTTATACTTATGGGCTGGATGGGGTAGACCTGGATGATGAATATGCTGATTACGGAAATAACGGAACCGGACAGCCAAATAGCAGCTCTTTTGTAATGCTTCTTCAGGAACTTAAAGCAGCAATGCCTGATAAACTGATTACCTTCTATTATCTGGGCCCTGCAACTTCAAGGCAGAGCTATAATGGAGATCAGGCCGGAAATTATATTGACTACAGCTGGAATGCCTATTACGGGACATACAGCGCTCCGAGTGTGCCTCCTCTTACCAAAGCTAAGCTTTCTGCTGCGGCAACATGGATCAATAACACCTCTACTTCTACACTTTCCACTTTGGCTACCAATTCAAAAAATGACGGCTATGGCGTATTTATGTGGTATGATCTGCCGGGTACAAACATGGCCAGCTATTTAAGTACAGGATCCAATATACTCTATAACCAAAATACAGTATTGTCGGGCCAGCTTTATTCTTGGACTCAGGGGGCAGCGTGTGATCCGCCGTTAGGATTAGAAGCAAACACTCTTACAGGAACTTCTGCAAAATTAAACTGGACCTCCAGCGGCTCCCAAACTTACAATATAGATTATAAGCCTGCCAGTTCAACAACCTGGACGAATGTAACAAGTAATTATACAGGAAGCAATATTGTCGTAAATAATTTAACATCCAATACAGAATATGACTGGAGAATACAGTCTAACTGTTCTTCAACGTCAAAAAGTACCTACATTTTTGCCCCAAGATTTAACTCAGGAAACGGATGTGCCACTCCATCAAATTTAATAGCGTCCAATGCCCTTGGAACAACTACCAAATTATCCTGGGATACTGTAGGAACAGCTGCCTCCTATACTTTACAATATAAAACTACAGCAGCCTCAACATGGACTACAGTTCCTAATATTACCACCAATACCTATACCCTTCAGAACCTGACTGCCAATACCAACTATGTATGGAAAATACAGTCTGTATGCGGAGGAACAACTACCAGTACCTATTCAGCAGATACTCCATTCAATAGTGGACTTGTTCCTGTTACCAGCCCTGGCCCAAGATCTCTTTCTTTTAACGGAAGCAGTCAATATCTTAATGCCGGACAATTTAACCTCAATGGAAATGCTGTCACTTTTGAAGGCTGGGTAAAAGTAAATACATTCAAAACTGCTTTCCCTTATATTTCGTCAGTAATAGGAATTGAAGTGGGAGATAATAATTCAGCCATACTAAGATTGGGAGATGCTACTCTTGCCAATAATAAACTGCAGTTTATCTTAAGTTTTGGTTCATCTCAGATAAAATTGAACGGAAATACAGCTCTTAATGCCAATGCCTGGTATCATGTGGCAGCAACTTATGATGGTGCAACGATGAAACTCTACGTCAATGGTAATCTTGATGCAAGTACTGCGGCTACCGGTAATTTTACAGCAAATGGTATCCTTTATATGGGTAGAAATTATGATAACTCCCGTGCACTTAATGGATCGCTGGATGAATTCAGAGTATGGAAGAAAGCTCTGACGGCTCAGGAAATCCTGGATAACAAATGTAATATTGCGGGCAACTCAACGAGCCTGGAGGCCAATTGGAAAATGGATGACGGAAGTGGAAGCGGAGCAGTAGATGCTACTCCAAACGGTCATTCCGCTACTTTAATCAGTATGTCGGATGCCAACTGGAAAACAGAAGTCCCTTGTCCTTCTTCTTTATCTGTAAAAACGGCAAAAGGAATTGAAAATAAACAGGAAAATACAGCGTATCCGAATCCTGTTAAAAGAGGAGAGGATATTAAGTTTAGAATTGATGACAGATCTGCAAGCGAAATATCTTTGTATGGAGCTTCAGGAACATTGTCTAAAAAACAGAATATTAACCCAAATAATAATGTAGTTAATACGCAGGATTTACCCGCGGGTACTTATCTTTACAAAATTACATCAGCTGATAATAAGGTAGTGTCATCTGGTAAAATAATTGTAAAATAAACGTTAGATAAATAAAATAAAAGATCATTATCTAAAACAATATAATAAAATCTGAAACAGGCAGACAAGTGTAATATTCTTGTTTGTCTGTTTTTCAGTGAAGAAAGTAAAATATTATAACAGAATGCAAAATATACTAGGAATAGATGTTGGAGGATCCCATATTACACTGGCTCAGGTGAATCCTGAAAAACGTGAGATCATTTCTTCAACATATGTACGGGAACATGTAGACTCTTTTGAATCTAAAGAAATTATTTTTTCTGCATGGGTTTCAGCGATCGATAAGGCAGCCCATGATTTGGATAAAGAGGATCTTTTATTGGGAATTGCAATGCCGGGGCCTTTCGATTATGAAAATGGAATATCTCTGATGCAGCAAGGAAAATTTATAGACATCTATCAGGTTAATATCAAAGAAGAGCTGGCTAGAAGAATGTCGATTTCTCAGGATCAGATATATTTTGTAAATGATGCGGCCGCCTTTATGGAAGGTGAGGTTTTTGGAGGTTGTGTGCAGGGTTTCAACAAGGTTTTTGGAGTAACGCTGGGAACAGGATTGGGAACTACTTTTTATAATGGGGAATTTGCCACTGACGAAGATCTTTGGGATTCACCCTTTAAAAACTCTATTTGTGAAGACTATCTGGCAACACGCTGGTTTGTTAATTATTATGCTGAATTAACAGGGGAACAGATTTCAGGAACCAAAGAACTGCTGGATAAACCCCTTGAAATACAAACCAAAATATTTGATGAATATGCAGATTCTTTTTCCGAATTTGTAGTACAATACGTGAACCATTATGAACCTGAAGTTTTGGTAATTGGAGGGAATATTGCAAAAGCATATCCTTACTTTGAGAAGCGGTTTATTCAGAATTTAATAAAGAATAATATTAACTTGCCCGTTAGAATTTCTGCTATTTTTGAAGATGCAGCCATCTTAGGTGCGGCCAGTTATGCTTTGAAAATGCTTAAATAAATAATAAAACGATACAATGAAGTCTTTATTTTCTACTTTTTTTCTTTTATTACAGGTCTGTGCATTCGGGCAGAACGGATCTCTTGTAGATTATGTGGATCCGTTAATGGGAACTCAGTCTAAGCCTTCTTTATCCAATGGAAATACCTATCCGGCAGTCGGACTTCCCTGGGGAATGAATATCTGGACTCCTCAGACAGGTAAAATGGGTGACGGATGGGCATACACTTATGATGCCGATAAAATAAAAGGATTTAAACAAACCCATCAGCCTTCTCCATGGATGAATGATTATGGCGCTTTTTCCATCATGCCGGGTGTTGGTCAGCTAAAATTTAAAGAAGATGACAGGGCAAGCTGGTTCAGTCATAAAGCTGAGGTTTCAACCCCTTATTTTTATAGTGTATACTTAGCTGATATTAATGTAACAACTGAATTTACACCTACAGAAAGAGCTTCTTTCTTTAAGTTTGATTTTCCTAAAACAGACAGTGCTTACGTAGTAATTGATGCTTTGAATAAAGGCTCTTACATTAAAATTCTTCCTAAAGAAAGAAAAATCCTAGGGTATACGACCAGATATTCAACAGGAAAATATGAGAATTTTAAAAACTATTTTGTGATTCAGTTTGATAAAGATTTCGAGCTGACAAAAGCCTGGAAGAATGATAAACTGGTTAATGATCAGCTAGAAATTACCAGCGATCATGCCGGTGCAGTTGTTGGATTTAAACTCAAAAACAAGGAAGCGGTTTATGCAAAAGTAGCCTCTTCATTCATAAGCTTTGAACAGGCTGAACTGAATCTGAAAAGAGAAATTGGCAGCAAAAATTTTGAGCAGGTAAAAACCGAGGCTAAAAATATCTGGAATAAAACATTAGGAAAAATAGAGGTGAAAGGAGGAACAGACCAACAAATGAGAACCTTTTATTCTTCTTTATACAGGACATTGTTTTTTCCACAAAAATTATATGAAATTGATGCCCAGAATAAAATAAAGCACTGGAGTCCTTACAATGGTAAAGTGCTGGATGGGAGAATGTTTGCGGGAACCGGTTTCTGGGATACGTTCCGTGCTTTGTATCCTTTCCTGAACCTGGTATATCCGGGGATCAATGTTGAAATGCAGGAAGGATTGGCCAATGCCTACAAAGAGGGAGGCTTCTTGCCGGAGTGGAGCAGTCCGGGATATTCAGATATTATGATTGGAAACAATTCTGCATCTGTAGTAGCAGATGCTTATATAAAAGGACTTCGTGGTTATGATGCAGAAACCCTTTGGCAGGCTGTAAAACACGGCGCAAATAATGAAGGTCCTATAGAAGCCGTAGGCCGTGCAGGTGTGGAGTATTACAATAAACTGGGCTATGTTCCTTATGATGTAAAGATTAACGAAAATGCAGCCAGAACCCTGGAATATGCATATGATGATTTTTCTATCTACCAATTGGGTAAAGCATTAGGAAAACCGGCTTCGGAAATTGATATCTATAAAAAAAGAGCCTACAATTATAAAAATGTATTCGATCAGGAAACAGGTTTGATGCGGGGTAAAAATAAGGATGGTAACTTCCAGAAACCGTTCAATCCCTTCAAATGGGGTGATGCTTTTACAGAAGGAAACAGCTGGCATTATACCTGGTCTGTTTTTCAGGATATTGATGGCCTTGCTACATTGATGGGCGGCAAAAAGAAATTTGAAGCTAAACTGGATGAGGTTTTCTCTCTGCCACCGGTTTTTGATGACAGTTATTATGGAAGCGTGATCCACGAAATTAGAGAAATGCAGATCATGAATATGGGGCAGTATGCTCATGGAAACCAGCCTATTCAGCATATGATTTATTTATACAATTATGCCGGCTCTCCCTATAAAACACAATATTGGGTAAGACAGGTCATGAATAAACTATATATGGCAACACCCGACGGGTATTGTGGTGACGAAGATAACGGGCAGACTTCTGCGTGGTATATTTTCTCAGCATTAGGATTTTATCCGGTAACACCGGCAACAGACCAATATGTTTTAGGAGCTCCATTGTTCAAAGAAGCTACTGTTCATCTTGAAAATGGCAAGAAAATTGAAATAAAAGCTCCGGAAAATAATTCCGAAAACCTATATGTAAAATCATTGAATGTAAACCAGCAGCCTTATTCCAAAAACTGGCTAAGCCATAAAGAACTGATGAAAGGTGCTGTTCTGGATTTTAAAATGGATAGCCGACCTAATAAAGAAAGAGGTTCACAGGAAAAAGATTTTCCATATTCAATGTCAAAAGAAGAATCAACTAAATAATTTTAAACTACAAATACAACTGTATGAGTACAGAAAAGAAAGAAATATTCGCTAGAGTAGAAAAAATGCTGGCAACGCAAGGATTTAATCTTGCTGCAAAAGATGATACAAGACCATGGGGTGGTTTTTTTGTGATTGATGAAACTCAGGCACAGGATTTTGCCAACCAATATTTTGATGGAATTGATGTAGACAGTTTAAGAATAGGAGGAAAATTGAGTCCTAAAATTCTTATAGTAGCTCCTGAAGCAAGACTAAGCTGGCAGTATCACCACAGAAGAGCTGAGATCTGGCAGGTAGTAGAAGGAACCGTGGGTATTAAGAGAAGCAATACCGATGAAGAAGGAGAATTGAAAACCTACCATCCGGCAGATCAGGTAAAACTTCAGCAGGGAGAGAGACACCGTTTGATCGGTTTAGACGGCTGGGGAGTTGTTGCTGAAATCTGGCAGCACACCGATGCCTCTCATCCTTCTGATGAAGATGATATTGTAAGAGTACAGGATGACTTCGGAAGATAGTTCAGGATAAGTACAAATAAATATCCCATTTTAGTTGATCATTTGATGACTAAAATGGGATTTGTTATTTCATTCCGCAGGAAATGCTAGACATTCAATTCTTATTTTCCTGCCAGGTATTTTCTATTTCTTCCAGTGTCTTTCCCTTAGTCTCCGGAATCCTTTTCCAGATAAAAAGAAAAGCAATGACCGCAACGAGCATATAAAGCCAGAAGGTATATGCATTTCCTATACTTCCTATCAGTACAGGAAAAGTCTGAGAGACCAAAAATACAGCTGCCCACAGAAAGAAAGTAGCAACAGACATCGCTGTAGCCCGGGCTTTGGTAGGGAAAATTTCAGCAATCACAACAAATGTAAGGGGCCCCAGGGACATGGCAAAAGAGGCAATATACCCTAATATGGCAATGAGAACTAGATAACCCTGCTGCTGTGAGTAAAATGCCAGACCTACGATAAACAGACAGATACTCATACCACTGATACCAAGCAGTAATAATTTTTTCCGCCCCCATTGGTCTACATATCTTATGGCCACGAAAGTGAAAATGACATTAATAATACCCACCAAAATGGTCTGTATAAAGGCGGAATCAGATCCTACGCCCGTTGCTTTAAAGATTTCCGGAGCATAATACATAATCGCATTGATCCCCGTGATCTGTGAAAATACAGCGAGCAGAATACCAATTCCCAACGCCCGTTTTACCTTTGGCTCTCTGACGTCGGAAAAGGAAAAAGGGGTTTCGTCTTTGAGTGATTCGTTAATAGATTCAAGCTCCTGCTGAGCAATAGCTTTTCCATTGATCTGACTAAGGATTTCCAAAGCTTCTGTATTTCGTCTCTGTCCGGCCAGCCAACGCGGACTTTCCGGTACAGTGAGCAATAGCAATACAAAAATTACTGATGGGATAATTCCTGAGCCAAACATCCAGCGCCAGCCGGTAGAAATATTCCAGCTTTCATTATGTATCCCTGCAATATAGGCATTCACAAAATAGATGATGAGAATTCCGGAGACAATTCCCAATTGGAAAATAGAGATCAGACGTCCCCGGATGCCAGCAGGCGCCATTTCTGAAATATACATCGGAGAGAGCATAGAGGCAATGCCTATTCCCATACCACCAATAATCCGGAATAATACAAAGACCCAAAGATTGGGAGCTATAGCTGTACCTACTGAAGAAATGGTAAACAAGAAACCGGAAAGCATTAGGACTTTCTTACGCCCAACATAATCACTAAGCTTCCCGGAATACATTGCTCCGACAATACAGCCAAGCAAAGCACAGGAAGCCACCCAGCCGGTCATCACATCAGAAAGCTGGTAATAGATTTTCATAAATCCGATAGCTCCGGAAATCACCGCCGTATCATACCCGAATAATAAACCGCCCACGGAGGCTACCAGGGTAGCTTTATAAATAATATTTGAATTTGGAGTTGGTGGCATATCGTTTAGTTTAAAACTTTTTCTGCAATCATATCCCTTCGGATACTTGCCTTTATAGTCACACATTCTTTACCTGCACTTTCACCATAAGGCATAATGGTATAAGCTCCTATATCAGCCGGTACAATAAAGGTTTCGGCATAATGAATGACATAAGGCTCAAAACGGTGATCCGGACTCTCTACAATAACTTCATGGCCTTCTACCAGATTCAGTACATTCACTACACCTTCCGTATGATGAATCACTTTTTTTGTAAACCAATGTCTTCGGGTTTCTATAAACGACAAGGCATCTAGTCCGGTGCGTTCTTCTCTCCATCCATCTCCTTCAGCCACGGACTCGGTAAGATTAAGAATGTTTTCTTTGACCCATGAAGTCGTACGATCCCATTGGATTACATTGTTACCGTGCTTCAGAGATATAGGCCTGGGTTTTCCATCCAGTCCCATTCTTCCCCAATCCCACAGCTTGAAGGTAAAAATATAGGGAGTAGCACTAATCTCCAGTACTACAGAATCTGCTCCTGAACAATGTACGGTGCCTGCCGGGATTGACACATGATCATGTTTGCGGACCGGCCATTTTTGTACATATTCTTCGGTATCAAAAGGGATGTTGCCATGCTGTGCCGCTGTTAAATCTTCCATCATCCTTTCCGGATTTATATTTTCTTTCAGGCCAAGATAGACAAAAGCATCATCTTTGGCATCCAGCATATAATAACTTTCATCCTGAGTATAAGACATCCCGAATTTTTCTTTAATATATTCTTTCAGTGGATGTACCTGTAAGCTCAGATTACCTCCTTCCATGGTGTCCAGAAAATCAAAACGGATAGGAAATTCATCTCCAAATCCTTCATATACCTGTTTTCCCAATAAGGCTTCCGGCTGAAAAAATACCAGGTTAATGGCAGGTATTTCTACGACCTGATCTCCAAAGCCTAATAATAAACTGTTTTCTTCTGGAACACAGTCGAAACCCCAGGCATAGTTGGGACGGCTTCTGTCTAAATCACACACCTCTTTTAACCATTGGCCTCCCCATGGTCCCGGATCAAAAAAAGGAACGACTCTAAAGGGACGCTTTACGGTTTTCTGCAGCGCTTCCAATAAAGCTTGTACCCCGATCATTTTGGGGTGGTGAGGTAAAGTGGTATCAAGCACAAACTGACAGGACTTCAGGATGCGTTTTTTATAGCGGTCGCACACACGCCAATCTACAAAATAAGCATGCTTGTATTGATAGGCAACAGAATCAGTATAATTGGTTCTGCCTAGATTACAGGCTGTATTGTTGCGGTAGCGCATCTGTATTTCCCATCGGGGCATATCTGCATAAACGGAAAGGTCAGACTTAGGATAAACTAAACTAGCTCCCGGTCCTATAATGACTGTCCAGCCATTACTATGATCTATACTTTTCTGAAGTATAGCCACCTTTGACGGATCAAAATAATCTTCCAGTTCCAAGGGCGCTATATACCCGAATACAGGATCATCTGTCACATACTTTTCCACCATTTCGGTAATTTCATCCTCAGATTTCATAGCCTCTGTAGTATTGAAGATACGTTCAGGGTTTAACCATTCCTGTACTGAAGTGATGATTTCTTCCAGCAATACTCCCGGATAACATTCAATAGCTATTATTTTTGAAGTATCTTTTTGAAGCGCTTTCGCTATATTTTCCCAGCCGGATGTACAGGTGTGCCCCTGTATTTCAATGATGGGATATTTATTAAAATTTGATTTCATTCTTATATTTTTATTAATTACCTACAAGATGTGCTATTCCCAATAAAGCGGCTGTATCAGGAAATTCACCTTCCTCAATGCTTACTTTCCCCCAGGGTGTCCAGGCATGAGTTTCTATATGTTTTCTGATGTAAGGAACAATCTGAGAACTACTGGCCATAATTCCTCCGGTAAGAACTAAAATTTCCGGGTCATAAGCATGAATGAGATTAATGGCACATGCCGACCATACCTGTATACTTTGTTCACGAATATGTAACGCCGCTGCATCACCTTCCTGTGCCAGGTTGAAAATTAATTCATAATCGATGACAGGGGCCTGAGCTAGGGGACTTTCTGCAAAATTTTTATCTGAACGGGCTATATTGATAAGCTTCCAGGTTGAAGCTTCGGTTTCTACACAACCTTTATTACCGCAGTTGCAATGGATTCCTTTGTAATTGATCACAGAATGTCCACCCAGTATTCCTGCCGTAAAATGCTTACCTCTCAATAACTGCCTGTCCATGATAGCTGCACTTCCTATTCCCGTTCCCAATGTCATGATGACAGCACTGTCAAATTTTTTTGCTTTTCCATATTTCCATTCTCCCCATAGAGCAGAACGGGCATCATTTTCTATGGTAAAGGGTAGGTTGAAAGTCTGTAAACACCATTCTTCTAAATGAATACCGGGAGCATCCCCAAATTTCTTATCAATTGAAAGAATCTTTTTCTGAATACTGTCTATAATACCGGGAGAAGCCATCCCAAGTCCTGTAATCTCTGCTAGGGAAATTCCTTCCCGGTCAAGCAAATCTTCTACAGCTTTTTGGATAAATGGGAGTCTCTTTCTGAGCCCGCTACCGGAATCAGCATCAATAGAATCAGAGGAAAGAACAGTATTACCCTGTACAATACCTATTTTAATCTTTGTGCCTCCCATATCGATGGCAATTACTGGCTTTGACATTGTTTTACTTTTAGTATTATTAAATGGGTATAAAGATCATATTCAAACTTATAAGGGTTAGTTTTAAGGTATTACCTTTATTTCTACTACGTCCATACCTGATAAACTAAGTTTTTCGTTTGGAGATATTGTTTTGCCTGTTGTAAGGTCAATAAGTTTCGATGGCTGAAGTTGTTTCCATAAAAATGCAGTGGTCTGCTCCTTCTCATCAGGATTATACAGCCTGATCAGGAAACTCTGATCTTCCTGTGGAGTAATGCTTGTTACTACCACTTTATCATTATTCATAAGAAAAAGGCTTCCTGTAAGGGGTGATTTTTCTTTCATGGGAATAGCGATGAGAGGTTGAGTAAAAGCAGCTGCATATTTTTCATTTTCTACAGCATTAAAAGCAGAATGCGGACGGAGAGCGTAGCGGTAATGTACCGGACCTTCCTGATCTGCCTTATAATTGGTGTGCCAGTAGTTATTCATGGCGTAGCTGAACCAGTTGGTTGTATAAGGAGTTCCCTGATCCTTCCATTTTTTGTGGCTGTTGTCAATAACCATTCTTTCGTCAATCATTTCTGCCGCTTCAATCAATGGTGTTTCCAGCATCATCCACTGCATACCCTTTTGTCCGAAAGAAGCATCAACCCAACGTCGGCTGTACCAGTAATCCATATTGGATCCCGGAAGCTGGTCCGTAAGATATTTCATGGTACCGTATCCTGCATCTACAGTAATGTTTTTAAAATCAGTATTGAAAGGGAATCCAAAATGTACAGACTCTTTTGAACGGACAGACTTTTTATCGAGAATGTTTTCCAGGGAAATTTCATCACTGTCTGCCCATAGAGTGATTATTCTTTCCAGTTTTTTTGCTCCCGGAGCTTCTGATACCAATGAAACTCTAGCCATTGCCGGTCCCTTTTCCAATACTTTTACCTGTATGTCAGAATTGGATACAGCTTCTTTCGGATCGGATCCCGGAACATACCAGTAGCTGTTCAATCCTTGATTGTTAAAACTTCCTGCATAATTAGTTGTACTGTTATCTGTAAAATGGGTGATACTTCCCGTTTTAGAATCCCATGTTACGGTAACCTTTCCATTCGATATACTGTTAGTGGTTATAGTGAAAGGGTCAGCAGCAGGGACTTTAGTTTTAATAATGGTATAGACTGCAGAACCAAGTGGTGGAATATTTTCCACGATAAATGCCATAGTTCCATCCTGCAGCTTTTGTAAAGGGATCTTGTTCCCGGAAGCATCCTGAACGGCGTTTCCAAGGTTGGTTTCCGGAACGGAGACTGTGCCGCTACGTACCCACGAAGAGGTATTAAAAACAACAATCGTCTTAGACGCCGGATCAGTAATGGGTTGTAGCAGCTCCTTTTCCAGCTTGTCTGCAAGAGAACTTCCATCAAGGGAGAATTGTTTCTTTACCTGCCATTGGTCTTTTACAAAAGGAAGATCCGGTGCGGTAATACTGTTGAATGCTCCCCAGGTGTGTTCATGAAACAAAATAACATTTCTCCATGCCTCATAAAAATGCTGACCGTTATATTGACGAGGATTCAACATAGCGTAGAGGGTGGTGAGCTGTTGCAGCTTTAAGCTACTGTTTCTGTTAATCCCTTCTTCTTTGGCGGTAGACATTGCTCCGTCCTCCCAATGAGGGCTGATATCTCCTTTTACTACAGGAATCTGGTCTCCGTATTTTTTCTCAAAAATTTCAAACATTTTTTCATTGGTGCTGAGCACTATTTTTGGAGATTCATATTTTTTATTCCATTCGTCCACAAATTTTGAGATAGAAGGATCTATAGGTCCATTATCAGCAACAATATTATATCGCCATTGTACCATATCATAAGGATAATTGGCATGGGTAAGATCTTCCAGATATTCTGCAATTTTTTTCTGACCATTTTCAAATACAGCTCCGGGATGAACTCCATGCCACGAAGAATATCCTCTTCCTGCGGTCCAGAATAATATTTTTTGTTTTCCGGATGGAGATTGCCACCATACAGGTTGATCACCCCATTTTTTGACAAAGTTTCCTACACGGTCTCCAAGATAAGGATTTGTTTTTCCCAGATAATTAGGCCCACTTGAGAAATATTTTACACCGGATGAAGCCAGGGCCGGAACTAAAGACCATGCAAATCCGGGAACATCAGACATCATGGCACTGTTGATCGTAAAGCCAAATTCCTTTTCCAGTTTCTGCGCGTATTCAGTGTAATGAAATAATTCCTCCGGCTGGCTAAGTCCTGTCAGAATATTACCATACACGGCAGAAAGACCAATGCCTCCCTCTTTGACAGCTTTTGCAAAAGCCTTTTTATCTTCGGGAGTTGCTTTTCGCATAAAGTTTTCCACATCCCAAAGGGCTTCTACATTCCATTTAAAACGGGCTTCCTCAGGTAGATTTTTGGTTTCCTCAATCATTTTGAGCGCATCATAGATATTCTGGGTATGAATCTTTTCTACTTCTGCCTGGAGATGTGAATATCCGACATCGGTATGAGAATGATGAACGAAGTATAAGGTACGGGGAACTACAGCTCCTGCCTGAATGGTTTTACGGAGAAGCTCTTTTTTTCCTGAGGTAACCACCAGTTCTATATTACCTCCTTTTGAGGAAAGAGAAACAGGAATGTCAAAGGTTTTAATACCATCCGGCATCGTAAAAGAGAAAGTGTCTTTGTTATCTATTTTAGCGGTTATTTTTTGTTCCGGACCAAAGTGAAGGGTCGTAAGGGTGAGAAGACGTTTGCCGTCTTTTAAAAGAAATGGGGTAGACTGGGCATCTATTTTTTCCTGAAATGTAAATTTATAAGTCATCAGCCAATCCCGGCTATTCTGTGCCTGTCCCACTATTTTTAAACGGAGAGGTTTTCCTGGGGTAACCTTACTCACAGGAACCCGCAGATAAGCGATACCATAGGAATCTTTCAGTCCGTCCATTTTGGTTTGATGAAATACAAAGGCTGTACTGTCTGCCGCTTTAGCAATCCAGTCCGGACGCTGATTGGCGGGGTAGGTCGTAAGGGTTAGTGCTTTTTGATCATTGATGTATAAATCAAAATTACGGGGGCCTCCACTGGTTCCAGACGAATGGGAAACCAACCAGTTAAAATATACATATGAGCCGGTATTTTTTTGTGGTACAGGAGCTGTTTCCCATTCGATGGTCTTAGCTCCATCTGTGGTACGTGTAAGTAAAGCACGGGTAGCATGATCCGGAAAAGCCGAGAAATAGTCGATATTCTCACCACTTATTTCACGGGAATATCCGTTGGTTGCCTGTATATTCCCAAAATAAGGAACATTCTTCTGAGCATAGATACCATTGCCTGTCATCAAAAAGGAGATCAGCAAAATAAAATACTTGTTATACATGGGCTTCATTTTTAATAATTATATGTTAGAATGTTTGAACATATTAAAAGATAAAAAAACACGATCAATTATCCGGAGACTTGTTAATATCTATGGTATAGGTGAATTTATCCGAACGGTAATAACCGACATTGTATTCTACGGGTTTTCCGTTGATATCATAGACAAAACGCTCGCGCTTCAGCACCGGAAAACTGGCTGATACTTTTAACTTCTTTCCTATGACACTCCCTGCCTGGCAGGCACTGATGTTTTCCCGGGAACGGTGTACTGTTACCCCATATTTTTCCTGTAGCATCCCATATAAGGGAATGTTGAAATCATCATTTTTATCAACACCGATTCTTGGATGAAAATAGCTCTCAAAATAAACAATCGGATCTCCTGAATGTTCACCCTTTAATTTAGAAAGTTTAAATATTTTTTTATCCGAAGGACAGTTAAAAAAATTGCAGATTTCTTCAGTAGGCTGTTCTGCACCCGTCTTTAAGGATTGATTGACTACAAGAATTCCTTTTTCCTGCATTTCTCTGGTAAAGCTGTACCAGTGATCCAATCCGGTGACAAGACTCTTCTTTTCGGCAACACGGGTTCCAATGCCTTTTTTACGGATGATCAGTCCTTCATGCTCCAGTTTGTTCGTAGCCTGACGAATGGTATTTCGGGAAACACCCCAAAGGTTAGCCAGGTCAACTTCTTTAGGTAATAGAGCTCCTTTTTTATAGTCTTCCATTTTAATAAGTTTACGAAAAAGTTCCTCTACCTGTACATGGAGTGGGAGTTTGCTGTTGTGATCAATCGTAAAATCTTTAGAAGGTATGTTCATACATATAATAAAGTGTAAATATAATAATTTTTTGATTTCAAGATCATTTTTTTATTAAATCTGTTGATTATAGATACTTGAAGTGAAGAAATAACAATAAATATCCTGGTATTTATGGACCATACGAAAAAAAAAAATTCCACAGATCTCACGAATTTCACAGCGCATAAGCCTGTGTGATCTGAGAAATCTGTGGAAATGTTTTAGCGTTGAAAGGTTTTTTTCAACCCGTATCAATGACTAGAAAGTAACATCAAGCCCAACATAGAAATTAGCTTTCATAATAGGAGCGTACACCATTCCGCCATCAAAATAACTTCCAAAAGGATTTTTAAAATCAACAATTGCATTTTTCTGATAGTATGAAGTAAGGTTCTCTCCCCCTACATAAGCTCTGATCTTTTTATTGAAATTTCTTGAGATCTGTGCATTAAGTATGGCATACGATTCTGAATACACCGGTAACTGAAATTCTGCAGGGTTGCTTGATGTATCCGGAAGTCTTTGTTTTCCTACCCAGTTTAAAGTAGTGTCAAAGCTCCAGAATCCGCCTTTATCATTTTTATTGGTGGCATAGGCTAAATTCACAAATCCTCTGTGTTTGGCCATAAAAGGAATTTCTCTTCTTCCAGCGATATAATCTGCCTGTACATCATAATACTTGTACGCTAATCTTACATCAAAGTTTTTGAAAGGAGTAAAATCCCACTGCGTTTGAAAAGAGTTGGCAAAAGACTTGCCCTCAAGGTTGTAAAATGTAAGCTGCTGAGGTGATTTATCCAAATCTACCAATACCTGGTCCTGGAAATCCGTTCTGAAGAAATCTGCAATAATAGTTGATTTTCTTCCGAAAATTTTAAATTCCTGTTGTAGGCTTACTCCGTAATTCCATGCTATTTCAGGCTTTAAACCATAGATGTTCCCACCGTTTGACAGAATATTAATTGCTCTGTTGGACGCAAAATACTGTTGGTTTTCCGCAAAAACATTAGCCGTTCTGAATCCTCTTCCTGCAGAAAGTCTTAAGATCGTCTGGGGAGTGAAATCATATTTAAAATTAAGTCGGGGGGTAAACTGAGTTCCTGCTAAGTTGTGAAAATCAGCTCTTGCTCCTGCTACTAAAGTATATTTTAAACCTGTTAAAGTATATTCTGCAAAAATTCCCGGAACAATTTCGTTTCGCTTAAGGTTGTCTGTCAGGTAATTTTCTTCATAGCCATCATATAAAAAGCTTGCTCCGGCTTTATACTTGTGGTTGGTATTTCCAATAATGCTTTCAAAAATTAAGTTGGAATAATAAGTGTGTTGTTGTCCGTTATAATTTCTCAGCCCGAAAAAGCTATCCTGTTGGTGATACACATACTGGTTCATCCATCCGATACTCTGGTAAGGTTTTCCTTTAAAAACATATCCTGTTTTGTTCCAAACCTGAAACCTTGAAATATCAATACCTACTCCATAAGCATACTGTTTATCCTGAGCCAGTTTTTTATCAAAATCTACTTGTCCGGCAGTTCTCTCATCCCGGATGAAATTGATTCCAAAGTGAGATCCGAATCCGGATTTTTCCAGATCATTATAATTAAGAAGGTAAGCAGCATTGATTTGTGTTCCTTTCGGTCTGTCCAGGAAACCGTCACCATTCATATCCGTATTTCCAAAGGTTCCGTTTCCATGAAGTAAAAATGTCTGTGACCATTTCTCATTGATGGGAGAAACACTTGTAATATTGGCTTCAGCTCTTCCGTTGAAGTCAGAAAAAAGATTCAGAGAGGTTTCGGGGGTTTTTGCATTTTTCAGAAGCTCAGTATTGATCTGGCCGGTAATACTTTCGTACCCGTTAGTTACGGTACTTCCTCCCTTGGTTAGCTGAATACTTTCAATCCATCTTCCGGGAATAAAATTCAGCCCATAAGCTGAGGCTAATCCTCTGATTTCAGGAAGCTGCTCTTTCGTTAAGCTGGTATATTTCTGGTCCAGACCCAACATTTTTAACTGCTTGGTACCTGTAACGGCATTACTGAAAGATACATCTACTGTAGCATTGGTTTCAAAGCTTTCAGACAGATTACAGCAGGCAGCTTTTAAAAGTTCTTTTTTATCAATATTAAAAACAAGTCCGGCTTCTTTTTTACTTAAAGATGTCGCCGCTTTATACCCTGTTACCACTACACCGTCAATATTCTTTTCATGCTGGCTGTGATCTTCGGTATTGGCTTGCGGCTGATGCTCTTTGTGATCCTCATGCTTTGTTCCTTCTTCATAATGAACATTGGGATTGGCTTCTCCAAACGGAATATCTCTGTCATACAGGCAACATCCCGGAAGGTTCTTATAAACGGCGTCGGAGGTTTTATACTTTTCATTATCATGACCTGCATCAGCAATTGCTTTTAAAATCTTATCTGATGAGATTTTTGAAGAGTCGAAATCCAGGATTACAGTTTGTTTTTCTGCATTCCATTCCGCCGAACCGGCTCCCGCATCTTTAGCTGCTTTTTCAATTCTTGCTTTACATGAGGCACAGTTTCCTTTTACATAAAACTCGTTTTCTTTTTTATGGGCATGATGATCCTGAGATTCTGTAGCAGCCGGCTGAAGGGTTCTATCATAATGACAGCATCCCGGAAGACCTTCATAGGTATCATTGGAAGCTTTGTATTTTTCATTATCATGACCTGCATCAGCCACTTTCTTTAAAATTTCATCAGCGGAAACATGCTCTGTTTCTAATGTTAAAGTTTGCAGATCGATTGAGTATACTGCGGTTTTTGCCCCTGCCTTTTTAGCAGCTCCTTCAATTCTGGTTTTGCACATTTCACAGTTCCCTTTTACTTTGAACTGATTTTTTGAAAGACCCTGGGCAGCAATAAATTGTGTAAACAGGAATAAGGTACCAAGTAGTAACCTGGAAATATATAATTTCATTTTATTTAAAAGTTTAGATTAATTAAAAAACCGTCCATTACATCATGTAATGAACAGACTCTGTTTAATTAACCTATTTTAGGCGGCTGCCAGATCTCTTTTAAACGGTCTGAAAGATAAGGATCTGAGTATTGAAACTGAGGGTTCTTATTCGATTTGTAATAAGACAGTTCCAGACGTAAATTTTTTGAAAATGGAGTTTCTATAAAAGTAAAGCAGGCAACACATGATGAACAACAGTCATCATTACAAGATTTTGTAGTATCGTCTTTGCTGTCTTTTTTAGAAGAATGATGTTTACAGCAATCCTTTTTAGATTCTGCCTTACAGCAAGTATCTTGCATAGATTGGGCATAGAAGCTGTCTTTAGGAACCAAAAAAATTCCTAAACAAAATACTATTAAAAATAGGTGAAGCAGCTTCATTCCTGCAAAAATACAAAATTTATGGCAAAGGATCACCAACTTTCACAGCACAGTTATGCCAGGGTTCACCATGAGCAGGATTGGCTTTTGGTTTTTCTCCCATAGCCAGATTCTGCGATGCAGGAGCTGGAGCGGGGGTAGGAGTAGTCTGTACATTAGCCGTTGGCTGAGGAGCGGGTGCCGGCTTACTGTTTAAGGGCTGTCCCACAGGAATATCACATCGGTGTCCCGGTTCCCCATGAGGAGGATTCATTCCCGGAGCTGTTTTTACCTGTTTGCCATTATTATCAATAGTAATTTTTCCCGGAGAAACAGCATTAGGGTCAATTTGAATGGCATTATTTCCGTTGACGGTTATATTTTGAGAAACCGGAGTAGGGCTACTGTTTAAAGGTTGTCCCACAGGAATATCGCAACGGTGTCCCGGCTGCCCGTGTGCTGGGTTCATTCCCGGAGCTGCTGCAATAGGAGAAGGAGTAGGGTTAGATTGAATGCCTGCCTGATTCATCAGGGAAGCTTTTGGGGTATTCAATGCTACTTCAGGCTGAGAACCTGCTTCTTTTATATACGTTGCTCTTTCATCCTTTTTACAGGAAACAATAAGTAATGATACGGCGATCAAACCTACAAATGTATTCTTCATATCCATGGGTATGAAACAAAATTAGCAAAACATTTTGAATTGTTTTGCTAATTTTATATTTATAGTTTGATTTTAGAATTAATTTTTCACTAAAAGTCTAAAACCTTCTCCGTGAACATTGATAATTTCCAATCCTTCATCATCTTTTAACAACTTACGAAGTTTCGCAATATATACGTCCATACTTCTAGCTGTAAAGTAATTTTCTTTCTTCCAGATTTTTCTTAAAGCAAGATCTCTTGGCATGAAATCATTTCTATGAATACAAAGAAGTTTTAACAGCTCATTCTCTTTTGGAGAAAGCTTGTATTCTTTATCACCTACTTTTAGCTGTCTCAGCATAGAATCAAAGAAAATATTGCTGATTTTGAACTGCTCCTGTTCTTCATTTTCAAGAGTAGAGCTTCTCTGAAGAATAGCTTTGATCTTGTATAAAAGAAGTTCAGTATCAAAAGGTTTGGTGATATAATCATCAGCTCCTAATTGGTATCCTTTCAAAATATCCTCTCTCATATTTCTTGCTGTAAGGAAAATGATGGGAGTGTTTTTATCAATCTTTTTCACATCTTCAGCTAATGAAAACCCGTCTTTTTTAGGCATCATTACGTCAAATATGCAGATGTCGAATTCGTTTTCTGTAAACTCTTTAAGTCCTTGCTCTCCGTCAGTGGCAAGAGTAACTTCAAAATTATTGATTGTTAAATAATCTTTAAGCACCGCTCCAAAACTCTGATCGTCCTCTACTAATAATATTCTGTTGCTCATAATTTCAATAATTAAAAATTAATACTAAGAATGACCTTTCTCACTCTATCTTCTATATTTTGTTATTTGATTTTTTACTTTATTTAATGTTAGCTCATAGGCAGCTTTATGGTGAATGTGCTTCCGTTTCCTTTATTGGAGTCTACAATCACCTGTCCTTTGTGGAGCTCTACAATTTTCTTAACATACGAGAGACCTAATCCCTGTCCCTTTACGTTGTGTATATTTCCTGTTTCTTCCCTAAAGAATTTTTCGAAAATTTTTGTTTTGTTTTGGGTGTCCATCCCCATTCCTTTATCTGAAACTTCAATAACATACCAATTTCCTTCATTTTTCGTTTCTACATGAATTTCCGGAGCTTCAGGAGAGTATTTGTTGGCATTGTCTAATAGATTAACCAGCATATTCGAGATGTGGAATTCATCTATTTTAAAAGTATAATGAGTCGCCGTAAACTTCTGGGTAAGCGATCCGTTTCTCTGTCCTACAATGAGATTGAAAGATTCTGTAGTCCTTTTGATGAGTTCTCTTACGTTGGTTTCCTTCAGGAAGAGTTTTACTTCATTTCTTTCAAGCTTAGACATATTAAGGACATTTTCTACCTGTTTTTTCATCCTCAGGTTCTCCTGTTTGATGAGTTCCGAGTAATATTTTACCTTATCGGGATTCGTGGCAATTTTATCATTGGCCAAAGAGTCTGTCGCTACAGAAATTGTTGCTAAAGGTGTTTTAAACTCATGAGACATATTATTGATGAAATCTGTCTTTACTTCAGCCAGCTTTTTCTGCCTCATCATATAGTTGATGGAAATAATATAGATCCCAAGGATCGTCAGTAACGAAAGAAAAGTTCCCAGCAGCATAGGCCAGTTGTTCATCGCCAGGGAATATTCTTTTTTAGGAAAAACCAGGGCTAAGCTGTATAGCGTATTTTTTTTGTCTGTAAAAAGTGGATAGTTATACGTATTGCTGTCTTTTTTCTCTTTATATGTTTTATTGGCAATACTGGTGAGCTTATTGTTTTTGTCAATAACTCCGTACCCAAATTTTGCCGTAATACCTCTTATTTTCAATTCTTTTGAAATAACGGAATCCAGAATGACAGGATCCACTCTCTTCGCGATCGGTAAATTGCTTCCGTATACTTTTACAAACTCTTTAATGGCATAATCTCCATTTTCAATATCTGTATTAAGATCAGCAGTAAGGAGCTCCCGGTTGGTGGTATCTCTTTTGATCTTATAGGCTGCTTCGTCAGTATATAAGGTAGTCAGTTTTACAGTGTCTCCTTTTTTAGAAATCGGAAGCTGGGTATTTGAAATAATATTTTTAGAGTAGATGATCTGTCTCTGAGTACCAGAATCCTCTACCTGTTGAATAGTTGTCAAAGAAGGCTGGCTACTATTGGCAAGAATTGTTTTTCTGTTTTCTTTATTCAGATATTTATCAGCTTCAATTTCTTCAATATTTTTGGATACGTTTTCCAGAGCTGAATAAACTTTGTTTGAAAAGTCCTGTTCAAGAGTGCCGTAATAACGTTTCAGCCAATAAAATTGGAGCGTAACGAAGACAATCAGTGAGATCGTCATAAACACCGAAATTATTGGGATGAATTTATTATTCATTATTTTATTTTATATGTTTTGGAAAAATGAATGTTAAAATTAATTGTTTTAAGACAAGGTAAACAAAAAACGAGCCAAAAAATTGTATTTTTTTTCTTAAAAGGGTGTTTTTTAACAATTATTTATGAATTATATAATCCTTGTCATATGAAAAGTACGGTAAATAAATAAAGAAGTAACTTTATTAAAAATAATTACTTATGGAATCTAATATCATTTTCAACAAAGATTTTGATGCATATGCAGTGTATGTAATGAAAATTTATAATGCAGATGTTTCAACGGTATGGAACTATTTTACTCAATCCGAATTATTGGATCAGTGGTGGGCTCCCAAGCCCTGGAAATGTGAAACGAAAAAGCAGGATTTTAAAGAAGATGGAATTTGGCTCTATGCTATGGTAGGTCCTGAAGGGGAGAGGCATTATGCTCAGGTAAAATACGGAGACATTATGGAACATAGAAGTTTTGACGGAGTTGATGCATTCTGTGATGAAAATGGCAAGATTAATGAAAATTTCGGACAGTCAAAATGGCTTATTGGTTTTACGGGGGTAGAAGAGGGGACAAAAGTGACTGTTAATATTCATTTTATGTCAGCGGAAGCATTAGAGCAGCAATTGGAAATGGGTTTTGAAGAAGGATTTAAAATGGGGCTTAGTCAGCTTGAGGAGATTTTAAAATAAATAGTAAGACTAACTGAGCCGTTAAGAATATACTTAGACCTAGCGAAAAATCAGAATGTTTTGGCTAATACCTGAAAAAAAATAAAAGCTTGGAAAAATATCCAAGCTTTTATTTTTATAGCAATTCTTCATCCTGAAAATACTGAATAATCGCTTTTTTCATAAGCAGAGACTGCTCATTAGGTCTTAGTTCAGGCAGGCCTTCCACTTTGTCAAAATGTGGCCATCCATCTTCATAATGCGTAAATTTATAATAGCCAAAAGGTTCTAATAATCTGCATACGGCAATATGAAGGATATTCAGTTTATCGTCTTTGGTATATTTTTGTTGACCGCTTCCCAATTCCTGAAGTCCTATCAAAAACAATATCGTTTCAATCGGCGGATTTTTTTCAGTCTGGAAATTGTCTTCAAAAAATTGTTCTATTTTTTTCCAATATTCGGATTCGTTCATAATTTTATAAATAATAAATTATAAGTGTTAAATGATAAAGTTAACTTTTTAGCATTTTTCTATATGAAGAAGTCACTTTTAGTATTTCTTCAGTTTTGTTTTTTATATCTGTTAATAGCTCTTTTTGAACATATTCCAATTCTTCCAACATCTCAAGCCAAAACAATGTTTCATCAGTTTCTTCAATAACAATAGATATCTTAGAAAATCTTTCTGCTTTTGACCTTGCTCTGCACATAGCCCGATAGTTGGTGGCCATAGAGGTTGAGGATCGGAACATTTGTTTTCTTATTACTCCAAAAGCTTCGTTATAAGAGTGTTTTGATAATTCCTTAATGATAGTGATGGCTAACTATTTTGTTTTGAAGGCAAAAATTTTGTTATAATCCAGACTATCCATCATTTATCATTTATAAATTATCATTGATTTTTAAAAGGAATGCATATTCCAATGCGTCTTCCTTCAGTGATTCAAATCTTCCACTCGCTCCTCCATGTCCTGAGCTCATATCAGTTTTGAAAACTAAAATATTATCATCTGTTTTTAATTCTCTCAGCTTTGCTGTCCATTTTGCAGGCTCCCAATATTGCACCTGAGAATCATGAAATCCTGTAGTAATAAGCATGTGCGGATAATCTTTTGCTTCCACATTGTCGTAAGGAGAATATTCTTTCATATAATGATAGTATTCTTTGTCATTCGGATTACCCCATTCGTCATACTCTCCGGTTGTTAAAGGAATCGTATCATCAAGCATAGTGGTTACTACATCCACAAAAGGAACCTGTGCTACAATTCCATGGAATAACTGAGGTTCGTAATTAACAACAGCTCCCACTAAAAGACCTCCGGCACTTCCACCCATAGCGTACATATGTCTGGATGAAGTGTAATTTTCTTTGATCAGATATTTTCCGGCATCAATAAAGTCAAAAAATGTATTTTTCTTAAAAAGCATTTTTCCGTCTTCGTACCATTCTCTTCCCAGGTATTCACCACCACGGATATGGGCAATAGCATAAATAAATCCTCTATCCAGAATTGACAATCTTACATTGGAGAAGCTGGCATCTACAGTATGTCCGTAACTTCCATATCCATACAGAAGAAGTGGCGTGTCTGCCGATTTTTTGGTGTCCTTATGGTATACCAAAGAAATTGGAATTTTTGTTTCTCCATCCCTTGAATCAGCCCATATTCTTTCGGAAATATAATTTTCAGGAAAGAAATTTCCTCCCAAAACCTCTTGTTGTTTAAGAAGTTTGGTTGTTTTTTCTTTCATATTATATTCATAGGTAGAACTTGGCTGCGTCAGTGAAGTATAGCCATAGCGTAAAATCTCTGTGTCAAATTCGAGATTTACCCCAATATAAGTAGTATAAGTAGGATCTGAGAAAGGTAAATAATATGATTCCTGTGTTTTTTCATCAATGATTTTGATTTGCAGCAATCCACTTTCTCTCTCTTCAAGAACCAGATAGTCTTTAAAAATTTCGAAACCTTCCAATAAAACTTCAGCGCGGTGCGGAATCACGTCAGTCCAGTTTTCCATGCCACACTTGCTGATCTTTGTTTTTACAATTTTGAAATTGATGGCATCATCAGCATTGGTAATGATGTAGAATTCATCTTCATAATGCTCTACAGAATATTCAAGATCATCTATTCTTGGCTGAATGATCGTCCATTCTGCAAATACATTATCAGAAGGAATGAAACGATGTTCATCAGAAATAGTGCTTGAGCTTGCGATGAAAATATACTGTAATGATTTTGTTTTGAAAACATTGACGTCAAAAGTGTCATCTTCTTCATGGAAAATCAAAATATCTTCCGATGAATCAGTTCCCAGCTCATGTCTGTATACCTGAAATGCACGAAGGCTCTGATCTTTTCTGATATAAAAAACATGCTTGTTGTCATTGGCCCAAACAGCCTTTCCTGTGGTATTAGGAATACAGTCCGGAAGTATTTCTCCGGTTTCTAAGTTTTTAAATTGCAGAGTGTAAATTCTCCTCCCTACATTATCCGCAGAAAAAGAAGCCAGCATATTGCCTGGGCTTACCGCTACACTTCCCACTTCAAAGAAGTCTTGGCCTTCGGCTAGCGTGTTGACGTCCAGTACAATTTCTTCCTGATTGTCCAGGCTCTTATGTTTTCTGCAGAAAATAGGATATTCTTTACCCTCTTCATAGCGTACAATATACCAGTATTCATTAAAGAAATATGGAAGAGACTCGTCATCTTTTTTATAACGGGCCTTCATTTCTTCAAAAAGCGCCTCCTGAAGTTCTTCAGTGTCTTTCATGATGAATTCTTCGTAAGCATTTTCCTCTTCAATATACTGGATCACTTCAGGGTTTTCCCTTTCATTGAGCCAAAAGTAATTGTCGGTTCTTTTATCGCCGTGAGTTTCTAATATTTTTTCTATTTTTTTTGCTTTTGGAGCTTTCATCCGAATATTTTGATTTTTTACTGAAGAAAATATGCCCTGATCCCTTTCATTTTGAAAGGAGCTTTATACGGACATTTTATTCAATGTTAATTTTTATTCAAATATAAGAAAGGCTATCAGATTTTTGCTAGCCTTTACCGTTAATATCGTTGAAGTGATTATTTTTTTATGGTTTTTATGGTTTTTGAAGTCCCATCCTCCATATTTAAAGTGATTAAATACATTCCTTGTTTTAGGTCACCTAAATACACCGAAGATGATGGCTTTTTAATTACCTTGGTTAATCTTCCTGAAATATCTGCTATATGAATAGATTTTATGTTAGATACATCAGAAATGTTGAGCAGGTCAGTAAATGGATTTGGGAATATTTTTATTTTTTCATTTTGATCAGAAACTTCATGGGTTGCTAATAATGTGTCATCATAGGCGGAAATCTGGAATTCACCATTGTCTGTATAGTCACTATATTTCCAAACACTGATATATAAAGTAGCTCCAGGAGTTTGCCCGGTTAACGAAAGAAGTGAAAAATAGCCGTCACCGTCATCCTCGTTACAGCCAATTTCTGTTAAAGAACCACAGCTTCCACTGTAAGCTGTAAGTACAGTGTCATCAAAATCGGAACCGGAGACTTCCTTTGTTTCTATCTTAAGATTTCCGCTTTGCGGTACGACAACTTTAAACCAAACGTTTTCTACAGCATCTGCATTACATGAAGGCAAAGATCCGTCAGTAGTTGCTTCTGTGTTATCGGAAGTAATTGCCCCGGAAGGGAAATCTGTTCCAACAGTTAGAGAGACTGCTCCTGTGCAGCCGTCATTGGCTGGTGGAATAAGCTCATAAGCCGAAATTTGAAAGTCACCACTATCTATAGTGTCGTTGTATTTCCAAACACTGATGTATAAAGTAGCTCCGGGAGTTTGCCCGGTTAATGAAAGAAGTGAAAAATAGTCATCGCCACCATCATCGTTACAGCCAATTTCTGTTAAAGAGCCACAACTTCCACTATAAGCTGTAATTACAGTGTCATCAAAAGTGGAACCGGAAGCTTCCTTTGTTTCTATCTTAAGATTTCCGCTTTGCGGTACGACAACTTTAAACCAAACGTTTTCTACAGCATCTGAATTACATGAAGGCAAAGAGCCGTCAGTAGTTGCTCCGGTGTTATTGGAAGTAATTGCTCCCGATACGAAATCTGTTCCCATAGTTAGGGAGATTGCTCCTGTACAATCGTCATTTTGTGCATTTACAAATACAATTGCGAATAAAAATAAAGAGAATAAAACTTTTTTCATATTAAATTTTTTATAAATATAAATATAAAAAATCTCAATTTGGTGAAAAAATAATAATGTATTAAATGTTTGATTTTCAGTAGTGTGTTTTTTTTATTTTATTTGCTTTTAAATAAAAAAACCATCTTTTCGAGCTCGAAAAGATGGTTTTTTTTAATTTTTATTAAAGGCTATTTATGCAGAGCCTTAACATATTTTTCCAGAGCCATTGTCATGGATGGGGTTTCTTTTGTAGGTGCCATTAAATCTACCTTTAAGCCAGCTTCTTCCGCTGCTGCCAAAGTAGTGTTTCCAAAAACACCGATTTTTGTTTCCTCTTGTTTGAAATCAGGGAAATTTTGCTGTAAAGACTTAATTCCTTGTGGACTGAAGAAGATCAGCATATCATAATCCTTAATGGTGATATCTGTCAGGTCACTGCATACAGTACGGTACATGATAGCTCTTGTCCATTCTACATTAGAAGAATCTAGAGTTTTTACAATATCCGGACTTAAAACATCTGAAGATGGTAGCAGATACTTTTCAGTAGGGAATTTTTTGAAAAGAGGAAGTAGGTCTGAGAAATTTTTCTCTCCAAAGCTGATTTTTCTCTTTCTATACACAATGTGCTTTTGAAGATAGTTGGCAATGGCTTCGGACTGACAGATGTATCTCATCGTATCCGGAACAGCAAAGCGCAGATCCTCTGCAAGTCTGAAGTAATGATCAATTGCATTTTTACTGGTGAAAATAATCCCAGTATATTGCGTTAGATCGATCTTCTGAGTTCTGAGCTCTTTATTGTCAACTCCTTCGACGTGGATGAAAGGGCGGAAATCAATCTTTATTTTTTCCTTCTTCGCTATATCCAAATATGGAGACGATTCACTAGGCGCTGGTTGAGAAACCAATATAGACTTTATTCTCATCATTGACATTTATTAAAAAAATAACAACTTCCAAAGCAGTAATAATGGTGCGATTTGGAGGGTGCAAATATACAAAAATTTATAATACCATTTCTCAGGAAGAATCTTGTTCTTGTGAAATAAATAGAAAAAGACTTTGAAAATGAACACAAAAGAAAAGAATGAGAAATAGTAAAGAAATATTTTATTTCTGTCAATAGGGAAGTAATAATGGGTTACACAAAGAATTATTAATAAAAATGACAGAATGAAATAAAATTTAGTGGAGGTGAAATAAAAAATTGTCCATTTTTTTCCATCTCCTATACTTTGATAAAATAAAAAGCCCAATGCTGATTTTATCAGATAAAAAAATAAGACGGCCAGTAATGTATATCCAAATTTATTGAGCTGATATCCTAAAAGCTGTAAATCCGCAATATATTTAGGAACAACCGGAATGTACTGGGAAATCAAAACGGACAGTGTAAGGGTTGTTACACATGATGTAATGATCCAGCTTGGCAGGTTATTGCTTGCATCAAAATATTTTTGAAGCAGAAAATCTTTAAGGCTTGCATCACGTTCTATGATGTTCATCATGAATACATATAAAAATATGCAACCTACAAGAATGAAAATTACCCAATCATTATTCTCGGGTATCCTTACTTGATTTATAAAGTTTTGTGATGATAGCAAAATTTATTTTTTTTTAATTTTTATGTAACCCTAAATAACACAATTTGGCACAGATTTTCGTTATCGCATCATCTGCAGCTAAAATAAATCCCTCCATCGTATTATATATCATGCAGATTTAGTGAATGTCAAATTCAGTTAAACCTGTGGGAAGTATTTTTTGCAAAATTATAGATTATTTTGTATAAAATAAAAAGGTTAAATAAACTATCTTTGCAAACTGAAATGAAAAAACTAGTCATTATCCCCACTTATAACGAAAAGGAAAATATTGAAAATATTATTTCCGCGGTTTTTGCATTGGAAGATGACTTTCATGTTTTAGTGGTGGATGACTCTTCTCCGGATGGTACGGCTGAAGTGGTAAAAGAGCTTCAGAAAAGATTCTCACATCATTTGCATTTGTCTGTAAGGCATATAAAGGATGGTTTGGGGAAGGCATATATCCATGGATTTAAATGGGCTATCGAAAACAAATATGATTACATTTTTGAAATGGATGCCGATTTTTCTCACAATCCCAATGACCTGCCTAAACTTTATGAAGCCTGTCTTCAGGCAGATATGGCTATCGGATCCCGGTATTCCAAAGGGGTAAATGTGGTCAATTGGCCAATGGGGAGAGTATTGCTTTCTTATTTTGCCTCGAAATATGTGAGATTTATCCTGGGACTTTCAATTCATGATACTACAGCCGGTTTCGTTTGCTTTTCCCGAAAAGTACTGGAAGAGATAGGTTTAGAGAATGTGAAACTGAAAGGATATGGGTTTCAGATAGAAATGAAATTCAGGGCTTATAAAAAAGGCTTTAAAATTGTAGAAGTTCCTATTATATTTACCAATAGAATTTTAGGAGAGAGCAAAATGAATGGCGGTATCATTCATGAGGCTGTTTTTGGTGTTTTAAATTTAAAGTGGAAATCAATTATCAACAGATTATGAAACAGAGCATGACCAATTTTTCTCACCCAGAGGAACATTTGTATGCGAAGTTCCATCAGACCATTAAAAATTATAAAAATAAGCTGATGAAAAAGCTGATCTTTATTTTCGTTTTGTTATGCATGTTTTCGTGCAGCGATTATATCGATAAACCTAAAAATCTGGTCGATAAGGACTTGATGGCTGAAGTTTTGGCGGATCTTACGATTAATGATCAAGCCACTTTTATGTATCAGGACAGTAATTTAGAAGCTGGTACAAGATTCATTCTTAAATCTCATAAGGTGAAACCCAATGATTTTGTTGAAAGTTTTAAATATTATGTGATCAAGGATGAAATGCAGGATATTGCCAATAAAGCCCAGGAGATTTTATTGAAAAAAGATCCGAAAGCCGATAAATACATAAAAGATAAGCAGAAAAATAGTGGAATTCCACCCATCATGAAATAGTGATTGTATAGGAATACCCCACTTGATAAAATTATGAATTACTGAATCGATCAGTTAAAAGTATACTAATGAAATTTTTTAATATAGAAAAAACCTCTGAAGGAAAAGCCAGAGCAGGAGAAATTACCACAGATCATGGGAAAATACAGACTCCCATTTTTATGCCTGTGGGAACAGTAGCGAGTGTAAAGACAGTTCATCAGAGAGAATTAAAAGAAGACATTAAAGCCCAGATTATTTTGGGAAATACCTACCACCTGTATCTTCGTCCGGGAATGGAAACGATGCAGGCTGCAGGAGGGTTGCATAAATTCATGAACTGGGATCTTCCTATCCTTACAGATTCAGGAGGTTTTCAGGTGTTTTCCCTGGCGAGTAACCGAAAAATGACTGAAGAAGGAGCGAGATTTAAATCTCATATTGATGGAAGTTATCATATGTTCTCACCGGAAAGATCAATGGAGATTCAAAGACAGATCGGAGCGGATATTTTCATGGCTTTTGATGAATGTACTCCTTATCCTTGTGAATATAATCAGGCCAAATCATCAATGGAGCTTACCCATCGCTGGTTAAAAAGATGTATAGAATGGACTAATGATAACCCTGAATTATACGGGCACAAGCAAAGGCTTTTCCCTATTGTGCAGGGATCTACCTATTCGGATTTAAGAAAGATTTCAGCTGAAGTTATTTCGGAAGCCGGAGCAGAAGGTAACGCTATCGGAGGTCTTTCTGTAGGAGAGCCCGAAGAGGAAATGTACAGAATTACAGATGAAGTTACGGATATTCTTCCTAAAGAAAAACCAAGATACCTGATGGGAGTAGGTACTCCCTGGAATATCCTGGAATCTATTGGATTAGGAATTGATATGATGGATTGTGTAATGCCTACAAGAAATGCTAGAAATGCAATGCTTTTCACATGGCAGGGAGTGATGAACCTTAAAAACGAAAAATGGAAACAGGACTTTTCTCCTTTAGACGAGTTTGGAACAAGTTTCGTAGACAGAGAGTATTCAAAAGCATACCTTCGTCACCTGTTCGTGTCCAAAGAATATTTAGCAAAACAAATTGCTTCTATTCATAACCTGGCATTTTATCTTGATTTGGTTAAAGTAGCAAGAGAGCACATCCTTGCGGGAGATTTTTATGAATGGAAAAACTCTGTAGTTCCGGTTCTCAGACAAAGACTGTAGAAGACTATGCTTAAAATAATAGACAGATATATCATTAAAAAATATCTTGGAACTTTTAGTTTCATGCTGATACTGCTGTCTATAGTAGTACTTGTTATCGATGTTCAGCAAAAGATTCCAAGGATAGAAAATGCAAAAGCTATTGACGCTAAGCTGGATCTGGTGTACTTCCTGATTCATTTTTATCCTTTCTGGATTATTAATCTTGTGGTGACATTCCTCTCCATTCTGGTATTTATTACGGTGATTTATTTCACATCCAGGATGGCCAATAATACGGAGATTGTGGCTATTATAAGCAGTGGGGCCAGTTTTCACCGCTTTGCAAAACCTTACCTGTATACTTCAATTCTGATTGCTTTGATGTCTCTTGTGGTCAACCATTTGGTGCTTCCATGGGCTAATATCAAGAAAAACGAATTGGAGGCTTATACCTACAATGCTGCCAATAAAGAAAAGATTTTAGGAACAGCCCCGGCATCTTCACAGCTCAGTAAGACTGAGTATATTTTTGTTGCTTCATGGAATAAAAGAGAAAAGAGAGGTTCCAGTTTTATATATCAGAAGTTTGACAAAAACAGAAGAATGGTTTATGAGCTGAAAGCCAGTGAAGTATATTGGGATCTTGCTAAGAAACAGTTTGTTCTGAATAATTATCTTGAAAAGACTATTAATAAAGACAATACGGAAAAACTGGGTAGTGGGGTAGAGCTAAGGAAAAACTATGGGCATTCCCCGGAAGAACTTTTTCCTAATGAGCTTTTGGGACAGAATAAAACGACTCCAGAGCTTTTAAAATTCATTGATAGAGAAAAAGCAAGAGGAAACAGTAACCTGAACTCTTATCTGAACGAGCTTTATCAAAGGACTTCTATGCCTGTGTCTATCATTATTCTGACCTTTTTAGCCCTTTCGCTATCCTCACAAAAGAAAAGAGGAGGGCTTGGAGTCAACCTTGCAATAGGGATTTCATTAGCATTCCTTTTTGTATTTTCATTTGAAGCTTTAAAGGTAGTTTCGGAGAATAAAAGTCTGCCGCCAGCTTTGGCGATGTGGCTTCCGAACCTGGTATTCCTTCCGCTTACTCTTTATTTGTATATCAAAAGAGCGAATCAGTAAAGGAGTTTTACTTCTTTATGGTAAAAAGAGCGTAAGCCGTTTTCCAGTTCTATCCAAAGTTCACCTTTTTCGTCTGCATTCCTGATAATGCCATTTTGGCGGTCTTTTTCAATTTCAAAAACTGAGATCTCATCTTTCCGGAACAGATGTTTATTGAATGTATCCAGGATTTCCTGATCTGAAGGAATATTTTTCAGTCTTTCAGATACATATTCATGAAGGTTTGCCGCCGCGTCTTCAAGGTCAAATAGCTGTCCTGTTTGCGTGAGAAGTGATCCTGCATTGGATATTTCATCAAATTTCTCCTGAAGAATATTAATTCCGGTTCCGATAATGAAATAATTATTTTGATTAATTTTTTTCTTTTCAATCAAAATTCCAACGATTTTTTTACCTTTAAGGATAATATCATTCGGCCACTTTATTTTGACGTCATGATCAGCCAATTTGGCAAGGAAATCCCTGATAATAATTGCGGTATAATAATTGAATATAAAGTCAGAGCACAAGATGTTCTGAGACTTCACTGCCAGCGTATAAGCCAGATTTTTTCCGGCAGTTTGAGTCCATACATTTCCATACTGACCGCGGCCTTTCGTCTGGTTAAAAGTATGAAGTCCTATAAAATCTGAATTTTCGTAAAGTAAAAACTTTGATATTTCGTCATTAGTAGAAGAACATTCTTTCAGGTAGAATAGTTGGCTCATTTAAGAAAACTTTAAGACATTAAAGGGGTAAAAGTAAGGTTAAAGTAAAGAAAAAACAATAAATTTGCAGATTATAGTATTTTTTTAATGAATAAAACAGCAGAAAAACAAGCATTATTAGATAAAATCGTTGAAGCTATCCAGGATGTAAAAGGAGAAGATATCATGATCTTCGATCTTTCAAACATTGAAAACTCCGTAGCAGAGACGTTCGTAATATGTAGTGGAAACTCAAATACACAGGTATCTGCATTAGCAGGAAGTGTAGAGAAGAAAGTAAGAAACGAACTTCAAGACAGACCTTGGCACGTAGAAGGTACGGAAAATGCAATGTGGGTACTTGTAGATTATGTTTCAGTGGTAGTTCATATATTTCAAAAAGATGTACGTGAGTACTATGATATAGAAGAACTTTGGGGTGACGCAGTCATTACCAAAATAGAAAATGAATTTTAAAATTTTAAAAAGTATAAATGAATAATAAAGGATTCAACTGGTTCTTTCCTATTGCAATCATAGCTCTTTTGCTATTTTTTGGCTCCAATTTTTTAGGAGGAGATAGTGCAAAATCTATTGATGAAGATGGTTTCTTTAGAGAAATGCAGGCGGGGAAAGTCCAGAATGTAATTATATACAAAGACACAGAGAAAGCGGACGTTTTTCTTACAAAAGCAGCAAAGGCAGCAACGGTAACTAAATCTGCCAATGAAAGTAATCCACTTTCGGCGTTGGAAATGGCTCCTAAAGCAGATTTTTCTGTAAAATATGGAGATCTCCAGCTTTTCCTTCAGAAATTTGACCAGGTTAAGGCAACAAATCCAGCTATTAAGACTACAAAAGACTACGGAGCAGGTAAGAACCCGTTCATGGATATCTTATTGTCTGCATTGATCTGGATTGCGATCTTAGGATTATTCTACTTCCTTCTTTTCAGAAAGATGGGGGGGGGCGGAGGCCCTGGAGGACAAATTTTCTCGATTGGAAAGTCTAAAGCTAAGCTGTTTGATGAAAAAGAAAGAATTCAGGTAACATTTAAAGATGTTGCAGGATTGGAAGGAGCTAAAGAAGAAGTTCAGGAGGTTGTAGACTTCTTGAAGAACTCTGAAAAATATACCAAGCTGGGAGGTAAAATCCCTAAAGGTGTTCTTTTGGTAGGCCCTCCGGGAACCGGTAAAACATTATTGGCAAAAGCTGTTGCCGGTGAAGCTAAAGTTCCGTTCTTTTCACTTTCAGGTTCTGATTTCGTAGAAATGTTTGTAGGAGTAGGTGCTTCAAGAGTAAGAGATCTTTTTGCTCAGGCAAAAGCAAAATCTCCGGCGATTATCTTTATTGACGAGATTGATGCCATCGGACGTGCCAGAGGAAAGAATAATTTCTCAGGAGGTAACGATGAAAGAGAAAATACCCTGAACCAGCTTCTTACCGAAATGGATGGTTTCGGAACAGATGTGAACGTGATTGTCATGGCAGCAACCAACAGAGCGGATATCCTTGATAAAGCTTTGATGAGAGCAGGACGTTTCGACCGTTCGATCTATGTAGACCTTCCTGAATTGCATGAAAGAAAAGATATCTTTGATGTTCATTTGAAAAAAATCAAGCTGGATGACAATGTAGACAGAGACTTCCTGGCCAAACAAACACCTGGATTCAGCGGGGCAGATATTGCTAATGTTTGTAATGAAGCCGCACTTATTGCAGCAAGATACAACCATACCTCTGTTACCAAACAGGATTTCCTTGATGCTGTAGACAGAATCATCGGAGGTCTTGAAAAGAAAAATATGGCGATTAAGCCTTCTGAAAAGAAAAGAGTGGCTTATCACGAAGCGGGTCATGCTACCATCTCATGGTTGGTAGAACATGCATCTCCACTGTTAAAAGTGACGATTGTTCCAAGAGGACGTTCTTTAGGAGCGGCATGGTATCTTCCGGAAGAAAGACAGCTTACCACTACTGAGCAGATGCTGGATGAAATGTGTGCAACATTGGGAGGTAGAGCAGCAGAACAGGTAATCTTTAACAATATTTCTACCGGAGCACTTTCAGATTTGGAAACCGTGACGAAAAGAGCTCAGGCTATGGTTACAGTCTATGGATTAAGCCCGAATATTGGTAATATTTCTTACTATGACAGCTCAGGCCAGTCTGAATATTCTTTTGGAAAACCTTATTCTGAAGATACGGCTACGAAAATTGATGCTGAGATTAAAATGATCATTGAAAATCAGTATGACAGAGCCGTAAGAATTCTTACAGAAAATAAAGATAAGCTGGATGCTTTAGCCAATAAGCTTTTAGAAAAAGAAGTTATTTTCCGTGAAGATCTGGAAGACATATTTGGAAAAAGAGCATGGGATCCTGAATTGACAGAGAAACCTGTGACCAATACCATTCCTGAAAAAGATCAGCCCGGAATATTGGATATCCCTCAAATAAAAGAGAAGGAGGAAGAGAGTGAAATACAGGCTCCTGAAAGTCCAACCCAACTTTAAAAATCTTAAAAATAAGATAAATACAACCTGACAATTTTAAAATTGTCAGGTTTTTTCATATTTAAGGAGATATTTTGGAATCTATTGTAATTAATTTTCTATTTTTGTATAAAGTTGACTAAAAATAGATTAAGTTGAATTTATTCAAGAGAATTGTAAGCAAACTTACCAACCAGCCTGAAGAAGAGGACAAACAGAGTCTGGAGAAGCTAGGGGACTCGCTGAAAAATGCGGATCTCGACTATAAGTTTGCGCAATTATTTACGCATTCGGGGGGATTTTTTAATTATTGTGCAGATGAAGCGGAGGCTCTACAAACTTTAAATCAAATTATCAAGATAGAAGGTATTGATAACCTGTTCTGTTGGGATAAAGAACTTCAGAACTTTTTAAACGTTGTGAGGTCTTCTTATACATCAGAACTGCAGCCATCCAATAACGCTGCATTTATCACATGCGAATATCTGATTGCCTATGATGGAAGAATCATGCTCTCCCATAATAATATCCTTCATTACCATTCTTCAAGGTTGCCTGATAAGATTATTATCATTGCCAATGTTTCACAGATTGTGAACAACCTTAATGATGCTATGGGAAAAATAAAAAGGAATGGAAATATTAAGAACCTTACTTCCATTAGTGGAGGTCAATCAAAATTAGACGGTTCTTCTTCCTCCAGTCCTAAACTGTTTCTATTACTGCTTGAAGACTAAGCACGCAATTCTAAATTTTAAATTTTGGACAAAAACCTTATTCAAAGAACGATCTCAGGTATTGCTTATGTAGCTATAATCATTCTTTGTACGACTCCCATTGGAGCACAATTAATCAATACTATTTCTCCGGGACTTATTAAGCAGCAATACCTTTATCATGGGCTGATCAGCCTTTTATTGGTCGTTGGGTCATGGGAATGTATTAAAATCATGAAGTTTGGAAAAGGCTATGAAAAATGGGTGGTGTTCCCTCTGGTCATTTTTATATTTTATATTTTTTCCAAACGGTATTTCAATCATGATTTCTTTTTTGATTTCAGATTGAGTGAAATATTAGCCCTCGCCTTAATTGGGATTGCTGTAGTCACTCTATTTAAATATCCTAATGAATTATACTACGATAGCGGAAAATTGATTTTTACGGTCATTTATGTGGCTTTACCGTTTAGTTTTGCATTAGGACTGCCTAAGTTCTCCAGTTATGACGATACCTTCTCTCTGGAGGTGCTTTTTTTGTTTGTCCTGATCTGGAGTAGCGATACCTTTGCTTATCTGGTAGGGAAATTCTTTGGAAAACATAAGATGGCACCTAAAATTTCTCCTAAGAAAACTTGGGAAGGCTATGCAGGGGGAGTAGTTTTAACATTAGTTTTGTCCTACTTCATAGAGCATTATCAGCCGGAACTTAGAGGAAACTGGATGATAGTAGGGTTTTTGGTAGCTGCTTTCGCTCCTTTGGGAGATTTGGTAGAAAGCCAATTGAAAAGAAATTTCGGGGTAAAAGACAGTGGAAACATCATTCCCGGACATGGAGGCGTATTAGATAGGCTGGATAGTTTCATAATCTGTGTTCCTGTCGTATATTTGTACTTTATTTTAGAAAAATTTATTTAGTCTCATGAAATTACATAGAGAATCAAAAGGAACGATTACCGTAGCGACCATACTTTTTATTGTATTGGGCGTTTTAGCGATTTACTTTCTTAAAATGTGGTCGTTGCTGATCATTATGCCTTTATTGGTTATTTACTGTCTTGTATTCTGGTTTTTCAGAGTTCCGGACCGCAGTATTCTTGACCATAAAGAAAATGTAATAGCTCCGGTGGACGGAAAAGTAGTAATGATTAAAGAAGTGGAAGAAGGCGAATTCCTGAATGGAAAAGCAATCCAGGTTTCTATTTTCATGTCTCCTCTTAACGTTCACATCTGTAGATATCCTGTAACAGGGAAAGTAATCTACAAAAAATATCACCCCGGAAAATATCTGGTGGCATGGCATGAAAAGTCTTCAACAGAAAATGAAAGAACAACAGTGGCCGTAGAAACACTGACCCATCATAAAGTAGTGTTCAGACAGATTGCAGGATATGTTGCAAGAAGGATTGTTTTCTACTGTAATGAAGGAGATCAGGCAAAAGCGGGACATGAGTTCGGATTTATTAAATTCGGTTCAAGAATGGATGTTTTCCTGCCGTTGGATACTGAGATTACTTGTAAGATCGGTGATATAACAAAAGGAGGATTGGATGTCATTGCCAAATTAAAACATTAAGATTTACAATAAATCATATAAATGAAGACCGTTCAGAAGAGAACGGTCTTTTTTATTTTTAAACGCGGATTTACCATTGTCATAAAAAAGGGGATAACTGTCTTACTTTTTATATCAAGTGTTTTGTAGTCTTTCTTATCTGTTATCTGATATATTGTTTAATCTCATTAAGCAGGTTCAGTATAAATTCAAGAGGCAGATCCTCTTCCACATCAATTAAAAGGATTTTAAACTTCTTTCTGCCATCCTGAGTAAGTTCGGGATAATCCAGCTTATCTCCATGATAAAAACTGATGTAGTGTTTTTTATATTTCTTGCTGTAGTAGAAATAGCATAGCATCTTCTTTTTGTATTTGATAAAAGGAAGTCCAAAGCTGAAGGTCTCGGTAATGTTTTCCGTATCTGATGCTAAGATTTTTTCACGCAAAAATAAAAGAGTACTTCTCTCAGGCTCTTCGATTCTGTAGAAATACTCTTGTATAGGGTTCATTTTAAATTACTTAAAATAGTTAGTCGAAATTTTGAAGCTCCACAAGCTTATTGTACATTCCTTTTCTGGCAATAAGATCATGGTGGGTTCCCTGTTCTACAATATCACCTTTTTCCATGACTACAATCCAGTCTGCTTTTTGGATCGTTGAAAGGCGGTGGGCAATAATAAGGGAAGTTCTGTTTTCCATCATTTTTTCCAATGCGTCCTGTACAAATCTTTCAGATTCCGTATCCAGTGCAGAAGTGGCTTCATCCAGGATCATAATCGGTGGGTTTTTCAGAACTGCTCTTGCAATAGAGACCCTTTGTTTCTGTCCTCCGGATAGTTTATTTCCATCATCTCCGATATTGGTATCATAGCCTTCGGCAAGGTTGGTGATAAATGAATCTGCGTTAGCTATTTTAGCTGCAGCAATCACTTCCTCTCTTGTGGCATCCGGTTTACCCATCAGGATGTTATTGTAAACGGAATCATTGAATAATACAGACTCCTGAGTTACCATTCCTAAAAGCTGGCGGTATTCTTTTAATTTTAAATGTTTGATATCTATTCCGTCAATAAGAATCTGGCCTTCTGAAACATCATAGAATCTGGCCAAAAGATTGGCAATAGTTGTTTTTCCACTTCCACTCTGTCCTACTAAAGCTACTGTTTTTCCTTTTGGAATCGTCAGATTAAAGTTTTTAAGGATAAGATTGGCTTTATCATAATAGAATCCGATATCTTTAAATTCAATATTATTTTGAAGTGTCGTGATAGAAACAGGTTCTGTCACTTCTTCAATTTTCACATCTGCATCCAGGATTTCCAATACTCTTTTCAGGGAAGCTTCTCCTTTCTGAACGTTAGAGATCGCTGTAGACAAACTTTTTGCCGGTGGTAAAATCTGGAAGAACATTCCCAGGAAAACAAGGAAATCTGCTGGAGATATGCTTTGCTCAACAATAATTTGCTTTCCACCATACCATGCGATAATCAAAAAGGTAATAGATCCTAAAAATTCGCTCATCGGGGAAGCCAGTTCTTTCTTTCTTCCTAAGCTTATTGAGCTGGATATCCATTTGTTCATCGACTTCATAAATCGGTTGTCCATGATCTTCTCTGCATTGAAAATCTTAATCACTTTTGAGGATTTCAATGTTTCGTCTACAATGGAAAATATGGTCCCCATTTCATGCTGTGCTTCGTGAGAATCTTTTTTAAGGCTTTTTCCTACCAAAGCGATCATCGTTCCCATGACAGGAAGTACCAGAAGGGAGAAAAGGGTCATTTCTGCACTTAAGAAGAATAAGGTGACCAATGTACTGATCAGCATGAAAGGTGCATTAATCAATTCGATTAAACTTCCTAAAATATTCCCTTCAACCTCACCTACATCATTAGACATACGGGACATTAAATCTCCTTTGCGGCTTTCTGTAAAGAATGAAACCGGTAAAGAAAGTATTTTTCGGTACATGGCACCACGCAGATCTTTAGTAACGCCTACACGGTAGTTTATTAACAGAAAAGATCCAAAATATCTGAAGGCATTTCTTAACAGGAACATGAAAGCTGTAATAATACACAGCCAGGCAAGAACGGTCAGTGAGCCATATTGTGCCACTAAACTTTGCACATAGTAATTGGAATATTCTTTTAAATAATTGAAAAAATCAAGCAGTTCTCCTGAATAAACAGGTGCTGTTTCATATTTCTCAGGCTTAATCGTTCCAAACAACATTCCCAAAACAGGTAAGATAGTTCCCAGGGAAGCAATCTGAAATACGGAGTACAGGATATTGAAAAATAAACTTCCGTAAATATATTTTTGATGCGGTCTCGCGAATTTTAAGATTTTTTTATATTCGTTCATTCAATGAAAAAATTGGATAGCAAAATTACGTAAAATTAAAAGATAAGACGTTCTTAATCCTATTTTACTTTATCTTATATGTTTCAAAAAGTGGATTTTTGTTACACCGCTGAACCTTTCTCTTTTATTTTTGAATAAAATGCGGGGCTCATAGGACGGTAGGACTGAAAAGAAATAAGAGGTTTGATAAAAAAATAAACCGCCATTCCGGCGGTTTTTACGGTTATTTAGGATTAATTAAATGTAACCTTGTCATTGTATTTTGGAGCAAAATTCTTAGGATTTAGTTGATCTAATGTTTTTCCAAAGTTATTGATGATTTGAGTCATATTATTAAAATCAACAATAGTAACATCGTCATTTTCATGGTGGTAGTGTGATGCTTTAGTCATATCAACTGTTGAAAATGAGTGGGCAATGATTTTCTTTTTTACAAAGCTCACATTATCTGACCGGTAAAAAAGTTGTTGTTCTGCATAAGGATCTGGTTTTATAGTCAGTCCATTTGCTGCATTTTTATTGAAAAGCTCATCCAGGTCTGAAAAACCGTCACCGGTCATATATAATGCATTTTTCCCCCATTGAGATTCAGTGGCCACCATTTCAAAATTGAAAAGAGCTGTCATTTTATTATAGATCTTATCCAGATTTTTATCTTCAGAAATTGCTTTTGAGCCGAGCATTCCTTTTTCTTCTCCGTTAAAGGCCATGAAAACCATTGAAAACTGAGGTTTTTTATTTTTAAAATAATCGGCAATGCCTACCAAAGTTGTAATGCCGCTGGCATCATCATCTGCGCCGTTATAAATATTGTCACCACTCTTATTGCTGGTTCCTATATGATCAAAATGTCCGGAAAACCCTAAATACTGATCTGATATTCCTTTTTTAACACCACATACGTTATATGCTTTTTGGCCTTTGTACTCAAAAGGAATCAGGTAAGAGTTTCCTGTACAGTATTCCAGCTTGTTTTCTTTGAAAAGTGCAGCAATATAATGAGCGGCATTTTCATTTTCGGGAGTTCCTATTTCACGTCCTTTCATTTCGTCTGACGCAAGAGTGGAAAGGATGGTTTTCACTCTTTCCTGTGGAACTTCCTGTGCAAAAATACTTATAGAGAACATTGATAGAGCGAGGTAGGTTAGCTTTTTCATTATTTTTTTAATTAAGATTTATATGATCTGTCGTGCATTTAACTGAAATGTTGCATGAAATTACATAAATAAAGATAATTAAAAAACAGCTCCTAAAAAGAAGCTGTTCTCACTCAAAAAATCGTTGTAAGGTTATCGAAGTCTGTCTACAGATTTCACGAGCCTCTCATCTTTACGGATATATACGTTTGCAATAAACAAACAGATAACCGCGATTAATGGGAAAATCGGCTCAATACCCTTCTCAGGAAATTGAATTCCTCCGGATAAGCTTAGCAGCCAGTACGCCAATACACCAATCAACAAAACGTTTATAATGATGCTGATGGTATTCAGCAAAATTTGTCTTTTTCTGTTTTTAAAACTAAAAATACTTAATGCTCCGGCCAAAACCAGTAGGATACACCCGATATTGAGTACCGGAATATTGTTCAAAATAACAACATCCTGTCCTGTAATGAAAAGAAAAACAGCAGATAAAACTGCCAGTAACGTCCATATGGTTTGTATTCTCTGTAGCATTGAATATTAAATTCTTGGCAAAAATAACATAAATTTTGCACAATTCAAAAATAAGTGTAGATTTGCATTATACAATGTACTTGAAAACCAAAGTCACCGGACTTACTTTTCTTACTCACAATTAATTACATTTTTACATTAAGTATGTTTAACATAGAAACGTTAAGGTCAAAATCCGTAACGGAACTGACGAAAATCTTAAAAGATTTAGGCGTTAAAGTTGCAAGAAATAGCAATGAGAATGATAAAATCTTTGCAGTTCTAGACTTTCAGGCTTCTAACCCTAAAGTTGCAAAAGATTATTTCAACGCCACAGAAACCAGTCCAAATACGGAAGAGGCCACAGCAGATAAACCTGTAAAAGCCCCGGCAAGAAAAGCTGCTCCTAAGAAAACAGTAGCGAAGCCAAAAGTGAATGCCAAAACTCCGGTTGAACCGAAAGTGGAACAAAAGGTAGAAGAAACGGTTCCCGCTTCTGAAGAAATAAAAACAGAAGAACCGAAAGCAGAAGCTGTGGTAGCAACAGCAACAGAAGAAATGACTGCTGCATCACAAGCTAAAAAGAAAAGAAAAAGGGTTTCTGGAAATACAGGTGATACTGAAGTATCTCAGGAAAGAACAGAAGCTCCTAAAAATACAGAATCTCAAGAGCCTGCTCAGGCAGAAGAGAAGCCTAAGAATCCTCAACAACAGGCTAACAGATCCCCAAAAGGACACAACCATCCGCAGAACAGCGGAAATCAACATAGAAATCAGCATCAGCAACAGAACCAACAACACCAACACCAGAATCAGAATCAAAACAGGCATTCTGAAAAGGCAGAGGAACAGACTGACCATAAGAAAGAATTTCATTTCGATGGTATGGTAAGTATTGAAGGTGTTTTAGAGATATTGCCGGATAACTATGGATTCCTTCGTTCTTCAGACTTTAGCTATATTTCTTCACCTGATGATGTGTATGTTTCTACTGCACAAATCAGAAATTTCGGTTTAAAGACCGGAGATACCGTGAAAGGAATTGTAAGACTTCCAAAAGAAGGGGAAAAATATTTTTCTTTGCTAAAACCTACGGAAGTTAACGGACGTGATCTTGCTTTTATCAAAGACCGTGTGGCTTTTGAATATCTTACTCCACTTTTCCCACAAGAGAAATTTAATCTTGCTGGAAGCGAGTCTACCATTTCAACAAGAATAGTAGACCTGTTTGCACCGATCGGAAAAGGACAGAGAGCAATGATTGTTGCACAGCCTAAAACAGGTAAGACAATGTTGCTTAAAGATATCGCCAATTCTATTGCTGCCAATCACCCGGAAGTATATATGATGGTTCTTTTAATTGATGAACGTCCGGAGGAGGTTACTGATATGGAAAGAAGCGTAAATGCAGAGGTTATTGCCTCTACATTTGATGAAGCGGCTGAGAAACATGTAAAGGTAGCCAACCTTGTTCTTGCCAAAGCTCAGAGAATGGTAGAATGCGGACATGATGTCGTGATCTTACTGGACTCTATCACAAGATTGGCGAGAGCGTATAATACCGTGACTCCAGCTTCAGGTAAAGTTCTTTCCGGAGGAGTTGATGCCAATGCGCTTCACAAACCAAAAAGATTCTTCGGAGCAGCGAGAAAAATTGAAGGAGGTGGTTCATTAACGATTATTGCTACAGCTCTTATTGATACAGGTTCCAAAATGGACGAGGTCATCTTTGAAGAATTCAAAGGTACCGGAAACATGGAACTTCAGCTAGACAGAAAAATTGCTAACAGAAGAATTTATCCTGCTATTGATTTAATTTCTTCAAGTACACGTAGGGATGATCTTCTTCTTGACGAGGTTACCTCTCAGAGAATGTGGATCTTTAGAAAATATCTTTCTGAAATGAACCCTATAGAAGCAATGGAATTTGTAAATAAGAACATCAAAGGAACTCTTAATAATGAAGAATTCCTGATGTCTATGAATAAATAAATTTAATTATTGTTAAATAGAAAAAGCATGGATCCTGTTTTGGGATCTGTGCTTTTTCATTTTCAGACCTTCCATAATTCCGTGGGGGAATTTATTTTAAACTTTAATTCATTCTAAATCAATATATCAATGTTAAAGATTTATTAAAGTAATCCCCAATCCTTGATAATCCCTTAAATATTGGCTAATTTTGGATATAACATTAAAAATAAAGATTATGTCATTTGAATTACCACAACTAGGATATGCATATGATGCATTAGAGCCAACTATTGATGCAAAAACTATGGAGATCCATTATACAAAGCATCACCAGGCATATATTGACAACTTAAATAAAGCAATTGAAGGAACTGATCTGGCAGGGAAAACTATTGAAGAAATCTGTCAGACAGGAACTGATAAGCCAGCAGTAAGAAATAATGGTGGAGGACACTTCAACCACTCTTTATTCTGGACTATTTTAACTCCTGGAGGAAGCAAAGAGCCAGTAGGAAACGTAAAAGCTGCTATCGAAAACTATGGTGGTTTAGAAAAATTCAAAACTGATTTTTCTGATGCTGCTAAAACAAGATTCGGTTCAGGATGGGCTTGGTTAGTGAAAAATGCTGACGGTTCAGTATCTGTTTCTTCTACTCCAAATCAGGATAACCCGTTAATGCCTGTTGCAGACGTTAAAGGAACTCCGGTTTTAGGATTAGATGTTTGGGAGCATGCTTATTATTTAAACTACCAAAACAGAAGACCTGATTATGTTTCTGCATTCTTTGATGTAGTAAACTGGGATAAAGTAGAGGAATTATTCAACAAATAATTTTCAGCTATTATAAACAAAAAAGGTTCAGAAATTTCTGAACCTTTTTTGTTGCATATTATTTTAAAATAACGGTTTTACTCACCTGTCTCTTTTCAAGATTTATTTTTAAGAAATAATTACCTTTTAGGAGATTCTGAACATTTGCATCAGAAGTAGTTCCTTTCAGTACCATCTTTCCGGAGAGGTCATACATTTCCCATGAAAGAAGTTTCTCGCTGCCTGTACTTATTTTAAAATACCCTGAGGCAGGATTAGGATGAATTTTAATCTCTGCAGGTAATATCTGAGTTTCAGAAGCCTTAGCCATTGAATTTACCGGAGGGATTTTGGTGAAGGTATTGTTGTCTTCACATGGTCCAATATAAGCATGGAATATGCCCACATCTTGTCCGGTAGCGTAGAAGCCCGGTAATAACTGAATCTGATAACCCGCTCTGTAGGTGACCTCAAGGTTAGGATATATCTGTGAGCTTGCATAGATTCCTCCACTTGCCTGAAAAGTCTGAGAGGTAACCACCTTTTCGTTGATATACATTTCTTCAAAACATGGGCTATTGCAGTTTTTAAAAGAAACATCAGGACCTGGAGGGTTGGTATGGTTAGCCGAAACCTCCGGCTGGTTAATTCCTCCCGTATTATAAATCATTCTTACTCTAAAGTTGAATTCTGTATTAGAGGTCATCCCTGAAGGATAAAAGGAATAACTACTTACGTAGAAACTGAAATTATTAGTACTCGGAAAGTTGGGAGACGTTAACGTCGTAACAAGATTTCCTGTGCTCGCTTCGAGGATGTCAAGCTTGATACCGGCTCCAGGCATTTGAAACGTTGCATTAGGAGGAAGCTGGTAGTTACCCGTGATATACATAGGATCTTCAGGACATCCTGTTTGGCTTCGGGGATGAAGGTTGATTGTTCCAACACTAGGGATATTGCAGTTAGGAGGTAACCCACAGAAATCATCAAAATAGCCATATCCATAATGGCCGCTATTTCCGCAGTTTGACATAATGATTTCCAGTGTTACAAACTGTCCCATATATTGTGAAGTATCAATATTTTCACATCTCCATCCGGAGTATAAAATGTTGTTGGAAGGATTATAGTTAAAAATAGGATTGGAGACTCCATCAACGGTTCTTTGGTAGACTATATTACCGCTGCTGTTTTTCAGCCTTACCTGATAATAGGGATATCTTGTATCCTTGGTATGGCCACCATCTGCAGGATTTTGGAAAAATAAAGCATAGGCATAGCTGATACTCCTCTCATTGACAATAAACTGTCGTCTTAGCAATGACGCTCTTCTGGACAATACGCTGGTAGGCTGGTTGAGCCTAATGGCATATTTTCCGGAATATACTCTTGGAATACTTGGAATGTTAGGATCAGCAGAACCGGCATCTACTAAGGTAACATTGGAGTTGGGAGCAGGATTGACCACGGTGGTCGGTGTAAGTGTGTACTGTGCCCAGGTAGACTGATCATATACATCACTGGCAAATCCATAGCCTGCTGTAGAACCTCCGTTATCTTCAAAACCTCCATTCGTACACTGCTGAAGAACCTGTGCGAAATACAGACTTACTTTTTCTGGATTTTTTTTGAAATATTCATTTCTTAGCTTTTGACGCTTTGCGGTATTAAGTGCAGTGGCATAATCCGAAGCAGAAAGTGGCTGGCCGGTTTCTTTATTGGTAGTATCTACAGAGTTGATGACCGTTGTAAAATCAAATGTATTGATATTCTGAGTGATAAAGTTTTCAATTTCAATTTCAACAAGAGCTACTTTATCAAGCCTTTTCTTCTCATCTTTCAGATAAGTTTCTTCATAACTTTGTGCGGTAATTTGAATTACGGCAAAGCACAAGGTTAATAGTATTAGAATTTTTTTCATAAATAATAACTGTATAGGTTATTTTTTGGCTTGCTCTAAAGCCTCGATTCTCTTTTGCTGCTCTTTAATCAGCTTATTCTGTTCAATGGTATAAAGGGTAAGCTCTTCAATTTTCTGCAGCAGTAAATTTGACATTTCTCCTACATTGAGTCCTTTTTCCTGTATTTCTTTTGCTGATGGAATATGGGGAAGGTGATTATTTTCCTTGGTGAATTTTTCTACATCTTCAAGTGTGGGTATTGTATATTCCGGTTTTAAGCTGGAAGATCCCGTGTAATATTTCTGGAATACATAATCTGCAGGTACGTTAAGATCTACTTTTACTTCTTCGGCGTGGATCTTTCCCTTTACGGTTAACTTGGCATCCGGGTTTAAGGAGCCCATTCCAATATTTCCATTGTCATGAAGGAATAATGGGGCATCACAAATTCCTGTTGAACAAGGGGCAATAGCATCATACCTCATGAAAGCCAATCCTTTTGCCCATTGATTTCCTTTCCATATAGCCCATTCTTTTACATTTCCCTGCTGAGTGTAAGAGTCATCAATAAACCTTAGACCAGTTGGGATATAACCACCGTTTCCTCTTATGACGGGAATATTTCCATTAGCATTAATGTCTAAAGACCCTTGTGGAGATGCAGTGTTAATTCCTACATTCGTATTCGTTGAAACAGATGGTGTTCCCGGGATATAAAGCTGAGCGCTTAGCAGACATACAGATAGCACAGACAGTGCTGAGAGCATTTTCTTCATGAGTTAAATTCGTTTTTTATAGGTTATTAGTTACTGAAAATTAAAATTCAGTGATATGCAAATGTAGTTAAAACTTAGGATGAATTTGTGAATAATTTTTGAATTTTATCATAGTGTTTACATAAAGAATATGTAATAAATGAGAATTCAGAAAAAAGGTTCAGAAAAACCTCTGAACCTTTTTTTAATGTGTATTATCTAGCTCCGTCGCTTCCGGACAGCCCATTCATTTTGAGGCCGTACTTCCACTTTACGTATGCAAAAACCTGATAGAGCTTATATTCAAATTTTATCCCGTAGTTTTCCCGTGGGTCATAATCTATTCCTGATTCTATAACATTCCTGTACTTGCCGGTGTTATAATAGCTATTCCATTCATTGACTAAGAATGCATTTTTGTTTTTCAGATAAGATTCTGAATACTGATTCATTGGTTTGGCAATCGCGTTCAAAAAATAATCAAACTGGGTATCTATTACAACGATATCCCATTCTCCGTCTTCATTTTTAGAAGGCTTCATTTCGGTTTGTTCTTTATTATTTTTAGGATTATTCTGAGAATAACAACTGTATGGAAGAATGGCCATAAGCAGTAGTAAAACAAAATTTTTCATGATGCAATATTTATACTAAAAAAGCACTCCAATAAGAGTGCCTTTCTGTATTTATTTTTTAATATATTCTTTCTGAACTACAGAAACCGCTGGGAAGTGGTCACTGTATCCACCTGTGAACCGGTCTCCATCCCAAGAACGTAACGGATACCCTTTCCATTGTCCTTCTTTGTTTACAAGATAAGCAGGCGCATAGATCTCTGCTTTATAGATGGTATAGGTAGGCGTTATTTTTTCCGGTGAATAAAGATTTCTTGAAACAATAATCTGATCAAACAAGTTTGGAGCATCTCTGTACGCCAGTGAAGCAACACCTGCCTTATATAATTTGTACATCAGGTTATAATAAGGAGTCTTATCTGATAACTCACTCGGATCGCCTACTGCAGCTAAGTGTTTTTTCAAACTCGGGCTTACAGGGTCATCATTATAGTCACCCATGGAGAATAACTTAATTCCCGGATTTTCAGCAGTTACTTTATCCATTTCGTTTTTCAGTACAGTAGCAGCTGTATTTCTTTTGGCAAGAGAAATTGCTTCCCCACCTTTTCTGGATGGCCAGTGGTTCATAAAGATACCTACTTTTTCTCCATCCAATAATCCAATAGCTATAACAATATCTCTGGTATATTCTCTTTTCCCGTTTTCATCGTAAATTTTAATCTCTTTTTTATAAGAATCCAACAGAGAAAATCTTCCTTTTTGATAAATAATAGCTACATCAATTCCTCTGAAATCATAAGAATTAAAATGAACAATCCCATAATTGCTTCGTGCCAAAGCAGGTTGTTTGATTAAGTCTTCAATAACCTGTCTGTTTTCAACCTCTATTAATCCGCAGATTGCGGGGTTGTCATTAGTGTACTGTCTCCCTAGTTCCGAAATCACTTTTGCCTCATTGGCTAGTTTTTGATTATAATACTTTGTTCCCCATCTTTTAGGGCTGTTGGCTGTAAAGTCCTCAGATAAAAACTGTTTTCTGATCACTTTTTTTCCAATTAACAAATCATCGCTCCATTCTCCTTTATAGTCTTCTGTCGTTTCAAGAAATTTTAAAGAATCTACAGGTACACTTCTGTGAAATTTAGGATTGGAAAGAGGTAAAGTTCCATCAATATAATCTGCAGAAGGAATGGTGTCCCAAAGGTTTTCTACATTGAGGAAGGCAATAGCTGCTCTTTTAACCTGCTTCTGTTGTGAGAAAGCAGAACTGAAGCAAAACAGGGCGGCAATGATTAAATATTTTTTCATATTCTTATTATATTCAAAAAATTGAGGGGGTAAAATTACTAATTTTATATAAGAATAAAGACTAAAATAATTTGAGTTTAGTTTAATAAAAAGTTAAGAATAAGGTTGAAAGCTAAAACAGGAGCTGTGGGAAGCGCTCATTTTTTTATAGATTTAATTTTGCCAGCATGCGTATTCATTATATAATCTATAGTAAATGGCCTTCATTTTTAACGTAAATTTAAATAGAAAGAATAGTATTATTGTATTTTTCGCAATTGATGAAAATTAGCACATATTTTTATGATAATAGTGGGGTGTTAAGGAAAATTAATAGAATAAAGAGCTAAAAATGTTTGAGTTAATGAAAATAGTTCTAAATTTGTTGCCCCTTAAATAAAGAAGGAGTTAAAAATAAGTTTATTATGATTAAAAAACTATCCCTAATCTCTTTATTTACTTTAATGCCTGCATCTTTTTACTTTGCGCAAACCACTGTGTATGCGTATGTTAAGGATCAGGATGGTAAGCCTTTAGAGAAAGCAGAAGTAGATCTAGCACAATCCAGCGACGACGTGACCGCGGATAAAATTGGGTACTTCCAGTTTGTGGATTTAAAACCTGGACACTATCTTATTACGGTGGCAAAACCGAACTTTGAGTCAAAAATCTTAGAGTTTGATGTGGCTGCAAATGAGAAGAGAAAAGACTTAGGTGTTATTACACTTAATTACACTTTGGGATCAGACGCAGGAGTTATAGTCATTGACGACTCTGCCAGTGATTCTGAGGACGGAGGCTCATCTATGCAGCCTACTGTAGGACTTTTAAGCTCAGGAAGAGATGCTTTTCAGAATGTTTCTGCTTTTGAACTCGGTGCTTACTGGTTCAGACCAAGAGGGGTAGACAACAGATTTGAAGATGTTCTTTTTAACGGAGTATCCATGTCTAAGAACGATGACGGAAGAATAGACTTCAACAATTGGGGAGGAATGAATGATGTGACCAGATATCCTTATGAGAATGTAGACAATATTACACCTTCAGAATATACTTTTGGAAACTTAGGTGGGGTAGTATACTATAATACCAGAGCTTCCAGCTATAGAAAACAAACTTCATTAGCCTATTCATTTACGAACAGAAGCTACCTGCACAGAGCTATGGCTACCTATTCGTCGGGGCTTACTAAAAACGGATGGGCTGTAACTGTCTCTGCAAGCAGAAGATGGGGAGACAGAGCCATCATTGATGGAGTTTACCAGGATGCCTATGCTTATTTTGCTTCTATTGAGAAAAAATTTACAGATAGACACTCTATTAACCTAACTGCTTTCGGATCTCCGACCTACAGGGCTTCCAATGCTCCGAATACTCAGGAGGTGTATGACCTGATGGGTAAAAATTATAACTCATACTGGGGATGGCAGGATGGAGAGAAAAGAAACTCCAGAATCAGGAATGTTTTTGAACCTATGTTCATCTTAACAGATTACCTGAAAGTGGGAAAAAATTCAAACTGGACAAACACTGTATCTTATCAGTTTGGTAGCGATGCGAGAAGCAGACTAGACTGGTTCCATGCTCCGGATCCAAACCCTACTTATTACAGAAAATTACCAAGCTACGGACTTCTTTCTGCTGATGAATTCAGACAGCAGTCACAAATAGACTGGAACTCTCTTTATAATGCCAACCGCCTTAACCTTGTGGATGGTGATGGAAAAGCGAGAGGGGCTGTGTATACTATTGTAGAAGACGTTAATAAAGATAAAACGTTCAACTTTTCATCTCACTTTGATACAAGGCTGAAAGATAATTGGAAATTGAACGTAAACTTCAACTATCAGAATTTAAAATCTGATAACTTCAGAAGAGTTAAAGACTTATTGGGAGCTAATTTTGCCAATAATCTCAATGCATTTAACGGAGATGCAAAGTATGATGCTGATAATGGAAATACAGAAGTAAGAGAAGGAGACAGAACCCAGTATTCTTACGAATTAACTAGAAATCATTATTCATTGAACATCTCTTCTGAAATAGATTTTAACAAATGGAATGTTGTTGCTTCCGTTTTCTCATCTTATTCCGAAGCGTACAGAGAAGGAAATTTCAGAAGTGGAATTGCCAGATTCAGAGATAATTCTAAAGGTAAGAGTTCTGTATATGATGCTTTAGATGCTGGGGTTAAAGGTAAAATTACCTATAAAATCAATGGTAAAAACTTTATTGTTTATAATGGAGCTTTCTTTAGCTTAGCACCTACGCTTAATGAAATCTATATCAACCCAAGAATGGTGGATTACCAAACGCCGGGAGTGGGTAACCAGATGATCAATTCTAATGATCTGAGTTATGTGATGAGAGGACAGATTTTAAAACTGAGACTATCGGGGTACTTAACGACGATTCAAAACGCTACTGAAATTTCAAGATATTATGCTGACGTAAATGACGGTACCCTGGGGAATTCTTTCAGTACTTTGGTTAATGAAGCAATGAGCGGAGTTAATAAAAGATACATGGGACTTGAATTAGGTTTTGACGTTAAAATCACGCCTACATTAAATGCAGTAGGGGTAGCCAGTGTAGGGGAATACAAATACACGAACAATCCTGAAGTATCTACTTTTGATGACTTAAACGGATTTAGAGGAACAGACGTTTGGGGTAAAGCTAATGTTAAAGGATATAAAGTAGCCGGAACACCACAAAAAGCATTCTCTTTCGGATTAAAATACAATTCTCCGAAATACTGGTGGGTAGGAGCATCTGCGAACTATCTGATGGATCAGTATCTTGATTTCTCAGCGTTGAACAAGACTCCTTATATGTATACGGATCCACAGACCAATGATCCTTTTGCCGGAGTAACTCCTGAACTGATTGAGCTTATTACCAAGCAGAAGAAATTCGATAACCAGTTTATGCTGAACGCCAATGCCGGTAAATCTTTCCAGTTTGGAAAATACAGAATGGGAATCAGTGTTTCTGTAAACAATATCCTGAACAACAGAAATTATGTAACCGGAGGATTTGAACAAGGACGAAATGTGAACTTTAGTGATGCACTTGCCGATGCCCAAAGAGAAACTCCTTATTTTGGACCAAAACTTTGGTATGACAGAGGAATCACTTTCTTTACTAACGTTTATTTAAGATTCTAAAACGACTACAATGAAAAAATATAACTCAATTTTAAAATATATTTTTATCACAGCAGCTTCCTTGTTTATAACGACAGGATGTGTGCACGATGATAAATACGATCAGCCCAATCTTGACGGCTACGACTGTGCCGATAAAAACGGGATTGTAATGCCTTTTGCTGACGTAAAAGCGAAATTTCAGAATAATGTAACCTATGCCTTTCCGGAAGACACCACTCCCAATAATGAGGCTGACGACTTATATTTGGTGGGATATGTTTCTTCTACGGATGAAACAGGAAATATTTATAAAACGATCTACGTTCAGGATGCACTGGAAAATCCTACACAAGGGTTTACCGTGAGTGTAGATGCAGTAAGTACTTATACCAAATATCCTCAGGGATCAAAAGTATATATCAAACTTAACGGACTTGCTGTAGGGGCTTATGGAAGCCTTGTACAGCTTGGTGTGAAAACAGGGGCCGAAACGTCTGCTTCGTCTGTATCAAGAATTCCTGAAAAACTTGTTGGAAAACATATCTTCAGATCTTGTGCTCCGAAAGGAAAGATTGTACCGAAAATAATGAAACTGGCTGACATGGTTCCTGCCAATGATCAATATTTCGGATGTCTGATCCAGGTAAATGATGTAGAATTTGATGCGAGAGCTTTATGTACTACCTATGCACCTAATGGAGTAACGGTGGATAAAACAATAGGTGAAGGATGGGCAGCTGGAAAATATGCAAAAACTGCGGTGGTAAGAAACAGTGGATTTGCAGCATTTGCAGGTCAGCTTCTTCCTTCCGGTAATGGTAAATTTGTTGGAATTTACAGTAAATTCCAATCTGGAAATACAACTACGTATCAGTTATATGTAAACAAGTCGGAAGATCTTGATATGAAGAAATTCCCACGTTTAGACGGGCTTACAGAAGGACCATGTGACTTTAATCCAGGTTCACTTACGGCTAAAACCGTTGCCGATGTGAAACAATTGGCTGCAGGAACTACAAACTGGGTACAGATCACTTCAGATTCTTATCTTAAAGCTCAGGTGGTAGCTAATGATGAAACAGGAAACCTTTATAAGTATGTATATGTTGAAGATGCTACAGGAGGGATCAGAATAAACATGAATAAAACAAACCTGTATCTTGACAGCAGATTCAGATTAGGTAAAGATGTGAATATCAAACTTAAAAATCTGTATGTAAGAAGTGTAAACGGAGAAGTTCAGTTAGGGTCTTTATTCAGTAACAATACACAGTTCGGACAGATAGAGGAAGTAGATATGTACAAATATTTCTTCGATAGCAATACCGCTTCAAGACCGGTAGTGCCTTCCGAGAAAACAATATCTCAGCTAACAACAGGTGATGTTGGAAGATGGATTAAAATTAAAGATCTTCAGTTTGTTGATGGAGATCTGGGAAGAACACTAACCGATGGTAATGCTGTAACAAGCAGAACTCTTCAGGATTGCTCAGGAAATACAGTGATTTTAAGAACGAGCGGTCAGGCTAGTTTTGGAGGTATTAAACCTGGTGGATATGAAGTAAAAGGAGGAAAAGGAGATGCCTATGCTATTTTAAGTATCTATAATGGAACCTATCAGCTATGGATTACTAAGCTGGCAAATATAGACTTTGATGCACCAAGATGTGACGGTAGTGTATATACCCCTATTCCGGTTGTATACAGCGATGATTTTGCAGCAGGTGGATTCAGCTCAGACTGGACCGTGAAAAATGTGACGGGTCCTCAGGTTTGGCAGACATCTAACCAAGGAAACGGGCAGAATTATTACGCCATGATGAATGGTAATGCAGGAGGTGCCGGAAATAACATTGTGAATGAAGACTGGTTGATTTCCAAAGCAGTTAGCCTGGTTGGAAAAACTAAAGCTGCAGTGAGCTTTTCAACAGACGTAAGATATGCAGGAAATGCTTTACAGGTATATGCTACAGATAATTATACCGGTGATCCTGCAACCACAACATGGACATTATTACCGGCTACTTTAGATACCAATGCGAATGCATTCGGTGACTGGGTTGGGTCTGGTAATGTAAACTTAAGCGCTTTCTTAGGGAAAAATGTAAGAATCGCATTTAAATATACTTCTACTACTGCTGCCGCAGCAACGTGGGAAGTAGATGATTTCAAGATAAAAGCACAATAATCATTGCTTATGATATGAAAAGCCGGCTCGTAAGAGCCGGCTTTTTTATGCCATATAAAATAATAGGTACTACTTAACCGTAATGGTTGGGTCCCAACGACAGTAACTGTAAAGATTTTGTTTGTCACTGTTCTTAGGATCTAAGGTATATAACGCAAAATAAATATAATAGCTTCCCTGTCCGGTGCCACCTATCCTTGCATCCAAACTTTGAAAAAGAACGTTGGCAGGTAAAGCAGGAAGGCCATCGGCTTTTGTATGATCAGGTATTGCCGCTTGTTTTCTGTCTACCCCCTCATATTGGATAGGGTTACCATTGAATACATCCACTCCGGCATAGTTTTGAACTTTGTAGATAATAATAGCATCATCTGAGTTCTGATATATCGAACAGCCTCTGAAACATACAGTATCTCCGGCTCTTGCTGTGAAGTTTAAGTCTCCTGTTGCCTGTCCTCCGGCAACGTTTGTAGTGGGAACGATCATATATTTTCCTGCATGATCAATAGGTACCGCTTTAGTAATGTCATCTGTACAAGGGGTAAGGTTATTTGATTTCATGTATTCTTTTACGTAATCCGTGTCAATGACAACCATAATGTCTATTTCCTGACTTGATGCTAATTGTGATGTGTCCATGTGATTTGTTTTTTAATGATTTGTTTTCCTTACTCGTATGGCTTTTCAGATTCCGCCCCGTTTTTTATGTGATATCGGCTTCAACATTGTAATTACATGACAAATGTAGGACGTTAAAAAGACCTGTGTTAGCGTATAAGTGCGGAATTTACGGTCAGTATTTTTACGTATTAATCCCTTTATGGTGATTTTTAATGCAAAAAAATATCCTAAAAGCTTAACTTCTAGGATACCTTTATACTGGTTAAATTTAATTCTTTTTAAAAAGAAACCTCGTTCACTTCTTTTCCTCTCTGGAAGTTCATCGTTTTCTGGCTGCCTTTATAGGCAATGTTCACCAGATTGATTTGCTTTGGAAAGGCGCTTAGAAGGATCGTATTTTTAATTTTTAAGGTATTGATATCTGAAACTCCTCCGGTTTCAAAATATACCCATACAGTTTCTCCACTTACCTGACTTCCGGTGAAAGTTATTGTTTTGGGAGCACCATTGACAAATACATCAAAATTGTTATTCACATATTTTTTAACTTCAGCTTCAAATCCTGCTGTATTAGGATTTATTTTAATAGCATCAGAGATATGGCTTGTATTCATTTTTGTGGTAAACTTCAATGTCTTGCTTCCATCAATATAATCAACCTTGGTCATTGAAGAGAAAAAGTCTACATACATAAAACTCATTAACACAAAAAATGTTAAAATTCCTGATATATATAAAAGTTTTTTCATCTTAATTAATAGATTTACAATCATACTTGCTAGTTATAAGTCACAAATAATATGCCAATTAAAAATTAACATTTACAGAATATTTATCATAAAATGCTTTAATATGCGCTACGGCCTCATCTGCAGTGTCTACCACTCTGTAAAGATCCAGATCATCTTCGGCAATCATGCCTTCTTTTAGCAGGGTTGCTTTGAACCAATCCAGCAATCCGCTCCAGAATTCACTTCCTACCAGAACAATCGGAAATTTTCCAATTTTATTGGTCTGAATCAGGGTCATTGCTTCTGTAAGCTCATCCAAAGTACCAAAACCACCTGGCATCACCACGAAGCCTTGGGAATATTTTACAAACATTACTTTTCTCACGAAAAAGTAATCGAAGTTCATAGAATACGATTTATTGATGTAAGGATTGAAATGTTGTTCAAAAGGAAGATCGATATTAAGCCCGATAGATTTTCCCTTAGCATTGAAAGCACCTTTATTTCCTGCTTCCATGATTCCGGGACCTCCTCCGGTAATAATTCCGAACCCTAATTTGGTGATCTTTTCGGCAATTTCTACAGCCATTTCATAGTATGGACTTTCCGGTTTCAATCGGGCAGAACCAAATATGGAAACACATGGGCCTATCTTAGCCAGCTTTTCATAGCCATCTACAAATTCAGCCATGACTTTGAAAACCATCCAGCTGTCCTTAGCGATTGTTTCGTCCCATGTTTTTTGTCTGAAACTGTTAAGTAATTTTGTTTCGTTTATGTCAAGCTCTGGATTTACTAAACTTTCATCCCTGGTTCCGTCAATTTCCATTTGCAAAAAATTATTTAAAATGTTTTTCGGCTTCTATTACAGATTCCGGTCTTCCGACATCTACGAGAATACTGTCATGTACAAAACCGTGAATATGTTCGGTCAGCATCAGATCCAGATATTCTTCCATAACAGAAAATTTGCCTGTTCTTTTTATTTTTTCAAAGATAAGAGGGTTGATGCAGTGGACACCACTGAAGGCAAGGGCTTTAAATCCTTTATTGAATTCTGCCAGCCTCTGCTCTCCTGTTTGCACATTCAGCCAGCCACGTAAAACCATCTCATCATTGAAAAGGAGTTTTCTCGAACTTTCACGGTCCGAAACTGCTAAAGTAGCAAAATCTTTTATCTTTTTATGATATTCTACCAATGTATTGATGTTTATATTGGTTAATATATCAGCATTCATGATTAAAAAATCTTCACCATGATCAAGAAACTTTCTAGCAAAAATTAAGCCGCCTCCGGTTTCCAATAGCTCATTGGTTTCATCAGATATTTCTATCTTACAACCGAAGTTATTATTTTTATGTAAAAAATCAACAATTTGGTCTCCAAAATGATGAATGTTGATCACAAAATCCTGTATTCCAAAACTTTTTAAATATTTGATATTTCTTTCCAAAAGAGGGATACCATTCACTTTTGCCAAAGCTTTCGGATGATGGTCTGTAAACGGTTTAAGCCTTGTGCCTTTTCCTGCTGCAAAAATAAGAGCCTTCATAATAGTATAGGTAATGAGTGATATGTAATGGGTAATAGAAAATAGGGAATAAGTAATAAAGGTATTACTTATTGCTCACTACTGATTACCATTGTTCAGCTGAGGTTGCTCATCATGGTGAAGGGTTACTTCTGTTCCTTCAGGGTATTTTTCCTTGATGAATTCTGCAATTTTAATGGCGGAGTATACAGATCGGTGCTGTCCTCCGGTACATCCGAAATTGATCTGAAGGTTTTCAAATCCTCTTGCCAGATAATCCTCGATATTGATAGAGATGATGGACTTTACCAATTCTAAAAACTTAGGCATTTCTGTCTTTGTTTCCAGGTATTCCTGAACTCCAATATCGTTTCCGGTCTGTATTTTATATTCTTCAATTCTTCCGGGATTTAAAATTCCTCTACAGTCGAAGGCGAAACCTCCTCCGTTTCCGGAGTGATCTTTTGGAATTCCTCCTTTTTTGTACGAAAAGCTGTGTATGTCTATGTGTAACATTTTTCTTCTTTTTTATATTTTTTTACCACTAAGGTATTTTAAGTTTTTAAGGTAAGATTTTGATCAATCCAAAAAATAAAGTATTCTTAATGATTCAAGTTTAGTATTTCCTCAATTTTTATTTTTGATTTTTCAAGAGACAACTGTTGAATGATCTTCTTCAGTTCCGGATAATTTTTCATCTCTTCCCATGAATCAGCAAACTGAGCGATATTTTTGATCCCTTTTTCCAGGCTTGCCAAAAAATGCTGCTTCCTTTGGATTAATCCCCGGAATCCGTAAGCTCCCAAAACCTGTAAAAAACGCATCATCTGAATAGGTTTCACAGAATTTTGCAGCTGAATTCTTGCTTCCGGATCTTCAAATTGCTGAATATAATATGCTAGCATTTCATTTTTGAAGTCTTCAGGGAAATCGGCTTTAGCTTGATAAATAAAGGAGATGACATCATACATCAATGGACCTTTCATGGCAGATTGATAATCAATAAATGAAACTTCATTTTTCTCATTCACCATAATATTTCTGGCCTGAAAATCACGGATCATGATTCCTCTGGGTTCCAGATTCTCAATAAGGAAAGCAATTTGCTTGAATTCTTTCAGTAGGGTAGATTTGTTGTACTCCAGCTCCAACACATCTGCCACGAAATTCTTAAAATAATATAAATCATGAATGACCGGAAGTTCATCATAATTTTCATATTCAAAAGTTTTTGTAAAATCAATTTTTCCCTGGGTTTGAATCTGGAGTCTGAATAACCGCTCCAAAGTCTGTTTTACAAGTGATTTTATTCGCGGTGAAAGCTGCTCTTTAGTAATCACCTCCGAAAGGGTTTGCTCCCCCAAAAACTCCTGTACATACATTTTTCTGTCATCCGAAACAGCTAAAATATGCGGGGTATTAAGGTGTAGTTCAGAGAAAACACCGGAATAGTAAAGGAAACTTTCATTTTCGGGAATGTTTTCATTGTAGGTGATGATGTACTTTTCAAGGTCGGTTATGGCCAGAAAATTTACCCTGGCAGAGCCGCTTTGAGCTAATGTGACGAATTCGGAAGATTTTTTACCACAATGGTTTTCAAAAAATCGTTTTGCGTTTTCAGAAGTCATAATATGAAAACAAATATACTAATTTAACATGAGTTGGAAACATGAGATTAAAATAGCTTCCCATCTTAACTTTTTTCATTAGGGCTCAGGTTATTACGGCCTAATTTTTATCTTTGTATTTATGTTAAAAGATTTCAAACCGGTTTTAGGTATTTTACTGCGATTCATCATCGTTTATCTGGTGTTGCTTTTTGCCTATCAGTTTTATCTTAACAGTGAGAAAGATCACGGATTGGATTCTTTTTCACGAATGATAGGAAATCAGGTCACATATCTTCAAAATAAAGGAGGTTACGAGACCGCTCTTTATGATGATGTGAAAAATGAACAGGTTTGGTTTTATGTAAAAGGGCAATATGTAACAAGAATGGTGGAGGGCTGTAATGCTATTTCTGTCATCATTTTATTTATGTCTTTTGTTTTTGCTTTTTATAAAGGAGCGAAAACTTTTGTTTTTGTGGGAGTAGGGTTGGTTTTACTCTATATCATGAATCTCCTGAGAATTGTTGGATTAAATATTGTCATGTCAGATTATCCTGAATACGGGAAGATGTTCCATGATTTTATTTTTCCCGCTATAATTTATGGAAGTGTTGTGGTGCTTTGGTTAATCTGGATTAAATTCTTTGCTTTACAAAATGAAAATTCTTAACTGGTTTCTGGTTATACTCGGTATTGGCGGTCTTATAGGAATAAGAGTGCTTGAGGATACTCTATTTTATGATCCCTTTCTTACGTATTTTCATGAAGCCAATAAAAATATTGAGTTCCCGGAATTTGAATGGGGAAGATTGATCATAGGATACCTGTTCAGGTTTATTTTAAATCTTCTTTTTTCATGCCTGATCGTTCAGGGATTATTTGAAAACAGGCAATGGACATTGCAGGGGGCTATTTTAATGAGTATTGTTTTTGTAATTACTTTTCCAGTTTATCTATACTGTATCCATGACAAGTTTGGGATAGGATATCTTTTCTCCTTTTATATGAGACGGTTTGTGATCCAACCTTTGATTATACTTTTAGTGGTTCCTATATTTTATTATAGAAAGCAAATGAATAAACAGGGGTAAGAAATCAGTCTTTTTATTTCCTATTCTGCAGTGTGTTTATCTACACTGGTTACATTCTCAGGTGTCCATTCTACACGTTTTATAAAATCCTTTTCGCGGACAGGGCAGTCTTTGATCTGGCAAACCGGGCATGAAATCGGTTTACAATCATCCATATGGAAATTGAACTCAATACTGCGTTTCATATTTTTTGCAAGAAGGATAATTACTTTTTCCATTTCACTATGGGCATCACGAAGATCATAGTACCACGGAAGGGTAATATGGGCATCAATATGAAGGGAGGCCCCAAATTGCTGGATTTTCATATTATGTACATCAATCCATTCTATGTGTCTGTTTTCTTCAAGGATTCTAATGACCTGATTTAATATTTCAGGATCCTGTTCATCCATAATACCACTTAAAGATTTTCTCACGATTTTATAGCCTACAAATATGATATAAAGTCCAAAAGATAGTGCGACCACAGAATCCAGCCAATAGATTTTAGTGAAATAAACAATCACTAAACTGGCAACAACGCCCAGGGTGGTAATGGTATCAGACTGAAGATGTTTCCCGGAAGAAATCAGTACCAGAGAATTTTCCCTTTTTCCCTTTTTTATCGAAATATATCCCAAAAGATAATTAATAATGGCAGTAGCGGCAATGATCCATATTCCCAAATCAATTTTGCTCAGTGTTTTGCCTACAATAAGACTATGAATGCCCTCATAGATAATCATAATCCCTGCAATGGCAATAAGGGCTCCCTCTATCCCGGAGGTGACAAATTCTACTTTCCCGTGGCCGTATGGATGATCCTCATCTTTAGGCTTTGCGGCAAGATGAAGGGAGTAAAGGCCCATAAATGCACTGATAACATTGACGACACTTTCCATGGCATCAGAAAATACGGCATCGGAATTGGTCAATTTCCAGGCAATAATTTTTCCAACAAAAAGGATCACTCCAAAGACAGCAATGATCTTTTGGAATCCTATTTTTTCTTGATGAGTGTTTTTCTGGGTATTCATATGGAGTTTGATAAAAAAAAGAATCTCAATTTGAGACTCTTTTTTATTTTGTTAGTTTATACTAAGTTGTTTGCTACAAGGTATTCTGCGATTTGCACGGCGTTGGTTGCCGCTCCTTTCCTTAGGTTGTCTGCTACAATCCAGAGGTTAAGCGTTTTCGGCTGTGAGAGATCCCGTCTTATCCTTCCGACGAAAACTTCGTCTTTTCCTTCCGAGTACAGAGGCATCGGATAGTGGTTGTTTTTCACATCATCCATTACGACTACTCCCGGAGTCTCAGATAAAATTATTCTTACTTCATCCAGCTCGAATTCGTTTTCAAATTCAATGTTTACACTTTCTGAGTGACCTCCCTGAACCGGAACTCTTACGGCTGTTGCTGTTAAATTGAATGTATCATCTCCTAAAATTTTCTTAGGCTCTTTCATCAATTTAATTTCCTCTTTAGTATAATCATCCTCCGCAAATACATCACAGTGTGGCAATGCATTTTTAAAGATCTGATAAGGATATACTTTAGCAACAGAATCATCACCGCTGATCTCGCCATTTAACTGGTCAACCGCAGCTTTTCCCGTTCCTGTTACAGATTGGTAAGTAGAAACAATTACTCTTTTTAAATCATATTTTTTGTTCAATGGCCCAAGAACCATAACCAACTGAATGGTAGAACAGTTTGGATTGGCAATAATCTTGTCCTCCTTTGTTAAAACATCAGCATTGATCTCAGGAACCACCAATTTTTTATCAGGATCCATTCTCCAGGCAGAAGAATTATCAATTACTGTTATTCCTGCTTCTGCAAATAAAGGAGCAAATTCAAGAGATGTAGAACCTCCGGCAGAGAAGATCGCAATATCCGGTTTGGCAGCTATAGCGTCCTTCATGCTTACAATCGTAAATTCCTTCTGTTTATACTTCACCTTCTTGCCTACAGATCTTTCGGATGCTACCGGTATTAATTCTGTTACAGGGAAGTTTCTCTCCTCCAAAACTTTAAGCATAACTTGTCCAACCATTCCTGTTGAACCTACTACAGCTACTTTCATTGATTTAATTAAAAATTTAAAGATTAAACTATTTATAAATTATAACGCATAATGTATAATTTCCGTATTGTATTTTATGCCCCAAAAACTCTTGTCCAAGGGAAGGCAAATGCAAATAAACCTGCGGCAATCAATCCCATAATTACGATTCCTAAAGAGATCGTATCGTTGGACTTTACCTTTTTATTGATAATGGTCATCAATACAGCGGCAATAAGCATAGAAAAAGGGTGCTCAACAAATGTTTGTCTGCTGTAAGCGTCCTTCATTAAGGTTCCTGCATCTAAGGCAGCTTTGAAACCTGGAGAAAATATGAATAACAAGCATATTCCTATTAAAAACTGAACGTGAAAGAAAATCATCGTAAATAAAGTGGTTTTCTTTAAAAACTTGTTCACTTTTCCACTGTACCCGAACATAGTAGCTAAAAGTGCAATGATAAATAATGCAACTAAAAGGAGTTCTAAGTATCCAAATCCTTTGTGTGCACTAAGAAAAATCTTGTAAAAATCCATAATCCTATTTTTTTGTACACAAAGATAACAAAAATCCCGGCTCAAAGCCGGGATTCATATTTATAAAATCTAATATTATGATTTATTAGAAATTGAATGATAATGTTGCTGCCCAAGTAGTTCCGAAACCGAAGTAAGCACGGTTACCAGTTGCAATACCATTGTACATCATACCTAATTGTTCGTAAGTCTGATTTTTAGAGTTAAGCGTTTTTCCGTCAGCTAAATATCTTGGCTTGTCATCAGAAAATACACTTGTTGCAGAATCAGAGATATAAACTTTGTCAAATAGATTATAAACGTTAGCTCCGATAGTAAAATACTGAGCCTGGTCTTTTAATCTAATTTTATAAGAGAATCCTACATCAAATAAATTGAAGTCAGGTAATTGTAATACACCTCTTTCCTGTGCAGAAACATTGGTAAATGTTCCAGCATCTACAGTAGAATATAATTTACCTACATATCTCCAAGTTCCGAAGATATTAAGATCTTTTACTGGTTTTACAGTTACTCCCAATGATGCAGTCATCTGAGGAATACTGTTGTTGCTTGTTCCACCAACTTTTACTTTATCAAGATATAATGTATTTCCGGAAGCTCCAGCTAAAGTAAGTGGATTGTTGTTATCATCAAATGATGCTACACTAGCATTTCCTTTGTAATAGTAATCTCCCCAAGAGAACATCCCTTGGAATTCCAAGAATGTAGTTGGTTTGTAAACTCCATCAAATTCAACTCCTTGGTGAACTTCAGTAATACCGTTGATTTCAGAATAACCTGTCGTTGTTGTATTGTCAGGCAATGTAAATGTTTGGCTAGTTTTTCTTAACCATCTGTCTTTCCATTGTGTTCTGTATACATTAACATTAGCGCTGAATTTTGCAGATCTGAATCCATAACCAATTTCAGCAGAAGAAATTTTTTCGTTAGTTAATGTAGGATTTACAAGCTGTTGGTTACTTGGATAAACTGTGTTAAGGAAAGGCTGTTTGCTATAATAACCGATGTTAGCAAAAACGTTATGCTGTTCATTAATGTTATAGTTAGCACCTGCTTTGATGTTATATCCAAAAAGGTTTTTGAATCCTGTTTTAGTATTAACAGTCTGACCTTTTAATGTACTTCCGTCTACCACATAATTATCAATTCTTTGATAAGCCTGGTTAGAAACGGAACCTTGTAAGAATGTAGATAATTTATCTTTAGTATATTCTACCTGTGCAAATCCGCTATACCAAAGAACTTCTCCGTCATTGCTATACCCTACCTGATCTTCAGCCGGAGCCATCTTACCTCCGAAAGGATTCCATGCAAGTTTTTTGTAGTCATATACATTGCTTACAATTCTAGGTGCTAGATTTTTGTTAGCATTATCTTTATATCCTGCTGCTCCGTAAAGGTCAGTAAGAACCTGATAGTGGTAACCATAATAATATCTGTCATCTGTACCTACTGAGAAGTTCCAGTTGTCATTGATTTTATGTTGGAAGTTTGCTAAGATACCGTACCAGTTGTGAGAGTTAATACTTGATCTACGAACAATTGTACTTCCTGCACCTGCTGTATTTAAATTAACGGCTGCGTTAGCTGCAAAAACAGCATCATAGTTAATGTGTCCTGAATTGTCAGTAAAGCTTGCGTCATTGATACCTTTAGATCCAAGTTTCCCAAGGTCACCAGTTCCACCACCTCTACCATTTGACATATATAAAACAGTACTTAACTTAGACTTTTCATTCATTGTCCAATCCCAGTTCAACATCATTACCGGTTTAGAGTAATAGTTGGATCTGTTGGCTAATGCTACTTTGTTACCTGAAGCATCTGTGTAGTATCCAAAGTCAGAGTTATATTTTCTGTAAGGACTTGTTCCATCATATTCAGGATTATAATTGATATAATTTTGAATTGTTGGAGCAAATGTTCTTTGATCGTGCCATTGAGGAGCAGAAGTGATCGTAAACTGTAAGTTATGTTTTGGATTGATTTCATATCCTAATGCCAAAAAGTAAGCATAGGATTCATAATCTGTATTTTGGATATAAGTACCTCCTGCTTGTCTGCTCATTAAGAATGATGCAGAAACTCCGTTTTCGGATTTTCCAGTGTTATAAGCAAAAGAAGTCTTTAAATAATCATTGTTACCAACTCCTAATCTTATTGCTCCCCCTTTCTTCATATCTGCAGAACGGGTAAGGAAGTTTACTGTACCCCCTACAGAAGCAATTGCTAATTTAGAAGAACCAAGACCTCTTTGAACCTGTAATGTACTTGTTACATCAGCTAAACCAGTCCAGTTAGAGAAATAAACAGAACCACCTTCCATGTCGTTAACCGGCATACCGTTTACCATTACTGCGATGTTTCTTGATTCGAAACCTCTAATGGTAAGACCTCCATCACCAAAACCACCTCCGGATTTAGTAGCATAAACAGATGGAGTCGTGTTCAAAATCTCAGGTAATTCCTGATTTCCTAATCTTTCTACCAGCTGCGCTGCTTTAATTGTAGAGGCAGCAACGGGTGTTTTTCTATCTTTAGCGATATCCGTAACACCTCTTAGGATTACCTCATCAATGTCTTTTGACTTCGCCTTCGCTGTGTCCTGAACTTGTTGAGCGTAATAAACACTAGCTGTAGATAAAGTAATAACCGCAGTTAGTATCGATTTGTTGATTAATTTCATAATCGTTAGTAATAGTTAGATTTAATTTTCTGCAAAATTCGCAAAATAAAATTTAACTATTATTAACTCAATGTTAATTTTTAATCAATCTTAATAATATTAAGTACTTGATTCTCAATATTATAAATAAAAATTGAATTTTTGTATGAAAAAAGTCATGTTATTGTATTTTTAACAAAGCAGGGTTGTTTTTGTTAAAAATACAACGCTATTTCACGGCTTTGAGACTCAGATCTATATTTTCAGCCGAGTGTGTAAGGGCTCCGGCAGAGATAAATGTAACTCCTGTGGAGGCAATTTCTTTTAACATATCGCGGGTAATTCCACCGGAAGCTTCCGATTCACATGACCCATTGATCATTTCCACGGCCTGCTTCATAGTCTCCACATTCATATTATCAAGCATGATCCTGTCTACTTTTGCTTTGATGGCTTCCTGAACTTCTTTAAGATTTCTGGTTTCCACCTCAATTTTTAATTTTTTCTTAGTCTTTTTAACATAATCCTTTGCCATCTTTACAGCACTGGTAATGCTTCCGTTGTAATCAATATGATTGTCTTTGAGCATAATCATGTCATAAAGCCCATATCTGTGATTGGTTCCGCCTCCAATAGCTACAGCCCATTTTTCACATATTCTGAAATTGGGAGTGGTCTTTCTTGTATCCAGAAGTTTAGTTTTCGTACCTACCAACCTGGAGTCCCAATCATGAGTAAGAGTGGCGATACCGCTCATTCTTTGCATGCAGTTAAGAATCAGTCTTTCGGTAGAAAGAATAGATCTGGCACTTCCGGTTACAATAAGGGCGATGTCTCCCACTTTTGCAGCGTCACCATCCTTAAGGAAGACTTCAACTTTTAAATTTTTATCAAATGTGTTGAAAATAAACTCTGCCAGTTCCACACCTGCTAAGATACAGTCTTGTTTTACCAGAAGTTTAGCACTTTGTTCCAAATCCTGAGGGATTGTGGACAGGGTGGAGTGATCGCCATCCTGGATATCTTCTTCCAGCGCATTTTTTATAAATGTCTTTAATGCTTTATCGGTAACGTAACTTGGTCTTTTCATTATGGTATGCTGTTTAAGCTAAATCTTTATTATAAAATGCACCTTTGTTTTCTTTCATTTCCATAGACTGGGTAATGATAAGATGGGCAACGGTCGTTAAGTTTCTTAATTCTGAGAGTTGGGGAGAGAGAATAGAGTAGTGATAGATCTCATCCACAGCAGCTGCAATTTCCTGATGTTTCTGTAGTGCCATATTCAGACGTCTGTTGCTTCTCACAATTCCTACCAGGTCACTCATCATTTCCTGGAGTTGTTTTCTAAGGTAGCTGATGATTACCATTTCATCCATGATTTTCATTCCTTCTTCATTCCATTCAGGAACAGCTTTCAGATCATCAAAGTTAAAATTATTTTCGTTCAGTAATTCCATTGTTTTCATCGCGGCATTATGCCCGAAAACAAGTCCTTCAAGTAAGGAGTTGGAGGCTAGTCTGTTGGCTCCGTGTAATCCGGAATTGGTACATTCCCCTACGGCAAAAAGATTTTTAATAGAAGATTGCCCGTCTCTGTCTACTTCAATTCCTCCCATCAGATAATGGCAAGCCGGAACAACCGGAATCAATTGAGTGAACGGATCTATTCCTTCATCTTTACACTTTTTATAAATATTCGGAAAATGCTCCAGAAATTTCTCCTGGTTCATCTCATGACAGTCAAGGCCTGCATATTCGTCCCCTGAAATTTTCATTTCGTTGTCAATAGCTCTGGCAACAATATCTCTTGAGGCAAGTTCTTCACGTTCATCATATTTTTGCATGAACTTTTCACCTCTTTTTGTTCTTAATTTTGCACCATCACCTCTTACGGCTTCGGAAATAAGGAATAACATTCCGTCAATCTTACTGTATAAAGCAGTAGGGTGGAATTGATAATACTGCATATTGGAAACCTTTCCTTTGGCACGGGCAACGAAAGCAATTCCGTCTCCTGTTGCAATCTTAGGATTGGTGGTGTTTTTATAAACATGTCCGGCACCTCCGGTGGCAACCAATGTTATTTTGGAAGTTATCTTTTTGATTGTTTTGGACTTTTCGTCCAGAATATAAGCACCATAGCAATGGATATCTCCTTCGTTCAGTTCTTTTCCGGGAACATGATGCTGGGTAATGATATCAATAACATAGTGATGGTCTAAGATTTCAATATTGGGACTGTTATTGGCTGTTTCCAATAGAGCTCTTTCAATTTCAAATCCGGTGATATCTTTATGATGGACAATTCTGTTTTCGGTGTGGCCTCCCTCTCTTCCCAAAGCAAATTTGCCGTTTTTCATATCGAATTGGGCACCCCATTCTACAATTTCATTGAATCTTGCAGGAGCTTCCTTGACTACCATTTCTACCACATCCCGTTTGTTTTCTCCATCGCCGGCCCTCATGGTATCATCAATATGCTTTTCAAAATTATCTTTTTGAAAATCTGTAACCACAGCAAGTCCGCCTTGAGCATATTTGGTATTGCTTTCGTCTTCGTCAGATTTTGTTACGATAATAATCTTGGCATCAGGGAGCTGTTCAGAAACTTTAATGGCATAGGAAAGTCCGGAAATGCCGGAACCGATTACTAATACATCCGCTTTTATCATATGCTTGCTTTAGGTACAATCGTTTAAATATTACATAAATTTAAACAATTTTTCGTTTGGTTTTCTTACTTTTTTCATGTGTTGGAAGTAATCTTCTTCAGAACGGTAACCTAAAGCGAGGGTAACGGTTACTTTTTCTGTTTCAGGATTTATACTAAGAATTTCTTCTATGATATCCTGTCGAAAACCTTCCATGGGACAAGAGTCAATATTTTCTATAGCGGCTGCATACATTAAGTTAGCCAGTACTATATAGGATTGTTTTTCTGCCCAGTTGAAAATTTCATCCTGTGTTTTCTGTACAATATGCTGATTGATACTGTTTTTGAATGGCTCAAGTTTCTCAAGAGAAGTTTCTCTTACCTCAGAAATATGATTGAAATATCCCCGGATATAGCTCTCATCAATTGTCTTTTTTGAAATGATTACAATAAGATGGGAGCAGGTGGAGATTTGTGATGGATTATAGAAAGCCGGAATCAGTTTCTGTTTCATAGCTTCACTTTCAACAACTAAAATTTTATAGGGTTGAAGTCCAAGTGAACTTGCAGAGAGTTTTCCTGACTCAAGAATATTATAAAGTGTTTCCTGAGGAATCACCTGATGATTAAATTTTTTAACAGAATATCTTCTGCTCAAAGCTTCCAAATAATTCATAAGGCAAATTTAAGAATTGAATATGAATAAAATGGGTTTATAATGAAATATATCCTCTTAAATAATACAAAAAATCACTCCCGATAAAGGAGTGATTTTTTTAGTATAGATCAATTTTTTTAATCTCTATTTTTAACCATGATCCAGCCGGAGAATTTTATCGGCGTGTTTTTCTGGTTATTTTCATTCCATGTTACAGAATACCAATAGTTTCCTGTAGGAACTTTTTTGCTTCCATGGATGGTTCCATTCCATTTGTATCCGTTAGATTGATCGGCCTGGAATATTTTGTACCCATATCGGTCAAATACTGATATTTCAAGATTTCGTTTACCTGATAATGCGGAATAGTCTACGAAATCATTGACGCCATCATCATTAGGGGTAATTACATTAATAAGATTAGGTACAGTAATAGCAATTTCAATAGGAGTACAGTTATAGCTGTCCTTTACATAAATTTTAGCCTCACCTCTGGTTATATTGGTAAATACGTTGGAATCCTGCCAGTTAATATTATCCATAGAATACTGATAGGGAGGAGTTCCTCCGTTAACGTATACTGTGACTGTTCTTCCTGATACATCAATACTGGTTACTACCGGGTTTTCGGAAGCGTATACTTTTACAGTTTGGGTGGCAATACAGTCTCCTGTTTTTAATTTTACCCAATATGTGCCTACTCCTACGTTACTGATAACCTGTGTAGTGGCTCCCGTGCTCCATTCATAGCTTTTGAAGCCCGGTCCTGCATCTAAAGTCGTTTTGTTTTCTATACATATAATCTTGTCTTCCAAAATAGGAGAAAAGGTGGGTGGTATGACGGTGATGTTCACTTTAGCGATTGCATAACATCCGTTCGAGTTCGAAACTTTGATATAAATAACACCGGTAGGGGCTACATAAGTAGATGCGTTGTTTATTTCATTGGTTTCATTGATAGCATCAGTTAATGAAGGGTAATATTTTTTTGTAGTTCCATTTTGGGTAGTCACTACGGCTCCGGTAAGGTTAAATGAAGCCATTGACGGATTGCTTTCTATAAAGCAGGATCTTATTTCAGAATCATTAACAACAACTACAGGGTGAATGTTCAACGTGATTTTGGAAGAACTTACACAGCCTTGTGGAGTAGTTACTTTTACATAGATGGTTGCAGCAGGAGAAGCATAGGCTGTAGGATTAGTTATTTGATTGGTTCCCGCGTTCATATCAAACAGGGTAGGGTAAAACTCTTTAAGGACACCGGGTATAGAAGTTACCGTTGCTGAAGTGAGGTCAAAGGTAGCGGTACCGGCGTTATTGTTATTACATGCTGTAAGACTGGCATTATCTGCAGCAAATGGTGTGGGATTGAGCTGTATGATTCCGTCTCCATTATCACAAAGAGTGGAGGTAGGGTCTTTCACGATTACTTTAATAGTTGTATTTCCTGAATACTGAAAGCTTGAAGGATTGGCAATAGGTGTTGGGCTTCCTAAAATATAATAAGTGAAAATATAATTTCCCGGGTTATTTACAAATTGAGAATTATAAGAAGTAAGGTCAACAACGCCATTTCCTGTGGCTGGGTTGGTGCAGACAAAAGGAGTTACGGTATTGCTTAATATAGGAACTTTATCTACGAATACTTTTGCATTTTTAATAGAGTGTCTGGCGCTGGCCCCTCCTGTTGCTGCAGAAAATCCAAAATACCCCTGTGACATTCCTGCTGCGGCACCGGAAGGTGCAAAAGACTGGTCAACAACAAGTACTCCGTCTATTTTTATTTTGATGATCCAATTGGTTGGGTTGGTAAGATCTGTTTCTCCATTCACTTCCACATGTTTATAAGTGTCACCTACAAAAGGTTGGGTAGCATTGAGGTCAGGTGAATGAAAGGTGCTTCCAGGTGTATTGTTAAATTCTATATTGTTGCCGGCAGTATTGTTAGTACCGTATAAAAGATGTACTTTGCTCATCTGCCCCTCGGTGGTATTGTTGAAAATATCAAATCCTACCATCAGTCCTGATGCATTGGCTGGAATTCCTAATCCTCCTCCTGATACAAAACCTGTGGGTGGATTAGCAAGATACCAGAATGTGAATCCGTCACCTCTTCCAAACTGTGTTGTTCCGTTTCCGTCAATTCTGAAGTCAAATTCTACTTTCCATTTGTCACAGTAGCTTAAGGTGATGGGGTCTGCCAAAGTTATAGCCCCAAATCTACTTGTCTGGTCTGTTGTAAGCCTTATGAAGTCTGTGCTTACAATAGCGTCTGAAACAAGATTCCAACCGGTTGTATTAACCGGATTTCCTATAAGCTGATAGGTTTGTGAAAATAATTTTGGAGGTAGCCCAAGTAGAAAGGCTAGTAAACAAATGAGTATATGTTTTTTCATAGTGGATGGATTGTGATATTGTTAGTTGTATTACAATGAAAAGAGCATGGTACAGTTTTTTTTTTGTTAAAAATAGATTGCTTTCAATATCAAAACCACCCCTCTAAGGAGGTGGTTTTGTTTTTTTAAATTTATTCTCTGTTCTTTACCAATACCCATCCTGAGTATTTGGTTTCAGTATTGTTTTTATTATTTTCATTCCAGGAAATAGTATACCAGTACGTTCCAGTAAGGATTTTTTTCCCTGAAGCAGTACCATCCCATTGGAAGTTTCTTATTTTGTTGGCTTCATAGAGTTTGTTTCCGTATCGGTCATAGACAATGAATACTAAGTTTCTTTTATAAGCCAGTGCAGAATAATCAATAACATCGTTGATATTATCTCCATTAGGTGTAATTGCGTTGATCAGATTCGGAACTGTGATCTGTACTTCGACAGGAGTACAATTGTAGAAATCTTTTACAAAAACTTTTACCTCACCTCTTGGAAGCCCTGTGAAAGTGTTTGAATCCTGCCATGTACTGCCATCCAGAGAATATTGATAAGGAGGTGTTCCTCCTGATACATTTACAGTAATGCTGTTATTATTGATGTCAATACTTGAAATAACCGGATTTGCAGAAGGAATTACTTTCACAATCTGCTTGGTTATACAGTTTCCGGTTTTCAGAAGTACCCAGTAAAGTCCTGCATTCACATCTTTTATAGATTGAGTTGTTGCCCCAGTACTCCATAGGTATCCATCAAAGCCTGGCCCGGCATCTAAGTCTGTTTTACTGTCTATGCAAATTATTTTGTCTTTTAGAACAGCAGATGTAACGGGTGGCAGGACGATGAGGTTAATTTTAGTGATAGCAAAGCAGCCGTTAGCATCTGTTACTTTTACATAAACAGTAGTGCTTGGTGAGATGTATTGAAGGATGTTTACAATCTCGTTGGTTCCGTTTAATGCGTTGTTTAAGGTGGTGTAATATTTTTTGCTTGCCGTTGTTAGCGGAGTAACATCAGCTGTGGTAAGGTCAAACTGGGCATTGGTGATATTGTTTTCAATAAAACAGGACCGGAGACTCGCTTCTTTGACTTCTGTTTCAGGATAGAAGGCAAGGGTTATTTTTGCTGTGCCTACGCACCCCTGTGGAGTCGTTACCTTTACAAATACAGTTCCGGGAGCTGATAAATAATTATCAGGATAAGCGATTTCATTGATGTCAGCGTTAAGGTCGTTTAATGTCTTATAGTATTTTTTTACAGAACCGGGAACACCTGTTACATTAGCTGTAGTCAGATTAAAAATTGCAGTGCCGGCTTTGTTGTTGTTACAGGCTGTAAGTGTTTTGTCTTCTGCTTTAAATGGAGCCAGTACCAATAAAATACGGGCATCAGGATTATCACATAATATTCCCGCATTATCTTTGATGACCACAGTAACGGTGGTGTTAGCGTTGAATTGATAATTAGTGGGAGTGGCAATAGGAGTAGAACTGCCAAGAGGATAATAGGTGAAAGTATAGTTGGCAGGATTGCTGACAAATTGAGAATTGAATGTTGTTAAATTTACATTTCCATATCCGGTAGTTGGATTGGGGCAAAAAGACTGAGTTGCAGAGTTCTGCAAAATAGAGACTTTATCCGTATAGATTTTTACATTTTTAATAGAATGTCTTGATCTCGCTCCACCTGTAGAAGCTGAAAAACCAAAGTAACCTACCGTCATTGCAGCGGCAGTGCCGGAAGGAGCAAAAGACTGATTGCAAATTAAAGTGCCATCAATGGTTATACTGACAATCCAGTTGGTAGGAGTAGCCGGATCTACCTGGGCACTTACTTCAACGTGTTTAAAGGTGGTGCCTTGAAAAGGTAGCGTGGTATTCATATCCGGTGAGTGAAAAGAACTTCCCGGAACATTAAAAAACTCTACGTTATTTGTATCAGTTGTATTGGTAACCTGTCCGTAAGCAACATGAACCTTGCTCATTGTAGCAGTAGTTGTATTGTTGTAGGTATCAAACCCTGCGATAAAACCCACTGCATTTTGAGAAACTCCAAGACCGGAGCCCAGTACACTTGCAACCGGAGGATTGGCCAGGTACCAGAAAGCGAGACCGTCTCCATTGGAAGTTTGGTTAGAATCCATTCTAAAGTCGAATTCTACTCTCCATTTGTCACAGTATTTCAGGTTAATAGGATCATTCAGCCTGATTGATCCGGATTGATTGTTGGTATCCGGAGTGAGTTGAATAAAATCACCGTTTACCTGTGTAGGAGAAACCATTGTCCATCCTGTAGTGTTAATTGGATTTCCGGTAAGCTGGTAAGTTTGGGCGAAAGATTTTCCCGATAAACAGAGTAGTAGAAGGGTAAGGAAAAAAAATAAATTTTTATTCATTTAAATGGGAATTTTAATTAATAGGTAAAGATATTAAATCCCAGATAAATAATATGTATTTAATGTTAATTTTGTTAAAATTTATATATTTTATTCAAAATATGATATAAATTTATGGGTAATAATGAATGTTTTCGGTGGGTGGTTGAATTTATGTTGATTGAATCAAAATAGGGAATTGCTGTCCAGGCCTTCAAAATAGGAGTCTATTTCCAGATGTTGGGAAGCGGCAGCCGCAACGGCCAGCTTATCGCAAAGCTCATTTTCAAAATGTCCTGCGTGCCCTTTTATCCAATGCATCTTGGGTTGATGCTTGTTATAAAGCTCAATGAATTTTTTCCAAAGATCAGGATTTTTCACATTTTTCCATCCTCTTTTTATCCATCCCGTGATCCAGTTTTGATTGATAGCATCTGCTACATACTTACTGTCTGTATAGACATGGATGTCATTTTCTGTAGACTTTAATTTTTCCAGGGCTGTGATTACAGCCAGAAGTTCCATTCTGTTGTTGGTCGTCTTTCGGAAACCCATGGAGAATGTTTTCTGATAATTTTTTTCGGGAACACGCATAAGAATGCCATATCCTCCTTTTCCGGGATTTCCACTGCAGGCTCCGTCCGTATAAATTTCGATTTTCAAATTGATCTTTTTAAATTGATTTGCTTTCTAAGGCTAAGCATGGGTATTAAAACGGAAAATCATCATCGTCATCGAAATCATTCATCGACGATCCTGAAAGTTTTGAACTATCCGGCAGATCAAATGCTGCACCAGGCTGGATAGTGGTTTTAATTTTGTCGAAGCCGCTTGGATCAGGGGAGCCAAAATTCGAAGGATAGCCTCCACCGGCACCATCAAATGCCGCTTCAATATCACCAAATTTTGCAAAATGCTTCAGGAAAGACAGTCTGACATCAGCTGTTGCCCCATTTCTGTGCTTGGCAATAATCAGCTCAGCCTGATTTTCTGTAGAAGTTTCCTGTCCTTCATCGTCATTATCCCAAACTGTAATTTTATAGTATTCAGGTCTGAAGATAAAAGATACAATATCTGCATCCTGCTCAATAGCTCCGGATTCCCTCAAGTCAGAAAGCTGAGGTCTTTTTCCCGGGCGGGCTTCCACACTTCTGGAAAGCTGAGACAGTGCAATAACAGGAACATTTAATTCCTTTGCAATCGCCTTTAATGAACGTGATATCATAGAGATTTCCTGTTCACGGTTTCCAACACCTTTTCCACTGCTTCCGGCTGTCATCAGCTGAAGGTAGTCGACCATGATCAGTCTTACTCCGTGCTGCATAACCAGTCTTCGGCACTTCGCACGGAAATCAAAGATTGAAAGTGATGGCGTTTCATCAATGTATAAAGGTGCATTTTCCAATTCGGAAACGTTGGAGAACAGTCTTTGCCATTCTTCATCATCAAGAGTTCCTTTTCTTAATTTTTCGGATGAAATTTTAGTCTCGGATGCAATCATTCTGGTGATAAGCTGTACCGAGGCCATCTCGAGAGAGAAAAGAGCCATTGGGATCTTGTGACCTACTGCAATATTTCTTGCCATTGAAAGAAGAAATGCTGTTTTACCCATCGCGGGACGGGCAGCAATAATGATAAGATCGGAATTCTGCCATCCCCCGGTTTCTTTATCAATATCTCTGAAACCGGAAGGAACTCCGGAAAGTCCTTCCTTATCTTTTAAGGATTTAATAGTATCAATAGCTTGTTTTACTAATGAATTTGCCGTGTCGAATCCTTTTTTAATTGTTCCGTTAGTGATTTCAAAAAACGATTGTTCGGCTTTGTCTAAAAGTTCAAAAACATCAGTAGATTCCTTGTATGAAGAATCAATCACATTGGCAGAAACATTGATCAGGCTTCTTAAAATATATTTTTCAAGAATGACACGAACATGGTATTCAATATGAGCGGATGAACTCACACCCATAGTCAGATCTATAATATAATGGTCTCCTCCTGCCTGGCTAAGCTTATCCACTTTTTTTAAATCCTGGATAATCGTCATTAAGTCTACAGGGTGGTTACCCTCATAGAGTTTTAAAATCGCGGAAAAGATCACCTGATGTCTCGGATCATAAAACACTTCAGGGGTAAGGAGGTCAATGGAATGATCCAACCCCTTTTTGTCAATCAAAAAAGTTCCAATAACGAGTCTTTCGAAATCCACTGCATTGGGTGGCATTTTTCCATCCGCAATAGACAGCTCTTTTGCAAAGTTTCCGTGTGTTAAGGATGATAATGTTTCTTTCTGCGCCATGGTGCAAAGATAGCTTATTTAGAAAATAATTAAAAAATAGTATTCAACAAATTATTATCAGTTGTCATGAAAATACTGTAAACAGGAGGTTCATTATGTTGATAAAAAAAATCACCCCGGTCTGGGGTGATTTTCATAAGGTTATAAATGAAATTTATTCTTTATTTTTCACCAATACCCATCCTGAATATTTGGTTTCAGTATTATTTTTATCGTTTTCGTTCCATGAGATAGTATACCAGTAGGTTCCGGTAGCTATTTTTTTGCCGAAGGCAGTTCCGTCCCATGTAAAGTTTCTGATTTTGTTAGCTTCATGAAGCTTGTTTCCGTATCGGTCATAGACGATGAATACAAGGTTTTTCTTGTAAGCTAAAGCTGAATAGTCAATAACATCATTGACGTTGTCTCCGTTAGGAGTAATGGCATTGATAAGGTTAGGAACCGTAACGGTCACCTGAACCGGAGTACAGTTGAAAGAATCTTTTACATACACCGTGTTTTCCCCTCTTGGTAACCCTGTGAATGAATTAGACTCCTGCCAGTTTACTCCGTCAATAGAAAACTGGTAAGGAGGAACTCCACCTGTAGCAGTAACCTTGATGGTGTTATTGCTTATTTCAAGATTCGAAATCACTGGCTGTAGGCTAGGGCGTACATGGACTTCCTGAGGAGTGATACATTTTCCTGTTTTCAATTTTACCCAGTATGTTCCTATTCCTACATTGTTGATAACTTGGGTTGTTTCTCCGGTACTCCATTCATAACCGTCAAATCCAGGTCCTGCATCCAGTGTTGTTGTTGCTTCAGCACAGATCACTTTGTCTTTTAGAACGGTAGATTTTACCGGTGGAAGAACCGTTAATGTGATTTTTGCAATGGCAAAACATTGCTGAGCATTGTTAACTCTTGCATAGACGATTGTACTTGTTGAAAGATAAGCATCAGGAATAGCAATTGGATTAGACTGACTTAAGGCGTCATTCATTGTTTTATAATACTTTAAAACATTTCCTGCAGGGAGTGGGTTTGGAACACCAATATCTGCATGGGTAAGGTCAAAAGTAGAAGAAGATACATTATCAGGGATATAACAATTTTCCATTTGAGCATCTTTCAATACTACTGTCGGATGAAACTGCAATCTGATGGTAGCGGTAGCTGTACACCCGAATACGGAAGTTACTTTTGCGTACACTGTTGTTTCCGGAGAAATATAGTTGGTAGGACTTGTAATTTCATTGGTTCCGGCATTCAAATCGTCAAGAGTAGGATAGTATTTAATCACTGCTCCTGCACCACCAAATACATTGGCTGTGGTAAGATCGTACTTTGCAGTACCTGCCCCATTGTTGTTACATGAGAGTAAGGTGACATTATTAGCCGTAATGCTTGCATTTACAAATTTGAATTTTCCATTGATAAAGCAACCGTTCATTGGATTGTCCGGATTGGATGGATCATGGTAAACAATTCTGTAATAATAGGTGGTCGTTGCATTTACAGTGGTTGTGGTAATCGGATTTTGACCTGTAAGAACATCATTGATTTTATCATGGTAAGTTACCTGGAAATTATTACTGTTTCCGTTAATAATTCCTGCACTCAGAGTAAGGAAATTAAATTGAGTAGGAAGTCCACATACCATAACCGTACTTGGTTCTGTAGGATCTGCAGCAGGAATTCCCGGAGTAACAAATGGGTTAGGTGTGAGAGTAGGATCATTAAATGCTGAGCTTAAGCTCGCTGTTCCTGTCCATTTCATTGAAAATCCATTGATTGATTTTCTGTGGTTGTTGATCACTAAATAATAGGTTTCTCCTGCTACTGCATTGATATAAGGACTCCATTTATCAGCATTCATACTGGATGTCTGTCCAGGAGGATTAACAGGGAATACAGCAGGTGGATTTAGAGTCAGGTCGAGTCCTGTATCTCCGCCGGTTCCTGAATAGTTACATCTTAAAGGCTGGAGGAAAATATTAGTGCCGGGCTCTTGTAAAGCAGCACATCCTCCATTGGTAGGCCCATAGACTGCAAAATCATAATCATCTGTCTGAACATTAGGTACGATTGTAAATGCAAGGGTGCCTGAAGTGGATACACTGAAAGTATACCAAACTGTAAAAGTTTCATTTACGGATAAACATCCTCCATGTTGATTGAGGACCTCCAGGATACTCCCAATTCCTGATGGGGTATAGGAAATATCAGAATCCCCACATATTGGGATTGCCGTGACGCAGTCCGATTGCGAGTAAAACGTCTGGGATATAAAGAAAATTAAAATAAGTAGTAATTTTTTCATTGTTGAAATGATTTTTTTAAAACAAAATTGAAGGGGCTAAAAAACAAAATGAGAGCAGTTCTGTTGGAAGGTGCTCTTTGTTTTTTACGTAAAAGATAAAAATAGTAAAAGTTTATTCATAAGCGGATATTTTGTGTAGCAAATATAAAAAATTATTAACGTTAAATTAAAGATTTTGAGATATATTTAAAGAAAGTGATGGTTTGTTGCGTAAAAAAATAATATTGTTGTTGATCCAATATTTATGGGAATAAAAAAACAAACTCAGAATAGAATCCCTATCCTGAGTTTGAAATATGTTTGTTGGGTTAATCACTAAGTAATCAGTGTATTATTCTCTGTTTTTTACCATAATCCATCCTGTGAATTTGAAAGGAGTATTCTTTTTATCATTTTCACTCCAGGTTACAGAATACCAGTATGTTCCTGTTGGAATTTTTTTACCGGCAATAGTTCCATCCCATTTGTATCCGTTAGATTTGTCTCCCTGATGGATTTTAGTTCCGTATCTATCGAAGATATTCAATATAAGATTCTGTTTATCCGCCATTGCAGAATAATCTACTACATCATTTACCCCATCTCCATTTGGAGTAATAACATTAATAAGATTAGGAACAACCACAGAAATTTCAATGGGATCACAGTCATAAGCATCTTTTACATATACTTTGTGATTTCCTCTTGAGATATTGGTGAATGTATTGGATTCCTGCCAGTTGATATTATCCATAGAATATTTGTAAGCAGGAGTTCCTCCTATAACATTGATGCTTACAGTACTGTTTGAAATATCAATACTCGCTACTACCGGCTGTTCCGATGGATATACTTTTACAGTTTGTAAAGCAATACAGTCTCCGGTTTTCAGTTTTACCCAGTAAGTACCTACTCCTACATTAGAAATGGACTGAGTAGTTGCTCCTGTGCTCCATTCATAGCTTTTAAATCCAGGTCCCGCATCTAACGTTGTTGTATCTTCCATACAGATGATCTTGTCTGCTAAAATATCAGATTTTACAGGAGGAAGTACTGTTAGAGTAACTTTGGCAATAGAATAGCAGCCTCGGTTGTCAGATACTCTTACATAGATTACACCATTGGGAGCAATATAGTCTGTAAAGTTTAATATTTCATTTGTCTGATCTATGGCATCAGTGAATGATGGGAAATATTTTTTTATAGCACCTGGCTGATTGGTTACTAATGCATTGTTAAGGTTGAATGACCCTGTAGAAGGATTTGTTTCAATAAAACATGTTCTAAGCTCGGCGTCATTTACAACAACGACAGCATAAAGATTAAGATTGATTTGTGCTACGTCCGAACATCCCTGAGGAGTAGTTACCGATACAAATACTACATTCGTTGAAGATAAATAAGCATAAGGGTTTGTAATTTCGTTGGTTCCTGCATTAAGGTCAGCCATGGTAGGATAATATTTTTTTATCGCTGTACCTGCCGGGTCATCAAAGACATTGGCTGTGGTAAGGTCAAAAGTTGCGGTACCTACACCATTATTGTTACACATGGTTAGTGTGGCATCGGTAGCAGTAATATTTCCCTGCTTGAATTTAAACTTACCAATTTGCCTACATGAATTTATCGGGTTATTCGGATCGGTAGGATCTTCATAGTGAATACTGTAGTAATAAACAGTTGTTGTATTTACAGTTTGAGGTGTTAAAATTGGGTTGTTTCCTGCAAGGGCGTCATTTTGACTGGTGTGGTAAGTCACAAAAAAGTTAGCATTACCATTAACAATACCAGCAGTTAAAGTACTAAAGTCAAAAACAGCCGGATCGGTACAGATAACTACTTCATTTGGATCAGTTGGGTTGGCATTAGGAACTCCAGGTGTGATGAATGGGAATGGCGTAAGTGCCGGATCGTTGAATGGAGAAGCCAAAGACGCAGTGCCTCCCCATGTTAAAGAGAATCCCGTGATGTTAAAGCTATAGTTGTTTACGAGTAGATAGTAAGTTTCTCCTGGTAAAACATCCATATATTTTGCCCAGCCATCAGCATTGGAACCTGGCTGCCCAAAGTAATCATAAGGATCAGTTGAGGTCATATTCAGACCTGTAGCTCCAGTTCCACCTGGTGTTGAACATCTGATTGTATTTCCTTTGTTGGCACATGTTATATTAGGTCCCCATACATACCAGTCATAATCAGAACTGGTAGCCGGTGTGATCGCAAAAGTTAAAGTTCCTGCAGTAGCTACGGTAAACTTATACCATACAGAATATCTTTCTTGATAAGTACCGCAGTTTGATTCAGGTAATTCCTGGATTCCCGGTCCATCAGGAATGTAGGATATGTCAGAGTTTCCGCAAACAGAAAGTGCTGTGATACAATCCTGTTGTGCTGAGACGGCCTGAGTAATAAATAATATTAGAATCAGTAGATATTTTTTCATTTTGATCAGTTTAAAATTTTCAATCCTTATCTATTGTTTAGGTTTAAATTAGCTTTTTTCCCCAACCGGTTGTATGTCGGAAGTGGTCAATTGTTCATCTGAGTGCTTGGAGGGAATTGAGTTTTGAGGTCTGTTTATTTCTATGTTGTCCTGCTTGAATTCAGTTGATATAACGCATTTTCTAAATGGAGGATTGAAATTAAAGACCGGTCAAAAGATATTGTTTTATCGGTTTGTAAATCAGTGTTTTGTGGGGTTTTATCTACAGCAGTATGGCCCCGTGCTCCAAAACTTGCTATTAAAAAGCATAAAATTAGTAAAGGTTTATTCATAAGGGGATATTTTATCAGCAAATATAGAAAATAAATAATGTTAAATTAAAGATTTTGAGATATATTTAAAGAAAACGGAATTTGGTATGTAATATTGTATTTGTTGTTTTTGAGATGAAACGAAACCTCGTATGAATATATTTTAGCTGGTAAAGATAAGATCCGCATTTATATTTTTATATCTGATTGGAGTAAGGATAAAAAAAGTATTCAATAGTACCGATCATCATAGGAATTTTAGGGAAAATCTGAAGAAATCACCCCGGACCGGGGTGACTTTGATAAGGTTGTCAATAAAAATTATTCTATATTTTTCACCAATACCCATCCTGAATATTTGGTTTCAGTATTATTTTTATCGTTTTCGTTCCATGAGATAGTATACCAGTAGGTTCCGGTAGCTATTTTTTTGCCGAAGGCAGTTCCGTCCCATGTAAAGTTTCTGATTTTGTTAGCTTCATGAAGCTTGTTTCCGTATCGGTCATAGACGATGAATACCAGATTTTTCTTGTACGCTAAAGCTGAATAATCAATAACATCATTGACGTTATCTCCGTTAGGAGTAATTGCATTGATAAGGTTAGGAACCGTAACAGTCACCTGAACCGGAGTACAGTTGAAAGAATCTTTTACATACACCGCGTTCTCGCCTCTTGGCAGGCCTGTGAGTAAATTGGACTCCTGCCAGTTTATTCCGTCAATAGAAAACTGGTAAGGAGGAACTCCACCTGTAGCAGTAACCTTGATGGTGTTATTGCTTATTTCAAGATTCGAAATCACTGGCTGTAGGCTAGGGCGTACATGGACTTCCTGAGGAGTGATACATTTTCCTGTTTTCAATTTTACCCAATATGTTCCTATTCCTACATTGTTAATGACTTGTGTTGTTTCTCCGGTACTCCATTCATAACCGTCAAATCCAGGTCCTGCATCCAGTGTTGTTGTTGCTTCAGCACAGATCACTTTGTCTTTCAGAACGGTAGATTTTACCGGTGGAAGAACCATTAATGTAATTTTTGCAATGGCAAAACATTGCTGAGCATTGTTAACCCTTGCATAGACGATTATACTTGTTGAAAGATAAGCATCAGGAATAGCAATTGGATTAGACTGACTTAAGGCATCATTCATTGTTTTGTAATACTTTAAAACATTTCCTGCAGGGAGTGGATTGGGAACACCAATATCTGCATGAGTAAGGTCAAAAGTAGAAGAAGATACATTATCAGGGATATAACAATTTTCCATTTGAGCATCTTTCAATACTACTGTCGGATGAAACTGCAGCCTGATGGTAGCAGTAGCAGTACACCCGAATACGGAAGTTACTTTTGCGTACACTGTTGTTTCCGGAGAAATATAGTTGGTAGGACTTGTAATTTCATTGGTTCCGGCATTCAAATCGTCAAGAGTAGGGTAGTATTTAATCACTGCTCCTGCACCACCAAATACATTGGCTGTGGTAAGATCATACTTTGCAGAACCTGCCCCATTGTTGTTACATGAAAGTAAGGTGACATTATTAGCCGTAATGCTTGCATTTACAAATTTGAATTTTCCATTGATAAAGCAACCGTTCATTGGATTGTCCGGATTGGATGGATCACGGTAAACAATTCTGTAATAATAGGTGGTCGTTGCATTTACAGTTGCTGTTGTCAGAGGATTGACACCCGTAAGAGCATCATTGGTATTATTGTGGTAGGTTACCTGAAAGTTGCTGCTATTCCCGTTGATAATTCCTGCACTCAGAGTAAGGAAATTAAATTGAGTAGGAAGTCCACATACCATAACCGTACTTGGTTCTGTAGGATCTGCAGCAGGAATTCCCGGAGTGACAAATGGGTTGGGGGATAAAGTAGGATTGTTAAATGCAGATTCTAAGCTTGCAGTACCCGTCCAGTTCAATGAGAAACCATTGGTAGACCTGCTGAAATTATCAATAACCAGATAGTATGTTTCTCCACTTAGCGCATTGATATAAGGGCTCCATTTGCCATTATTCATACTGGATGTTTGACCTGGAGGATTGACAGGGAATACAGCAGGTGGATTTAGAGTCAGGTCGAGTCCCGTATCTCCACTTGTACCTGAATAATTACATCTTAAGGGTTGTACAAAAATATGATCGGGAGTCTGCAGAGCAGCACATCCTCCATTGGTAGGCCCATAGACTGCAAAATCATAATCATCTGTCTGAACATTAGGTACGATTGTAAATGCAAGGGTGCCTGAAGTGGATACACTAAAGGTATACCATACTGTAAACCTTTCATTAGTGCTTAAACAGCCTCCGTTTTGGTTGAGGATTTCCAGAATATTTCCGGGGCCGGATGGGGTATAGGAAATATTAGAGTTCCCACATATTGGGATCGCTGTAATGCAATCCGATTGTGAGTACAATGCTTGTGATATACTGAAAATTAAAAAAAATAATATTTTTTTCATTTGTTGTCGTTTTGGTGGTGTTCATCAGTCTTGTATTGGGTAAAATACTTTTGGAATCATAAAACAGAATGTTTTCTGTTCTTTACCATGTCCCAGATTTCCTTGCTTTTATTTTTTTAATTATAAGGCGATTATATTTTATCTTAATTTTAAGATATCCCTACCTGTTCAATTTATAGATAATACATTTGAAGAAAATCTTTCAATATTTTCAGATTTTGAAGGGAAAGGATGTATTTCTGCAGAGGCTATATTGATTAATGGCCCAATTAAAACAACAGTCAATATTTTATAAATCATACATTCAATTATTATATTCTAACAAAGCTAAAATACTTATTTGTTATTTAATAATTAGTATTTTAGCTAAATGTTTATGTTGTTGATAAAATAAATGTATTTATTTGCGTATATTCATTAGTTTAAAGAAAATCTTACTAATAAAAACACAAAGTTATTTACAAGAGAATAAGAAATTAGATGAGTTTTGTCTCGGATTATTATTTTTTTGGAAGAAGATAAACTAGTATTGCATTTTTCTTAGTTTGGGATTAGTGCTTCCTACAAGAAGGGCAATCAAAACGGTCATGGTTCCTCCAAATACTACAGAGCGTACTACTCCTAAAGCTTTGGCCATTACCCCACTTTCAAATTGTCCCATTTCGTTACTGGACATAATGAATATTGAATTGACACTTAAAACACGCCCACGAATATGATCCGGGGTTTTTAGCTGGACAATGGTTCCCCTGATCACTACAGAAATTCCATCCAGCATTCCACTCATCACTAGAAACATAAATGATATCCAATAAAGTTTGGATAATCCGAACCCAATAATACAGAGCCCAAATCCTGTAACAGCTACCAGAAGAATTTTCCCCTGGTTTTTTCGTAAAGGAACAAGAGCCAAAATAGTAATGATACACATGGAACCTATATCCGAAGCTGCATTCAGTAATCCAAAACCTTCCGCTCCCGAATCCAGAATATCTGTAGCAAATACGGGAATCATAGCAACAGCACCGCCGAAAAGTACCGCAAACATATCAAGACATAAGGCCCCTAAAATTTCTTTAGTTTTAAAAATATAAGAAATTCCCTCACGCATACTTTCTACCACATTTACTGAGTCCTTTTTATTTTCAGAATATTGTTTGTTCAGTTGCCAGAAAAATAAGGAAGCAATGAAAATTAAAGATAAAATAACGACTAATGTCCACTTTACTCCTACATACCCGATAAGAACACCTCCTATAGCATGGCCACAGACAGAAGAGATCAGGAATGTTGCCTGATTCAAAGTAACGGCATTCGGAAGGTTTTCTTTTTTTACAATTCTAGGAATCATAGAAGGAACGATAGGGCCAATAAAAGCCCTTGCTATCCCTGTAAAGAATATGACACCATAAATGAAATAGGTGATCTGATGGCCTGTGAAGTGCATTTCTACATTAAGAAACGCAGGAATAAGAAGAAGACCTATCAGGAAAATATAAGCATAATTGCAAATCAGAAGAAGACGCTTTTTTTCATTCATGTCGATGACATGGCCGGCATACAAGGCACAGCTCACCGCAGGAATAACCTCTGACAACCCAATAAGGCCTATTGAAAATGGATCTTTAGTCAGCTGGTACACCCACCAACCTAATAAGGTGGCAAGCATTCTAAATGCTAAAACAATGAAAAATCGTCCTGTAAGGAGATTTCTGAATTCGATATTTTTTAAGGTTTGTAATGGAGTAAAGGAAATCATGGACAAAAATAGCCCTAAAAATTTATTTAAGGCTATTCATATGTTGATTTTTAAAAGATAAATTAAATATATCTTGAAAGATAAAATCTATTTTAGTCGGCTCTTGTTGCACTAAGTACTATGGCAGCAACTCCGGCTGCTCCTATGATCGTTGCTCCGGTAGCAATTCTTGCTTTTGATCTGTCCTTTACGGCAGCTACCTTAGCTTTAGGAATAATTACTTCTGTACTGTCTTTTTTGCCGGCTGTCCCTACCAGATTTTCACCCACAATATTTCTGAACAGGATTTTTTGTTTTGGAGAGCCATCTCTCATTTGAACAACGTACATTTTTCCTGCCTGAAGATTAGAGTAGTTGTTTTTGGAAATATCTTCGCTGTATTTTGTGGTAGCACAAGATGAAATGACAAATAAAGAGGTTAATAAAGACGATTTTAACAGTACAGATGCTTTCATTATTTTCTTTTAGTTTTTCAAATTTATAATTTTTTTCGAATATACGTTTTTGGAATTGAAAAAATATCTTTAAAGTTTGTAAATTTCTAATGAATCTGCAATATTTCTGTCATTTGCCAATCTTGGAGTTTTGTTTTGTCCTCCTAATTTTCCCTGAGATTTAGCATATTCATGGAATGCATTTTTTCTGAGCCTTGTAATAAATAGCTTTTGTAAGATATTCCCTGAAATCAGATCATCATAATAGCTGTTTCTATTTCTTAGCTGATGGTCAAGTTCATTTCTGAATAATTCCAGATCTTCAGGAGCTTTTTCAAATTCAATAAGCCACTCATGGTAGGGAAGACCCTCTTCAGGATTGACCTGTGGGGCAAGATGAAATTCTGTAATCTGTGCAGGGAACTTTTCTAATGTGGCTTTCATGGCTTCTTCCACTTCAAAAGCAATCACATGTTCACCAAAAGCAGAAGTAAAATGTTTGGTCCTTCCGCTTACCAGAACTCTGTAAGGGTTTTTATCAATAAATCTTACAACATCACCAATAGAATATGCCCATAGACCGGAATTGGTAGTTAGGATCAGGGCATAATCCTTATGAAGTTCAACTTCCTGTAATGTGAGCCTTCGTGCATGAGGTTTGCCATATTCTTCAAGAGGAATAAATTCATAGAAAATTCCATGATTGGTCAGCAGTAACAATCCTTCTTTGGTATAATCATCCTGGAAAGCAAAAAAGCCTTCGGAAGCCGGAAAGGTTTGGATAATATCTACTTTACCTCCCAGGAGGTCTTCCATTTTATCACGGTAAGGCTCATAATTGACTCCTCCGGTAACAATAAGCTGAAGGTTAGGAAATAGTTGTTTAATCTTTTTCCCATGCTTTTCGGTCAATTTTTCAAAATACATAATCAACCATGGCGGAATTCCTGAGATCAGAGTCATGTTTTCACGCTCGGTTTCTTTGATGATTTGATCTACTTTGGCTTCCCAGTCTTCCATAATATTGGTTTCCCAGCTGGGTAGGCGGTTCTTTTGAAGATAGCTTGGAATATGATGAGCTACAATACCGGATAATCTCCCTGTCTTTATGCCAAAGACTTCTTCCAGCTCGGGACTTCCCTGTAGAAAGATCATTTTTCCGTTAACGAAGTCCGCATTATTTTTTTGAGCAATATAATGGAAAAGCGCACTCTGGGCTCCAGCAATCTGGAATGGCATCCCTTCTTTAGAAATAGGAATGTATTTAGATCCGGAAGTTGTTCCGGAAGTTTTTGCAAAATATTCCGGAGTGTCTGTCCAGAGTATATTGGCTTGTCCCTTTTTTACTCTTTCAATATAAGGTTTTAGGTCTTCATAATCCGCAAGAGGGACTCTATCCTGAAAATCTTTTACAGAATGAATGTTTTCAAAGTCATGCTCCCGTCCAAAAAGTGTTTTTTGAGCAGTATGTGTAAGAGAAAGTAATAGATCTTCCTGATTTTTCTCCGCATTTTTTTTGAATTCCCCTGCTTTTTGAACATGTTTTTTTGCCCAAATAAGCGCTGCATTTTTCTTGAAGAAGTTTAACATGCTTCAAATTTATAAATTAAGTAGAGAATCTGGAACAATTTTTACAAAGCATGACATAAAAAAGCCGATAAAACTTGTTCATCGGCATTTCGAAATTTGATTATGAAAATAACAACTATATATGTTAATGTTGTGCTTATTTGTTTACTTTATATCTTTTGTCCGGAGTTCCGTCTTTTTTTAGATGCTTATTGTCTTTGTATCTTTTATCCGGAGTCCCGTCTTTTTTCATTTTGGCAGCAGGTTGAGCTGGTTTTACTTCAGCAGGTTTTGCTGTTTTTATTTCAGCGGGTTTTGCAGCTTTTACTTCAACAGGTTTAGTCGCTTTTACTGTTTTTACCGTTTGGTGAGCTGTGGTACTTGTAGCGGGAGCTGTCTGCTGGGCAGTAGCAAGTCCTAGTCCTAGGATCAGTGACATTGCTGAGAATAATTTTTTCATAGAAATACTGTTTGTTTTTGTTACTTAAAGGTATGCAAAAAGCGGGCTGAAAATTTTTAGTTTTTTAAACTTAACTAAAGTTTATTACAGCTTAAAAAAAAATTAAAACAGTTCTGACTCCATAATAAAACCTGTTTTCATTGAAAACAGGTTTTTGTAATATAATTTATAGTATGAAATGTTTATCGGGTACAATTAGCGGTCCAGGTCTTACCATCTTTAAGGTATAGAATCTTTAATTCATTGTTGTCAATTCTTATATATGATGTTCCTGTAGAGCCAATCATGACAAGGGTGTGATCTCCTTTCTGTTCAAACTCGATTCCGTTGAGGTCGGGAATGCCACTTGAAAAAGAGAAATTATACTTTGTGCCGCTGGCGATCTTGGTTACAAATACACTTCCATTATCAGTACTGATGTTGGTAGACCCTCCGTCGTTATAAGAGATCTTCCCTTTATAGGTTCCTGCGAAGAAGTCGTTGTTCGTAGGATCATCATCACTGCTACACGACGAAAACGATAATGCTGTAAAAACAAACAGCATAAAAACTCCTAAAATTTTAATTGCTTTTTTCATAATATTATTCTTTAGTGTTGGGTTATAAGGTAAAATTCCAAACATTATGCCACGGGAATTTTTTTGATTTTTTTTAACGGGTAATTAAATAAATTAGTAAAAATTAAGATTTATAAAGCCTAATAGCCTCATTTTAAATTAGAACATCTATTGGTTTTTATATTGAAGAAAAATTTATTCTTATCTTTGTATAGCTCAAAACGGTTTCGGAAAACTCCCGAAATCGCTTTTGTCGTTTTATATTACTACTATTTATGCAGTTAAAATCCGTCAATGAAAAGTTTCTTCCCGATCTTTTACAAAAGGAATTTGGGAAAGAAATCTTTATCCAGTTAGAAAATGACCAGCATATTGCCGTGAAAGGGAGTGCTGGATCTTCGGTGTCTGTTTTTGTTGCAGAACTTTTTTTGGTTCAAAAGAAAAGTATTCTTTATCTGGTAGATGATAAAGAAGATGCTTTGTATGCGAATGCAGAAATGGAAGATCTTTTGGGAAAAGAAAAGGTGCTGTATTTTCCGGCCACCCATCTTGAGCCTTATCAGGTGGAGAAAACGCAAAATGCCAATTTGGTATTGAGAACGGAAGTTTTAAATAAACTCAACTCAGGAAGGTCTTCAAAAGTAATTGTAGCTTACGCAGGAGCCTTATCTGAAAAGGTATTAAAGAAAGAAGATTTTAAAGCAATTTCACATCACATAAAAGTAGGAGATCAGCTGGATTTTGATTTTATTGATGAGCTGCTTAATCATTATCATTTTCAACAGACTGACTTTGTTTCGGAGCCTGGAGAGTTTTCTGTGAGAGGGGGAATTGTAGATGTGTTTTCTTATTCTTATGAAAAGCCCTACAGGATCACCTTCTTTGGAAATGAAGTAGAGAGTATTAAAACCTTTGATATAGAAACCCAGCTTTCTCTGGATAAAGTAAAAGAACTTCAGTTGGTTTCCAATATGAATTTTTCTGTAACAGGAAGTAGAGTGTCATTATTACAGCTCTTACCAAAGGACAGTTTTATTGTTTCCAGAAATGGGATGGTGGGGATGCAGAAGATTAAAACATTCTACGAGAAGGCATTAGAGAAATATGATACTTTAAATAAGGATATTGCCCATAGGGCTCCTCAGGAGCTTTTCATTTCAGATCAGGAGTTTCTTTTTGATTATAAAAAATTTAAAACTGTTGATTTTGGTGGCATAACCATAGAAGGGCTGAAGGATATTTCCGAAATTAAAATAGAACAGCTCCCGCAGCCGTCCTTCCATAAAAATTTTGAATTGTTGATTGAAGATCTTGAAGAAAAACAAAGCGAAGGTTTTGATACATGGATATCTTTTTCAACAGAAAAACAAAAGGAAAGACTGGAATCTATTTTTGAAGAACTGGAGCATGAACTTCCATTTAAAAGCTTTAAATCTGAACTTCATGAAGGATTTGTAGATAATGGACATAAGCTTCTGGTGTATACAGATCACCAGATTTTTGACCGTTACCAGAGATATAAGGCCAAAAATACATTTGCCAAGTCTGAACAGCTTACTCTGAAGGACCTGATGTCTTTAAAGATTGGTGATTATATCGCTCATATCGATCATGGAATCGGGAAGTTTATGGGGTTGGTAAAGGTGAACAATGACGGTAAGATTCAGGAATGTTTTAAGCTGACTTATAAAAACGGAGATCTTCTGTATGTCAGCATTCACTCACTCCATAAGATTTCAAAATTTAATGGTCCTGACGGAAAGGAAGTGGTTCTGAGTAAGCTGGGTTCTCCTGCCTGGAAATCTTTAAAACAGAAAACAAAGGCAAAAGTAAAACAGATTGCTTTTGACCTTATACAATTATACGCCCAAAGAAAAACGGCTAAAGGTTTTGCTTATACTCCGGATTCTTACCTGCAGAATGAGCTGGAAGCAAGTTTTATCTATGAAGACACTCCGGATCAGGAAAAAGCAACATTTGATGTGAAGAAAGATATGGAGGCTGATACGGTTATGGACAGGCTGGTATGTGGTGATGTAGGTTTTGGAAAAACTGAAGTGGCCATTCGTGCAGCATTCAAAGCGGCCACAGATGGAAAACAGGTCGCTATATTGGTGCCCACAACTATTTTGGCATTTCAGCATTATAGAAGTTTTAAAGAGAGACTGAAGGATTTTCCTGTAAATGTTGGCTATGTCAACCGTTTCAGAACTGCGAAACAGAAATCGGAGACTTTAGATGCTTTAAAAAATGGAAAAGTAGATATTATTATAGGAACTCATCAATTGGTAAGCGCTTCAGTGAAATTCAAAGACTTAGGATTACTGATCATTGATGAAGAACATAAGTTTGGTGTTTCGGTAAAAGATAAGCTGAAAACATTGAAAAGTAATGTTGATACCCTTACTTTGACCGCTACTCCTATTCCAAGAACATTGCAGTTTTCTTTAATGGCAGCCAGAGATTTGTCGGTCATTAAAACCCCTCCGCCGAACAGGCAGCCAGTTGATACTCAGTTGATCGGATTTAATGAAGAAACTCTTCGTGATGCTGTTTCCTATGAGCTTCAGAGAGACGGACAAGTCTATTTCATCAATAACAGGATTGAAAACCTTAAAGATATTGCAGGGCTTATCCAGCGATTGGTTCCCGATGCCAGAGTTATTACCGGACATGGACAGATGGAAGGTAAGCAGCTGGAAAAAAATGTCTTGGACTTTATGGAAGGGAAATACGATGTGCTGGTTTCTACAACAATTGTGGAAAGTGGAGTGGATGTTCCGAATGCCAATACTATTTTTATTAATGATGCGCAAAGATTCGGAATGGCAGATCTTCATCAGATGAGAGGAAGGGTGGGACGAAGTAACAGAAAAGCATTTTGTTATCTGATTACACCACCTTACGATATGATCACTTCTGATGCCCGAAAACGTCTGGAAGCTATTGAACAGTTTTCTGATCTGGGAAGTGGTTTTCAGATTGCTATGAAGGATCTTGAAATTCGTGGAGCCGGAGATTTATTGGGTGCGGAACAGAGCGGATTCATCAATGAGATGGGATTTGAGACCTATCAGAAATTAATGCAGGAAGCTCTTGAAGAACTTAAAGACGATGCAGACTTTGAAAACCTGTTTGAAAATGAAGAGGACAGACAGAAGCTGTTCAAGTCTGTAAAGGATGTCAATATCGACACAGATCTTGAACTTATGCTGCCAGATTCTTATATTTCCAATACGGAAGAAAGGCTGTTATTGTATCAGAAAATTGCGGAAATAACCAATGAACAGGATCTCCATAAATTTGAACTTGAATTAATAGACCGTTTTGGAGCTCTTCCAAAAGAAGCGGTAAACCTTTTGAAAAGTGTTGCGTTAAAATGGCTGGCAGCAGATATAGGCTTTGAAAAGATTGTGATGAAAAACGGTGTGTTTTTAGGATATTTCCCGGGTAATCCTCAGGATAAATTTTACCAGACAGACAGATTCAGACATATCATTAATTATTTAACCCGAAACCCCGCTGAAGCTCAGCTTAAAGAAAAATCAGGAAAAGAAGGTAATCAGCTCATGATGAGAAAGGAAAGAGTGAAAAATGTAGATGAGGTTAATCTGTTACTAAAAGCGATTATCGAACATCAGTAAGATCCGGTTTTCGAAATGATAAAGCTTCTCCGGGAGCTGAAAAAACATATAGAAACTTAAGTTTTTATATGTTTTTTTGTGATTGTTGTCAGCTTTCTGATTAAAAATATTCATTAATTAGAGAGTTAAAGCGGTTTTAGAGAATATAATATCACTTTTTAATGATAAAAATAAAGCTGCAAGCCTCGTTGTAGAAGGAGGTTGTGGAGCAGCGTGTTCCAGAATAAGCAGATAAAGTATGCTTGTGTAGTAATAATTCTACTTTTATGTGCGAATAATTCTATGGTGTAATGTGTTTATTTCTATGGTGTTAGGTATGTATGGTGGAGGTTTTTGTAGTTCTTAATTTGTACCTTTGCAGTCCTTAATTATGAAAAAAACTATTTATTTCGTTGCTGGATTTCTTTCATTCTATGCCAACGCACAGGTGGGAATCGGGACACCTAAACCAAAGTCAACTCTCGATGTGAATGGAAAAACTACTTTAAGAAGAGAACTTAGAGTAGGAGGAAGCTCCACTCAGGCAGGTGATGCCGGATTGAACGGGCAGATTTTAGTTTCTCAGGGAGAGGGTAAATCTCCTGTTTGGAAGTCGTTGAATGTTTCCTTTATGGAAGAGGGACAATACAAATTGATCAATTCGTATTTGTCGTCAGATCAGGTGGGTATCACCACCCTTACCAATGGTGTTGCAGGAGATAATATTTTTAAAAATAGTGTAGGAGACAATATCACTGATGGTACTAAAGGTAAATGGGTAAAGATTTCAGGTCTTGAAAATAATTTTACCATAAAAAATGGTAGAAACAGATTAACCTATCAGTTCCAGACAGGAGTTGAAATGAAATCGCCAACAGCTACTGTGATCAATGATGTGAGATTTACGTGTGGGGTATTCAGAAATGGAAAGCTTGTAGCTGTCCGTCCTGACAGAATAGAATCTAATAATAATTCTGAAAAAGGAGGTATCCAGGACTATATTTTCACCCTTAATTATACTGAGCAAAATGTACCTGTAGGTGCTCATAAAATTGAAATTGCATGCAGAAAAATTGATGCTTCCAGTACTTCATCACAATTTACGATAGGACGAAATGTACAGGATTCCAATGGAGTATCTAATGCATTTACACTGGAGTCTACGATGAAAATGGATGTGATTGAATTTGTAAGCTATAAAAACTAACAATTGATGAAAAAAATAATATTGACTTTACTTCTTCCGGCAGGATTATTACTGTCTGCTCAGGTGGGAATTAATACAGACTCTCCAAAAGCAAAACTTGATGTAAATGGAGACCTTAATTTAAGAGATAAAATTGCGGTGTATGACTCTTCTGATAATTCTTTATCTCAGGGAAATAATGACCAGTTACTTGTATCACAGGGTGAAGGATATCCTCCAATCTGGAAAACCCTTCGTATTCCTGAATATGAACCGAACAAATTTTATCTGATTTTTAATAATTCATTTTCCGATAAACTGGGAATCAGGTTTAGTTATAATGAACAGTCTAATATAACAACTTCCAGAGGCAGTGTTTTTAATAAAGGTACGCAATATGGTACTTTGAGTAACTTCAAGAAAATTGCAGGGCTTTCACAGGATATCAATGTCTACAGTACAGTCAGCAAAGCTTATTTTCAATTTGAAACGGTAGTACAGGCTAATTTTGATGCAAATGGGGCTACCGATACTTCCATAGACTACGCTTGTGGAATCTTTGTGGATGATAAATTAGTGAATCTGAGACAGAGAAATCTGAAAGCTATTGGTTCTCTACAGCCTTTCCTTACCCATACCCAGATCGGAATTGTTGAAAACCTTACAAAAGGAACTCATACAGTAAGTGTAGGATGTGCAAGACTGGCATCTTATGGGAGTGCATCAGGTAAAACGCTTACTATCGGAATCAATGCAGCATCTAATATCAACAGCTTTATTGCACAGTCTTCTCTGAAAGTAGATGTATATGAGGTTCCTGAGGTGTTTAACCCGATTATAAACTAAATCAAATCATGAAAAAAATATTTTTTATAAAATCTCTTTTACTGGCGGCTGTATGGATGAATGCACAAGTGGGCATCGATACACCAAATCCTACAAATAAACTTGATGTGAATGGAGATTTAAATGTCAGAAAAGAATTAAGAACAGGAGGTACGGATCTTTTAAAAGGTTCTGCAGGAACGAGTGGAGATATCTTTCATAACAACTCAACGATGGCAACCAATGACTGGAAAGCCATTAAAATTGCTGATGGGCAGGGAAGTATGTCTGTATTTTCTATCAATACCGTAGCAGATCAGACAGGGGTTTCTTTTAGCTCCAGCGGGTCAGCTGTTCCTTATAACGAAGGTGATCCTTTAGCCGGAGATTGGACCGTACTGCCAACGGCATTAGATAATTTCTCCGTAACCAATGGAAACAATAAAGTAACATTCTCATTTCAAACTACTGTTCAGAAAACAGCAAAAGGCTCGGCAAGTTTTGCGTGTGGGATTTTTGTAGATGACAGACTGAGAGCTGTAAGAACAGATGTATTGCTGGGAGGCGCAGGAGCTTATAAAATTTTTAATCTGAATGCCACTCTTTCTAATCTTACTCCCAAAAACAAATATGTGGTAAAAGTGGCCTGTATTAAACGTACGCTAAGTGGTACACCAATACCGGTACTGGGAATAGGAAGAGCCGTGGATACTGCAGTACTGAATAATGATATGGCACAGTCCGTTTTGACAACGTCGGTACTACAGCCTTATTAATTTTCATGAAAATATAATAATTAAGAATCTAAAAACGTTATGTTTTTAGATTTTTTTTGTTTTTAAGTCCATTTATTGTGAATTTGTTCGAATAGAGTGTATGCTGTTATCGAAAATTGAATTATATTTGGCGTTATTAAAACTAATTTTTCTATGATAAAAAATTACTTTCTTAAAATATTTACAGGAGTTGCCCTTTTAGGAGTATTAGCATCATGCAATACAACATCTGACCCTACAGAATCAATCCCAAATCCTGATGAAGGAGCTGTCCCTAAAAAGATCCTGGAAAAGATCAGTATGGATAATGTTTCTCAGGAAGAATATATTACAGCGGCCGGAGTTTTAAATCAAGCTGTTTTTAAAGATGATAATTCTAACGCCAATTATACAAGTACGTTAACCTACAATACCAATAAAAAAATCACTAAAATTAATTTTGCAAGCCAGACTCCAGGAAGTTTGTCTTATGAGTTTAATGTAACTCCGGATATTAATGGACAGATTTATAATGCTTCATGTGTGGCAACAGGTTCATTGGCCGGAACATCATACATCAGTGATTATGCTTTTACATATGATGTAGCAGGAAAACTTACCAAGATTCTTGAAAAAAGAAAAGCAGGGGGGATATCTGCCTACAATGTATTCGTAGAAAACGTTTTTGTATATGCCGGAGATAATATTTTTAAGGTGACGAGTTCTAAAGGAATCCTGAATATCAATGGTGTTCCCGACATGACTACAGCTGTTCAAACGGTCTATAGTTTTCAAAATTACGATTCTCAGAAAAGCCCTTTCTCTACACTTCCAAAAGTGTTTTTTATCATGAGAGGTCTGATGAATCCGATCAATTTCTACAGAATGTCTCCAAACAACCCTACGTCAACGTATATTCAGATGCCAGCGCCGGCTCCTGGAGTTAATACGATACAAAGTTATACCTATGATCAGGGATATCCGGTGATTGAGAAAAATCAAAAACTGACCTATAGTTATAAAAATTTGTAAAAGAATTCAATTATTAATCTTATTGGAATATAAATAATAATATAATTTTTATGCAAAAAAAAATTATATTTGTCAAAAAATAATCAATTACCAGGAAATGAAACAACTTTTCTATTTTATTTTATTAATAGCAGGATTTTCTTCAGTGTATTCCTGCAAAAATTTAGTGGATGAAGAAGGAAATCCACTAATAGATCTGAATAATACAGGAGGGTTAAATGGTCCCCGAGCATTATATAAAGAAATTACAGATAAAGATACATTAGCAGAATATCATTATGGTGGACTTCTTGTGAATACAGTAATCACAGATAGTGCATCCATCACTAATGTAATGTATAGTGGAGATAAGATCAGCCAGATTGTCTTTAACGGATTCCTGGATCTTGACGGAAACGGAAAACTGGATAAGGATAGTGTTTCTTTTACCAGACTGCTTACTTATGGAAATACCGGAAGATTGGAAATGATTTCTGAAAACCGTTCTATATTCAGAAGACCTCCACCTGTTCCACCGGCTACTACTCCGGGACCACAGACACTTCTCAGAAAAACAAAATCGCTTTATGGCGTGAAGTATAGTGCTGCGACTGCAAAACTGGATTCTATCATTATGAGAACAGGTCCGGATATAACAGGAACGCCATTTGCTTATGATAACTTCTCAAAAACAGCTTATACCTATTCTGGAGACAATGTTTCCAAAGTAATAAGACATTACGGTCCTATGGCCGGAGGAGTAATGGGAGCTGTTACTACAAAATATAGCTATGAATATTATGCTTATGATAATGAGATCAGTCCTTTCACATTATTACCATTGGCATACAAGATTTCAAGACTTTTAAATACAGATCTTAATGATAAAGAAAGTCTTATATTGTCTCCGAACAATCCTAAGAGATGGTCGTTTACAGATCTTACTCCACCTATCCCTAACCCGATTGTAAAGAGTACAAATTACGTTTATGATCCACAGACTTATATGACAAAAGGATATGGAGTAAACTATATTTACAAACCGCAATAACATTATTTTTAATAATATATAAACTCAACCTTCCAAAGGTTGAGTTTTTTATTTTTTATCTCTTAATTTTGCAAAAAATTTCTGATGAAATATTTAATAGTTGGGCTGGGAAATAAAGGCTCAGAGTACGAAAATACACGTCATAATATAGGATTTAAAGTAGCCGAAAAGATTGCTGAGACACTTGATGTTTCTTTCAACACGGCCAATTTTGGGTGGATGGCTGAAGGTAAACACAAAGGCCGAAAGGTTTTTGTACTGAAACCGGATACTTATATGAATCTTTCAGGAAACGCTGTAAGATACTGGATGCAGAAAGAAAATATCCCTCTAGAGAATGTCCTGATTATAACGGATGACCTTGCGCTTCCTTTCGGTACGTTGAGGATGAAAGGAAAAGGTTCTGATGCCGGACATAATGGACTTAAAAATATTAATGAAGTACTACAGACACAAAACTACACAAGACTCCGTTTTGGAATTTCTGCCGATTTTTCTGCCGGACGTCAGGTAGATTATGTATTGGGTACATGGAGTGGAGAAGAAGCAGAGAAACTTCCCGAAAGGATTGAAACGTTTTCTAAGGCAAGCCTTTCCTTTGTTTTTGCAGGATTGAATAATACCATGTCTGCATTCAACGGGAAATAAGGTTCTGTATTGAGGAGCATACATAAAATGAAAAGGCCATCGAAACTCGATGGCCTTTTATTATAGTTGCTAGTGAGGTAAGATCTGCCTACTTCTATAAGGATATTAATCTTCTATAACCAGGTTACAGATCCTGTTTCAACGTTATAGTTTGCACCCACGATTTTAATCTTACCCTCATTCTCAAGGTTTCGAAGGGTTGAACTTTGCTTACGGATATCTTCGATCGCGCTTCTTACATTTTGCTGATTAAGTCTCTCCAAAAGTGAGCTGTTTTTTGATGAACGCTCTTCGTTTTCCTCAATGATTTGATTAATGATAGGGTCAAAATGGTTGATAAGATGGTTGAGGTTATCCATTCCCAGACCTTCAATCTGTGCTGCATCAAGACCTCCTTTTAAGGCACCGCATTTAGTATGACCTAATACTACGATAAGTTTAGAGCCGGCTACATTACAGCCAAACTCCATGGACCCCAGAATATCCTGGTTAACAAAATTACCGGCAATTCTGATGCTGAAAACATCTCCTAATCCCTGATCAAAGATAAGCTCTGCAGAAGTACGGCTGTCTATGCAGCTTAAAACTACAGCAAAAGGCCATTGTCCTTCACGTGTAGCATTAACCTGCTCAAGCAGATCTCTGTTAGCTTTAAGATTGTTTACGAACCTTTGGTTTCCTTCCTTTAAAAAATCTAATGCTTTTTCAGGAGTAATCGTCGATTGGGTTTCGTATGTATGTGCTTTCATATAGTATGTAATTGTTTTTTGAATTTAAATTTAAAAAAGTTGATGAGTAATGAGACTACATTGCTCTTTTATGGGTAACCAGAATATGGGAATCTTCACTTCTTTCATAATCTCTGTATGAAGTTTTGAAGCCTAAAAGTTCTACCATGATATCCTGTTCCTTTGCACGGATATTGGCAAAGTCCTGAATCATTTCCAGTACATCAGTAGCAATGTACGAAGTACTTCTTGCATCAATGGTTACCGTAGAATTGGGTTTAATATTTTTAAGTGTTTTTTTGATAGCTGCCTTATTTAAAAATGAAACTTCCTCAGCTAATTTGATGTTGATCCCATCGGCATCATCCAGCTTTTCACGGCTTAGATAATAAGCTCTTTTCATATTTCCCTGAAGGATATAGAAGATAGAGATAGCAAGACCAATTCCTACTCCTTTTAATAGATCTGTTGCTACAACAGCTGCAACAGTGGCTACAAATGGAATAAACTGGAATTTTCCTAAATGCCAGAAATGTTTAAATGTAGCTGGTTTTGCCAGTTTATACCCTACTAAAATTAATACCGCAGCCAAAGTAGCTAATGGAATTAGATTAAGAATGACAGGTATAGAAAGTACACAGATCAGTAAGAAAAGTCCATGGATAATAGCTGATATTTTAGAAGTTGCCCCTGCATTTGCATTGGCAGAACTTCTTACCACAACAGACGTCATAGGAAGACCACCAATAAATGAACTGATCAGATTCCCTATTCCCTGTGCTTTAAGCTCAAGATTAGTATCCGTAATTCTTCGCTGTCTGTCTAATCTATCTGATGCTTCAATACAAAGTAAGGTTTCAATAGATGCAACAATAGCAATAGTAGCTCCTACGATCCATACTTTTGGATTGGTAAAACCATTAAAATCAGGAGTGACAATCAGGTTTTTAAAATCTTCCAAAGACTGAGGAACCGGTAAAGAAACCAAATGTTGAGTTTCAATAGCCAAAGAACTTCCTGCCATCTTAAATAGTTGATTTAGAATAATACTTGCAATTACTGCAACCAATGCTCCTGGAAGCATTTTCATCCTTTTCAGTACGTGAATTTTATCCCATGCGATAAGAATGGCAACAGAAACTAAAGTAACAATGATGGCTCCGGGTTGGATGGCTCCCAATAATTCAGTAAAATATCCGAAGTTTAAGCCATTGTCAAAAATAGATTCATGTCCTTCATAATCTTTATCGAATCCTAAGGCATGTGGAATCTGTTTCAAAATAATAATGATTCCTATGGCGGCAAGCATTCCTTCGATAACGTTATTCGGGAAATAGTTGGAAATACTTCCGGCCCTTACAAATCCCAGAATTAATTGAATCAGTCCTGCAATGATCCCCGCACAAAGGAAGAGTTCAAATGCACCAAGATCTGTTATGGCTGTTAACACTATAGCCGTTAAACCTGCAGCAGGTCCGGAGACTGAAATATTTGAATTACTAAGGAATCCTACCACCAGGCCACCTACAATACCGGAAATAATACCGGATAATGGGGGAGCACCTGAAGCTAACGCAATTCCTAAACATAGTGGGAGTGCCACTAAAAATACCACGAGTCCTGAAGGAATATTCTCCTTAATTCCTCCTATTAATGATGTCTTTTTCATGATGTGAAGCTGTGAGAAATAACCGGCTTATTTGTCTTTAAATAAGTCTGTTATAAAAGTTGAAAAATTTTTAATTTTTAAAGTACGTGTGTATTCAATATCAAAAAGTTGATAGAGAATAGGTATCAAAAAAATCTAACTATGGAGTTAAGCTTCCGGAGGAGGAGAAAATATACTAAGGAAAGGGGATAGATGAAAAGAATCATCTACCAGTACAAAAGACATTCCCTGAAAATCAGGTTCCGAAAACTTCAGATAATCGAATACATTTAAAGTTTTCGGAATAGCTTTTTCATAAACAATAAAAGAAGACGGGTGAGAATGCGGTTCTTCTTCGTTCACTATTATATTGGTTCTCAAAATATCCCAGCCTGCAACCGCAGCTATGCTTGGCAGCGCTGTAAAATTTAGAAAAAACGTTAATACAATAATACTCCAGAACTTCATTTCACATTCTTTTTAGAAAAACTACTTTGTTTTTCTGCTCATGACCCAGTCTGAACTCGTAAGGTTATAGATTTTCTGGATGTCTTTTAAGATTTTCTCAAAATCAATCTCCAAATCAATGATCTTACCCGTTCTAAGGTCAAATACCCAGCCGTGCACTACAGGATACTCTTCTAAGATATATCTTTCCTGTACACAAGCCATTTTGACAACGTTGATGCACTGCTCCTGAACATTAAGTTCAACAAGTCTGTCATAACGCTTGTCTTCATCTTCAATAGAATCAAGTTCAGCTTGATGCAATCTGTAAACATCACGAATGTTTCTCAGCCATGGATTTAATAATCCCAAATCCTGAGGAGTCATCGCTGCTTTTACACCACCGCAGTTGTAATGTCCACATACTATAATGTGCTTTACTTTAAGATGTTCTACAGCATATTGGATTACTGCTGTGGAGCTCATATCTAAAGTGTTGACAACATTGGCAATATTTCTGTGAACAAAAACTTCGCCCGGTTTTGCACCCATCAGTTCTTCCGCTGTGGCTCTACTGTCTGAACATCCGATATACAAATAATCAGGATGCTGAGTTTTTGCTAGCTCTTCGAAGAAGTGTGGATCTTCTGATACTTTGGATTCTACCCATTTTTTGTTGTTTTCAAAAATAACTTTGTACGATTGTGACATAATTTTAAATTTTTAAAAGTTTATAATTATTTATTTCGTTTAAATTATTTCCAAAATCAATAGACTAAATCAATAATCATACAAAAATATACTTTTTGCAGAAGAATTGACCAGTTTTAACAAAGTTTAATATTAAAATATGCTTAAAATCATGTCTAATAAACCGGTATACTTTGTCTTACAGTAAGTGTTGGCACTATTATAATTCAAACGTTTAAATAACTAAGATAAAATTACAAAGTATAAATTAGAATTTGAGAAATGTAGATTAAAATATTTTTAAAATTTTCTGTTGCTCATAAGAACTGTGGATCAGTATATTCAAAATAAATAATCATTTACTGTGGAAAAATGAATAAATTAAGGTCCTGATTTTAACCTTATAGTTTCAATGGAGGATTTCGATCTGGGCATATTTTATTGGGCAGGAATTGTTATTGCCTGTTTTTCATCTTTTCTAATATTGGGAAAGCAGAAAAAGAAAACTGTAGATTTTCTTTTGGCCTTCTGGTTTCTGATTATAGGAATACATCTTGTTTTCTTTGTGTTGTTCCGCTCGGGAGGTTATTTAAAATTTCCTTATCTCATCGGATTTGAAATTCCTTTTCCTTTCATGCATGGTCCGATGTTGTATCTGTATATTCTGAGCCTTACAGGCAGAAGTACGGGGAAAAAGATGTGGCTATTGCATTGGGTACCTGTTTTGATGATTTATATGATTTTACTTCAATTTCTAATGCTGCCTCCACAGGATAGGATGACGGTTTATCAGAATAAGGGTAAGGGATATGAAGTGTTGAGTGATATTATCAAATTTTTAATGATTTTATCCGGAATTTTATATGTGGGATTAAGTCTTCTTGCAGTCAGGAAATACAAAAAAGAAATTTCCGATCAATACTCTAATACTGAAAAAATTAACCTGAATTGGTCCTATTATCTGATTACGGGGATTGCATTCATATGGATTGCAGTTATCATAAGGAATGATATTCTTATTTTTTCCATGGTTGTTTTGTTTATTCTGGTTGCAGCTTATTTCGGTATCAGTCGTGTGGGTATTTTGGATCTACCGATTGCCGTTGATGTTACCGGTGAAAAAGAAGCTGATCATAATGTGGCAAAGTATCAGAAAAACTCTCCGGGAGATAATGTTATACAGGCTATTTATGAAAAACTGGTATATAAGATGAAACACGAAAAGCTGTATAAAGATCCGGATCTGAATCTGAATCATGTGGCGCAGCTGTTGGATGTTCATCCCAACCTATTATCCCAGACAATTAATTCATTGGAAAATAAAAATTTTTATGACTATATCAACCGACAGCGGATTGAGGAGTTTAAAAGAATAGCCATGCTTCCTGAAAACCAAAAGTACACGATTTTATCACTGGCTTTTGAAAGCGGGTTCAATTCCAAAACCTCATTTAACAGGAATTTTAAAAAATATATGAATTGTTCTCCAAGAGAGTTTCTAAAAAGTCAAAATCTTACATTAGAAGAGTAAGTGTCACATAATAAGTGATATAATATTTGTTTCATCTTTCATTTTGGAACAGTTGAGCCTTTCTTTATCCTCATTTTTACAGAAAATTTAATCAACTGTTATGAAGAGATTCTTATTTGTTATCCTATCTATTTTTGCATTGCTTATTGGTGCTTATCCTTTAATTTATGTTTTTGTTGAACACAAAAACACTTTTCTGGGTTCCAAATCATTGGAGGTGCTTCAAAACTCAATCTGGAAAATTGCATTTTTCGCGCATATTATTTTTGGGGGAATTTCCCTCTTCATTGGCTGGCGTCAGTTTGGAAGCCAGTTCAGAAATAAATATATGAAGATGCACAGAGTCATTGGAAAACTCTACGTAGGCTCAGTGCTGATAAGTTCCGTTTCTGCAATTTATATGGGAGTGTATGCTAACGGAGGAATTGTGTCATGTGTCGGATTTGTTTGCCTGGGAATTATCTGGTTGATCACAACTTTGGCAGCAGTAGTGTATATAACCAAAGGTAACATAGTAAAGCATCAACAATTCATGGTATACAGCTATGCCTGTACCTTTGCTGCAGTAACATTAAGACTCTGGTTTCCCATTTTAAAGAGTATCACACAGGATCCGGACAATTCCTACATTGCTGTAGCCTGGCTATGCTGGCTTCCCAATCTTTTGGTAGCGTATCTTATTAACAAAAAGAATGGGGTGACCAATTAAACTTTATTGTTGATATAACCGTTTGTCGCTTCTGTGGTAGGGTAAATCTTTCCAGGGTTTCCCATGACCATAGAATCGTCAGGCACGTCAAAATTGACGTATGAGTTCGGGGCGATCAATACATTGTTTCCAATGTTGATACTCCCGACAATCACTGCATTGGGTCCAATCCATACTTCATCACCAATCACTGGAAAACCTTCGTTCTTACCACGGTTTTGCTGCCCAATGGTTACCCCCTGTGCTATATTGCAGTTTTTTCCAATTTTGGTTTTAGGATTGATAACCAGTGCCCCGAAATGCCCCAGATATAATCCTTCCCCGATTTCAGTTTCAGGGTAGATCTGGAAGCCGTATTTTATTTGAAAATGCCTCAAAACAATTCTCCAGAATAGTCCGGAAATAGCTTTTTTATTACTTTTCTGAGCTTTTCTAAATAGATAAATATAATGGAGATTAGGATTGATACATTTTTTCAAAATTTCAAAAGTAGAAAGCCATTTGCCGCTTTCCCTGTAAAAATCTTTCTGTATTGCTGTGTAGTCTGGCATAACAAAATATTTTATACTTCATCAATAATTTCCTGAAGATGCGCTACCGATTTCTGAAGCACAAATGGAAGGTCTGCTGCTGCAATTTCCTTTTCATACTGGCTGGCAAGCTCCTTATTCAGGAGGAATTTTTTCATTCCTTCATAGATTCCTTCTTCCGAATTGGGAGTAATGATACCCAGTTTTCCCTCCTGCAGAAGATCCTTGATTCCGGATACATCCGTAGAAACTACAGGTTTATTAAGGATAAGGGCTTCCGCAATAATCGTAGGAAATCCTTCATGCCTTGATGACATGACATAAAAATCTGATTGTTTCAAATAAGGATAAGGATTATTTCTGAATCCCAGCATTTTTACTGTTTCCTGAAGTTCAAGATGGTTAAGTTTTGACTGAATATTCTCAAAATCAAATCCGTCACCAATAATGATGATCTGATGTTTTAGCCCTTCATCAATAAGTTTTTTGTGTACATCCAGAAGCCTGTCATAGCCTTTCTGTGGATATACGGTCCCTATAGTGACAAAAGTGGGAAGATTCTTTGAAAATGGAAAATCGTCAATAGGAAGGTCTGCTTTTTTTAAAGTATCTCCTTTATCAATAGGATTAAAGATTTTGATAACAGCCTGCTGTTCCCTTTCATTTTGGGCAAGTTTCTGCATTTCTTCTTTCAGTTTATTGGAGATTACCAATATTCTGTCGAATTTGAAAAGCTGTCTGATTACATCCGGAGTGTATTCTTTCAGATTAAAGATGTCATTCTGGATCCAGATGATTTTTTTTGAATCTTTTTGCGGGCTGGATAGCAGCTCTCTGTACATGCCATGGATAGCAGCTATTTCTATATCGTATTTTTTATCCTTTAAAATAAATTTGTAGAGTAGTGACGGGAACCATAAAAACATTTTTTGATACAGTACCCTGAAAGCTTTTACAGGAATCTCATGAGGTTTGTTAGTAGTGATCATTTCCCCTTTCAAAAGGTAGTATAGATTTACCCATGACGGAACCTCCTTAATATACATTCCGGTGTAGAGATTAATCAGTAAGTCTACTTCATATTTATCTTCAGGGAGATTTTTAAGAAAATTGACCAAAACCTTTTCTGCTCCACCATGGCGAAGAGAACCGATTCTGATTAGGATTTTTTTCTTTTGAGGTGTGTTGTTCATCAATGGTTTAATAAATGTGTTTTGGTATAGAGTGTTTATCTGATTCTTCGGGCCTTTTTAAATTTATAAGGTAAATTAGCCTTAATATATTCATCCAGTTTTTTACGGTCCTTCTCAAGTTCCCGAGGGTATTCCGGATTGTTCTTTAAAACAATATCGCCATAATCCTCAATTGTACAAAGAAACTGTGCTGGATTTCCTACAAAAACAGAATTGTCGGGCATAGATTGAGACAATACAGAATTAGCTCCCAATATACAGTTGTTTCCAATTTGTACATCCTGCGTAATCACACAGTTGATCCCAATGGTACAATTATTTCCGATTTTTATCCTTCCGAAAATTCTTGCATCCTCATATCCGGGAAGCTTTCTCAATAAAGTAGTTGTTCCGCCGTGATTAACAAATCTTACCCCAGCGGCAATATTAACATCATCTCCAATTTCAATAAGATAAGGTTCCGTTCCAAAATAAATTTTGTCCGGCATATTGAAATTTTTTCCTACTTTCATACCACGATATTGAGCCGCCTCCAAACTTGCCTTATTAAGAAAAGTATGATAGACGGAATATATTTTTAGTACTAGTCGGTATATGAATATCATTATTGTAAATTTGTTTTTTACTTTTGCAAAGAAAAAGAATTTATATGATAAAAGTTTCCAAAATAGAATATTATTTGCCGGAATTGGTTCTTACCAACAAGGATTTGGAAAAAGAGTTTCCCGAATGGAGTTCCGAAAGAATCCATGAAAAAGTAGGCATTTCACAGCGCCATATTTCTGCAGCTCATGAGACCGTATTGGATCTTGCTGTACAATCTTCAGAGAAACTTTTTGAAAATTATGACCGGAGTAAAATAGATTTTATTCTCTTCTGTACCCAAAGTCCGGATTATTTTCTTCCTACAACAGCCTGTATTTTGCAGGATAAACTTGGGTTGAGAAAAAATATAGGAGCTATGGATTTTAATCTGGGGTGCTCAGGGTTTGTTTATGGCCTGGCATTTGCCAAAGGTTTAATAGCTGCCGGAATTGCTAAAAATATATTGTTAGTCACTTCTGAAACATATACAAAGCATATTAATCCGAAAGATAAAGGAAACCGAAGCATATTTGGTGATGCTTCTGCTTCTACTATTATTGAGCAGGTAGAAAATGCAGGAGATTACAAATTCTGTTTGGGAACAGATGGTAGTGGTGCAGAAAACCTTATTGTAAAAAAAGGAGCATTCCGTACAGATTTTGAATTGAGTCCTGATAATGAGTTTGACCCTGAAAATCTTTATATGAATGGACCGGAGATTTTTAATTTTACCATAGAAAATATCCCCGGGCTTGTAAAAGAAACAATGGAGGTGAATGGATTTACCATGGATGATATCGACCATTTTGTTTTTCATCAGGCTAATTCCTTTATGCTCAATTATCTTAGGAAAAAAACCAAAATACCGACAGAAAAATTCTATATTGACATGGAGAAAACCGGAAATACAGTTTCAGCTACTATTCCAATCGCTTTGAAGAATATGATGGATAAAGGAATACTGAAAAAAGGTGATAAAGTTCTACTGGCAGGTTTTGGAGTAGGATATTCCTGGGGAGCAACCGTGTTAGATTTTTAATAAGTATAAACATAAAATAAGAAATATGAAGACATCTGTTTTTTTAGAAAAACTGCAAGAAGAATTAGAAGAAGATCAGGCGCTTACGCTGGATACTAACCTGAAAGAACTGGAAAGTTATGATTCAATCAGCCTGCTTTCTGTGATTGCTTTCGTGGATGAAAATTTCAATAAAAAAATTGATACAAAACAATTTAAGGATATTGAAAAAGTATCTGATCTTGTAGATATTATTGGTAAAGAAAACTTTGAAGATTAATGAATCAGTTTTCATTAAAAGATAAAATTATTCTTATTACAGGGGCTTCTTCCGGAATCGGGAGAAGCTGTTCTGTAGAATGCAGTAATAGCGGAGCAGGTCTGATCCTGGTCGCTAGAAATGAAGAAGAGCTGCAGAAAACGGTATCAATGCTGGCTCCTTATACTAAAGTGGAGACTATCATTGCCGATATTGCACAAAGTGAGAATCTTGAAGAGCTGATTGCGGAAAAAGTGTTGCAGATAGGAAAGATTTCAGGATTTATTCATTGTGCAGGAGTAGAAAAAACGCTTCCGCTTAAAAAGCATACTCCCCAGCTGTATCATGATATTTTTGCTGTGAATGTAATTGCAGGATTTGAAATCGCTAAAATTTTGTCCCTTAAAAAATATAAAACCGAAGCTTCTAGTTTTGTTTTTATTTCTTCTGTGGCAGGAATGGTCGGTGAGATAGGGAAGGCTGCTTACTCTTCCAGCAAAGGTGCTGTCATTTCAGGAGCCCGCTCTATGGCTATGGAACTTTCCAGGAGTAATATCCGTGTCAACAGTATAAGCCCTGCCATGGTACATACCCCTATTCTGGAAAAAATGTTTGCCGACATTGGTGAAGAGGCTGCTGAAGAAATTCTTAAAAAACATCCTCTTGGAATTGGAAATCCTGAAGATGTTGCTAATGCCTGTATCTTTTTGCTTTCCGATGCTGCGAAATGGATAACCGGTTCAAATCTTGTGGTAGACGGCGGATATTCTGCTCAATAATCAACGTTGGTAAAGATCGTTGATGATGCTCTCTACTGCATTGAATATTTTCTGATTGTCAAACTGATCTTCAATGGTTTCCAGATTTTTTCTGATATGAGATATAAGTTCTTGGTCAGTTAGAAATGTTTTCATGGCTTCATACATTTCATTCGTGTCATAATTGATAAGATAACCGGTTTCACGATCTTTAATCATTACTCCTACATCTCCTGTATCGGTAGCAATAATTGGTTTTTGAAGAATTAATGCTTCTGCGATCACTAAAGGCCAGGCCTCGGATTCTGAAGAAAGGATAAAATAATCTGCTTTTTTAATGTACGGATAAGGGTTCATTCTATTCCCACATAAAATGAACGTTTCCTGAACATTGTTGTTGAGAATCTGCTGTGTCAGATTTTTCATTTCCTCTCCGTTTCCAATCACGACAACACGGTGATGGAATCCTTCATCAATCAGTTTTTTGTGAGCATCAATTAATTTGTGATAACCTTTTCTGTTGTGGAGACGGCCTACAGAAACAAAAACGGGCCCTTCCTGTGGAAAGTCTTCTATTTTTTCTTCTGCCTTCTTTTTAATTTCCTCTATCGGAATAGCATTGATTACAACAGTCTCAGCGGGATACTGCAGATCCGGATAAGACTGATGCATAATATCCTTGATCTTTTGTGAGCAGTAAATCATATGATCAAACTGTGGGAAATTTTCAAGAATATCCGGAACTAAAGGTTTCATGCCCGGGACATTGATCTCAGAGTGGAACCAACCTATTTTTTTTGAATCTTTATTGCTGGAATTGATAACCGACGAAAATGCCGCATAAGTAGGAGCAATTTCAATATCAAACTTTTTGTTTCCTAATATACGATCAGAAATTTTGTGATCTTTTAAAGCACGCGAAAGTTTTAACCTCCTGCGGATAAGTTGAAATTTATGGATTAGTGCATTTTGAGAAAAGCTTTCTTTACCATCGGCAAGGTATACCTTTTTTACATGGTGGGGAAATTCGTCTTTAAGCTCTCCCTGATTGAGATTAAGACATACTGTGATGTCAAATTTATCAGGGTTTAGATTATTGAGCATGCTTAATATAACTTTTTCCACACCACCCATTTCCATAGACCGGTGTCTGAAAAGAACTTTTATTTTTTCGTTTTCTGACATTATCTGAAAAATTTATGTACAATAATGGAGATTTTCTTCTTCATTCTATGTAAAATCTGTGTTGGTATTTTAGAGCGGATTTAAAATTAAATCCTGCTTATTGATTACCTGTGTATTGGGAGGAATATCCTGATAAATAGTACATCCGGCACCAATAATACAGTTGTCACCTATTGTTACCCCTTTGAGAACGGTTACGTTACTTCCAAGCCAGCAATTGCTGCCTATTTTTATAGGAGCTTTATTAAACTTTGATGGATATACTTTAAACTCAGGAGATGTTTCATAACAATGGTTATGATCATAGAGTTTTACATTTTCCCCAAATAATGTATGATCCCCTATGGAGATATGTTCCATACAATTAATTGAACAGAAGTTATTCATAAAAAAATCAGTCCCTATCTGTAAAGAGGCATTTTCTAAAACAAGAATAGAAATATAGTTTCTAAAATCTGCTGACTGCCCAATATTCACTTTTTTCAAGTTTTTATCCAGGACAAAATGATTGCCTACACCAATCCTTATATTCTGGGAAAATACGTTAGGGTGCTTTTTTAAAGAAGACAGTTGTTTTTTTCTTTGAATTTTTTCAAAAAAATTATAAAGCATATTGTAACTTTTTTTTTTCACTTTGAGTTACACAAATATAGCCTGTTTTTAGATAAATGAAAAAAAATCTTTATTTTTGCTTTAATTAAAGGCAACACAGTGAGTGAAATAACTAGAGTTCTCAAAACATTTATCGGGTATTTAAAAAGACCTGATCTTTATCCGGAGTTGGGCCGGAAAATTATTAAAAATACTGTAAACAGAGGCAATGCCTTTAAAGGAAAAGACAAAACCAATTCCTGGGCCGCTGGAAGAGCAGTATCACAAAAAGAAGCCGTTTCTAAGCTTTTTGGGCTTGAAATAGATGCTTTCCGTAACAATTACCAGGAAGTTTTAGCTGCAGCAGCAGAAAAAGAAAGGATTTGCCCTGTAAAAATGGGTGGTCCAGGAGCTTTAGAGCTTATCTACTATGCCTGCGAGTTTACTAAAGCTCAGCATGTAGTAGAAACTGGAGTAGCTTATGGATGGTCTTCATTGGCTACGCTTTTATCATTGGTAAAAAGAAACGGAACATTATACAGTTCAGATATGCCTTACCTGGCACAGGATGGTGATCAATATGTAGGATATGTAGTTCCGGAAAACCTTAAAGGAGGTTGGAAATTATTCCGTTTTGCAGACAAGGAATCCTTACCCAAGATTTTCACGGAAAATAAGATCTTTGATGTTCTCCACTATGATTCCGATAAGAGTTATAATGGCAGGATGTGGGCTTATGATGAGCTTTACAAGCATCTGAGAGAAGGAGGAGTTTTTATCAGTGACGATATTGGCGATAACTCTGCTTATCAGGATTTTTGTGAAAAAAACAATATTGAAACTACAGTGGTAGAATACGAAGGAAAATATATTGGCGTTTTTATTAAATAAGCAGTACAGTAGACAATTTGTTCCTTCTTTTTTTAAGATGGAGAACGGCGTGTATAAGAGGTTATTCAATGAAAATAATTCATGATTCTTTTTTACAGCAATAAAAATATAGTAAGGTTTCTGGATAAAAAACATTAAATACAATGTATAACATGACTGTTTGGCCGTTTTTATGAAGATAACCCAGATTACATTTACCCGGTTTCTTGCGGCTATGGCTATTGTCATTTCCCATTTTAATAAAGATATGTTTCTATACCAAATAGATTACATTTCTAATGTTTTTCTGAAAGCGAACGTAGGGGTAAGCTATTTTTTTATTCTTTCCGGCTTTATCATGATCGTAGCCTATCATAAGAAAGACAGGATTAACTATTTTGATTATTACAAAAATCGGTTTGCCAGAATCTATCCATTATATGTACTGGGACTTTTACTCTATCTGATCACCCGATATTCAGGTTTCAGTTTTTATAAAGCTTTTTTATACCTGTTGGGGCTTCAGAGCTGGATTCCCGGAGAGGCTATGATCCTGAATTTTCCGGGCTGGTCTATTTCTGTAGAGTTTTTGTTCTATCTTATTTTTCCATTACTCTATAACCATTTTTATTCTAAAGGAAATAAAAGTGTCTGGGTGATTACGGTCATTATCTGGGTTATAACCCAGGTATTTTGTAGTCTTTATGCTGGTTCTTTATATTATGAAGGACCTCATACGGAAAGTCATGAACTGCTGTATTATTTCCCATTGATGCATATTAATGAATTTCTGGTAGGAAATCTGGCAGGGCTGTTTTTTGTAAAAAATCATAAGCAGAAGAATTATGATGTTCCTGTCATTGTCATTTTCTTATTGATACTATTGGCGTTGATCTTTATACCTCTTTTCTATCATAATGGTTTGATGGCACTGCTGTTTATTCCGCTTATCATTTTGATATCGAAAAATAATGGGACACTGACCAGAATATTTTCATTAAAACCTTTAGAGTATTTAGGGGAAGCAAGCTATGCTGTTTATATAACACATATCCCTGTTTTATATATCTTGAGGGAAATTCTGGAACAGTATAATTTTGAGATTGATACTATATTCTGGATTTATATGGGAGTTCTTATTATGACTTCTGCTTTATTTTATCAGTTTATTGAAAAACCGCTCAGGGATTATCTTAAAAAAATAAAAATTAGTTGAGAATATTTATTTTTATGTAACTTAAAACACTCATAATGATCGAAATAAAAAATGTTCCCCCAAAAAATAACATCGATATAGATGGCTTATTGATTTATGGGAGGTATTTAAATATCAATAACTTCTAAAAAGGCAATATGTTATTTAATTCAATAGGGTTTCTTATCTTTTTACCAATTGTATTCTGTCTTTATTGGTTTGTTTTCAATAAAAAATTTCAGAATCAAAACAGGTTGTTGCTGTTAGCGAGTTTTTATTTTTATGCATGCTGGGATTGGAGATTTCTTTTTTTGCTAATGTTTTCTATTGGTTTGGATTATCTTTCAGGTATTAAGATTGAAAACAGTAAAAATAAAAGGGAAGCTACATTTTGGCTTACATTAAGTATTGTTATCAATCTCGGCTTTCTGGGTTTTTTTAAATATTATAACTTTTTTGTTGGGAGCTTTGCCGAACTTCTTGGAGGATTAGGCTTCAAAGCGAATGTCTGGCTTCTTAAAATTATCCTTCCGGTTGGAATATCATTTTATACATTCCATGGACTTTCTTACGTGATAGATGTTTATAAAAAAAGGATTAAAGCGGAACGTAATTTTACAGATTATGCCGTATTTGTCAGCTACTTTCCTCTTCTCGTAGCGGGTCCGATAGAAAGGGCTACCCATCTATTACCTCAAATACAGAAAACGAGGATATTTAATTATGACCAGGCCGTGGATGGCATGCGTCAGATACTTTGGGGGTTCTTCAAAAAAATGGTCATTGCAGATAATTGTGCTCCCTTAGTGAATGAGATCTTTACAAACTATCAGACGGAAAGCCCTGGAAATTTAGTAATAGGAGCTGTATTGTTTGCATTCCAGATCTATGGTGATTTTTCCGGATATTCAGATATAGCGCTAGGGGTTTCCAGGCTGTTTGGAATAGAGCTTCTGAAAAACTTTGCATTTCCTTATTTCTCAAGAGACATTGCCGAATTCTGGAGAAGATGGCATATTTCACTTTCTTCATGGTTCAGGGATTATCTGTATATTCCATTAGGAGGGAGTAAAGGAGGACTTTCTATGAAGATCAGAAATACATTTGTGATCTTCCTTGTCTCGGGATTCTGGCATGGAGCCAACTGGACATTCATTATTTGGGGAGGGCTCAATGCCCTGTATTTTATGCCTCTTCTGATAATGAATAAAAACCGTCAGAATATTGAAGTAGCAGCACAGGGAAAACTATTACCTTCCTTTAAAGAGTGTTTCCAGATCTTTATTACTTTTTTAGCGGTTTGCTTTGCCTGGATTTTTTTCAGGGCAGAATCTGTAACCCAGGCTTTAGATTATATAAAGAGAATTTGCAGTACCGGAATTTTTGCTTTGCCCCATTCATTGCCTGTGAAAATCCTGGCGCTGATTGGGTTTATGCTTGTGGTAGAGTGGGTTAATAGAGAAAGGTTTCACGGATTAGAAATAAAAAGATTCAATCCATGGATGAGACGTATTTTTTATATGGTTATTATTTATATCATTCTCCGTTATGCCAATTTCGGGAATAATGAATTTATTTATTTTCAGTTTTAGCATGAAGAAGTTTTTAATAAAAATAGGACCTTATTTTGTGGCAGTAGTGGCAGTATTTGCTGTGCTTGGAAGTTATGCTGACGGAAATACTGATGATAATTATATGCATTTTGCGGTTAAAAAGCCCCAGAATATTATTTTGGGGGATTCCAGGGGATCACAGGCCGTTGTACCCAGTGTTTTAAAAAAGAAACTTTCCGGGGATTTTGATAATTTCTCTCTCAATGTTGTTGAGTCACCCTATGGACAGATCTACTTTAAAGCTTTAAAACGGAAGTTGGACCCTGAGACCAAAAATGGAATTTTCATTCTGACAGTAAGTCCATGGACTTTATCATTGGATAAAAATATTAAGAACAGTAAAGATTTTCCGGAAGAGCATTCTCCGCTGAATGATGTGTACACCTATGACAGATCACCCAATTATGAATACCTGCTAAAACATTATACAAGAAGCTGGTTCAAAATATACACGGAAAGAGCAGATGCAGTCGGGAAATCCAATTCATTTCTTCATGAAGACGGATGGATGGAAATTAATGTGAATATGCATAAAGATTCTGTGGCTGCCAGAACTACCAAAAAAGAAGTGTTCTATCAGGCATTGGCTCAACAAGCCGAGTTGTCGCAGGAACGTCTCAGAGCTTTTGATGAGATAATTAACTATTTAAGAACTAAAGGAACGGTGTATCTCGTCCGGATTCCTGCTTCTAAAGGCATTATGGCGATTGAAAATAAAAAATTCCCCAATTTCAGCAAGCTATTACAGGATGTTTCACGAAAACAGAATGTGAAATTTTTTGATTTTTCAGAGGAGAGCGAAACGTATATGTATACTGACGGAAACCATATGTACCAGAATTCAAGCAAAATTTTTACTTCCAGAATGGCAGACTCTATCAAAATAGGGAAACGCTAAAATAAATTTTTTCTGAAATTAATATTGTAAATACCGGAGCGTATACTTGGGTAGTCAGAGATCAAATGCTTTAGAATCACTCCCCATTTTTGAGGCGCAGGAGTTGTTGCGATTCTGAAACTTCTGTACATTCTGTTAATATGAAGCTTGATATGGTCAGGTATTGTCTCTTCATTTTTTGCCCAGTTATCAACTTCCTGCCATAAAAGAACTCTGGTGGTAGCCGGGTTGATCTTCTTTGAATCTACCTGGGTAATCCTGTTGTTTTCATGGACTCCTCTCATGGCTATCGCTTTATCTAAAATACCCGGATACAGGTCCAGATAATAGGAAAGGCGAAATAAAAATTCAGAATCCTGGTGGAGTCTCAGACTGGCTTTAAATAAAATATTCATTTTTTTTACCAGAGCATCTCTTCGTATTGTTAAGGTATCAATACTGAACAGTCCAAAGCTTCCTAACAGATAAATCTGCCCTGGAAAAACATCTTTTGGACCATGTTTCTTATGTACTGTCGTCAGTTTATCCCCAAATACAGGATAGTACTGTTCTTTTGCTTTTTCAGTATAATAATGGACGCCAAGCGCTCCGTAGACACCTTCTACTTTTGGATCTTTAAAAAGTTCTTTTTCGGCATCAAATCTGTTGGGAAGGAAATAATCATCCGCATCCAGAAAAGCAATAAAATCTCCGGTAGCTTTTTGTATTCCCAGATTTCGGGTAGGGCCGGCACCATGATTTCCTTTATCAGGATGTTGATAGAGTTTTATTCTGTCGTTTTTTTCAATAAGTTGTTTGCATACCTGCAGTGCGTTGTCTGGAGATCTGTCCTCAATCAGAATGACTTCATGTACCTCATCAAACTGAAGGGCTGATTCTACTGCCTGAGAAACAAATTTTTCGGCATTATAAACAGGAATTATTACAGAAATTTTCATTTTTTGTTAGCTGAATTTTTTTGATCATTTGTATGTTGCAAGATAATCAAATATAAAGACTTGTAGCTTAAAAAATAATTAAAAAAGTGGAGATATAGGTCTGTAAAATGAGATGAACGTCCCGGGATCACCCATCAGACCAGTGAATGTCTGAAGTTAATATTATAAAGGCCGGATCTTATACTTTTATAATCTGTAAACAGATATTTGATAATCATCCCCCATTTTTTGAATACCGGGGCTTTTGCAATCTCGAAGCTGCGATACATTCTGTCAATATGAAGTCTCACCTCTTCAGAAATATCATTTTCACTTTCTGACCATGTTTTGATCTCTTTCCAAAGCAATGTTCTTGATATGGCAGGATTTATTACCCGTGAATTTATTTTCGTTATTCTGTTATTTTCGTGTACCCCCCGTATTGCTACTGCCTGATCAATGATTCCGGGATATAGATTAAGGTAATAAGACAGCCGAAGTAGAAACTCGGTGTCTTCATGCATTCTCAGATGAGGTTGGAATAACGAATTCATTTTTTTTGCCAATGCCTCTCTGCGGACTGTTAAGGTATCAATACTGAACAACCCAAAGCTTCCAAGCATGTGAAGCTGTCCCAGGAAAACATTGTACGTGTCATATTTTTTATAAACAGTGGTAAGCCTGTCTCCGAATAAACTGTAGTATTGTTTTTTTGCTTTTTCAGAATAGTAATGAACACCAAGTGCTCCATATAGACCATCTACTTTTGGATTTTTAAAGAGCTCTTTTTCTGCATCGAATCTATTAGGGAGAAAATAATCATCAGCATCCAAAAATGCAATAAAATCTCCGGTTGATTTTTCTATACCCAAATTCCTACTTGGGCCCGCTCCGTGATTTTTTTTATCCGGATGCTGATAAAGCTGTACTCTATCATATTTTTCAGCGATCTGCTGACATACAAGAAGTGCATTGTCCGGAGACTGGTCTTCAACGAGAATTACTTCATAAACTTCATCAAACTGAAGAGCAGATTCCACTGCCTGAAGGACATAATTTTCGGCGTTATAGACGGGAATAACTACTGAAATCTTCATTTCATCTTTTTATAATAGATTAATTGTGTTTTTTTACACTGCCATTTCAAGTACGAAATTTAAGCTTTTAATTCTAGTTTTACAATCCTTAGTATTATGATATAATGAAATATTTGCTTTTTTGAATATAATAAACCTTAAAATGTAATTTCTTATTATCTGAGCAGGGTGAATCTCGTTAATAAAATAATTTTTATGTATCGGATATTAAACATAAAGCCTCTATAAATATATGAATAGAGGCTTTGTATTTTTAAGTAATCTCTTACTCCTTTTAGACAGAATATTAATATTTTATTACTATTTGAAGAGTATTGAGATCTATCAATGAGAATAGGTGAATCTGTATTTTGTCCGCAATATATTGGGGTTTTTAAGAACAGCGGCCAATAAGCTCGTTATTTTTGAAAATCCTTTTTTTGCAGAAAGCTCAAATGCTTTTTTCTGCAGATAGATATGCTGAGCATAATCCGGTTCTAACGGCAATGGCTTAGACCATTCGTACAAAGAGTTCCAGAAAAGATACTGCCTTTGATTGTATTGTGGGGAATATCTTATAATCTTTGTAATTCTGTTGTCATCATGTATGCCTCTCATCGCTACAGCCTGATCTATAATACCGGACTTTAAATAACAGTGGTAAGCCAGCTTAATGATGAAATCGGAATCCTGGTGGACACGCAGAATTTTATTGAACTTTAAAGAATGCTTCTCAAGGGCAGTCTTTTTTATAGTTAATGCATTCAGGTGGAAGAATGTACCGAAAGTTTTCGGTGTAAACCCTAAAAGTCCTCTGAATACTTCTTTTCCCTCGGCAGGATAATTGACGGTAGTAAGTGTATTATCACTGAATTTAGACTGGAATTCCTGTTTTCCCTTTTCTGTAAGATATTCAATGCCTACGGCGTTGAAAACCCCGTCTACTTTTGAATCATTAAAGATCGCCTTCTCTGCATCGAACCTATTTGGGAGATAATAATCATCTGCATCTAAGAATGTGATAAAGCTTCCTACGGCTTTTTCAATTCCCAGATTTCTTGAAGCTGCAGCTCCATGATTTTCTTGGTCAGGATGCTGAAAAAGTTTAACCCTTGAATGTTCTTTCGTTATTCGTTTACAGATCTCCAGAGAATCATCGGTTGATTTATCTTCAACCAAAATAACTTCTTTAACTTCTTCAAATTGTAATGCAGAGATGACTGATTTTTCTAAAAATTCAGCAGCATTATATACAGGGATGATTACAGAAATATCAAGCATTATAGTACAGATTGGTTATTATCTGCCCAAAGGGCAAGTTGCAAAAGATTCCAGTGTTTCTCATCTTTATTCAGATAGCTTTGAGTTGCTTTAAAATCAATAAAATTAAATACTTTATGATTAGGGTTTTTTAGCATGTCATTGGAGAAGTTCATGAGATTTTCTTCGGCAAACCAATTCTTTACCCCTAGTCCGAATCCTTGTTTATGACGTTTTCTGATGGTTTCAGTCCAATATGATCCCATAGCTTCCCGAAGAATAATCTTGTCATTGGTATTGCTTAATTTCAACTGATCGGGTAGCTGTATACAAAATTCGGCAAAATCCAGATCAAGAAACGGGGTTCTTACTTCCAATGAATTAGCCATAGCCATCCTGTCAGATTTTACCATCATATTGGCGGGAACATAGTTTTCAAGATCTGTTCTCATAATATCATTGAGCGAGTCTGTATCCGGTGCGAAACTGTAAGGCTGCAGATAGTCTGAAAAAATACCGAGGTGCCCACGTTCTCCTTTATTAAAGTCGTTTCTTACAGCATTCAAATGGAAATCAAGGATAGAGTTATATTGTATGTTCTTTTGAGTAATGAAAGAAGTGGTTCTCAGCTTTTGATATAATTTTAATCCAAATTGAGCCATTATATTTTTATAACTGAAATGCTGCTTCATTTTGTTTTCAACGGTATAAAAATGATAACCGCCAAAAAGCTCATCTCCTACATCTCCGGATAAGACTACAGTAAGGTTCTTCTTAGCTGCTTTACAGATCTCATAATGTGGGATAAAGGAAGCATCTGCAAAGGGTTCATCAAAAAAAGGAGTGATCTTTAATAGAGAAGTGACAAGATCCTCTTTTTTCTCATGGACTTCTATGTGGTTGGTTTTATATTTATCTGCAATTTCTTTAGCATATTTCAGCTCGTTATCTTTATGGTCATATCCAAAACTGATGGTAGTCTGCTGAGGTAGAAATTCATCTACCAATGCTACAATGGAGGAAGAGTCCAATCCGCCGCTTAGAAAACTTCCTACTTCTACGTCTGCAATAAGCTGTTTTTTTACTGCATTTTTGAGGAGATACAAAAATTCATCTTTAGCATCAGAAAGACTAATCGTTCTGTCTTTTGCCGGTAAACTGTAATAGCGTGATACACTAATTTTCCCTTCTTTCCAGATTAGCTGATGGGCAGGAGGTAGGGTATATATATTACTGTAAATACTTTGGTAGGTACTTACATATCCGTACTGAAGATAGTGAGAGAGGGCGTCGGGGCTTACCTTAGGTTGAATGAGACCAGTGGCCAGAATGGCCTTTATTTCCGAAGCGAAAATAAATTCGTTATTGTTTCCAATAGCGTAGTAAAAAGGTTTTTCTCCAAAGCGGTCTCTGGCACAGAATAATTGTTTTTTCTGATTATCCCATATGGCAAATGCGAACATTCCCGGAAGTTCATGGATCAGGTTTTCCTGCTTTCTCTGATACATGGCAAGAATAACTTCTGTATCAGATTCCCCGTGATAAGGATATTCGGCATATTCCTTTTTAATATCCTGATATCCGTAGATTTCTCCATTGAGAACAATACATTCATCTTTGGTATTGGAAAACATGGGCTGTTTTCCATTTTCAGATAAATCTATAATGGAGAGCCTGCGATGGCCTAAGGCTGCATTATCATAAAATTCATAATGCGAGGAATCAGGACCCCGGTGTATCAGGGAATCTGTCATTTTTTTTATTTCTTCCTGATAATTTCTGGCATTACTGCTTATAATTCCTGCTATTCCACACATAGGCTTTTATTTTTCATCATTAATTTTCATTTTTTGTATTGGCTAATTTACGACAGATTAAGAAAAGTACTACCTTTCTGAGTCAGTTGATTTCGTAATCCTGTTAATGTTTCCCCGTCTCTGGATATTTTTTTATACTTCTTTGAAAGCTGTTTATATTGACTGATATTACCCGTCATTATATTTTTAAGCATGCTTTGTTTAAGGGCTCTTTTTTCAAGTTCAAGAGCATTGGGCAGATTTGGATTCATAATATTGACTTCAATACGGACATCTTCATACTTTGTACGATCTATTTTGTTAAGTGATTGAACACCGTCATGTACCACTTTACTTCCGGGAACAATCAATACTTTCTGCTGGTGAAAATGAATGCGGTTCACATACTCATTATCTTCTCCATAATGGAAAAAGTAAGGATTAAAACCACCTACGGTCTCTATTGTTTTTCTGGGTAACAGCCAGTGGGCGGCATTCACAAATTGGATTTCATAAAAAGGTTTCAATGTCTGAAAATAAAGATCAGAAATCAGTCTGGTTTTTTCATAGTTCTTAGCGATATACTGATCTAAAAAAATATCCAGATATTTTTCCGAGCCATCTATATGAAAAGGGCTGATAATCCCAATTTCGTCTTTGTTAGGATGATGATAATAAATATCTAGCATTTTTTCCATACTGTCTTGATAAAGCCATGCATCCTGGTTCATCAGATAAAAGAATTCTGCACCTTCTTTATATGCCTTTTCAATACCTAGATTATTGGCTTTTCCAAATCCTAAATTTTTGGGAGACTGTATAAAGTCTACTTTTGGAAAATGGGTTTTAATATAGTCCTGTGTACCATCTGTAGATCCATTGTCTACGACGATACATCGTATTGGCAATGAAGAGTTTTCTAAGCTTGAAAAACATCTTTTTGCCCATCGCATGGCATTATATGTGACGATAATTACATGAATAACAGGCATTTTAAATGTATTTTCGAGTTAATTTTTCAAGATAATTTTCTGGACTAATCCCCGAAAAGAATGTCATTATTTCCTCTTCAAAATCTACTTTGTAGAAATCCCCTTCATCTACTTCTGAATAACGAGCTTTTTGACGGGTCTCTTTTTCAATAGCCATGACAATTTCTTTTAAATCAAAATTGTATGGAAATGAAAAATTGATAATTTTATTGGACGCTTGTAAACATCGTGATTTTAAGAACCTGGAAATATCTTCTATATCTAAAAGCAGCCTTCTGGCTTTGCTATGGATTGCAAATTCAGTTTCGTTCGTGATCTGTGTTTTAAGAAAATTAAAAAGCGTATTGGGATTTCCTCCTTTACCCACTATATTACCAATTCTCAAAATCACATAATCTTCAGTGTTATTTTTTATATAATCTTCAATGTTTCTTTTATGAATGACATAGGGACTTTCCTGTTTGGATTGGTCATGAATACTCAACGTAGAAAAATAGATGATTTTTTTTTCTTTATTTTGTTCATGTACTGTTTTTAAAAGAGAAAGTTCTCTCTCAAACTCGGATGTTCGTGTTTCCAGGGAGTTTGAAACTCCTGATGCAAAAAAGACAATATCTGCTGTATCATAAGATTTTATTGCATTTGCTATAATACCGTTGCCAATAATCATATGCTGTTTCTTTTCATTAATTGTGTTGGGCTGGGGAACAATTTTACTATCTATGGTTACCAATAGGTTATTTCAGATAATCAAATATATGAAAATAGTATTTCATTTTCATTTGGGTTATCCAGCGTTCCAAAGGGGGGAGATTTTTAAGATAGTTTTTATATTGTTGAAGACAATATGCTTTATATCCGTTTTCCAGTGATGGATCTAAATTAAGTCCAGCGATTGTTTCTTTTACAAAGGAGAATCTCTTGAATACTGTAAAAAGGGAATCGCGGGATAGAGCTTCTTTTTCATTCTTAAAATGGGAAAAAGTTTTGTATCCAATATTTTGTTTCGGATGGATTCTGTATTGGCCTAAAATGTTTTTTTCTACCCATACTGAATCTTTGTTAGAGGCTACGAGCATAAGCTCGTAATCATGGATAATAACCGGATTAATTTTTTTTAACGGAAGATGAGCCTTTAGGAATGTATTTCGAATAGCGATACTCATTCCTGGAAATATATTTCCCTGGTATAATATCCTTTTTATGATATCTCTAGGATGTTTAAATTGTTCAGGGTTAACTGATTCTATATCCCAATAGGTTGTCTCTTCTGTACTGTCTATGGCTTTACCAAAAAGTTTAATATTATGAGAAATAATGTTAATGTTGGGATTTTTTTCAAATCTATCGGTAATAACTGTAGTTTTATTTTTATACCACCTGTCGTCCTGATCACATAAAAATACAAGATCTCCAGTACATAAACTCATTGCTTTTTCAAAGTTTCCTATATAACCCAGGTTCTCTGGGTTTTGATAGACCTTGATAATGTCTGGAAAATGTGCTGTATACTCAGAGAGTATTTTCAATGTTCCATCAGTAGAACCGTCATCACAGATGATAACTTGAGATACCGGTTTTTCCTGGCTGAGGATACTTTCCAGCTGTTCTGCGATATATGTTTCACCATTATAGGTGCAGAGGGCTACAGATAGAATCATTTTTTCTGAAAAAGTTTATAATAATATTTTTTTAAAGCCAGATAGCCGGAAATGACCTTACCTCCGGTTACTTTATTAAATTCGTTCCTCATCTGTATAAATTGTGAAGAGCGAACTTCAATGATGTGATAAGCCAACCTGTCATGAAGATCATCACCATATAATTTCTTCAGTATCGGAAGAATTTTTATTCTTTGATGAAGAATTTTATGAAGGTCAGAGGACATACTGTTATTGCTGTCTTCTTTACGGTAATGGGCTAGAGGTTCTTCTAGGAGAAGTACTTTTGGATGGTCCTTCATAACATAAATCCACATTAGCCAGTCTTCACAGCTTGTTAAAGATGTGTCAAAAAGAAATCCATCAAGTAAGTTTTTTGAGATTAAGGAACAATGAATAGGGATGCTAAATTTTAAATCCCATCCAAATACAATACCCTCAAATGTTAAAAAGTCCTGTTTAACACGATTGTAACCGGGATAGTGTGTTTGGTTTTTGTAAATAGTAAACTGGCTTACCATTAATGAATATTCTGTTCCAGAGGAAAGGCTTTTTGTAAACTTTTCCGAATGGATAGTATCATCAGAATCTAAAAACTGAATGTAATCTCCTGAAGCCTTTTCCAATCCTGCATTTCTTGCAGAAGATAAGCCTCCGTTTTTTTTGTACACATATATGAATCTGCTGTCTTTTTCGATCCATTTTTTTGCTGTTTTTTCTGTATGGTCAGTAGAGCCATCATTGACAATAATACATTGCCAATTGGTATAGGTTTGATCCCATACAGATTGTAGACACTCATCTAAATAGATAGCCTGATTGTAACATGGAACGATGACAGAAATTAATGGGGACATAAATGACTTAATTAGGAGTTGATAAGTGTTTTCTATAGCGGAAATAAGAAAGATATTTACGTATTGGAAAGTTAAAACGGACAAGTTTGAAGTTTTTCAAAACTGTAGTGAGCATTTTTTTAAACTGGTGATGTAGCAGATAATACACGTATAAATTCAATGTATATCTGTTAATCAATTTAACATCTTCAGGGGTATATCGTGTTTTAAATAGTTGCTGTATTCTTAAAATTTGTGAAAAGTGTTTTTCATCATTTCCTATTCCGGTTATTTGTGCCATTGTTCCCATATCATTAACCCTATAAACAGAATAACATTCGTCCGAAACATATGCTTTAGAATTTGGGAATGAGTTTAAGGTATTTATATAAACCATCCAATCTCCAAAATAAATATTTTCAAGATAGTGAAAGTCTATTTTGTTTTTTCTAAACATACATGTGCAGGAAATCAAATTGTTTTTCGAAAAAAAATCTTTTATTTCATATGTTTTTTTACGAAGTGGATTTCCAATAAAAGTAGTCAGATTTCCATTTTCTAATAATTGTGCTAGACCGCTATGAATGGAATAATCTGGATTTTTTTCTAAAAAATCTACCTGTTTCTGAATCTTTAATGGATCAATCCAGTAATCATCACCATCACAAATTGCATTGTATTTGCCCCGACATTCAGTAAGTGCCCATGAAAAATTTTGCATAATTCCCTTGTTTTTTTCATGTCGGGTATATTTTACAATAAAATTCTCAGGAATCTTGGCTTTTTCTAAAAAAGACACTATTACTTCGTCAGTATTATCGGGTGAGTGATCATTAGCTATGATAATTTCTATGTTTCCATCATAGTTTTGTTGTATAATACTGCTTATAGCTTGTTCAATAAATTTCTCATGACCATAAGTAATCATAATAACACTTACCAAAGGATGATCTGACATTATATTAATTTTTAGTAAGTATTCTGGCAGGTATCCCTACTGCTGTACAATGGTCTGGAATATCTTTAGTTACTACAGAACCTGCGCCTATAATTACGTTGGTTCCAATACTAACTTTCGGAAGAACAACAGCGTTGGTTCCAATAAATGTTTTATCTCCTATAAAACAGTTTCCGGATATTGAAACATTGGGACAAATTTCAACAAAATCACCTATAGAAACATCATGTCCTATAGAAGATATTTGATTAATAATTACTCCTTTGCCAATTTTAACATCATTAGTAATGACTGTGCTTTGCATAATGTTGCATCCTTCACCAATAACATTTTCATAATGTCCTATAATACTTGTTGTTGCTATCGTGGAAGTAAAAATACCTCCTATTTCTGTAAATTTATTATAAAGCTTTTCCCTAAGAATAGGATTTCCGATGCCAATAGTAAATCTGTTATCAGTATACTTAAAATATTCTACAGCTTCTTCTATTGATTTTAATATTGGAAATTTATCATAAAGCTTACCGGTAACATCATCATTGACATCATCATAAAATGCAAGGTTGTCCAGCTCTGAATTTTGATGACAAACTTCTAATACTTCTTTTGCAAAACCTTTAGCTCCTATTATTAGCATAAATTAATTATTTTGTATTCTTAAAATTAATCTTGAAATTAAATCTACTTCTTCAAACGTCAGATCATAATATAAAGGTAAACAAAGAGATCTTTTTGAAATGTCTTCGGTTATAGGAAGTTCTAGTTTGGAAAGATAAGGTAGTGCTGAAGCTAAGCTAGGATAGAAATATCTTCTGGTGAAGATTTCATTTTTATCCAGTTCCGCTTTTAATTTTAACAACAAGTCCTCACTTTCTAAAATAATGGGATAATAAGCGAAATTTTCATTAGCTTTTTGATGCCAGCGCGGTCTGAAAGCCTTCAATCCCTTCAGTTTTTCATCATAAAGTCTTGTTAATGCTTTTCTTTTTTCGTGTATATCAGAAATATATTTCAGATTGGCTAATCCCATCGCAGCATGAAATTCAGAGTTTTTGCCATTGATTCCTAATTCTGAAAAAGAGTCATATCCTGAAATACCAAAGTTTCTGATAGAGGCTAGTTTTTTAAGTAAATCAGCATTTTGAGTAATTATCAAACCTCCTTCAATAGAATGGTAAAGCTTGGTTGCATGCAATGAACATGTTGAAATGTCACCATATTCAAAAATAGATCTGCCATTTATTTTTACATCAAAAGCATGAGCTGCATCATATATCACTTTTAACTTATGTTTTTTTGCAATAATCTCTATAGCTTCCACATCACAGGGGTTGCCATAAACATGGGTAGCAAGAATTGCCGTTGTTTTTTCTGTAATTGCATCTTCAATTTTTGAAGGGTCTATGCATAAAGAATTAGGATCTATATCTGTAAAAACAGGAGTACAGCCTTCCCATACAATAGTGCTTGTGGTTGCTATGAAGGAAAATGGAGTTGTAATAACTTCTCCTGTAATTTCTAATGCTTTAAGAGCCATTTGTAAAGCTACTGTCCCATTGGTTACAAAAAGCAAATGGTTGAGCTTAAGATGATCTTTAAGCTGCATTTCTAACTGGCTGGCTAAAGGGCCCATATTAGTGAGCCAGTTACGCTTCCAGATGCCATCTAAATATTTTTCATATTCTTCTTGTGGAGGAAGAAAAGGTTGGGTTACACTAATCATATATAAATGTCTAAAATTTTTAATCTTTGATTGAGTTGATTTTCATGAGAATATATCTTCTTACTTTTCGACTGAATATTATTTGACATTAAATGTACAATTTTCTCATTTTTAATCAAACCTTCAATAGAATGGAAAATTGCTTCTGCATCAGGTTTAGTAATAATCATTTCACTATCTGTAAAATGAGAATTTTGCTGAAGCTCATCGGTTAGAATGGGAATGACTCCATTTAAGGCTGCTTCAACAACCGCTCCCAGAGGAAAGCCATCGAAAGAACCATCGTTTAAAACAAATGGTCTGTTGGGAGAAATGATTATATCCTGTTCTAAAAATATTTCGGATAGTTCTTCATATTTTTTGTAGCCGTAAAAGATAAAATCTTTAGAATATTCATCAAGAGGTATTTCATCCTGATCAAATCCACCGATAACACTGAATTTGACATTATAATTATTCTTAAGCAACATTTTGGCTACATCAATAAATATATCATACCCTTTATCAAGTCCCTGAGCCATATATTTTGCTGAACAAAAACAAATATTCAGTGAATCTTCTTTTTTATAAACCCGTTCTCTTTTTACATTGTGTGAATTTTGAGGTATAATTCCTCCAAAAATGTAATGAATTTTGTTTTGTGGACAGCCTAATTTTTCAATGATGAAGTTTCGGGTAAATTCCTGTGTGACAATCACTCCTTTAAAGCAAGGAGAGGTTAAGACCTTCTTTAATTTTCGTAATGAAGACTCATCTTTGATATTAAAACCACCTCCCGGGTATAATGTGAAAATGAAATCCGTCTTATTCTTTTCCAGGTATGGCAAACAGTCATATATGACATTCAGAAAAACACAATAGAAAAGTTTTGCATCATAATGTAATATATCTGCTACAGAACCCAATCGGGTCTTGTGATATACTAATTCTGAATTTTTTTCTAACGCTTTTAAGTCTAGTAAATGCTGAGAATCCGGTTGGCCTACTACTTCGTAATCGGTGGGATTAACAATAATTTTAGAATGTTGATAATGACTGAGAAGAGCCAAAAATTCTGCCATTCTAAATCCTGAAAGTGGATTTGGAAATATAGAATCATAAAGAAGAAGATCTACTTTTTCTTTAGACCGGAAAAAATTTTTCACGCGATCAATCATTTTTCCATTCTAGTTTTGGTCGTACAACGCCATTCCATCGTCCCATATAATCGCTTCTGCCTTCCAATACATCTTTTAATTCCAATCTGATTATTTTGTCTAATTCAGTGATAATCGTAAAATTTTCTCCAACAAGTAATACACTGATGTAGTATACCCCGGAATTAAGTAAATCTTTGGGAATTGTACAGTAAGAAGTATGTTTTCCAGCACTGTATTCCGGTCTGTAAATGTTTGGAGATGATAGGACATAGATTTCATCTTCGGTGAAAACAGAAAATGAAATATTCAGTTTTTGACCTGAAACAAAATTGATGAAATCAAACTCCAGGGTGATATCTTCATTGATATTAAATTCATTGGATTCACAGAAGGCTTTAATGGATAGAATTTTAGCTAAGCTGTTTCCAGGAGCATCACTTTCTTCCCATTTCATAAATGTATCCCTGTTTAAAGATTCACTATTATAAACCTTAATGGCCTTGTCAATATTTCCATCAAATGCCAACTGTCCGTTTTCTAAAATGATTCCTTTATTACAAAGTTTTTTTACAGCAAGAATGTTGTGGCTTACAAATAAAACAGTTCTTCCTTCTCCTTTCGTAACATCTCCCATTTTTCCAAGACATTTCTTTTGGAAATCAGCATCTCCTACAGCTAAAACTTCATCTACAATTAAAATTTCAGATTCCAAGTGGGCTGCTACTGCAAAAGCGAGACGGACATACATTCCTGAGGAATATCTTTTTACAGGAGTGTCAATATATCGTTCTACCCCGGAAAAGTCTACAATTTCATCAAATTTGCTTTTAATTTCCTTTCGGGTCATTCCTAAAATGGCACCATTTAAAAATACGTTTTCACGTCCTGTCATTTCAGGATGAAATCCCGTACCTACCTCTAGAAGAGAGGCGATCCTCCCATTGGTATATATTTTACCGGTGGTAGGTTTGGTTACTTTACTTAAAAGTTTTAAGAGGGTTGATTTTCCAGCTCCGTTTCTTCCAATGATTCCTACAGCATCTCCCTGTTCAATTTCAAAATTAATATCACGAAGAGACCATACATATTCAGATTCCCCTTTTGTAGTTCTATCATTAGCTTCACCAATTTTCAGATAAGGATCTTCTTTCCCTCTTACTTTGTGCCAAAATCTATTAAGGTCGTGAGATAATGTACCAGTTCCTACCTGCCCCAAGCGATATTGTTTTGATATATTTTCTGCTTTTAAAGCCAGCATATATTAATTGATTTTTGATTAATAAATTGTTAATTGTCATTTTATACTGTGTCCATGAAAGTTTTTTCAACTTTATTGAAAACAACTACTCCAATCAGTAAAAGAATGATGATAATTATTGTGCTGAAACCCAGCATTAATGGTGAAAAGTTACCTACCCCCAGCCATGCGTATTTAAAACATTCGAATATGCCTGTAAGAGGATTATAGAAAGCTAATTTTTTAAAGATCCCCTGTAAAGCTGAGGTAGGATAAATAACAGGAGTAGCATACATATATAAGCTAATTCCAAATCCTAGAAGCATACTGAGATCCTTATATTTCGTCGTAAGTGCTGAAAATATCATTCCGACACCCAGTGCAAAAAAAGCCATCAACACAATAAGAAAAGGGGTTGCCAGAATCCATATGTTAGGATGTACCTTTCCCTGGCTTAGATAATACCCCCATACGAGAAGAAACAGTAAAAACTGTACCGAAAAACGCATGAAGTTTGAAATAATAATTGATAAGGGAGTGACCAATCTAGGGAAATATACCTTTCCAAAAATTGCCGAATTTCCTAAAAATGTACTTGAGGTAGCCAGTAATGATGCTGAAAAATAATTCCAGAGAGTAACACCTGCGAGATAGAATAAAATTGGTGGAGCGCCATCTGTAGGTAGTTTGGCAATAGCACCAAAAACAACCAGATATACGATTGTGGTTAAAATAGGATTAATAAAAAACCAGATCGGTCCTAAAATAGTCTGTTTGAAGCTTGATATAAAATCTCTTTTGACAAACATATAAATCAGATCCTTATACCTCCATACTTCTTTAAGCTGGATATCAAATAAAGAGTGATTGGTTTCAATTGTTTCTGTCCACTTTTGCTGTGGTTCATTCATCTGTGTAAGTTTTTACAAATTTATAATAATTAATTCTTACCGTATTTCTTCGTTTTATGAATAATTGTTCACATAAAAACGAAAATCAACAACTAATATATTGATATTTGTTGTTATAAGCAAAAACTATTGGCCATAAAGCCAATAGTGTGTGGGATTTACAAATTTTTTTGTTATTTACGAACAAGCTGTTTCAGGTATTCACCATAGCCGCTTTTGCCATATTTAGCCGCTGTTTCCAGTAGCTTTTCTTCATTGATGAATTTATTTCTGAAAGCAATTTCTTCAATACATCCTATCTTGAAGCCTTGTCTTTTTTCGATGACACTTACAAATTCTGAAGCATCATGAAGGGAATCAAAAGTTCCTGTATCCAACCATGCGGTACCCCTGTCCAGTACACCCACTTCAAGGTTTCCCTGGCTTAGATAAACATTGTTTAGATCTGTGATCTCCAGCTCACCTCTTGCAGATGGCTGAATGTTTTTGGCAATGTCTACCACACTGTTGTCATAAAAATATAAACCGGGAACGGCATAGTTTGACTTCGGCTGTAAAGGCTTTTCTTCAATAGATATTGCTTTAAAGTCATCATCAAATTCTACAACACCATATCTTTCCGGGTCTGCTACATGGTATGCGAAAACAACACCTCCTTCAGGGTTGGTTTTGTTTTTTAATAAAGTTCCCATCTCAGAGCCGTAGAAAATATTATCACCCAGAACCAATGCTGCGGAATCGTTGCCGATAAACTGCTCACCGAGAATAAAAGCTTGTGCCAGCCCGTCCGGACTTGGCTGTACAACATATTCTATATTACATCCTATCTGGGACCCATCACCTAAAAGTTTGATAAATCCAGGTTGGTCATGAGGAGTAGTAATGATCAATATATCCTTAATTCCTGCTAAAAGAAGCGTGGAAAGAGGGTAGTAGATCATAGGTTTATCGTAAACAGGCATTAGCTGCTTGCTTACTGCAATGGTTAAAGGGTATAGTCTTGTTCCGGATCCTCCGGCTAATATGATTCCTTTCATCTTTTTATTTTTTTATGTTCTCTACTGCATAGTCTGTATGATTTTAAATCGCCATTTCAGAGATTTCCAACCTGTTTTTCTATGCTTTTTATAAAATAGAATCAGGCTCTTTTAGATTCTCTTAATAAAATATATGGAAGAGAGGTCTGATTATATTTCATACGTAGTTCCTTTGGTGTATGGATACTAGTTATATTGTTTTTCGTAATATTTTTGGTAATCTCCGCTGGTTATATTTTCAAGCCATTCTTTATTCTCAAGATACCAGTCTATCGTTTTTCCAAGACCTTCTTCAAACGTTACTGAAGGCTTCCAGCCCAAATCTTTATTAAGTTTGGTAGCATCAATAGCATAACGCTTGTCATGACCTGGTCTGTCTTTTACAAAAGTGATCAGCTTTTCAGAATGACCTTCCGGCTTTCCTAATTTAGCGTCCATTTGTTTGATAAGCTCTTTTACCAGATCAATATTCTGCCACTCATTGAATCCTCCGATATTATAGGTTTCTCCTGTTTTTGCCTCATTGAATACTTGCTGGATAGCTCTGGCATGATCAATTACAAAAAGCCAGTCTCTTGTATACTTTCCATCACCATATATAGGTAAAGGTCTTTCATTAATGATATTTGAAATGCATAAAGGAATCAGCTTTTCAGGGAAGTGATTGGGCCCATAGTTATTAGAACAGTTTGAAACTATAAAAGGCATTCCATACGTGTTACCATAAGCTCTTACCAGATGGTCGGAAGCTGCTTTTGATGCGGAATATGGAGATTGAGGGTCGTAAGATGTGGTTTCTAAAAAGAATCCTGTTTCTCCTAAGCTACCATATACTTCATCGGTAGATACATGATAGAATAAATTTTTTCTTTTTTCATCCGGAAATCTTCCATGAGTATGATCCGGGTTTAAAGTCCAGAATTCCTTACAAAGATTAAGAAGGTTAGCTGTTCCGTTTACATTCGTGTTAATGAAAGCCATCGGGTCTGTAATACTTCTGTCTACATGACTTTCTGCTGCTAAATGTACCACCGCATCAGGATTGTATTTTTCAAAAACCCTTCTTAACTCTTCAGGTTCTGTAATGTCAGCTTTTTCGAAAATATAATTAGGTTCGTTTTCAATATCCTTTAAGTTTTCTAAATTTCCAGCGTAAGTAAGAGCATCAAGATTGATGATCATGCTATCCGGGTTGTTCTTTACAAATTCTCTTACAACATGTGAACCGATAAATCCGGCGCCTCCAGTAATAATTATATTTTTCATTTTGTCTATTTTAAAATTGTTCTTCTTCCTATACTTTTATAGTAAAATCCATTCTGCTCAGGAACTTCTAACGGATACATATTTCTACCGTCAAAAATAGCTTTATTCTTCATTTTTTTCGACATGAGTTCAAAATTAGGATTTTTAAACTCAGGCCACTCTGTGGAAATGAATAGGGCATCCGCATCTTCCAGAGCATCATACATTCCTTTTGCATATTGTATTTTATCCCCAATAAGTTTCTGTACGTTGCTTTCTGCCACAGTATCATAAGCTATGATTTCAGCTCCTTTTTCCAATAACAGGGCAATATTATCTAAAGAGGAGGCTTCCCGAATGTCATCCGTATTGGCTTTAAAAGCTAACCCCCATATAGCAATTTTCTTGCCTTTAATATTTCCTCCGAAATATTTTTCTATCTCAGAAACCAGAATTACCTTCTGTGTCGTATTTACATTTTCTGTAGCTTCCAAAATCTGGAAGTTGAAATCTTCCTGTTTTCCGGATTTGATAAGCGCCTTTACATCCTTAGGAAAGCAGCTTCCTCCATAGCCGATGCCCGGAAATAAAAACCGGTGCCCGATTCTGTCATCACTTCCCATTCCCAGTCTTACCTTGTCTACATCTGCACCTACTTTTTCACAATAGTTGGCAATTTCATTCATGAAAGTAATTTTTACTGCCAAGAATGAATTAGCGGCATATTTAGTAAGTTCTGATGATTTTTCATCCATGAAGATGATCGGAATCCCAGTATTGGTAAAGGGTTGATAAATTTTAGACATAATGTCTTTGGCTCTTTCAGAGCTTGCTCCTACAACCACTCTTGATGGGTTCATGGAGTCTTCTACAGCAAAACCTTCTCTTAAAAATTCCGGATTTGAAACTACATCAAAAGGAATGTTTGTTTTGGAAGATATGACGCTGCTTACTCTATCAGCAGTTCCTACGGGTACCGTACTTTTGTTGACAATAACTTTGTATTCTGTCATCATCTCACCAATATTATTGGCTACCTGGAGAACATAGGAAAGGTCTGCTGAACCATCCTCACCGGGAGGGGTAGGCAGTGCCAGGTAAATGACCTCACTTTTGTCTAAGGCCTCTTTAAGATTGGTAGTGAAAAATAATCTTTCAGATTGGATGTTTCTTAGAAACATTTCTTCAAGGTTTGGCTCATAGATGGGAACTACGCCGTTTTTCATACCTTCAACTTTTTTTTCATCAATATCAACACAGTATACTGAATTGCCAAGTTCTGCCAGAGTAGTTCCTGTAACTAACCCTACATAACCTGTTCCTACAATCGTTATATTCAAAATGTTTGGTTTTTAAAATTCAAGACAAAAATAATAAAAATACTTTCATATGCCCGTTTAATTTCATGTAAATAGAATTTGTGCTATTTGCTTGATAATAAGATAATTTTGCTTTTTTAGAAAAAAAGCGTATATTTGCAATGGATTTACGGGAAAAATGAGAAGGCTTCGAAAGAAAGCCTTTTTTCGTACTATAAATCAAGATAAAACAATGTATGGAGTTTAGAAAAAGAATTGAAGAATTATTAAATGAATTCCTTGAGACCAGAAAAGATCTGTTTCTTATTGATCTTAAATTTTCTGCAGGGGATGACATTACAGTGATTTTAGATGGTGACAATGGAGTTTCTTTGCAAGATTGCCTTGATGCAAGTCGTGCGGTGGAATTCAATATGGATCGTGAGGAGCATGATTTTAGCCTTCAGGTGATGTCTGCAGGACTTAGTGAGCCGTTGTCTATCCCAAGACAGTTCAGGAAGAATTTAGGACGAGAGATTGAGGTTATGTTGGAAGACTCTTCTAAAATTGAAGGAGAATTATCTAAAGTAGATGAAGAAAAGATCACCCTTGTTCTACGGTATCGCAAGCCGAAGGATATCGGAAAAGGGAAGGTTGATGTAGAGGAGGAGAAAGAAATTCCTTACTCTGAGATCAAAAAAGCATTGGCAGTAATTAAATTTTAAAAAAGAAAAAAGAATAGATGGATAATATAGCGTTGATTGAATCCTTTGGTGATTTTAAAGACGAAAAAGGGATCAGTAAGATTGATCTTATGGCAATTATTGAAGACTCACTGAAAACTCTTTTGAGAAAAAGATTTGATTCAGATGACCATTTTGATGTGATTGTAAACCCTGATAAAGGAGATTTTCAGATATTTTTAAATAAAACAATTGTAGAAGACGAAATGTCTGAAGACGATGATCTGGAGATTGAAATTTCTGAGGCTAAAAAAATAGATCCTACATTTGAAGTAGGAGAAGACTTTACAATGGAAATTCCTGTTGCGCAGTTAGGAAGAAGAAATATCCTTACCCTAAAGCAAATTTTGGCTACAAAACTTCAGGAGCACAATAATGCAATGCTGTATGAACAGTTTAGAGATAAAATCGGGGAAATAGTTGTAGGAGAAATTCACCACATCCGTCATAAGCACGTGATTTTGTTGGATGATGAAGAGAATGAATTTATTTTACCGAAAGAAAATCAGATCCCATCCGACTTCTTTAAAAAGGGTGAGAATATCAGAGCTATTGTTGAAACAGTAGACTTTAAAGGTTCTAAACCGCAGATTATTATTTCCAGAACTGCACCTAAGTTTCTTGAAAAGTTACTAGAACTGGAAATTCCTGAAATTCAGGACGGAACAATCATCTTGAAAAAGGCCGTTAGAATTCCTGGAGAAAAAGCAAAAATTGCAGTAGATGCTTATGATGACAGAATTGATCCTGTAGGTGCCTGTGTAGGTGTGAAAGGATCCAGAATTCATGGTGTTGTAAGAGAGTTGAGAAATGAAAACATCGATGTTATTCAGTGGTCTAAAAACCCTGAGATTTTGGTGAAGAGAGCTTTAGGAAATGTTACAATTAATAAGATTGAAATCAATGAGGATACTAACTATGCATTGGTATATACTCCGGTTGAGGAAATCTCTAAAGTAATTGGAAAACAAGGTCAAAATATCAGACTGGCTTCTTGGTTGACAGGATATGAGATTGATGTATACAGAGAAGCTAGCGAGGATGACGATGTTGAATTAAGAGAATTCAATGACGATATCGAGCAGTGGATTTTGGATGAATTTAGAAAAGTAGGACTTACAACTGCAAAATCAGTATTGGATAAAGAAACTGAAAGTCTTTTAAATATGGTTGACCTTGAAGAAGAAACAATTGAAGAGGTAAAACGTATTCTGAGAGAGGAATTTGAAGATTAAGATTTAAATAAATTTTAATAAACAGTAAAAAGGAAATACTTTAATTTTAAAAATTAAAAAACAGTAAATAATATAAATGCCAAAAATTAGATTAAATAAAGCGGTTAAGGAATTCAATATTTCGATGTCCAGATTAGTAGAATTTTTACAATCGAGGGGATTTGGAGTTGAAAGCAATCCTAACGCTCAATTAGAAGAAGCGGCATATTCTGCATTGGAAGCTGAGTTTGCCAAGGATGGCGAACAGCGAAAAGCTTCCCATGAGGTGGTGATTACTAAAGTTCCGGAAGAAAAGCTGGAAATTGAAGAAAAGAAAACCCCTGAAGTGATAAGAGCTAAAGCTAATAAACCAGAAACTAAAATTTTAGGTAAAATAGATTTAGAACCTAGTAAACCTGAAGTTGAAGAAACCCCTGCTGCTCCTGTAGTAACACCGGTTGAAGAAAAGAAAGAAGAAATAGTGAAAGAAGAACCGGAAGTGAAAACAGCGCCTGAAAAGCAGGAATTTAAAGTTTTGGATAAGATTGATTTGTCTCAGATAGAATCTAGAAATAGACCTGTGAAAAAAGACAAACCAAAAATGGAGGAGAAAAAAGAAGAAGTAAAACCTGTGGAACCAATAAAAGAAACTCCAAAACCGGTTGTAGAGGAGAAAAAAGTGGAAACTCCTAAAGTTGAGGCTGAACCGGAGTCTCAGGAACCACAAAAGATTGAGACTGTTTATCAGAAGCTTGACGGTCCTAAGATCGTTGGAGAAAAGATAGACTTAACTCAGTTTGCGCCAAAACCAGGTTCTGGAGCAAAAAAGAAAAGAAAAAGAATTGAAAAACCCGGCGGTCCGAATAATAATCAACAAGGCCAGGGGAATAATCAGAATTCTGGAAATAATAACAACCAGGGTGGTCAAAACCAAGGAAACCGTCAGAATAACAACAATGGCGGACAAGGTGGAAACCGTCCTCCAGGTCAGGGAGGTCAAGGAAACCGTCCCCCAGGACAAGGTGGTCAGGGAGGTGGAAACCGTTTTGGAAACAACCAAGGTGGAGGAAACCGTCAGGGTCAAGGTGGTGGCTTCAAGAAAGGAGGCCAAAACAACAGACCTGGTCAAAGAGTTATGCCAGTTGAATTAACTGACGAACAAGTTAAAAACCAGATTAAAGAAACTCTTGAAAAACTTACTAACAAAGGAGGTAAGTCTAAATCTGCTAAACACAGAAAAGATAAGAGAACGTACCGTAGAGAGCAGGATGAGCGTCAGCAAGAGCTTGAAGCACAAGACAGAACTCTTAAGGTAACGGAATTCATTACAGTAGGTGAATTGGCCAGCTTAATGAATGTTTCGCCAACAGAAGTTATTTCTGCTTGTTTCTCATTAGGGGTAATGGTTACCATGAACCAGAGATTGGAAGCTGATACCTTATTATTAGTAGCAGATGAATTTGGTTATAAAATTGAATTCTCTGATGCTGATCTTGAAGAAAGCGAAGGCGAAGATGAAGTTGATAATGAAGAGGATTTAGTGAGCAGAGCTCCAATCGTTACGGTAATGGGACACGTTGACCACGGTAAAACTTCATTACTTGACTACATCAGAAAAACAAATGTAATTGCAGGAGAATCCGGAGGGATTACACAGCATATTGGTGCTTATAATGTGAAATTGGAAAACGGTCAGAGAATTACGTTCTTAGATACACCAGGTCACGAAGCATTTACCGCGATGAGAGCAAGAGGTGCTCAGATTACGGATATTGCTATCATTGTAATTGCAGCTGATGATGATGTAATGCCTCAGACAAGAGAAGCTATTTCTCACGCTCAGGCAGCAGGAGTACCAATGATTATCGCATTGAACAAAGTAGATAGACCAAGTGCAAACCCTGATAATATCAGACAGCAGCTTTCAGGGATGAATATCCTTGTAGAAGAATGGGGAGGAAATGTTCAGGCGCAGGAAATTTCCGCAAAATTTGGTAACAATATGGATGTTCTATTGGAGAAAGTATTACTTCAGGCAGAAATGCTGGATTTAAAAGCTAATCCGGATAGAAATGCTCAGGGAGTTGTTATCGAAGCTTCATTAGATAAAGGAAGAGGATATGTTGCCACTATGTTGGTACAGACCGGAACTTTAAGAGTTGGAGATTATGTAGTAGCTGGTAAAAACCACGGTAAGGTAAAAGCAATGCTTGATGAGAGAGGAAGAAACCTTACTGAGGCTGGGCCATCTATTCCTGTAACTATTTTAGGATTAGACGGAGCACCAACAGCAGGAGATAAGTTTAAGGTATATGAAGATGAAAGTGAAGCTAAGACTATTGCTAATAAGAGAGAGCAACTTCAGAGAGAACTTTCGATCAGAACGAAGAAGCATACTACACTTGAAGAATTAGGTAGAAGAATTGCTTTAGGAGACTTTAAGGAATTAAATATTATCCTGAAAGGTGACGTGGACGGTTCAGTGGAAGCACTATCTGATCAGTTACAAAGATTATCTACAGGTGAGATTAATGTTAATATCCTTCATAAAGGAGTAGGTCAGATTACAGAATCTGATGTTAACTTGGCTGCCGCGTCAGATGCTATCATTATCGGATTTAACGTAAGAGCTGGTGCAAATGCTAAAGATCTTGCAGATAGAGAAGAAATTGAGATCAGAAACTATTCTGTAATTTATGCAGCGATAGAAGAAGTGAAAGAAGCTATGGAAGGTATGCTTTCTCCTGAAATTAAAGAACAGGTTATCGGTAATGTAGAGATCAGAGAGGTATTTAAAATCTCTAAGGTTGGAACAATTGCAGGTTGTATGGTTCTTTCAGGAAAAGTAGCCAGAAACTCTAAAGTAAGAGTATTAAGAGATGGTATTGTTAAATTTGACGGAGAGCTTGAAAGCTTGAAGCGTTTCAAAGATGACGTGAAGGAAGTAACCAAAGGTTACGAATGTGGTCTGAACCTGAAAGGATATAACGATATTGAAATCGGAGATATTCTTGAAGTTTATGAAGAAGTAGCTGTTAAAAAGAAGCTAAAATAATATCATAAATAAGTATATTATTAAACTGCCGTTTCTCTGAAACGGCAGTTTTTTTTGTGCTATTTTGTTTCAAATGAAATCGGTGTAGTTAATTTTATAAACCATAAATTGCTTATTGGTTTATTTTTTATTTAATCGATGAGCGTGGATAGATGAAGCGGAATGAGTCGGTTTTATGCTTGTTGAATAGCGTAACTTGCTTTTATAGCTAACCATACGGTGAATTATTAGGTTTCATTATTTTGTATTTATTCCTTTTTTTTTTTTTCAGATATTCTTGTTTTTTGTTTTGTTGCTGATGATTGTGGTTTTATGTAATGTATTGGAAACGTGGTGTCAGGAAGGATAATTTGCTATTTTGTAGTCATTTTATCCTCAAAAAAAGCGGTTTTTAATAACAAAATAATTTAGAACCATTATAAATAAAAAAAAATAAACTGTGAATTAATTGTTTAATATGTGTTATTTTGAGTGTATTTTAATTTTTACATATTTTTTTACGTTAAAAATTATTAAATGTTTATAATTTAAGCTCAATGCTGTGTGAATTGTTAAAAATGTACTATTTTATCAATGTGAAAAATTTGCTAGTGTTAATATTTATTAACATATTTGTTGCTAAAATATATTAAAATTTGTTAATATGAATGTTAAACTATGTGTATTGAGTGTAGGGGCTTTGTTCTTCTTGGGGCAAACTGCTTTTGCACAGACAACAAAAAAAGATACAGCAAAAACTAAAGTAATTGATGAGATTGTTGTAGTTGGGGTACAAAAAAAGAAAAAAAATGAAATTACCCAGGCAGTTTCAGTAGTAGGTGGTGAAGAGCTTACAAGAATGTCAGCTTCAAGTACCGGTATTACGAATATGCTTCAGGGTAAGATGTCAGGTTTACAGGTATCTACCAATTCAGGTAAGCCAGGTGAGCCGGGATCTATCAGAATTAGAGGAGCTGTCAATGTTTCTGCTACCATAGGAGCATCGGATCCATTATTTGTAGTGGATGGTATTTACATGACTCAACGTCAGTTCAACTCAATTCCTGCAACAGATATTGAAAGTGTTACGGAATTAAAAGATGCCGCTTCTACTGCTGTATATGGAGCAAGAGCTGCTAACGGGGTGATTGTAGTTACTACAAAAAGAGGTAAGTCTGGAAAACCAGCGATCACTTATGATACAAGATTTGGTTTTGCCTATAAGCCGAAAGACAAGAACTTCACAATGATGAATACTGCTCAGAAGATTCAGTTTGAGAACGAAATGTCAGGCTTAGGAGTGAATCCAAACCCGGTTTATACTCCTGCAGAAGCTGCAGAATTAATGGCACAGGATCATGACTGGTCTAAAGATATCTTAAGAAATTCAACTATACAGTATCATAACCTATCCGTTAGAGGTGGAGGAGAAAATAATTCATACTATGCTTCTTTAGGATATGACTCAGATTCTGGTATCCTACAGGAATTAGACGGTTTCAAAAGATATAATGCCCGTTTCAACTTTGACCAAAAGGTTAGTGATAAAATGAAGCTAGCTTTTGATTTTGGTATCATTAATGTTAGAACACAGGATCAAAGATATTCTTATAATGCATTAAGCCCATTCTATTCAATTTATACATTGAATTCATATGAGCCTATCTATAATGCAGACGGTACTTTTAATTCTACAACCAACTCTATTAACCCTGTTGACCTTAGAAGAAATGAGGTTACTACAGACTGGAGAACAAGAATTTCAGGGCAAATATCCGGTTCTTATGAATTCTTTAAAGGATTAACATTCAAGTCTACTTTCGGAAATATTTATGATCTTAGAAAGAATAAATACGTAGTTAGAAAAGGATCTGATATCGCTAAAGTATATGGTACTCCGGACGGGTCTATCAGAGATACAAGATCAGATTTCTGGACGTATGTATTTAACAATAGATTTGACTTCTCAAGATCATTTGGACAACACAAAGTGTCAGCAGTTGCTGCATTTGAATATAGCCAGGAACAATTCGGAAGTTTATCAGGAACAAAAAGAGTAATGTTAGGACCTGATGTTACTGATGTTGGTTCTGCTTCTACTCCGTTTGCGATTACCGGTAATACAACAACAACAAGATATGTGAGTTTATTAGGAGTAGTTGACTACAACTATGCTGGTAGATACTTATTATCAGGATCCATCAGAAGAGATGGAAACTCAAGACTGGGACAAAATAATAAATATGGTAACTTCTGGTCTGCTTCAGCAGCATGGAATTTAGCAAAAGAATCTTTCTTTAATGTTCCTTTCTTCAATGATATTAAATTCAGATACAGTATCGGTACAACAGGTAATATATCTGCTCTTGCAGATTACCAAAACCTTATTACTGTAGTGTCAGGTGATTATGGTACAGACCCTACAGCAGGTCCATCTAATTCTTACGGGCAGCCAAACCTTAAATGGGAGTCTAAAAAATCTCAAAACTTAGGGGTAGATGTGGTGATGTGGAACAACAGAATTAAATTAACTGCCGAGGTATTTAAAGATGACAGAAAAGATTTCTTATATGCAATTCCTAATACAGCAATTGAAGGAGGAGGTTATTTGTTCTCGAGTGTTACCAATGCAGGAAATATCGAAATTAAAGGATTGGAATCTGAATTAAGTATAGATATCATCAGAAGTAAAGATATTGACTGGTCTGTAAGAGGAAATATCTCTATGCTTAAATATAATGTAAAGAGCTTATATGGAAATGCTACCCAGCTTAGCTTAGATGGTACTACGTTTATGCGTGTGGGTGATGAGCCTACTGTGTTCAAAATGGTTAAGAGTGCTGGTGTAGATCCGACTAATGGAGATGCATTGTATTATAAACTGGATGGTTCAGTTACCAATGTATACAGCTCAGGTGATGCACAATTCCTGGCAGGGAAATCTACTTTACCAAGTGCATATGGAGGTTTTGGAACTACATTCAGATACAAAGGATTTGATTTAAATGCAGATTTCTCTTTCCAGACTGGAGGGTATAGCTATAATATTATGGGGCAAAACCTTTCTGACTTCTCTGCATACAATCAAAACTTGAGTACAGATGCATTTAACTACTGGAAGAAACCAGGAGATACGAATGTATTACCTAAGCCAAATGTTAATGGTCTTCAATCTTCAGATGCATTTTTACAAAAAACAGATTTCGTAAGATTGAGATCAGTAGAGATCGGATATACTTTTGATAAGAAATTCTTAGGTGAGTCCCTTCCTGTAAATAGTATCAGAGTATATGGTTCTGGTCAGAACTTAGCTCTTTGGACTAACTATACAGGAGATCCTGAAGTTGCTTTAGCTTCTGAAACACAGGCGAATGGAGCGTTTATTCCGGGATCTATCAGTTTATACAATTATCCAAATACAAGAACATTCCTAATGGGAGTGCAAGTTAACTTCTAATTCAATTTTCTCATGAAAAAAAACATAGTAAGAATAGTATTATTTACATCATTAGCTTTTACTGCTGCGTCATGTACTGATGACTTAACAGTATTGCCGAATGATAGATTGGTTTCGGATACCTATTACACAACTGAAAGTGATTTTAGAAAAGGTGTAGATTATGCTTATGATGCGTTTAAGATTTCTGGATATTATCAGCAGGATTATACACAATTAATCGTTCCTGATGTTATTTCAGATAACTTAATTCAGAATCCTCAGGGAAGAAGATCAAACAACGATGCGTATAATTTCAATTTCGCAGGAGATGTGGATGCAGTTGTTTCTGTTTATGGAGCTGGGTATGCAGTGGCTGCAAGAGCCAATGCGGTTCTTGATAAGATTGGTAATTTAGCACCAGGTGCATTCAGAAGTAATATTGAAGCGGAAGCAAGAGGTATTCGTGCCATAGCTCACTTTGATATTGTAAGAAGATATTGTAAAATACCTACTCAATCTGCTGATGCAGGTACTTCAATAGGTATTGCTTATGTAGAAAAGTTTGATCCATTCCAGTTAGTGACAAGAAACCTGAATGTAAATCAGGTATATGATAAAATTATTGCTGATTTGCTTTTTGCAGAGCAAAATATTACACAGACAGCTAACGTAGGTAAGCTTAGAAAACCTGCTATCCAAGGGATGTTATCAAGAGTGTATTTGTACAAAGGTGATTATGATAATGCTATTCTTTGGGGTCAGAAAGCTTTAGCTTTAAGCCCAAGTGTAGGAGCTATCGGTACTTTCAAGAATATCTGGAATGATACATCAAGTGATGGAGTATTGTTTAAAATACTTAACTCAAGTATTGAAAACATCAAAACAGGTTCAGCTTATAACCAAACTGTTGGTGGACAAATTAAATCAGAGTATGTTGTAGACTTCGATTTCTATAATAAATTTGCTGCTACAGACATCAGAAAGAGCTCTTATATTACTACTTCTCCATTCCTTACAAAAACGTATAATAACGTTATTAAGTACAAGCAGGCTACTGATAAGCCAATTGAGGCAGTAGATGTAAAATATTTAAGAACCGCTGAAGTTGTTTTAAATGTTGCAGAAGCAATGTTTAAAAAAGGAAATGAAGCAGGAGCTCTTGGATTATTGAACACATTGAGAGCACAGAGATATACTGGATTTGTACCTGGTGCAGAAGCCGGACAAACTCTTTGGAATGCAATTATGTTGGAAAGAAGATTGGAATTAGCATTTGAAACAGACAGATTCTTTACATTGAAGAGACTTGCTCTTCCAATCCAAAGATCTAACTTTGGTCCAGAATCTACTGGTGCAGGGAATCCAGCGCCTGTGTTGAGTCTTCCTGTTTCCAGCCATAAATGGCAGTGGCCAATCCCTCAAACAGCTATTAATAATAATCCAAATATTCAACAGAATTCTGGTTATTAATAATAATAATTAATTATTATAAAAAAGAAAAACCTGCTTTTAGCAGGTTTTTTTGTTTTTAATTTCTTCTTATGCTATAAATAAAGTATATATTTTATCGTTTTTAATTTGTCTTAGGATTTTATTAATTAACGCATAATATTTCAAAAAATTTTATAATCGTCAAAAGCATCATTTGTATTTATTTTTTTCTTAATAAATTATTGTATTGCAAAAAATAATTAACATAAATTATCAATAGTTAAAATTTTTTTTCAATAAAAAAAACAAGGTTAATGTGTCGGAAACGGCCTGTAGAGGGCAAAAGCTTGTGAATGTTAATATTTATTAACATATTTGTCGCCTTAAAATTTATTAATAAAATTTGTTAATATGAATGTGAAACTAAGAGTATTAAGTGTTGGGGCTTTATTTTTTTTAGGGCAAACAGCTTTTGCGCAAAAAACAACAAAAGACTCTGATTCGAATGAAACGAAGATTGAAGAAGTAGTCGTTACAGGGTATCAGAAGAAGAAAGCGGATGAAATTACTCAGGCTCAGGCTGTAGTAGGTGGAGATGAAATCAGAAGAAACAGCCCTACTACTTCTATCGGTAACTCTTTACAAGGTAGAGCTTCAGGGGTGTTTGTACAAAGTAGTACCGGACAGCCAGGTGCTGCTGCGACAATTCAGGTAAGAGGTATTGGTGGTGTTGGTGGTTCATCAGAGCCTACCTATGTAGTGAACGGAATGTATATGACTGCAAGACAGTTTAGTGCGATCAACCCTGCAGATGTAGAATCTATTTCAATTCTTAAGGATGCTGCAGCTACTGCTCAATACGGAGCAAGAGGTGCTAATGGAGTTGTTGTAGTAACTACTAAAGCCGGAAAAGCCGGAAAAACTCGTTATTCATTTGAAACTAAATTTGGTTTCAGTGAAAGATTGAAGGACAATAATTATACCATGATGAATTCAAGAGAGCTAATGGGCTTTCAGAATCAACTTGGGTATTTAGGATTTAAGCCAAGATCTCAGCAAGAGATGGATAGACTTGCTGCATATGATCATAACTGGCAAAAAGACCTGTTAAAGCCTTCTGCTATTCAGTCTTATTTGTTCAGTGCACAAGGGGGTTCTAAAGAAAGTACTTTTTATTACTCATTAGGATATGATTCTGATAATGGGATCATCAGAGATATTGACGGACTTAAAAGATATACAGGTAACTTCGGTTTTACAAATAAGCTGAGTGAAAAACTGAACGTAGGAATCAACCTTGGAGTTCAGTATCAGGTTACCCAGAATTTCAGAGATAGAAACAATACACAGAACCCATTTGGGGCGATGTATAAATATGCTCCATATGAGCCGATCTATAACGCTGACGGAAGTTATAATCAAACCATGAGAGCAGGTTCCAATGTGGTAGAGCAGATTCGTAACTACAGATTGGAGGATCAGAGATTGAGAATTCCGGTAACCTTATTTGCTGAATATAAAGTTATTGATGGTCTGAAATTTAAAACCAATTTCAACGGACTTTTCGATTGGTTTATGGGAACTCAGTGGTTGAAAAAAGGATCAAACCTGGATTTAACAACAAACAAAATTCCTACAGGAGCATTGAACAAAAATTCATTCTATGGATTTAACTATACTTGGAATAACTCGATCAACTACAAAAAATCATACGGAAGTCACAACTTCGATTTCTTAGGATTTATCGAATATAACGATAACTTCAACGAAACGATGAACGGAGGAGCTTACGGATTGAAATCTCCAGTATTAAACGTTCCTTCTATTACGACTCCTTCAGAAAGAAATACATTTACCGGAATTAAGACGAGAAATACCTTATTCAGTTTAGCGGGGATGTTAAATTATGACTATGAAGGTAGATATCTTGTAACAGGATCATTAAGAAGAGATGCTTCATCAAGATTCGGAGCAAATAATCAGAGCGGTGTATTCTGGTCTGCAAGTGCGGCTTGGAACATTGCGAAAGAAGAATTTATGAAAGGCGGCTTTATCAATGATTTAAAGCTTAGAGGATCATACGGTACTACGGGTAATGACGGAACACTTCCTGATTATTATAACGTAACCAACATCAGCTACGGTTTATATGGTTCTAATGCAGCGTTGTATCCTGGAACATTCGCACAGAGCAGCTATATCATCGGTAACGAAAACCTTAAATGGGAGTCTAATGCAATTACCAACTTAGGGGTTGATTTCACCATGATGAACAGAAGAATTCGTGGATCCGTGGAAGTATACCAGAATAAGAGAAAAGATTTTGTACAGCTTGTGCCTTTAGACAAACAAGAAGGAGGACATTACCAGTATATCAATGCAGGAGATATGTCTCAGAAAGGTCTTGAGGTAGAATTAAGTGCAGATATCATCAAAAAGAAAGATTTCCAATGGAACTTACATGCTAACATCTCATTCCAGAAATCAACTCTTGATAAGTTAGCAGATGGTCAAACTGAAAGAAACTTAGGAGATACTTATCTTAAAGTAGGTGAGTCTCCATATGTATTCTATAATGTAAGATTCGCAGGAGTAGATCCAAATAACGGAGATGCATTATATTACGACAAGGCAGGAAATGTAACTAACGTGTACAGCGCTTCTAATGCAGTTCCTATTACTGACAAATCTCCTTTCCCTAAAAGTTTTGGTGGATTCGGAACTACAGTTCAGTACAAAGGACTTGACTTCAGTGCAGATTTTGCATTTAAGCTAGGAGGATATACTTATAACAATATGTATGCTGCTGCTGTTGATCCAACTCTTGCTGTTGCAGGTAGAAATATGGCACAATCTGCTGCTAATGTTTGGCAAAACCCAGGGGATACCAATGTATTCCAGAAAGTAGACTCAAACGGTATGCGTGATTCTGATCAATGGATTGAAAAAAATGATTATTTAAGATTAAGATCTCTTACATTAGGATATACATTTGATAAAGAATTCCTTGGAGAAGGATCTCCTATCAATAAGCTTAGAGCATATGTACAGGGACAGAATCTATTTACTGTAACTAAATTCCACGGAGAACCTGAAGTTTCAGTAGGATCTGGTGAATCTACTGCATTATTTGTTCCTGGATCATACAACCTTTATACTTACCCTGCTGTAAGAACAATCCTGGTAGGATTGCAATTAGAATTTTAATATTGAATAGCTTTATGAAAAAGAATATAATAAAAATAAGTTTAGCTGCGTTAACTGCTTTTGTTACGTTGACGTCTTGTGATAGAAATTTAGACCAGGTTTCATCTATTAACGAAACTGCTGATCAGGCGATGTTAAGACCTGAATCATTCAGACAGGCTATGGATGGTGCTTATACAGCACTTAAAGGAGCTGGATATTATAACAGTGATACGGGTAGTCAGCTTATTATGGGTGACCTTACTACGGATAACTTAATTCGTACAGCTTCAGGAAGAAATTCAAATTTTGCAGCTTCAAATTTTGAATTTTCTTCGGATAACCCACAAACAACCGGATTGTATAGTGCAGCTTATCTTGCTATCAGCAGAACAAACTTTGTTTTGTCTTATATCAATAACGGAGTATTGTCAGGTGCACAAAAAATGAACATAGAAGCAGAAGCGAGAGCATTGAGAGCAATCGTTCACTTCGATATTGTAAGAGCATATTCTCAAATCCCAACACAATCTGCAGGAGCTAAAAATTCTATTGGAATTTATTATTCAGAAAAATATGCTCCATTAAATAATACGGCTTCCAGAAATCTAACAGTTGAACAGGTGTATGATAAAATCATAGCAGATTTATTATTTGCTGCTGATAATATTACACAGAATGATGCTGATAAAGGAAGAATGAGCAAGGCTGCTATTTATGGATTATTATCAAGAGTAAATCTTTATAAAGGAGATTACGCTAATACAATCAAATACGGAGAATTAGCATTAGGACTTTCACCAAGTATCACAGCAATCGATAACTTTACCAAAATATGGAAAGAAAATGAAGGTCTAGCTAAAATTACTGATGGGGTATTATTCCAGATATCTAATGCTCCGGCTGAGCCGAGTAATACAGTAGGATCAGCGTACAACCAGGCAGTTCCTAGTCTTAGATCAGAATTTGTGGTAGATTATGATTTGTATACTGCATATACTGCGGATGATGTAAGAAAACCTACTTATTTTACAACAAGTGTATACAGTGGTGAAAAATATAACCACGTAACAAAATATGCTGGTAATGGAGGTCCTTCTAATGTAGTGCCTATTAAATATCTGAGATCAGCTGAAGTATTGTTAAATATTGCAGAAGCTTATTACAAAACAGGTAATCCTGCACAGGCTCTTACTTTATTGAATAAATTAAGACAAGAAAGACATTCTTCATTTACTCCGGGAACGGAAGCAGGACAGGCTCTTTTAGATGCTATCCTGAAAGAAAGAAGATTAGAGCTTGCCTTTGAAAATGACAGATGGTATACCCTGAAAAGATTAGGTCTTTCTGTTCAAAGATCAGGTAAAGGAGATCTTTTTGACGGTACAGGAGCGCCGGCGGTTAAGCAAACTCTTGATGCAGGAAGCTTTAAATGGCAATGGCCGATCCCTATTACAGCGATCCAGGCTAATCCTAACATTAAGCAAAACGACAATTATTAATTATCGTACAATTCTATAGCAGAGGCTATCTCATTTTTGAGATAGCCTCTTTTATTTCTTATTATTTCTTATTTTTGCTGTACAATAATGAATAATGAAGTACATCCTTTTCATACTCATCTTCTTTGGTTTTGTGAGCAAAGCTCAGGTTGTTGATAAAACAGATCCTAACAAATCAACTCAAAAAGAAGAAGATACCCTGGTCATAGACTCCGGGAAAAAAGACTCCTTAAAAATTTTTAAACCTACCATCAACGATTATCAATACCAAACCCAGTTTTCAGAAAAAAAAGTTTTTGATACGGTAATGACTTTTGATAAGACCCATATTTTTTCACAGTACAACAACCGTGATAATTTTGGAAGAGCTCAACCGGCTAACATCGGAGCAGGTTTTAATCCGCTTGTATTTGAAGTGAATCCCGAGCAAAATTTATCTTTGCTCCCTTCCAATAAATCTTATATGATTCTGGGAGCTAACGATGTGAAATATTATGATGTAAAAACACCTACTGCTTCATTCATTTACCATACGGCAATGAAAAACGGTGCTGCATTAAATTCAACCTATACCCAGAATATTGGGAAAAGATTCAATTTTGCCATTGAGTATATGGGACTGCGCTCTCAGGGATTTTACAGGAATTCCTTAGCGGCAAATAACAATACTATATTTTCAGGACATTATACCTCAAAAAGTGGAAACTACGAGCTATTTGCCCATTATCTTCATCAGAATGTAAATAATCAGGAAAGTGGAGGGCTGGTAGAAGATAATCTGTTTCAAAATGGAGACAGTAATTCTAATAACAGGCAAAATATGCAGGTTAATCTGGCTTCCAGCAGCTCGCAGTTTGCCTATAGAAGATACTATTTGAGCCATCAATTCACGCCATTCAATGCAGAAAAATTCCCATTCAGCATACGACATACCATTTCTCATCAGGGAAACAAGTATTATTATAACCAGGGTACTCTGGAGCAGTATTGGTATAAAGAGCCCACAGATTTGGTCAATGGGTTTCCTTTGGCAACTAAAAAATATTCAGAGAATTTCAGCAATACGGTAAGTTTGGTTTTCAATAATGAAAAATTCAAACTGGATGCAGGGGTTCGTTATCAGATTTTGAAATTTGGAATTAATAACACTGTTATTGCCAATGGGGTAGCTTTTCCTAATGAGCTTAAAGAAAACAGGATTGGGGCTGTCGGAAATTTGCAGGTAAAACTTTTGGATAAAATACAGTTGAATTCATTTTTAGAATTTTCAAACGGAAGCCAGTTTAAAAGCTATCTTAAAACGACGAACAATCTGAAATTTGAACCTATAAAAGATTATTTTGTCAACGCAAAAGTAAACTTCCAAAGTGCTTACCCTTCATTTAATTATTTATTAAACACTTCAGTTTACGGTAAGTATAATTATTATCTTGAGAATGCCAAGAATCAGTCTGTCATGGAAATTGGAGGAAGCATTAATCTGAAGTGGTTCAAGACGGAAATTTTCGCAAACTATTTCAGAATTGATAACTATACTTATTTTGACAGCAACGCTAATCCAAAACAAAGTGAAAGTTCATTGAACATTTCTCAGATCGGAGGAGATGCAACCTTCAGCTATGGCAAATTTCATTTAAATACGAGACTGCATTTCCAAAATGCATTAACGAATAAAGAATTGCTTCCGATGCCAAGTTTTATCGGAAGAGCTAATTTCTTCTTTCAGACTCAGGCATTTAAAAAAGCTGCTGAAATTCAGGCAGGAATTAAGGTCTATTACTTCTCTAAATTTGCATCCAGAGATTATTTTCCAATTCTTAATGAATACATTTTGCCTGATGCAAATTCATTTTCCATCGGTGGGCAGCCTATTGCAGACCTTTATGTAAATATGAAAGTCAAAAAAATGTTCTTCTTTATCGAAGGACAACAGATGGGAACTGTTATTTCCAGTAACAAAGCATATGCATTTCCGCATTACCCCGTATATGACTTCAGGTTGAATATCGGAATTGTGTGGTATTTGTTCAACTAAAAACAAAACAAGTTGAAAACAATTAATAAAATATCATTTAACGATATAGAAAGCATTCCTCAATTGGTAAAAGATTTTTTGAATCAGAAAATTGAGGGTTTTGAGAAACATACATTTTCTTTAGATCATTTCAGAAATCAGATCGAACTAAAGAAAGAATCATTCTTACCCGAGCAGAGGGAAATACTCTATGATGTATTTGAAAAACAGCTTTCAGATCTCAAGCTTTCTTCAAAACAAAAGGAAAATCTGGAAAATCTCAGACTTCCCAATACATTTACCATTACAACCGGTCATCAGCTGAATTTATTTTCGGGACCTGTTTTCTTTGTCTATAAAATTTTACAGACAATTAAGACGTGTACTTACCTGAAAGAAAATTTTCCGGATTTTAATTTTGTGCCGGTATATTGGATGGCTTCGGAAGACCATGATTTTGCGGAGATCAATCATTTTAAAACTGAAAGTAACTACTACGAAACCCACGAGAAATCAGGAGGGGCTGTAGGAAGAATACAGATCACCGATACCTTTTTTATCTCGGAATTTGAAAAAGAATTTAAAGATTCTGTTTTTGGTACCGAGCTGATCTTAATGCTGAAAGAATCCTATAAGCAAGGCAATACCCTGACACAAGCTATTAAAACATTAGTTAATCGTCTTTTTTCAGAGTGGGGTCTTATGATTTTGGATGGCGATTCTAAAGAATTAAAGAATCAGATTAAAGATGTTTTTAAAGATGAGCTTCTCCACTGCAGTTTACAAAAAACTTCAAAAAGCAAAGTCGATTTTCTCACGGAGAAATACGGAAAAGTACAGGTAAATCCTCGGGATATTAATCTTTTCTATCTTACCGAAACAAGAGATAGGATTGAATATAACGGTCAAAAATATAATATTGTAGACACAAATATTCAGTTGACACAGGAAGAAATATTGACTGAACTTGAAAATCATCCTGACAGATTCAGTCCTAATGCTTTGATGCGGCCTGTATACCAGGAAAAAGTATTGCCAAACCTGGCTTATATTGGAGGAAATGCCGAAATCATGTATTGGCTGGAGCTTAAAGACTATTTTTCTGCAATTAATATTCCTTTTCCTATTCTGATTCCAAGAAATTCAATGCTTTTCCTGAAAGAAAAAACAGTGGGAAAAATTGAAAAATTGGACCTTAGTATAGAAGACTTTTTTCAGAACTTTACCATCATTACCAACCGTAAAATTTTAAATGATAATACCATTTTAAAGTTGCTGGATGAAAAGGAAGAACTTTTAATTCGTAGCTTTTCAGAGCTGAAAGCAACAGCCTCTATTACGGAGAAATCTTTCGGAAACCTTGTGAATGCAGAAGAAGTGAGACAGTTGAAATCATTTAAAAGAATGAGAAAACGTTTGCTTCATGCTGAAAAAATTAAACAGGGCGAATTGCTGGAGAGGCTTGAGAATCTGTTCTTAAGTGTACATCCTTCTAAAACATGGCAGGAAAGGGTATATAACTTTAGTACATTCTTTTCAGATGAAGGATATTCATGGCTTGAAAATTGTTTGGAAGAAATGGTGGTTCAAGAATCCAAATTAATAATTGTTGCCATTTAATTTTAAAGGAGTATTTTTGTAAATTATAATTATCGAATATGATAAAGAGGTTTTTTATTCTATCTAGTTTATGTATGGTTTTGGGAGTTTCAGCTCAAAAATCTCATACGGTTGTACAAGGTGATAACCCTTACAACATCGCAAAAAAGTATGGAATAACTGTAGATGAATTGCTGAAGCTAAACCCAAAGTTTAAGGACGGCAAATTGGCTATTGGAGATATTTTGACGATAAAATCAGATAAAGTAACTGCTCCGGTTGTTACCAAAACTGCTGTAGCCGAAAAAGTAAAAACCAATACGAATGCTTCGCTTGGAAAAATTGTTTTACAGCCAAAGCAAACGATCTATGGGATTACCAAGCAGTACAGAATCTCTGAAACTGATTTAAGAAAACTGAATCCTGAATTGGATTCTCATATGAAAATCGGAGATGAGATCACATTACCTCTTGCCAGCATAAAAAAATATGGAGATAGCCAGCAGGTTATTGCTACTGAAAAACCGGTAGAGACTCCAGTAGTAAAAGAAGTTACTGCAACTCCTCCAGCTGTAGCTGTAGAAGGGGAAACATATGTAATTCAGGCTAAGGATAATTATTACAGAATAACGAAACAGTTTGGAGTCACTCAACAGGATCTTTTTGCTTTAAATCCCGGATTAGAAGAAAAAGGATTAAAACCTGGAGATTCCATCAAAATAAAAAAATCAAATACGGATACCGTTGCTGAGCCTGTCAATCCAAAAACAAAAATAGATTCAGGAAACGAAAAATCTTCTTCATCCAATGTGGTTGTAGGAGATGATTATGTAACCTATACTGTTCAGCAGGGAGATACTGTGTTCTCTATTGTTAATAAATTTGGAGTGAGTATTGATGATTTGATCGCTCTGAACCCAGATCTTTCACATGGATTGAAATCAGGAATGGTTTTAAAAATCAAAAAGCAGGATCCTGCTTATGTAAAGAAAAATGGAGATGCCTTAAGTGTAGTGTTGATGTTACCGTTTGGTTACAGTACCAACGAAACTCAGTACCGAGGAATGGCTTTAGACTTTCTAACCGGAGCTAAACTGGCTATTGAAAGAAACGCACGAGGTGGTCAGAAACTGGATATTAAAATAGTGGATTCCGGAAACGAGGCTTCATTTAAAAATTCTCTGACACAGATCAATCCGGACAATACCGATTTGATTATCGGACCATTCTTTAAGTCTAATGTGATTGATGTCTTGGATTTTACCAAAAATCAAAAAATTCCAATTGTAGCACCATTTGCTAACTCTCCTGAATTATACAACTACAGCAACCTGATTATTGTTGAAACAAACAATCAGACATATGCTGATAAAATTGTTGAAGAAGTAAAAGGAGTATATTCAGATCAGAAAATATATATAGTGGCAGATGCTAAGAAAGAAAATGCTAACTATATTAAAGCAGGTCTTGAAAAATCTGTTAAAAATCCAAATGTTGTTATTGTTAATTCTCCGGCAGAAATTCAGCTGGATCAGAATATGATGACAGGGCAATCTGCCCCGGTTATTGCAGTCCTGGCCAATGATAATGATAGCATGGGAGAGGCTTTTGCCAATAGAATGATTGCTCTTTCTAAAGAAGTACAGGGAGTGAAAGCTTTCAGTTTATTCTATTCTCCAATTTTTGAAAAGAAAGTGGATGACCTGAGCCAGGCCAGCCTGGTGTACCTGATGGACAGAAAGATCAATACTGACGGAGGATTTGAAAAAGAAATCCTGGCAGCCTATAAAACAAAATACTGTAAAACACCTCCAAAATATGCCATCGTAGGTTTTGATGTGGTGAATGATATGCTGACCAGAGAAAATAAAAAAGGAGAGATCTTTAAGCAGATGAATAAAGTTCAGACCCAGCTTGCAACAAAATTTGAGTTTGTAAAATCTAAAGCCAACGGAGCTTACGTAAATACTGGATACAGAGTAATCAGATTGGTTCCATAAATGATTTATATCTCTTTAACAGTATATTGTTAACAATATAGTTATATTTGCATAATATTTAATTCAGTACATGAAAGCACTTGTATTTCCTGGGCAGGGTTCTCAGTTCGTAGGAATGGGAAAAGAATTGTATGATTCTAGAAAAGATATCAAAGATCTGATGGAATCTGCCAATGAAATTTTAGGTTTCGATATTCTTTCCATTATGTTTAACGGAGCAGATGAGGATCTTAAGAAAACAGAGGTTACCCAGCCTTCAATTTTTATACATTCAGTAGCAGCATTAAAAGCAGTAAACGGTCTTGGAGCTGAAATGGTGGCAGGACACTCTTTAGGAGAGTTCTCAGCACTGGTAGCTAACGGAGTTTTATCTTTTGATGATGGTTTGAAATTAGTATCCGAAAGAGCTAAGGCTATGCAGGAGGCTTGTGATGCAAATCCAAGTTCAATGGCAGCAATTTTAGGATTGGAAGATGCTAAAGTGGAAGAAATTTGTGCTCAAATCAATGGAATTGTAGTTCCTGCCAATTATAACTGCCCTGGGCAATTGGTAATTTCAGGAGAAACACCTGCAGTAGAGGAAGCTTGTGCTAAATTGAAAGAAGCAGGAGCAAAAAGAGCCTTATTACTGGCTGTAAACGGAGCTTTCCATTCGCCATTAATGCAGCCGGCACAAGAAAGATTAGCTGCAGCTATTGAGAAAACAAAATTCAGAAAAGCTACTATTCCTGTATATCAGAATATTACTACTACAGCGGTGACAAACCCTGATGAGATTAAACAAAATCTTATTGATCAACTTACTGGTCCTGTAAAATGGACACAGTCTGTTCAGAATATGATCAAAGATGGTGCTTCTAATTTTGTAGAAGTTGGACCTGGAAAAACCCTTCAGGGGCTGATCAAAAAAATTGACGGATCTGTAGACGCTGTTTCTGCAATCTAAAATAAAAAAATATGAACGCGATATTTTCACCGGGCAAGCTTATGCTTACTTCAGAATATTTCGCGATAGACGGAGCTCTTGTCCTGGCGGTACCTACCAAGCTTGGACAAGAGTTTTTTTTTGATGAAAAAAATGACGGCAAATCCCTGATTCTTTGGGAAGCTTTTCATCAAGATCAATTATGGCTAAAAGTTGCCATAGACTATAAAAATTGGCAGATTCTTGAAGCCAACATCCCGTCAAGCGCTGAGTTTATTCTAAAAACTTTAAAGAATGTACAGCAGCTTTCCGATATAAAATTCAAAAACGATTGTACTTACCATTTAAAAACAAATCTTCAGTTTCCTGCAGATTATGGGCTGGGAAGCAGTTCTACCTTAATGAATAACCTGGCAGAATGGTCCGAAATCGATCCTTTTTATTTGAACTCAATCAGCTTAGGAGGAAGTGGCTACGATATTGCGGTCGCAAAAGAGAAATCCGCAGTCCTTTTCCGCAGTAAACCGGGAATCAAATATGAGAAGGTAACTTTCAATCCTCCTTTTAAAAATGAACTGATTTTTATTCACTTAAATCAAAAGCAAGATAGCAGAGAAGGAATCCGTTTTTACAAGTCAAAAAAGAAATCTCCGGAACTGGTGAATGAATTTTCAGATATCACAAAGAAAATTTTGTTATGCAATGAATTGCAAAATTTTTCTGAGCTAATGATGATTCATGAGCAAAAAATTTCCGATTTCCTTGAAATTCCTACAGTTAAAGAACGATTATTCTCAGACTGCCCTTGTTTTGTAAAAAGTTTGGGGGCATGGGGCGGAGATTTCGTGATGAGTGCCAAATTTGGGGACTATAAAGACTATTTTTGGGAGAAGGGTTTTACTAGTGTTTTTGAATGGCAAGATATAATTAATTTATAATCAATAAATTACAAGCCCCTTTTTTTATTTGTGATTCTGACTTATATCAGTATATTTAAACCACCTTTAACAAATAATTAATATTATTTTTGTTGAACTCAATAAAGAAATAGAAAATATAAGTAAAATGAAAAACACTAAAATCATCCAGGATTTAGAGAAATTAGGGATTAAAGGAAACTATGAAGTCGTATACAATCCTTCATATGAAGAATTGTATCAGGCTGAAGTTTCTCCTGAAAATCAGGGATTTGAGGAAGCTGAGCTTACAGAATCTGGCGCGGTATCGGTAAAAACAGGAATTTTCACAGGTCGTTCACCTAAAGACAGATATATTGTTCAGGATGATGTTACAAGAGATACAATTTTTTGGGATGGTAAAGTAAATCTACCTACCACTTCAGAAATTTTCGGGTCTTGTAAAGAACTAGTGATGAATCAGCTGGCGGAGGCAAAAAAAATCTATGTAGTAGATGCTTTCTGCGGGACAAATGCTGATACAAGACTTAAAGTAAGATTTATTGTTGAAGTGGCATGGCAGGCACATTTCGTTACCAATATGTTCATTCGCCCTTCTCATTTTGAGCTTGAAAACTTCGGAGAGCCTGATTTCACGGTAATCAATGGTTCTAAAACGACGAATCCAAACTGGGAAGCTCAAGGATTAAATTCTGAAAACTTCATCATGTTCAACCTTACTGAAAAACTACAGATTATCGGTGGTACTTGGTATGGAGGTGAGATGAAAAAAGGGATGTTTGCTATGATGAACTATTACCTTCCATTGAAAGGTATGGCTTCAATGCACTGTTCTGCTAACGTAGGAGAAGAAGGTGATGTTGCTTTATTCTTTGGTCTTTCTGGAACAGGTAAAACTACTTTATCAGCAGATCCAAAAAGATACCTTATTGGTGACGATGAGCATGGATGGGATCATAACGGAGTATTCAACTATGAAGGAGGATGCTATGCTAAAGTTATCGATTTATCAGAAGAAAAAGAACCGGATATTTTCAGAGCGATCAAGAGAGATGCACTTCTTGAAAACGTTGTTGTTAACAATGGAATAGCAGATTATAAAGACGGATCAATCACTGAGAATACAAGAGTTTCTTATCCAATCTATCATATCAACAAAATTGTATTGCCATCTAAGGCAGGGCACGCTAAAAAGATTGTTTATCTTTCAGCAGATGCTTTCGGAGTACTTCCTCCGGTTTCTATCCTGAATGAAGATCAGGCTCAGTACCACTTCCTTTGCGGGTATACTTCAAAACTTGCCGGAACAGAAAGAGGAATTACAGAACCTCAGCCATCTTTCTCACCTGCATTTGGTGAAGCATTCCTTACATTACACCCTACAATGTATTCTAAAACATTGATCGGTAAAATGAAAGAGCATGGTGCTAAAGCATATTTAGTAAATACAGGTTGGAACGGTACAGGAAAAAGAATTTCTTTAAAAGATACAAGAGCAATCATTGATGCTATTATTGACGGTTCTATTGATAACGCTCCTAAAACTCAGGTTCCAATCATGAATCTTGAAATTCCTACAGCACTTCCAAATGTTTCTGAAGGTATTCTAGATCCTAGAGATACTTACGCGAATGTTTCCGAGTGGGAAGAAAAAGCAAAAGATCTTGCTTCAAGATACATTAAAAACTTTGAGCAGTACTGTGATACTGAAGCAGGTAAAAAACTAATTGCTTCAGGACCTCAATTACAGGAACAAACAATCTAATAAGATTATTTACAATACATACAAAAGCCTCATCACTGATGAGGCTTTTTTTATTTCAAATAGAGTAAAATGTATTGTTTATTTTGCTACATCTGCGATAGATATTTAAAAAGAGAATTTATTTTAAACTTAGCAAAGCTAATCTGTATCCTTCCATTCCGAAGCCAGACAATACAGCATCGGTGTTGGCAGCAGTCACAGACTTTTGTCTGAATTCCTCTCTTTTATAAATGTTGCTGATGTGTACTTCAACCTTAGGTTTTTGTATGTTCTTTAAGCAGTCTGCTATCGCATAAGAATAATGAGTGAATGCTCCCGGGTTGATCACTACTGCATCAAAATCATCTTCCTGAAGCCTGTTGATGAGCTCTCCTTCAATATTGGATTGATAATATTTTAATTCATAAGAATGAAACTCGGATTTTAGATTTTCCAAATACTTTTCCATAGAGATTGTTCCATAGATTTCCGGTTCTCGTGTTCCTAGTAAATTAAGATTGGGGCCGTTAACGATAAGAATTTTCATTTAAAAAATTTAATCAAAGATAAATAAATTTATATAGACTACAGATCAATATTCGTCTGTGGGTTTTGCTGCGCATATTCTGAAGGGGTAATTCCTACAATCTGTTTAAAAACCCTGTTAAACGTTGACTGATTTGAAAACCCTGCTTCAGTATAGATATACATTAAAGTCGTTTTTTGGAAATCAATCTCTGTAAAAAGTTTTTTCACATAGTTGATTCTATAGATATTAAGATATGTATTGAAATTGGAATATCCTTTATACCGTATAGCTTTAGAAATATAAGTGCTGTTGACATCTAGTGCTACGCTCAGTTTTGAGAGATTGAACTTGTCATCTTTAAAAAGTTTATTCTCGGTCATGGCGGTTTCTATTTTTTCAAATAGTTTTTTCATGCTTTCAACATCAATGTCATCCCATGAGTTTTCAGTAGGAGTCTGTATTTCATCTTTTCGAATTACAGTGGATTCTATTTGAGATAGAATTTCCAGTTTTCGGATCTTATCTTTATAATAAATTAATAATGAAACAACTAAAATATTTGAAATAAAAAGGATGGTATCTGTAAACATTACCTCTTTTTGGGTATGCTCAGGAAAAGTAAAGTTGAAGTTATTGGCTGCAATATAGCCGGTAATAATTAATAATAATATATAAGCCACATACAGTAATACTTCTTTTTTGGAAAAGAAAATATAGGCTCCCAGTGGGATGGGAAGCAGCCAACAAAAACTTGCAACAGAATTATTCCAGAAGGCAAGCATAATATAGAAGTTGTAAATAGGGGCAAATAGTAGATACAGATGCACTATAAGGCTTATCGGATATTTTTTTCTTACAATTGAATAGGTATAACCGGAAAAAAATAACCCGATCATTAAATACCAGGACATCATTTTGTCATGAATAAAGAATGTGAAGATTACGGCATATACTCCTAAAACCAGTAGCATAAGAATAGTATACCTATCCATTAGTTCAAGCTTAAATTTTTCTATCTGTACATTCTTTGTGTTTACTTCTGACATCTAAAATCTGTGTTATAAGGAATAAATTAATGAATTATCATAATTCATTAGGATATTGTTTTGGTTTTCAAAGATATATAAAATTTAAATCATTTTCAAGATTGTGATTTATACTTTTATTTTTTGATTTAATGATACAGTTAGTTTTGCAGGAGAAATTGTATCAAACAAATGTACCGAATAAATGTCCTTACTCTATTGAAAAAGTTTCAAACTCCATTCTTTCTTAGCTATACTTTGCTGTGCTCTTCCAATATTTTTAGAAAAAAAATTCCAGATTTAAAACACAATTGATCATGCTTTGATAGGGCACCTCAAAGAAGCTTTTGTCAACTTTTTAACAAAAAATAATTCGAAAAATGAAAAAAACACTATTCTTATTGACAACAATTATTTCAGGATTGGCCTACTCCCAGGTAGGTATTAATACAGCGAATCCACAAGGAAGTTTCCATGTAGATGGCTTAAAAGATAACAATGCGACAGGAGTTCCAACAGCTGTACAACAATCCAATGATTTTACTGTAACTTCTTCTGGTAGCGTTGGGATTGGTACTACGGTGCCTAATGCATCTGCAATGCTTGATGTGAATGTTGACGCTCTTGCAGTGGGTAGTAAAAAAGGATTTTTGGGGCCAAAAGTTGCCTTGACTTCTCAGACGGATGGGGCTACCATCCCTTCACCGGCTGCGGGATTACTTGTATACAATTTGGGAACCGCAGGGCTAGGCTATGTCGGTTACGTATTTTGGAACGGAACTGAATGGAGAACATTCAATAATGGTTCTCTTGCGCCCGGAACTTTAGGATCTATTACCTGTAACGGAGTCACACTTTCTCCAGGAACCTATACGGCAGGAACTCCCTATACCGGAACAATGACTGTTCCTTACACCGGAGGAAACGGAGGAGTCTATCCGGCACAGACTGTGGGGCCTGTAAATGGGCTTACAGCAACACTGGCTGCTGGAAATTTTAATGTAGGATCAGGAATTCTTAGCTATACAGTGTCAGGTGTACCTACGGCTTCCAGCCCTACACTGACTACTTTTGCATTAAATATTGGCGGACAGACCTGTAGTGCAACAGTAGGAGCCGGAGCTGTGATTGCTCCCGGAGAGTTGGTTTATTATCATTCTTCAATTCCGCGCAAGACAACATCATTTCTTTTAAGCCAGTTTCTTAATGATCTTCCCGTGATCAATAATACGTTCAGAGTGGATGCTTTTATTACTGCTCCCAATGCATTTGACTCAAGCGGGGCAGCTACTAATTTTGATCCGCGTCTTTATAATATCACTACTGCCAATGCAAAAGTATGGGTTTCTGAAGTGTCTACCCATACAGGTGACTCACATGGCGCTAACTTATTAATTTTCCCTAATAATTATGCACAGTTTGATGATGGGGTTTATCTTACCTATGGAAGAAACGAAACGGTAACTTTTGATATTACTACTGCTGACAACAAATGGTACAGAGTGTACTATGCACTCCGTATAGATAACAAATCTTTTACAAGTGCAGGGAATGGTAATACGACTTCAGATTCCAATACTTCAGATAATACACTGGAGGTTTTTGTATCCATCCAGAGACTTTACTGATCTTAATAAGTGAGTTATTATTTGTAATTCCTAAAAAATTCTTACTCAGATAAAATTTAATGACGCCATTGGCGTCATTTTTTTATTTCCATGCACACAGAGTGTATTGATTCAATTATTATTAATGATATTTCTCATGTTTGCTAAAGTGTCAATTTTTATAAGTCCTTATTTTATCGGCTTTTTAATAAAATATTAAGTTAATTTTTGAAAAATTATCATGAAAAATTATAAGTCTACTTGTTTTGTAGACTAAATATTTCTAGATTTGCAGACATATTTCGATCGGCTTATAAAGAAAGATGGAGGGAACTGACCCAATGAAATCTTAACAACCTGCTCTCGCGCAAGGTGTTACATTCAGCCTTTAAAGGAAAAATAAGCATTAGGTTTATCGTATTTATCGATGCCCTTTGCTGTATTATCTGCAAAGGGCAAAATTTTAATATATGATAAACAAAATTGATTATGATTAATAAAAATTTGATTAGCTCAAAAATTTGGATTCCCCCTGTAGCGGTATTCTTTTTAGGAATAGGAAGCTTAAGCGGACAGAATACCAAGGCTAAAAAAGATACACTCAATGAGAAGGAGCTTGATGAAGTGGTGGTGGTAGCCTACGGAAAGGCTAAAAGAACCAGCTACACCGGTTCTGTGGCAACTATTTCCAGTGATAAAATTAACAACAGACCTGTTACCAATATTACAAAAGCATTGGAAGGACAGGTTGCAGGAGTACAGACAACAAGTTCTTCCGGACAGCCGGGATCTACAGCAACAATCAGGATCCGAGGAATTGGTTCTATCAGTGCATCCAGCGATCCTTTATATGTGGTAGACGGAATTCCTTTTGACGGAAATCTGAACTCTATAAGCCCTAATGATATAGAATCAATCAGTGTACTGAAAGATGCTACGGCAAGTGCTCTTTATGGATCAAGAGGAGCGAACGGGATCATCATTATTACGACTAAATCCGGTAAAAAAGGAGAAGCCCGAATCAATTTTAATATGAGCCAGGGTTTTTCCACCAGAGCGGTAAAAGATTACGAACAAGTCAATACGGATCAGTATTTTCAACTGTATTGGGAAGCATTGAGAAACGGATACAGATCCAGTCAGATCAATGGACAGCAGGCGGCTCAGATGGCTACCAATAATCTTATTTCTGAGCTGGGTATCAATCCTTACGGAGCCAATTATTCAAAACCTGTAGGTACAGACGGAAAACTATTATCCGGGGCGACACCTTTATGGAATGATGACTGGAGAGATGTTTTACAGAGAGTGGCTTCGAGAAATCAGGTAGATCTGGATATCAGTGGAGGAAGTGAAAAAAGCAATTACTTTTTCTCATTGGGATATCTTGATGATAAAGGGATTGCCATTGAATCCGGATTTAAAAAATACAGCACAAGGTTAAAACTCAATTCTGAAGTTAAGAAATGGTTGAATGTAGGGGTAAACCTAAGTTATACCAACAGTATTCAACAGGCTCCTACGTCTTCAGATTCCAATACAAGCAATGTTATCCAGGCAGCAAGATCTGTTCCTTCATTCTATCCTTATTATGAGAGAAATCCGGATGGGTCTTATGTATTGGATGGTGCCGGAAACAGAATTTACGATTTTGGAAAATACAGGCCTACCAACGCTCTTCAGAATCAAAATCTGGCAGCAACTTTACCTTTGGATAAAAACGAAAATAAAGAAGATAACTTCTCCGGAAAAGGTTTCATGGATTTCACATTCTTACCTGAATTGAAGTTCAGAACCAGTTTTTCTGTAGATTTGGTCAACTATAATGGACATTATTACTCAAACCCGCTTATTGGGCAGGGTAGTGAGATTGGAGGATCGGTCACAAAGTCAAACAGCAGAACTTTATCGTATACCACGAGTAATATTCTGACTTTTGATAAAAAATTCGGAAAGCATCACTTTAATGTGTTGGCAGGTCAGGAATTTTATAAATATGATTATCAAACAATTTCCGGGACCAGAAGTCAGTTTTCACTTCCCTACTACTATGAGCCGGATGCTGCCGCTTTATTGGGAAGTTTCAGTGGAAACAGTGATAAGGTCAGCCTGCTAAGTTACCTTGGAAAAGTGGAATATGATTTTAATAATACCTATTTCCTGTCAGCTTCAGGAAGAGCCGATGGTTCTTCAAGATTCTTTAAGGATAACCGTTGGGGAAAATTCTGGTCTGTAGGAGGTTCATGGAAAATCTCTAATGAGGAATTTATCAAAAATCTGAATTTCTTTAATCAGTTGACACTTCGTGCAAGTTATGGAGGACAGGGGAATGATAAATTATTACAGCCTAATAAACTCCCTCTTTATTACGCTTATCAGGAGCTTTATAAATTTTATAATAACCTTGGTGAGCCGGGGGCAGTACTTGAAAAAGCGAGAACCAACGAATTAAAATGGGAGACGAATCTTAATCTGAACGTAGGATTAGAGTTTGCGATTCTTAATAACAGAGTGAAAGGAAATATCGAGTATTTTGAGCGAAAAAGCCAGGATCTTCTATTTAATATGCCAGTAGCTCCGTCTTTGGGAATTAATGATTTTCCGGCCAATATCGGAACCATAAAAAATACAGGTTTTGAATTCTCTCTTTTTACAACACCAATTAAGACGGATGATTTCCAATGGAATTTAGATCTTAACCTGAGTACATTGAATAATAAGATTACGAAATTACCTAAAGGTTCTATCCTTACCGGAACAAAGTTGTTACAGGTAGGTGGTTCTGTATATGATTTCTATATTCCGGAATGGGTAGGGGTAGACGCAAGTAACGGAAGACCATTATGGAAAACCATCAGTACAGATGCTAATGGAAATACAGTGGAAGGTACTACTTCTGAATATGCAAAAGCAACAAGAACACTGCAGGGATCTGCGCTGCCAAAAGTAACCGGAGGGCTTAGTACAAGTATTACCTATAAGAATTTCGACTTCTCAGGATTGCTGACTTTCAAAATCGGGGGTAAAATTCTTGATACCGATTATACCTCAATTATGCATAACGGAAGTGCCGGAGGTCGTGCGTGGAGCGTAGAAATGTTAAACAGATGGACGCCTGAAAATCCTAATACGGATGTACCTGCATTGAGCACAATTACCAATAACTGGACGTCCAATTCTTCGAGATTTTTATATTCCGGGACCTATGCAAGACTTAAAAATGTAAGTCTGGGATATACCCTTCCTTCAGACTATTTTGAAAAACTGGGACTTAAAAAGTTCAGAATTTATGTTCAGGCAGAAAATCTTCTGACCTTCTATAAACATAAAGGAATGGATCCTGAACAGGCATTGGACGGTACTACTTATTACAGGTATCCTGCGATGAGAACAATCACTTTTGGACTTCAGGCAACTCTTTAACTTTTAAAAATTGAAACAATGAAAAAATTAAAATATTTATCTTTTGCCTTACTCGCAGCATGGGTACTGACCAGCTGTGAAAGTGACCTGGCAACAGCTCCTACCGACCAGGCTAATGATGTAGAGGTTTTTAAAACAGCTGAAAGTGCAGAAACAGTAATCAACGGAACCTGGGCCAGATTCAATGATGATGGAACAACCTATGCCAATATAGGGTATTCAACTGTTTTAAGAGCAAGTGATGCTATGGGAAGTGATGTAGCGGTACTGACTAATAAATATGGTTTTTCTTCTACCTATACTTTTACTGAAATGGTTAATAGTACGGCAAGCCGTCCATTATTTATCTGGTCGATGCTCTATTCTGCCATCAATAACATGAATAATGTGATTGCCAGAATTGACGGAACAGAAGGAAGTCAGGAAAAAAAGAATCAGGTGAAAGGCCAGGCAAAGGCATTACGGGCTTTCTGTTATCTGAATCTTGCCAGTTTTTATCAGTTCAGTTACCTGAAAGATAAGACGGCATTAACAGCTCCGATCTATACGGAACCTTCAACGATAACTACAGTCGGGAAGAAAAGAGCAAGCCTGGAAGAGATCTATGCTTTAGTGAAAAGTGATCTTACAGATGCTGATAATTTATTGAAAGATTATACGAGAAATAATAAAGATAAGATCAATCGTTCTGTCGTAAACGGGATTTTAGCAAGAACCTATCTGAATACGGGAGAATGGAGTAAAGCTGCAGCTGCGGCAAAAATTGCAAGAGAAGGTTACCCTTTGATGGCTCCGGAGAAATATAAGGATGGTTTCAACGATATCAATAATGCTGAATGGATTTGGGGGCACGGACAAACCCAGGAGCAATCCGGGGCGAGTTATGCATTCCATTACCTGGATGTATCTTCTTCCGGAAGTTATTATTACAGTTTTATGGCTGATCCTTATTTTAAAGGCCTTTTTGATACTAATGATATCAGATATCAGCTTTTCTCATGGGATGGTCTTAAAGGGAGAGAAGGGTTGTTGAGGTATGCTAAGTTTAAATTTAAATCAGGACTTATTGCTGATATCGTCTATATGAGAGCTGCCGAAATGTACCTGATTGAAGCGGAAGCGGAAGCAAGAAACGGAAATGTATCCCAGGCAGTAAATGTTTTAAATCAATTGAAATCTGCAAGAAATGCTAATGTCTACAGTGGCTCTTTAGCTCAGAATGATGTGGTGAAGGAAATTTTAATTGAGAGAAGAAAAGAATTATTCGGAGAAGGTTTTTCTCTTTCAGATATCATCAGAACACAGGGAACAGTAGTAAGGAAGCGTTTCGTAGACGCCAATGGAGAGCCTGTTAAAGTTCAGGTAACTACACCGGACGGAACGGTAAAAACAGTTGATGGAAGAGGTCATACTAATTTTGCATTCCCTGATCAAACAGGATTTGTACCGAATAGTAGGTATTATTTATTCAGTATTCCACAGAAGGAATCTGAAAACAATCCGAATTTATAGTTTATAGCCCAATAATTAGATTTGATTTTTTTAGCCACTGCACTTGCGGTGGCTTTTATTTTAATAAATTATTTTCCCCTAGATCTATAATATACCAGAGAATCAAAAGTGTGCATGAAGTTTTTAAAACTTTTGGTTTTTACGGTGTCTATATTTTCTTTTTCGTCAAGAAAATGACGAAAGTTTATTGATAGGGATCTTTTGTCTGTTTTAATTATAATTGTATCATCAAGTTCAATAGAATTTGCTCTTTCTCCTATCTTTGTATTGTTATTAATAAGATAGATTTTATTCTTATCAAAACTTTTTCCTAAAAAGACCCAATCCTTATCTGTTAGTTTAAACCTAAGTGTGTCAGAGGTATCAGGCTCGATCATAAGATTTGTTGTATAAATATCGGTTCCATTAACGGTCGAAAGATTTCTATTTTGGTTTAAGACCTTAATATCTTTACCTAATATCTCTTTTTTTTCACAAGAGAATAGGATTGAACAAGTCAATGAAATAAGTAAAGGTGTAGCAAAAAAGGGTTTCATTCGTTTAAAATAATCTTAGTTTCTTACCAATGTAGTGATTGTTTTTTATTTCATTATTAAACTTAGAATAATCAGAAACACTTCTGCATTGCATATTAAATATTCCAGGACATCACCCATTTTGGAAAAAAGCTTTACCTTTGTAACAATGAATCTGTTAAGATGGATACTGGCAATTTATTTCATGGCGTTATCATTAATGCCATGTGAAGATGTGTCTACACCATATGATTCAGGAGAAAAGAAAATATCACTAAGTATCCATGGAGCTCATTCTACGGAGAAAGGAGATATCTGTTCACCACTTTGTGCATGCAGCTGTTGCCAGATTGCAGTATCAGCATTTAAGATGGATCCGTTATTAGAGATTCCCAAGCAGGTTCCTGCTTATTTTTCAAAGAAAATTCTTTTTCAGAAGAATGACCTTGCTTACCAGATATATGACCCTATCTGGCAGCCTCCCAAAATTTAATTTTTATTGACTTTAGAAAGTGATGCTTTCTAAACATTACTTGAAACTTTGCAATACCATTGCAGAGGTTTTCATGATATTTTTGCTGCAGTATTTCTACTGTATGCATTTATTTTCAATAAAAATCAATATAGATCGTGTTAGATAAAATAATAAAATTTAGTATTAAAAACAAGGTGGTCATCGGTCTTATGACCTTAGTATGGATCATCTGGGGAGTTTGGAGTGCCACCAAACTGCCAATAGATGCTGTACCGGATATCACCAATAATCAGGTACAGATCATTACCGTATGTCCTACATTGGCAGGGCAGGAAGTAGAGCAGTTGGTAACCTTTCCTATAGAGCAGAGCATTGCCAATGTGCCCGGTATTCAGGAAACAAGAAGTATTTCAAGGTTCGGGCTTTCGGTGATTACCGTAGTATTCAAAGAAGAGGTAAATGTCTACTTTGCGAGACAGTTGATCAGTGAGCAATTAAAAAGTGCAGTTGAAGAAATTCCAAAAGGAGTAGGAACTCCTGAACTCGCCCCGGTAAGTACAGGTTTAGGAGAAGTATACCAATATATTCTTCACCCTAAAAAAGGAAGTGAGAAAAAATACAATGCCAAAGAACTTCGAACTATGCAGGACTGGATTGTCAGAAGACAGCTCAACGGAACGCCTGGAGTTGCTGAAATCAACAGTTTCGGAGGAGAATTAAAACAATATGAAGTAGGTATTGATCCCAACCGTTTGAAAGCGATGGGAATAAGTATTAGTGATCTGTTTACAGCGCTTGAAAAAAATAATCAAAATACCGGAGGAGCTTATATCGATAAAAAACCCAACGCCTATTTTATCAGAGGAATTGGATTGGTGGCTTCTCTGGATGATATAAAAAATATAGCCGTAAAAAATGAAACAGGTAGTGTTCCTATTTTTGTAAAAGACGTTGCAGATGTTCGTCTGGGAAGTGCTGTCCGTTACGGAGCATTAACCTATAATGGGAAAGTAGATGCTGTGGGAGGAGTCGTGATGATGTTGAAAGGAGCCAATAGTAACGAGGTTGTAGAAAATGTTAAAGCAAAGATTCCTACCATCCAAAAATCGCTTCCGGATGATGTTGTGATAGAACCTTTTCTGGATAGAACAGATTTGGTAAGCAGAGCCATCAGTACCGTGGAAAAAAATCTGATGGAAGGAGCTTTAATTGTAATTTTTGTACTTGTTGTTTTTCTTGGGAATTTGAGAGCAGGACTTATCGTGGCTTCCGCCATTCCACTTTCCTTGTTATTTGCACTGGGTATGATGAATGTTTTTGGAGTGAGCGCGAACCTGATGAGTTTAGGAGCGATTGATTTTGGATTGATTGTAGATGGCGCTGTGATTATTGTGGAAGCTACCTTGCATTTGTTGCATAATAAAAATAAAGGAATGCTGAATCAGATTCAAATGGATCAGGAAGTAGGAACTGCCGCCTCCAAAATGATGAATAGTGCCATATTTGGACAAATTATCATTCTGATTGTTTACGTTCCAATTCTTACGCTGGCAGGTGTAGAAGGGAAAATGTTTACCCCTATGGCTAAAACAGTAGGTTTTGCGATCATTGGAGCAACTATATTATCAATCACATATATTCCGATGATGAGTGCATTATTTTTATCTAAAAAAATATCACATAAAGATACCCTTTCCGATAAAATGATGAATGCTATCCAGAAGGTTTATCAGCCGTTATTACAAAAAGCAATCAGAATAAAATATATTATCGTTTCAGCAACCATTGCGATTTTTGTCATTGCTGCTTTCATCTTTAAGAATATGGGGGGAGAATTTATTCCACAATTACAGGAAGGTGATTTTGCATTCCATTGTATTCTGCCACAAGGAAGCTCATTGAGCCAGAGTATTGAAACCTCAATGCAGGCTTCCAGAATTATCAAACAATTTGATGAGGTGAAAATGGTCGTAGGAAAAACAGGATCAGCTGAAGTTCCTACAGATCCGATGCCTCCCGAAGCTACTGATATGATTGTAGTATTGAAACCGCAAAGCGAATGGAAAACTAAAAAATCGTATAACGAACTGGCAGATGAGATCAGTGAGAAATTAGAGACAATTCCTGGAGTCTTTTTTGAAAAAAATCAACCTATCCAGATGCGTTTCAATGAATTGATGACCGGAATCAGGCAGGATGTTGCCGTGAAAATTTTTGGTGAAAACCTTGATTCACTGGCTGTTTATGCTGATAAAGTAGGAAAAGTCATTCAGTCTGTTGATGGTGCTACAGCGCCTCAGATTGAAAGAGTGAGCGGTTTACCTCAAATCAATGTACAATATGACAGAACAAGAATCGCGAATTATGGATTAAATATTGAAGACGTTAACAATGCGGTCAGTACAGCCTTTGCAGGTAAAGCTGCCGGGCAGGTTTTTGAAAACGAAAGACGTTTTGATTTAGTAGTTCGTCTTGACAGCCTCCACAGGTCAGATATTTCAGATGTTAATAATTTAATGATTACTACTACTACTGGTGCTCAGATTCCACTGTCACAGGTTGCCAATGTCAGCTATAAGCTTGGTCCTGCACAAATCAGCCGTGAATTGGGGAAACGTAGAATTGTAATAGGATTTAACGTAAAAGGTCGCGATGTGGAAAGTGTAGTAAAAGATATCCAGGCAAAATTGGACAAAGAGATCAAGCTACCATCAGGATATTATTTTACCTATGGTGGACAATTTGAAAACTTACAGGAAGCAAGTAAACGTTTGATGATTGCCGTTCCGGTATCACTGCTCCTGATTTTTATGCTGTTGTATTTTACATTCCGTTCATTTAAACAGGCCGGGCTGATCTTTACAGCGATTCCGATGAGTGCCATTGGAGGGGTGTTTGCCCTTCTTTTGAGAGATATGCCGTTCAGTATTAGTGCCGGAATAGGATTTATTGCCCTCTTTGGGGTAGCCGTACTTAATGGGATCGTTTTGATAGGAACTTTTAATCAACTTGAAAAAGAAGGGGAAACAGACCTCCTGAAAAGAGTGTATGAAGGAACGAAGAGCAGGCTAAGACCGGTTTTGATGACGGCTACCGTGGCTTCATTAGGATTCCTGCCAATGGCTATTTCTACGGGGGCAGGGGCAGAAGTTCAAAAACCTCTGGCAACAGTGGTAATTGGCGGGTTGGTATCTGCAACGTTCCTTACCTTATTCGTTTTACCAATGCTGTATATCATTTTCAATACAAAGATTTTGAAAAGAAAAAACAATAATACAGGAACATTTACTATAGTTCTTGTTTTAGGATTAATGATGATGGGGCAGACTTTTAAAGCCCAGTCCAAGCCAATGTCTGTAGATCAGGCCGTACAGATAGCGATGGATAATAATTTAATTTTAAAATCAAAAGATTTAAGTATAAAATCAGCTGAAGCATTGAGACCTACATCCAAAGAACTTCCCAAATTAAGTTTTGAAGCCCAGTTGGGTCAATACAATAGCCGCAATTTTGACCAGTCCTTTGCAATCTCTCAGAGTATTCCTTTTCCAACACTTTTTAAGGCGAAAAAAGAATTAATCAATGAGAATATTAAAAGTAGGCAGATTGATAAAGAAGTAACCACCAATGAACTGATAAGACAGGTTCGTACTTATTATTATCAAATTGAATATCTTCAGTATAACAAAGCTCAGCTAACGAGCCTTGACAAGGTATATGATGATTTTATCAGAATTGCAACCGTAAGATTTAAAGCCGGAGATATTAAAAAAATTGAAATAAACACGGCAGAAACACAAAAAGGAGAAATTGATCTGTTACTGAGACAGAATGAGGTATATTTAACTAATGCTTATAAGAATTTAAAAACAATTTTAAATACTTCAGAAGACTTTGAGGTGCCTTTCAATCAAAATTATGAACCTCTGAAAGTTGAAAATATATTGGATGGTGCAGTAGTGGCTAACAACCCTTCAGTACGGGCTTTATATCAGGATATGGAGATTGCAGAGAAGAATAAAAAGGTTGAAAAATCTATGGGGCTTCCTGATTTTAGCTTGGGGTATACAAATCAGTCGTTGATAGGCTTTCAAACGGTAAACGGACAGGAAAGATACTATGGAAGCGGAAACCGTTTCAGTGCTGCTACCCTAGGTGTTGCTATTCCCCTGACATTTGGAGCTACCAAAGCAAGAATTCAGGCATTGGAATATCAAAAACAGGTTGCTGAGACTAATGCAAAAATGCAGCAGAAACAGCTTACTACGCACTTAGAAAATGCATTCAGCCAGTATCAGCAGGATATCCAGCAGTATGATTATTATACTACCCAGGCAATACCTAACGCTGAAAAAATTGTAAACGCAGCTCAATTAGGTTATAAAACAGGAGAAATATCTTATGTAGAATATCTTTTTGCTTTGCAAACTGCAACCAATATTCAGCTGAAATATCTGGAATCGATCCAACAAGTCAACCAAGCTGTAGTAACCATTAATTCAATCATTAATAAATAATATGAAATCGCTATTCAAAACATTCTCAGGTAAACAATCACCAATAAAGATAGCAGTGGCATACGATCTTATAAAAAATAAATATGTGCATATGAAACTCAAATATAGTATTATAACCCTTGTTCTTATTTCCCTGTTCACCATAAGCTGCGGAAAGAAAGAGGCTTCAGCAGAAAAGGCTGCTGAGAAAACTCCTGAAAAAAAAGAGCAGAAGGAAACTCCAAAAGAAGAAGCTCCTGCAACCATAGCCGCATTAACAGAAGAACAGATGCAATCAGTAGGAGTAGCTCTGGGGACTGTAGACATGAAAGAACTCACATCCACGATCAAAGCAAATGGTCTGCTAAGTGTTCCTAACAGTAATAAAGCGACGATTACTTCTTTATATGGAGGAATCATAAAAACGTTAAATATCCAGGTAGGAAGTATTGTGAAAAAAGGACAGGTGATTGCTACCATTGCCAATCCGGAATATATACAGCTTCAGGAAGATTATCTAACTACAAACAGCAGAATAACCTATGCGGAACAAGAATTCAGAAGACAAAGGGAGCTTTTTGACAATGATGCCGGAGCAAAGAAAAATTTACAAAGTGCAGATGCTGAACTGAAAACTTTGAGAACAAAAAGAGCATCTCTTCTTAAACAACTTCAGATGATGGGGATAAGCCCAGGAAGCGTAAACAATGGGAATATGAGATCAGGATTAGTTATCACGGCTCCAATCAGCGGAACCATCAGTGGGATTACAGCACAGATCGGAAGCTATGTAGATATTTCGTCTCCGGTAGCCACTGTGATTGATAATGGTTCCATTCACCTGGATCTTCAGATTTTCGAAAAAGACCTTCCGAAAATGAGGGTAGGGCAGATTGTACATTTTAATCTGACCAATAACCCCGAAACAGAATATGATGCAAGAGTATATAGTATAGGATCTTCATTTGAAAACGAGAGCAAAACCATTTCGATGCATTGCGAAGTGATTGGAAATAAAGCTGGATTAATTGATGGAATGAATATTACTGGAATTGTGAGTCTTGATAAAAGTACTACACCAGCCGTTCCTACCTCGGCGATTGTAGAAGCGGACAGTAAATATTATGTTTTTGTACAAACCGATAAAAAACCGGAAGGAGAACATGAAGAAAAAGGAAAGCCTCACCCTAAAACAATGAATTTTGAAAAAATAGAAGTAGTGAAAGGCACGTCAGATATGGGGTATACAGCAATTACACCCATCGGTCAGATTTCTGCTGATGCGAAAATTGTGGTAAAGGGTGCCTTTTTTGTTAATGCTAAACTTGTGAATTCAGGGGAGCATGAATAAGCCATAATGAATGTGACCGGAATCAGGTAAATATCGTTTTTTATGCTTAATTTAGAACTGATTGCATATTCGTTTTTGCTCTTGTAAAAACTGTCTGAAGGTGAAAAGAGAAGTTGTATTTAATAAATGATGAATTATGTTATTAAACAAAAAAATATCAGTCTGGTATTTCATCCGTGAAATAAAATCTCAGATCCTGTTTATCGGAATATTCGCTGTGGTTATTGGTCTTTTGGATATGCTGCCCGGGTTTAGAAAAATCTCACTTCCTTTGAATATTCCCGCACTCTTAGGAACAGCTGTATCTTTACTACTGGCTTTCCGGACTTCCCAGTCTTACGAAAGATGGTGGGAAGCAAGAACCGTTTGGGGAGCTATTGTTAATGATTCAAGGACGTTTGTAAGACTGGTTCTCCAGTTTATACCTGCGGGAGATGATAAAACAATAAAAGATTTTGCCGAAAGACAAATCATCTGGACATATGCGCTGGGAGAATCTCTCAGAAAGCAACCCTTCTCAGAAAAAGTTCAGGAATATCTGGATAAAAATCATATCAACGGAATGAATATACCCAATGCTCTGCTGGATGCTCATTCTAAACAGCTAAAGGAAATTGCCACAACAAAAGAATTAACGGATTTTCAGCAAATGCAGCTGAATGATATCGTCACAAGACTTTGTGACAGCATGGGAAAATGTGAAAGATTGAAAAATACCGTTTTCCCAAGATCTTACAGCATTTTAGTACATATTTTGATCTATGTATTTGCCGCGATACTTCCGTTTGGGCTGGACGATTCTCAGCTTGTAGTGGAAATTGCGATTACCTTCCTGATTCCGATCATGTTCATTGCTATTGAAAAAACATCAATCATTATGCAGGACCCTTTTGAAAACGGCCCGGTGGATACTCCAATGACGTCTTTGGCACAGACCATAGAGATCAATATCAGACAAATGATTGGTGAACAAAATGTCCCTTTAAAAAAAGAAAATACATTGTATTATGAAATGTAATTAAACCATAAAGATCATATGGAAAACACACCAACACAAATACAAACACCCTCTGCAGCAAGCAGACATAAAAAGAATCTTCTGATCGTACTCGGTCTCAGCGGAACCTATCTTATTGCTGAGGTTATTGGAGGAATAGTTACCAATAGTCTTGCATTATTGGCTGATGCAGCCCATATGCTGACGGATGTTGTGGGATTGCTTTTGGCATTTATTGCCATAAAAATAGGAGAAAGAAAAGCAGACCCTTCCAAAACATATGGATATTACCGGACTGAAATATTAGCAGCTGTTATTAATGCAGTTGTTTTACTGGGAATTTCTATCTATGTATTGGTTGAAGCTTATAAACGTTTTCAGAGTCCACCTGAGGTACAGAGTAAATCGATGCTGATTGTAGCAGGAATTGGATTGATAGTTAATATTATCGGGATGATGATCCTCAGAAAAGATTCAGAAGGAAGCCTGAATATGAAAGGAGCTTACTTTGAAGTTCTTTCAGATATGCTTACCTCTGTAGGGGTAATGATTGCCGGAGTTATTATGCTTACCACAGGTTGGTATTATGCAGATCCTTTGATTTCTGCAGCCATTGGGTTTCTGATTTTTCCAAGAACCTGGAAACTGTTGAAAGAAGCAATTAATGTTTTATTGGAAGGAACTCCCAAAGACGTAGACATTCATAAGCTGCGTCAGTCATTGGAACAGACCCCTGGAGTGAAGAATATCCATGATCTTCATGTATGGTCTCTTACCTCTAGCGTCAACGCGATGAGTGCTCATGTTGTAAAGAACGAAGGGGTTTCTCAAAATCAATTATTGAAAACCTTGACGGAGGAGACGATCAGAAACTTTAAAATAAGCCATACCACTTTTCAGATAGAGGAGGAAGGATATAAGGAAGCAGAAGTGCATCTGTAATATTAAAATTGTTGACAATGAAAAAAGATATAGAAAGCAAACTTATCGTTAAAAATACCAAGCCTACCAGCATGAGGATTCTGGTATATGATTTTTTAAGCTCTCAGGAAGCAGCATTGTCTCTTTCTGAAATAGAAAATCATTTTGATAATGCAGACAGGATCACCATTTACAGGACATTGAAAACCTTTGAAGAAAAAGGTATTGTTCACAGTATACAGGAGAATACTACCACAAAATATAAGTTGTGTGAAGATGACTGTGATGAAAAAACACATAAAGACTGGCATCTCCATTTCTATTGTAAAATATGTAAACAAACTACGTGTAAAGAAGATATTTCCTTCCCTGAAAATATTCAGACCAATTTCAGGATTGATGAAATAAGGCTGTTTGCCAAAGGAATCTGCGAAAATTGTCTTGAAAGTTTGCAATAGCATTGCATCTGTCTCACCATTAAATTTGTATAAAAATATCAGTTATGGAAAAATGCTGTAGCACAACCCCGGAAAAACCAGAAACCAAAAAACATAATCATTCAGAAGGAGATGGGCATGATCATGACGGACACGACCACTCCCATGATTCCGGAGATCAGACGGTCTTTCAGATGTTTCTTCCGGCTATCATATCATTTGCTCTTTTATTATTAGGAATTGCTTTTGACAATTATATAAAACCCACATGGTTTACCGGATGGGTACGGTTAGTATGGTTCCTGGCAGCTTATATTCCTGTAGGGCTTCCTGTGTTGAAAGATGCTTATAAAAGTATCATTAAAGGAGATGTTTTTTCCGAGTTTTTCCTGATGGGAATTGCTACCATTGGTGCTTTTGCCATTGGAGAATATCCGGAAGGAGTTGCCGTAATGCTGTTTTATGCTGTAGGGGAAGTTTTCCAGTCTATGGCAGTAACCAGAGCAAAAGGAAATATAAAGGCTTTATTGGATCAACGTCCTGATGAGGTAACGGTTATTGAAAACAATCAGCCCAAAACCATAAAAGCGAAAGAAACAAAAATAGGAGATGTTATCCAGTTGAAGCCTGGGGAGAAACTGGCTTTGGATGGCGAATTGCTTTCAGATGCGGCCTCATTCAATACGGCAGCTTTAACAGGAGAAAGTAAACCTGATACCAAGAATAAAGGAGAAGCAGTGCTGGCAGGGATGATCAATATGAATAGTATTGCCCTTGTTAAAGTAAATACTGCGTATGAAGACAGTAAGCTAAGTAAAATATTGGAGCTGGTTCAGAATGCCACAGCGCAAAAAGCACCTACGGAATTATTTATCAGAAAATTTGCTAAAGTATACACACCAATTGTTGTACTGCTGGCCATAGGAATCTGTTTATTACCTTATTTCTTTGTCAGTGACTACCAGTTCAGAGATTGGTTATACAGATCCCTGATCTTCCTGGTAATTTCTTGCCCTTGTGCATTGGTCATTTCTATTCCGTTAGGTTATTTCGGAGGAATAGGGGCTGCAAGCCGGAACGGAATTCTGTTTAAAGGAAGTAATTTCCTGGATAGTATCGCAGAAATTCAAAATGTGGTGATGGATAAAACCGGAACTATGACGGAAGGAGTTTTCAAAGTTCAGGAAGTAAGTATTACCCCTGAGTTTAACAAAGATGAAATCCTTCAGATGGTCAATGTCCTGGAAAGTAAAAGTACTCACCCTGTAGCCACTGCCATTCACAATTATGTAGGAGATATCAATCATTCTATTCCTTTGGAAAATGTAGAGGAAATTGCAGGCCATGGTCTGAAAGCTACGGTCAATGGGAACGAACTTTTGGTAGGGAACTTTAAATTAATGGATAAATTCAACATCGGCTATGATATCAACCATGCCAATATTGTGTATACCATTATCGCCATAGCGTATGACCGAAAGTTTGCAGGATATATTACCATTGCAGACAGCATTAAGGAAGATGCTAAAGAAACAGTTGACAAACTGCATAAAATGAATGTAAAAGCTACGATGCTGAGTGGCGATAAGAGTACAGTGGTAAAATATGTGGCAGATCAGCTCGGTATCGACAATGCATACGGGGATTTGCTGCCGGAAGATAAAGTGAATAAGGTCAAAGAAATTAAAGCTAAAAATCAAACGGTAGCTTTTGTTGGAGATGGCGTTAATGATGCACCTGTAGTTGCCCTAAGTGATGTGGGAATTGCCATGGGAGGTTTGGGAAGTGATGCCACCATTGAAACGGCAGATGTGGTGATCCAGGATGATAAACCCAGCAAAATTCCAATGGCAATCAATATAGGTAAACAGACCAAAAAAATCGTTTGGCAGAACATTATTTTAGCCTTTGCCGTAAAAGCTGTTGTTTTAATCCTTGGAGCCGGGGGGCTTGCAACGATGTGGGAAGCTGTTTTTGCTGATGTAGGAGTTGCATTGCTGGCAATTTTAAATGCAGTGAGGATTCAGAGAATGAAATTTTAAAGAAAACACAAATAAAATATACAATAAGATTTTAATGACGGCTCTGCTGATTTTCAGCAGAGCTTTTCATATCTATATAAAAAGATAATAGCTAAAAAAGGTATTGGAAAATACGATTAACATCATTCTTCCTTCACAACCAACAAAAAAGCCCTACCAAAATACATCAATAGAGCCTTTTAACAAGATTAAATTTTATAAAGAACTAATTTTTTATTTGATAAGAAAAAAGTCAGATATTTCCTTTTCTATACAGAACTGATGCTCCTCCATCTTATGAATGTAAATTTATTTTGAGCATGATATAGATTCTTAAGAAGAGTTTCAAAGGTCGGGATAATATTATTACAGTAACAGATACAGTTTTATTATTTTTATAGGTAACAGTGAGCCGGTAAGCAGTAATTTATCCATCTACAATTAATTCTAAACCATACAAGAGATAAAAATGACATTGATCATAAATAAGGTTTAAAACAATTTTGAAATAGTATATTTGTAACACAGAACAGAATAGTTGAAGGTATTCATTTCCATATTCATTATTTTTACCGTTGCATTACGTCCCGTTTTGCCACTGGTAAATTATGTTGTTAACTATGACTATATCGTAAAAAATCTTTGTGAAAACAGAGATATACCTCAGTCTACCTGTAAAGGAAAATGCTATGTGGAAAAAGAACTGGCAAAAACAGAAAAACAATCCAATAGCCGTCAAACGATAAAAATTGCAGGCCTGGATGTTTTCCTTTCCCATGAAATCCTTTCTTTTTCATACGAAAATGAGCTTGAGCTGTCTGTGAAAACTCCGGATGCAAAAGACTTTAACTTTCATCCGTCAGGATATTTTTCCAGAATATTCCATCCTCCCATGGCATAAGTTTACTTTAAACTATGATTTTAGTTTATTGATGGGAGTGTTCTTGAACTTAGTATACTGAGTCCTGATTGCTTTCCCTAATGTTATGCTTTCCCAAAAGCTAACAGTCTATTCCATTTACATTTAATAGTATCATTAATTTCAATTTATATCAAAATGAAATCTCCGATTATTTTGACAGTTTTGTTGTCAATATCATTACTGTCATGTGCTAAAGAAACACCTCAGGTGAAACATAAAAGCAATATGAGTTCTTCTAAAGAGAACTTAAAGAATATACAGGTGGTGAATGAAGAAGACCCGATCTGTCATATGAAAACCGCAGAGTTCCTGAAAGACACTGCCGTATATAAAAACAATACCTATGGTTTTTGCAGTGCTTACTGTAAAGACGAATTCAAAAAAAGCCCTGAAAAATATGCCAAAAAATAAGAACGCTAACAACAAGACGAAGATTATTATCCCCATTGTGGCCTTTGCTTTGCTTTTTCTGGGTATTGGAGTAGGGATGGGATATTTTAAAAAGAATCTTTATACTGTTATGAAAGTTCCTGATTTTAATCTGACGGATCAGAACACTAAAAAAATAACGAACAAAGATATGCTGGGAAAAGTATATCTGGTAGAGTTTTTCTTCAGTAAATGCCCCACCATTTGTCCTGTGATGAATACCAATATGAAGGCCATTCAGAATCAGATTAATAATCCTGATTTTGGAATTATTTCTATAAGTATTGATCCTGAAAATGATACTCCGGAAGCCCTAAAAGAGCATGCTAAAAGAATTGGAGCTCAATCCCCCAACTGGCATTTCCTGACGGGAGATAGAAAATATATCGGGGACCTTGCGGATAAGTTTAATATTTATGTAGGAGATCAGGAAGATGAAGGAGAAAGTCTTAACCACAGTGGAATGATTGCATTGGTAGATCAGGAAGGAAACATCCGCTGCCGATACAATAAAGAGAATATGCCAATCCTCTATTATTCAGGATTGAATTATGAAGATCCCGAAGGTAAAAACCCAAAACTAACAGGGAAATATCACCCTGACCGCGAAATTCTGATTGAAGATATCAGGAAATTATTGAAATAGGCTGGGAGATGGAGATTTGAAGTGCCTCTGTGCAGATATTTAGTATGTATTTGCCTGCTAACTGAGATCAACTAAATTACTTTCAGCCCTAAGCTTTCTTATTAATAAAAATATTGTTTAACCATACAACAAAACGTTATGAAGATTATGAAAATAGCTGCTTTAGGAGCAGTATTGGCGGCTCAGTTTACACTGGCTCAATTTAAGCAAACTCCTCTACCATATGCATATAATGCATTGGAAGGATCAATAGATGCGCAAACAATGGAGATCCATTACTCAAAGCATGGTGCAGCGTATGCCAGCAACCTGAATAAAGCGATTGCAGGAACTCCACAGGAAAAAGAAACCTTAATTAAGATTCTTTCTGAGACTTCAAAATTAAGTCCTGCAGTAAGAAATAATGCCGGTGGACATTATAACCACGAGCTTTTCTGGACGATCCTTACTCCAGAGAAGAATACTCAACCTTCTGCAAAATTGGCGAAAGCTATTACTGAAACTTTCGGAAGTATGGATGCTTTCAAAGAGAAAATGAGTAAAGCAGGAGCAGATCGTTTCGGGTCAGGATGGGCTTGGCTTTCTGTGGATAAAAACGGAAAGCTTTTCGTTTCCTCTACTCCTAATCAGGATAATCCATTGATGGATATTGTAGAAGAAAAAGGAACTCCTATTCTGGGAATTGATGTTTGGGAACATGCTTATTATCTGAAATATCAGAACAAAAGAGCAGATTATCTTTCTGCAATCTGGAATGTGCTGAACTGGAAAGAAGTGAGCAAAAGATATGATGAAGCTTTAAGCAAAAAATAATTCATGAAATTAATTTACAGCATACTCTTTATTAGCTATATGGTATTCAGACCTCTGATACCACTGGCTGAGTATGCTGTAAATTATAATTATATTGTCAATACTCTGTGCGTCAACAAAAGCAAACCGGAACTTCATTGTAATGGAAAATGTTATTTGAGCAAAGAACTGGCAAAAACTAATACTGATCCAGAATCTACTCCTTTCAATAAAATAAAGAACTCAGGGCAGAAAATTCTTGATATTTATACACTGCCTGAGATCACAGAGGTTGCCATCACCGGAAAAATTATAGTTTCCAAAACTAATTTCATCTATGAAACAGCCTATTCTTTTCTGTTTCTGAAACACATTTTCAAACCACCGGTTTTTTAGAATTCTCCTATAGAAAATTAACTACAAAAGTTTATTTAAGGAATCTTGAATAGACATAAAATCCTATGGCGTAGAAAGTTCACAAAACTTGAAAATTTTTGATTTTCAAAAGTGTTATGCGTACTTATCAACACTCTGTGGATAACTTTAAAAACCTAAGTGTTATAAAGCTTTTTGTGGTAAAAAACTGAATGTTTCAACATTCAAAGTATTTCTATTGTATTCACCCAACTAAAAAATCAACAATGAAAATGTATCAACTTTTCATAATGAGTTTACTGTTGATAGTGGTCTCATGCACTCTCGACAAAACGGATTATGAAAGCGAAATCAATACAGTCGTTCCGGAACATTACGAATTTAAGCAAGCAACAGCTGTCAATAAAGATGGTTATACAATAAGCATCGAGACTTTAAACGGAATATTTTATCAAGGGTATAATGAAATCAGATTAAAAGTTCTTGATACCCAGACGAACGAAAATATCAATGTTTCAGATGTAACTTTTTTACCTATCATGACAAAAGCTGATGGGAATAAAACCTCATGTCCTTACCAATACACTCTGGATTACAAGCCGGATGGTCAATATTATTCAGGGTATTCTGTATTTACTGATATAAGCAATACCGCAGCGAACTGGAAGCTTTATTTGAGTTTTACAGTGAACAAAAAAATGTATAAGGTCAACAAAGATGTTACCGTGAATGAACAGACTAACAAAAACCTTAACATGACATCGTTTACAGGAAATGACGGAGAACAATATTATATTGCTCTTATTGCTCCTCAAAAACCAAAAGTTGCAGAAAATAAACTGGTAGCAGGGATTTATAAATACAATAAGGCTGTTACTTCTACAGGAGATTTTCCTGATCCTTCACAGTTTTCATATTCAGAGGTAAAAGGCTATACACTGCAATTGGACCCCAGAATGCCGGAACCATCCATGGGAAATCATTCATCTCCCAATAATCAGGATTTAATACAAGGAAATAACGGTTTGTATCATGGTGTTGTTAATTATACGATGACAGGGAACTGGACATTAAATTTTATTATGCTTGATCAAAATGGAAAAATCATCAAGGGAACAAAGGTTTCCACTGATTTTACACCAGGTGTTCCGGGAGCTAAAAGTGAACTTTTTATCGATACCTTATTCTAGTTTCATGAAACAACTCGGAATTATATTAATGTTTTTGGGAATGCTAATGAATGCCCAAAACAGAAAAGGACGAAAAGACAGTATCACTCTTTTAGATCAGGTAGACGTAAAGGGCAGTAAAAAGAAAATTGAAACGGATATAAAAATGTCCGTTTCAGTGGACGAATTTCTCGCTTCTTCAGAAAAAATAAGCTTTATAAAACGGGGAGCCTATGCCTGGGAACCTTTACTCAATAATATGAGTACGGAACGGTCTGTTATTACCATTGACGGAATGCATGTTTTTGGAGCATGCACTGATAAAATGGATCCGGTGACTTCTTATCTGGAGGCTAATAATCTCTCAGCGATAGATATAAAATCAGGGCAGGAAGGGAGTTCACATGGAGCAACAGTGGCCGGAAGCATTGATCTGAAAAGAAAAAATACGCCTTTTGGTCTTGAAAAAAAGTGGAATGGAGCCTATCAGACAGGTTTTGAGTTCAACAATAAACAATTTTTCAATCTTGGAAATATCTCTTATTCTGGGAATAAACTTGCGGTAGATGGAAGTATTTCCTTCAGAAAAGCAGATAATTATTATGACGGAAATGATGCTGAGGTCAATCATTCACAATATAATAAATTCAACACTGCAATTGGAATAGCTTATAAAACAAGTCCTTTATCCTCAGTAAGGGTGGATGCAATTTTCGATAGGGCAAAAAATGTCGGATTTCCTGCATTGCCAATGGATTTATGGCTTTCCAGAGCGATGATTACATCAGCTTCCTACAGGCAATTGTTTAATGAGGGTTTGATTAAATCCTGGGATACCAAAATCTATTACAACACCATAGAGCATTATATGGATGATACCAGACGTCCTGAAAATCTTGTACACATGGATATGCCGGGATGGAGTACCACATATGGGCTGATTTCATCGATTCACCTTAAAAAAGAACGGTATACCTCAGCAATAGAATTCAATATGTACAATAATACATCCATTGCAGAAATGCGGATGTATCCACAAGATCGGAAGAACAGGACAATGTTTGCATACAGCTGGCCCTGGGTAACTACCCGTTTTGCAGGGCTTTCGATGAATAACAGTTGGGAGATATCAGATAAAAGCCGTGTGAATTTTGGTGGATCGTTAGGACTGAACTATAATGAGTCCAAATATGTAGAATTCAATTGGATTTTTCACCCGGGAGCATCTCAGCAAAAAACGAGAATTCTTCCAAGTTTACATGCTGGATACCAATTCACAGAGGATCATTTTAGTTTTTCTGTGGGAACGGGGTATGGACATAGAGCACCTTCCGTTTCAGAAGGCTATGGATATTATATCTACAATAGTTTTGATCGATATGATTATATCGGAAATCCTGATTTAAAAAATGAAATTTCTTACGAAACCAATGCCAGTGCAGGTTTTAAAAATGAAAAGATGAGTATTGAAGCTAAAGTGAATTACTTCTATATTCAGAATTATATCATTGGAAAAATTTTAAGTCTCGGAAGTCCCATGAATTATCAATCGGTAGGAGTGAAGGCTTATACTTCTCTGGATCATGCGACACTTTTTAATATGTCTCTGAATACAAGCTATAGCATTTTGCCGGAACTGCATTGGAAGGGAAGTTTAACGTACGCCCGCGGAAGAGATGATAAAGGGAAAAACTTACCTTTTATCCGCCCGTTGAGTTATTTGACTTCTTTACATTTTACCCACCATAATGTTGGAATCCATACTTCGGTAAACGGAGATTTTATCCAGCTTAATTATAGTCCGGAATATGGAGAAGACAAGACTCCAGCCTATGCCGTATGGAATTTTTCCGTGGATTATAATTTCAAAATCAAAAAAATTAAAACTGTTTTTCAGGTGGGAGCAGAAAACCTGTTGAACAAATATTACAGCACCTATGCAGATTGGGGAAACATTCCAAGAATGGGCCGTAATATCTTCACCTCTTTACAATTCAGTTTTTAAGGATCATAAAAACTTTAATTAAAACAACAACAACTAAAATTTTTACAATGCAAAACTTAAAACAATATTTACTATTATCAGCTTTTTCACTGGGTATAATTTCCTGCCAGAATAGTGATGATAATCCTGTTGCCAATAATGTAACCCTTGAATTTAATAATACTTTTAAAAATACAACCATTGTGCTTGGAGATGCTACCTCTGGAACAGCTACCACCAATATCTCTGCAGAAGGGCAGGTTCATCATTTCTCAGAACTAAAATATGTAATAAGTAATATTCGTCTGATAAAGGCAGATGGTAATGAAGTTCCCTACAAAATTAATGACCTGGATCAAGGAGCTACCGTAATAGATCAGTCAAAACCGGAAACGCTTCGTTATATTCTGAATAATATCCCTGCTGGGGAATATAAAAGGATCAAATTCGGATTAGGAGTAAAAAGAGAACTGAATGTACTGGATCAGATGAGGTTTCCAAAATTCTATGCAACTGCCGGTTCTAATGACACCCAAATGATGTGGGAATGGGGAGCCGGTTATCGTTTTACAAAGATTGAAGGTTTCTATGGGACAGATCATAAACAGATGTCTATCCATACAGGAAGCACCATCAAAGGATCGGAAGGGAATTTTACCCAGGGAGTAGATGCATACAGAGATGTTACCCTAGACCTGCCTACCCATGCAATAGTAGATCATAAAGCCCCTAAAATTACTGTTAAAGCAGATTTTGATAAACTGTTGACAGGTAAGATCAACACGATTGTACTGGTTACTGGAACTGGATCGGATGGGAATGCCACTCCGAATATCCATACGGCCAATCAAATGGTAAAATTTGTGGATAACCTTGGCGGAAACGGATCCGGTGATATTTCAGGAATGTTTTCAGTGACTGGTGTTGAAAACTAGATTCATCTCTGTTGTAATGAAAAAAGGAGTAAGCATTTTAGCGATTTTTATATTGTTAATATCTTGTAATAACGATTATTATGAGCCTGTTTCTTATGATAATCCTCAAGTATCACTCAATATTCCTTTTGGCTTTCCGGAACTAAATAATTCGGTGAAATCTAATATGCCTACAAAATATGGAGTAGAGCTGGGGGAGAAGTTATTTCAGGATAAAAAACTCAGTGCAGATAATACAATATCCTGTTCCAGCTGTCACATTCAGGGAAATGCTTTTGCCGATAACAATGCGCAGGCGGTAGGTATTGAGAATAGACTAGGCTTACGGAATGTACCGGCTATTCAGAACATGATGTTTTTGAATTTTTATAATTGGGACGGGAATATTCTTCAACTGGAAAATCAACCGCTGGTTCCTATTATCACTCATGAAGAAATGGGTTCTTCTATTTTGGAGGTGATTGGCAAAATAAAGACTGATCTTATGTATAGAGATTTATTCAGAAAGGCATTTGGAGATGAAACCGTTACTGCGGAAAGAATTTATAAAAGTATTGCACAATACGAGTATACACTGATTTCTGCCAATAGTAAATACGACAGAGTAAGACGAAATGAAGGAGAGGTTTTTACAGGAAACGAAGCTCAGGGATATCAGACCTTTCAGCAAAAATGTGCAAGCTGTCATAGTACAGAACTTTTTACCGATCAGAGCTTTAGAAATATCGGTTTTCCTGTGAACCCCAATACCAATGAGGCCGGACGTGGAAGAGTGACGGGTCTTCCGGGAGATTATATGAGCTTTCGGGTGCCTTCATTACGAAATGTAGAACATACAGCTCCTTATGGAAGTTTTGGACAGTTTCCAACTTTAAGAGCCGTTCTTGATTATTTTGATAAAGGTGTTCTGGATGCCGATAATCTTGATCCGGTCTTTAAAAACAATGGAAACAAAATTCCTCTCTCAGAGCAGGAAAAGACTAATCTTATCTTATTTATGAAAACCCTGAGCGATCGTGAATTTGTGAAAAAATAAGTATAGATAAGAGCAAAACAATTCAACAGAATTGATGATTGAAGTTCATGAAAAATCCCGTTAGAAAATAACGGGATTTTTCATGTTTATGTATTGATAATCATTTTATTCTGCGTTGTATTGTATCTGACCGGAATTTTATATCTTTGCCGAAATTTGGCGAGCTGTAAAAAGCTCTTAAAAGGGAATCCGGTGAAAATCCGGAACAGACCCGCTGCTGTAAGCTCCATACCAAAGTTTTTGAAGATTATATCCACTGTTTTTTTAATGGGAAGGATTTCAAAAATGGAGTAAGTCAGAAGACCTGCCAGAATAAATAAACGTTTGACGCTTTCGTGGAATAAAGCTTTAGGACTACAATGATTCTGTGCAGTACATGCTGTGCTTTGTCATTGCTTTCTAATATCCATTAGCGTCATCATTATCCCTGAATGAGCTAATGGTGGCAAAACTGACTACATCTCAACTTCATAAAGTTGTTTTCACAATATTTGTGTTAACATCACAATTCTTGTTTTCTCAAATAAAGAAAAAAGACACCTTAAAGGAAGAAGCTATTAAGGCTGTCAATATTTACAAAAAGAACTTTAAAGAAATTGTTCCTGCTCAGGTATTGCAGGGAGAAGAGCTTGAAAGACTGAACAGCCACTCTGTGGCAGATGCCTTACGGTACTTTTCCGGTGTTCAGATCAAGGACTACGGTGGAATAGGAGGGCTCAAGACCATTAATATCCGAAGTATGGGAAGCCAGCATGTAGGGGTTTTTTATGATGGCATTCAATTGGGAAATGCTCAGAACGGTCTTGTGGATCTGGGAAGATATTCTTTGGATGATCTGGAAGAAATATCATTATACAACGGTCAGAAAAGTGAGATCTTTCAGCCCGCCAGGGATTTCGGATCATCAGGTTCTATTTATTTGCAGCCTAAAACACCTGTTTTTACCGGAACACGAAAAACAAATCTTGTTTTGAGGGCAAAAAGTGCATCAATTGATTTATTCAATCCTTCTTTCCGTTTAGAACAGAAACTATCACCAAGAATTTCCACAAGTTTTAGTGCTGAATTTCTGCAAAGTGATGGTATTTACAGATACCGGTATGCAAAAAAATATCCTAACGGAGAGCCTGCCTATGATACAATAGCTAAAAGAAGAGACTCTGATATTAAAGCCAAACGTTTTGAAACCTCTTTGAATGGTACTTTAAATAATGGAAGCTGGAATATCCGTGGCTATGGCTATATTTCCAATCGGGGTGTTCCTGCTCCTGTTGTGAATAGCCGTTTTGACGGGCGAGGGGCAAGAATGTTTGATGAGAATTATTTTGTACAGGCCAACCTGAGGAAAAAGCTTTTCCCTAAATTCGAAACTCAGCTTAAAGCAAAATTCGCTTACGATTATACCCGTTTTCTTGATACGGTACAGTCTCAGTTGGTTAAATATTCAGATAATACCTACATTCAAAGGGAGCTGTATATTTCATCTTCCAATTTATATACAGTGAATTCCCATTGGGACATTAGCTTGAGTGCAGATTTCCAATACAATAATCTGGATGCAGATCTATATCAATTTTCTTATCCTACCCGGTATACCACATTGGTGGCTTTGGCTACGACCTATCAATGGAACAGGTTTAAAGTTTTAGGAAGTCTGTTAGGTACTTTTACTTTTGAAGAAGTGGAACGAAATAAAAGACCTGAGGATAGAAGTGAATGGACTCCTGCTATTTTTATGAGCTACCAGCCGGCTATTGTTCCGGAGCTTACCTTTAGAGCTTTCTATAAAAAGATTTTCAGACTTCCCACCTTCAATGATCTTTATTATACCAATATCGGAAGTACTTTTCTAAAGCCTGAGTTTACGACGCAGTATGATTTGGGGTTTACCTATCAGAAGAAATATAATCATCCTGTCTTTAAAGCTTTTTATGCCAAGGTAGATGGTTATTACAACCGGGTAAAAGATAAAATTGTTGCAGCACCCACAGGAAATATGTTCCGCTGGATGATGATGAACCTTGGGCTGGTTGACATCATAGGTACAGATGTGAATGTCCAGGCTGAAATGATGTGGGGCAAAGTGAAAATTAAACCGTTGCTTTCTTATACCTATCAGAGTGCAAAAGATATCAGTAATCCGGGAGATGATATAAGCCCGGGTGATACCTTTTATAAAAAACAGATCCCTTATACCCCTTGGCACAGTGGATCTTTTACGCTGATGGCGGATTACCGTGACTGGAGTTTCAATTACAGTGTGATCTATGTTGGGGAACGCTATGACGGGCAGCAGGATAATATTCAGTACAATTTTGTTCAGCCCTGGTATACCCATGATTTATCCGTTCAGAAAAAATTCGACTACTCAGGACATCGGTTTAAACTAAGTCTTGAAATGAATAATATTTTCAATCAATATTATGATGTGGTCAGAAACTATCCCATGCCGGGAAGAAATTTTAAAATTACTTTAAACTTCACCTTATGAGAAAAATAAACTTCTGTCTTCTCCTCTTCATATTGGTTTTTCTTGTGGCCTGCCGTACCGATGATATTATCGTCCGTCAGGAAGTGGTAGAAGGGTTGGCAGCACCGGAAAATACTGCCATTAAAGGCTTTTACGTATTGAATGAAGGGAATATGGGAAGCAATAAATGTACGCTTGACTTTTTCGATTATACCAAAGGAACTTACTATCGGAATATCTATGCCGAGGTGAACCCTAATGTGATCAAAGAATTGGGGGACGTAGGAAATGATATTAAAATTTATGGAAGTAAGCTGTATATCGTAGTCAATGTTTCCAATAAAATTGAAGTGCTGGATGCTAAAACAGCTAAACGGATAACATCTATTCCCTTACAGAACTGCAGATATATAACATTTAAAAACGGAAAGGGCTATGCCAGCAGTTATGCAGGACCTGTAGATGTCAATCCTAATGCACCTAAAGGGAAAATAGTGGAAATCGATACAGCTTCCCTGTCTATACAGCGTCAGGCCACAGTAGGATACCAGCCTGAGGAAATAGAGATTGTAGGAGATCAGCTTTTTGTTGCCAATTCCGGAGGCTATATGGCTCCAAATTACGACAGAACAGTTTCCGTAATCGATTTAAATAGTTTTACAGAAACAAGAAAAATAGATGTTGCTATTAACCTCCACCGGCTTAAAAAAGACAATTATGGAGATCTGTATGTAAGCTCCCGGGGAGATTATTACTCGGTGCCCTCCAGTTTATATCTGATTGATGCTGCAACGGGGATGATAAAAAAAGATTTCCATATTGCAGTAAGTGAGATGACGATTGTAAATGATAAACTTTATTTCTATGGAAATGAATTCAATTACAATACCCATACCTCTCAAAAAACATTCGGGATTATTGATGTAAAAACAGAACAGATTATTTCTAACAGGATTTTTGATAAGGAATATGAAAATGCCATTAAAACCCCTTACGGAATTGCTGTAAACCCAATTACAGAGGATGTTTATATTACTGATGCCCGAAACTACGTTGCAATGGGTTTTGTGTACTGTTTCGATAAAAATGGCCATTTCAAATGGAAAACCGAGGGAGGAAATATCCCTGCTCATTTTACTTTTCTCTATAAATAATTAAAACTGATAAACATGAAGATCAAAACTTTTACCTATTTAAAAACAGGGTTTTTATCATTTCTTCTCATAGGAATGATAGGTTGTAAGCATGATGATGAGGAGAATTTTGTATTTAACGGGTTGGATGACTCTTATATTATAGAACGTTTTGAAGTTCTGAGTATTCCGACTCATATTTCAGGAAACTTTACCTGGAGTGTGAACGACTCGATTGTTTCTCAAAGTTCAGAACTTGAATTTATCAGTCCGGTAGTCGCTACCTATCCATTGACACTTAAGATAGAGAATAATGGGAATGTTCATACCTATCATTCTAAAATAGTGGTAGAAAAGGAAACGGCTACCTACAGCAAATATATAGCTAAGGTTTTTGATTATCGTCCTGCTCCCGGACAGTTTATGAATAAGATTCCCGAATATGAACCGGGAAATACAGCTGAAAATATGCTTCAGAAAGCGAGAGAATCTTTGATAGGTTCCAGTTTTCAAGAAATAAGTCTTGGGGGGTTCGGAGGCTATGTCGTTTTTGGATTTGATCATACGATTCCCAATCTGAATGGAAGAGATTTTAAAATCCTCGGAAATGCCTTCTTTGGAAATGCTGCAGCTGACCCCCGTTCAGGATCCTGTGAACCAGGAATCATTGTCGTGGCCTACGACAGAAACAAAAACGGAAAACCTGATGATAATGAATGGTACGAAATTGCAGGAAGTGAGCATTTTAAAAATACAACAGTAAAGGATTATAGCATAACGTATTTCAAGCCTAATGAGAATAAGCCTCCTGTTCCTGGAAATTTGGGCTGGCAAGTTGACACAGAATACATCAAGTGGCAGGATAATCTGGGAAATAATGGATTTAAAACAAAGAATATGTTCCACTTACAAAGTTATTATCCTTTATGGTTTTCCGAGGCTTCTTACAGTTTTAAGGGTACTAAGCTTAAAGACAATTATTATGATCAAAGCGGAACGGGGTCGTATTGGGTAGGAAAATCATATGAATTTGGTTATGCAGACAACGCTCCAAATAAAGATGATGCTTCCAATATTGATATTTCCTGGGCGGTAGACAGGAACGGAAGATACGTAAAACTTCCGGGTATCGACTTTGTGAAAGTATACACAGGAATCAATCAGGAAGCCGGATGGGTAGGAGAAGTTTCTACAGAAGTTTCAGGAGCTTATGATTTATACTTTAAATAACAGTAGACAATACAATAAATTTTAAATTAATAGAAATGAAAAAGTTTTATCTTTTTACTCTGCTTTTTCTATTTGCATTTTTCACGAATGCACAGATAAAAGTCCAGGGGGTTCTCCGAAATGACATTCAGGGAACGGAAACAAGTCAGCTAAGAGCAGCTGTAGCACCATCAATCAGTTTTTCCGATATTAAGTATTGGGTAGGAACCGGTTCAAACGAAGCTGCTTTTGTGGTACAATGGAATGATAGTAAAAATCCGGATGCTCTGGTTTGGGGATTCAGATGGAACGGAACGGCTACAGGTGCAGATATGATTAAAGCAATTGCTAAAGAAGATCATAGACTTTTCACGTTACTTTACCAGGGGACACCACAGGGAACGGCAGTTGGAGGTTTTGGTTTCGATCTTGACGGACAAAATCTCAATGCCCTGTATTATAACGGAAATACAGCATCCCCGATTTCTCCGGTAAACGGAATCGTTAATACCACTGCATATAATTTTGATAATTATACCGGAGTGGATGCTAATGACCACTGGCAGTCCGGATGGGCAACTAAAGGATACTGGTCTTATTGGATAAAAAATCCTGCAAGTGCTAATTTTGGATACTCCGGTGTAGGAGCTTCTTCCCGTACCCTACAAAACGGTTCTTGGGATGTATGGAATTTCAATCCTTCGTTCACTTCAGTTCCCATTTCTTCTACGATGACCCCGGTTTCTCCTTATGTTGCTTCTGCGGGCCTTATGAGTCTGATGAACCCTACTAATCGTCTGAATCCGACAAGTTTTACTGAGGGCTTCTTTATCGTTAACGAAGAATGGTTCGGTCATACAAACGGATCAGTAAACTTCATAGATAATAACGGGCAGATCAATTACCGTGTATACAGTGCAGCCAATAACAACCATGCTTTTGGAGCCACTACCCAATTTGGAACAATTTATGGGGATAAGTTTTACTTTGTATCAAAGCAAGAGGCTGACCCTGGAGATGTACAATATACACCTGGAGGAAGACTGGTAGTTGCTAATGCACAAACCATGCAAAAAATAGCCAGTTTTAACGATATCGGAGGTGGTGATGGAAGATCATTTGTAGGAGTAAATGAGCATAAAGGATATATCGGGGCTTCCAATGGAGTCTATTTATTTAATATTGACAACCTTCAGGTTGGGGGCTTAATTCCAGGTACGGCAGGTACAGGGGGGCCTTACAGTGATCAGATGGGAAACATGATACGTACTTCACAATATGTATTTGCAGTGAAACAGGGAGAAGGTATTTTAGTCATTGATCCTAAAACCGATACCCTTGTTACAACCATTACCGGAGACTTCTATTCTGTTACTCAGGCTAAAGACGGAAGTATCTGGGCCATTAAGAGCCAGGCGGTAGTAAATATCCATCCTACTACTTTTGCCGTTCAGTCTTATGCTATTCCTACCACAACATATCCTGATCCTTGGGGAGCATGGAATGCAGGAAGTTTTTCAGCAAGCAACACAGAAAATACACTCTATTGGTTTATATCTGCAGGTTGGGGTTCTGGAAACAGAATTGTTAAATTTGATGTGACGGCTAAAACCTTTAATGAAAATTTTATTACCATTCCGGGACAGACAGGAACTTATAAGCAGACTCCTTATGGAGCAGGATTACGTGTAAATCCAGTGACAGGAGAACTTATTGTAAATACTACCGAAACAGGGGGTCATTATCAAAAAAACTGGGTTCATATCTATGATGCTAATGGTAACCTTACCAATACGAGAATATTGAATGACTATTACTGGTTCCCTGCATTAACAGTATTCCCGGATAATACAGTTCCGGTGGTGAACAATACTTTGCCTTCACAGGTTACAGTAGGAAACGTGACTACAATTGATTTGAAAACAGTGGTTTCTGATGAAGACAATAATACAGCTTCAATTGTGAAGACCATAAAATCAAATGACAATCAGGCAGTCGTTTCTGCAGTTATCAATAATAATGATGAGCTGGTACTTACTCCTATTGCTTCAGGAACAGCCAGTATTGTGATCGGTTTTAATTCTAATGGTAAAACAGCAGAAAAAACAATTACCGTAAACAGTCTTGGCTCTACGTTAGCTACGGCTGAGGTGAAAAAACTGGAGTTCAGTATCTATCCGAACCCGGTGACCGATCTTCTTATGATCAAAACTCAGGAGAAAATTGTAAATATTTCTGTTTATGATGCTTCAGGTAAATTGGTGAATACACAATTCAGCAACGGACAGATCAATATGAGTATGTTACCAAAAGGAATGTATATTCTAAAAGCAGTGACGGATAAAGCAATGTATCAGCAAAAACTGATTAAAAAATAATTTCTAGCATAGCTGATTTTGTTTCATTTAGCCCCGGCCAATTTTTGGCCGGGGCTTTTGTGTTAGTAAATATTGTTGTTTTTTATCGGGTAAGAATAATCTTTCGGGAATAGACTTTTTTGTCTTTCGTTTGTAGGGTAAGCATATAAACTCCTCCCGGTAGAGTAGAAGGCAGATCGAATGTTTTAGATTTATATTTGGAACGATACACTTCTTTTCCTGATACATTAGTTATGAAGATATCAGAATCTAATAGAAGAATATTTCCATCTATACTAATCTGCCCGGTAGTGGGATTTGGAGAAACAGTGAAATCTTCATTTATTGGAATGTTTTTTAAGATTTTATGATCTGAATAAAGACCTGATGGGTTGATCATGGGCCTGTCATATGAGTTGTAAAGTGCCTGACTTTCTTCATGGGTAAGCGTTTTATTGTAGACGATAAATTCATCGATCTGTGCACGATCGAGGTAAATTATAACAGACCCGTCTATTAAATTAGTTATGGCTTGCATTTGGCTGAGATCAATCATAATAGGGTTAACGTGGTAGTTATCCGTAACAATGCTGCCATCCTTATATAGAATTGTTCTGTTATTTTCACTATTAAGAATATAGTGATGGAATTCAGCAGATGTGTTAACGCTACTGCGTTCCTCCATAGGGGGTTCTAAACCAAAATTAGGAGGGGTAATGCCCAGAACTATACTATCATTTCTTATACGGAATCTCATAGCAAATGCATCAATTGTGAGAGAGGGTGATGACAGATTGGGCTGTTTTTGTTCCGTTTTTGCCCAAAATGCAATGGTATAGGCGGCTTTTAAGTTAGGTGATAAGCTAGCCTTGAGACTGTTGGCGGATGTCCCTGAAGCACTAATTCCCTGGTGACATATCATAGTATTGAATGATGGAGGATTTGTTGTGCTGATTATATGGGTTCCTGAAATGATATCATTGGTGTTACCATTGAAAGGATAATAATGCAATGGATCAAAAGCAGGAAATGTACAGCCATCCGGTATATGATAGGCATAATATATACTGAGTCCGCTATTCAGGTTAAGGAGACCACTGTTTAAAGTTACTCTTACGCGATCATAGGGTTTGGTGGCAATAAATTCTATTGTTCCTTTACTTGGATTTGATATACCTATTTTGAGGAGTTCACTGTTGACGATCTTATAATCATTGTTTGAAACATTTCCGTTAAATGTTTCTATAGCAACCCCACCAAGCAACTGTACGGATAAAGAAGCTTGGCCTGTTCCGATACCGATGATCACTTTATTCAGTTTTGTGGTTGCCGGAAAGATTAATGTCTGCTCAATTCTGGCAATAGCACCCAATGGAATTTGCATCAGAGAATAGTCATTTTCATTGGAACCGACGGCGTTTTGTGGATTCTGGACGGAGCAGCCTAAGCATACTCCATAGATTTGTGAATTTTGATTGTTGACATAGGTTTTAGTTTGTGCAAAAGACCATGTATTTATCACGAACAGTAATATGAGTGACAATACTGATTTCATTACACGGAAATCTGTTAATAAGTTTGTTTTCATATTTTGGAATTTTGGATGATAGTTATTTTAAATTTTATTTAATCATAGCAATTGAATTTTTAAGTATTCATTAAAATAAAACGGCAAGCTTGAAAAGCTTGCCGTAGTGTATGTATCAGATGCTTTTTACTTCATCATAATTTTTTGAGTATAGGTTTTTCCTGCCTTCGTTTTCAAAGTCATAATATACAGACCTTGTGGCTGTTTTGATTCAAAGGTATTGGAAGTCAGTTTAGAATGGTAGACTTCTTTTCCTGAAGTATTGGTTAAAGTGATTTCCGAACCTTCTAATGGAAGTTTTTTATCAAGTGTCACCTGACCTCCTTCCGTATGGGCCATTAAATTGATAAAAGGATCTTTGTATTGGTATGTATAATAAACACGAAGTTCGCCACCCAGACTCAATAATCCTGAATTTACGTTGATTTTGACACGGTCAAAAGGAATATTCATTGTAAGTTCAATTTCACCTTTGCTTGGGTCTGCACTTCCAAGTTGAAGAATATCATTGTTGATATTTTGATAGTCATTATTAGATACATTTCCATTAAATGTCTCAATAGATACACCTCCCAATGCCTGAGCGGATAGCGGAGTACCATTCGAACCGATTCCGATTACAAGCTTATTCGTATTGTTGGCAATATTGGAGGTAGGAAAGATCAGGGTCTGTTCCGTCCTTGCCAATAAGCCTATTGAAACCTGTAAAGTGGAATAATCGTTCTCATTGCTTCCTATTGCGTTCAGTGGGTTCACTACACCGCATCCTATGCAGATTCCGGTAACCGAATTGGTTTGGCTGCTCGCATACGTTTTAACGATTTGTGCAGTAGACATAGAATTCATCAGGAACAAAAATGATGCAGACAAGGCTGCTTTGATAGCACGTTGTCTCAATAATAAATTAGTTTTCATATATGAAAATTTTGATTTTTAGTTTTGTGTAAATTTATAAATAAAATTATTATGTTAGCAAATTTATTTAATATTGTGGTGATTATGTAATAATTTGTTTATATAAATGTAAATGGTTGTTTTTTATTTAATGAATTTAAACCTTTATATAATGAAAAATCCGGCTGGATTTTGCCCGGCCGGATTGAAGTATTAAAAGTATTTCTATTTAATCATTATTTTCTTGGAATAGGTTTTCCCGTCTTTTGTTTGTAGAGTCATGATATATACTCCTCCGGGTTGTCCGGATTCAAAAGTTTTTGACTTCAGTTTGGAACGGTATACTTCTTTCCCTGAGGTATTGGTTAGGGCAACCTCTGAACCTTCCAGTGCGATATTTCCATCAAGGGTAACTCTTCCGTCCTGACTATTGGCCATCAGGCTGATCAACGGGTCCTGGTAAGCGTAATATATTCTGAATCCACCACCCAGACTAAGTACACCGCCGGTTAATCCTATTCGGATACCGTCATAAGCTTTTGTCGGTTTGAATTCTACAGTTCCCCTGTTAGGAGTTGCTCCCAGTTTAAGAAGACTTATGTCTATCGTTCTGCGGTCTTCATTTGAAGTTCCTCCATTCATGGTTTCCAGGGTTACTCCACTTAGTAATTGTACCGATAAAGGAATATTATCTGTTCCTATACCTACAACGAGTCTTGTGTCTGCCCTAAGATCAGGGAAAATTAAAGTTTGCTGGATTCCTCCTAATAATGCAGTACCCAGTGTCATTGTAGAATAATCATCTTCATTATCTCCAATTGCATTTTGAGCATTTTCTACACGACAGCCTAAACATGCTACTCCAAAAACACCGGAGCTCTGTGCGTGAGCATAAATTCTGTTTTGTCCAAAGGATAAAGTATTTGCTGAAATCAGGAATAAAGCTACTAAAGCCGTTTTAAATGAGAATCGGCTTTCAGATAGTAAAGTAAATTTCATGTGATTGGTTTTTAAATTAAAAGTTTACGCGAATTTAACGATTAAAAAGAATAGTAAGAAATAATATTTCCATTTATGGTGATATTTTTAATAATATTTAATATTGGAGGAATATAATCTCCTGGAAACAGAGTGAAGAGGATGTCTTCTTGAAGAACGAAGAGCTGGGGGAGTGTAGAAGTTTGTGATGATACTGAAAGAGTAAGAACAGACCTTTCTGTTAAAAAGGGAATCCATTGGTTGGATTGATAGAGGTGATCATTTAATAGGAGAATAGATCAGTATAAAGAGTTGTCCCGCTTTTTAGCGAAAGTTAATCTTGGATGGATAGGATAGGTGCCAAAGCAAAAAGAGAAGACTTTTATTAAGTCTTCTCTTTGTAGCCCGTAGGGGAATCGAACCCCTCTTACCAGAATGAAAATCTGAGGTCCTAACCGATAGACGAACGGGCCCTCTATCTTCCATTACCGAAGTAATGTGTTAGTTTTTGTTTTTATAAGTGTCAACTCTTAGTTTGTAGCCCGTAGGGGAATCGAACCCCTCTTACCAGAATGAAAATCTGAGGTCCTAACCGATAGACGAACGGGCCTACTATATTATTACGCTAATTTATTAACGTGCTTTGTCAATTTGCTTTTCAAGTTAGCCGCTTTGTTTTTGTGGATAATATTTTTCTTAGCTAATTTATCCAATAAAGCGATAACCTTTGGCAGTTGTTCCGTTGCAGCAGCTTTATTCTCTTCATTTCTCAAGCTTTTAAGCGCTGTTCTAGCAGTCTTGTGGTAATATCTGTTACGAAGTTTTCTAGTTTCGTTTTGTCTAATTCTCTTTAGTGCTGATTTATGATTTGCCATATCGTTCAAATGTGAGTGCAAAACTATAAACTTTTTTTTTAACTACCAAATTTATTTTATAAAATTTTTAATTTTCTTCCGAAAGGTACTTTTTAAGTTTATTTATTGCTTGTTCTATTTTTAAATTTTCTTGTTCCTTTTCTATTTTTTTGATTGTGTTTCCCAACATAATCATCGCATTGTTCCATTCCCCAGTAGTATTGGTGAAAGTAAGTTCGTCTATTGTCACTTCAAAAGCAACCCTTTCTCCTGTCCTGTAAAGCCTGAAACTTATTTTATCATCCCTGCCTGTAATCCCGTCTTCATTGATTTGTAAATCATAACTTTTTGGGTTAGAGTGGATTTTATTAAAAAGCAATTTCGCTTCTTGTATTTTTAAATCCGGCATGATATCAAATTTGGTAGCCTATAGGGGAATCGAACCCCTGTTGCAAGAATGAAAATCTTGAGTCCTAACCACTAGACGAATAGGCCAAATTTTGAGGTTGCAAAAGTAATGATTAACTTTTTAACTTCAAAATTATTTTTTAATTATTTATATACTTTTTGTATCACGGTATTCTTAATTCCTTTGTTCTCAAGTTCTTTCTGAAGCTTCACTGCTTCCTCCAAAGTAGCCACTTTTCCATAGGTATAATAGAAAACACCGCTATCTTTCTCTCTTTCCACATCTTTTAGGTTCTGAAGAATATAAGAATTTCCGTTCAGTTTATCGCCGGCATACAGCTCTATGGTATAGTAACCCATGCTTATTTTTTGGTTAGGCATGAACCCTACGGCAAAGGCATTTCTAAATCCTGCATCCTTGGCAGATTTCAGGTTAATATCTTTTACAGAAGCCATATTAGTGACGGCATAATAGTATTTGTACTGGCCATTTTCTTTAATGGTAAGGATATAGCTTAATCCTTTTAGGGCAGGGTCTCCCTCATTGTATTTGGTAGGAGAACTCATCAGTAATATCCTGAAATCATTTTTCAACGGTGTTTCCGCCGGTTTTTCAGGTTCCTGTTTTTTAATGGTAAATGAACCTCCTGTTTTTCTGTCGATCGCTTTTTTATAGTCAATAATAGCATTGTAAATACTTTCTGCTATCTCAGCCTGTCCCTTTTCGGAGGCTATATAGTGGCTTTCTTCCGGGTGATTGATAAATCCGGTTTCTATCAATACAGAAGGCATGGCATTCATACGCAGTACGTGTAGGTTTTTCTGGAAAACCCCTCTGGAAGATCTTTTGTCTTTATTCACAAAGTTGTCTTCTACCAATCCACCTAAAAGAAGACTGGATTCCAGATATTTACTTTGCTGAAGTTTCAGTGCGATTAAAGACTCCGGAGAATCGGCGTTATAAGAACCGAAGATCTGCTTATCTTTTTCATCCAGAAAAATCACATCGTTTTCTCTTTTGGCAACTTCAAGGTTTTCGTTATTTTGGTTGGGTCCCTGTACATAAGTTTCTGTACCGTAGGCTGTAGGTCTCTGTGAAGAGTTACAGTGAATCGATACAAATAAATCCGCCTTGCTTCTGTTAGCTAAGTTGGTTCTGTCGGATAAAGATGGGTATTCATCAATCTTACGGGTGTAGATTACTTTAAAATCTCTGTTTTTTTCAAGCATTGCGCCCAATCTTAAGGTAATGGCAAGGGTAACATCTTTTTCTGCGACTCTTCCAATGTCAGAATAGGACCTGTTTGCCCCATGATCACTTCCTCCGTGTCCTGCGTCCAGAACGATTGTAAACTTCTTTTGAGCTAAAATAAGGTTACTGATTAGAATAAGGAGAAATGATAAAATTATTTTAAAATTTTGTTTGTGCATCTTACAGTTATAAAAATTATATTAATTTTGGGCCTTAATTATATAGAATAAAATTGGCCAAAACCGTCTTCAAAAATATATTACAAATTTTAATTATCCTAATTTTTAACAATTTTTTAGCACAAAAAACGCCTGAAAAATTGCCTAAAAATGTGGTTAATGATACTATTTCCAAAAAGGATACCATAGTTGTAAAAAAAGAATCTTTAGATGATATTCTTCGCACAAAAGCAGAAGATCAGAGAAGAGACATCCCTAAAAAGATGACTTTTCTTAATAAAAATGCCCAGGTGATCTATCAGGATATGCAGATTGATGCAGATTATATTTCAATAGATGATAATAAAAATCTGATTTATGCCCGCGGAAAACAAGATTCTTTAGGAAAGATTGTTGAACCTGTAATTACTATGCAGGGTGGAAAAAAGTATGAAACCAACGAATTCAGCTATAACACCAAAACCAAACAGGCAATCGCCTACAATGCCAGAACTGAAGAAAGTGAAGGGGTAATTATAGCTCAAAAAACAAAAAAATACAATGACTCGGTATTTGCCATGAAAAGAGCAGATTATACTACCGATGATTATTTTATTAAGAAAAAAGATACTGCCGCAGATTACTTTATGCGGGCCTCCAATATTAAGCTGATTAAAACAAAGAACAAATCTCAGATTGTAACCGGACCGATTCAGATGTATATTGAGCGCGTACCTACCCCTCTTATTATGCCTTTTGCTATCCTTCCGTTTTCGGATAAAAGAGCAGCCGGTATTCTGATTCCGAGTTTTGGAGAAAGAGAAGATGTAGGATTCTTCCTTAACGGGATTGGATACTATCAGCCTATTGGAGAACATTTTGATCTTAAAGTGCTTGCCGATGTGTATACAAAAGGAAGCTGGAACCTGCGTCCACAGATGAATTATCAGAAGAAATACAAGTATTCGGGTAGCTTTAATGCAGATATTGGGACAATGGTAAGAGGAATTAAGGGCTTGGATGATTATAACAAGAATAGTACTTATAGAATCAACTGGACCCATTCACAGGATGCAAAATCTAATCCTTTTCTTACATTCAGTGCATCAGTGGATATTGTAAGTACAAAGTTTTACAATAACCCGCTGAATAACAACTATATTTTCAACCAAAATGTACTGAATACCCAGCAGAACTCTACGGTAACTCTTACCAAGAGGTTTCTGAAGCTTCCGGTAACCATCACCGGAACGGCATCTTATTCTCAAAACTTTGCAACTGGGTTGGCTGATCTTCGTCTTCCACAAATGAACGTTGCCATAAACCAGTTTTATTTATTTAAATCAAAAACAGGAGTACGACAGGGGCTTCTTGAAAATATTACGGTAAACACAGGGTTTAACCTTACGAATTTTGTGAACACACAGGAAAACGAATTGTTTACAAAGGCTATGTGGGATAAAATGCAGACCGGACTTAAAAACAATATTGCGCTGGCAACAAATACCACGTTAGCTAAATATTTTACATTCAGTTTAAGTGCCAACATAGATAATGCCTTGACGACAAAATCATTGAACAGATACTATGATCCGATAAAGAATGTTACTGTAGATGAAATCAATAAGAACTTTGCAGGATATTCTACATTCTCTACGACTGCCAGTCTTCAGACTACGCTATATGGAATGCTTAAGTTTAAAAAAGGATCTTCGGTGGAAGCTATCAGGCATATGATGACCCCAAGTATCGGGTTTACCTATTCTCCGGATTTTTCAAGTCCAAACTTTGGATATTACAAAAACTACTATAATGCAACCGGTGCAATTACTCCTTATTCTATCTTTGAAAAGGGAATTGTAGGAAGTCCTTCCAGTGGAATGGTAGGTGCTTTAGGGTTTAATGTAGGGAACAATATTGAGATGAAAGTAAAGTCTAAGAAAGATTCTACGGGAGTAAAGAAACTTAAGATTTTTGAATCTTTAAACCTTTCAGGAAGTTATAACTTTGCTGCCAAAGATCACCCGTGGTCTATCTTATCCATCAATGGACAATCTTCTTTCTTCAACAGTAAACTTACCGTTAATACAAGTCTTACCCTTGATCCGTATAGAATTGCATTTGTTCCGGGACAGGACACGGGAATCAGAACGGAAGAATTCGGACATTTTAGTGTACAGGGTTTCAATATCCAATTGTCTTATCCTTTAAGCAGTGAAATTTTTGGTGAGAAAACCGATTATGCTAAAAAGTATTCTTCCAAAGGAGAAGTCCGGAATGAAAATTATTATTTTGATGATGATAATTATGCTCATTTTGATCAGGCATGGACTTTGAATGTTAATGCCAACTATGCTTATTCAAAAGGACTCAACAGGTTTGGAAGTAAAATTGCATCCATAGGATTGGATGGTAGTATTAAGCTGACGCCTTACTGGAATATCAACGGAAGTACGCATTATGATATGGTTACTAAAGAGCTGGCATATACAAGAATTGGATTCTCAAGGGATCAGCGAAGTTTTACAATTAACTTCAACTGGGTTCCTTTCGGACAGTATAAGGTATACGACTTCTTTATTGGGATAAAAGCCAATATCTTAAGCGATGCTCTGAAGTATAAAGACAGAAGTTTTACTCAGCCTAATGCACCTTTCTAATATCAGATTGGCATTTGAGAATATAAATTTTATATTTGCAACCAAAATATATTCTAATGGAATTACTATTGGCAGAATTTTCAAACAAGTAAATACAGCAGATGGTGATTGCATGTGACCTTTAAAAAAATTAAATATCCACTTATGAAACAAATCATAAACACAGTTAATGCACCTGCGGCAATCGGGCCTTATTCACAAGCTAATATGGCAAATGGAGTATTGTATATCTCCGGACAGATTCCTGTAGATCCTGCAACTGGTAAACTGGTAGAAGGAATTGAAAAAGAAACTCATCAGGTAATGAAGAACCTTGAAGCGATTCTTACTGAAGCAGGAATGACTTTCAAAAATGTTGTAAAGGCTACAATCTTCCTTAAGAATATGGATGATTTTGCGGTAATGAATGATATTTACGCTTCTTATTTAGATGCAGAAAGCTTTCCGGCACGTGAAACGGTACAGGTTTCTTGTCTGCCTAAAAATGTGGATATTGAAATTTCTATGATTGCACATCAGGATTAATGAATTTTATAAGAAATACAATTGCGGTGCTGGTAGGTCTTGGGATAACCGGACTTATTATTACTCTTGGTATAAGGGCATTTCCGCAATGGGTTACTTTTGAGGCTTTTGCTCCGTTTGAGCATTGGCAAAGATTCCTTTTCAGTATGAAGGATGATAAAGCTTTCTTTGGATTCCTGTTATTTGTTTCCGGATTGGGAACGACGATAGGCGGTGTTGCCACAGCAATCATTGTTAAATATGCCAAAGTAGCTTATGCTATCCTTATAGGCTTTATTATGCTGTTTATAGCGATGCTGGATATTATTATATTTCCTTATCATCCTACCTTCTATAAGATTTCTATCTTCCTTACTTTTTTTCCATTTTCCTGGATTGGCGGTAAGATTGTAGAGGTCATTTATGAACGGAATAAGAAAAAAAGGATCGCTGAAAAAATGAATAAACCCAAATAAATAAAAAAAAACGCTGCAGATTTCTACAGCGTTTTTTTGTTGATATGAAAAGACTATTGTCTGTTTTCCATTATGGCATTTTGAATCCTTTGGTATAGTTTCTTCCGTAATCATCTACAAACTTCACCTGAACATTCCCCTGGTATTTATCCAATACCTTTTCTACATCTTTCTGTGAATTTACCGGCTTACCATTGATCTCTATAATGATATAGTTGTCTACAATTCCAATCTTAGCCATTTCACTTCCTTCAGCTACATTTTTAGCAACTACACCGCTATTTAGTCCATATTCAGTTTTAAATCTTTCGTTAAGCGGATCAAACTCAGCTCCTATTTTCTCGGTAACACTAAGGTCAGCTTTAGTTCTCGTAGAAGTTCCTCCTTTTTGGTCTCTAAGGGTTACGGTACTGGTATTTTCTTTACCATTTCTTGTATACGTTACTTGAACTTTATCACCAGGGCGTTTGCTTCCGATAGACATGGAAAGATCAGCAAAATCTGTAATGGCATAATTATCTATTTTCGTAATGATGTCTCCTTTTTTCAGACCCGCATCTTCTGCACCACTGTTCTCACCAAATCCTGTAACATAAACTCCGGCTCCTGCTTTCAGATCCGTTTTGTTTTGCTTATTGTACATTAAAACCTGCTGGTCATTGGAAAGGTCTAGAGACTGAACGCCTAAGAATCCTCTCTGAACAATTCCGAATTTTTTGATATCCTCAACAATTTTTCTGGCAAGGTTTGCCGGTACAGCAAATCCATATCCCTGATAATATCCTGTTGTAGATTGAATGGCAGAGTTAATACCGATCAGTTCCCCATTTGTGTTGACCAATGCACCTCCGGAATTCCCCGGGTTAATGGCTGCATCCGTCTGAATAAAACTTTCAATAGGATTGGCCGCTTTACCCTGGCTTCCTAAAATACCGATTCCTCTTCCTTTAGCGGAAACAATACCCGCTGTTACGGTAGAGTTTAATCCCAACGGATTTCCTACGGCAAGTACCCATTGTCCCACATCAATATTGTCTGAATTGGCAAAGTTTAAGTAAGGAAGTCCTTTCTCTTCAATCTTTAATAAAGAAATATCTGTATTAGGGTCAGTTCCTATTAAAGTAGCTATGTAGGCTTTTTTATTGCTCAATACAACCTCAAGTTTGTTGGCCCCTGCCACCACGTGATTGTTTGAAATAATATAACCGTCCGGAGAAATGATCACCCCAGATCCCATTCCTGAAGGCATATTGTCTGGAGTCTGTTGTTGTTTTTGCCTTTGCTGGCCTCTTCCTCCACCTCCGAAAGGATCTCCAAAGAAAAAGTCAAACAGATCTTGCTCTGAAGCTCTGCTGGCAGTTCTACTCTGGTAATTTTTAATGGTAACTACAGCCGGAACTGTTGTTTTGGCTGCTTTTACAAAGTCATCACCCACGGCACCTGTGTTCATTCCTGCGAATGTAGTGTTAGAGGCTGATGTAGTGAAATAAGATTGATCTCCGTTGTTGGAGTTGTGTCCAAAATATTGTATTGCTCCAACGGTAGTAGCTCCGGAGACAACTCCTACTACTGCAAATGGTAATAGTTTTTTTAAAGTACTCTTCATTGTATATCTTTCTTGTTTATTAATTAATTTCTTTTTTATGTTTTTGAGTAAACAAATTTAATGTTAAATAAGTAAGCAATTAGTATGCTATGTTTCAATTTTAACTAAAATTTAACGGGTATTATGTCATTTTATATATTATGTCATAATCTTCAATGGTCTATTAACAAAACTTAAAAAAATATTAAAGAAAAAAATGTGACATTTTGTAAGTTTATCCCTAAAAAATCCTGCTTAAGATACGATAATTTATTGGAAAGATCCTGATCAGGTATTGATTTGGGATTCTTTATTACTGAGCTCTTAAAGGGTTGCTTTTTCCCTGGTCAATACACTTTATAGAAAAATCATTATCTTTGCAAAAATATTTTTCTCACTTAAAACGTTTATAGCATGCAACTGTATAACACCTTAAGCGCAGAAGAAAGAGCTCAACTTATTGATGAAGCTGGTAAGGAACGTCTTACACTGTCTTTCTATGCGTATGCCAACATTGAAGATCCCAAAAAATTTCGCGACGAACTATTTATAGCCTGGAATGCCCTTGATGCTCTTGGCCGTATTTATGTTGCCCATGAAGGAATTAATGCTCAGATGAGTGTTCCTGCAGACCAATTTGAGGCTTTTCGGGATACGCTGGAAGTCTATGACTTCATGAAAGGGATTCGTTTGAATGTAGCAGTAGACCAGGACAACCATTCTTTTTTAAAATTAACCATAAAAGTCAGACATAAAATTGTAGCTGATGGTTTGAATGACGCTTCTTTTGATGTGACCAATAAAGGGATTCACCTGAAAGCACAGGAATTCAATGATTTACTTGAAGATCCTGATACTATTGTAGTGGATTTCAGAAATCACTATGAAAGTGAAGTAGGGCATTTTGAGGGAGCGATCACTCCTGATGTAGAAAACTTCAGAGAAAGTTTACCTATTATCAACGAACAATTACAGGATTTTAAAGAAGATAAAAAGCTGTTGATGTACTGTACCGGTGGGATCCGTTGTGAAAAAGCCAGTGCTTACTTCAAACACCAGGGGTTTAAAAATGTTTTCCAGTTAGAAGGTGGAATCATTGAATATACCCGTCAGATTAAAGAAGAAGGTATCAAAAGCAAATTCATTGGGAAAAACTTTGTATTTGACCACCGTTTAGGAGAACGTATTACAGACGATATTATTTCGCAGTGTCACCAGTGTGGTAAGCCTTGTGATAACCATACCAACTGTTCTAACGATGCCTGTCATTTATTGTTTATTCAGTGTGACGAATGTAAAGCTGCTATGGAGAACTGTTGTTCTACGGAATGTTTGGAAACAATACATTTACCTATGGAGGAACAGGTCAAATTAAGAAAAGGATTACAGGTCGGAAATAAAGTTTTCAGAAAAGGAAAGTCGGACGCCCTGAAATTTAAAAATTCTGGTGATCTGCCTAATAAGCCTTTAGCAAAAGCTGAAACAAAGAATATCCGCCAGAAAATTACGGTTAAAAAAGTATTGCTTGGAAAAGCAGAACATTATTATTCAAAGTCGAAAATTGGACAGTTTTTAATGGAGAACAAAGAACTTTCCATAGGCGATAGAATATTGATTTCCGGGCCTACCACCGGAGAACAGGAGCTTACAATTACTGAAATTTATGCAAATGGAGGTCCTTGTGAAACGGCTAAAAAAGGAGATCAGATTACTTTTGAACTTCCGTTTAGAGTTCGTTTATCTGATAAATTATATAAAATACTACAACCTTCTGAAAATGCATAGCCATTATGCTGAAAGCAGAGCTTAGAAAAAAATATATGCATAAAAGAAAAGCCTTGTCACGTGATGAGGCTTTCTTGTTATCTGAAAAAATATTCACCCGTTTTTTGATATTCTTTAAACCATATGCGGGCCAGAAGGTGCATATTTTCATTCCAATTGAGAAGTTTAAGGAGATAGATACCCAAATCTTCATTCATTATTTTTTAGAGCAGAATATACGCGTTTATGTGCCTAAAGTAGTGGGTGATGAGCTGATCAATATCGAAATCTTTAAAGATACTGTATTTGATACCAGTGCGTGGGGAATTCCGGAGCCTGTTTCCAATGAAGATTCCGGAGAGACCCGTTTCGATTTTGTCATTACTCCCTTGTTGTATTGTGATAAAAGAGGGAATAGGATAGGCTATGGAAAAGGGTTCTATGATGGCTTTTTTCAAAACCTGCCTAAAGAATCAAAAAAAATCGGAGTCAATTACTTTGACCCCGATGAATATATTGATGACGTCTGGGAAAATGATATTCCCTTAGATTATTTGGTGACCCCTACAGAGGTGCTGTCTTTCTTAAGTGGTTTAGAATAGAAATCAAGGAAGTAAAACTTAAATTCTTTTTTAAGTTTAGGTGTGGAAAGCAGGATATACTGTGCATTCTTTTCAAAATTCCCTAAAGATTTATTCTTGCTGTCGAAATACTCTACATTGAATTTGGCATAATCCAGGGTATCCTTTTTATAAAATTCTTTATAAACATTCAGATTATTCACTTTAATGGATTTTACCTTCATACTGTCCAGTTCCCTGAATAACCTTTTAAAAGTTAAAGAGTCTGGCTTGTGGAAATAACTTTGCATCTGGGAATAGATCACCGTATCTATTTCAGTGTTTCTGTTTCCGGACAAATAGAGCGTAGAAAGGTCCATTAATTCCTGAACTTTTTGTTTTGTGATTGAATTGATCGCCTGCATACTGTCCATTTGTACGGCAGGATAGCTCTTGGCATTGGTGCTGTTTCTAAGCTTATCGAGATCGCTTACTTCTGTTTTTTTATTGTTACAGGCAATGATTGCTAAAAAAAGCACTGCAAAAATTAAAAAATTATTTATTTTTTTCATCTGTGGATGCGATTTTAAATTTAATAGATATGATCTTACCGTTGTTGTCCTTTTTCATTTCTATAACATTAAGGTTTTTCAATGAAGTAGTGGGAGTGGTCACCAGGGTAATGTATTTTTGTTTGTCCAGCCTTTCTATACCATAAGTGTCGTTATCATATACCTGATATATAACCGCATTGTTGCTGATCAGGTTTTCTAACTGATTTCTTTTTTGTTTAATAAGGGCTACCTGTTCTTCAGGGTTTCCGCCTTTAATATCTTTAATAGAGAAATAATAAGCTGCCATTTTATAATCATCAGGCTTTAGCTCTATTTTTTCCTCTTCAGGTGCATTTTCCAGATTTCTGTTAACGTCCAGAGGCTCGTAGAATGGCGCGCTGATCCGCATTTTCAGGTTTTTATCCTTTGTGGAATAGAGAAAACAGTCACCGGGTTTTATTTTATACATGATCGGAGACTCATTTTCTTTAATCACCATAATGTCTAATGTATTAATCACATTCACACTGCGGTCCTTGTCAATAAAACAATATTTGTAAGTTTTTGAAAAAAGTACATCTTTAAATCCCAGCAATCCGGTTATTGTGATCAATATCGAAGTGATAAAAGCCCAGGCATTTTTTTTGAAGAAATTTTTCTTAGGAAAATCCGGTGATGGAGTTAGGTCCTTAGAAACTGGTGTTGTTTTATTAACTGGCTGATTGTCAGTATTTGTTTTTTGTAAATCACTGTTTTCGGAGGCCTGGATTTCGGTTTTTTGAACAGGAATTTCAGTTTTTGGTAGCTCCGGAGCTAGTTGAACTGTTTTCTCCAATTCTTTAAGATCTTCGTCCTCCAAATTTTCAATTTCCTGAAGGAGTTCTCCGGCAAAAAGATGCTGCTTTTTGAATTCGTACCAAGAGTCGTAACCTGCATAAATACTCAGTAAATTGAGCATATCAATTCTGGGTAATTTTGTAACCGGTGAAGTTTTAAAGTAAGTGTAAAATGACTTCTCACTGATGTTACCTTTGGCTTTTTTGCGTAGGTCTTCCTGGAAATATATAATGTCTATACCCTTCCACTTTGAAATATCATCATGCGAAGGGGTATATTCTTTTAAGTATTGACTCTGAACATCCTTTTTCAACTGCTCAAAGTGTAATAAATCTAAATCTGCCAATTTTTCAAAAAATAATTAAATTGTTGATTATCAGTTATGTTTTTTTGTAAAACTATTTTACAAAGTTATTACAATTATTTTTCATAAACAAGTTTTCTATCTGCTATACCTTTGTCTTGTTCAAATAACAGAACAGAAGAAAATTTTATAAAACAATATTAACAAAATTAAATTTAATTTATTATGAAAAAGTCATTATTCGTAGCTGCTATCGCTGCAATCTCTCTAGTTGCTTGTAAAAAAACTGAAGCTACTGCTACTGAAGGTACTACTGATTCAGCTGCTGTAACTGCTGATTCTGCTGCTGTTGTAGTTGATTCTGCTGCTAAAGTTGTTGATTCTGCTGCTACTACTGCTGTAACTGCTACTAAAGATGCTGCTGCTGCTACTACTGCTGCTGGTGCTGAAGTTGCTAAAGATGCTGCTAAAGGAGCTGCTGACGCTGCTAAAGGTGCTGCTGATGCTGCTAAAGGTGCTGCTGACGCTGCTAAAGATGCTGCTAAAGACGCTGCTAAGAAATAATTCTAGCATAAGCTTAACAATAAAAGAACCGTTTCACCCAGTGAAACGGTTTTTTTATGCTTTAGTTTTTACTTCCGTTGTAATCTACAATGGTAAACCAGAGGTAAAGTACTTCAGGCTATAAGACCTAAGGAAGTAGAATCTTTTATCCTTTTTTCTGTTTTAATGATTCATAGCAGGTAATCGCTACGGCATTGCTCAGGTTTAAAGAGTCAATACTTCCGGCCATAGGAATCAGTGTATTCTGCCCTTTTCCCATCCAGAAATCACTCAGCCCGGAATGCTCAGTACCAAATAGAACAGCAGATCGCTGTTTGAAATCTCTTTTATAAAGATCTTCCGCACTTTCATCCATAAGAGTAGTGTAGATATTGAATTTGTTTTGCTGAAGAAATTTCAACGTTTCGTCATTTTCAGCCTGATAGACTTCCATCCCAAAAAGACAGCCTACACTGGATCTGATGACATTGGGATTATAAAAATCCGTTTTTCCGTCTGCTACAATGAGTGCATCAATTCCGAATGCTTCACAACTTCTTAAGATTGCTCCCAGGTTTCCTGGCTTTTCTACCCCTTCAACAATGATAACAGTAGAATTTTCTTTCGGAACAAATGATGATAAAACGGCTTCTTTAGCCTCGTAGATACCGATAATCCCTTCAGAACTTCCTCTGTATGCTATTTTCTCATATACTTTTTCACTTACATAATGGATTTTTCCATCAGGAGTTTTTCCTTTAAAGATATTTTCACAAATAAAAAACTCTAAAGGTTCAAAATGATATTGTACAGCTCTTTCGTTTTCCTGCTGTCCTTCCACAACAAATACTTTGGATTTTTTACGGAATCTATTGTCAGTAAGGAGCTTAGTGACATTTTTTATTTTTTCGTTCTGAAAACTTTCTATCAACATATTGCAAAATTATGCAAAATTTATGATTGAACTTCTGTGCTTTTAGAAAAAAGCATTCTCCACGTAATCTGAAAAGGTATTTTGTTTTTTCTTTTATGATATACAATGAAGGCTATTATAAGAAAGATGGATAGGAGCTTATAGAGGTTTCCATAAAGATTTCCGGCAACATTTTCCGAAACAGTAAAAATTTCCCAATACAGATTCATGAAGAAATGGGGAAATATAGCAGACCATAGATTAAAGCCTTGTTCAATATATATCCAGGCAAAAAATACAGATCCCAGAAATGTAATGGTAAATATTTCAATGAGTTCCATTGAATTCTGACTTTGATATAAATGAACCTGTGCAAATACTAAAGATCCGAATAACAAGGACGATAAAAATCCGAGTCGGGTGAATCTGTATAATGTTCCGATGAGAAAAGCCCTGAAGATGATTTCTTCAAAGAACGCGGAGGAAATAGTATTGATGAATAAGGATTCAATGTTGAGCGCAGTGTTTATTTTAAAATAAAGTCCATAGCCTATCAGCATGGGTGAAGTGCCGAGAAATGCTAATATAAAGCCTTTAGTAATGGATTTATCCAGAGAAAGCAGACTGAGAATACTCTTTGTAGGAAATAAAATCTTTAATGTTATGACTAATGGAATCAAAGTAATCGTGTAAGCCATCATATGGGCAATAGCTTTGCTGTAAAATATTTCTTTTGAGAATTGCTGAATATTTTTGAAATAAAATACATCAAAAAAATAATAGATGATAAACCCCAGGATGAAGATTGAAAAGAAGCAAATTGTTTTACTCATATCAGTTATTTTGAGCAAAAATGTACTATTCAGTAATGCGTGTCAAATTAATGTGATGAGTGTCAAAGAATAGTGACCAATGGCAAGTTTTTACCTTTTAGACTGTTGTAATTGGGGAATAATGCTGGAGATAAAACTTCTGGAAACCGGAATTTCAAAATCAATTTCCGGAAGAATTAATTTATAACCCTGCGCATTTCCTTTAAGATCCTTTACTTTTTCCAGATTGATGATGTAGGAGCGATGGCATTTTTTAATGGAATGGGTTTCCACTTGTTTTAAGATATTGGATAAGCTTATCCTGATTAAAAGTTTCTTTATCTTACCATCCTCTAAAAAGTAGACATTGCAATAGTTTTCCATAGATTGAGCATACAGGAAATTTTCTTCAGTAACTTCCAGTTCGATATTGTTACCCAAAATTTTCAGGACTTTTTCTTTGGGAGCCTCACTGTTACTTATGGGCTGCGGAGCCACATCCAATGCCGTATTTTCGGGAATATTTTTTAAATAAATATATCTTGACAGAATATATATAGTAGAAATGGGAATGCCTATTGCTAAAAAGTAGAGAAACATATAGCCATAATTTTCAAAGCTAAGTTTTACATGGCTGATACATAATGTATTGTAAAAGTAAGAGAAAATAGATCCTAATAATAAGATCACAAGGATTTTCATGAGCTCATATCCAATATTCCAATCTTTAAATTGGGAAACAAAAAGGTTTGAAATAAAAAAAGCTGATCCAAAAATAAGCGTGTAAGGGAAAAGGACAATGTATTTGTAAGGATGATGAAAACTTTCTGTACCAAAGGGTTGAAAAATAATCAGGAAAAGATAAACAAGAATTCCAGCTGCCAAAGAGGAAAACAATATTTCTTTTACAGATTTTGATCTTGGATATAAATAAGGTACAAAAGAAAACATATCAGTTATTTTATCAAATTTTAGTATCCGTTCCTGCATAGGTTCACCCTAAGCTTTTTAATTTTCAGGGTCTAAGATATTGCTATTATCAATAAGACTTGGAGGAAGGTCTTTTTTGTTTTTAATGCCCAGAGATTTAAGTTTTTGAGTCTGAATGATAAGGTTGTCATTACCTGTGTGAAGCTGTTTGTAGGCATCGTTATACACATTTTTAGCCTGATCAAGATTCCTTCCCACTTTCTCGAGATTCTCCACAAAACCTACAAACTTATCATAAAGTTTCGCTCCCCGTTCAGCAATTTCCAAAGAATTTTTGTTTTGGTATTCACGTTTCCAAAGATCTGCAATGAGCTTCAGAGAAGTGATCAGATTGCTTGGATTGAGCAGCAAGATTCTCCTTTCATAAGCATAGTTCCAAAGATTCTGGTCTGCCTGCATCGCTGCAATATAGGCCGGCTCACTGGGGATAAACATCATCACAAAGTCCAATGATTTCCCATAGTCGTCATAAGCTTTCTGGCTAAGCTGTGTAATATGGTTTTTGATAGATCCCAGATGCTGGCTTAGTTTTATGGCATATACGTCCTGATCGGTTTCATCTACAAGATCCGTGAAAGCGGTGAGTGAAACTTTGGAATCAATAATCACATTTCTTTCATCAGGATATTTTATAACAGCATCAGGGCGCATTTTTTTACCGGAAAATTCGGAAAACAAAGCGTTGTTATCTTCATCGCGAAGTTCATGTTCAAGAAAATATTCTCTCCCTTTTACAAGTCCGGATTTTTCAAGAATACTTTCCAAAATCATTTCACCCCAATTTCCCTGGGTTTTACTTTCCCCTTTGAGAGCTCTGGTCAATTTTTTAGCATCATCAGAAATTTGCTGATTCAGTTCTGCAAGTTCTTTTACTTTTTCTGCTAAAGAGAAACGTTCTTTATTTTCTTTTTCATAGGCTTCATTGACTTTGTTTTTGAGCTCTGCAATTTTTTCCTGGAAAGGATCAAGAATATTTTTTAAGTTATTTTGATTCAGTGTGGTGAATTTTTCTGTCTTTTCCTCTAATATTTTATTTGCCAGGTTTTCAAACTGCAATTTCGACTCTTCCTGAATTTTTGTTATCTCTTCTTTTTGTGTATCCAACGATTTTTGAAGTCCCTCATTCTTTGCTGAAAGCTCAGCATTCTTAGCAAAAATATCCTGTTTTTCTAAAACCAGGGTATCGATATAAGAAGTCTGTTTGATGCTAAGCTGCTTCAATTCCTGATACTGCATATTCAGTGACGAATATTCCGCAGAGACTTTTGCAAATTCATTTTTCAGATCGTTCAGGAGATCCTGGTGTAGAAGGTTTTGTTCTTTTTCTTTTTCCACCTCTTTGCTCAGTTCCTGAATTTTTAACCCACTATTAGAAAGGTCGGAATTACTTTTAATATGTAAATTATTTAATTCATCATAAGAACTCCTTGAAACCATTGACGATTTCAAAGCAAAATATAAAACTACGGCTCCTAATAATCCGCCTACAATAAACCCAATAATTAAATAGATCATCTCCATTTTTCAAAATTATGAAAAAAGGCTGGAAGTTGCTACCGGATGATGAATTCCCGGAAGCGCTGCTCTTTCAATCTTCAGCCTTTTTCCTAAAGAATACTTATATTTATAGGAAATTTCGGGACTATATGAATATTTTGTTGGTAGAAGATGATCAGAGAATCAGTAATTTTCTTATAAAAGGGCTTACCGAAGCAGGGTACAGTATGACCCTTGCTGATTCCGGTGAAAAAGCCCGGGAGCTTCTTACCACGTATAATTTTGATATTATTTTAATGGATATTATGCTTCCAGGATTAGACGGAATGCAGCTTACCCAATTGATAAGGTTTAAAGGAAATTATACCCCGATTATTATTCTGAGTGCCTTAAATAGTCCGGATGATAAAATAAAAATGCTGGACCTCGGAGCAGATGATTACTTATCTAAACCTTTCCATTTTGAAGAGCTCATTTCAAGAATTAAAGCATTGACCAGGCGAAATAAACTGAGTTACCAAAAAGAAAATCAGCTCCTGTCTTGCGGTAATATTGTGATAGATACAGATCTTCATAAAGTAACCCAGGGTGATAAGGAAATTGAATTTTCTCCTACCGAATATAAACTTTTTACTTTCCTGATGGAAAATAAAAATAAAGTACTCAGCAGAACCCAGATTCTTCACAATGTATGGGGTATTGATTTTGACAATACAACTAATGTAGTAGATGTATATATTTCCTATGTACGCAATAAAATTGATGAAACCGGTCAGAAAATTATTCATACGGTAAAGGGAACAGGATATTTAATTAAAGACTGAAGATGACGCTCAGAAACAGGTTTACTCTTATTTCAAGCCTTTCATTCGGCATTGTTTCTATTGTCACATTTGTGGTGATATTCTTTGCTTATTATGACAGTACCAAGATCTTTTATTTTGAAAAGCTGAGAAATACAGCTCTTATTTCTGCAATCTATTATCTTGAAAAAGATGAACTTCCGAAAGACAGGCATGCCCAAATCAAGCAAGAGTATAATCATCTTATCCAGAATAACCGGGTGGCTGTTTACAACCAAAATAATGAAGTTACATTCGGACAAAATCTGCATGATCCTAATATTAAACTGCAACATATTCAGACTGCGAGAAATAATAAAGGGGTGCAGTTTATGTCGGATAACAGTTTTTACTATGGGATTTTTTATCCGGATAATCAGGGGGACTTCGTTGTTTTTGTAAAATCACCCAACGATTCATTCCAGTCGCAGATGATCAGGCTCTCGGTTATTATGCTTGCTGTTCTTGTGCTTGGTTTGCTGGCTATTTATTTCCTCAGCCGTTATCTTTCAAAAGTGGTGTACAAGCCGATTTCCAATGTGGTAGAGCGCATTAATAATGTGGATTACAATAATATTTCCACAGCAATTACCTCTACCAATACCAATGATGAAATTGAAGACCTGATTAAATCTTATAATAAATTATTCGGAAGGATTTCTGAAAGCATGTTGCTTCAGCAGAACTTTATCAACTATGTTTCTCATGAATTTAAAACCCCTTTAGCCGCGATCTCCGGAAACCTGGAGGTATTTGCCCAGAAGGACAGAACTCCGGAAGAATACAAAGCCGTGGTCAGAGAATCTTTAGATAATGTATATGAGATTGAAAATATTCTCAACAACCTTTTACTGATGTCCGGAATGACAAAGCTTGAAACTTCCCATAAACAGGTGAGGGTAGACGAGCTGATCTGGAAGATTTATGAGAAGCTTGAACCGAAAGCTAAAGAAAAACACTCTTCTATTAAAATACAGCTTCAGGTGATAAAACCTGTTTTATTGGAAATTCCCGGAAATGAGACTTTGCTTTATCTGGCCTTATATAATATTGTAGAGAATGCGATCAAATATTCTCATGATAAACCTGTAGTTATTGCCTTGTTGGAGAAAGATAACTGCTTGAATATTGAAATCAATGATCAGGGGAAAGGAATTCCGGCAGATGATCTTACAAAGATTACTGAAACATTTTACAGAGGTAAAAATGTAGATGGTATTAAAGGAAGTGGTATTGGGTTATCACTGTCCAAAAGTATTTTTGATCATCATAATATTGTAATGAAAATAGATTCTAAAGTAGATAGGGGGACGAACGTTCTGCTTGTGTTCCCTGCCATTTAATCTCGCGCAGATTTTATAGATGTATGGATTCTCAGAGATGTTTGTGAATCCTCTTTCCTTGATGAAATAGCATTATTCGCGTTAAAAAAATAGCTTAATCTCCCTGATCTGCGGAGCCTTAAAAAAGTATCTCTACCTGTTCTAATCAAATTCTAATGTTGGGCTAATTGAATTTTAATTTGATTCGAAATTGGGTCTAATACTAGAGGGATAGCTTTGTGGTCTTAAATATGAGACCTTTGAAAAAGATTATTTTTACACTATTTTATATTCATTGTTTTAGTTTCTTTTCTGCGCAGATTTCCGATACCATAAAGATCGGCAGAAAGGAAGCTGAAACAATTTTTCTTGCTAAAAATCTTGATCTTATTGCCCAGAAACTGGAGATTTCCCAGGCGGAAGCCCGTGCTCTTCAAGCAAAATACTGGCCTAATCCTAAATTAAGCATCAGTGAAGTCAATCTATGGAGAACCTATGATATTGAAGAGCAGCCTGCACTTATTGGAAATTGGGGGAAGAATACTCAGATTTCTGCTGAAATAGAGCAGGTAATCCAGACAGCCGGTAAGAGGAGAAAAAATATAGAATTACAAAAGATTGAAGTAGAAGGAGAAAAGTATGAACTGCAGGAAGTATTTCGTGAACTTAAAAAAACACTGAGAAATACGATCACTGAAATTCTCTATAACCAGGAACAGCAGAAAATCTATCAGGGGCAGATCTCTTCTATTGAGAAACTAACAAAATCTTACAACAACCAATTGAACCTTGGAAATATCAGTAAAGCAGAATACGTCCGCTTAAAAGCACAGGAAATTGAATTCAAGAAAAAACTGATTTCATTGAAGCAGGAAATTGAAGACCAGCAGCTGGAACTGAAAGCTTTACTGATGATTCCCTCTCAGTCTTATCTTGTGATTTCTGATTCTTTTACCATGCCAGAAAAACAGCTTTCCGAAGTAGAAATGGTACAATGGATAGAAAAAGCAAAAGAAAACCGTCCGGACATTCTGATTTCCAGAAATAAAGAGAAACATGCAGATAAAAATCTGGAAATACAAAATGCTATGAAGACTCCGGATATTGCCGTTTCGATAGGCTATGACCGCGGTGGAAATATTATGAAGGATTTTATAGGATTGGGATTATCCTTCGATCTTCCCATTTTCGACCGCAATAAAGGGAATATTCAGGAGGCCCAGCTGGAAGTTCAGAAAATGAAGATTGAAACCCGAAAGAATATGCTGAAGTCTGAAAATGAGATTGTTTCTGTTTTTAGAAATTATATCCGGACACAGCAGGTTTCTGAAGAAATAGATGACACGTATGAAGCTACTTTGGATGGTCTGTTGGTAAGCCACGAGAAAAATTTCAGATTGAGAAATATCAGCATGTTGGAATACATGGATTTTCTGGATACCTATATTGGCAATAAAATGATCATCCTGGATACTAAAAAAGAGCTTAATCAATACTACGAAAACCTGCAATATGTTGTAGGACAAGATTTATAATACTTAGATATGAAAATGAATATTACCAGATACATTGCAGTGATTTATCTTTCTGCTTTGGTTTCCCTTACAGGCTGTAAAGATCAGAAACAGGATAGCGAAGCTCACAAAGGCTATTGCATCAGTAAAGAACTTAAGAAGGATATTAAACTTGTTCAGGCAGAAATGCGTCCTATTGAAGAAAGTATTACACTTACCGGAGAAGTGGAAAGTAATTCAGACAAAACAGTTCCCTTTGTGAGTCTTGTAGATGGAGTGGTTACAGAAACTTACTTCTCTTTAGGCGATTACGTGAAAAAAGGGCAGGTTTTAGCAAGTGTAAAAAGTACCGCCGTAAATGAGATGCAGGATGATACCCAGACTTTACAGGCTCAGCTGGCAGTGGCCAAAAGAAAGCTGTCTTCTGTAGAAGCGATGTATAAAGATGATATTGCTTCTCAGAAAGATTTGCAGGAAGCAAGATCCGAAGTGGCCATATTGCAGTCTAATATTTCCAAGACCCAAAAAAATATGCAGCTGTATTCAGCAGGAGGGAGCACCATTCAGATTAAAGCTCCTGCAGATGGCTATGTTGTTTCCAAAAATATTTCCAAAGGAATGCCGGTTACAGCAGGAGGTGATCAGCTATTTACCGTTTCCAATCTGGATAAAGTCTGGGTAATGGCCAATGTCTATGCGACCAATATGAGACATGTGTATGTAGATCAGCCGGTAGTGGTAAAAACTCTGGCATATCCTGATGACAGTTTTTCCGGGAAAATCAACAATATTTCACAGGTTTTTAACGAGAATGAAAGAGTCCTCAAGGCGAAGATCATTATGGATAATAATGGCATGAAACTAAGACCTGGAATGTCCGCGGATATTGTTCTGCCGGTTAATTCACAAAATAGAACCGCACTGGCAATTCCTGCTAAGGCTATGATCTTTGATAATAATCAGAGTTATGTAGTGGTGTACAAAAAAGACTGTGAACTGGAGATCAGGCCGGTAACGGAAATCACTTCCAATAGCCAATATATTTATGTGGAAGGAAATTTAAAGCCCGGAGAGAATATTATCGCTTCCAATGGGCTGCTGATCTATGAAAACCTGAAAAACCAATTAAATAACGCCACCAAGTAATGCGAAAATTTGTACAGAATATAGTTTCCTTCTCTTTAAAAAACTCATTGATTGTTCTTTTGGGAACTTTCCTTTTGTTGGCTGGAGGAATCTATTCTTATATGCATACTCCAATTGAAGCATTTCCGGATGTTACCAATACCAGAGTAAGGGTGATTACCCAATGGCCGGGAAGAAGTGCCGAGGAAATAGAAAAATTTGTTACCCTGCCAATTTCTAAAGAAATGAATGCCATCCCGAATAAAACATCGGTACGGTCTATTTCATTGTTCGGATTATCTGTGGTTACGGTAATTTTCGATGATCATGTAGATGACTTTTATGCCCAGCAGTATGCTTCCAATAAACTGGGAAATGTGGAACTCCCCAATGGGGCAGAATATAGTATTGAGCCTCCTTCCGGGGCTACCGGTGAAATTTATCGGTACATTATCAAGAGTAAGCTACCGATCAAAGAAGTTACAGCGATTCAGGATTGGGTCATCGAAAGAGAATTGTTGGCAGTTCCCGGAGTAGCTGATGTGGTTAGTTTTGGTGGTGAAGAAAAAACATATGAAATAAAAATTAATCCTACAGAATTACACAATTATGACCTTTCCCCCCTGGATGTGTATGAAGCGGTTTCGAAGAGTAACATCAATGTAGGAGGAGATGTAGTGGCAAAGGGAGATCAGGCTTATGTAGTACGGGGGATTGGTCTTTTAGAGAAAAAGGAGGATATCGAGAATATTCAGATTGAAGTAAAAGGTTCTACGCCTATTTTGGTAAAACATGTGGCAGAAGTAAAGATCTCGGCAAAACCAAGACTGGGACAGGTAGGGTATAACAAAGAAAATGATGTAGTAGAAGGAATTGTGATCATGCTTCGTGGTGAAAATCCAAGTGAGGTTATTGCAAAACTGAAGGATAGGATAGAGCAACTGAACGGAGGAGAACTTCCGGGTGATATTCAGATCGTTCCTATTATTGACCGTACAGAACTGGTGAATACAACCGTTCATACCGTTTCCAAAAACCTGATTGAAGGGGTAATCCTGGTCTCTATTATAGTATTTATATTTCTGTATAACTGGAGAACGACGTTCATTGTGGCTTCGGTGATTCCTCTGGCTTTCCTTTTTGCTATTATTATGTTGAGAATTCAGGGGCTTCCTGCTAATCTGATTTCTATGGGAGCATTGGATTTCGGATTATTGCTGGAGGGAACGCTGGTTATTGTAGAACATGTATTTGTGGCGCTCGAACTCAAGGCCAAGAAAATAGGGCTCCGAAGGTTCAATAAGATTTCAAAACTCGGGATCATAAAAAGAAGTGCCGGAAGTGTGGCCAGCTATATTTTCTTTGCATTGCTGATTCTTATTGTGGCATTGCTGCCCATTTTCTCTTTCCAGAAAGTGGAAGGAAAAATGTTCTCTCCTTTAGCATTTACATTGGGATATGCCTTATTGGGATCATTAATCTTGAGTTTGACCTATGTGCCGGCAATGTGTAAACTTTTGCTGACTAAGAATATAGAAGAAAAGGAGAATTTTATCTCAAGATTTTTCAGGGTAAATATCTATAGAATCTATGAGTTCAGTAACCGTCATAAAAAAGGATTTATCATTGGGTTTATTACTTTATTGGCAATTTGTGGCTGGAGATTCTCCAATTATGGATCTGAATTTTTACCCAAACTGAATGAAGGAGCAATCTATGTACGTGCAACGCTGCCCAATAGTGTAAACCTTGACGAATCTGTACGTCTGACGAAAGAGATGAAAGGGATTTTAATGAAGTATGATGAAGTGAAATTTGTAATGACTCAGACAGGCCGCCCGAATGACGGAACGGATCCTACCGGATTTTTTAATATAGAATTTAATATTCAGCTGAAGCCGGAAAATGAATGGAAGAAAAAAATATCCAAAGAAGAACTTCTGGAAGAAATGAGAGGCTCTCTTGAAAAATATCCGGGTATTAATTTTGGATTTAGTCAGCCGATTCAGGATAATGTGGAAGAATATGTGGCAGGAGTGAAAGCCCCATTGGTGATTAAAATTTTCGGAAATGATCTGTTTGAACTTGAAAACTATGCCAATCAAGTAGCCAATTCCATCAGAACGGTTCCCGGAATTTCAGACGTGAATGTCTTTAAAAATATAGGACTTCCTGAGCTTAGAATACAGCTTCATGACTCAAAAATGGCAAAATACGGTGTTTCTACAGCAGATGCACAAGCCGTTATTGAAATGACTATTGGAGGGCAGGCAGCCACCAAATTTTATGAAGAGGAAAGAATGTTTGATGTTATGCTGAGATTTGAAAAACAATATCGTGATACCCCTGAAAAAATGGGGGATATCCTGATTCCTACTCAAGATAATAAAAAAGTACCGCTGAAAGAAATTGCAACAATTGATTATCATACCGGTCCGTCTTTTATTTACCGTGAAGGAAACAGCAGGTATATTGGAGTAGGATTCAATATTGAAGGTCGCGATTTGGGAAGTACAATCAAAGAAGCCAAAGCCAAAGTTGAAAAAGAAGTAAAACTTCCCAAGAGTCATAAAATGACCTGGGCCGGAGAGTTTGAAAGTAAAGAAAGAGCGGCAAAACAGCTGGCCATGGTAGTGCCCATTTCTTTAGTTCTTATTCTGATGCTGCTGTATTTCAATTTTGGAAATGTAAAAGATACACTGATTTCTTCCATTACATTGGCGTTTGCGTTTATCGGAGGGTTTTTGTCTCTCTGGTTTACAGGAACCATTTTCGGAATCTCTGCAGGGATCGGTTTTATTATCCTTTTTGGAGTAGCAACTATTGACGGTATCGTTCTGATTGGAGTCATGAAGGAGAACTTACAAAATAGGATGCCTCTTAAAAATGCGATTGCTCAGGGGGTGCAAAGTAGAATCCGCCCGGTAGTGATGATTGCCTTAATGGGGTCTATGGGACTTTTACCGGCAGCAATGTCCAATGGAATGGGTTCTGAAATCCAGAAACCATTAGCGATTATGATTGTAGGAGGGTTGATCATCTGCATGCTGCTTTCATTTACCATACTGCCGATTGTATTCTATTATGCTTATCGTAAAAAATACAAGGAAGCAATATAGTTTCTTTTATTTTGTTCATTATGTTAACCGGGATTCTTGAGGAAGATCCCGGTTTTTTTATCCGGATTAAATACTCTTTGTAGACTCTAATATTTCAATATTCCTTACCACATCATTACTTTCACATTTTTTAAGCTCCTTGATAAGTCCGGAATTAGTGAGCTTCGGATTCAATATCTGTGAAGCTACTTTTGCTGCGGCATAATCGATAATGCTAATGACAGGTTCTCGCAGAAAATTTGGAGTGTTGGAGGCAATCACGGCAGTTGTCCATGAAGTTTCTCTGGCTTTGGAAATGGCAAAATCCAGTATGGCATTGTCTTTTCCGTTAGAAAGCTGATCAATCAGGTCTACAGGGTAGCATATCTTGCCCAGAGAATCCTGAACCTTTTGGTTAATAGAAGCAATAACGCTGTTAATATTCTCAAAATCTTTCTTTAAGGGATTTATTTTCCGGTAAGGCATAATCGCAGCTGCTGAAATTCCAAGATCAAGGTTGATATGGGCATTCATTCCCAGAAAAATATGCTGTAATATCAGAAGGTTTTTATTTTTTGAAGCTTCAAAAGCAGTATACCATGAGTTGCTGCACCGGTTACCTTTTCGGTAGCTATCCCATGCTTCAAGATATCTTTGTGCAAAAGCAATGTCCAATGTTACCATTCTCGGATTATCTTCAAATTTTTTCTGTTGAATTCCTTTCAAAACCTGTGCGGTCATTATACGGTAAGTACAGGCGAAATATCCTGCCGGACTTTGATTTTCCTTGCACCAGAGGATGATAGTATCCAGTTTTTGCAGAACTTCTTCAATGGTTTTCATGGCGGTTTTTTGTTTATTTAAAGATAATAAAAACCTATGATCCCTGTATGTATTGTTTTGAAAACGAGTAGAATGAACTTTTTAATAATAAAAAAGTGAGCCGGAAAGACTCACTTTATTTGTTGTTCATTAGATTATGGAGTAATTATAATCGGATCTGGAAAAGGTTCAAGAACTAAGGGCTTGCACATTGCTGCTGGTTGGCAGGTTCCTCCCATGCATATAAAATTAGTCATGGTGGTGGTACCGTCAGGACATCTGATCATCCCTTCACCATGGCATCCTCCCGGACATTCTGCCGGATATAAATACCCACCGAATAGATCTTTCAATTCTGTTCTTGAAAGTTTTGATACGTTCATTTTTTTCATGGAATTAATTTTTATAGGTTTTTAATTTGTATGGTATTGAAAATGAACATCTAATATAGTAAAAAAAACAAATCACTATATGACGATATAGTGATTTGTTTTTATTTTGTTTGACAATGAGAATGAATACTCCGGAATGGGAGCCTTAATGCGATATCTAAAATAATAGTATAACATCCCTTTTCCTTGTAATGAGTAACAGTCTTATGTATTGATCTTTTTACAACTCATGTAATAACTTTTCTGAATTCCATACAACAGCAAATTCATCATTTAAATTAGCAAGAGTAGTGAGGTGTATTAATTCTGAATCATATTTTTCTCCATTTATTCCAAGTCTGTCGAATGCAGCAGTTGCATCAGAAATTAAGTAGGTTTCATAACCATAATTTCCAGCCATTCTCGTCGTGGTAGAAACACAATGATTTGTCGTTATTCCAATGATAACCAAAGTCGTTATATTTTGATGGTCAAGTTGCTCCTTTAAATTGGTTCCTATAAAAGCACTGTTTACATTTTTTGTAATGACAGGCTCATCGTTTTTGGGCAATACATAATCATTAAATTCGAATCCGGTATGGGTTTCATGTAATTTTGAATTGATGTTGGATGAGCTGTGTCTAATGTGAAAGATAGGGAGATGTAGCGCTCTCCATTTCTCTAATAATTGTCCACTGATTTGCTCTGCTGTTTTATTATTTCTATTTCCACCCCAATAGTCTTCATCAAGAAATCCCTTTTGAATATCAATTAATACTAAAGCTGGTTTTTTATCTCTAAGTTTCATATATTCAGTATTATACAGGTGTTTTTCAATAATGGTTAAGGATTTTCTTTCGAAATTTCTTCATGATGTTTCAGATACATAGGCAATGCCGCCGATCCATACCACGGGAAAATTTCATAACTAAAGACTCCGGCCTGAACTGCAGGGTCTGTTTTTACCCATTGCTCTGCTTCTTCTTTAGATTTCGTATTAAAGATGAACATTCCTCGGTAGTTTTCTTTATTTTTTTCCAGAAATGGACCTGCCACAATAATTTTCCCTTCATCAGCCAGCTTCCCGATATTGGCCATATGACCTTTCATCAATGCCCCCATTTTGGCTTTATCATCTATTTTTGTGCTTCCGGTAGTAAGCATGACAATTGTGTAGGCCTTCATCCCGTATTGGTCTGCACCAAGAGAGGTTGCCAGCTCCTGATTGAATTTTACTTTTTCTTTTTTCTTCTCCTGAGCGAAGGATAAAGTGGTCAGCAAAATACTAAGGGTGATTAAAACTTTTAATTTCATAGATGTTTTAATTATAATGTGAATATCTGAAATCTAAATTCTAATCTTTTATTCTTAAAAACTCCTTGGCAAGCTCTATCATTTTAGGATCACCCGTATATTTTCCATGCTCATCAGAAAGTTTTACCGTAGGGATCCATTCTTTATTAGGTGCCTGAACGCCGATAAGTTTCATGACGATATTCATTGGTTTTACTCCTACATCATTGGTGAGATTGGTTCCTATTCCAAAAGAGATTCCAATTTTCCCTCTGCAGTAGCTGGTAATCTCCTCTACTTTTTCAAGATTCAGGGCATCAGAGAAGATAATATATTTAAACATCGGATTGATACCGTTATTCTGGTAATGAGCAATGGTTTTGTCTGCAAATTCTAAAGCATCACCGCTATCATGACGTACCCCATCAAAAAGCTTGGCGAATTTTTTATCAAACTGCTGGAAGAAAACATCTGTGGTATAGGTGTCTGAAAGGGCAACTCCCAGATCACCTCTGTAAACATCCACCCAGTGTTCCAAAGCAAGCTCATTGGCCATTTTGAAACCGTATTCAGCTGCGTGGAACATAAACCATTCGTGAGCATGGGTCCCAATTGGTTTTACTCCATACTTCATCGCGAAATGAACATTGGAGCTTCCGATAAAAGTAGAATCTTTTTTCTGGGTCAAAGCTTCCATTACCAGGTTCTGTACTTTATAAGAATGTCTTCTTCTGGTTCCGAACTCTGCAAAGGTTACCCCAAGTTTTCCCAATGAATCTGCTTTCTCCAGGGTTTTGTTCATCACCACTTCATTGGAGTCTCTTTCCATGTGATTCATTTCGTAGTGAAGTTCGCTGATCAGTGCGAGCAAAGGAACTTCCCAAAGAATTGTTCTGTACCAAAGTCCTTCCACTATTACGGAAAGATCACCTCCTTCCTGATGAATTTTTACTTCAGAAGGATCATAATGATACCCTTCTAAAAAATCGAGGTAGGGAAGATCAATATAAGGACAGGTCCTTGCCATGAATTTCTTCTCATCTTTGGTAAGTTTAAGTTCTGCCATTTTATTGACCGCTTCTCTTAAAGCAGTATCAAAACCTGGCGGAAAGTGATGTTTCCCCCTATTGATAAATTCGTATTTTACAATAGAACCAGGGAAAAGTTTTACCACTGCATTTTGCATGGTTATTTTATAAAAATCATTATCGAGAATTGAGTTGAGTCTTACGTCGTTCATAATATGTGTAATTTTAACGCAAATATAGAAATAAAAAATAAAATCGCCTAAATGTAAGGCGATTTTTTTGAAATATTTCAATGCTTGCTATTGAGCTATTTTCCAAGGTAAGAATTGTACATCCAAACTTCTTTTTCCTGCTCCGTGATATAGTCGCTCATTTGAGAGTTTGTACCTTCATCACCTGCTTCATCCGTAATATCTAATAACTCTCTCTGAAGATCAATAACCACCTTGAAAGAGCTTAAAATCAATTCAACACTTTTTGTACCATCTGTCACTTCTTTTGTCTCTTTAATGGTAGCTACTTTCAAATAGTCGGAGTAATTGTGAGCCGGGGTAGCTCCCAAAGTCAGAATTCTTTCTGCAATCTCATCAATTTTTAAAACCAGACTATTGTACAGTTCTTCAAACTTAGGGTGAAGGGTGAAAAACTGATCTCCTTTAATATTCCAGTGAGCCCCTCTGGTGTTCTGATAGAATATAGAATAGTTGGCTAAAAGTGCATTTAATTTTTCTGAAATCTTTTTACAGTCGGCTTCTTTAAGACCGATAATACTAGCATTTTTCATATGTATATATTTATATTTAATTTTTATAAGACCGTATGAAATTGTCTTTCTCCCTGTGGTGTCTGTTTGGAGATATCAATAATGACCACTTTATACGTTATCTTTTGTATATACCAAATTTACGAAATATTGTGCCGAACTGCCCCCAATATTAATAGATGATAACTATAAGAAAATTTTTTAAAATAGTTTGGAAGTATTAATATTGCAGAAGATGAAAAGTTTTTTGATCACAGCAGCCATATTTTTTGGGATATGTTTTATCTATATCCTGATCATGCTTTCTACGACCGAGCATTATTTTACCTATTTGCTGGATGATGCCTATATTCACATGGCGATTGCTAAAAACTTTGCAGTTCATGGTATCTGGGGAATGACCAGGTATGCTTTTTCCTCTTCCTCTTCATCACCGGTTTTTACCCTTATTTTAAGTGCATTGATTTTTCTCTTTGGGGATCATGCTTTAATTCCGTTGATTTTTAATCTGGTTTCAGCAGGATTGCTTCTTGTTATCCTTAACAAATACTACTCCCTGTTTTTCAATCAGAACAGATCTATAGTTTGGGCCTGCTTGTTTAGTCTTTTCTTTGCGGTGCTGCATGTTCAGATTGTAACCGGGATGGAGCATATTTTACAGACATTGATGATTGCTATCAATGTGTACTGCTTTAAAAAATGGTCAGACAGTGGGGATAAAGACAGGGCTTCTCAATATGGTTTCTATTTTACGCTCCTGTCATTAGGTCTGATCAGATTTGAAAGCATGTTTTATTTTGTCTCCCTTGCTTTTGTATTTATGCTGATCAGGAAATGGAAGGACTCAGCACTTGTACTGGTCTGTGGTTTCGTTCCTATTTTTCTCTTCGGTTACTTCAATTATCCTAAAAGTGGATATTTTTTTCCCAATTCAGTTATTGCCAAAGGATCACTGGTAGATTTCTCAGGCAGTATACCGATGCAGATCATTGATCTCGTACTGAAAAAAGTAATTTTAAATATCAGTTTCTATAAAATCGGATTGTTTCCCTTAGTGATCAGTATGGTTTTATTATATAAGGACTATCAGAAAAAATTGAGCTTTCAAAAAATTATTGTGAACAACTTTCTCATCGTTGCCTGGAATTCTACTTTTATCCTGCATAGTTTATTTGGGGAAATAAAAGGGCAATTCAGATATGAAGCTTATCTTTTAGTTGCTTTTGCGATGGTTCTTATTCCAAAGCTTACATCTTTTTTTGTCCAGCCATTACGGTTTTTTAGAAAAGAAAAAATTATAGGAATAAGTATACTGGCAAATGTATTATTGCTGGTATATAAGTCTGGTCATGCTCATATTTTGATAACTAATGGAAGTGCCAACATATACGAACAACAGATTCAGTCTGCAAGATTTTTGAAAAAATACTATAATTCCTCTAAGGTGGTGGCTAATGATATTGGTGCCATCTGCTACTTTACGGATATCCATTTACTGGACTTCATGGGATTAGGATCTAAAGAAATGCTCCCTTTCAGAACGAAAGATAAAAGGCCTGACGATCAATTTGAAAATTTTTTGACACGAAGTGCTGTTGAAAATCAGTATCAGCTGGCTATCGCTTACGAAGAATGGCTGGATGGACATACCCCAAAGAACTGGAAAAAGGTTGCCTATCTGGAGGTAGGAGGTAAGAATGTCGTACTGGGTGAAAAACATTTGTTCATATATGCTATAGACCCTAAAATTCATAATGTATTGAAGCAGAATGTTAGAGATTTTAATTGGAATAAGAATATTAAGGTTAAAATTATAAACTAACTAGCTGTTATTCAATTGTTTATTGTTAACGAATAAGTAGCAATGGGTTAATAGACCCCGTGCTTTAGTTTTCTATATTTGTGCTTAAAATCCACAAATATAAAAAGCTATGAAAAAAATCTTCATGTATTTAATCTTATCATTTTTATTATTCTCATGTAATAATGATACAGAGACACAGACAAAAACAACGAATAAGTACCAAACTCAAAATGTTGTACTGCTTGTAGTTGATGGACCCCGTATTTCTGAAACCTGGGAAGCTCCAGCTAAAGAAAATATTCCAAACAGAGTAAATCTGCTAAGCCAGGGTGTATTTATCAATAATTTTAAAAATAACGGAACAACTAATACGAATCCCGGTCATAGTGCTCTGTGTTCGGGTGTATATGAAAATATTAAGAATAACGGAACCGAATTACCAGGTTATCCATCAGTAATGCAGCAATGGCTGAAATATAGTGGAGCAGATAAAAATAAAGCATGGGTGATTGCTTCAAAAGATAAACTAGAAGTATTGAATAACTGTAAACAAGCAGACTGGAAAGATAAATTTCAACCCAGTGTTGATTGTGGGGTGAATGGTAACGGGTCAGGATATCGGGAAGATGCTGTTACGGTTACCAAGACGAAAGAAGTCATGAGGAATTACAGCCCGAACATCATTGTGATTAATCTTAAGGACGTTGATTCTTATGGTCATGCTAATAACTGGAATGAATATATTAAGGCTATAAAAACAACAGATGCTTCTATAAAAGAAATTTGGGAGTATATTCAGTCTCTTCCTGCTTATAAAGATAAGACAACACTCATTGTTTCCAATGATCATGGCAGACATTTGGATGCTAAAGGAGGTTTTTCCGAGCATGGTGATGACTGCGAGGGATGCAGGCACATCGAATTTTTTGCAATGGGGCCTGATTTTAAAAAGAACACAATCATCAGTACAGGAACCTATGAGCAAATTGATATCACAAGTACCATTGCTGAGCTTTTGGGAGTTCCTCTTCAATATGCAAAAGGAAAAGTAATAAAGGATGCTTTTAAATAAAATTTTATTTTTTTGAGAGAATCTTTAAGGCTCAAAAATAAGCCAATAACATGAAAACCAATAGGGTTGCCGTGGGGTGTAAAAAGCAAATAAAAGTTTTTTTTAAACAAATAAAAATATATAACTACTTGTCAATTAAAAAAATATTAGTATTTTTGCAGCCTAAAATAAAAAGCAATTAAATGCCTACTATTCAACAATTAGTAAGAAAAGGAAGAGCCACGCTTGCCAAGAAGAGCAAATCGGCTGCCCTTGATTCTTGTCCACAAAGACGTGGTGTATGTACGAGAGTATATACTACTACACCGAAGAAACCTAACTCTGCACTTAGAAAAGTAGCAAGGGTAAGACTTTCTAACGGTAAAGAAGTGAATGCCTATATCCCGGGCGAAGGACATAATCTTCAAGAGCACTCGATAGTATTGGTTAGAGGCGGAAGGGTGAAAGACCTACCGGGAGTACGTTACCACATCGTAAGAGGTGCATTAGACACAGCTGGTGTAAATGGAAGAACTCAGAGAAGATCTAAGTACGGAGCTAAGAGACCTAAACCAGGACAAGCAGCTGCTGCTCCTGCAAAAGGGAAGAAAAAATAATCATTAAATAAGGTACAGAAACAATGAGAAAGACAAAAGCGAAAAAAAGACCGTTGTTACCAGATCCGAAATTTAATGATCAATTGGTAACTAGATTCGTAAACAACTTAATGCTTGACGGTAAGAAGTCAATCGCATTCAAAATTTTCTATGATGCATTAGAGATCGTAGAAACTAAAAAAGGAGATAACGAAAAAACTGCACTTGAAATCTGGAAAGATGCACTTACAAATGTAATGCCTCACGTAGAAGTACGTTCTAGAAGAGTAGGTGGAGCTAACTTCCAAATCCCTATGCCAATCAGAGCTGATAGAAAAATTTCTATGGCAATGAAATGGTTAATCAAATATTCTAAAGCTAGAAATGATAAGTCTATGGCTTTGAAATTAGCTAACGAAGTTGTAGCTGCTTCAAGAGAAGAAGGTGCTGCTTACAAGAAAAAGAGTGATACTCACAAAATGGCGGAAGCTAACAAAGCGTTTTCACACTTTAAATTCTAATCTGAAATGGGAAGAGATCTTAAATTTACAAGAAATATTGGTATTGCTGCGCATATTGATGCCGGTAAAACTACCACTACAGAAAGGATTCTATTCTATACAGGGGTAAACCACAAAATTGGAGAGGTTCACGATGGTGCTTCTACAATGGACTGGATGGAGCAGGAAGCTGAAAGAGGTATTACTATTACTTCTGCTGCTACTACTTGTTCTTGGAACTTTCCAACTGATCAAGGAAAACCTCTTGCAGATACTAAACCTTACCACTTCAACATCATTGATACACCGGGACACGTTGACTTCACAGTAGAAGTAAACAGATCTTTAAGAGTATTGGATGGATTAGTATTCTTATTCTCTGCAGTAGATGGAGTAGAGCCTCAGTCTGAAACAAACTGGAGACTTGCTGACAACTACAAAGTTGCAAGAATGGGATTCGTAAACAAAATGGACAGACAAGGTGCTGACTTCCTTAACGTTGTAAAACAAGTTAAAGAAATGTTAGGATCTAATGCAGTTCCAATCGTTTTACCAATCGGTGCTGAAGAAGATTTCAAAGGTGTTGTAGACTTAATTAAAAACAGAGCGATCATCTGGGATGAAGCAGGACAAGGAGCTACTTTCGAAGTAGTGCCAATTCCTGAAGATATGAAAGATGAAGTTCTTGAATATAGAGAGAAATTAGTAGAAGCTGTTGCTGACTACGATGATACTTTGATGGAGAAATTCTTCGAAGATCCGGATTCAATCTCTGAAGAGGAAATCAACGAAGCTCTAAGAAAAGCTACTATTGATTTATCTATTATCCCAATGACTTGTGGTTCTTCATTCAAAAATAAAGGAGTACAGTTTATGTTGGATGCAGTATGTAAATACTTGCCTTCTCCATTGGATAAAGATGATATCAAAGGTACTGACCCTAGAACTGACGCTGAAATTACTAGAAAACCAGACGTAAACGAGCCTTTCTCGGCTTTAGCATTTAAGATTGCTACTGACCCATTCGTGGGAAGATTAGCATTCTTCAGAGCATACTCTGGAAGATTAGATGCAGGTTCTTATATCTTGAATACTCGTTCAGGAGATAAAGAAAGAATCTCTAGAATCTATCAGATGCACGCTAACAAACAAAACCCGGTAGAATATATTGAAGCTGGTGATATTGGTGCTGCGGTAGGATTCAAATCTATCAAAACTGGTGATACAATGTGTGACGAGAAAAACCCAATCGTTCTTGAATCGATGGTTTTCCCTGATCCGGTAATTGGTATCGCTGTTGAGCCTAAAACTAAAGCTGACCAGGATAAAATGGGTAACGCTCTAGCTAAATTGGCTGAAGAAGATCCAACGTTTACAGTGAGAACTGATGAAGCTTCTGGACAAACGATTATCTCTGGTATGGGTGAGCTTCACTTAGATATCATTGTTGACCGTATGAGAAGAGAATTCAAAGTTGAAGTAAACCAAGGTCAACCTCAGGTAGAATACAAAGAAAACTTAACAAAAGTTGCTCAACACAGAGAGGTTTACAAAAAACAATCTGGTGGTAAAGGTAAATTTGCTGATATTGTATTTGAACTAGGTCCAGCTGACGAAGGTAAAATTGGTTTAGAATTCATCAATGAGATCAAAGGTGGTAACGTTCCTAGAGAATTTGTTCCTGCAATTGAAAAAGGATTTAAAGCTGCAATGAAGAACGGTCCTTTGGCTGGTTTCGAAGTTGAAGGTATTAAAGTTACTCTTAAAGATGGATCTTTCCACGCGGTGGATTCTGATGCACTTTCTTTCGAATTAGCTGCTAAATTAGGATTTAAAGAAGCGGGACGTGCTGCTAAGCCAGTAATCATGGAGCCTATTATGAAATTGGAAGTTGTAACTCCAGAAGAATATATGGGTAACATCATTGGTGACCTTAACAAAAGAAGAGGTACGATCAGTGGTCAGGAAGAAAAGAACGGTGCTGTTGTAATCAAAGGTTCAGTTCCACTTTCTGAAATGTTTGGATATGTAACGACTCTAAGAACACTTTCATCAGGAAGAGCTACTTCTTCTATGGAATTAGAGAAGTACCAAGCAACTCCACAAAACGTTGCTGAAGAAATCATTGCTAAAGCAAAAGGTTAATTTTTAAATTAAAGAAATGTCACAAAGAATCAGAATAAAACTAAAATCTTACGATTACAACTTGGTAGACAAGTCTGCTGAGAAAATCGTAAAAACGGTAAAGGCTACTGGTGCTGTTGTAAACGGTCCAATTCCATTGCCAACGAATAAGAGAATCTTCACTGTGTTGAGATCTCCGCACGTAAACAAGAAAGCAAGAGAGCAGTTCCAACTTTCAGCTCACAAGAGACTGATGGATATCTACTCTTCTTCTTCTAAAACTGTTGATGCTCTAATGAAATTAGAACTTCCTTCAGGTGTAGACGTTGAAATTAAAGTGTGATAACTGCATACTTTGCAATGATTATACAATCCGTTCCTTTTTAGGAACGGATTTTTTTTTGCTCCTTCTTTAAGTAGTACATAAACCAATGATAACTCTAGGGCAAATTTCCTGGTTTTTTTTGAGTTGTACTTTTTGTAACCATAAGGTATATTCGGGGTTAGACTATTAACGATAGAATGTATCTGTTGGCATATTGTAACAATAGCTTAATGTTGATTAATGATCTGATATTGATTAGTCTTCAGCAGGTGACATATGTCAGTGAGGTTTATTTTATTTAGAATTAATAAAAACAATAAATTTGCAAAAAATCATTAAATGAATAAAGTAGTATCCTTTTCTCTGCTGTTATTGGGTGGGGTTCTTGCAAATGCACAGAAAGTGAATGATTCAATTAAACATAAAAAAATTGAAGAAGTAGAACTGTTCGGTGACAGAAAAAAACAACCGGAAGGCCTGGAAGCAATTACAAGATTGCCATTAAAAACCAGAGATCAAATCCAGAGTATTTCTGTTATTTCTCATAAAGCAATTGAAGAATTAGGAGCACTTACTGTTACTGATGTTGCAAAGAACGTTCCTGGTGTAACATTATTTTCAAGCTATGGTGGTGGAAGCGAAAGTATGTCCATCAGAGGATATCGTGGTGTTCCTGTATTGAAGAATGGGGTTCAGATGGACTCAGACTTCCGTACTTCGGGGATGATGACAGATATGCAGGGCGTTGAAAGTATTCAGGTAATTAAAGGTTCAGCAGCAGTAAGCCAGGGAATAGGAAATGGCTTAGGTTCAGCAGGAGGAGTAATTAATGTTGTTACTAAAAGACCTCAATTTATTGATCAAACAAATGTAGGGTTCCGCTATGGAAGTTGGGATTTTTATAGACCTACAGTAGATTTCCAGAGAGTTTTAGATTCTCAGGGGAAAGTTGCTGTAAGATTTAACGGAGCTTATCAGAATAATAATTCCTTTAGAAGTCACGTAAAAGGAGAAAGAATCTATGTAAATCCATCAGTAGCATTCCGTCCGGATGACAAAACATATATTAATGTTGAGATGGATTATCTGCACGATAACCGAACTCCGGACCGAGGGACTATTAACTTGGCAACTGGAGATGTAGAAGCATTGTATCACATGCCAAAAGGTAAGTTTTTAGGATATACTTCAGATTATGCTAAAACTGAAACGTATAATTTTGCAACTACGGCAATCCGTAAGCTTAATAATAATTTAAAGGTAAGAGCTGCTTTTGTAAATTCTGTAAGCAATTCTGATGGTGAAGCATCATCCATTTCACTGCCGACCGGAGGCACAAACTATAATATCAGACAACGTACAATAGGTAAATCAGAATCATTAGATATCAACCGTGTTTTACAGTTAGATTTCATTGGTGAAAAGATCAAAACTGGTTTTATTAATCATACATTCCAGGTTGGATTCGACTGGAGAGAAACGGAAACATCTTCTGTAACGTATGAAGCATATAAAAACTCTATTGCTCCGGAAAATTTAATTACAGCAAGACCTACTAAAATAGGAAGTACAACATATGGAGCTAACCCTCTTGATACATTTGATGTAGTGAATGGGGCCATTCCCAACACACTTCCTGTCAATGTTGTTTACAAAAGTTTAGGACGTACCAATTCTGTATTGACACCAAGCATTGGAGCTATGGCACAGGATGTAATGGCTATTGGTAAATATGTAAAAGCTCACCTGGGAATCCGTTACAGCAGATTGAATGGTTCTGGAAGCAGAGTGGTTGATACATGGAATCCTTCCTTCGGATTAATTATTTCGCCAATTGAAAATATTAATGTTTTTGGATCTTATACTACAACAACTTCATTAAGATCTGTAAATAATATTCTTCAGGCTGGAGGATTCGTAGGAGCATCACAAACAAAACAATGGGAAGCGGGAATTAAGTCAGACTGGTTTAATGAACGTTTAAGATTTAATGTAACAGTTTTTGATATTAAGACAGATAACTTAGCCTTCCAAATATTAGATAAAAATTACAGACCGGTAGTAGATAAAGATAATAATGTGCTTTACGGAATGGCAGGTAATCTAAGAAGAAAAGGATTGGAAGTAGAACTTATTGGAAGAATCTTACCCAATCTACAGGTAATGTCCGGATGGGCTTATTTAGATGCTCAATATCAGGATAGCCCGGCTTATATCAATGGTTCAAGACCTATGAATGCACCAAAGCATACAGCTAATGCATGGTTAAATTATAGATTTAATACAGGGGTATTGGATAGATTAGATGTAGGGGCCGGAATTTACTATGTTGGAAAACGTCCGGTAGATGAGTGGACTCAGAAGACATTCACCGCAGGCCATATCAACAGTGTGGAAGCGGGGACAAAACCTTTCGATATGCCGGAATATACTACTGTAGACGCACAGGTAGGATACTCATTGAAGAACGGTGTTGGTGTAAGAGTATTCTTCAACAATATTTTTGATAGTGTAGGATACAGTTCTTATTTCAGAGGAGGATATATTGATCAGATCCAACCTAGAAACTTTGCAGTACAGGTAAATTATAAATTCTAATCAACAAAATCATTATTATGAAAAGTATAAAATCATTAGTTTTTGCCCTTAGTATTGGAGCTGTTTTTGCTTCATGTTCCGGAGACAAAAAGAAAGGAATTGATTATAACCAGTTCAAAACTGAAATACAGCTTACACCCGATCAGACGAAAAGCTTTGATGAGATCACTAAAAAATATCAGGATCTTCAGGAACAGAATTTTCAGGCCGCAAAAGCACAGGGAGGAAATATGGACCGTGTGGCTTTAGGAATAAAAAATGAAGAGCTGAGAGCACAACAGTCTCTAGAAATGGCCAAAGTATTGGATGGCCCACAAATGGAAAAGTTCAACAAATTCGTTGATGAAAATTCCAGAAAAAGACCAAGATATGACAATGCTCTTTTAGAAAGAATAAAAACAGAAGCACAGCTTTCCGAAGACGAATTTAAAGTAGTCAATGCAGCGAATGATGCATTTGAAAAAGCATTCAACGATGCTCACGATGTGTATCACGGTAATAATGACCTGGCTAAAGAATACTGGGAAAAGTTTGATGCACAGAGAAAAGCAGCCATTAAAAATACACTTACTCCTGAACATTATACGAAATTCGAAGAGATCGTAAAAGAGGTTCAGTTTAAAGGAAGAAAATAATTTGATCCGGATTCCCATCCGGAGAAGGGAAAGTAAGTTCTACCCGTATCACAGAACTTTCTTGTAAGGCTTATACAATATACATAGCAGATTATTCAGCGAAATTAATTTATAGGTCACCCTTTAAAATTATCAATCATTCATATCAATTTTAATTTAAAAAACATTAAGGTGACCCCAACCATCTTAATGTTTTTGTTATATGCCCAAATGAAGTTATTATTTAAAAGCCTTTACCGGAAAAAAAGGAAGAATGAATCGGTTACTAAATATGTGATGTGGCTTATTCATCTTTGGTTGGGACTTTTATCAGCGGTCATTGTTTTTCTAATGTGTCTTACCGGTTGCCTGTATGCATTCAAAAACCAGGTTATAGAATTTACAAACAGAGATAAAGTATATATCAGCCCAGCTTCCGGAAAAGTTAAAAACCCGGATCTGATCCGGTCAGAATTGTTAGAACAGAAAAAAGAGTTGACCTCCCTTCTTATTCCGGATGATAAAGGAAGAAGCTACGTTATTGGATATCGGGAAAATCAATTGGATAAAAGCACTTATTACAATCAGTATACAGGTGAAATTTTGGGGCCGGCAGATATCGGAGCGAGCCACTTTTTTGAAGTTGTACTTGATATTCACAGAAACCTGATGATGGGAAACGCCGGACGTCAGGTGGTAGGAGCTGCGGTACTTGTATTTTGTGGGTTGCTGATTTCAGGATTTACCCTCTGGCTTCCCAAAAAGCTGAAGTTTCTAAAACAAGGTCTGACTGTCATGTTGAAAGCAAAGTTTCAGCGATTGAATTATGACCTCCATAATACCCTTGGATTCTACAGCTTCCTGATGCTTTTCTTTATTGCTGTTACAGGATTGTATATAACCTATCCCTGGGTGAAAAATGGCCTTATTGTGAGTCTCGGAGGATCTTCAATTGATCATATTTCAAATAATAATGAGAATGGCGATGATCCGTTCAGCGGGCTTATGGAAGATATGCTCAAAAAGCAGGATGAAAAGAAAAATCTTAAAAATTCAACGTCTGCTTCTATCGATAAAATTATACAGCTTTCGGACCGGTACCTTCCTTATACTGCTGTTACAAGTGTAGCGTTACCTAATAAAGATAACCCCCGATATGTGATCATTAAAACAAACAGGCAGAACCTGCTGGGAATGATGCTTCCGGATGAAGTGACATTTGATAAAACAGGAGTTTTTAAAACCAGGGAATTGTTCTCTGCAAAGCCTCTCAATAAACAGTTTACAACACTTGCCAAACCTTTGCATACTGGAGAAATCATGGGACTACCCAGTATCATTCTCTATTTTATAGTGTCTCTTATCGGATGTTCTCTACCTGTGACAGGATTTCTGATCTGGTGGCATAGGGCTAAGAAAATAAAATAAAAGATACCACTTCCCAACTGAAAACTCAACTTTATTTATCCCGGTTCATGGTAATTTTATACATTTATTATGTAAAATAACTTCTATCATGAGTCACAACAATCATAATTTTTTTGAGAAATTTTCAAACGAGGCAGTAAAATTTACAGGAAGTCCTGTTGCATTTATCGGAGCTATGCTTCTGGTCATTATCTGGGCGGTAACAGGTCCTTTTTTCGATTATTCGGAAACTTGGCAGCTTGTGATCAATACAGGAACTACGATCATTACCTTTTTAATGGTTTTCCTTATTCAAAAAGCCCAGAATAAAGATTCTAAAGCTATACAGATAAAGCTGAACGAGCTGATTGCTGCCCATGAAAAGGCCAGTAACAGAATTGTAGATATTGAAGATCTTACAGAAACGGAACTGGATCAGCTCCACCATTATTACGAAAATCTGGCTCAGTTTGCCAAAAAGGATGCGGATATCCATACCTCGCATTCTATTGATGCGGCAAAGAGAAATCAGAATTACAAACATGAGTTCTTCAAAAATAAACATGAAGAATGGCTCAAGAAGCAGGAACAGAAGAAAGAATAATTAGTCTTCATTATAAAATTTCTTGAAGGAACTTTTTGGTGAAGACATCATTTTTATACAAACATATTTATATGAATTTAAAATTATCATGTTTACCATTTGTGTTTTTATCAACAATAGTAAGCGCCCAATGGAGTCAGAATGTACCTAAAGAAAAAATTGTAAAGAAAAGTGATAATTCGATTTATTATAGACTCGATATTGATCAGATCAGAACTCAGTTACTGAGGACCTCAAAAATCGGGGAAGGTTCTGCTATTAGTGTGAATATTCCTACATTATCCGGAAAGACGGAAAGATTTGCGGTCAGTAGTTTTCCGGTTATGGATGAAGCATTGGCAAAACAGTATGAACTCGGATCTTATGTGGGGGTGGGTATTGATGACCCTTCCAAGTATATCAGATTCAGTGTTGGCCCCAATGATTTCCAGTCCATGATCATTGGAAATGATGGAAAGTATGAGTTTATTGAGCCCGCTACTGCAGATAAATCTTTTTATTCTGTCCACGGGAAAACCAACAGGAACGGGCATGCATTTGTTTGTAATACCACTGAAAAAAAAGAGGCTGTAGACCAAATGAAGGAGATGCAGACGTACTCTGATAAAACAGCATTTGCCAGGAGAAGTGGAAATCAGAAATTCAGAACACTAAGACTGGCACTCTCTACCACAGGAGAGTATACTCAGTTTTTTGGAGGGCTTTCCGGAGCCATGACGCAAATCAATGCTACATTAACAAGGGTGAACGGAGTTTTTGAGCAGGAGTTTAATGTACATGTAAACCTCATTAATAATACACAAACCCTATTTACTGATCCAAATACTGACCCTTACAGTACCGTTACGGATCTTACCTCACCGCCGTCATCATGGAATATAGAGCTGATGGATACTTTACATGGAGGAGTATACGGAGTTACAGATGCCGATTTTGATATAGGCCACTTGTTTGGAGCCTCCGGAGGAGGAGGAAACGCAGGTTGTATAGGCTGTGTATGCAATAACAGTTTAAATGTAGGGGGTAATGCCAATAACAGCTACAAGGGATCCGGTATTACATCGCCGGGTGTAAACTGGTATCCGAACGGAACCTGGGATTTTAACAGCACAACTCAGCTGCCTCCTAGCGGAGATAGTTTTGATATTGATTTTGTAGCCCATGAAATAGGGCACCAGCTGGGAAACAACCATACGTATAGTAACAGAGAAGGAACTGGTGTAGAGGTAGAACCTGGATCAGGGTCAACAATCATGGGGTACGCAGGAATTACAGGAGCTTCAACAGATGTGCAGAAGCACTCCGATCTGTTTTTTCATTCCGTAAGTATTGATCAGGTACAGGATAATTTTCTGACTGGTGCCAGAGTGAACTGTGGTACCATAACTACCATTATCAACCGCCCTCCGGTAATTACAGAAATGCCGGTAACTTATACCATCCCGATGAATACTGCATTTGCACTCACCGCAGAGGCAACAGATCCGGATGGGGATGCATTAACTTATTCCTGGGAGCAGGTAGATCCAAGTTATTTATATAACGGCGTTAATAAGTTTTACATTGGACGAACTACCTCAGGGGCCAACTTCAGATCATGGCCACCAACAGTAAGTCCTACCAGATATTTCCCTAGGCTTTCTACCGTATTAAATGGAGAGGTGAAGAATGCTGATGATTTTGAAGCAGCAAGTACGGTAGCAAGAACAACTCATTTCCGTGTAACCGTGAGAGATAATAAACCGGGGCAGGGGCAAAGCGCTCATACTACACAAACCATTGTAGTAGGCTCTGCAGAAGCCTTCAAAGTGGATACAGCATCTCTTACTCCTGATACCAGTTCAGAAATTAAATGGACGGTTTCCGGAACTACAGCTGCACCTTATAATGTGGCTGATGTAAAAATTGATTATACTGATGATAGCGGCGCAACATGGAATGAGCTGGCAGCATCAGTACCTAACAGTGGAACAGCAAATGTTTTCATTCCTGCCTCTTTAGCTGGAAAGACGATTCATGTAAGAGTTTCAGCAATCGGAAATGTATTCTATGCAGTGAAAAAAATGACAGCAGGTACATTGGCCGTTTCGGAAACAGGAAAAATAAAATCGGTTCAGGTTTATCCGAATCCTGTGGACAATGTTTTGAATGTAAAAAATGTATCTCCAAAATCATCCTACGAAATTTTCAATGCTCCGGGGCAATTGATTTCAAAAGGCATAATTGGTGAAGGTCAAATAAATGTAAGCAGCTTCGTAAAAGGAATCTACTTCATGACTATAAATGATAATGGAAAAAATATCAAAGCCAAGTTTATTAAAAAATAAATATGAAGAATGGCTGAAGAAGCAGGAGCAAAAAAAGGAATCTGAATGATTCCTTTTTTTATTGTTTGCTGTTAAATTCACCCTCTACATATCCTCCATTTACATAGCGGGATGTATCATTCGTGTGCCAAGCATATACGCCGGCTACCATAATACCGAGATCCTGTACATAATTGCGGGTCATTTCCTGCCATTGACCAAAAGAAGGTAAATGCTCCTGTAATACGAGAAATTCTTTTAAATAATTATCATGCACTTCCAGAGCCATCATATAGGCTTCTTTTATTGAAGTTTTATGCTCTTGCTGTAATACTTTCACCAGATTCATGGTGTCCTCTTCTCTATGGAGTTCCTTTGGTAAAGAAATAATATCATTATGTATTCCGATCATCAGAGCACAAATAGTATGAAGGCGTTGAATATGTAAATGCTCCAGTATGCTGTCAGGTAGCTCTCGATAATCTTTTTGCATAGCCACATATTGACAAAAAGGTTTTGCCCCACTTGTAGCCTCACGAATCAATAGGTAAACGGGAAGAGGGGGGATTGTGTTTGATCTGTAATATACTCTTTCGTCTGCATACCCAATAAGTACTTCATGTAAAGATTTTAGGAATTTTTTATATAATCGTTCTGGCATTTCACATGCAATGGCGCTTTGTCTTAATATCCAGAATCGATGAAATATATCATTGTTAGCTGGTTCATCCGGATCATCATCAGTAAGCAAAGTCATAATGTGAGTTGCTATATCTTTCATTTCATCATATGAACAACGATCAAAATAATCATCCATCATAGCTCCATCAGCAGCATAAATGGCTAATGGTCTCAATTCTGCCAGATTCTTTAAAAAAGGGCAACCGCGTGCTGCAATATCAGTCAAGTTATGCTGTTTGTGTTTTTCACGGGCTTCTTTACTGTGGAAAATATACTCCCTGTCAATCCAATCATAATATTCTTCCCTCTGAAGTTGAAAATCATGGTGAATAGAATTTGGGAAGGGATACTTGGGCTTGGGTAACCGTTGTAATCCGGCGTAAAATTCCTCGTCTGAGATTGTCGTTTTCATGTTGTGTTGATTTTTTTGGTTAATGGTTTTTAGTTTTACTCTATCATTAAGTCATAATGATAGAGTAAAAGTAGTAAATAATTGATTATGATATGGTTGTGTGTTTTGTGATTGTGTTGATGATTTTTGATTTTGAATATGTAAGGGTAAAAAGCCATACTATAAAAGCTTCTTAGGGTCATTGCAGAAGAGGAAGTAAAGAGTAAAGATAGGGAGTCTGCTTCATGACCATAAACGATAATGGAAAAATATAAAAACCAAGTTTATTAAGAAATAATATAAGATCTAAAATAAAAAACCTCTGATGATTCAGAGGTTTTTTTATGTAGTGATGTTATCTCATAAAGTAACTGAAATAAGAACAGCTTCCCATCAGTGCTTTTGAAGTTTCAGTATCTGAGTACTGTGTTTTCAATTGTGCAAAATAGGTTCTGTATTTCTGATTTCTCAGATTGTCCAGTTCCTTTTGGTGAGCATCAGATTTTTCAGACCACTTAGGATCGGAATAATCATAGTCCATCTGGTTTTTTGCTTCATATTGATAGTATTTCCCTTGTTCAGCACTAGCCATCTGGAAAAGAACTCTTGCTTTTTCTTCCTTATTATTGGAAAGCTTCAGGGCTTTTTGATAATAATTAATCGCCAGGTCAAAATTGTCAGGCTCAATATAAGAGGTATCCAGGAAGTTTTTGTAATAATATTTATAAGGGTTCTTTCTGTCGGTATTCCAGAAGTTATACTTTCCACCATTACTATTGTCAACATCCATGACGAACAGTTCTCTGTAATATCCTAAAATAGAGGTGTTGTACAGTAAATTTCCGATAAGCTGGTTGGCTTTGGCAGCTTTTTCATCAGCACCATTTCCAATCTTTTTAAGCTGGATCAAAACATCAGCCAGTTCAAGTTTATTCATACTGCTTTTGATGAAAGGGAAATCAGTGTAGTTTTCAGCTTTCATACTTTCAGCATCAGAACTCTGGAAGCTTTCCCAAACATTATGACCAAACACAAGATTTGAAATATTATCAAAACCATTATACTCAGTAGGTGTATATTGTTTTGCAGTGATGGTTTGACCGCTTTTTTCTGACCAGTCGTAATTGACTCTTGGGATTCCGGCAAATTTCTGCGCTTTTTCATAATAGGATTTAGCCTTTTCAAAATCGGCAAGCCTCATGGACCTGTCTCCATAAATGGTATTGAAAAATGCATCAATATTACCTACACTGTCCATGTTTTTGGCAATAACCTGCTGCTCAAACTGTGTTTTATTTGACTTTCTGTAGAAGTCCTCCACACTTTTTACCAGACTTGAGTTCGGGTTGTACTGAAGGTCAGAAAGTTTATTATTCATCAGGAATGATTTTCCATCCTCACCCTGAAGAAAATAGCGGTTAGCCAAGACATCTTTAAGGAAGTCTGCAGTAGATGGTGCTTCCCCATAATAATCGAAATCATCCGTTGTGGCAGTGTCTTTCTTCACCGGTTTTTCTACAAAGTATTCAGGATAATCTTTCATTAAATGATCCTCGTATGCTGCATCTATTTTAGGCTGAGATACAATATCATTCAGCACTTTCATTCTCTTGATCTCCTCCTGGTACTCAGGATTGGTGGTTTTGATGTCATTAAGAATTTCAGAACTTGCTTTATAGTCTTTTTTCAAAAACTTAAGGTAAGCATTGGCAATCTGCCAGTATTCATCTTTAGATTTCTCCCTTGTTTTATCAGTGAATTTTTCCAGGGCATCAAGGAAGTCCTGTGTCTTTTGATCATAATAATAACCTGTTCGGGTATAGAAAGGTATCCTGTCGGGATTACTGAAGAGCTCATCATCACTTTGATCAGCTTTAGCTTCATCACCGGTTTTCTCAGACTTAGAACCTCCGAAAAGGTTTTTAAAGAACCTTACAATCTTTTGCCAGAAAGAAAGCTTTTCTTCTTTTACCACTGTGGTAGTGTTGTCCGCTACATTATCATTTGAAGCTTTGGTATCCGTTTTTCCTCTTTGTACAGAAACTCTCCCGGAAGCAGCATCGGTGTAATAATAAGTAGGAAGATAACTTCTTTCCAGCTCATTGATACTTCTTACGGCCATTACTTTCAGAATTTCAGAGTCAGGATTAATATCATACATTTTTTCCATAACCGGAATAGGATTGTTGAAATCCTCATAGCCTAAAAGGAAATAAGCCATGTTTTTTTCCTCATTGGTATTAGCCCTTTTCATAATATTACTGAAAGAAGCCGTATCCGAAAGCTTCATAGATACAAAAGAAGATTCTTTACGGTCTTTAGTGTTCATGAATACCTGGAAGAAGTTCCAGTTGGCATCACTGTTCATCTCCAGTCCCCTTTGAGCACCTGCCATTTGATCCAGTGCCATAAAATAAACGGCACCTTTTAGCTTGATTGGCTCTATATAGGTTTTGAATGCCTGCAGTGAAGCATCATAATTTCTTGTATAATGATTGAGACGTACCAGCTGGTATCCATAGCGCTGTTTAATCTCCTGATTTCTGGCAGCATTGTATAAAGAAGTTAAAGCAGCAATGGTTTTGTCATAATCAAGAGCCGTCGCATTCTTAGTGTTGACATTTCTGTCATAGTAAAATGAATTTTCACTTTCAATATAATTGATGCTCATATAAGGTTCCAGATATTTGGCCTCAATTAAATAATCTATACCCTCGCGGTACTTTTGGTAAAATCCTGAACCCAGCTTTTGGAGAAGAGGGTTGGAAGGATTTCCGTTTTTAAGACTATTGAGGTCGTTCATACTGATCTTATAAACCAGATCATAAGCTTCAGCATGATTAAGCTGGTTACCGAAATACTTCTTCCATGTTTCCAGATTGTCATCAGGAATCAACGAGGTTTTATAACCCGTATAGAATCTGCTGGAATAATTGTGCAGAAAAGGAAGGTAAGATTTATCTTTAATGATACTCTGGGTAAAAAGATTGAAGTATTCGTAGTCAGGATCCGACCAGGCGCAGGCATCAGATTTCGTATAGAAAAGAGAGGCCACTGCAAGTGAAAGAATATACTTTTTCATATGTAGAGTGGTGTTTTTAATTTTTTATAATGATTCATAATATAAATCCGTGCAGGTAGTAATACTCTGCCTTCATCTGTGATGATGATTTAAAATTTTCGATCTAACACAAATTTACTATCTAATTGATAATAAATAATATTAAAATGAGGTATTTTTTTCTCAAGAAAGCGGATGACATCTTCAAGCTGCTCACCTGAAATTTCCTCTACCTTTATTTTAAAACCTTTATTCAGATAGCTTCCAAAATAAAAACCGTCTTTCAAAACTTCAGCTTCATTTTCAGAGAGCTTTTTAAAATGCTCATTTTGCAGATCCTTTGTAGATAATGCATTAATCAGCTTATGCTTTTCCAGATGGTTGGTAACAATTCCCCATGAGTAGATAGGGAGTGCTACTTCAATAGTTTTGATGGGATACTCTTCAATTCTGGAAAGATAACTTTTTAATGTAGCCACATCCAGAATGGAGTTTTTATCAGATTTTTCTAATGGGGAAGAAGTGGAGTAGCACATCAGATATACCTTTTCTACCGGCGGAATTCCGGTCTGCTTTTTATCTTTAACCTGATGAAGACGTAGAGTACAGGTGATGTTTTTTCCGGAAACCCTTTTCAGTTCCTTTAGAAATTTAAAATAATCATTACGTGTACCAGCTGTCCAGTCGCAGTCGATCTGAATTTCATTGTTGATTTTTAAATGATACTCTTCTGTTTTCTTCAAGATTAAATGATGAATGCTTTCTGCCAGGAATTTTATCTCCTCCGAAGAAATGTTCAGTAAAGTCTGGTTCGTGATAAAAACAGTAGGTACCACCTGCTTATCGGTCTGAAAACTCTGGTCTTTGGTGATGACAGCCACAGGCTGAAACTTTCCTCCTATTTTATCAACATCAAAAAAGCGGGTATATAAATAAGGAACAGAAGCCTGTGCCAATACTTTTTTCTCCTCCTGATTCAGTTTCAAATTGGTTTTCCAATAATAGAACGTGTAGGGATGGTTTTCATTTTTACTGCAGGAAACAATAAAAAATAAAACCCATAAAATATTTAGGATTTTCATACCGTGGTGTGCATAATTGATTCTTCAAAAGTAAAGATATTTATAGAAACCATACACCGTAAAATCCCGGTGATTCCTTATTCCTGACAAATTACATGATCTCAAACTCTCAACAAATCCCAACAATTCTTATAACCATTCCTCTCCACCGGAAAGGTGGCGAAAATTCAAAGAATTTTTAATGGGTGTCCTTTTTCTTTCCATTAAACAAAAAGCCACCCCCAAAGGAGTGGCGCTATATTGTCTTATTATTCATACAGTCCACTTTCACAGGTACAGGTTTCTTTATCCATACTCTCACTGGAAGAGCAACAGCCTTCAAGATTCTGAATATTTCCCTTTTCATCGGTCATAAAGATTTTATTTTTATCAAATTTCACAAAGAAAGTCTCATCGAATTTTTTGAAATGTACTTTCATTACTTTGTTTGCTCCGTATTTGCCTGCATTTATTTCTTCTGTAGTTTCTTTTCCGTTAGCCTGATTTACCTGAACATACCCAAAAAAGACATCACCGTTTTTTTTCACATCCAAATAATAATGAGGGGTGCCGGTACCACTGTAGCCCTCCATAATATCAAAACTTCTATGTCCCGTAAAAGGAACTTTTACCTGTGCAAAAGACAAAATACTGATACACAAAATCATGATACTGAAAAATTTTTTCATAGTTCTTTTTTCTTCAAAAATAAAAATATTTACTTAAAAGATAAACCGTGAAATCCCGGTGATTGGATATAAGACCGTTATTAATCCCAGACATAACATTCGTATAACCATTCCCCTCCACTGGAGGGGTGTCATATCAAAGATTTGACGGAGTGGTTTAATTTGACAGGTGGTCATCATCATCCATAACAAAAAAATCACTCCAAAGGAGTGATTTTATAGTATTGTGGTAGATATCCGTTTTAAAAAACAGTCGCAGCAAGCTGAATTCTTGCAAACTTATTAGAGGGATTCCACATGGCCATCATATAAACAGGAAGACTGTAATGGTCAGTAATCTTAACAACCTTACCTGCTTTTACACCTATATTAACGATGTCAAAACTGTTTTTGCCATTTCCATACAGGAACGTTTTATCATTAAGAGCAAAGCCGGCGCCTACAAATGCATCCAGATTCACTTTCTGGCCCTTTATTACGGGGTAACTTGCCTGAACATAAGTAGAATATTTATTCTTTTTATAACTTCCGTCCGGCTCAAGTACAACCTCTCCTGCATTGGCTCCTCCATAAAGCATAATATCTGCTTCAATATTAATAGGGAATGAAGGCCCGAACGTATAGTTGGTTCTTAAGTCAATAATATGTGCCGTTCTTCTTTGTGAATAGCTGAAGATGTCATCTGCAGCTACGGCAGTATTAATGTTTCTGGAGTTATAAAGATCCCAAAGTCCGATATAAAAACGTCCGTCAGAATATTGAACATAATAATTGATTTCTTTATAATGGGTATTGTCTTTATCATCTGCTAAAGCGGATGCTCCCCAGATTCCTATTTTCCATTTTTTTTCCGCATCCAGGGCATAGGATAGATTTCCCATTACAACAGGTTTATCAGTAATGATTAAACCTCTCCATAAATGGTTATTCTGAATGTTGGCCGTGAAATCAAGTCTGTTTTCCTTAGTCTCAGTAGTTTCCTGAGAAAATAACCTTCCGCTGCCTAGCATGAGCAGGAAGATTCCTTTTAAAATTCTCATCATCTGTATTTTTTAAGTTAAGAGTCCATATAAAACAGCGGCAAGCACAGCTCCTATCACAGGTCCTGCTACCGGTATCCATGCATATCCCCAATCACTGCTCCCTTTTACAGGTAAAATAGCATGCATGATTCTTGGAGCCAGATCCCTTGCCGGATTAATTGCATATCCTGTAGTTCCGCCCAGAGACAAACCTATTGCCCAGACAAGGAACGTGACAGGAAGAGCTCCTACAGAACCTAATCCTACTTTTGCTGTAGGATCAATATCGATCGAAATACTCGGATCCGAAAAGTGGAAGATGACAAATACCAGTACAAACGTTCCTATAATTTCACTGATAAGATTAGAAGAAGTCTTTCTGATGGCTGGTCCTGTACTGAAACAGGCAAGCATACCTGGTTCATCTTCTGTTATAGCAAAATGATCCTTATGGAATAGCCAAACCAGAAAGGCACCAAGCATTCCCCCAATCATTTGGGCGGCTATATAAGTTGGAACCAAATCCCAGGAAAATTTTCCTGCGGTAGCAAGACCAATGGTGACTGCCGGGTTTAGGTGGGCACCGCTTACAGGTCCGGCTACAGTGACGCCGATGAAGACGGCTAATGCCCATGCTGTTGTAATTACAATCCAGCCGGAATTATTTCCTTTGGTTCCCTTTAAGACAACATTGGCGACAACGCCGTTGCCTAAGAGTATAAGAAGCATTGTTCCTATTAATTCTGCGATAAATGGTGTCATATGTGTATTTTTAAGGTCAACGGGTTAATCTTCTATCCAGTTTTGCGAGCGCGATACGGCCTTCTTCCACAAGTGGATCATTTTATCAACACTTTCTTTATCCAGCTGAGGATGGAAATCTTTGTCTACGATCCATTGAGACTGTATTTCATCAATATCTTTCCAGTATCCTACCGCAAGACCTGCCAGATAAGCTGCTCCTAATGCAGTGGTTTCAAGTGTCTGAGGTCTTGTGATTTTAAAACCAAACAGATCAGACTGTATCTGCATCAAAAGATCACTTGCCGAAGCTCCTCCATCTACTCTTAGCTCAAGACTGGCTCTTCCGGAATCTGCTTCCATAGATTTTACAATATCATAAACCTGGAATGCAATACCTTCCAATGTTGCTCTGGCAATATGTCCGTCAGTTGTTCCACGGGTGATGCCTGCAATAGTTCCCCGTGCATACTGATCCCAGTGTGGAGCTCCTAATCCGGTAAGGGCAGGAACGAAATATACACCACCATTGTCCGGAACAGATGCTGCCAGCTCATTCACTTCTTCAGATGAACGAATAATTTTAAGACCGTCTCTCAGCCATTGGATTGCAGCACCTCCTACAAATACACTTCCTTCCAGTGCATAGTTTACTTCTCCATTGATTTTCCAGGCTACGGTGGTAAGCAGGTTGTTTTTAGAAGAAACAGCTTCTTTTCCTGTATTCATTAATAAAAAGCAGCCGGTTCCGTATGTGTTTTTTACCATTCCCGGAGTGATGCACATTTGCCCGAATAGAGCTGCCTGCTGGTCACCTGCAATACCTGCAATAGGAATTTTAGTGGAAAATAAAGTAGTTGCAGTTTCTCCATATATTTCACTGCTCTGCTTTACTTCGGGAAGAATGGCCCTAGGAATATTGAATAATTCTAACAAATCATTATCCCATTCTAGTGTATGGATATTCAGCAGCATTGTTCTGCTGGCATTGGATACGTCAGTGATAAACATTTTACCACGGGTAAGCTTCCATACCAGCCATGTGTCTACTGTTCCAAAACATAGTTCTCCTGCTTCTGCTTTAGCTCTGGCACCCTCTACATTATCAAGGATCCATTTTAGTTTTGTTGCAGAAAAGTAAGCGTCTAATACAAGGCCGGTTTTTTCTTTAATAACTTCAGCGTGACCCTGCTCTTTTAGCTCATCACAATATTTAGACGTTCTTCGGTCTTGCCATACAATGGCATTGTAAATAGGCTCACCGGTTTCTTTGTCCCATACAATGGTTGTTTCCCGTTGATTGGTAATACCGATAGCGGCAACTTCCAGTCCGGAGATACCTGCTTTCGCTATAGTTTCTGCTGCTACGGAGATTTGTGATGACCAGATTTCATTCGGATCATGCTCTACCCAACCCGGTGTCGGGAATATTTGTCTGAAATCTTTCTGTGCTACATATTTAATTTCTCCACTGTGGTTGAATAAGATCGCTCTGGAGGAAGTTGTCCCCTGGTCTAAAGCGAGAATTAATTTTTCATTCATAAAAGTGTACTAGATTAAGGTTGGACTTTAGGTGAATAAGGCGTTAATAAATATCCTCTTGCTAAATCAATAAATTCATTTTCGTGTTGCTGCGTCCATTCTTCAGAATATCCTTTTTCCTCAGCAATTATTTTTGCAACAGTGTGAGCACTGTCTATAGCTGCTCTGGCATCTAAGAATAATAAACGGACTCTTCTTGATAAGATATCCTCAATGGTTTCTGCCATCTCATTTCTTATCGCCCATACAATTTCTGCAATGGTAAAAGGATGATCAGGATGAAGTTTCTGAGAATAACGCGGGTTGCTTTCCTGTAAGGCTTTTATAGCAGGAATATCAGAACCGTAAACATACAGATGATTGCTTCTGTCTACCTGCTCCGGTTTTACATTACCATGAATGGAAAGATGTTCTGTTTTGGAGGCGGTATTTCCTAATCTGTGAACTTTCATCGCTTCATCTACAGTATCTTCAGCCATTTTACGATAGGTTGTCCATTTTCCACCGATAATGGAAATTAACCCTGTTTCAGAAGCAATAACTTTATGACTTCTGGAAACCTCTTTTGTACTTTTGCTTCCATCTTTGGGAGCGGCCAGAGGGCGTAATCCTGCGAATACAGATTTTACATCTTCACGGGTAGGTTTCTTAGCTAAATACTGTCTTGCTGTATTTAAAACAAAGTTGATCTCTTCTTCAAGAGCACGGGGTTCAAAACTTTCATCCTTTAGAAGAGTATCCGTAGTTCCTACCAAAGCTCTGTCGTGCCAAGGAACAACAAATAGAACCCTTCCGTCTGATGTTTTTGGAATCATGATCGCATCATCACTTTTTAGGAATGATTTATCAAGCACCAAATGGATTCCCTGGCTTGGAACAACAAGTTTACCATGCTTAGGGTTATTCATATTAAGGATGTCATTGGTAAATACACCTGTAGCATTAATGACTACCTTGGCATGAATCTGATATTGCTGCTTGGACAGCTGATCTTCTGCAACAACACCAATTACTTTATCAGCATCATCTTTCAGAAGATTGATCACCTTTACATAATTGACTGCGGTTCCTCCTTTCTCGATAATGGTCTGAGTTAAATTCACAGCAAGTCTGGCATCGTCAAACTGTCCGTCCTGGTAAACAACACCACTCATCAAGTGATTTTGTTCAATAGTTGGAAGTTTTTCTACAGTCTTTGATTTGCTGATGTATCTCGTTTTTCCCAAGCTCAGCTTTCCTGCAAGAAAATCATAAATGGATAAACCTATTTTATAATAGATTCCTCCCCACCAAGTATAATTAGGAATAATAAAAGATTGATTTTTTACGATATGAGCTGCGTTTTTAGCAAGCAGACCTCTTTCTTTTAATGCTTCTTTTACCAATCCTACGTCTCCCTGGGCAAGATATCTTACTCCACCATGTACTAATTTTGTACTTCTGCTGGATGTTGCTTTTGCAAAATCGTGAGATTCAAGCAATAAGGTTTTAAAACCTCTGCTTACTGCGTCTAGTGCCGAACCTAAACCACTGGCTCCTCCTCCTATGACTATAAAGTCCCATTCCTTTACATTGGTTAATTTACTGAGTTCTTCGTTTCGTTTCATAAATGTTTCGTTTATGTTTCGTTTTCAAATATATAAATTAAAAATGAAAGCAAAAAGAAAATAAATGAAATTTTAGAGTACGAAAAAAAAACGCTAATTTTGATGAAACGAATAAAATGGAGAAGCTGATCCCAAGGCATGATGAAATATTAAAAGAGCTGGATGAAAAAGGCCATGTTCTTGTGCAAGATTTATGTGAAAAACTGAATGTTTCTTCGGTTACGATCCGAAAGGATCTGAATCATCTTGAAAGTTTAGGGCTGCTTTTCCGTAATCATGGAGGGGCAAGTAAGCAGGTAAGATATGCTTATGAGAAAAATGTAGGGGAGAAGGAGAATATTAATGTAGAAGCAAAACAAGCGATTGCAAAAGCCGCGTTAGCGCTGATTCAGGAGAACGACTGTATTATATTAGCTTCCGGAACAACAATGCATTATCTTGCCCGGATGCTGGTGAACTTTGGACCACTTACCGTATTGACCTCTTCTTTGAGGGTAGCTATTGAGCTTTGTAATAATCCTAATATTAATATCATCCAGCTGGGAGGAGAAGTCCGTAAGAGTTCCACTTCCATAGTAGGATCTATTTCCGAAGGAATTCTTAAGCAGTTCTCCTGTAATAAACTTTTTCTGGGAGTAGATGGTATTGACCTTGAATTTGGAATCAGTACTTCTAATGCCGCAGAAGCCCATCTTAATCAGGTGATGATTGACTGTGCCGATCAAACGGTGATTCTTGCAGATTCTTCAAAACTCAACAAAAAAGGCTTTGGTAAGATTGCATCATTAGATAAAATAGACTATCTGATTACTGATACAGGTATTTCCGGTGAAGATGAGGCAGGATTGGAAGAAGCAGGTGTGAATGTGATCGTATAAACAGATCTTCTTTCTAATTTCTTTTTTAAAATCAAAATAATTGAGGAGAAAATTTGTTCCGAATTTTCTCAAAAAGTTCTAATTGATTAAAAATCAAAATATTTTACTTAAAAAATTTGTCAGTAATAAAATTATTCATACATTTGCACACTCATTTTAGGGGCGTAGTATGCCTATATCAGAAGTAGAAATTACTTTAGACCTCCTAAAAATGGTGATAAAGAGAAAGATAAATTTTATTATAATATAAACAATGTCAGGTATTATTGGTAAGAAAATCGGTATGACATCTTTGTTTAACGAAGAAGGAAAAAACATTCCTTGTACAGTTATCCAAGCTGGTCCATGCTCGGTTTTACAGGTCAGAACCTTAGAAAAAGACGGTTATAAAGCTGTTCAATTAGGTTTCGATGACAAGAGTGAGAAGAACGTTGGTAAAGCGTTAGCTGGTCATTTTAAAAAGGCTGGTTCTGCTCCTAAAGCTAAATTAGTTGAATTCTACAGAGAATTCGTTGATGAAGTAAAAGTAGGAGAAGAAGTAAAAGTTGATTTATTCATTGAAGGTGAATATGTTGACGTAACAGGTACTTCAAAAGGTAAAGGTTTCCAAGGTGTTGTTAAAAGACACGGATTTGGAGGTGTAATGCAGGCAACTCATGGACAGCACAACAGACTTAGAGCTCCAGGTTCTATCGGTGCAGGTTCAGATCCTTCAAGAGTATTCAAGGGGATGAGAATGGCTGGAAGAATGGGAGGTGAGCAGGTAACTGTTCAAAACCTTCAAGTGTTAAAAGTTGATCAAGAACAAAATCTTTTAGTAGTAAAAGGTGCTGTTCCGGGAGCTAAAAATTCTTATGTAATTATCAGAAAATGGAACTAGTAGTATTAAATACATCAGGAAAAGAGACCGGAAGAAAAGTAACTCTAGACGAAACAGTATTCGGAATTGAGCCAAATCAGCACGCGGTTTACTTAGAAGTTAAACAGTACCTTGCTGCACAAAGACAAGGGACTCATAAATCGAAAGAAAGAAGCGAAATTACTGCTTCTACTAAAAAGCTTAAGAAGCAAAAAGGATCAGGATCTGCTAGATACGGGGATATCAAATCTCCAACTTTCAGAGGTGGAGGTAGAGTATTCGGACCAAAACCAAGAGACTACAGATTCAAATTGAACAAAGCTCTTAAGAGATTAGCTAAGAAATCTGTTTTATCTCAGAAAATGAGAGACAACAGCATCAGAGTTTTGGAAGATATGAGCTTAAGCGCTCCTAGAACTAAAGATTTCATCACAGTATTAAATGCTTTGGCATTAAACGACAAGAAAGCTTTATTCATCCTTCCTGAAGCTAACAAGAATGTGTATTTATCTTCAAGAAACTTACCTAAAGCTAAAGTAATGAACTTCAATGAAGTGAGTTCTTACGATTTAGTAAATGCAGGTGAAGTTGTATTCTTCGAAGGTGCAGTTGAAAAATTCCAGGAAAATCTAAAGAAATAAGTCATGTCTATTATTATTAAACCAGTTATCTCAGAAAAGGCTAATTACCTTACGGATTTAAGAGGTTCTTATTCTTTCTTAGTTAATCCTAAGGCGAATAAAATCCAGATTAAAAAAGCTGTAGAAGCGGCTTACGGTGTAAAAGTAGCAGACGTTAACACAATGATTTATGCTCCGAAGGTTTCTTCGAAATACACTAAAAAAGGTCTTCAAGTAGGAAAGACAAACAAATTGAAAAAAGCGGTAATCAAGCTTGTTGAAGGTGAGGTTATCGATATTTTTGCTGTAAATTAATTATTAATTATAAATAATAGTAATGTCTGTTAGAAAATTAAAACCTATCACCCCGGGACAGAGATTCAGAGTTGTAAACAATTTTGAGGAAATTACTACCAACAAACCAGAGAAGTCTCTAACAGTTGGTATTAAAAAGTCAGGTGGACGTAACCAAACAGGTAAAATGACCATGCGTTACACCGGAGGTGGACACAAAAAGAAATACAGAATTATTGACTTCAAAAGAAACAAAGCAAACGTTGAAGCAACTGTAAAATCTGTAGAATACGATCCAAACAGAACTGCATTTATCGCTTTATTAGAGTATGCTGACGGAGAGAAGAGATATATCATCGCTCCAAACGGTATCAAAGTAGATCAGAAAGTAGTGTCAGGAGAAAGCGTTGAACCAAACGTAGGTAACGCAATGAAATTGAAAAATATTCCATTGGGTACTGTAATTTCTTGTGTTGAAATGAAGCCTGGTCAAGGTGCTATTTTAGCAAGAAGTGCTGGTTCTTCAGCTCAATTAACTTCAAGAGACGGAAAATACGCTATCATTAAATTGCCTTCAGGAGAATCTAGAATGATCCTTACTGAATGTATGGCAATGATTGGTTCAGTTTCCAACTCTGATCACCAATTAACTGTATCAGGTAAAGCTGGTAGAAGCAGATGGTTAGGTAGAAGACCAAGAACAAGACCGGTAGTAATGAACCCTGTAGATCACCCAATGGGAGGTGGTGAAGGACGTTCTTCTGGAGGTCACCCAAGATCTAGAAACGGTATGCCGGCTAAAGGTTACAAAACTAGAAAGAAAAACAAAGTGTCTAACCGTTACATCGTATCTAAAAGAAAATAATTATGGCAAGATCACTTAAGAAAGGACCGTTCATTCATCATACTTTAGATAAGAAGGTTCAGGCAAATATAGAGTCTGGTAAGAAGACAGTTATCAAAACTTGGTCTAGAGCATCGATGATCTCTCCGGACTTCGTAGGACAAACTATCGCTGTACACAATGGGAAATCTTTTATCCCTGTATATGTTACAGAAAACATGGTAGGTCACAAGTTAGGCGAATTTTCTCCAACAAGATCTTTCAGAGGTCATGGTGGTAACAAAAACAAAGGAAGCAGATAATCATGGGATCAAGAAAACAAGATAGCGCAATCGCAAGAAAAGAAGCTAACAAAGACGTTGTAAAAGCTTCATTAAATGACTGCCCATCATCTCCAAGAAAAATGAGATTAGTTGCTGATATCATTAGAGGAGAGCAGGTAGATAAAGCTCTTTATATCCTAAAATATTCTAAAAAAGAAGCCTCTAACAAATTAGAGAAATTACTTCTTTCTGCTATGGCAAACTGGCAGACTAAAAACGAAGGTGCTGATATTGAAGAAGCAAACCTTATCGTTAAAGAAATCTTCGTGGATAGTGCAAGACAATTGAAGAGACTAAGACCAGCTCCACAAGGAAGAGGGTACAGAATCAGAAAAAGATCTAACCACGTTACATTAATCTTAGGTAATAAAGAAAATTAATCAAGGTATGGGACAGAAGACAAATCCAATTGGTAATAGATTAGGTATCATCAGAGGATGGGATTCTAACTGGTTTGGTGGAAACGATTATGGAGACAGAATCGCTGAAGACTACAAAATCAGAAGATACCTTGAAGCTAGATTATCTAAAGGTGGTATTTCAAAAATTTATATTGAAAGAACATTAAAATTAGTTACAGTTACAATTACTACTGCTAGACCGGGACTTATCATCGGTAAAGGAGGTCAGGAAGTTGATAAATTAAAAGAAGAATTGAAGAAACTTACAGGTAAGGATATTCAAATCAACATCTTTGAAATCAAAAGACCTGAACTAGATGCAGTTTTAGTTGCTGATAGTATTTCTAAGCAAATTGAAAACAGAATCTCTTACAGAAGAGCTGTTAAAATGGCAATGGCTAGTACTATGAGAATGGGTGCTGAAGGTATCAAAGTTCAAATCTCTGGAAGATTGAACGGTGCTGAAATGGCAAGAAGCGAATCTTTCAAAGACGGAAGAATTCCATTGTCTACTTTCAGAGCTGATATCGATTATCACTGGGCTGAAGCTCACACTACTTATGGTAGACTAGGTGTAAAAGTTTGGATTATGAAAGGTGAAGTTTATGGTAAAAGAGAACTTTCCCCGTTAGTAGGACAACAGAAGAAAGGTGGTCAGTCAGGAGATAGAAACAGAGGAGGAGACAGAGACAACAGAAGACCTAGAAAAAATAATAACAATAATAACAATAATAATTAAAAATTTTAGATTAGACATTTTGAATTTTAAATTACCGTTACTTTTTTAAAATAAAAAAAATCTAAAATCTAAAATCTAAAATCTAAAATTTAGAAATTATGTTACAACCAAAAAGAACCAAATTCCGTAGAGTTCATAAAATGAAGATGAAGGGGATTGCTCAAAGAGGTAATCAACTTGCTTACGGAACTTTCGGGATTAAAGCTACGGAAGGAGCTTGGATCACAGCTAGACAAATTGAAGCTGCACGTATTGCTGCAACTAGATATATGAAGAGAGAAGGTCAGCTATGGATCAAAATCTTCCCAGATAAGCCAATTACTAAGAAACCAGCCGAAGTAAGGATGGGTAAAGGTAAGGGTGCTGTTGAATATTGGGTGGCTGTAGTAAAACCAGGTAAAATCATGTTCGAAGTAGGAGGTGTTCCTTACGAAGTTGCGAAAGAAGCTCTTAGACTTGCGGCACAGAAATTACCAGTAGTTACTAAATTCATCGTTGCTAACGATTTTGTTAAACCTCTATAATCTTTGAATACAATGAAAAATGCTGATATTAAAAATTTAAGCGCGGGTGATATTCAAGCTCAATTAACTGAAGCAAAAGCTCAATATTCTAAATTGAAATTGGCTCATGCAATCAGCCCAATTGAAAACCCGATTCAAATCAAAGATTTGAGAAGAACAATCGCAAGACTAAACACTGAGTTAACTAACAAACAATAATTTCATTTTACAATGGATAGAAATTTAAGAAAAGAAAGAATCGGAGTGGTTTCCAGTAATAAAATGGAAAAAACTATTGTTGTTAGTGAAACTACAAGAGTAAAGCACCCGATGTACGGTAAATTCGTTTTGAAAACGAAAAAATATACTGCACACGACGAGAACAACGAATGCACAGAAGGTGATACAGTTCTGATCCAGGAAACTAGACCTTTGAGCAAGAGCAAGAGATGGAGATTAGTAAGAATCATTGAAAAAGCTAAGTAATAATGTTACAAACAGAATCAAGATTAAAAGTTGCTGATAACACAGGTGCTAAAGAAGTATTGGTTATCAGAGTTCTGGGAGGAACCAGAAGAAGATATGCTTCAGTTGGTGATAAAATCGTTGTTACTATCAAGGATTCTACACCATCAGGAAACGCTAAGAAAGGTCAGGTATCTAAAGCTGTAGTAGTAAGAACTAAAAAAGCAGTAAGAAGAAAAGATGGTTCATACATCAAATTCGACGACAATGCTTGTGTATTACTAAACGCAGCAGGAGAAATGAGAGGAACACGTGTTTTCGGACCAGTTGCTCGTGAGTTGAGAGACAAAGAATATATGAAAATCATTTCATTAGCTCCTGAAGTACTTTAATTTTTAAAATTTTTAAAAGAAAATGTCAAAGTTAAAAATAAAAAGAGGAGATAACGTAATCATTACTACTGGTAAGAAAGATATCAAAGGTAAAACTGGTGAAGTTATTGAAGTGATCAAGAAAGAAGGAAGAGACCCTAGAGTAATCGTTGCAGGACTTAATATCGTTAAAAAACACGTTAAGCCTTCAGCTTCTAATCCTCAAGGAGGAATTACTGAGAAGGAAGCTTCTATTCATATCTCTAACGTAGCTTTAGTTGGTAAAGACGGAAAAGCTATCAAAATCGGTTACAAAATCGAAGGAGATAAGAAAGTAAGAATTAACAAAAAAACGGGGGAAACTTTATAATTTGAATTAACACATGGAATTTATAGCAAGACCCAAAAAAGCATACAAAGAGCAAATTGTTCCTGCAATGATGGAAGAATTTGGGTACAAGTCAATCATGCAAGTACCTAGATTAGAGAAAATCGTTGTATCACAAGGTTTAGGAGATGCTACTGCAGATAAGAAAATCATTGATTATGCTGTAGAAGAACTTACAAACATCACAGGTCAGAAAGCAGTAGGTACGATCTCTAAGAAAGACGAAGCTGCATTCAAACTAAGAAAAGGAATGCCTGTAGGTGCTAGAGTAACTTTGAGAGCTCACAGAATGTATGAGTTCTTAGACAGACTTACTTCTTCTGCTTTACCACGTATTAGAGATTTCTCTGGTATCAAGGCAGATGGTTTCGATGGTAGAGGTAACTACAACTTAGGTATTACTGAGCAAATTATCTTCCCTGAAATCGTAATTGACAAAGTGAAAAAAATCCAAGGGATGGACATCACTTTCGTTACTACTGCGAAGACAGATAAAGAAGCTAAAGCATTATTAACTCACTTCGGTTTACCATTTAAAAAGAACTAAGAAATGGCTAAAGAATCAATGAAAGCGCGTGAGCGCAAAAGAGAAGCACTTGTTGCTAAATACGCTGACAAAAGAAAAGCTTTAAAAGAAGCAGGTGATTACGAAGGACTTCAAAAATTACCTAAAAATGCTTCTCCTGTAAGATTACACAACAGATGTAAACTAACAGGTAGACCAAGAGGATACATGAGAACGTTTGGTATTTCCAGAGTAACTTTCAGAGAAATGGCAAACAACGGTCTTATCCCAGGTGTAAGAAAAGCTAGTTGGTAATAATTACTAATTAAAATCGGGACAATTAAGTTGTCTAGATACTAAAGAATATAAATATCAGACCGAAGTTTTCTGAAGTCTGATATTTTCCTCTTCAAGTCTTTTCAATACTGATTGTCTTTAACCAATAATTTATAAAAGAAAAATGGTAACAGATCCAATTTCAGATTTCCTAACAAGAGTAAGGAACGCACAAAGCGCAGGCCACAAAGTGGTGGAAATTCCTGCATCGAAAATCAAAAAGGAGATTACTAAGATCCTATTTGATCAAGGGTATATCTTAAACTACAAGTTTGAAGATAACGCTGTTCAAGGAGTGATCAAAATCGCTTTAAAGTACGATAAGCAAACTAACAAACCTGCTATCAAGTCTATTCAAAGAGCTTCTAGACCAGGTTTGAGACAGTACAAAGGTTCTACTGAACTTCCAAGAGTACTAAACGGTTTGGGTATTTCTATCATCTCTACTTCTAAAGGAGTAATGACTGACAAGAAAGCTAGAGAAGAGAAAGTAGGCGGTGAAGTAATCTGCTATGTTTATTAATTTTTAATCAGAGGAAAATGTCAAGAATTGGTAAAGCAATTATAACAATTCCAGCTGGAGTTACAATCACTGAAAATAACGGTGTAGTAACTGTAAAAGGAGCGAAAGGAGAACTTTCTCAAGAGCTTACAGCAGGAATTACTTTAGAACAAAAAGATGGTGAACTTAATGTAAACAGACCATCTGATTCTAAGCAACACAAAGCGCTTCACGGTTTATACAGAGCGTTGATCGCCAACATGATCGTTGGGGTATCAGAAGGTTTCGAAAAGAAACTAGAACTAGTAGGGGTAGGATATAGAGCTTCTCACACAGGTCAAAAACTTGAGTTAGCTTTAGGATTCTCTCACGGTATCGTATTAGAACTTCCAAGTGAAGTAAAAGTTGATACATTGACTGAAAAAGGTAAAAACCCAATTATTACTTTAGCGTCTCACGACAAGCAACTTCTAGGAATGGTGACTGCAAAGATCCGTTCTTTCAGAAAGCCTGAGCCATACAAAGGAAAAGGTGTAAGATTCGTAGGAGAAATTGTTAGACGTAAAGCTGGTAAATCTGCTTAATAAATTATAAGTATTATGGCATTAAGTAAATTAGAAAAAAGAATAAGAATCAAAAGAAGAGTAAGAGGGAAAATCTCTGGTTCTTCTGAATTGCCAAGATTATCTGTATATAAAAGTAATAAGGAAATTTACGCTCAGTTAATCGACGATAAAAATGGTAAAACTTTAGCATCAGCTTCTTCTAGAGAGAAAGGTGTAGACGCTAAAGGTACTAAGACTGAAATTTCTGCTGCTGTAGGTAAAGCTATCGCTGCTAAAGCGGTTGCTGCAGGAATCGAAAGTATTGTATTTGACAGAAACGGTTTCGTATACCATGGAAGAGTGAAAGCTCTAGCTGATGGTGCGAGAGAAGGTGGACTTAAATTCTAATCATTAAATTTCGGAAAATATGTTAGGACTAGATAATATAGAAAGAGTAAAACCGGGAGGATTAGAATTAAAAGATCGTCTCGTAGCTGTTAACAGAGTAACAAAAGTAACTAAAGGGGGTAGAGCTTTCGGATTTTCTGCTATTGTTGTAGTAGGAAACGAAGAAGGTGTTATCGGTTTTGGTTTAGGAAAATCTAAAGAGGTTGCTTCTGCAATTGCTAAGGCAGTGGAAGATGCTAAGAAAAACCTTGTTAAAGTTCCTGTAATGAACCACACTATTCCTCACCAAACTACTGCTAGATACGGTGGTGCAGATATCTTCTTAAGACCTGCTTCTCACGGTACAGGACTTATCGCCGGTGGTGCGGTAAGAGCGGTATTGGAATCTGCTGGTATTCACGATATCCTTTCAAAATCTAAAGGATCTTCTAACCCTCACAACGTAGTGAAAGCTACTTTTAAAGCGTTATTAGATATCAGAAGACCTGAGGAGATCGCTAGAATGAGAGGAGTTTCTCTAAGTAAAGTGTTTAACGGTTAATATTAGAACAATGGCAACAATTAAAGTAAAGCAAGTAAGAAGCGCTATTGGTAGAACAAAAACCCAAAAGAGAACGCTTGAAGCATTAGGATTAAAGAAACTTCACCAAGTTGTAGAACATGAAGCTACTCCTTCTATCTTAGGAATGATAGCTGCAGTTAGTCATTTACTTGAAGTTCAAAAATAATTTTTAAAAAAGAAATTAAAATGAATTTAAATAACATAAAACCTGCTGCAGGATCTACTTTCAATTCAAAAAGAATTGGTAGAGGTCAAGGTAGTGGAAAAGGAGGTACTGCTACAAAAGGACATAAAGGACAGAAAGCAAGAGCTGGTTATTCTCAGAAAATCGGTTTTGAAGGAGGTCAGATGCCTTTACAAAGAAGATTACCTAAATTCGGATTCAAAAACGTAAACAGAAAAGAGTTTAGAGGAGTTAACCTTGATACTATCCAGACTTTAATCGAGAACAAATCCATCACTGGAGATATCACGAAAGAAGTTTTAGTAGCAAATGGAGTAGTTTCTAAAAACGAATTAGTGAAAATTATGGGTAGAGGAGAATTGAAATCTGCGGTTTCAATCTCTGCTGACAAGTTCACTAAATCTGCTGAAGAGCTTATTGCTAAGGCAGGTGGAAAAGCAATTACCTTATAATACTTACTAATGAAAGAATTTATACAAACACTTAAAAATATTTGGAGCCTAAAGGAATTAAGAGATAAAATTCTCTTTACGTTAGGTATTATCCTTGTGTATAGATTCGCATCTTATATTTCACTTCCTGCAATTAACCTTGCAGAGGTGGGAGATCTCTTAGAGCATTATAAAAATCAAGGCGGTAACAAGCAAGGAGCAGGTCTCCTTGGCTTGCTTTCGTCGTTTACGGGGGGAGCTTTCAGCCACGCTTCCGTAATGGCGTTAGGAATCATGCCTTATATTTCTGCTTCTATTATTGTTCAGTTGATGGGAATGGCTATTCCTTATCTTCAGAAGCTTCAGAAAGATGGAGAGTCAGGTAGAAATACATTGAACCAAATTACAAGATGGTTAACAATCGGAGTTTGTCTGGTACAGGCACCTTCTTACTTAACTTCTATTACTCAATTATTCTTACCGTATGCTCAATTCCAATCTGCATATTATGTAGAGCCAAATTCTATTATGTTCTGGTTACCAAGTATTGTAATCTTGGTAGGTGGTTCAGTATTCGCAATGTGGTTGGGTGAGAAAATCACCGACAAAGGTATCGGAAACGGTATCTCTATCCTTATTATGGTGGGGATCCTTTCAAGATTACCTGAAGCATTCGTTCAGGAGATGGCCGTGCAGAACGGAAAAGGAGGAATGGGATCTATTATGATCCTTATTGAAGTATTATTCTGGATGGTGGTGGTTCTTTTAGCAGTAATACTATCCGTAGCTGTTAGAAAAATACCAATTCAGTATGTAAGCAGAGCTCAAGCAAGAGGAGGTGTAAACAGAAATCTTATGCAGGGAGCAAGACAATGGATTCCATTGAAAGTAAATGCTGCTGGTGTAATGCCGATTATCTTTGCTCAGGCATTGATGTTCGTACCAGGACTATTAACAAAATTCGATGAGTCTAACACTTTTCTTGCAGGTTTCAAGAATGTTTTTAGCTGGCAGTACAATGTATTGTTTGCGCTATTAATTATTATCTTCTCGTTTTTCTATACTGCAATTACAATTCCGGTGAACCAGATGGCCGATGATTTGAAGAGAAATGGAGGTTTAGTACCGAAAGTAAGACCCGGTAAAGAGACAGCTGATTATTTAGATGATATTTTATCAAAAATTACCTTGCCAGGTGCAATTTTTTTATCTATCTTTGCAGTCCTTCCAGCAATTGTGCATGGAAGCTTTGTTCAGACGGATGCGTTTGCCCTATTTTTCGGGGGAACGTCATTATTGATTATGGTGGGAGTAATTTTAGATACTGTTCAACAGATTAATACATATCTGCTGAACCATCACTATGATGGTTTAATGCAGTCTAAACTGTCTAGAACGACTGGATATTAATTTATGGCAAAACAAAAACATATTGAACAAGACGGCGTTATAACGGAAGCACTTTCGAACGCTCAGTTCCGTGTAGAACTTGAAAATGGGCATATACTTATTGCTCATATTTCCGGTAAAATGCGAATGCACTATATTAAACTTTTACCTGGTGATAAGGTAAAACTAGAAATGTCTCCCTATGATTTAACGAAAGGGAGAATTACATTTAGATATTAAACAAAATAGCCAAATGGAATAAACATTCCATTTGGCATTTGTTAAAAAATAAATACTATCAAAATGAAAGTAAGAGCATCAATTAAAAAAAGAAGCGCTGATTGCAAAATTGTACGCAGAAAAGGTGTCCTATTTGTAATCAACAAGAAGAACCCAAAATTTAAACAAAGACAAGGCTAACATTAAATTATGGCGAGAATTGCAGGTATTGATTTACCAAAAAACAAAAGAGGTGTTATCGGTTTAACTTACATCTATGGAGTAGGAAGAAGTACTTCTTCTGAAATCCTTAAAGCTGCCGGTATCAGCGAAGACAAGAAAGTCAACGAATGGAATGACGATGAATTGGCTGCAATCAGAACATATATCTCTGACAACGTAAAAGTAGAAGGAGAATTAAGATCTGAAGTGCAATTGAACATCAAGAGATTGATGGACATAGGATGCCAACGAGGAATACGTCACAGACTAGGATTACCTTTAAGAGGCCAGAGAACGAAAAACAACTCTAGAACCCGTAAAGGAAAGAGAAAAACAGTTGCTAACAAGAAAAAGGCAAGTAAATAATCGTTAGGAATTATGGCAAAACAAAGTAAAGTAGTTAAAAAAAGAAAAGTAAAAGTTGAAGCTATTGGTGAAGCACATATTCAAGCTTCTTTCAATAACATCATCATTTCTTTAACAAATAAAAGTGGAGAGGTTATCTCTTGGGCGTCTGCCGGTAAAATGGGATTCAGAGGTTCTAAAAAGAACACTCCTTTTGCTGCTCAAATGGCAGCTGAAAATTGCTCTAATGTTGCTCACGAAGCTGGATTAAGAAGAGTAAAGGTGTATGTGAAAGGTCCTGGTGCAGGTAGAGAATCTGCTATCAGAACGATTCACAATTCAGGAATTGAAGTTAGCGAAATCGTTGATGTGACGCCAATGCCACACAATGGATGTAGACCACCTAAAAGAAGAAGAGTTTAATTTTTAGAATTTACCCATTATGGCAAGATATATTGGACCTAAAACTAAGATTGCTAGAAAGTTTGGAGCTGCAATCTACGGAGATGATAAGAACTTCGAAAAGAGAAAAAACCAACCGCCAGGACAACACGGTCCTAACAAAAGAAGAGGTGCTAAAAAATCAGAATATGCAGTTCAGTTAGCTGAAAAACAAAAAGCTAAATATACTTACGGTATTTTAGAAAGACAGTTTGCTAACCTATTTGAAAAAGCACACAGAAGCAAAGGAGTAACAGGTGAAGTTCTTTTACAACTTTGTGAATCAAGATTGGATAACGTAGTATACAGATTAGGTTTTGCTAAAACTAGATCTGGTGCTAGACAACTAGTTTCTCACAGACACATTACTGTGAATGGAGAAATTCTTAACATCCCTTCGTATTTGGTAAAAGCTGGTGATGTAATCGCTGTAAGAGAGAAATCTAAATCTCTTGATGTGGTAACAAATGCATTAGCTTCTAAAGCAAATTATGAGTGGTTACAATTCAACGATGAGAAGAAAGAAGGTACCTTCATTTCTGCTCCTGAAAGAATCCAAATTCCGGAAGACATCAAGGAGAACCTTATCGTCGAACTTTACTCTAAATAATTTTTTAATCAAATTTTTGCTCAACCCAATAATATGGCAATTTTACAATTCATAAAACCCGATAAAGTAATTTTACTTAACTCTGATGAATTTAAAGGTCAATTTGAATTCAGACCTTTAGAACCAGGTTTCGGGCTTACAATAGGTAATGCTTTGAGAAGAGTGTTACTTTCTTCTCTGGAAGGATACGCTATTTCATCTATCAAAATAGAAGGTGTAGAGCACGAATTTTCAACTATTCCAGGAGTAATCGAAGATGTTACCGAAATTATTCTTAACCTTAAGCAGGTGAGATTAAAAGCTACAGCAGAAGGCCAGGCTAACGAGCAGGTTGTTGCTAAAGTTTCAGGTCAAACGGTTATTACTGCTGGTGATTTAGGAAAGTCTATCAACGGATTTGAGGTTCTAAACCCAGATTTAATGATCTGCAACCTAAACAGTGATGTAACTTTCGAAATTACTTTCAATATTGAAAAAGGTAGAGGGTATGTTCCTTCAGAACAAAATAAGTCAAACAATGCACCTATTGGTACTATTGCTATTGACTCTATTTTCACGCCAATCAAGAAAGTACAATACAGCATTGAAAATTATCGTGTAGAGCAAAAAACAGACTACGAAAAACTTGTATTAGATATAGAAACTGATGGTTCCATCAGTCCTCAAAATGCTTTAACAGAAGCTTCTAAGATATTAATTTATCACTTCATGTTATTCTCTGATGAGAGAATCACTCTTGAAACTGAAGCTGTAAAAGCATCTATCCAATACGATGAAGAGACTCTTCATACAAGACAACTTCTTAAGTCTAAATTAGCAGATATGGATCTTTCTGTAAGAGCCCTTAACTGTCTGAAAGCAGCTGAAGTAGAAACTCTTGGAGAACTTGTTTCTTACAGTAAGTCTGATTTGATGAAATTCAGAAATTTTGGTAAAAAATCTTTGACAGAACTAGAAGAATTAGTGCATTCAAAAGGTCTTAACTTCGGTTTCGACGTTGCAAAATATAAGTTAGACGCTGATAAATAATTAATAATGAGACACGGTAAAAAATTCAATCACTTAGGAAGAACAGCTTCTCACAGAAGTGCTTTACTTTCTAATATGGCTTGTTCTCTAATTGAGCATAAAAGAATCAACACTACTGTAGCTAAAGCTAAGGCTTTAAGAGTATATGTTGAGCCTCTATTAACAAAAGCAAAAGAAGATACTACACATAACAGAAGAGTAGTATTCTCTTACCTTCAAAATAAATTTGCGGTTGCTGAATTATTCAGAACTGTAGCTCCTAAAATCGCTGAAAGAAACGGTGGTTATACAAGAATCATTAAGACAGGTTTCAGACCAGGTGATGCTGCTGATATGGCTCTTATCGAATTGGTAGATTTCAACGAGCTTTACAACCCTAATGCTGAAGAGAAAAAAGCTACAAGAAGAAGCAGAAGAGCTACTACATCTAAAAAAGTTGAAGCAGTAGTTGCTGATGCTCCAGTAGTAGAAGAAAAAGTAGAAGAAGCAAAAGCTGATACTACTGAAGAAAAAACTGAGGAATAATATTCATTCAGATATAAATTGAAAACCATCCGGACTCCGGATGGTTTTTTTATTGGTAGTCTATTGGAATAGTTGATAGCCCCAAATCCGAAACCGGATTCCAACTTAAATCTTTGTTCTTTTCAGTTCAATAATATTATTGCCTTGCTCAAGGTGGAGGCTGTCTCCTTTTACCCTGGCTGTCATATCATCTTTTTTATAAATGGTTTCACCATCTTTGGTTTCCGTTTTAGGTAACGTGAATGTTTTCTTATTGCTGGTAATAGCTACTGTATTTTCCTTCGGATCATTTTTGAAAACTACTTTTACCAATGTTCCGTCTGTTGCTTTATAAACAAAATCGGTTTTTTCAGTTTTTTGACCATTGACCTCTATGGTTGATGAACTTTGTGTTACAGAATCAACCTTTCCGTTAGTATCAGTCACTAAGGTTTCCGAACTGTCTGCTTTGATAACGCTTTTGTTTCCGCTTTCACTTTTCTTGCAGCTTATTGCTGTTAATGTAAGTACTGCACCCAGTACCAAAATGCTTTTTTTCATGATTATTTTTTTGATATTCAAATTGATTTTTTTGTAATTTAATTTTACAAAAATCATGCCCTATACTATGAAGAATTTCAATAAATATATATGTATTATTCTGTTCATTCTCTCTACAAATTTAGCATTTTCTCAGAAAGGAAATTTCGAAATTAAAGAGGGTCAGTTTTTATTGAATGGAAAGCCATTCATCATTTATTCAGGAGAAATGCATTATCCAAGAGTTCCATCATCTTATTGGAAGCATCGTCTTCAAATGATGAAAGCCATGGGGTTGAATACTGTTACTACCTATGTCTTTTGGAATTACCATGAAGAAGCCCCCGGCAAATGGAATTTTTCCGGCGAGAAGGATTTACAGAAATTCATTAAAACAGCCAAAGAAGTAGGCTTATATGTTATTATTCGTCCCGGCCCCTATGTTTGTGCGGAATGGGAGTTTGGCGGATATCCCTGGTGGCTGCAAAAGAACAAGGAGCTCGAAATAAGGACTGATAATAAAGCTTTTTTAGAGGAATGTGAAAAATACATCAACCAGCTAGCTAAACAAATTGTTCCATTACAGATTAATAACGGTGGTCCTGTGATTATGGTTCAGGCAGAAAATGAATTTGGATCATATGTTGCCCAAAGAAAAGATATTCCCTTGGAACAGCACCGCAAATACAGCCATAAAATAAAAGATATGCTTTTGAAGGCTGGAATTTCCACCCCTTTATTTACTTCAGACGGAAGCTCACTTTTCAAAGGAGGATCTGTTGAAGGAGCTTTGCCCACTGCAAATGGGGAAAGTGATATTGATGTTTTAAAGAAAAGCATTAATGAATACAATAACGGAAAAGGACCGTATATGGTTGCGGAATATTATCCGGGATGGTTGGATCATTGGGCTGAACCATTTGTAAAAGTTTCCACGGAAGAGGTCCTGAAACAGACCGAGCTGTACATAAAAAATGGAATCTCCTTTAATTATTATATGATCCATGGCGGGACAAACTTCGGTTTTACAAGCGGAGCCAATTATGATAAAGACCACGATATTCAGCCCGATCTTACAAGTTATGATTACGATGCCCCTATCAATGAGGCGGGTTGGGCTACCCCGAAATATATTGCTTTAAGGAAAGCATTTCAAAAAATCAATCCAGATCCTCTTCCGCAAGTACCCAATCCCATTAAAGTAATTAGCATTCCTGAAATTAAGTTTTCAAAGATTAACAGTCTGTTTGATACCACGGATCAGCAGAAACCTGTTGTTAATAATCAGCCGCTCACTTTTGAAGATTTAAATACCGGACATGGGTACGTTTTGTATAGAAGAAAATTCGACAAAGATCAGAAAGGTATATTGGAGATAAAAGGATTGAGAGATTATGCCAATGTCTATGTAAATGGTATTTGGAAAGGAGAACTTAACAGAGTTAATAAAAAATATGATCTCGATATTGAAATCAAAGCCGGAAACCGCCTGGAGATTTTGGTAGAAAATATGGGCCGGATTAATTACGGAGCTGATATTGTTCACAATGTAAAAGGAATTATCAGCCCGGTAAAAATAAACGGTATTGAAGTTTCCGGAAATTGGGAAATGCTTCCCTTACCTTTTGATACATTTCCCAAGCTTTCCGATAAAATGAAAAATATAGCGTCCCATTCTCCCGTGGTTCAGGAAGCTGAATTTATTCTTAATGAAACAGGAGATACTTTTCTTGATATGCGGAAGCTGGGGAAAGGAATCGTTTTTATCAACGGAAAAAATATAGGACGCTATTGGAGTAAGGTGGGTCCTCAACAAACCTTATATATTCCCGGAGCGTGGCTGAAGAAAGGAAGCAATAAGATTCAGATATTTGAACAGATATTTGAAAATAACACTTCAATCAGCAGTATTGACCATCCGATTCTGGAAGAGCTTGTGAAATAACTTCTGATGTTTCACTGTGGAATTATTATTAATTCAATATTAAGTTTATTTATTTCAAAATAATTTCAAATAATATATTTTTTGAAGCGAAAAATTAGTTAAATTTAATAAAACTAAAGACTGAACCATAAATGTAAACTCTGATTTTAAAATTACCCAAAGGGGTAATTGATTCGGCTTTGTTTTCTATTGAAATTTGTTTCAAACAAAAAGGACATGAGTATTTCTATAGCCATAGTAGAAGACGAGAAGAACTACAACAATGCGTTGAAGAAGGTAATCAATTATCAACAGGACATGAAAGTAATTGCTCAGTTCTTTGATGGCAATGATGCCCTGAATAATCTCGCCAGTATTTCTCCGGATGTTGTGATGATGGATATTCAGTTACAGGATATGTTGGGAATTGAAATCATACTCAAATTGCGGAAAGACATGCCCAATACCCAGTTTATTATGTGTACAAGCTTTGAAGAGGATGAAAAAATCTTCAATTCCTTAAAAGCAGGTGCTATGGGATATCTTGTAAAGGGGGAAAGTATGGATAAAATTCTTTCCTCTATCCGGGACGTACACAACGGAGGCGCTCCCATGAGTTTCTCTATCGCCCGAAAAGTTCTGCATCATTTTGAAAAAGAAGCTCCCGAGGTTAAAGGCTTTGATGAGCTTACCGAGCGCGAAAAAGAAATCCTGGAACTCCTCTCACAGGGGCTTCTGTACAAAGAAATTGCCGATAAAAAATTCATCAGCATGGATACGGTAAAAAAACATGTTGGAAATATCTACAGAAAACTTCACGTCAATAATAAAGTGGAGGCCATCAATAAACTCAACCAAACTAAAAACTAAGAAACCATGAAAACTATTAAATTTTTTTTCAGTGCACTATTCTTTTTACTACTGATAAGCTGTGACGGAAATAAAAAATTTCTAGAAGAGTTACAGCAATTAACCAAAAATAAACCCCAATATGATCCAGTACCAAGGGATGTTGCAAATCGTATGCAGAGTGAATTCAAAAGTAAAACATACAATGAGCTTGTGAAAATGAATTTGTTAAAGAGTGATGAATTTATTTTAGGTAAAAAAGAATGGGAGGAAATAAATCATTTCCTTCAAGGGAACAACAAAATATCAGTAATTCGTTTTTATTTCATCCAGTTCAATCAGGGTAAGTTTGGAACAAAATATACCGCTCTACAAAATTATGATGGAAAACTTTATATTCTGCTAGGTTATTTTAATGGTAATAATGAATTGATAGGAGATAAGTACTATGGAATGATGTCTCTAAGCTCAGGTGCAGTTGAAGTTAGTCCTGAAGATTTTCAAGTAATGCATGAGGATTATAAAAAGAATATCAAACCTTATATTAATCAATTCTGTGTCACAAAAAATAATACAGAGTATTTAAAAATTGATGCTATAGACTTTGCAAAGCAGCAAGGAGGTATTGAAGCTCATGATAGATATATTTCTGTAAAATTTAAACAATTGAAATTTAAATTGGCTGAAGTAGTAGATCCAGGTAATATTGAAATAGTAAAGAATAAGGCCTATTATATAACGAAATATAGAAATGATATTGGCCAGCTAACTACTCTTACTGATGCGGAAGACATGGCAGGAAAGCCAATTCAGGGATTAAATGATTATGATATGAACTCTCTTTGTCCTCAGCAATGTCCTTAAATAAAATTTATGAAATTGTTGTTTTGATCTGTTTCCTATATTCAGTTTATCTGTGGATAGGTAAGCATAAATCAAAACAGCAATTTTATTTTTTCCTGTATCTGCTTCTTATAATGATGGTAGACATCATTCCTGTTAACTTACCTTTTCTGGTAATATGCAACAGGAATATATTGTTTTGGGGATACATTCTCCTTTCGGTCTCCTATTTTGGAACAATTTATTATAAAAGTATTCCCAATAATATTTTCAAAATTACAACGGCTTGTTTTTGTAGTATACTTATTCTTTTTAATGTTTACACATTCCAGATATCGGATGTAGGGAAATTAAATTTTATTTCAATTATAAGCCTTCCAGTTCTGTTTATTTTTCTTTCAATAGCCTGGCTTATGTATAAGCTTAAGAATGTTGATGAAAAAAGTATTACGAAGCATTTCCTATTTTGGATAAGTTCTGGCCTACTGATCTGGTCTGTATTTTTTATTTTCAGGGCAATACCTATGTATTTTTTGCAGGAAAATGATTCCCAACTTTTAAGTTTTTTGATAACAGCTTTTTCGATTGTTAATATCATGGTATATCTTTTATTTTTAATAGGATTAATACTCACACAAAATGAAAGAACTTCCCGCAGAAATTAAAGCAACTTATATCCTTGCTGTTTTCATTATGATGTTCTTTGTAGGCTTCATTATTTTTGTTGTGTTAATGTATAACAGAAAACAGCTTTTATACCTCAAGGAGAAACAACTCAAAGAGGTCGAGCATCAAAACCAACTTCTCCAAAAAGAACTTGAAAAACAAAAATCAATAGAGCAGGAACGGGAACGTATTTCCCATGATATGCATGATGATCTTGGAGCAGGAATTTCAGCCCTTAAGCTTCAGGCAGAATTCCTAAAACAGAAAGTAGAAAAAGATGATGTGCAGGATGATATCAATGAATTGCTGAAAACATCTGAAGAAATGAATATCTCCATGCGGGAAATGCTTTGGAGCCTGAATTCAGAAAATGATACGTTGGGTAGCTTTATAGACTATGCAATCCAATATGCTGATCATTTTCTGAAAAAGACCCAAATAAAACTATGGTCAGAAAGCATAGATATTGTATCAGAAATTCCCATCTCTACAGAACTGAGACGAAATCTTTTTTTATGTTTGAAAGAAGCGGTTAATAATGGGTATAAGCATAGCCGCGCAGATGAACTGAAACTTTCATTTTCCCAGGAAAAAAATGTCTTTACTATGAAAATATCAGATAACGGGATTGGAATCTCCGAAGGGCAGCGGGAAGGGAATGGCTTTCGGAATATGAGAAGAAGGATGAATGAACAAGGCGGTGAGTTTGAACAGTCCTCCGGAGATTCGGGAACTTGCTTACTCTTTAAGATAACACTGTAAATAATTATTAGTTTTTTTTGAACAGCATCATTTTTAATGGTGCTGTTTTGTTTTTATAATCACCCGTTTGTGTAATTGACAGGCGTGTTTTTTAGGTGGAAATTTGATCTATAAAACAAATAGCCATGAAAACTTTAATTAATGACAGTATTGGAGATCTGGAGATTGCTTTAAAAAACAATACTGATCTCCAGGAGAAATTTAAACTCAATCCTGTAGAAGCATTAAAAAATGTGGAAATAAGAAATCCAAAAGACACAGATTACTGGATCTACAGAATTATAGTGATTATGCTTGGATTAGCTGTTCTGGGTATCATAACAGGACTCATCCTTATTACAATGAATAATCTCCGTTTCGATACCCAGTTGATTACCATTTTTACAGCCATTTCATCAGGGGCAATAGGCGCGCTAGCCGGACTTTTAGCCCCTTCACCCAATAAACAATAATTTAAAAACTAAGATCATGAAAAAGTTAACCATTCAAGGAACATGTACAAGTGAAAACAACATGGCAATAATTGATGTATTCAGTTCTAACGCCACCAATAAACCGTATGATGTACGAAAAGTATTCTACAAAAGTTTCATTTTTGAACTTGATGACCTGGAACCAGGGACCTCATATATTGTAGATGTTACAGGATTTACGTTTGGAACATTTGAGGTAAGCATCACAGGCGAAATTACAAAACCTGTTCAGGCTGCATTCTCAAATACAGATTTTTCACCAGGATATATCATAAAAACAAAGAAATGAAAACAATAGGTAACATTATAGTATTTGTGTTTTTATGTCTCAGTTGCTATATAAAAGCACAACAGGATGAAAGTATGAAATTGCCAGTAAATAAAGCTGAGATCAATAAAGCGACCAACCTTTATAAGACAGACAATACCAAAGAAATCCTGACAACATTTCTTAGAACGGCATTGAATAATATTACAAGCAAAGAAAAATCATTCAGTCTTAATACAACACTATATGCCATTGATTCCTTATTCCATCTTTCAAAAGGTAACCCAAGTGATTTTATCAAGCAGACTTCATTTGATTTTAAGCTAAAAGCGAATGAACAAAATTCTATATCAAGTATTTATTTTGGATTTACAACCGCGATTGTTAATAATAAAGACCTAAAAACAAAAGAGCTGGATTCCAAAGATTTTGCAGCCCTTGAAAAGAATGTGTTTATACAGGCTGATATTAAAAAATCACTGCATGCTTTACGAATAAAAAAAGAAGAGATCAGCAATCAGAAAATTGATTCGGCAAAAACACAGATCAATTCAATATTGCAATCATTAAATAAGAGCTCAAAATATGAGGATACATACTTTGCCCAGATAAAAATCAACAAACGATTACGGGCTTTATTTTCAAAGGTGAATTTAAGTCCTGATGAAAGTCATTTGAAACAAATAGGATTTGACAAAGTACTGGAGGGTTTAGAGGATAAGGAAATAAATGAAGTGCAGACAGCTATAGGTGGGGAACTTGAAGCACTAAAAGACTATATCAATACTAAAGAACTGGAATTTCTAAACAAAAAATGGGACGATGCCAAAAAAGAAGGTGATTTTATGATGCTTACGAATGATATTAATCAAATCAATTTTGATCGTGACGTTTTTAGAGGAACAGATGATGAAGATTATAAGAGAATTGTAAAAAGCTACCGGGAAGGAAAAGACCCTCTTAAAATGCTGTATAAAGAAGTTGCTGAAACTTATTCAAGAAGAATGCTCTGGACCATTTCCCCGGCCATGGAGTATGACAGAGAAAATAAACAGGGAATTTATAACGTGGCAACAAAAATGACAGTAGGAATTTCTAATAAACTCCAAAGAAAACCTTGGGAAATAGAAGCTAATGCCTCATTTAAAGTTTCTAAAGATACATTGAAGCCTGCTACAAATTATGATAATCAGGTAGGTTTGATCAATTTTGGAGTGAATAAAGTCTTGCTTGAGAATAAAGATAATGAGCCCAAGATGGAGTTTAAATTCTTTACCCAGCTGGAACATCAGTTTGGAAAAACCTCCAATTTTCCAAAGAGTATTTTCAGTCTCAATTCTACTTTAAGAATAAACCTCTTCAAAACAATCTGGCTGCCAATAACCGTGAAATATGATCCGGATAACGGTAATCTTTTTGGCTTTTTTTCCATAGCCGCGAATTTGTCTGACTGATAGCCATTAATACCTTTTAAGTTTATCCTAAATAGAGCAGGTTTAAGTATGATAAAACCTTTTTTGAAACAAATCAAAGAAGGTTTTTTTCCTGTATTAAATGATATAGACAACAAAATGAAGAGATGGATGTTTCATTTTTGAATTCTTACTTATCATAATATTAAAATTAACTAAAATTTAACTCTGAAATTATTCTAAAAGATGACACTTAATACCCCCAAAAAGTTAAATTTTGATTAAATTTGTATAAACTAAAAAAAATAAAAAATGAGTGCAATTTCTTACATAGAAGCAAGACAAATTTTAGATTCCAGAGGTAATCCTACCATTGAAGTGGATGTGTTTACAGAAAGCGGAGCAATGGGACGTGCAGCTGTACCTTCGGGAGCATCTACAGGAGAACATGAAGCAGTAGAGCTACGTGACGGCGGTTCAGAGTATCTAGGAAAAGGAGTTCTGAAAGCTGTTGAAAATGTAAAAGAAGTAATTGCCGAAAATTTAGTTGGACAGCCGGTTTTTGAACAAAACTATATCGATCAGATCATGATTGATCTTGATGGAACTCCAAACAAAGGAAACCTGGGAGCTAACGCTATTTTGGGAGTTTCCTTAGCCGTAGCAAAAGCTGCTGCTGCAGAATTGGGAATGCCTTTATATAAATATGTAGGAGGAGTCAATGCAAACACACTTCCTGTTCCTATGATGAACGTAATCAATGGTGGATCTCACTCAGATGCTCCTATTGCGTTCCAGGAATTTATGGTAATGCCGGTAAAAGCAGATTCTTTCTCTCATGCATTGAGAAAAGGAACTGAGATTTTCCATAACCTTAAATCTATCCTTCATTCAAGAGGTTTATCTACAGCAGTAGGTGATGAAGGTGGTTTTGCACCTACTTTCAAAGGAACTGAAGATGCTTTGGATACTTTACTTCAGGCTATTGAAAAAGCTGGATATAAGCCAGGTGATGATGTAATGTTAGCATTAGACTGTGCTGCTTCAGAATTTTACAAAGATGGAGTATACGATTACAGAAAATTCCAAACTCCGGATGCTGCTCAGTTCTCAAGCAGTGAGCAGGTTTCTTACTTAGCAGAATTGGCCGCTAAATATCCTATTATTTCTATCGAAGATGGTATGCAGGAAAATGACTGGGAAGGATGGAAAATGTTAACGGATAAAATTGGCGACAGAGTACAATTGGTAGGTGACGATTTATTCGTAACAAATGTAGAAAGATTATCAAGAGGAGTAAAAGAAGGAATTGCCAACTCAATTCTTGTAAAAGTAAACCAGATTGGATCTCTTTCTGAAACAATGGCTGCAGTACAAATGGCTCAGAATAACAAATTCACTTCAGTAATGTCTCACAGATCAGGAGAAACAGAAGATGCTACTATCGCTGATTTAGCTGTAGCTATGAACTGTGGACAGATCAAAACCGGGTCTGCTTCAAGATCAGACAGAATGGCAAAATATAACCAACTGTTGAGAATCGAAGAGGCTTTAGGCGAAACAGCAATTTTCCCAGGATTAGAGGCTTTTAAAATTAAAAGATAATTGAATTTATAAATGACGGCAAGCGATAATTTTTGTTTGCCGTATTTTATGGAAAGTGGTATATTTAAAAAAAATAAATAAATAATGTCAGACAACAAAGTAATATTGAATTACGACGGTAATTCATATGAATATCCTATCGTGGATAGTACTATCGGAGACAGAGGGATTGATATTTCAAAATTAAGAGACCAGACAGGTTTAATCACTCTGGATTTAGGTTACAAAAATACAGGAGCTACTATTAGCGACATCACTTACTTAGACGGAGATAAAGGAGAATTATTCTACAGAGGTTATCCAATCGAGCAGATTGCTGAGAAATCTAACTTCACAGAAGTAATGTACCTTTTATTACATGGAGAATTACCTACTCAGGATCAATTTACTTCTTTCGACAACAATATTAAAAAATATAACTTCATCGCAGATGAGATGAAAAAGATCATTGATGTTTTTCCTCGTTCTGCTCACCCTATGGGAGTTCTTTCTTCTATGACGTCTGCATTGACTGCTTTTAACCCTAAAGCTGTTAACGTAAACTCTAAAGAAGAAATGGATCACGCTGCTGAGTTGATGATTGCTAAATTCTCTCACCTTTGTGCGTGGACTTACAGAAAAACTCAAGGTTTACCATTAAACCACGGTGATAACAACCTAAGCTATGTAGAGAACTTCTACAAAATGGCATTCAGATTACCAAACGCTGATTTCGAAATCGATCCGGTAGTAGTTAATGCATTAGATAAATTATTAATCCTTCACGCTGACCACGAACAAAACTGTTCTACTTCTACAGTAAGAATGGTAGGTTCTGCACATACTGGTCTTTTCGCTTCTATCTCTGCTGGAGTATCTGCACTTTGGGGACCTCTTCACGGGGGTGCTAACCAGGCAGTAATCGAAATGCTTGAGCTGATCGAGAAAGATGGTGGTGACGTATCTAAATATGTGGCTAAAGCTAAAGATAAAAATGATAACTTCCGTCTAATGGGCTTCGGACACAGAGTTTACAAAAACTTCGACCCAAGAGCGAAAATCATTAAAAAAGCAGCTGACGATATCCTTACTGCACTTGGTATCCAGGACAAAGCTCTTGACATTGCTATGCAGTTAGAAAGAGTAGCCCTTGAGGACGAGTACTTCATTGAAAGAAAATTATATCCAAACGTAGACTTCTACTCAGGTATTATCTACAGAGCATTAGGAATTCCTACAGAAATGTTTACAGTAATGTTTGCATTAGGAAGACTTCCGGGATGGATTTCTCAATGGAAAGAGATGAGACTGAAAGGAGATCCAATCGGAAGACCAAGACAGGTTTACCAAGGAGCTCAGGAAAGAAACTACATCGATATTGCAAGCAGATAATCTTTCATTTTATCATAACAAAATCCCAAAGTACGCTTTGGGATTTTTTGTTTTTCAGGATCAGAAGCTATTTCCCGCTATCCACTCATACTCCTCACGCCAATACCCTGCCATCCCGAAAATCCTTCGGCTTTCCAGCTTGTGTTGCGGGGTAACCGTTACTATCGGGGCTAGGAGTAAAGGAGTGGGTAATGAGTGATCAGTAATGAATACAACTATTCTCATTATGACCCTTAGTCGTTGTTTACAGTATATCTTTGCCAGCCCAAGGATCCAAATAATGTTTTATCCACAACGCTTATTATTCAATAGGAAAGGACTTTAGCCCGTTTGGAAATAAACAAAAATTCCATGGGCTTTAGCCAAAATCTAAAAAATATTTATCTATTTGAATTTCAATTCAATAATTTATTAAATTTACTTTTGCAGAATACAGGTTTTGACTCAAGCCAAATGAATAAACTTTATGACGTAAAACAAACTGAAAATTTGTTTCTATGGGGGCCTTCGTAACGTATTTCTGTTAAAAAATAAAAATTAGTAAATCATGACCTTAGGACAACAGTTGTTATTTTTTTTCAGTGCAGTAGGAGCTTTCAATGGGCTTTTGCTGGGAATTTATCTGTTGTTTGTCAAAAAACTGAAATATGTACCCGATTTTTTCCTGGGGCTTGTGCTGCTGATGTTAAGTCTAAGAGTGGGGGTGTCAGTAGGCATGTATTTCTATCCGGAAATACCGAGGATTATTCCACATTTGGGGTTCTCAGCATTATTTTTTACAGGTCCGGCTTTATTTTATTACATTAAATCTTCCTTTCAGCAGGAAGACTTTGATTGGAGAAGCTGCCGACGGATGTTTGGAATATTAACCCTTATTTTAGGAGCTGTTGGGCTGCTTTATTTATTTTTTCCGGTTACCTGGGATCATTATTTTGGAACTTTTATTTATACAGTCTGGTCGGTATTCGTATTTCTTGCCGTATACCAGTATTATATATTTTCAAAGCAGAATATTAAAATTGCCAATAAATTTGTTCTTCCTGTGCTCCTCAGTAATGTAATTATCTTTTTGACATATCAGCTGATCTCTACAGGTTGGGTGGCGATCTACTGTGCAGGGGGAAGCTTGGTATTCTCATTTGTATTGTATGCTAATTTTCTGATTTTCTTCAACAAAAAATATCAGCAGGTTACCACGAAAGAGCCTAATAAATATTCTAATAAGAAAATCTCTGGAGAACGGGCGGACAGTTTTGTTTCAAAGCTGGAGCGATTGATGAAGTCAGAAGAACTGTATAAGAATCCAAATCTGAAATTAAGTGATCTGGCTTCCAGAATGAATATGTCTACCCATCAGCTTTCTCAGTTGCTGAATGATAATTTGGGTAAAAGTTTTTCCACATACATCAATGAATACAGAATTGATGAAGCCTGTGAAAAAATTGAAAACGGTTCCTGTTTAAAGATTGAAGAGATAGGATACGAGGTTGGATTCAATTCCAAGTCTACATTTTTTTCTACATTTAAGAGATTTAAAAATACAACGCCTCTTTTGTACAAACAACTGCAAACTCCCGCAGAATCTAAGTTTCAGAGTTCAAATTTATAATTTCGTACTGCGGAATTTAAACTTTAAAACCCTATTCTTACCTTAAGCCGATACTTTTGATTCATAAAATTTAAAATTTATGATGATTAAATTAGGGCTGTTCATGTTGCTTTTGTTGTTGTCAACTTTTGGGAAAGCTCAGGATGTTTTAAAAAGAAAAGTTTCAGATTCTCTTACCGATGACAAATCTGAAACAACAGCGATTTCAGAAGTGATTATTCAGTCTGCTTCACGTAGTATCAAGTTGAATGATGGAAATGTGGTGATGGCTGTTTCCGGTAATAAAGATTTTAGAACATCAACGAACCTTTTTGAAGTTCTTAGAAAAACCCCTGGAGTTGCCATAGACCAGGAGGGTGGGATTTTTATCGGGGGAAGAGTGACTCCGGCAATATTTATTGATGGAAAACCTGTGGTGATGACTAATCAAGAGCTACAGGCATATTTACGGTCTTTGCCGCCAGAAATGGTGGAGTCTCTAGAAGTGAATTCCAATCCTTCTTCAAAGTATGATGCAGAATTTAAGGGGATTATTGATATTAAACTAAAAAAGAATACCAACCTTGGTTGGAAAGGAAGCTATAATGGAAATCTCTATATAAACAAATTCAGTACCCGGGAGAATTCTCTGAATTTAACATATAATACAGGAAAGGTTGCTTATAGTGTACAGGCAGGATACAATGATGGAATTTCAACTTACCGTTATCACGCACTGCAACGGCTGGCCAATACGAATGTTATGCGAACCAAAACCTATCAGGAAGATAGGGGAACCGTTTATAGTATCCAAACCGGAGTAGATTTCAGAGTGAATGATAAAAACCGGGTGAGTATAAATCTAAGAGGTAACTTCCGGGAAAATGATCGTATCCGCTCAGGATCTCTATATACAGCTGACAAAAGTGAAACGAAACTTGTTTCCCATACCGAAAGTGAAAATCCTATTTCTTATTCACAGGATAATTATGGGATGACGGCTAATTATTCTTTCCAGAATAAAGGATTTAAAATTGACTTTTTGGGTAATTATCTCTCCGTTAAAAACAAACAACAGGACGATTTTATCAATAGAAATAAAGGCTCATCAGAATTATTATCCTACTGGAAATCTGATCTTTTCAATAACATTAGTATTTACACGGGCCAAATTGATGTTTCCCAAAAGATTGGAAGCGCAGATATGGAAGTAGGAATTAAATACAGCCAGTCAGATACCCATAATAATATCAGGTATGATACCTTATCAGCTGCAGGACAGTTTGTATTTGATCCGGCAAGAAGCAATATATTTTCCTATAAAGAGAAAATATGGGCAGGTTATCTAGCGTACAGGCAAAAGTTGGGAAAACTTCAGATCAATGCAGGAATAAGATTTGAAAATACAAACAGTATTTCCAATGCCATTACCGTAGACTCTCTGGTTTCAAGGAATTATCTGGAATGGCTACCCTCTTTCAGTGCAAGTTATACCATTAATCCATCTAACGAGCTGTCTTTCTCCTACAGCAGGAAAATAACCAGACCTGTTTTTTCACAGCTTAACCCCTTCCGGTTTTATTTTAGTCCTTTGAATTACTGGATAGGGAACCCTTATCTGCTACCTTCTTTTACCAGCCAGATCAAAGCTACTTATCGGTACAAGAACTGGATTACAAGTTTTACCCTGGGAAAAGAAAAAGATGTAATGACCCGTTATCCAATCTATAATCCTGAAACGAATGTGCTGGAGTATCTGGGAACCAATCTTCCTTACCGGAAATTTGCCGTTCTGGAAACCAGCTTCCCCTTGAAAATCAAGAAATGGTGGACTGTAACCAGCCAGTTTGCAGGATATTATAATTATGAATTCAGACCTTATCTTGACGATGTTTTTGCATTGAAAATTTATAATTACGAAATCAGGTTAAACCAGGTTTTCACTCTGCCAAAAGGATATACTATTAATCTGTTTGCGAATTATGAATCCAAAAGCGGGAACAGCCTTTACATCATCAAACCGCGTTACACGGTAGATCTTTCAGTACAGAAGTTTTGGTTGGATAATAAGCTGAATACTAAAATTGGGTATAATAATATTTTTGATTCATATGACCAACGCCTGGAATTCCGGCATAAACAGATTATGGATAATCGTTTAGGTCATTGGTGGGACAGCAGCCGGTTCTTTCTTTCATTAAGCTATAATTTCGGTAGTTCAAAATATCAGGCTAAAGAAATTCAGAAGACCGAAGAGGAGAACAGGACAAGATAAAAGAAAACCTGCTTGAAAAAGCAGGTTCTTAATTTATTTATGGACAATGACATCTGTCACATGTCCAGATATAGCATACTCCATTTTCATCCCACTCACAGCATCTTCTGCCAGTTGAGATAGGAGCTCCTCCCATAACGGATTTCTGTTGATCTCTCCCTAATTTTCGTGCATTTTTCAGCATTGGATTGTTCTTGTTCATGATTTTGTTGTTTTGATGTTAAGTAGTTAAGTTTTAGTTATAATTTCGCGAAAATTATATCACTAAAGTATGAAAATATTCTATAATAATGCTATTTTTTTTCATCCTTATGTAGATGGAATATAGTAGGTTGTAGATCATGGATGATAAGAAATTTTGATTTTATTCCGGAAAATGGGGCGAAATATTAAGAAGGAAGTGAAAATTCCAGGTGGAGTTATTGTATAAATAAATTCAAAATTGCCGGATAAAATAATGCAAAAGTTTTGCAGGTAGAGTCCTTTACTTATATTTGTAGTATTGCATAAATCTTTATGAGACTAAACATTAAAAACGAAACGGGAAGGCTGAAGTCAGTAGTTCTAGGCCAGCCTAATTCTTTGGGACCAGTTCCCACATTAGAAGAAAGTTATGACGCCAAGTCATATTACTCAATCGAACACAATATCTATCCTAAAGAGGTGGATATTATCAATGAAATGAATGCTTTTGAGGCAGTATTAAAGAAATATGATGTTGAGGTGCTTCGCCCTAGCATTATCAAAGATTATAATCAGGTTTTTTCACGAGATGTAGCCTTTGTCATTGATGATAAAATGATTATTTCCAATGTGATTGCTGACAGAGCAGATGAACAGGAAGCATATAAGAGCGTTTTTGAAAAGGTAGCCTGGAGAAAAATTATCAATCTTCCGGAAACAGCACATATTGAAGGTGGTGATGTAATTGTCTGGAATGATTTTCTTTTTATAGGAACTTGTTTCAGCGAAGATTACAGAAATTATAAAACGGCAAGAACGAACGAATATGCCATAGAAATTTTAAAAGAATATTTTCCAAAGAAAAGAATCATTGATCTCGAATTGAAGAAAAATGATAAAGTTCCATTTGAAGGAATTCTGCATTTAGACTGTACCTTTAACCCCATTGGAGAAGACAAATGTATCATCTATAAAAACGGATTTGTAGACGAAAGCGATTACCGCTTAATCATCGATATTTTTGGAGAAGAAAACTGTTTCCATATTAATGACGATGAGATGTTTGAAATGTTCCCGAATATTTTCTCTATTTCACCGGAAATTGTAGTGTCTGATAAAGCTTTTACAAGAATGAATAACCATTTGAGAAATGAATGGGGAATGACCGTAGAAGAAATACCTTACAGAGAAATCTCTAAAATGGGTGGTTTATTGAGATGTTCTACCATGCCTCTTGTGAGAGAGTAATTGAATGGGAGAGTGGGAGGTTATTCTTTAATTTTAAATCAAAAAAAATGCAGACAACAGATACCGTATTAATGATAGAGCCGATCGCATTCGGTTATAACGCAGAAACTGCGAAAAACAATTATTTCCAGGTTGAGCAGACAGGAGCTGATATTCAGTCTAAGGCTTTGGCTGAATTCAATACTTTTGTCGGAAAACTGAGAAACAAAGGAATCAATGTGATCTCCATAAAAGATACCCTGGATCCTCATACACCGGATTCTATATTCCCTAATAACTGGGTGAGCTTCCATAAGGACGGGAAAGTGGTTTTATACCCCATGTTCGCGTCCAACAGACGGGTGGAAAGAAGAGAAGATATTATTGAAAGCATCAAGGATCAAGGGTTTGATGTTGCAGAAATTGATGACTGGTCATTTTCTGAAACCCAAGGACATTTTCTGGAGGGAACAGGAAGTATGATTTTCGATCATGATAACAAAATTGCTTACGGATCTGTTTCTCTAAGATTGGATGAACAGCTATTCAGAGATTTCTGTGCAAAATATGGTTTTACACCGATTGTTTTTCATTCTTATCAAACAGTAGGTACAGAAAGACTTCCTATTTATCACACCAATGTAATGATGTGTGTGGCAGATAAGTTTGTGGTAATCTGTCTCGATTGTATTGATGATGAGCTGGAAAGAGAAAAAGTAATTGAAACGATCAAAAATTCCGGAAAAGAGATTGTAGAAATTTCTGAGGAACAAATGCAGCAGTTTGCAGGAAATATGCTTCAGGTTCAAAATAAAGATGGAGAAAAGTTCCTGGTAATGAGCCAGACAGCTTATCAGTCTTTGAGTCCTGAGCAGGTAGCCGCCATTGAAAAATATTGTGAAATTATCTATTCAGATCTTACTACCATTGAAGTAAATGGTGGTGGAAGTGCAAGATGTATGCTTGCTGAAGTATTTCTGCCAAAAAAATAATATATTTACGAAAAAAATTAATTGAAACCATTATCAAGTAAAGGTTTACATATTCTTCTGACTTTGGAAACAGAGTCAGAAGATTTGTTATTAGACAGCAAGGGTTTTCTGGAATTTACAGAAAGTATCCTGGCTACTAAAGATGTGGAAATTGTAGGAATTACCAATCACATTTTTGACAATCAGAGCTTCACAGCCGCTGTATGTCTCAAGGAGTCCCATCTTTGTATCCATACCTGGCCTGAATTTAAACAGCTTACTTTTGACGTTTTTCTTTGTAACTATACCCAGGACAATACTTCAAAGGTAGAACAGATTGCAGATGAGGTAATTCAATATTTTAAAGCTAATACCATTCAAAAACACAAAATTTACAGATAAAAATGCATTATGTCTGCCCTGCATGTGATTCAGAAAATAAATTAGACCTTACGTTTCCCGTCAAAGAATACGTTTGTCAAACTTGTTCTCACCTCATTGAGTTAACGACCAATAAATCTTCAAAACACCTGAATGTTCCCACAGAAAACGTAGTGTTGGACGTTGGGCAAAAAGGAAAAATTGAAAATGTAGAATATACGGTCGTGGCCATTATCGTCCGAAAATATGGAGCAAATATTTTTTGGCGTGAATATTACCTGAAAGACCAGAAGGGAGAAGATGCTTTCCTGAGTGAAAGTGATGGCCACTGGGTCTTCCTTACTTCCATGCATCCTAATGACTTTAAGAGTAAGAATGCTAAACTGGCCACTTATTTTGGTAAAAACTATCGCTGGTACGAAACGTCTCAATGCAGTATTCATGCAGCAACAGGTTTTTTTGAAGATAAACTTGATTTCACCTTGGCCACTTACAAGGAATATGCAAATGGAACTCATATGATTTCCCAGGAACATTCAGGAGGACAAACAAACTACTTTTACGGAACTCATATTTCAAAGCATACCATTAAAAGAGCCTTTAGGCTTTCCCATATGCCGAACTATTCAGGTATTGGAATCGTCCAGCCCTATTATGTGAATATGAGGGAAGCAATCAATATCTTTTGCGTAGCGGGACTTTTAATATGCTTGTTCCAGCTGTATGTGTATACTTCCAGAACCAATGAGACGGTTATAGAGCAGAAGGTCAATTTTTCAGATGTTCAGGATAAAGAACTCATCAGTAAAAGCTTTACACTTTCAGGTGGTTCAGCCCCCCTAAAGGTCAATGTTTTCTCGAATGTTGATAACTCGTGGGCCAATGTTCAGCTGAGCCTGGTCAATGAAAATACCAATGAAGCTGTATATACTTCAAAAGATATAGAACAGTATCATGGTTATGAAGATGGTGAAAGGTGGTCTGAAGGAAGCCAGTCTGAAGAATTCAACCTTTGTGGAGTAGGAGCAGGGAAATACCATTTTGTGATTTCAGCAGAAAATGAAGGGTCTTACCCTGTTTTAACCAATTTCCAGTCACCGGATTCAAAGGTGACAATCTCTCGTGATAGAATGGGAGCTATAGGGGTTACTGACAATTTTAAAGGACTGTCAACCACTTTTACAGACGGGAAAACACTGGATAAAGATTCATCGGAAACAGCTAAGCTAATGAGAGAATCTTTTGGAACCCAGAAACTGGATTCTTTAATTAATGCTGAAGCCATCAGGTCTTCCTCCGGCTCATCTTCAGATAATTCTTCCGTCCAGATCAAAGCCACATGGCTTCCTGTTTCATTCTGGAATTTTACGTTTATATTAATCGTCATGATTATTCTTTACGTGCTCATGCGCGTCGGAAATTATTATTTTAATTTTAATAAGTGGAAAAATAGTTCAAACTCACCTTATCAAGCATGATCACAAATATTTTTAACTATATAAGAGAAAATTGGCTCCTTTCCCTGGTAGGAGGGCTTTTCCTGAGTTGGTTTGTATACCTTACGTATCAGGGAAATCAGGTCTGTGACTGCCAGAAAACAGAAACGTACCGTGACGGAACTACCAGAACCCATTCTACGGGAAGAGGATTTTACAGATACTATCACAAATAAATTATAAACTATGGACAACTTCAACGTATTACCCATATTCAATTCGGTTCTCTATTCATTTTTAGGAATCGCTATTTTACTGGTGTGTTATTTCATTATAGAAAAATTGACCCCTGAAAAAACATGGCATGAGATCTCTCAAAATAAGAATATCGCTTTGGCGATTGTATTCGGAGCATTTATCATCGGAATTTCAATGATTATAAGCGCCGCAATTCATGGATAAAAAGAGAATCTCTCTTGAACTATTGTTACTGTTTTCTGTATTTGTCATTGCTACCTGCGGACTGATTTACGAATTGGTTGCCGGGGCTTTGGCAAGTTATCTTTTGGGAGATTCTGTTAAGCAGTTTTCTTTCATCATCGGAGTCTACCTGTTCTCAATGGGGGTAGGTTCCTATCTTGCTAAATTTATAAAAGGAAATCTCATCGATAAATTCATTGAGATTGAAATTTTGGTGGGAATCATTGGCGGAATAAGCTCTGTTGTATTGTTTGTTCTCTTCAATACATTAGCCCACTTTGAAAGTGTTTTATATCTTTTTGTCTTTTTTACCGGATGTTTAGTGGGCGTGGAAATTCCCCTGCTCATGAATATTTTAAAAGACAGGGTTAAATTCAAAGATTTAGTTTCAAACGTTTTTGCCTTCGATTATATTGGCGCTTTACTGGCATCAATCCTTTTCCCTTTAGTCTTAATTCCAAAGTTGGGAATTGTAAAAACCCCTTTGTTTTTTGGACTGATTAATATTTCTATTGCTATTTTTTTATGCTTTTATCTTAAAAAAGAATTATCAAAACCGATTTCTTTAAGGATAAAATCAATAGCAGCATTTGCTTTATTGGTGGGGCTTTTCATTTTTTCAGATGCCATTTTATCCTATTCTGAAGAGAAGTTATATGGTGAAAATGTGGTCTACACCAAAAGCTCACCTTACCAGAGAATTGTTTTAACCAGAAATAACCACGAGTTTCGGTTATACTTAAATAATAACTTACAGTTTTCTTCCACAGATGAGTACCGCTATCATGAAGCACTGGTACATCCTGCGATGTCTATGGCGAAAAATATTGATAACATCCTTGTGCTGGGAGGAGGCGATGGCTTTGCCGTCCGTGAAATACTGAAATACAAAGAAGTAAAAAAGATTAGTCTTGTAGATCTTGATGGGGAGATGACTCATTTCTTCAAAACCAATGAAACCATGCGCAGACTCAATCAAAGTTCCTTATCCAATTCTAAGGTAGAAGTGATTAATAAAGATGCTTACATATGGGTAAAAGACAGCAAAAAGAAGTTTGACGTTGTGATCATCGATTTTCCTGATCCATCTAATTATAGCCTTGGAAAACTCTATTCCTTACAGTTTTATAAAGAACTTGAAAGACTGACAAAACCGGAGACTAAAATTGTAGTGCAGACAACATCACCCTATTTTGCTCCCAAATCTTTCTGGTGTATAGAGAAAACAATGAATCAGATATTCCCTTTCACTGCTGCTTACCATACCTATGTTCCTTCATTCGGAGAATGGGGATTTTCAATGGCTTCCTATGAACCGGTACATAACATGATCTACAGAAAGCTTCCCAATTTAAAATATTATGACTATAATTTTTCACAGTTATCCTACTTTAATAAGGATATGAAGGTGAAAGAGGTAGAAGTTAACCGTCTGGATAACCAGATTTTAGTTCGTTATTTCGATGAAGAGTGGGGGAAAGTTCAGTAGGAAGGAATTTCTTACAACAGTATTGCTGGGCAGTTTAATGCTTCCTTTTCTGCAGTATTGTAGTAAGAAGGTAAAGGCGGTTTTGCTTCGTATTACCGGGACCAATCATATTTTGGGACATAAATTATGGGCAAAAGATTTTCCACAGTTTTCCGAAGTTATCCACACAAAATACCTTATTGTGGGTGGTGGAATCTCCGGACTTTCAGCCTGCAGGTTTCTCAGCCAGAATAATGAGAACGATTATCTCGTTTTAGAAATGGAAAATCACGCAGGGGGTAATTCTTCCAACGGGCAGAATAGATTCTCCAAATTCCCTTTAGGAGCCCATTATCTACCCTTGCCCAACAAAGAAAATATTGAAATCATTGATTTCCTAGAGGAATGTAAGATATATCTGGGTACAGATGAGCACGGCGAGCCTGTCCTTGATGAATACCAGATGACTTTTCCACAACAGGAGAGATTGTTTTTCAAAAACTCATGGCAGAATGATATTGTCCCGCAAAAAGGAATCTCAGTGGATACCCAGAAAGAACTTGACCGTTTTTTCAAGATGATGGATGCATTCCGTTTGAAGAAAGATGCTCTTGGAAAGTATTGGTTTGCAATTCCTGTTCATGATTCAAGCAGAGAAGATGAGGTGTTAAGGCTGGAAAAAATGTTGTTTAAAGACTGGTTGAAGGAACATCATTTTCAGTCGGAAGAACTTGTATGGTTACTGGACTATTCATGCAAAGATGACTACGGCTTAGGGATTGAATTTGTTTCTGCGTGGGCGGGAATTCATTATTTTGCAGGCAGAAAAAATAACTGGAGCAAAAGATATAAAGATCAGGTCTTCACCTGGCCGGAGGGAAATGCCAGGCTGGTACAGCATTTTTCCAAATATACCAAAGGAAAATTATTACCGAAAAATTTAGTTTTTGATATTAAAATAGGTGAAACCGTTGAAGTGCTGAGCTTTGATAATGTGGAGAAGAAAACCAAAAAGATCATTGCTGAAAAGGTTTTATGTACAGTCCCTCAATTTGTAAATGAAAGAATTTTCAATCATAAAAAAGCATCATCATTTAACTATGTTCCCTGGTTACTTACTACGATTATATTGAGAAATGAATTTGGAGGGGATGAAGAACTGGCCTGGGATAATGTGATTTATGGATCAGCTGGTCTGGGTTATATTTATGATCAGCATCAGAATGTTAATCAAATTATGGGTGAAAAAGTGATCACCTACTACAAAAGCTTCTCTACCAATGACTGCAGAAAAGCCAGAAAGAAACTGTACAGAATGAAAGAAGATGAGCTTAAAGCTTCTGTACTGGAAGATTTAAAGAAAGCCCATCCGCTGATAGAAGACTTTATTCTGGAAATGCAGTTTCATAAAATAGGACATGCTATGATTGCTCCTGTTCCCGATCAGATTTTTGGTGAGGCTGCCCAAACAGCGAAAGAGCCTATAGATAGTAAAGTTTTCTTTGCCCATTCCGATCTTTCGGGAATATCTATTTTTGAAGAAGCTTTTTATCAGGGAAGAAGAACTGCAGAGCAAATGATTTGAAATTACTTTTGACTGATAGAATTTCAGGACAAATGACAATACTGAGATGGTAAATGACTATTAAAAACAAATTAATATCCACATGAAACAGCCCTGGATACACAATGCAAAGACAGACTGGTGGCTTATTTTATCCCCACCATTCCTTATTCTGTTGATTATCTTTCTTTTTCAAAAGCAGATTCAGGAACTGGAAAGTAGCTATTCTTTCTATACCTGGCTCTTCCTTATTGTTTTTGTGGATGTTGCCCATGTTTATTCCACCTTATTCAAAACATATCTGGTAAAAGGCCAGGTTCAAAAAAGGAAACTGCTGTATTGGGGGATTCCGATACTAAGCTGGTTGTTGGGGATTGCTTTATTTCAGTTTGGCAATCTGACATTTTGGTCGGTGTTAGCATTAGTAGCTGTTTTTCACTTTATTCGCCAGCAGTATGGTTTTATGAGAATTTATGCCCGCTTTGAACCGGATAATTGGAGTAAAAGAATAGATGAGGTTGCGGTGTATGCCGCCACCATATATCCAATGCTGTTTTGGTTTAAAACACCACGTGCTTTCACCTGGTTTGTCAGTAATGAATTCTCTTGGTTTAAAAAACTTCCGGATTATACAGGCTTTATAACTGTTTTATATGTTGCTATACTGATCATATGGATTTCAAAGACTGTTTTTGATGTGGTGAAAACCAGAAAGCTGAACATCCCTAAAATATCTCTTATTACCGGAACCTATCTTTCATGGTATTTTGGGATCGTCTATTTTAATGATGATCTTATTTTTACTTTTCTAAATGTTATCTCCCATGGAATCCCATACATTGCATTGATCTATATCCGTGAAATCAAACAGAAAGATAACGAGCAGTTGAATAGATTGCTGATCTTTAAATCTGTAACAGGAATCTTTTTATTTGTAGGAGTAATTTTGGCTTTCGCTTTCTTTGAAGAGTTTTTGTGGGAAACGTTAGTATGGAAAGAACACTTTTCCCTGAACTTTATAATATCAGAAACTATTCTTCCATTTTTGATCCCGTTGCTGGCAGTACCACAGCTCACCCATTATCTGCTGGATGGCTTTATCTGGAGAACACCGAAAAATAAATAACAGCTGAAAAATTAAATCATCTGGATTTCCCGTAAGCTATATTCCTAGTTAACACGCTTTAAAAATTTCTCAATTTTCTCCATGAGAAAAACACTGTTAGGTTCCTTGTCCCAATCCAGGTGCCCGCCATTGAACTCATAAGATTCATTCATCACATTATTTTTATTCAAAACAGAATCTAAAATCCTTTTCTGGCTCAAAGGAATGACACGGTCTGTTTTTCCATAGTAAGAAAGGGTAGGAGGGATATTGGGAGTAATCCATTGTACAGGGCTGGAAAAAATATTGGCAGCTATCCCTGCAGGAAGGATTTTAGGATCTATAAGATGTTTTTCCACAAATGAATACTCTTCGTAGGTTTTAAAACCTTCATCAGAAAGATCAGCAGGCCCTACGATGTTGATAACAGATTTTACATTTTTTAAAGGATCAAAATGATAGGCGTACATCATGGATAAATGTCCGCCAGCACTGTTTCCCAAAAGGATAAGTTGAGGAGCATAGTGTAATTTCTTTTTTAGGAATCCGGCTGCATTTTTAATATCCTCCATTTGATTAGGAATAGCATATTGGGTGGTAGAAGCTGGTCTGTAATTGATATTGGCAAAAATATGATCAGGAAATTTCTGCATCATGGAAAGGGTAAAGAATGTCAGTTGAGATTTGTCTCCGCTCCGCCAGCCTCCACCATGTATAATGATAAAAGCAGCTTTTTTCTTTGAAGGGTTTTCATGCGGAAGATAGAGGTCCATAATCTGTTCAGGATCATTTCCATAATGGATATCTTCCTCTTTGTCAAAATGGATACCACCGCCAAGACTTACCTTTTTTTCTTTGCAGTTCAGGAGCAGAAATAATATATGGAGACTTGCCACAATGAAAATTACCTTTTTTCTCATATGCTAAAGATAAAAAACCCGCTGATCAATCAACGGGTTATGATACAAAATAATTGAGTTGAATATGAAGAAAGATAATTTTTTATCTTGTCCTGCTTTTTATAGAGTCGGAAGCACCTTCAATGTCTCTTACCTTTTTCACTTTTTGATTTCCGAAGTTATAGGTAAGACTTACAGTTAGGCTTCTAGGGTATTGATTTTGATGAATGTAGTTGTAATTTCCGTTAGCCTGAAAGTCTTCAATCTTAACAATATTAGTTCTTAAAACATCATTTACGTTAACTGCAAACGTCCATTCATTCCATGTTTTCTTGATGCTGAGATCCAGGCTCATTAAACTTTTTAACATACCAAGTTCAATCTGCTGCTTATCTACGTAGAAGAAATTCACACCTAAAAACCAGGTTTTCTTTTTATCCAGACGGATGGTATTGTTGGTTTGAATCAAAAGACTTGTAGAGCTCGTTTTATTGGTATATACGATATAGTCTCCTTCCTTATTTTTGAATCGGTCCCCGGTTGTAGGGTCAGTATCGAGACTTCCGTTGTTAATATTATGCTGAACCCCAATATTGAAGTTGGTCGTCAAATATTGTTTGAAAAATGACTTCTGAATTCCTACCATGGCAGACATTTCCTGTTTATCCCCAAAATTGGTTCTGATATATCTTAATACAGGGTTTTCTCCAAGATTTCCATTAGGTGATTCAGGATATCCCTGTAATGGAACCTGGGTGATCGCATCTTTAAAAAATGAATGACTAAGAATCAGGAAGTAGGAATTTTTATACATATAGGTCAGTTCCTGATTATATGTTGAAGATGCCTTTACAAAAGGGTTGTTTTGCGTGTAATTATCATCTGTCAGGATATTTCTTACCGGATTTATTTCCCAGAAACTCGGTCTTCTCATTCTGCTTGAAAAGGAATAGGAGAGGTTGTTTTTGTCATTAATAGCATAATTAAAACTTAGATAGGGAAGTATATTGTTATAATTTCTTTTTATCCTTTTAAGATCTTCTGTAGGTGCATTATCTGAAGTTCCCAGGCTATTGGTGATTTCATATCGGGTTCCTATTTTTCCTGAGAACTTATCCGAGAATTTTTTTTCTGCAGTAATATAAACACCATATATGTTTTCATCATAAATAAAGTGGTTAGGCGCTGATTTTGAACCTACGGGATCAAAAAAGTAAGTATCGCTTTTAGAATCGTTGTCTGTTTTGGTTTTATTATAATTTCCCCCTACTGAAATAGTAAGATCGTTTTTAAACTTCTGGATATAATCTACCATTCCGGAGAAATTATTAATGATCTGAGGGAGATCCTGAAATACCTGTGTAGTTTTATCTCCTATCTCTCCGTTGATACTAGAGGCATACGTTCTGTTGTCCGTAAACTGAAATCTTTTATAATTCAGGTAAGCAGCATTTACATTTAATTTACTGCCCAGAGAATCGGTTTTTAACTCGTAATTTAAATTTAAAGAGTTGTTGTATGATCTCGCATCTTCTTTGTTTTTTGACCAGGTATATTTTGTTTTTCCTCCATTGGTTATGGTGTTGAACAAGCTTACTGTGGAGTTATAGCTTTTATTGGCCCAGGTATTCCAGGAAAGAGCAAGATTACTGTTGTCCGTTAGCTGGTAATCAATATTGAGATAACCACCTATGTTTTTGTTTGGATCATCGATATTTCCGGTAGATTCATTGGAAGTGTCAACAGTTCCGTTTCTTAAGGTATAAGTCTGAGCCTGGATATTTTCCCCGCCGTTGAGGTTGGCGCTGATGCCCAGTTTATTCTTTCTGTAATTGGCAGAAAAGCTGGTCTGGCTTGCATTATATTTACTTTGGGTATTTGAAAATCTCATATTCCCGCTGAGACCATCGCTCATCTTTTTCTTTAAAACAATATTAATGATCCCATCCGAAGATTCTACCTGATACTCACTTCCCGGAACCGTAATAACTTCTATTTTCTGAATATTCTCGGCAGGAGTGTTTTTAAGAAACTGGACCAATGATTCAGAATCCATATTGGTTTTTCTACCATTGATGTAGATGAGCGCATTGTTTTTACCGGCTATCTTCAGTGTCTTATCATCTGTAGAAGACAAAAGCGGAGTCTGCTTCAACAGATCAAAAGTAGTATTTCCCTTAGCAACAGGAGAAGCTGCAACATCATATACAAAACGGTCACTTTGCTTTTTAAAAACCTGTTTTGTTATGGTAACTCCTTCAATGCTTTTTGTCTTTGTCGTGTCGGTTTTCTTTTCCTGAGCAAAGGCGAAAGTTCCGAATATAAGTGCGATGGATAAGAGAGTGCGTTTCATGTTTGTTTTCTTTAAGAGTGATTGATGTATGGTCGTGTTAAAAGCTTATGTTCTTGATTTTACAGCATCGTTCGCTGATTTCATTTCCCTTGCTTTTTTCAGTTTCTGATTCCCGAAATTGTAGGTAACCCCGATACTCAGTAGTCTTGGATAGTTGAAGTTGGTTATATTATTATATGTTCCGTTAGGTTGTATTCCGTTAACTCTATAAAAACTTTGGTTAAAAAGGTCATTGACTTCCGCTATGACAGTCCAGTCACCAATAATTTTCTTCAGACTGATATCGAAACTTTGTCTTGCCCCAATCACACCACCTTCCATTGCCACTTTACTTGCGAAAAAGTAATTGACACCTAAGAACCAGTCTTTTTTGGAAGAAAGGCGAACCGTATTATTAAGGGTAGCAGACATATTGTAGTTTTTAACATCAATAATGTAAGGTTCAAGGACTTCTGTTTCTTCAGGAGTCGGTGCCGATGTAGGATCTTCCAGTACTGCACCTTTATAAGTAACATAGCCTAAGTTGACAGAATAATTGGTCGTCCATATGTCTTTGAACCATGATTTGTTCATACCAAGGGTTAAGCTAAGCTCCCTGTTGCTTCCATAATTGGTTCTTATATATCTCAGGAATTTTGTGGTTTCCATGATCTTATTACCATTATTGTCATATATGATGTTACCATTTTCATCTTTTTTAGGAGCGGTGACCGTTCCCTGCAACGGAAGCAGATCAGAAGCAGAAGCATCTTCTACCATATTAAAACTCAAATTAGCATAGTAGGCATTCTTATACATATAATTCAGTTCCTGGTTATAGAACTTTGAAGCCAATATAAATGGATTGTTCTGGGTATAATTCGTAGGAGTGAAATATGTTCTGGAAGGGTTCAGTTCCCAGAATCTCGGTCTTCGGATTCTGCTGGAAAAAGTATAGCTTAGATTATGGTCCGAATTGATAGCATAATTTAAATTCAGATAAGGCAACAGGTTATTATAATTTCTTTCAAATCCTGTTTTGTTAAGGATATCTCCTGTACTTCTGGTCATTTCGTAACGGGCTCCCACTTTTCCGGATAACTTTTCGGTCAGCTTTCTTTCATAGTTTAAATAAATTCCTAAAATATTCTCTTTATAAATGAAATGGTTGGTCTGTTTGGGATCTACTACAAAATCATCATTTTTTAGTCTTTCCTGTCTGGTATCATTATCCGTATTTGTGTGATTGTAGCTGATCCCCATCAACCAGGTTGCGCCTTTAGATGTTTTTTTCAGATAATCTATATTGGCTGCATAGTTGTTGATGATTTGCGGTACAGACTGATATAGGGCTGAATATTTATTATCAGGATCACTGTCTAATGGGAAGCTTTCATTAAAGCTGGCTTTGTCTCTGTTGAACCAAAGATAAGATACATTAGAAGTAAGCTTACTGCCCAGAGAGTCTGTCTTTATTTCATAATTTAAATTAAACGTATGATTTCTGGTCTGTGCATCTTCATTATTTACAGTTCTGTCGGTTAAAGCCCCGTCCTGCCAGTTGGTTATATCCAGAATAGAATGAAAACTTTTATTATATCTCATATTGTAAGAGAACCCGATACTTTGTTTCTTATTGATCTCATAATCAACATTGAATCCTCCGCCGAAGTTTTTGTTGGGATCATCATTGTATCCGAAAGACTCATTTCTAAAATTAGGATCACCGTTAGACAAGGTATACTTCTGTCTCTCTGTCCAGCTTCCCATTCTGAAATTTGAGTTTCCGGACCACTTACCCTGTCTGAAATTAAAAGAGGCACCGGCTGATGGATTATTGTAGTACCCCTGTTCGTTATTCATCTTCATGGTTCCATTGTAGCCATTATTTTTATTCTTTTTCATGACAATATTGATCACTCCTTCCTTAGATTCTACCTGGAATTCACTTCCCGGAACAGTAATCACCTCAATTTTCTGAATATCTTCTGATGGAGTAGACTTCAGCATTTCAATCAATGCCTCGGAATCCATATTTGATTTTTTGTTGTTGATATAAATAATCGCATCAGACTTTCCTAAGATCTTCAGTGTTTTTCCGTCTATACTGGAAATCATTGGAGTTTGCTTCAAAAGATTGAATGTATTGGTTCCTTTAGCGATAGGGGAAGATGCTACATCGTAAACAAGACGGTCTCCCTGTTTTTTGAAAACCTGCTTCTTGATATTGACCGCTTCAATATTCTTTACTTTCAGGCTATCCTTAGATTGCTGGGCACTAACGAATCCGCTGAAAAATAGGGCTGCAATTAGAATTTGAGTTTTCATGATCATTATTTTTTAATTGGTAATAGCTTGTATGGGTTATTATTTAACATTGCAAAGATATATAATAAAAACAGTATCATGCAATACAAAGTACTTAAAAATAATATTAAATAATTGTAAACAATTGATTGTCAGTTGATAAAATTTAAATTATTTTTTTTGTTGCTTCGCCTTTCTACATGATAAGACAACCATAACAATGATTTTGTTACAGGAAAATGTAAAATTTTATGAAAAATAAATTTATTCTCTGTCGAAACGGGCCAGCTTTTTGTCTATCCAAATCGTGGCAAAAGGAAAAAATGCGGCAATTAATGCGAAGACGCTGTCTTCATCATCCCATTCATATATTTTTCTTATGGCAGGTAAAAATATCAGGTACAGTGTAAAGAAAAATCCGTGAATACTGCCAATAGTACTGATGTACACAATTGGAAATACACCTTCGGGATCAATACGTATCCAAGTCATTGCTGTGAATAGAAAAAACCATGAAATAGCTTCAGCCAGACAGATCTGCTTAAACCATCTGATTACTTTTTCCTGAGGATATTTTGAGAAAATTTTTTCGAGAAATTCCATGTCTTAAGATATGAGTGATGAATAATAAGTAATGAATGAAAGCCTGAGCTCTAATTCCTAAATCTATTTCCTGAATTGCAAAATTACTTATAAAAACTGCTTCCGTCCAAATATTCAAAAACTTCAGGGGGCAGCATAGGCCTCACATTTTTTCCGTCTTTGAGCATATTTCGGATTTCTGTCGCCGAAAGTTCTATTACCGGAGCTTTGATCAGTGAAATATTTTCATGTTGCAGATACTCAGAATCTTTCTTTTCACCTTCAAAAACTCTTGGATAAACAATAATATGATGGTTTTTAATAAGGATATCAGAGTTTTTCCACTTGTGAAGGTTATCCAGATTATCCTCTCCCATAATAAGGCTGAAAGAATACTCCGGATACTTTTCATGAAGATAGGTAAGGGTATCAATGGTATAGCTTGGTTTGGGAAGAGAAAACTCAACATTAGAGGCTCTCATATTGGGGTAGTTTTTTACCGCAAGCTGTACCATATCCAGTCTGTTATGATCGTTCAGCAGAGATTTTTTGTCTTTAAAAGGGTTTTGGGGGCTTACCACAAACCATAATTCATCCATATCAGAATTTTCCAAAATGTAATTGGCCAGAATAAGATGTCCGATATGTATGGGATTAAAAGATCCGAAAAATAAACCGATTTTTTTCATTTTTTAAAGTAACAGGTCGCAGATAATAGGTTATAGTAATAGAATTATCAATATAGTATTTAGACTCTTTTAGGTTTTGCAGGAAATTATTATATTTTGGTTTTCTGTTCCCTGATCATCTAATCCCTGCAACTTATTAGTCTCTAAACTTTACATCTTTTATATTCAGGTAATGGGTTACATTGCCTTTCCAGTGGTTTTCTTCCAACGTGAAGGCAAGGTCAAAATTTTTATGTTTAAAATCTTCCGCAAAAGGTCCCAACTTGAAGCCTACACATTCAATATTTCGGCCTGTGGTCTCTTGCTTGATATAGAACTTAAGATGATTGTTATCTTTTCCCATAGTCTTTACATATCCGGCAAGTTTCTGATTGGTCAGGGTGAAAATAGGTTTCATATTATGAGGTCCAAAAGGAGCCAGTTTCCGGTGGAAATTGATAAACTCTCTGTTGATTTCATTAATGTTAATCTCACAATCAATACTAATGGAAGGCTCTTTTTGATGCTCCTGTATCTTTTCAGAAACAATTCTTTCAAATTTTTCCTTGAAAGCATCAAATTTATCTTTTTCCATAGAAAGTCCGGCTGCCGCATGATGGCCACCAAATTTCAGAAAATATTCAGAACACATATCAAGAGCTTCGTGGACATCAAAATCCGAAACAGATCTTGCTGAAGCTACCATTTCTCCATTGTTTCCGTTTGTAAATACCAAAGTCGGTTTATAGTAGGTTTCAATAAGCCTTGAAGCTACAATACCAATGACTCCCTTATTCCATTCAGGATGGTAAACAATGGTTGTATGTTTAGTTTCTTGCTGGGATTCAATAATTTGATTCAAAGCAGAAAGAGTAGAGTTCATATCCAGTTCACGCCTTTCATCGTTCAGATCCATAATATCACTGACAATTTGATTGGCGTGCTTCAGATTGTCAGAAACCATAAGCTCTACTGCAGCTTTACCATGGGATATTCTCCCTGCAGCATTAATTTTAGGAGCAATTTCAAAAACAATATTTGAAATCTCAAAATGAGAAAGTTTATCTTCAGGAATGAGTAATCTTAGCCCTAAATTTCTGGTTTTTCTGAGAATTTTTAGTCCCATTTTAGCCAGTACTCTGTTTTCTCCCGTCATAGATACTATGTCGGCAGCAATGGAAATAGCAAGAAGGTCAGTAAGTTCAAATAATTCTGCTTCCGGAAGTTTATAAATGGTGTTAAGCCCCTGGCAAAGCTTAAATCCTACACCACATCCTGAAAGTTCTTTGAACGGATACCTGCAGTCATTTCTCTTAGGATCCAGAACAGCTACAGCATTAGGAATTTCTTCACCGGGAAGGTGATGGTCACAAATGATAAAATCAATACCAAGATCTTTGGCATATTGTATCATATCAATAGCCTTGATCCCGCAGTCTAATGCAATAATCAATGAAAATCCATTCTCTTTGGCAAAGTCTATTCCCTCCGTAGAAATTCCATATCCTTCAGAATTTCTGTCCGGAATATAATAATCCAGGTATTTTTTCTCTACAATTTTGCTGAGGTAAAGATACATCAGAGCTACTGCTGTAGTTCCATCTACATCGTAGTCTCCATATACTAATATCTTTTCTCCATTCTCAATAGCGGTTGCAATACGCTCTACAGCTTTTTGCATATCTGCCATTAAAAAAGGATTGTGTATATCGTTAAGGTTCGGTTTGAAAAATTCTCTGGCCTTTTGATAATTGTCAATTCCTCTTAGAACAAGAAGCTTAGATTCAAAAGTACCAAAACCAAGTGACGAACTTAGTCCGTCCACAACTTCCTCATCGGGTTCGGGTTTATAAATCCATTTTTGACTCATTTCACAAAAATAAGGAAAAAAAATAGCATTCTGAAATGATGGGAAGTGAAGTTTTTACATTAATGTTGTTAAAAATTGGCTACATTTGCTGTCCAAATTTTGAATAGTTATGAAAAAAATTACTTTATGTTTAATGTTTTTAGGAACAGCGTATTCTGTCAATGCCCAGAAAATTAACTTGGGAAAAGCAGCCGGAATAGTTTCTAATGGTGCAAAAGCTCTATCGTTTACCAACGAAGACGCAATCAAATTATCCAAAGAATCTGTAGATTGGATGGATAAAAATAATCAAGTAGCAGGACCGAAAGATCCATATACTGTAAGATTGAATAAATTATTTGGAAAGCACAAATCTCAGGACGGTCTGAATCTGAATTATAAGGTGTATAAAGTGAAAGATATCAATGCTTTTGCTTGTGCAGACGGAAGTGTACGTGTGTTTTCTTCATTAATGGATATCATGTCAGATAATGAATTATTAGCTGTAATCGGTCATGAAATCGGTCACGTGAAAAATCAGGATACAAAAGATGCTATGAAATCTGCCTATCTGAAAGCAGCTGCATTGGATGCCGCGTCTTCAGCATCTTCACAAGTTGCTACTCTTAATGATAGCCAGGTTGGAAAAATGGCTAATGCATTTTTAGATGCTTCTCACAGTAAGAAACAAGAATCTGAAGCCGATACCTATTCATATGACTTCATGAAGACCAATAAATATGATGTTGTAGGAGCATATACAGCTTTTAAGAAGCTAGCATTGCTTTCACAGGGAAGTACACAAACCGGTTTTGAAAAAATGTTCAACTCTCATCCTGATAGCGAAAAAAGAGCACAGGCCATTAAGAAAAAAGCAGAAAAAGACGGATTATGGAAAGATCCGGGAACGGTTTCCATTCCAACGACAAAACTGACGAAATAATTATTTTATTTATTGTTAAAAAAAATACCTCAAAGAATTACTTTGAGGTATTTTTATATCAACACGAGTGTTGTTTCAGATTAAGAATACATTTGTTCTCTTAATTCTTTTACTTTTTTATCACCAAGATACTCGTCATAAGTCATTTCTCTGTCGATAATTCCTTTAGGAGTCAACTCAATGATTCTGTTACAGACTGTTGAAAGCATCTCGTGGTCATGAGAAGACAACATGATATTTCCCTTAAAGTTGGATAAGGAGTTGTTTAATGTCGTAATACTTTCAAGGTCTAAGTGGTTTGTAGGTTCATCCAATAAAAGAATATTTGCTTTCTGAAGCATCATTCTGCTGAACATACATCTCATTTTTTCCCCTCCTGAAAGTACTTTACAAGATTTCAACGCTTCATCACCTGAGAAAAGCATTCTTCCTAAGAATCCTCTTACGAACTCTTCATGACGCTCTTCATCATTCTTTGTGAATTGTCTTAACCAGTCAACTAAACTAAGATCTTCCTGGAAGAAATTGGTATTGTCTAAAGGCATGTGAGACTGAGTGGTAGTAACTCCCCAAGCCACAGCTCCTTTGTCAGCTTCAGTATTACCAGCTAAAATTTCAAAAAATTCCGTTATTGCTAAAGAGTTTTTTGAAAGTACCGCTACTTTATCACCTTTCTTAAGGTTTAAGTCAATATTGGAGAATAATAATTCGCCGTCTTTTGTTTTTTCAAGACCTTTTACATCTAAAATCTGATCTCCGGCTTCTCTTTCCATTTCGAAAATGATAGCAGGATATCTTCTTGAAGATGGTTTAATATCATCAATATTTAATTTATCGATCATTTTCTTTCTTGCTGTAGCTTGTTTAGCTTTAGCAACGTTTGAACTGAATCGGGCAATGAAATCCTGAAGTTCCTTTTTCTTCTCTTCCGCTTTCTTATTAGCCTGAGCTCTTTGTCTTGTAGCTAGCTGAGATGCCTGATACCAGAAAGAGTAGTTACCTGTATAAAGGTTAAGTTTAGCATAATCTAAATCTCCAATGTGCGTACAAACCGTATCCAGGAAGTGACGGTCGTGAGAAACCACAATTACTGTATTTTCGTAATCCGCAAGGAAATCTTCTAACCATGAAATGGTATCAATATCAAGGTCATTCGTAGGTTCATCCAGAATCAATACATCCGGGTTGCCAAAAAGAGCCTGAGCCAAAAGAACCTTTACTTTGTCTTTGTTCTCAAGTTCACTCATCATTTGCCAGTGCATATCATCTTTAACACCTACATTGGAAAGCATGGTCTGTGCATCAGATTCAGCAGTCCATCCACCCATTTCGTCATAAATTACGCCCAGTTCCCCGGCCTTAATTCCGTCTTCATCGGAGAAATCTTCTTTTGCGTATAACGCATCCATTTCCTCCTTTATCTCAAATAATTTTTTGTTTCCTCTCAAAACAGCTTCCAGAACAGTATACTGATCATAAGCAAAGTGATCCTGCTCTAAAACTGACATTCTTTTTCCCGGCTCCAGAGATACATGTCCTGTTGTTGGATCTTGCTTTCCTGTTAATATTTTAAGGAATGTAGACTTTCCTGCACCGTTTGCTCCGATGATCCCGTAGCAGTTTCCTTTGGTAAACATAATATTTACCTCGTCAAAAAGAACTCTTTTCCCGAATTGTAAAGATAAGTTAGATACTGTTAACATATAGTTTTGTAAATTTGGCGCAAAATTACGAAAAGAATTTGGGTATTTTGTAATAATATAATAGTCAAGTTTTTAAATGTATCGTATTTTTTCTATATTTCATTAACGAAATTTTAAAATGATGAAGATTGAAAAAACAGTTAGCATATTAAATAGAAGAGCCCGATTTGAATATGAAATTCTCGAAGAATATGAAGCGGGAATGGTTTTGACGGGTACAGAAATAAAATCTTTACGTTCTTCAAAAGCATCCATTACAGAATCCTTCTGTCAGTTTATTGATGGGGAGTTATACATCATTAATATGATGATTGATGAGTATAAATTGGGAACTTTTTACAACCACAAAACAAAAAGGGAACGGAAATTGCTCTTGCACAAAAAAGAATTGCAAAAACTTGAAAAAAAGTTAAAAGATGCAGGGAATACAATTATTCCATTAAAATTATATATCACTGACAGGGGGAAAGCAAAGGTGCTTATTGCGTTGGGTAGAGGGAAAAAACTCTTTGATAAAAGAGAGTCCATAAAAGATAGAGAAAATAAACGGAACCTGGACAGAATATTAAAGAAAAGTTAAAAATCATTTGAAAAACTTTGTATATAAAGAAAAATTATATTTATTTTGCATTATCAATTATTTAATCATTTAATTCTATGAAAAATCTAAAATTAGGAATTTCAGCATTGGCGCTTACTGTAGCCTCTACTGTTTTCGCGCAGACGACCAACAATCCGTGGTTAATCGGAGTTGGTGCTCATGCAGAAAACCATGTAGCAGCAAGAAGTAGCTTCGGTAATACGTTCTCTGCTAAAAATTTGACAAAGAGTATGTTCAATATGAACAACTTCTCTATTACACCTCCATTATCTAAGTTAACAGTTGCTAGAAACGTTGGAAAAGGTTTAGTGATTGACTGGCAAACTTCTGTTGGAAATGTTGAAAACAAAAGATTCAACATGGGGAAAGAATTTTTCTTGATGACAGGTCTTGGTTTCCAGGCTCACGCTGCAGGTCTTTTATGGAACGAAGAATCTTGGTTTGATCCATATTTAAGAGTTGGTGCTAACTACCTTAGACATGATTATACTGCACTTTCTTTCCCAAGAGTAAGCGTAGATGATAACGGTAACCCAATCGAAACTGTTTCAAACGGAAAAGATGGAAACGAGAATGGTAAAGCTAACCACTTTACTGTAGCTACAGGTGCTGGTGCTAACTTCTGGGTAACTAAGAACTTCGGTCTTGGTATCCAAGGTGATTATGTGTCAACTCCAGGTGATAAATCTACTGTTGCTAACTTCTGGCAAGCTTCTGCATCTATCTTATTTAGATTCGGAAACAGAGATAGAGATAAGGATGGTATCTTAGATAAAGACGATCTTTGTCCAGATACTCCAGGTTTACCAGAATTCCAGGGATGTCCTGATACTGACGGTGACGGAGTTCCAGATAAAGACGATCAATGTCCAGATGTTGCTGGTCCAGTTGAAAACAATGGTTGTCCTTGGCCAGATACAGACGGTGACGGTGTAATCGACAAAGATGACGCTTGTCCTACTGTAGCAGGTCCTGCTGAAAACAACGGTTGTCCTTGGCCAGATACAGACGGTGACGGTATCTTAGATAAAGATGATGCTTGTCCTACTGTTCCAGGTCTTCCAGAATACAACGGATGTCCTAAGCCAGAAAAAGTAATCAGTGAAGAAGCTACTGGTGCTCTTAAAGGAATCTTGTTCAACTTTAACAAGGCTACTATCAGACCAGAATCTAATGGTAAATTAGATGACGCTGCTAAGATCATTAAGCAATCTTCTAACGGTACTTTCTTAGTAACTGGTCACACAGATGCTAAAGGTGCTGCTGCTTACAACTTGAAACTTTCAAGAGAAAGAGCTGCTTCTGTAGTGGGTGCTCTTGAGTCTAGAGGAGTTAACGCTAGTCAGTTGAAATCTACTGGTGTTGGTTCTAGAGATGCTAAAGTTTCTGCTAAAGCTTCAGATGCTGACAGAATGGTTGACAGAAAAGTAGTTGTTGAGGCAGTAAATGGTGCTGCTTGGGACGCTCTTAAGAAGTCTGACCTAGAAGTTGTAGAGAAGAAAGCTGTAGTGAAAAAAGCTAAAAAAGCTCCAGCTAAGAAAAAAGCTCCAGCTAAAAAGAAAAAATAATTAATTTTTCTAAATAATGAATACCTCCAATTTGATTGGAGGTATTTTTTTTTTGTTGACTTTTAGTTAATTTTGTTGAAAATTTAAAATTAAAATGGGAAGAGCATTTGAATATAGAAAAGCTTCTAAAATGGCCAGATGGGATAAGATGGCCAAAACATTCTCCAAAATAGGTAAAGATATTGCACTGGCTGTAAAAGCAGGTGGAACAGACCCTGAGGCTAATCCGGCCTTAAGAAGATGCATCCAGAATGCTAAAGGGGCTAATATGCCTAAAGATAATGTAGAGAGAGCTATTAAAAAAGCAAGTGGGGCTGATGCTGAAAACTACGAGGAGATCACTTACGAAGGTTACGGACAAGGAGGAGTTGCTTTCTTTGTAGAATGTACTACAAATAATACAACCAGAACGGTAGCGAATGTAAGAGCTATTTTCAATAAGTTTGACGGAAACCTTGGGAAGAATGGTGAATTAGCTTTTATTTTCGACAGAAAAGGAATCTTTACCCTTGATCTGGCTCAAGTGAAAATGGACTGGGATGATTTCGAAATGGAAATGATCGATGGGGGAGCTGAAGATGTAGAAAAAGATGAAGATGAAGTAATGATTACAACAGCGTTTGAAGATTTCGGTTCTTTATCTCACAAGTTAGATGAACTTGGAATTGAAGCTAAAAGTGCAGAACTTCAGAGAATTCCAAACAATACAAAAGAAGTAAACGAAGAGCAGTTCAAAGCTAATATGAAGATGCTTGACCGTTTCGAAGAGGATGATGATGTGCAGAACATTTATCATAATATGAAAATGACCGAAGAGCTGATGAACTCTTTATAAAAAATAATATAGCATTCATATACAGTTAACTTTCAATTAGTTTCTTTGTATAAAACTATGAAAAGAAACGTTGAATTAGTAGTTATATCGGATGTTCATTTGGGAACTTATGGATGTAAGGCTAAGGAATTGTTGAGATATCTCAATTCTATCCAACCCGAAACGCTAGTTTTGAATGGTGATATCATTGATATCTGGCAATTCAAAAAGTCTTACTTCCCTAAACCTCATTTGAAAGTGATCAGAAAAATCCTTTCATTTGCTACTAAAGACACAGATGTCTATTATATTACAGGCAATCATGATGAAATGTTCCGCAAGTTTACTGATTTTGAATTAGGAAAACTTAAGGTCTGCAATAAAATCTGCCTGGAAATTGACCAAAAAAAAACCTGGATCTTTCATGGTGATGTTTTCGATGCATCAGTTCAACATTCCAAATGGATTGCCAAGCTTGGAGGAAAAGGATACGATCTTTTAATTATCATCAATAACGTTGTCAATTGGTTTTTAGAAAAAATGGGTAAAGAAAAATATTCATTTTCAAAAAAAATCAAAAATAACGTGAAAAAAGCGATAAAGTATATCGGAGATTTTGAGCTTACCGCTTCTGAACTGGCTATAGATAATCATTACGACTACGTGGTCTGTGGTCATATTCATCAGCCTCAGATTCGTGAAGTTGTTACTAAAAAAGGATCCTGTACCTATCTGAATTCCGGTGATTGGATAGAAAATTTATCTGCATTGGAATATAATCAGAAAAAATGGAGTATCTTTTACTACGACGAGCATAAACATCTGCTGAAAGATGATGAAGCTGAAGAAATTCAGGAGATGGATAACTCTGACCTTTTAAAAATCGTAACCAATTTCACGTAAATGAAAGTTTTGTATGCATTTCAAGGAACCGGAAATGGTCATGTGGCCAGGGCGCAGGAAATAATTCCTATTCTTAAAAAATATGCTTCGGTAGACACACTTATCAGTGGTCATCAATCGCAATTAAAGGCTGATTTTGACATCAACTTCCAACATAAAGGTATTTCTCTGCTTTATAACAAAACGGGTGGTTTATCCTATCGCAAAACGTTTACTGAGAATAAATTTCTGGAGGCAGTCAAAACAATAAAAGAACTGGAGCTTTCTAAATATGATTTAATCATCAATGACTATGAACCTCTAACGGGATGGGCTTCCAAATTAAAGAAGTTGCCCATGATAGAGCTGAGTCATCAGGCATCAATGAGTTTTGCGGAAACCCCAAAGCCTGAAAAGAAAGATTTTCTGGGAGAAATGATCCTGAAGTATTATGTTCCCAGTGAAAGAAAGATAGGTTTTCATTTTGAAAACTATCACCCTCAAATCAAGAAACCGGTTATCAGAAAGAAAATCAGAAACCTGAATCCTTACAAACAGGGATATTATTTGGTTTATCTTCCCAGTTTTGCGGATGAAAATATTATTAAAGTTCTCAGAAAAATTCCTGTAGAGTGGAAGGTGTTCTCAAAATACAGCAAGGTACAGGTTAAAGTAAAAAACGTTGAAGTATTTCCAATAGACGAAAGCCAGTATCTGAAATATTTTGAAGGCTGCGAGGGAATTCTATGCAATGCAGGTTTTGAAACTCCGGCTGAAGCCCTTTTTATGGATAAAAAACTATTCGTAATCCCTATTCACAATCAATATGAGCAGGAATGTAATGCCTGTGCTTTAGATAAAATGGGAATTCCTAATTCTAAAGTTTTAAACCTACAGGAAATTATGGAATGGGTAGCTTCTGATCATCATTTAGAAGTACACTACCCAAACGATATTGAGGATATTCTGCTAAATGATGTTTTAATTCTTTAATAGAATATCATCTACATCATTCATTCTCATCATTACTGATCTTGCATACGAACAGTGGGGGTATACTTGCCAGCTATTTTCTCTGGCAAACTTGATGGCTTCTTCTACCAGATATTTCCCCATTCCTCTTCCTTCAAATTCAGGGTGAACCAATACGAAAGAAATAATCAGTTTATGATCTTCAGGGAAAATGGTATACGTAAGTCTTCCTACTTCCTTTATTTCATTGTTTAAAGTAAGCACTCCGCCGTTTCCGGATTTATTGTTTTCAAAATTCATGATGTAAGGCTTTATGAATAAAGATACAAAAATTGCACCACTGGGGAGTATGAGTAATGGATGATAAGTAATGGATAATCGTAAAATAATCTCTGTCCTGAATTTTTACAGGATATTTCCAAATTGACCATTCCCTTAAGATGCAAATTAATGATTGCCGTATTGTTAAGTATCTTTCCCGGTGTAGTAGTTGTAATCTTTAATAATTACATTAATAAATTGTCTTTCCGTCATTTGGGTAGCATCTATTTCCAGTTTTAAAATACTTTTGATTTTATTGGAAAGCTTAGTGATGATCTGACGGTCATCTATTTTCAATGCCTTGGTATAATTGTCTTTAATAATTCTCATATCGTTATCACTTAATGCAATAACCTGAGGAAAAGAAGGAATGTAATCCTCGTGAATATTTTCGAGAATAGTATGAGAGATATTAATATTGTTTTTTAAAGAAATCACTGCTGTTCCGGAAGCGATATCTCCCAGGCGCTGATTGTTTTTAGTGATAATCATGGAAACCAAACCTACTACTCCTGCAAAAGACACATCAACGAGCCTGAAAACCCACCGGATCATATAATCTCCAAAGCTGGCCTGATAACCATCAATCTTTACCACTCTTATTTTCATCAGTTTTTTACCTGGAGTCTGACCTTCCGTTAAACTCTCAAACACAACAGGATAAATGTAAGTTGGAAATGTAAGCACAATATAAACGGCCATCACAGACCATTGATCGAGGCCACTCAATAGGTATCCCAAATCCAAAATATTAAAAAAAGTATAAAATACGATAACAACAAAAGCAACCCTTATCAAAAGGTCAATAATAAATGCAAGCATTCTTTCTCCTACACTGGCCGTATTGAAGTTAATATTTACATTTTGTGAAGTATTTATCGCAATTTGAGACATAATTTTTATTATTTTAGCCTTTACAATTATGAGAGAAGTTTATTTCATTAAACAAAATAAAGAAAAATGGTTGGGAATAGAACAGGTTATTCAAGGAAAAATTAAAAAAAATCCTGATGACCTGTCTTCATTGTATATTAATTTGATCAATGACCTGTCTTTTGCACAGACGTACTATCCCAAAAGCAATACAACCGTTTATTTAAACCACTTGTCTTCTCAGATTTTTCAGAAAATTTATAAAACAAAAAGAGTAGAAGAGAACCGGTTGATTTACTTTTTCCGGACAGAAGTTCCATTATTGGTTTATCAGTATAGAAGATACCTGATGTATGCTTTTCTTTTTTTTATTCTGTTTACTTCGATAGGTGTGCTTTCTGCTATCTATGATAAAGATTTCGCAAATATTATTCTTGGAGAAAGCTACGTAAATGAAACTATTGAAAATATAAAAAACAATAATGCTGTAGGAATCTATCAAAGCGGGTCTACATGGGGAAGTACTATAGGAATTATCTTTAATAACATCCAGGTAGGTGCCAAATTATACATGTATGGTATTGCAGGAGGAGTGGGAACCTTGTTTGCCCTTCTTTCCAACAGTGTCATGCTGGGTTCTTTTCAGTATTTTTTCTACGAGTATGGAGCACTGAAAGAGAGTGCACGGGGAATATGGCTCCATGGAGTCTTTGAAATTTTTGCTATGGTGGTAGAAGCCATGTGTGGATTGATTTTGGGCGCTTCTATTTTGTTTCCCGGAACTTTTTCAAGGTTTAATTCTTTTAAGAGGGGATTTAAAGATTCATTTAAAATATTTTTGAGTACCATTCCATTCACTATTTGTGCAGGAATTATTGAAGGATATGTGACAAGACATGCTTTGAAAATGCCTTTGGCTTTAAACATAGTCATTATTTTCAGTTCACTTGCAATTATTGGGTTTTACTATTTTGTATATCCATCAATTGTCAATAAAAAAAATAATAACCAAATCAATGATACAGTTTTATAAAAAAAGAGATTTTGGAACTTTTATAAGTGACAGTTTCAATTTTTTCAAGTTATATGGGAAAAACTATTTCAAAAGTTATCTTTTGATTAATGGTTTATTGTTAATTCTCATGGTAACTGTGGTGGTTTTCGGATATAAAGAGCTTTTTTCCCAGCTTTTCGGATCCAATCTTGGCGGTGATACCTACTATTTTGAGCAATATTTTTCAGAAAATGGAGGAATGCTGATTGCTGTGGGATTACTCACATTTTTACTTTTTATGATTCTGGCCATCGTCAATTATCTGTTTCCTGTTTTCTATATGAAGAGAATTGCACAGGGGGCGGAACATATAAAAACAGATGAAATTCTGAGTGACTTTAAAAATAATGCTGGAAAAATAGCGAAGCTCTGCCTTGGAATTATTTTTATTGTAGCACCGCTGGCTATGTTTGTGATTGGGTTTTCCTATCTCCTGATATTCGTTGTAATTGGTTTTTTTCTTATATTTCTTGTGTATCCCACGATATTTAATGTCACTACATTTCTGATGTATGATTATTTTAATTCGTCCAGAGGTTTTTTTGAAAGTTTGAGCTACTCGATGAGGGCACAGTTTTCCTATCCGAACGGAAGTGAAAAATCTCCATACTGGAAGTATTGGGGAGCGGCGTTTGTGATGGTTATTATTATTTCTATTGTCGCTTCATTTTTTACCTATATCCCGATGATATTTTTTTACGGATCAATCCTTACGACTGCTCCGGATGCAAACTTTGAACAAAATCCTTTTACCGGGGCGTTAGGTATCGCTTTTTTTGTATTTTATGGTATTTCAATGCTTCTCTCATTCTTTCTTTCCAATCTGATGTATATCAATGGAGGATTGATGTATTATGATAGCAGAACAGATCTTCATCAAAAAGTAGAACTTGAAGAAATAGACACGATAGGTAGTCATGAATAAATTTTTGTTTTTCATACTGTTTTTTCTGTCCCTGGAATTGGTTAATGCTCAGGAGAATAATCCCGTGGATGATTATTTGGGTGATTCTTTGAGCACAAGTCATTACCACAGTATGCTGCGTGCAGATTCTGTATTGATGAAAAATCCGGTATCTGAAAATAGGGTGTATTCAAAGGAATTCAAAGAGAATATCCCTGCAAGATATAAAGGTAAAGAATATGACTATTCTGTAACGAAACCAAGAGAATCTTTCTGGCAGAAGCTAATGAGAAAAGTTGGACAGCTTTTACAGAGTGTTTTTGGAGAAACAGCTCTTTCCAAATCTGCGGAACTGACAACGGTTCTCATCCGTTTATTTGCCATTATCCTGGTAGGATTTCTTCTCTACTTTATCATCAGATATATGCTCGGAAAAGACGGAAGCTTTATTTTTGGCAGAAAGAATGAAAAAATAAATATTAATGTTGAAGAGCTTCATGAAAATATCCATGAGATTAATTTTCCTGAAAGCATTGCAAAGTTTGAACATGCAGGAGATTACCGTTCTGCGGTGCGTTATCAGTTCTTATTTATTCTTAAAAAATTAAGTGATAAAAAACTGATCAATTGGAATCCTGAAAAAACGAATAAAGATTATACAATGGAGTTAAAAGCTCCGCATCTGAAAAATGAATTTTCAAATCTTGCCCATATCTTTGATTATGTATGGTATGGAGAATTCAATATTGAAGAACAGAGCTATAGAAAATTTAAAAACCAGTATCAGGAGTTTAAACCATAATTAAAGATGAACCATGAATAAAACTTTCAAAATATATGCTGTAATTTTCATCGTTGTGATGGTTATTCTGGCGTTGCTTGAAGTTAACAAAAAAGAAACTACAAACTGGCGCAAAAACTTCGATATTAATGAGAAATCTCCTTTTGGGCTGTTTGTTTTTAATAATGAAGCAAAGGACCTCTTTAAAAATAAACTCAAAAAAATTGAGCAGACACCTTACGAGTATTATAATCAGCATAAAAAAGGAATTCATAACATTGTTGTCATCGAAAATAAGATCGACAAAGAGTCATGGAAGAAAATCCTGGATCAGGTATCCAATGGTTCTGATGCGATGTTGATTATGGAACGCAGTATGCCCAAAGAAATATCAGACAGTATTGGTTATTATGACTCAGATATTTCTTTTGAAGAAGAGAATGTACTGAAGCTCACCGATAAAAAATATCAGAATGATTTTATTAAACTGGATAAATTTCCGTCTGGAAGAGGTTTTTCATTTATTAAGCCCCAGATCGAAATACTCGGTAAGACTGTAGAAAGAAAAAATACAGATCAGGCCAATTTTATTAAAGTGAAATTTGGAAAAGGAAATATCTATGCTCACTGTGAGCCACTTTTTCTCACCAATTACTATCTTCTGAAACCCGGAAATGTAAAATATACACAGGATGTTTTTTCTTATCTTCAGGATAGAGAAACGGTTTGGTTTGTACCCAGCAATACGAAAGCATCACGATTCTTTATGAGATTTGTATTATCAAATCCTGCTTTGAAATATGCCTGGTGGGTTCTTCTGGGTGGACTTACCCTGTTTATTTTCTTTAATGCTAAAAGAAAGCAGAGGGTGGTAGCCGTTATAGAGCCATTGAGAAATACCTCCTTAGATTTTGTAAAAAGCATAGGAAATCTTTATCTTCAGGAAGGTGATTTTCACGATATGATGGCCAAAAAAGCCCAGTACTTTTTAAATAAAGTGAGAATGGATCTGCTGATTGATACCCAGCAATTAGATTCGGAGTTTGCTAAAAAACTGCAATTGAAAACCGGAAAAACAATAGAGATGATAGATGAGGCAATAGTACTTATAAAAAAAGCACAGGATCCTTATGCAAGTGTCATGAAAGAAGACCTGGCAAGGATCAATAAACTCCTTGATGAGATCCTGAAATAAAGTAAAATCCTTGCGGACAATTTAAGATAGAACGAAGCCTGTCAAAAAACCAAAGATAAAAATTATGGAAAACCTTGATAACGAAAACATAGAAAATCAAAGCGCTATAAACCTTAATAAAAGCGAAGACCAGTTTCAGTCCAGAATAGATATGATTGAGCTTCGCGCAAGTCTTGATAAAGTAAAATCTGAAATTGGAAAAGTAATTGTAGGGCAGGAGAATATGATAGAGCATCTTTTGGCTGCTCTGCTCTCAAACGGTCATGTTTTAATTGAAGGTGTTCCCGGAGTTGCCAAAACAATTACGGCAAAGCTACTGGCGAAAACGATTGATGTAGGTTTCAGCAGAATTCAGTTTACACCAGATCTTATGCCTTCCGATATTTTAGGAACTTCGGTTTTCAGTGTGAAAAATTCCGAATTTGAATTTAAAAAAGGACCTATTTTCTCCAATTTCATATTAATTGATGAGATCAACAGATCGCCGGCAAAAACGCAGGCAGCTCTTTTTGAGGTGATGGAAGAAAGACAGATTACAATGGATGGTACCCGCTATATAATGGATGAACCATTCCTTGTGGTAGCTACCCAAAACCCAATAGAACATGAGGGAACATACAGACTTCCTGAAGCTCAGCTGGACCGTTTTCTATTCAAAATCAATGTAGGATATCCTAATCTTGAGCAGGAAATTGCCATCATCAGGAATCAGCATGAAAGTAAAAAAGAAGATAAAACCGAAGGCGTAAATCATGTCATTACAGCAGAACAGCTGAAAAGCTATCAGCATTTGGTAAAAGAAATCATTGTGGAAGCACAGTTGATGGAATACATTGCTAAAATTATCATCAATACCAGAGAAAACCAGTTTTTATATCTGGGGGCTTCTCCAAGAGCTTCACTGGCACTTCTTACAGCTTCAAAAGCATTTGCGGCATTGAGAGGAAGAGATTTTGTAACTCCTGAAGATATTAAAGAAGCAAGTTATGCTGTTTTACGACACAGAGTAATCGTTTCTCCTGAAAGAGAAATGGAAGGTCTTACAGCAGATGAAATTATCCGTCAAATTTTAGAGGGAATAGAAATTCCGAGATAGGTAGTAGCTTTTTGGTAGCAGGTAATAGGATCTATTAACTCAAGGAACAGAATATTTATATATGGCAAATTTTAAAGACCTTTTAGTTTGGCAGAAGGCTATTGATTTTGTTACTGAAATTTACAAAAATACAGAGTCTTTTCCTAAAGATGAAATATATGGGTTAATTTCACAACTTAGAAGAGCTGCTGTTTCTATACCATCCAATATTGCTGAAGGAAATTCAAGAAGAAGTAAGCTCGATTATCTGCAATTTTTAAAGATATCAAGAGGAAGTTGTGCTGAAGTAGAAACGCAATTGATTATTTCAAAAAAACTCAATTTTTTAACTGAAGAAAATTATTTAAAATTAAATCAAGATATTATAGAAATTTCAAAAATGCTGAATGGCCTAATTAATTCTCTACAGTGACAACAATGGGGATAAAGTTCATAAACGTTTACTAAAACCTATAATCTGAAACCTGAAACCTATAAATGAAAAACTTATACATCAATACACGTTTCTTCTTTACGCTCATTGGAGTGGGTGTTCTGTATGTTTTGGCATTTTTCTTCCCGGCATTGATGTGGGCTGCCCACATGGTATTGCTGCTTTGTTTTCTTGCAGTAATGGTTGATTATCTACTTCTCTTTAATCAGAAAAATGCATTACAGGCTCAAAGAATATTACCGGAGAAATTGTCCAATGGCGACGAAAACTTTGTAAAAATTGATATCAAAAACAATTACAGCTTTAAGATTACTACCAAAATTATTGATGAAATACCTTTCCAGTTTCAGAAAAGAGATTTTTTAATTGAAAAACATATTCATTCCGGGACAAATACTTTTTTCCAATATGCACTGGAACCTAAAGAAAGAGGAGAATATCATTTTGGAAGTCTGAATGTATATGCCTCTTCACCATTGGGATTGGTTTCCAAAAGATTTAGTTTTCAGAAGGGTGCGATCTTACCTTCCTATCCATCCTTTATCCATCTCAGAAAATATGAATTGATGGCCTTGCAGAGCGAATTTATGCTGGGAGGAATTAAGAAAGTCCGAAAGTTGGGACATACTATGGAGTTTGAACAAATCAAGGATTATGTTCCTGGAGATGATATCAGAACCATCAACTGGAAAGCAACGTCCAAAGCCAATCGTTTAATGGTTAACCAATTTCAGGATGAAAAATCGCAACGTATTTTTATACTGATTGATAAAGGCAGAACAATGAAAATGCCCTTCAATGGATTAAGTCTGCTGGACTATTCTATTAATGCTGCCATGGCATTGTCTCATATTATTCTGAGAAAAGGGGACCGGGCGGGAATGATGACCTTTTCAAAAAAAGCAGAAAATAAAATTGCTGCTGATAATAAGTCCGGACAATTGAAAAAAATATCAGAAGCCCTGTACAATATTAAAACAGACTTTTTTGAAAGTGATTTCAACCGGTTGTATCAGGATGTAAAATACTCACTCAACCAAAGAAGCTTAATTTTACTTTTTACCAATTTTGAGACGCTGGACGGATTAAACCGTCAGCTGAAATATCTTCGTGGGATTGCTAAAAATCACTTGCTGGTAGTTGTATTTTTTAAAAATGCAGAGCTACAGACTTTGAGTAATAAAAATCCTGAAAATATGCAGGAAATATATGATGAGATTGTCGCTGAAAAATTTGAATTTGAAAAGAAACTAATTATTCAGGAGCTTCGTAAATATGGAATTTATACCGTATATACCCTTCCTGAAAACTTGAACATTGATGTTATCAATAAATATTTGGAGATAAAAGCGAGAGGAATTTTATAAAAATAATTTAAAGACAAATTAAAAAGATAAAATGGAACTAAAAGAAAAAGCAGGTGCACTGTTGAAAATAGCAGCACTAAATGAAGGCGCAAAAGAATATATTCTTAACAATCCTGAGCTCTTTAAACTCCTACTGAAAGCAGCTAAAAGATATATCGGAGGTGAAAAGATGGAAGAAGCTTTAGCTACTGCTAAAAGAATTAATGATAAAGGGCTTCCCACTTCCCTAGAGTTTATGGGGGAGAGTACCCGTTCAGTGGAAGAATCAGAATTGGTAACTCAACATTTCTTTGATTTAATTAATAAGGTGAAAGAAGAGAAGATTAATTCTATCGTTTCTTTGGATTTATCACATATTGGGCTTGCAATAGATAAGGATCTCGCTTATAATAATTTAGTGTTATTAGCGGAATCTGCTCATAAAAAAGATATTGAAATAGTGATTAGCGCTGAAGGAGTTGATAGAACTGATGATATTATTAATACCTATTGTAAAATATCTCCTGATTTTTCAAATGTGGGAATTACCCTTCAGGCTTATTTAAACCGTACTCCAAAAGATCTTGAACGAGTATTAAATGAAACACAAGGGAAAATAAGAATTGTAAAAGGTGCTTTTGCTGTTCCTCCAGGACATGCTGTAGAGAGAGGAAAACATTTAGACGACCTATACATTAATTATATTGAAACTCTTTTCCTTAAAAACAGAAGATGTTCTATTGCTACGCACCATAATAAAATTCAAAATAGAGTTAAAGAGCTTATTGAGCAATATGACGTTCCAAAATCTAAGTATGAATTTGAAATGTTACTGGGAATACAGGAAGATCTACTGAATGAAACCTATAAAGAAGGCTACTCATGCAGACAGTATATTGTATATGGTGATGAATGGTATTTGTACATGTGTAACCGGATTGCAGAAAATCCGGATAATCTTTTTCAGGCTATTGTTGATATCATGTCTTAGCCTAAGGTTTAATCCTTAAAGTTTTTTATATTTGAATAAGAATATTAAAAAACCTGAAATATAAATCCGTACAATGAAAATAACACTCAACAGAATAAACGACGACTTCTTATTTGAATGTACAAACTCCCAAGGAAACTCTATCCTTCTGGACAATACTTCCCAGCCGGGAGCTAAGGGGGTATCACCAATGGAAAGTGTACTGATGGCTGTAGCTGGCTGCAGTGGAATAGATGTGGTTTCTATATTGAAGAAGCAGCGTCAGGATATTAAAAGTTTTCAGGCAGAAGTGGAAGGGGAGAGAGTGCAGGTAGATGATGCAAAACCTTTTAAATCTATTAAAGTAAAATTCCTTTTGGAAGGAGAAATTGATCCTAAGAAAGCATTAAAAGCGGCAGAATTATCTTTTGAAAAATACTGTTCCGTATCAAAAACTTTAGAGCCGAATGTAGAAATCGGATACGAAGTTTTTGTTAATGGAGATAAAATTTAATTCTATTTTCTTTAAAAATAAGAAAAACCGGATGTTTCATCCGGTTTTTTTATGCAGTATAGCGTTTTCTTTAAAATGTAAGTCTGGGTTTAATAAGTTTGGCTACAGTAGCTGTCCATCCTGTCTGATGAGAAGCTCCTACACCACGGCCATTGTCTCCATGGAAATATTCAAAGAAGGTGATATAATCTCTAAAGTGTTCATCATAATTAAACTTAGGATTTCCACCGTTGAAAGCGCGTTGGCCATGTTCATCCTTTAAGAAGATGGAGCAAAGTCTCTTGCTGATATTTTGAGCCACTTCATCAAGATTCTTCTTATCTCCGCTTCCTGTTGGAAACTCTACTTTAAGACTGTTTCCATAATAGTAATGGAAACGCTGTAAGCTTTCTACAATCAGAAAATTGATAGGAAACCAGATAGGGCCACGCCAGTTGCTGTTTCCTCCAAACATTCTGCTGTCACTTTCTGCAGGAGTATAATAAACCATATTTTCCCTTCCGTGAACAGAGAATACAAATGGATTCTCTTCATATACTTTAGACATGGCACGGATCCCATAAGAACTCAAAAATTCTTTTTCATCTAGCATTCTCGTTAAAACTTTTGTCAGTCTGTTTTTACGGAGGATGCTCATTAAGTGCTTTCTTCCATGGCCTTCCTCATCCCAATGAGAGACAAGTTTAGTGAGTTCAGGTTTGTTTTTTAGTATCCATTCCATTCTGCTTCTGAAATTCGGCATCTTTTCCAGCAATCTATGGTCTACAATTTCTACAGCAAAAAGAGGTATTAATCCTACAATACTTCTTAACCTTAAAGATACGCTGTCTCCGTTTCCAAGCTGAAGAACATCATAGAAAAAACCGTCTTCCTCATTCCACAGGCCTTTGGTGCCTTCACCAAGGTTTTCCATCGCTTCTGCGATATAAAGATAATGTTCAAAAAACTTGATAGCCATATCCTCATATACCTGGTAATATTGGGCCAGCTCCATGGCAATACGCATCATGTTTAGGGCGTACATAGCCATCCAGCTCGTTCCGTCGGCTTGTTCAAGATGTTGCCCGTCTTTTAAATCCATATTCCGGTCAAAAGCACCAATATTATCAAGCCCGAGGAAACCGCCTCCGAAGATATTCTTTCCGTTTTTATCCTTTCTGTTCACCCACCAGGTAAAGTTCAGGAGAAGCTTCTGGAATACCTTTTCCAGGAATAAAAGATCCGGTTTTCCGTTATTTTTTTCATCAATTTTAAAAACCCTGAAGCAGGACCATGCATGTACAGGTGGATTTACATCACTCATATTCCATTCATAGGCAGGAAGCTGTCCGTTAGGATGCATATACCATTCCTTGGTCAATAGCAAAAGCTGGCCCTTGGCAAATTCTGCATCTATCATAGACAAGGGTACGCAGTGAAATGCCAGATCCCAGGTAGCATACCACGGATACTCCCACTTATCGGGCATGGAAATAATGTCCTTATTGTGAAGATGATTCCATTCTGTATTTCTTACATATTCATTAAAGTTTCTGGGGGCTTCAAAATTGGGGTCACCTTTCAGCCATTTTCCAATATTGTAATGATAAAACTGTTTATTCCAGAGAAGTCCGGCAAAGGCCTGTCTTTGGACATTTCTTTCATCTTCATCCGTGGTGTCATTTTGAATTTCGTGGTAAAATTCTTCAGCTTCAGTTTTTCGGATATTGAAGATCTCATCGAAACTTTGAAAAGGCTCATCAGTTTCATCAGGACATAATCTGAATTCAAAAATCTTACATTGTCCGGATTCAATAAATTCGTCAATCAGAAAAGAAGCTTTTGTTCCCCTCCTCTCAGGATTTACAGTGTCTCCCTGGTGAATAATGAAATCATTAATACCATCTTTGAAATAAGTATTTTCAGTTTTGGGAGCTCCATAAAGCTTAGAAGTATTGGTTTCATTATCACAAAATACACTTTGTGCATTTCCGTTTCTGGAGTATAGCTTTTTAATTGAAATACTGTCATGCCCAATACTAATACTTCCATCATGAGAAGTATGCATTTCACCTCTATAAGTATTGTATCCCCATTTCCAATTGTTTCTGAACCAGGCTGTTGGTGCTACTACAATAGGGGCAGCGTGCTGACTTCGGTTACATACCGTAACCCTTGCCAAGATATCATTATGGTCAGCCTTACAGTATTCAATGAAAATATCAAAATATTCATCGTTGTTGAAGATTCCGGTATCAAAAATTTCATATTCCGGTTCCTTTTTGCTGCGTCTGCCGTTTTCTGTGACAAGATCATCATAAGGAAATGCATTGATCGGATATTTATAAACCATTTTCATATAGCTATGAGTAGGAGTATTATCCAGATAATAAAATATTTCTTTGATGTCTTCACCATGGTTTCCCTGAGGATTACTCAGTCCAAAGAATCGCTCTTTTACAATTTTATCTTTCTTGTTCCAAAATGAAAATGCAAAACAGAACAGCTGCTTGACATCGGAAATACCGGCAATACCTTCTTCTCCCCAACGGTAAGCATAGCTCTCCGCATTGTTATGATTGGTAAAGTTCCAGGCATTTCCATTTGAGCTGTAATCTTCACGTACATTTCCCCATTGCCGGTTGCTTACGTAAGGTCCCCAGTTTTTCCATTTGGAATCTTGTAATCTTTCTTTTTCGGAGGTCATATATCATCATTTTCCATACGAAGTTAGTTTTTTTGAAAAGTAATTCCAATTCCTATCATCTGAATAATTCTTAATATAGGCTTGAAACACTTGTGTTTATGGGGATATTAAAATATTAAATTAATTTTTTTTTGAAATTAAAAGAAAAAAACTACCTTTGCACCATTCGTTCATTCAAATATTGAAAATGTTATCAAGAAAGGTTGAGGGATTAGACCCTATGAAACCTTAGCAACCCTTTGTGCAAGCAAAGAAGGTGCTACGTTCTACCAAAATTATTTTGGACAGATAACTTACTGAAGTTCTTTTCAGCCATTTCCTGTGGCATTTTCAATTGTATTAAAAATAATAGAATTGAAAACAGAACTAAACTATATTAATCTTTCGTATCAAACCCATTCCAAAAAGGAATACCATATCCCGTTGAGCTATGAGCTTTTCGGGAAAGACTTGTTCACTGCACCTATTATTTTAATCAATCATGCGTTGACCGGAAACTCAAATGTATCCGGAGAAAAAGGCTGGTGGAAACAATTAATTGGCGACGGTCAGATAGTTGATACGAAAAAGTACACAGTTCTGTGTTTTAATATTCCCGGAAACGGCTACGATAATTTTTTAATTGAAGACTATGAAGATTTCACTCCTTCAGATATTGCCAATATCTTTTTGAAAGGACTGGAAATTTTACATATCGAAACCTTATATGCCATTATTGGAGGCTCCTTAGGAGGAGGGATTGCTTGGGAAATGCTTTCCAAGAAGCCTGATCTTGCAGAAGTATTTATCCCTATCGCCTGTGATTTTAAAACTCATGACTGGCTTCATGCACAATGCCTTGTTCAGAAATTTTTACTGAATGATAAAGATGAACCTCTGCAAAAAGCCAGAATCCATGCCATGTTGTGCTATCGGACTCCACAATCACTCAATGACAGATTTCAAAATAAATACAATAAGGATAAACAACGCTTAGAATCGGAAGACTGGCTGGTTTATCACGGAAATGCTTTAAACGATAGATTTAGTTTAAAAGCGTACAGGCTGATGAATCATCTATTAATGAATATCAATACAGAAGAAGCTATGCTGGAGAAAATCCAGGCCCGAATGCACATGATCTCCGTTGATACAGATTTATTCTTTCCTGCTTCTGAAATCCGAATGTGTTTTGAAAGACTGACAGAGAAAAATAAGAATGTTTCTTATCACGAGATCCAATCAATACATGGGCATGATGCCTTCCTAATGGAATACCAACAATTAAATACTATCATAAAAAATATTTTATAGACTCATGAAAAATGCTAACGAAATAAAATTTTTGAAGAACAGATCAATCATTAAATTTGAAGGAGAAGATTTCCTTGGAGAAATCGGAATTGACGGACGAATTTTTAAAGCGCTTACTTTAGCGCGTATCAGTGTGGGAGTGATTTCCCAACAAGCTATAGAAAACGGAATCTCTATTTTGGTTCAGGAAAATGATGCAGAAAAAGCAGTAGCTTGCCTTATCGATGAATTTGAAGCAGAAAGAAAATCAGGGAAAGTTTCCCAAATCTACAGTATCAATAATGTTTCTGTACTTGGATTTGTAGCAGAAGATTTTAATAAAGTTCTTGCTGAGCTGGCCAGAAATAATGTCTTCCCATTGCTTTTAAACCAAGTATCAGGAGAAAACAGGGTAAACATCGTGGTAACCTCTTCACAGGACGAAAAAACCAGAAATATTTTAGAATCTGAAATATTCAAAAAACCAAAGACTGTTCATCTGGCTATTATCGGTCACGGGAATGTGGGGAAAACACTCATTGAACAGGTTCTTCAATCTTCAGAAGAAATTAAAAGACGTAAGAAAATAGATCTTAAAGTAGTTGCAGTAGCCAATTCAAAGAAGATTGCTTTCAATAAAAAAGGTTTTGATGCGAATTGGAATGATGAGGTTTTGACTGCAGAGCACTCCTCAAATGTACAGGAACTCATCAGATTCTCTAACGAAAATCAGTTGGAAAATCTGATTGTTGTGGATAATACGGCAAGTAAAGATTTTGTGAAAAACTACCATGCCCTGGCAGAAAACGGATTTGACCTGGTTTCTTCCAATAAGATCTTCAACACACTTCCTATTGAAGAATATCGTAAACTAAGATATACGTTGAGTAAAAACAACAGACGATATTTGTATGAAACAAATGTAGGAGCGGGTCTTCCGTTAATTGACACGATCAAATTACTACACCTTTCAGGAGAAAATATCACCAGAATCAAAGGTGTATTCTCAGGTTCGCTGAGCTATATCTTCAATAACTTCTCTGTAAGAAATGATAAGTTTTCTACAATTATAGGAGAGGCAATGGAAAAAGGATACACAGAACCGGATCCGCGTGAAGACCTTTCAGGAAATGATGTAGCAAGAAAATTACTGATTTTGGCAAGAGAGCTGGATCTGATCAACGAATTCCAGGATATTAATATTCAAAATCTAATTCCTGAAAATCTTCTTTCCGTAGAGAAAAATGAATTTATCTCAAGACTGGAAGAACTGGATGAAGAATATCAGAATATCAAAGAAAACCAAGAGCCCGGTCATGTCTTGCGTTACGTAGGAGATCTGCATGGGAATCTTCAGGAAGAAAAAGGACAGCTTGATGTGAAATTGGTGTCCGTACCGGGAAGTTCAGCATTAGGACAGTTAAAAGGTTCTGATTCAATCTTTGAGATTTATACAGAAAGCTACGGTGAAAATCCAATTGTTATTATGGGAGCCGGAGCCGGAGCGCAGGTTACTGCCAGAGGTGTTTTCGGAGATATTTTAAGAGTAAGTGAAATAAAATAAAATTAATGTAACAATCTGACAATTTAACAGTTTACCAATACTTGTAAATTACCATTCTGAGCATTGCGAAGAATCTCATTATTAAATTGTTAGACTGCTATATTGATAAATTAATTAAAACTATATGGAGAATTTTGAAACATCAGCAATAAGAACCCAAACTGAAAGAACTCAGTTTGACGAGCATTCCACACCATTATACCTTACATCCAGCTTTATTTTTCAGGATGCCGAAGATATGAGGGCGAGTTTTGCCGAAGAAAAGCCTAAAAATCTATACAGCCGTTTCTCTAATCCGAATGTAACGGAATTCACAGATAAAATTGCAAAAATGGAAGGTGCAGAAGCAGGATATGCATTTGCTACAGGAATGGCTGCAATTTATTCCACATTTGCGGCATTATTGAATGCCGGAGATCATATTGTAAGCTGCCAGTCGGTTTTTGGATCTACCCACACCTTGTTCACCAAGTATTTCCCGAAATGGAATATTGAAACTACTTATTTCAAGGCCGGTGATGCTGAAAATGTTGAAAAATATATTCAACCGAATACAAAGATTCTATACCTGGAAACTCCTACTAATCCTGCTATTGAAATTTTGGATTTGGAGTTTTTTGGAAAAATTGCAAAAAAACACAATCTTATTTTTATTGTAGATAATTGTTTTGCAACACCTTATCTTCAGCAGCCAATTAAATATGGTGCAGATGTTGTTGTACATTCAGCCACGAAATTGATTGACGGACAGGGAAGAGTCTTAGGAGGAATTGCAGTAGGAAAAGAAGACCTGATCAGAGAAATTTATCTTTTCGCAAGAAATACAGGTCCTGCATTATCTCCTTTTAATGCATGGGTATTATCAAAAAGTCTGGAGACATTGGCAATCCGTGTTGAAAAACATTGTGAAAATGCATTGAAAGTAGCCGAGTTTTTAGAAAGCCATCCTAATGTGGAATTGGTTAAATATCCATTCCTGAAATCCCATCTGAGCTATGAAGTTGCCAAAAAACAAATGAAACTGGGAGGAAATATCGTTGCTTTTGAAATAAAAGGAGGAATAGAGGGTGGAAGAAATTTCTTAGACAAGATACAAATGTGTTCACTTTCTGCCAACTTAGGTGATACAAGAACGATCGTTACTCACCCGGCTTCTACAACTCATTCCAAACTGTCTGACGAAGAAAGAAATGAAGTAGGAATTACAGCAGGTCTGGTACGTTGTTCTGTAGGCTTGGAAAATGTAGAAGATATCATTGCAGATTTAAAACAAGCTTTAGATTAGTTGAGGGTTTAGGGTTGACAGTTTATAGATAAAAAATGAGTAAAGATTATACAGAATTAGAGGTTTGGATTGAAGGAAGAAAATTGGTTAACCTAACTTATATTTTGACCACAAATTTTCCTAAAGAAGAAGTATCTGCTTTAACCAGTCAAATAAGAAGAGCCGCTATTTCAGTCCGATCAAATATAGCAGAAGGATGTGGAAGAAGAATATCTAAAGATACATTACACTTTTTGCATATTGCCAGAGGATCTCTTTACGAACTGGAAACCCAATTTTATCTGGCTTTAGACCAAGTATATATTTCTAAAGATGATTTTGAAATTGTAAATAGAAAAATCCTTTTATGTAAAAAACTTATCAGCGGATTTATAAATTATTACAAAAAAATAGAAAATGAAAAATAGCATACAAGACTTTCAACTCTCAGTTCTCAACTCTCAACTCCAAAAGCGCATCCTCATCCTTGACGGAGCTATGGGAACCATGCTTCAGCGTTATAAGTTTGAAGAAGAAGATTATCGTGGAGAACGCTTCAAAGACTGGGAACATCCGGTTAAGGGAAACAATGATTTGCTTTCTTTGACTCAGCCCCATGCTATTGAAGAAGTTCACAAAAAATACCTGGAAGCAGGGGCTGATATTATTGAAACGAATACATTTTCAGGAACTACTATCGCTATGGCAGATTATCATATGGAAGAACTGGTGTATGAGCTGAACTATGAGTCTGCAAGAATTGCCAGAAAAGCCTGTGATGAATACACAGCAAAAAATCCTGATAAACCGAGATTTGTGGCGGGATCTATAGGTCCTACAAACAGAACGGCAAGTTTAAGCCCTGATGTTAACGATCCGGGATACAGAGCAATTACTTTCGAAGAATTGAGAGTAGCTTACAGACAGCAGTGTGAAGCATTATTAGACGGAGGATCAGATATTCTATTGGTAGAAACCATCTTTGATACGTTGAATGCCAAAGCAGCTTTGTTTGCTATCGATGAGCTGCAGGATGAAAGGGGAATTAAAATTCCAATCATGGTTTCAGGAACCATTACAGATGCTTCAGGAAGAACATTGAGCGGGCAGACAGCAGAAGCTTTTCTGATTTCAGTTTCTCATTTGAACCTGTTAAGTGTTGGATTCAACTGTGCTTTAGGAGCAGATCAGCTGACGCCTTACCTGGAGACGTTGGCCCATAATTCAGAATTCTATGTTTCAGCCTATCCGAACGCAGGTTTACCGAATGCCTTTGGAAAATATGATGAGACACCGGAAGATATGGCCAGACAAATCAAGGAATATGTAGAAAAAGGATTGATCAATATTATCGGAGGGTGCTGCGGTACTACTCCGGAACATATCAAAGCGATTGCTGATCTTGTCGAAAAATATCCGCCAAGAAAATTGAAAGAATTTGTATGATTTGATAGATTTTTTTAATTAAAATCAATAATGTAGGCTGGATTATAAATATTAACTTTAAATAAACCATAAAGTTTAATATAATGGAAAAGCCGAGTTATTTCAAAGATTCTGACGATGCGAAACTGTTTAATGAACTAAGGAAGAAAGTGAACCAACGGGTAGAAGAAATTCCCGGGAACAGAGATATTTATATCCAGTTGAAGGCGGTTATTCTGCCGTTGATCTATATAAGTTTATACTTTGTTGCTGTTCTCAACGCAGAGGTCCCCTGGTTGTATGTACTAAGTTTTGTTGTCATGGGAGTTTTTCTGGTCTTGATTTATTTAAATCTTATCCATGAAGCAGCTCATAACAACATTTATAAAAGTAAAAGACTAAACTTTCTGGTGTTACACATTTTTGATTTTGTGGGAGCTAATTCCTACATCTGGAAAAAAAGACATATAGCAAGTCATCATGCCTATCCTAATGTGGATGGCTGGGATACGGATATTGAGCAGAGTGGTTTGCTGCTAATCGTTCCCTGGATCAAAGCAAAAGGGGTACAGAAATACCAGGATAAGTTTTTCTTTTTAGTATATCCGTTGTATTTATTCAACTGGATGTTTATAAGAGATTTTAGAGATTTCTTTGATAAGGAAAGAGTGATATTAAAAACCCAGGGAAGAATACCCGTAATAGAGAAAGTGAAAATGATAGGATATAAACTGTTCTACTTTTTTTATCAGATTGTAGTTCCAGTGGTGTTCTTTAAAGTATCAGTAGGATTAGCGTTGGGAGCATGGTTTTTACAGGTGATTTCAGCAAGCATTTTTGCTTTGTTTGTTTTATTGCCTTTACATCCGCTGCCTGATAATGCTTTTCCAAGATTGGACAGGAACAATGGGCTTCCATTTAGCTGGCTTCGTCACCAGTTTGAAGTGACGAATGATTTAAAAGAAAATAATTGGCTGGTGAGAAATGTGTTGGGGAATTTTAATTTCCATGTTGCCCATCATTTATTTCCAAGCTACAGCTATATGTATTATAACGAAATCACAGAGGAGATAGAAAAATTTGCTAAAGAGCATGGTTTAGCATACAAGAGATTTCCACTGATCACTGCTTTAGCTAAGCATAGAGATTTATTAAGGCAGAATGCAAATAATGCCTATTATATTTTAGAAGAATAAAATTAGATGAAGTATTTAAGATTATCAGGCCTTGAGCCTCTTATCATAACACCGGAAAGTAATTTCATCAATGTTGGTGAAAGAACAAATGTTGCCGGCTCCAAAAAATTTTTAAGACTAATTAAAGAGGAGAAATTCTCTGAAGCATTAGATATTGCCCGTCATCAGGTGGAAGGCGGAGCACAAATTCTCGATGTCAATTTTGATGATGGATTGATTGACGGAAAAGCGTCCATGATCAAGTTCCTGAACTTAATTGCCTCCGAACCGGATATCGCAAGAATCCCCATCATGGTTGATTCTTCCAAATGGGAAATCTTAGAAGCCGGTCTTCAGGTAGCACAGGGAAAATGTGTGGTAAACTCCATTAGTTTAAAAGAAGGAGAAGAAGAATTTATCAAACATGCAAAAGCGATCAAAAGATATGGTGCTGCAGTAATTGTAATGGCATTTGATGAGGTAGGGCAGGCAGATAATCTTGAACGACGAATTGAAATCTCAAAACGGTCTTATGATATTTTGGTGAACCAGATTGGTTTTCCTGCCGAAGATATCATTTTCGACTTGAATATTTTCCCGGTGGCTACAGGAATGGATGAGCACAGGAAAAATGCCATCGACTTTATAGAAGCTACCCGATGGGTGAGACAAAACCTTCCTTATGCTTCTGTAAGTGGGGGAGTGAGTAATGTTTCTTTCTCATTCCGTGGAAATGATACCGTAAGGGAAGCTATGCATTCAGTATTTCTTTATCATGCCATTCAGGCAGGAATGAACATTGGAATTGTAAACCCTGCAATGCTGGAAGTGTATGATGAAATCAATAAAGAACTTCTGGAGCTTGTAGAAGATGTTATTCTTGATAAGAGAGAAGATGCTACAGAAAGACTTCTTGATTATTCCGAAAAACATAAGTCGGTAAAAAAAGAAAAAACAGAAGATTTAGAATGGAGAAACAATCCTTTGCAGGAAAGAATTACGTATGCATTGGTAAAAGGGATTGACCGTTTTATTGAAGAAGATGTAGAAGAAGCAAGACAGGCCGCCGAAAAACCCCTTCATGTCATAGAAATTAATCTGATGACAGGAATGGGAGTGGTAGGAGATTTATTTGGAAGTGGAAAAATGTTCCTTCCGCAAGTAGTAAAGTCAGCAAGGGTAATGAAAAAAGCAGTTGCTTATTTACAACCTTATATTGAAGCCGAAAAAGATGGTTCAAGACCTGCCAATGGAAAGATTCTAATGGCAACAGTAAAAGGAGACGTTCATGATATCGGTAAAAATATTGTAAGCGTGGTGTTAGGCTGTAACAATTATGAAATCGTTGATCTTGGAGTGATGGTACCTGCCGAAAAGATTATTCAGACAGCCATTGCAGAAAAAGTAGATGTCATCGGACTAAGTGGGTTAATCACCCCAAGTTTGGATGAAATGGTGTATATCGCTTCTGAATTAGAAAGGCAAAACTTGGATTTTCCTTTATTGATTGGGGGAGCTACTACATCAAAAGCACATACTGCAGTGAAAATCGATTTAAAATATAAAAATGCAGTTGTTCACGTGAATGATGCCTCAAGAGCTGTGAATGTAGTAAGTTCATTGTTGGGTGACCGGAATAAAGAATATGTTTCAGATTTAAAGAATGATTATTCAGATTTCAGGGAAAAGTTTTTGAACAGACAGGTTGATAAAGACTATGTATCAATTGAAGAAGCAAGACAAAGTCATTTTACCATTGATTGGGAGAATGAAGAAATTTTCACACCGAATAACTTAGGTATAAGAGTTTTTGAAAACCAGGATTTGAATGAGCTTCTTCCTTTTATAGACTGGTCGCCGTTTTTCAGAAGCTGGGACCTACATGGGAAATATCCGAATATTTTAGAAGATGAGGTAGTAGGGGTTCAGGCTAAAGAATTATTTAAAGATGCTCAGGTTATTTTAAAAAGAATTTTAGATGAAAAACTATTAACGGCAAAAGCGATCTTTGGAATTTTTAAAGCCAACTCCAATGAGTCCGACGATATCTTAATCTTTGATGAGAATAATAATGAGCAGGCTAAATTTTTAACTTTAAGACAGCAGGCCCAAAGATCAAAAGGAAAAGAATATCTGGCTTTAAGTGATTTTATTGCTCCTCAAAGTTCGGGAAAGACAGACTATGTGGGAGCCTTTTGTGTGACTACAGGCTTTGGAACAGATGAATTGTCTGCTGAATATGAAAAAGCCAATGATGATTATAATTCCATCATGGTGAAAGCATTGGCTGACCGTTTTGCAGAAGCCTATGCCGAATTTTTACATAAAAAAGTAAGAACAGAATATTGGGGCTATGCCAACCAGGAAAGCTTAAGCAATGAAGATCTGATTGCCGAAAAATACAAAGGAGTTCGTCCGGCACCCGGATATCCGGCTTGCCCTGACCATTTGGAAAAGAAAACAATCTGGGATCTTTTAAAAGTAGAAGAAAATATTGGCGTTTACCTTACTGAAAGTTTAGCCATGTTTCCTACAGCTGCTGTCTCCGGATACTATTTCGGAAGCCCGCATGCAAAATATTTCGGTTTAGGAAAAATTACAGAAGACCAGCTTAAAGACTATGCTGCAAGAAGAGGTTGTAGCATTCAGGAAGCAAGAAAGTGGTTGTCACCCAACTTAGCAGATTAAAAAAAGTTTATAGTTCATGGGTGAGAGTTGATAGTTTGTTTACAAATCAAAACTCTTAGCTATCAACTATCAACCAACAACTAAAATATAACATGAAGATAACAGAACACATTAAAAACGCAAATGGAAAAACTTTATTCTCCTTAGAAGTTGTTCCACCACAGAAAGGAATCGGTATTGAAGATCTGTATACAAACATAGATCCGCTGATGGAATTCAAACCTCCGTTCATTGATGTTACCACTTCAAGAGAGGAATATATCTATCTCGATAAAGGAAATGGCCTGATGGAACGTCGTATTACAAGAATGCGACCTGGAACATTGGGAATCTGTGCAGCTATTCAGCATAAATATAATGTAGATACCGTGCCACATTTATTGTGTGGAGGATTTACAAAAGAAGAAACAGAATATCTTTTGGTAGACTGTATGTACCTTGGAATAGATAATGTTATGGCATTGAGGGGAGATGCAATGAAAGGACATCAGTATTTTGAACCTACCCAGGGAGGGCATGCCAGTGCTATGGATCTCGTGAACCAGATTAATAACCTGGGAAGAGGGAAGTACCTTCATGATGAAGATCAGATTTGTGATGAACTTAATAAATTCTGCATAGGAGTGGCTGGTTATCCCGAAAAACATATGGAGGCACCTTCCATGAATTATGATCTGAAGTGGCTCAAGCAGAAAGTAGATGCCGGAGCAGATTATATTGTAACTCAAATGTTCTTTGACAATAAAAAGTATATTGAATTCGTTCAGAGAGCAAGAGAAATGGGAATTACCGTTCCTATTATTCCGGGAATTAAACCTATTGCAACAAAGAAGCATCTGAAAATTCTCCCGCAGGTATTTAAAATAGACCTTCCGGAAGAACTGATCACAGCTGTGGAAAATGCCAAGAATAATGAAGCTGTAAAGCAGATAGGAGTAGAATGGGCAATTGCCCAATGCAGAGAACTGCTGGATTTTGGAGTTCCTGTTTTACACTTTTACTCAATGGGAAAAAGTGATAATATTAAAAAAGTAGCAGGTGAGCTATTCTAATAAAAGTACCAAAATGAAAGGAACCCTGTCTGTAAGGCAGGGTTTTTATTTTTAATATGAAGCAAAACTGAACCTTTGGTCTTCAGTAACTTTCATTTTTCATACCTAGACTTCCTCATTTTAAAGGATAGGATGCCTTTCAAATTCTTTATTTCTATCAAATAAATACCGGTAAGTTGCCAGTTTTCTGGTCACTGTTGTATCAAGAGCTTCTGCAATTTTGATCATCTTTGGATTAAAATCACCAATCCACTGCAGTTCAGTAGTTGTAAAATCTGTATGCTCTCTCAAATGTTGTGTTCCCTTCCAGATCATATATCCATCAATCCCTTTTTTCTGCCATTCAGGGACTATGCCGAAAACAAGACCAACCATTTTTTCATTCTTTTTAAATTCCTTTAACCATAAAAATTTAAGCTTTTCAAAAACTCCGAATTTTCCATTGAGATATTTAAACCATTGGTTAAGGTCCGGAAGATTGATCCACATGGCAATCGGTTTTTCATTTTCATAGACAAACCATGAGATATGTTCATTGATAATAGGTTTCATGGTATTAAACATTTTCAAAACCTTAGCTTCCTCTATATGTTTTCCTTCACCATGGGAAGCCCAGGCTTTATTGTACACCTCCGTAAAATCTTTGGCAAATTTTTTCAGGTTATTCTTTTTCATAGGCTGGGCGGAAATAGCAGGATTTCTCCTGTTTCTCTCATACGCAATAGTGAAAACCCGTGAAACCTCTGCGAAAATGGGTCTTGTAAAACAAAATTGTTCAAAATAAATCTGAAAACCATAATTTTCAAAAAGCTCCTTATAATATGGGGGATTATAGTTCATTCCAAACAAAGGCTCCGTAAAACCTTCAATCAAAAGACCCCAAAATTTATCTCTTTCGCCAAAATTGATAGGGCCATCCATTGCTTCCATTCCTTTTTCCTGAAGCCAATTTTTACAATGGTCAAAAATAAAATTAGCCGTTTGCTGATCATGAATACAGTCGAAAAAACCAAAACCTCCCGTTGGTTGCTTTTGTTCATAGCAGGTGTTGATAAAAACAGCGACTTTGCCTACAGTTTTATGATTCTTTTTAAATAAAAATCTTTTACACGTTCCATATTTGAAAAACTTGCTCTTTTGAGGATCAAAAATTTCTTCGATATGTTTATTTAAAGGGCGTATATAATGTTTGTCGTGGAGATAAAGTTGTGCAGGGAATTCTAGAAATTCCTTTTTATGTTTTTCATTTTGTACTTCTTCGACAATAATCATAGGTTATTTTAATAAGACTAGTTATAAAAGATAATATTTTTCGGTCCAATTTGAAATAGATGAATTAATATTATCCGTATTTTTGCTGCAAATTAAATAAAAATGGTTGATTTTACTGATAACGACGATGATATTTTCACAGGAAAAGAACATACGCCTATAAGGGAAAATGCTTTTGATAAATCGCCACAGGAAAAAATAGAAAAAATTACTGAGCTGTTTGGAGAAATTATGGAAACCCTGGGATTAGACATGACAGACGACTCTTTAAAAGATTCCCCAAAGCGTGTTGCCAAAATGTATGTGAATGAGATTTTCGGAGGTCTTCTTCCGGAAAACAAACCTGGGATTTCTACCTTTTCCAATAAATATAAATACCGTCAGATGTTGGTGGAAAAAGATATTACCGTATACTCTTTCTGTGAACATCACTTCTTACCGATTATTGGAAGAGCACACGTAGCCTATATCTCAAATGGAGAAGTAATCGGTCTTTCAAAAATTAACAGAATTGTTGATTATTATGCAAAAAGACCACAGGTCCAGGAAAGACTGACCATGCAGATTGTGGACGCCCTGAAAGAAGCTTTAGGAACAAAAGATGTAGCCTGCATCATTGATGCCAAACATCTTTGTGTAAACTGCCGAGGAATTAAAGATACGGCAAGCTCTACCATCACGGCAGAATTAAGCGGTATTTTCAGAACAAACCCTATTACAAGACAGGAATTCTTACATTATGTAGGAAGCCATGCAAAACTAGATTACTAGGAATGAATTATCAGGTTCTTAAAAATATTATTGATGCCGAACTGCAGAGATTTCAGACAATTTCTGAAGAAGAATGGATCTATAAGGCTACATCAGAAAAATGGTCTAAAAAAGAAATTATAGGCCATCTTTGTGATAGTGCTTTTACAAATATCCGTAGATTTGTAGTCACTCAATATAAGGAGAACGAGAATATTGTATACGATCAAAATGAATGGGTGAAGATCCAGAACTATCAGAATATTCCTACTGATGAGGTCATCGACCTTTGGAAGGCTTTGAATTATCAGATAGTTCGTATTGTTGAAAATATTCCTGATGAGGCACTACAGAGAACCTGTGATACCACCAAAACGGAACCTCGGGTTTTTACCTTGGAATTTATTATCAATGATTATGTAGACCATCTGCAGCATCATTTAAAAGCGATTTAATTATGATAAAATTTAAAAAAGTTTCAGATAAAATTTATATCACAACAATTATTTGTTGTGACAGAATATTATTTTAACTAATTTTTGAATCTTAAACTATTGAATCTTTTAATAAAAAATAAATGCAACTAAAAATATATAACTCGCTTACAGCAGAAAAAGAAATATTCAAACCTATTTTAGAAGGTAACATCGGAATGTATGTCTGTGGACCTACCGTTTACAGTAATGTACACCTGGGAAATGTAAGAACTTTCCTTTCTTTCGATTTTATCTACCGTACCCTGATGCATTTAGGGTATAAAGTGAGATATGTAAGAAACATTACCGACGCTGGACACCTTACCGACGATGGAAACGTAGATAATGACAGATTTGTAAAACAGACCAGGCTTGAAAAGCTGGAGCCTATGGAAATCGTACAGAAATATACAGTGGATTTTCATAAAGTTTTACAGATGTTTAATTTGCTTCCTCCCAATATTGAACCTACAGCCACAGGTCATATTGTAGAACAGATCGAACTGACTCAAAAGCTGATTGAAAGAGGTTTTGCCTACGAAAGCAACGGTTCAGTATACTTCGATGTATTGGAATACAATAAAAGAGGACTGAATTATGGTGAGCTTTCAAAACGTAATATAGAAGAGCTCTTTGCCAATACCCGTGATCTTGACGGACAAGGTGAGAAAAAGAACCCACAGGATTTTGCCCTTTGGAAAAAAGCTTCTCCCGCTCACATTATGAGATGGAACTCTCCCTGGGGAGAAGGATTCCCGGGATGGCACCTTGAATGTACAGCGATGAGTACAAAATATCTTGGGGAAACTTTTGATATTCATGGAGGAGGAATGGATTTGAAATTCCCACACCACGAATGTGAAATTGCACAGGGAAAAGCTTGCAATGACGCTGCTCCGGTAAATTACTGGATGCATGCCAATATGTTGACAATGAATTCCCAGCGTATGAGTAAATCTACAGGGAACTATATTCTTCCTATGCAGTTGGTGACAGGAGATAACGACTTCTTTGAGAAGCCTTTCCATCCTTCAATTGTTCGTTTCTGCTTCCTGCAGGCACATTATAGAAGTGTTCTAGATATTTCCAATGATGCGATGATAGCCAGCGAAAAAGGATTTATCAGATTGATGGAGGCTGTGAAAGTATTAAACTCAATCACTCCTGACGATAATAAGCAATCCGGGTTCAGTCTTAAAGAATGGAAAAACAAATGTTATGAAGCATTAACCGATGATTTCAACTCTCCAATTCTGATTGCTCATTTATTTGAAGCGGTAAAATATATCTTTGCTTTAAATGATGCCAAAGAAACAATCTCTACAGAAGACCTTGAAGATTTAAAGTCAACCTTGAATGCCTTTATCTTTGATGTACTGGGATTACAGGCTGTGGAAGAAAATAACAATGAAAAACTTGATCAGACATTGAAAGTTTTAATTGAACTTAGAAATCAGGCAAGAAAATCCAAGAACTTTGACCTTTCAGATCAGATCAGAGACAAACTACTGGCTGAAGGCATCGAATTAAAAGACGGAAGAGACGGAACATCCTATGTTCTGAATTAAAATATATAACTTCAATTTATACTCATTCCGTGGGAATCTTTAACAGCTAAGATTTCCACGGAATGTTTTTTTTTCACCCCTCAACTCCCAAACTCTAGAACCCACCAACACTCAGACTCTCTAACACCAGTAGCTTTTTCCCGCTATCCACTCATACTCCTCGCGCCAAGGCTTTCCATGGCTGTAATCCTTGCGCGTTCCGGCCTATGCTGTGGGGTATCCGTTTCTATCGGGGCTAGGAGAGGAGTAGTTAATGAGTAATGAGTAATAAGTAATTGGGGTGGATTTCAAGAATACAAAAGAGAAAGCCATTGTAATTGAGAATACAATCAATAGGAGTGGGCTTTAGCCCGCTCAAATAAAAACAGCCTCTCCCTTGGCTTTAGCCCAAACATAATTGAGATACTCTATCCTATAAAAAAATATCCTACTATATATATGTATAACTTCCATCACTTATCACTTATCACTTATCACTCATTGCTCCTCATCTCAGCTCCCTCCCACATTCCAATGCGTTGCTTCAAACATTTGTTTAAAATTTTCTCCCTTGCCTGCCAGTAGGTTAGGATAAAATATGAACATAATATGAATTTAAAGTTAAATAAACTTGTTTGGTATAGGTAAGTTGGCTTACCTTTGCCCCACTGAAAAACGAAAGAGACTCAGTAAGCGCAGAAGAGCTTTTAGCTAAGCAGAAACGACATACTCAAAAAGATAATAATTCTAAAAAACACGATCAAAACTTTTTAAAAATAAAAGTTGCGAAAGTGAAAAAGATTTGTATCTTTGCAGTCCCAATATGGGAGCGCAGGAGTAGATGGATTGAGGGTTTAGAGAAGGAGTTAAGGTTACAAAATAAACTTTAAATTTTCTTCAAAAAACATTTGGTCAATTAGAAATAAA